>CAZMON010000009.1:2480-4241 GCA_964568185.1 uncultured Nitrosopumilales archaeon | reverse complement strand
GCATTTCCTGTCAAAGGGTTTTAACCCATTTATCGTTCAAATCCCACCGGGCCCGCATTGTAAACCGTGTTATAGTCGGACCCGAATAGGGTATGATACCGTATGACAGAGCTCGTAGAGGAGGAGATCCTGCTCCCATGGGACGCGGTCGATTCGCCTTCCACGAAGGATGCGTACAAGCGGGACGTGAGGTGGTTCCTGGAGTTCGGAGGGTTCGTGGACCCCAAGGCCATCCATCACAGGTCAGGTCCTCTGGCCGTGAGGGCCACGGAACGGGAGGCAGTCGTGAAGGGCACCGTCGACATGATCAGGACCCTCCGAACCGACCCGGTCCGCGCCAAGACTCTGGCAATCCAGTTCATCCGGAAGTACAACGAAAGGATTGACGCCGGTGAAGTTGCCGACACGGAGCTGAGAAGCGTCCTCAAGCCTGTCAAACTGGCCTTCGAGATGAACGAGATCCTGGTTCCGTGGAAGAAGTACACCCGCTTGATCCACAGGAGAAGGACGACAAAGAAGGATAGGGAGTACTTCCTGGACGAGGTTAGGATGCTCCTCTCAAGGGCCTCCCCGACTCTGAGGGTCGTGATACTGATCATGTGCTCGTGTGGGATTCGTGTCGGGGCCTTCGACTACCTCAAGGTGGGCGACATCATGCCCGTCTTCAGGCTGGATAGGAAGCTGGTGGTCCCGAGGGAGGGCGCGTATCGACCCCTTGAAGACGGGACCCTGACCCTGCCACCTGGAGCCGAGCTCCTCTGCGGGATAATGAAGGTCTACTCGGAAGAGATCGGGGACGAATACGACACCCTGATCACGAAGGAGGCGTTCCTGGCCTGGAAGGCCTACCTCGAGTCGAGAATTAACTCTGGGGAGAGGGTTACTGCGGATTCCCCAGCCATTGTAGTAAGGAACGGGACCAGGCGCTGGAGGCATGACAGCATACGCAACGCGATGAGCGACCTGCTGTGGAAGGTTGGACTTCGGACCCAAAAGAAGAGGAGGCATGAGGTCCAGACGGACCATGGCTTTCGGAAGTTCTTCGACAACGTAGTGAACGACCATCTTGACAAGGTGTACGTCGAGATTCTCATTGGGCATACGCCCCAAGTGCTGAACGTACGCCTCTCGGCAATGGAGCACTACGACAGGCACCTGCCGACAAGGGCGATAGAGCAGTACGTCGCGTGCATGCCATATCTTTCGATTGATGAAGGGTACAGGTCTGAGGCCCAGCTTGCTGAGAGGCTTCAGAGGGCAGAGGGCGAGAAGGACGACGTTGTGAAGGACCTCAGGTACGACATACTGCAGAAGGGGCAAAAAATCGACCAATTGCAGGCCAAAATGGACAGGATCTTGGAGCTGCTGGGCAAGGGGGCGAAAGTGGACCCGAGCCTCCTCGACGTCAAGAGCTAGGAACGGAAGCAGGAATGAATCAGTAGGAGGACGGCGGACCTGGCGTATTAGTTCACTGAGAGGCCAGGTTATCTTCCCCTTGTACCGAGCAAATTTGAACACTTCTCCCCGAGGCAACCTTTGACCGAGTCAAATTAGGATCGCGAGATGATTGCGACTATCCCCAATGCCAGAAGAGGAACGCCGATCCAGAAGGCGGCATTCCCCAGAGGCTGGTAGAAGGGTGTTGTTGTCACACCAAAGAGAATGAGAACAATCCCTATCATTACGAGAAACACAATTGGAGGAATGCCCAAGGAGATTCACGCATCCTCCTGCGTTACGGGGACCATGATTCTGACTGCG
>CAZMON010000009.1:0-2470 GCA_964568185.1 uncultured Nitrosopumilales archaeon | reverse complement strand
GTCAGCCCCATTGGACTTTGCTTCGGACAGGGCCCGCTCGACCAGCTTGATGGGAAGTACAATAGAAGCTACGGGGGCGCTGGTGGGAGCGTCCCCCTGCTTTGTAGGCTGGTTCTTCGCAAACCTCATAGCGAGTAAGACGATGCCCATGATCTTCGCCGGATAGACCAGCAGGAGTGCCAGGATGAAGGCAAGAGCCGCCGTGATGGGGACAACGAGTAGCTTGTCGGGGGTGAAGAGGACGATGAAGAAGTTCGATGCGATCAGAGAGTACAACAAGGCTATTGCGAGAGGGAACGCTAGTATCGACATTAGGAAGGCCTCGGTGTTGCTCTTGAAGAGGAGGACGACCCTATCCTTCCAAGTCAGACTGAGCAGTTCCCTCATGCTTTCATCGTGTTGCTTTTCGAACTCTTGAGGGCCCAACTTCTCAAGCAGGTACTTCACGCGAGTGTTATTGGCCGCTGCGAGGATATGGGCGAATCCGAAGATTAGCGCGAATAGGGGTAGCGTGAGCGGGAGGGTCTGCTCGAGCGCGGTGTCGGCTGTAGCCACGGAGAGACCAATGACGATCCAAGTCGCGAACAGTGCTCTCTTGAGGCCAACCTTCTTGGTCAGCCAAGTAATCGTTGGGTTAATCTCGTGGCGCTGCAAATCCACCTGTTCTGCTAGCTTTGAGGTTGTGCTCTCGTCCCATCGTCTGAGCACGGTATAGGTGGTAAACGACAACAAGAACCAGAGTACGTTGAATTCGAGGTTCATCTCCGATGCCCTCGGGGCGCTAGTTATTAAGTTAAGTTAATCGGCTTTAACCCACTTCCAATAGAAGTAACTCTTATTAGTTCCCGTTAAATGGTACCAGTGATCAATATGCTTCCTTTCCTCCTGGTCGGAGAAGTGAAAGTCTTCAAACACCCCAAAGCCAGCACGCTCTACCTATCAATCCCTGCCAAGATGGCCCAAGACTCCGAGTTCACAATAAAGGATGGGGATACTGTGACTCTCGAGTTCGTCAAGAAGGACAAGACCATGGTCATCCGCCGCAAGGAAACCTGACGACTTCTATTTCCTTCCATCATCAGTAGACAGAATATGGGGACTCGGGGGATACCTGAGCCAGGGTCCGTCCAGATACTTGCGTTCCTCTGCTGAAAGGTCAAGGTGCTCGCCCCCTACCCGAAGTTCGAAACCGTCGCACCTCGTGTCCAGGAGGACCAGGCAGTTGTACTTGGTGCAGGCGACGTGGCGGTCGATGTCCCTCGACCTCGAATGGACGCAGAACTGACAAGTCGGAGAACTGGCTCCTTCTGTATATCTGAAGTTGGGTGGATCCAATGGCTTCAGTCCGAGCAATTGAAGCACCTGAGCGCGGGGTGCTCCCCCTTCCGCTTCCTCATGATGTGGGAGACTCCGATGCTGTCATGCACGATGTAGTATTCGTATTCTTCCTCGTCGGGGCCTTCTATGATCATGCTCCAGTACTCCAGGCTCGAATAAAAGCACCAACGTCTGCTGACAATAATTAAGGTGGACTCGATTCGTAATGTCCTGAGAGGGACGGGGATCCCTGAATCTCATTTCGTTGTCCACCTTTAGGGTATGATAGAGTATCATACTTATAGAGCGCTGCGTCTCAACCCCCGAAGCGTGGAACTCGAAGAAGACCAGCTCTCTGACCTGAAGACGAGTCGCAAGGTCGTAGGGGAACTCCTCCCCATCGTGAAGGACCAGAAAGGGCGCATCCTCAACGGGAGGCACCGGCGGGCGGCAGGATGGAAGTCGACCGTAGTGATGGTGGTAACTGACGACCTCGACTTCCTGGTGAAGCGTCTTCACTTCCTGGTCCAGCGGAGGGCATCGACAGCGGAACAGTCCGAAGTCGTCATCGGAATCTGCGCGGAGCTTGAGAAGCGGAGCGTGCCATTGGGGAAGATAGCTTCCAAGGTCGTCCAGGAGATCTCTCCCTGGGAACCGAGCTACACCTACTCCCTGATCCCGGACCGCTACAAGTCAGCCGTAGGCAGGCCCAAGGCCGAATTTCCGACCGTCGGAAATTCCACCGGTCCCTGTCGCTCACCGAGAGGTTCGCGATTGCCTCTGCCGTCGAGGGTACCTTGGGGGCAGTCTCCTGGACCCCGGCACCACCTGTGAGCTTGAGCTCCTTCATCCTGGAGAGGACCGCCTTGGTCAGGTTGTCGGGCGACAGCTGCTCGCTGATCTTCTTCAGCTCCTCCTGGAGCGGCCCCATGTCAACCGTGTACTTCATTTCGATGGCCTTTGCCTTCTCTTCGACCGTCTTGCCGAGCGTCTCAAAGTCCTTGCTCAAGTTGGCGATCGTCTCCTGCATCGAGTAGATTTCGCAAGACGGACTCGACATCCCGAGCGAAGTCGAGGCAGCGCACATCTTCCCCATGGCCTCCTTCATGGCCTCCGCCGAGATCTTGGTCTGCGAGAGCCTCGCCAGGGCGTT
>CAZMON010000008.1:0-5871 GCA_964568185.1 uncultured Nitrosopumilales archaeon | reverse complement strand
TGCATTTCGGTCTGATTTCAAAGGAAGGTGAATGGAATCACGTCCACGTCTCAGGCCACGGTGATGGCATTCAGCTCAAGCGGGTCATTGAGGAAAGTCGGCCGAAGTGTCTGATTCCAATCCACACAGAGCACGAAGAATACCACAAGAAGTGGCACGACAACGTGCGGATGGTTGAGCTGAATCAGTCGATCGCAATTTGATGGCTAAGCCCCTTCGCGGAGCCTTGTGCTTGACCAAGGGATTGCTCATTGGCTCTCGTTCAGGTAGCAAGTAACACGCCTGAAATCTAATTTCTCACGAAGGACTCATTTTGCTTCCGCTTTCGATTCTTCAGGCCTTCCAAAACGCACTGTTTTGCTGTAGCTTCTCACGGCAAAACCTCTTCCATTGCCACTGCTCAGAGTCTCGAGAAGGCCTCAGGCGCCCTGTAAGGGAATACTCATCAGCCGTCCCTGAGGGAGCGGCGCTCCTTCCATGCCATATTCGTTCAATGTAGACCTCTGAGGTCTGTCGTGCTCATGTGGGCATTCTTTGTCGGAGGTCAGTTCAAAATCATCCGGAACGGGGAAACGCATGTTCTGTTATCCCACCGCCTGCGCACCGGGGTTTGGAAATAGCAGGAAAAGGCCGATATCAAGTCCGAGCGTCATCTCACATTCCCGGTGATTTCCTTCAACCCCGTGCGATAATAAGAGATTTCAGTCTTGTCACCATCAACATCGTAATCATGTCTCAACTCATCCCACAATTCACTCGCGGCTGGAGGACCGTCACCGATTGAAGATGTGGTTTTCCCCACAACCATTCTCAGCCAATCAAGTTCACTTCTAGGCTTCTTGAAGGGAAAATCGGATACTAGGAAGGGGTAGTCGCTCCTGTCAGGCATTATTTCGGGGAAGAGACACGGGTAATAGTACACAAGACGTTTGCTTTTCAGTCCTTTCCAGTTCCTTCTAATCCCACTGACCACCTCTAGGTAAGTGGTAAGACCATAGAAGACGACGGTTGCGTTTCGGAGGTCTGCACCTTCCAATTTTCGGTTGAATAAGTCTTCGAAGTCCCCCTGAACCACCTTGTACCTCCCCGCCAGCTCCAATCGGTTCTTGGCCCATTTGTCAAGCCTCTCAATGGAGATTCTGCTCCGGCCTTTGTCCTTCTCGATACCAATCGCTTCCTTAACACCAGCCTCGGCGAGAGCCAAGATGAGGTTCTGTCCCCAGCCTGAGCCCAGGTCAAAGAACACGTCACTCCTTCCGACGTGTGCCAGATGCAACATCCTCCGGATTTCCGGGTTCGTGAACAGTATGGGAGGGCCTTTGGGAAACTCTTCTCCTAAACTCAAATCATCAATGAGTGACTTCTTTCGCAAGTGTTAGCTCTCTTGCGACGATGATAGGTTTCTGATTGGGAGGTTCGCAAGCTCGCTCGGCTCAAGCTTATGCAGTCCTCCGCCATAAACCCGACCGACGGACGTAAGCGTTTGCGAGGTAATTGACTTCAATTCTTTCCAAATCTTCGCGTACAGGCCTGGTTGCTCCGCAAGGAGTTTGGCTAGTTCGGGTTTGGGGTAAAGTAACAAGTAGGAATTCGAGGCAACGGCCTTTGAATGATTCAGGATGAAGCGAAACGGTGTTGGACGATTACTGCTCGACCTTCCCAAATATGTACACAGAAACGGCGCCGGCGAGCGTTCCTCCTGGGAGTACCACGGAGATCTATGCTTGCACAGGTATCTCTTGTTAACCCCTTTTTTCAAGCCTTCCTGGTAGTAACGCCACAGAGATGGATATCTCCGTTGTAGTTCGTTCTCGTCAAGATCGCACGAAAGCAGGAATAACTTCGGTCGTGTCGTTGGATTACCTTCACCATCCGCGTCGATTTCATCAGAAACCAAGTTCCTAGGCATTGGTAGAATGGGTTTCAAGAACTCCTTCGGGAGTGATCTCCTTTTCGCCTCTTCCTCACTTAGTATGAAGAATTGGTTGCTCCCGGTAGCCAGGCCGCGTTTGACCAGAAACAAATCAGAGAGTCTAGTCTTGACCTCTCCATCGAGACGGTAATCCCCAAAGTACGTTGTCCATTTGGAAGAAATCTGTAGCTCTTGAAGCGACACTCGTCTGGTAATGTTTGGATACGAGAGGGCGCCGCCGTAAGTCATTTCAACTGCTGCATCATGGCTTGGAGTTTCATTCCTGAAGAAAACCACTGCAGACGAAACATCAGCATCATCGAATTGGACATCGTTGGGATCAAACCTGTGGATGCGCAACAACGAAACCCTCTGGGAGAAGTATTCTCTCAGCCCTTTGCCGTAATTGACATCCATGAACTCGCCTGGTATCAACCAGACCGCGACTGCCTTTTCCTCCATCCACTTGTGCGTAAGGAGCACATAGTGGCAATAGAATCCTGAGAGCCCGCTCAGCCTGATTCCAGTCTCCTCTTCTACCACTTTGCGGAGGCGCTCTTTACTAGCCGACGATAGGTGGTGATGCCTCACATAGGGGGGATTGCAGACTACGAGATTCGCCCGGCCTTCAGATGGACTCGCGCGAGTGAAGTCCTGAACGATTAGATCTAGTTGGGTCTGGTTCCATAATCTCCTGGCTGCGTCGGCAATTTCAGGGTCTATCTCTATCCCTGTCGCTCTCTCAATACTGCTCCCGAATTCTTGCAGGGACGCGTAGTAGAAAGCGCCCGTCCCAAACGCAGGATCTAGAAAACGGACCTTCTCATTTCGAGGGAAGACCTTCGACACATAAGACATGATGTCATGTGCCAGCGATGTTGGGGTAGCGAACTGACCCAGCTTGTTTCGTTCCAGCTGAGATTTCCTGTCATCCAGTAACTCTTGGATTCGCAGTCTCTTCCTTTCAATCATTTCTAGGTGTGACGACGTCATAGACCCAATTGCCCCAAATCGTCAATCCTGTGTTCCCAAATCCAGTCGATTCCTTCAGCTGCTTCGTATCCAAGGTATCCGGTATCGAAGTACCCGCAGAGGAACAGCACGAAACGGACCCCCTCCCCATAGTTCTTTCTTAGTTGGGAGACTTTCATTGCCTCTTCCTTTCTTCTCTTGTTCGTGTTAGTGAAGTCTCCGGCGGACTTGGCTTCCATGAAGATTGGTAATTCGTTTGTTTTGGAACCCTTGGGTTTTACAACAACGTCAATTGGAATGTTGATCCTGGTCTTGTCATCTAGACTGACTGGAACGTTGAGGCGATTTGCGAACGTCCCCGGTCTCATCGAGTCGTATTTCGAGCCCTTTCCTGCTTCAATCTTGTCGTAGCCTCTCTTTTCAAGCCAGGTTCCGATCAATTTCAGTTGCCTCTGCTCCTGACTGTTCCTGATTATCGGGTCTGACGACGCCCCGCACAAACGGTCAGCAACGATGGTGGAGGCGCGGAAGACTTCGGATTTGTCAGGTACTTTCCTAGTCTGCAGCCACGGGAAAATGTCCTCGTCCGCGAGTTCTCGAATTAGTTCACCAATCTTGACAAGCGCTTCCTCAATATTCCTCATTTTAGGCGGTATCTTGAAGTCCTTTTCCATCGTTGTCACGAGGTGAGAAGGGATTTGCGCTAGTCCGATGAGACGGTCACGAGCGATTGGAGGCGCGGTCGCCATACGAAGGATTGGCAGAATAGAAGGATTCTTTCTGAGAACCCCAGGAGAGATGTTCGCGAGATTGTTCGTCGCCTCCAGTGCTGATTGGACTTCCTTCGTCGCCTTGACCCGTGCAGTCCGATAGGTATCTGGGGCAAACCGCATGAACCATTTGTTGTAAGCATCCACTGATAGCGCCACATCCGCCTTCCAACGCTCTGGCTTATCCAGATTCACAGCCATACCAATCTCTCCGGGAGCCGAGCTCACATTATTAAGATAAGATACCGAGTTAGGTTTGGAGAACCCTTCCCTTGGTTCCCATGCCTGAGGCAGCAGAGGGTACACATTCCAGATTCACAACTCTGGGCCCATGCTGGATCGTAGCGAAGTGCGACAAATGTTGGTGCCACGGGAGTTTGCCAAAGACAACAGGTCCTTTAGGGATCCGAAGCTTTGGCTCTGACTCTCGGTCTCGCCCTTTGGCCCTCCCCTGGGTTTGGAACCTCCAACATTGGCCGAACCTCCAACATTGGCCCGAACCCTTGGCCTGAATGTCTAACCCGCCTTAAATGCGCGCAGTATCTGTACTCCTGTGGAGCCGAAAGGGAACCTCGGCAACGGGAGGACGGTCGATTTGCGCGACTTCAAGGAAAGACTTCGGAAGAAGCTTCCTCGGGACAGCCCTGTCTTGTCAGATCTGCTGCTAGAGCCCGACAGCATGCCGGTCGACAGAGCCGAAGTTCTGATTCCTCACTACCTGCAGAGGCTGGAGAGGGAGCTCGAGAAGCATGAAGCGTCGGGCCCCCTCGTCTTCCGCTCCTTCTAACAACCTAGCCGACCCGAAGCCCTATCACGGCCTTCCCGTTCGGCAAATCCCTCTTGTAGTCCCATCCCTGCTCTATCCAGCGTTCGAGCTCCTCCACGGGCACCACCTTCTGCGACCCTCCATTCAGCCCGAGCATCTGCTTCGACTTCTCGTGAATCAGCTCCTGCAGCTTCTCCATCGAGAGACTGGTCACATCTCCCAGGGCGAGGAGGTCCTCTTCGGTGTACCCGAACATCTTCAGGGCCTCCACCCTCGCCGTGTTGACGACCTCGTCCTTGCTGATGCTCGGCTGGACCGTGGTCGCGAGGTGCGCCTCGGCTGCCCGTGCGTACGCCTGCCTCATCCCTTCTAGGAGGTCCTCCGGCAGCAGCCCCTTGTTCAGGGTGTAGACGTGCTCGATGTCCCCGATGTGCCCCATCCAGAAGACGCGGTAGTCCTTGATCACCTTGCCGTCCTGCTCCGCCCCCATCATCCTGGTGTCGAAGTACCGCCTCAGGACGTAGGGCCTCCAAGAGAACCCCGCGGCCCTGATGGCGAACCTGACGGAGTCGCTGATGTTGCAGGTCCTCACGTGCCTGCCGATGTGGTGAGGGTTGTGGGGGTTCGCAGTCACTATGGGGGAGGAGGCGTCAACCGTCTCTCCCAGGGTCTCCATCCGCCACTCGAGGTACTGCTTCAGGTAGGTGCACCCCTGCTCGGGGAGGAAGGTGGCGTACTGCCTGCCGGTCTTGGACACCGTCCTCCTCACCACCACCACGGCCGGCACCTTCAGGAAGCTAACCTGGCGCCTGCCCTCCTCTGTCTTCACGACCATCTCGGGGAGGTCCGAGACCCTCAGGCCGTCGTCCGAGTCCCTGCTCCCTATCACGCCCGGCCTCACCCCGGAGAAGGCCATGAGCGCGCAGCAGACCTTCTTCTGGAGGTCAGCGTGCTCGAGGATCGAGTGGAGCTCCTGGCGGGATGGGACCCGCTCGTTGTCGTAGAGCCCGACGTCCCTTGAAAGCCTGACCTGCCTGGTCACCTCGAGGTCGTTGAAGCGCCACCACCCCTTCAGTGTCTTCACGTAGCTGGCTATGCTGGAGCTCCTTGTCCCCCCCTCCTCCATGCGGGAGACGACCCTAAGCAGGAAGGCCCCGGCCTCCCCCTTGGACATCCGTGCCAGGTCCTTCTGGGTGACCTGGAAGAGTGCGCAGACCCTACCCGCCCGCCGCAGGGTGACCTCGGCGTTGACTTTGCTCCCCCTGGCTATGTTCTCAATCCAGGACGAGAAGTTGTCGTCCTCGTCCATCAGGTGCCTGTAGCTGCTTCTCCGGAAGAGCTCTGTCACGCCGTTAGATGCAATTCTTGCATTTAACGCGAAGGGTTCGGACTCGTATGAGTGCGGGCCCGACGGGAATCGAACCCGTTTAGGGGCATACGCTGACCCTCGG
>CAZMON010000007.1:0-13475 GCA_964568185.1 uncultured Nitrosopumilales archaeon | reverse complement strand
ACATCATTGGGTCGCCGAGGGGGTAGGGCCCCCCCGAGCCAGAGATGAAATTCGCCGTTTCAGTAACCATGTTGTTGACCGTGGCTGTGGCTGGATCTGAGCTGCCGGAGTAGGAGCCGGTGCCTGAGCCAGTCCACGACGAGAATACGTAACCAGGTGCTGCATATGCCTCGATCATCACTTGTTGGCCGTTGCAATACTCGGTTATCGAGCCCGGATTGGTCATTCCTGTGCCCGCGGGGGAGACCTGCATTGACAGGGTTCCGACCCCGCCGCAGGAGTTCGGCAGGGACGTGGACATCGGATTGGACCAGTATGTGTTGCCAAGAGACGTCACCAGTCCGACGTTCCCGAAACCGGGGTTGGCTATGATTGCGTTGTATCTTGACACGCACGACGTGGTGCCCGGGGTGCAGGTGCCTGGGGGAACCATCGGCGTCACGAGTGTATTCGCGTTGGCTGGGAGCGTGACGGCAGTGAATGAGGGCGTGGACCCGGAATTGAGGTTGTACACGGTCCCGTTCGGGTAGCTCATGAGCATGGCGACGACCTTGGATGCCGCGGCTCCGACATTGGAAAGGGTCAGGCCTGAGGACCCTAATGTGTACTGGAGGTTCTCCTGCCCCTTCAGGTTGACGACCTGCTGGGCCTGCTGCCCGATCTGGTTTGACTGGGCCTGCAGACCTGAGATGTACACCTGGGCGCCGATGGCGACCATCAAGACCAGCACGAAGAGGATTGTGCCGATGATCGATGCGACACCCCTCCGTCTATTCAAAAGCTTCAACAAGAGCTCGATGCCTCCTGTTCAAGCAACGCGCTCCGGCAATTTAACGGGGCCAGCGCCGACGCCCCTTTCACGCTCCTACCACCACAGAGGACACCTGCTGATACGCGGCTGCCGAGGTGCTTACAACAATCGATTGACTGGTGCCGATGAGAGTGGCGAAGGAGTTGCCGTAGACCACGACCGTCACTGTCACGGACTGGCCTGCCCCGACCGTGACGGAGGCTGTGACGGACGCCGCGTTGGCCCCAGGTGGGTTCGTGCTGGAGTAGAGAGTTGAGACCTCAGAGCTCAAGAGGGCGCGGTTGTAGATGCGGGCGTCGTCGACCCGGCCGTTGAAGTAGTTGTTGCCCGCGCCGTCCTGCCTTGAGCCTATGAGGACGTTGGGAGGGATGGCGGGCAGTGCCACGGTCCCGGAGACGGCTGCCGCTATCCCTTGTGCGCCGTTAACGTAGACAAGACACTGGGCAGTTGACTTGCTGAAAGTGCCGACGATGTGAGCCCAAACACCCGTCCCGATCGCGGCCCCGGTCGCGGTGCAGACGCTTGTTGTGCCCCCGGTCCAGACGTTCAGGGTCGGGACACCGCCCGAGCTGACACCGAGAGCGTACTCGTAAGTGCTCCCGGAAGTCTTGGAAACGATGTAGTTCGAGGCTGCCTGGGTGGTGAGGTACACCCAGGCGCTTATGGTCATCGCCCCGCTGCTGCCGGCCTCGGGGCTCAGCTCTGCGGCGTTCGGCACCGACACATACTGGGAGCTGGCTGATGCGAAGCCGAGGCACCCCGTGTATTCGCAGCTGGCCCCGCTCAGCCTCGACGGCGTGTTCGTCAGGGTACCTGTGTTGCCGTTTCCTGAGGCGTCCGCGGTCGTAGCCCCTGACGACTCGTCCGTCGGCCAGTAGCCCACCAGCCCGGTCGTCAGCGCGTTGCTTGCCGAGCCGGTAACGGTGTTCGTCACCACGAGGCCGTATGGGGCCAGGGAGGAGGACCCCACGTTAGTGATCGTGAATGATGTGAAGGAGACAGTTCCGGTGTTCGAAATCACCATCTTCTCGAGCGCCACCCCCGACCCCTGCCTGATCGATACGTCCGATACAGTGATTGAAGACGAATTTTGGACCGGGGCGGAAAACCTGATCGTGGTTGCGTAGACTAGAGCAGACCCCCCTACGACCACACCGATCAGGATGAACGTCTCAAGGTAGGTCGAGACGGCCCTCCGCGATGTCCTAATTTCCAACCTGGACCTCGTCTCCGCTTGCGTCTACGAGTAGGAAGATCTGGCCCGCAGGGTGCGCGCACGAGCCGAGGGTCAGAGTAAGGATGGTCATGCTCCCTGCTGACAGGGTGCTGTAGGGCCCGCCTGCGAGCAGGCTTCCGTTGACAAAAACCTCGATCGGTGCGAAAGCCACCGAGCCAAAGTTGTAGAGTGCCAGGGCGTAGCTCATCCCCTCCGTGTAGCCGTGGTAGGGGGGACAGCCGGCCGTACCGGGATAGGGTACGGTACCGTAAACCAAGGAGATTTGCTTGCCTGCTGATGCCTCTTGAACTAGGATGTTGAGGGAAGCCGAATTGCTCGAGAGGCCGAACTGATTCACGGCAGCTATGGTGACGACGCTGCCGAATGAGAGCGTGACACCGATCATCATCAGGGAGGCGTAGAGCTCGCTGACGCCGTGCCGTTTCGAAAGTCTCATGGCTGAGGAGGAGGTCGCGGCTTAAAAGAAAGGGGGAAGGGCTTTCGAGTAAAGCCCTATTCTTATGGTAGCGCTGATGTCTGGGCGGAGGCCGTGCCGAAGACGATGGTTATCGACTGGGCAGTGCCAGAGCCGTGGACGGGCATTGATGCGAATGTTCCTGCTGAGAATGGACCGTTGAGGATCAGGGTGGTCTGAGCTCCGGCAGCAATTGTCTGGGTTGCTCCATTGAAAGTAATTGGTCCTACCGCGGTCGTCAGGGCCCAACCTGACGGCGAGGAAATTGTGGAACATGGGGTGGCACATGCCGGGGCCACGGTGGCGCTTGTACCTGCGAGGGTGACTAGACATGTTGCGGCGGTGCAGGTGATGGCACTGCTTCCGGTATTCTTGATGGTGATGGCAAGGGATACGGGGCTGGCGGTGGCCGACGCTCCTCCGGTCAGCGACACCGATACCACCTGGATGCTCGAATTGGTTGATGCTGAACCCGCCAGGCTGAAGACGGCCGCTGTCACGACTCCGCCGACGGCCAGGACTGCTGCTATGATGATGAATAGGTCCATGCTCTGAGAGATTGCTCTGCGCTGGTGTGTTGCGATTTGACGGTTGATTTTCATCGCTGATGGAGAGCTCTGCCGTTTATAACGAGAAGCCCGATGGTTCCGACGGAACCCAAAGGCCGACAGCTTCACAGCGCGTGAAGCAACGAGGCCAGGTTGACCGACGACACGACATACGTCACGACCGCTGCTACGAGGACGTTCCCCGATGGCCTGAGCGTGTTCCTTACGGTGTACTCAGTCATCTTGGCCCCGATTATCCCCAGGGCAGCCGAGGACACCACGACCAGCAGCTTGGACACTTCGAGCAGCTGCGGGGGGATCGTGCCGATTTGCAACCCCAGCAAGTGCGTCCCCGCAAGCCCGGGCTGGATGGTGGAACTGAAGGACGACAAGACCCCGCTCATGAAAGCTATGCCGAAGACCAGGAGGATAGGCGAGATGTACGAGAGTATGATGTAGGGCCTCATCTCGGCCCGGGTGTTCTTCCTCATCTCCACCACCTTGGTGGTGTACGCCGTGAGCTGGTGCATGGTGTCTACCGTGCCGCCCCCGGAGTGCCACATCTGACCCAGGACGAAGAAGACCATCCTCCCCAGCCTGCTCCTCGGGTCGACGTTCTGCTCATCAAGAGGGACCCCCGCCTTGAGCTGGGCGGCAACCCTGGCAAGGATTCTGTCAAATGACGGGTTATACTTGTTGTGAGCCGCGATGGACATTATGGCCTTGTTGGGGTCGTACTCCTGCCTCTTGAACTCCGTCAGGTCTTTCATGAACTCGGGGAGTGCCTCGTCTATCTCATTCATCTCCTTGCGTTGCTCGTTCACGGAAAAGCCGTAGAGCACAAGGAAGAGGAACAGGGCTGACGCCGCAGCCAGCCAGAGTTCCCCGGTTATCAGGCCGATTCCCAGCCCCGGGATGGAAAGCATGAAGCTTCGCCTGCCGTTCCCCACGAGGGGCTCCTCGCCCACTGGCTGCATCCGTCCGGCCATGAAGACGAGAAGTACGGTGAAGAGCGGGACGCCAACGCCGGTGAAGGCGGTGAGGCCTATGACTGACGTCCCCGGGGAGAACATCCCTACCACTAGGAGCATCAGGGGGATCACGCCGAACACGGTGATCATCATGCTGCCGATGACGCCGGCCCTGCTCGCATACCTTGTCCAGCTCTCCTCGAGCTCCCTCAGGAGGGACCCGCTCTCGCCCTGGAGGTACAGGGGGATGTCCCCGCCCGACCTCACCTTGCTCGTGTACCCGTAGAGGAAGGTGCTGAACTTCTTCGAGGGATGGTAAGACGCCAGCCGCTCGAAGGACGCGGTCGGGTTCATGCCGAAGACTTCCACGTCCCGTTTGACCAGCAGCGCCTCCCCTCTTATGGTCCTGAAGATCCTGGTGTCTGCGACGTCCCTGAATATCGTGTACAGGGGCACCCCGGCGCTGCCGAGGACGTTGACCAGGATTGAAAAGAAGGGGAGCTCCCGCTCGACGCCCTCCTGCCGCTCTCCACGCATGCTCCGGAGCTGCATCTCGGGGTAGACGTAGACGAGGGCGGGGACCAGGACCAGAAGGGCCAGGGGGTACCAGAGTAGCAGGCCAAGGAGGGCCGCGGCTGGCACCAGGACAAACGCGGCTATGATAGCCTGGGTTATCGAGCGCGCGGCCATGGTGTAGGGGTTCCCGATGCCCCCGGATTGTGAGAGGAGCAGGGAGAACCTCTGCGCCCGGAACTCGGCCAGCTTCTTCAGCCGGCCCCTCGTCGTCACGAACTTCACGAACTTGTCCTCGGTCAGAGGCTTCAGGGAGGGCCTCTGGACTGTCCCCCTGAACGGGTAGATGTTGCGTAATGAGAGGGCGGTGAATATGAGCAGGGCGGGGATGGGGACAAACAACCAGTTTTCCCCGCTTGTCCGGTAGGCGTAGAGGAGTGCCAGGGCCATGCTGGTCGCTACCACTGCCGCCGGGAGGCGCAGGTCGAGATGCAGCTTGCTCTTGGAAAGGCTGCCGAAGCTGAGGTTGCGCACAATCGAGTAGAACAGGGCGACGAGGGCCCCCATTCCCGCGTTGAGAAGGAAGAGGGCCTCGACCTGGCTCCCGATTGTCGTGGGGTTTGGAATGAGAGAGGACGCATACAGGGAGAGTATGGCGAATGCCAACATGGCCAGGTAGGTCCGGTTGAATCTTCGATTCATGGCTGAGGCCCCCCGGGCGGAAGCTTCTCGACCGCCTGCAGCTCGCGCGGGAACTCCTTGGCGATGTAGCTCCGCACCATTGTGGAGAGGTCCGTGGATGAGAATCCCTTGTTGCTGATAGCGTTGGAGACGTAGGCTGCCCGGTTCGTGAGGTTGCTCAATATGTGGGAGGGCGTCCACCCGAACCCCTCTGCGATCTGCTTGAGCCTGAAGCTTCGCTCTGCGACCTCCTCGGGGGTTGTCGGGGAGAACGAGTCTGCGGCGTGGTCGTACTTGAAGACGTTCAGAATCTCGTGGCTGTTCGCGCCCACCGGCCGGATCTCGTCGACGCTGACCACCCTCCTGACCACCCTCCCGTCCGGTAGGATGACCTTCCTCATCGTGGCGATCGCAGTGATGTCGCGTACGTGCCCAGCCGCGAACCTCATCGGGGGCGTGGTCACCCGCTGGACGCACCTCTCAGCGTCTTCCGCGTGGACCGTGGTTATCGTGGAGAAGCCGAGGGTGATGGCCGCGGCGACCGTCTCCGACTCCTCTCCTCTCATCTCTCCGAGGCTGAGGATAGTGGGAGAGAATCTGAGGGCGAGTTTGAGGAGGTCGGACAAGTTGTACTCGTACCTCCCGGAGGTCGGGGAGAGCCCGGCCCTGTAGTTCCTGGTCTTCAGCCTCTGCCAGTGTAGGTGGTCGGGGAGATTAATCTCGAGCACGTCCTCCGCGGTGACGATCTTGGCCTTCGGGTTCATCATTGCCAGGATCGCGTTCATCAAAGTGGACTTGCCCGAGCTGGTCTCTCCGGCGATTAGCACGTTCGTCGTCTTCTCGAGGAGGAGCCAGAAGTAGGCTGCCATGAGGGCGGAGAGGGTTTTGTGGTTGGGGGCTTCCTCGTACGTCAGGGGGGCTTCAACCACCTCCGGTGGTGCGGCCCGGAAGGGCCTGGCCAGCTCCGGGGCTGCCAACTGGACCATGGTCAGAGGATTCTCCTTCTGCTTCCTGATCGTGAAGGTGGAGCCCGGTCTCGAGATCTCGTCCCCCAGGGTGGCTGAGACCCTGCGGTCGGAGGGCCCGTGGAGGGTCACTTCGAGAGAAGGCTGTGCGAGGGAGACCGTGGTCCCCCCGAACTGGGCCATCCTGCGGATGAATGCCTGGAGCCTCTCTTCGCTCTCGTACGCGATGTTCGTCTCCAGGAACATGTACTCGGTGTACCTGCGGTGGAAGATCCTGACGGGTCTGTCCCAGCGGGTCAGCGATATCTCCTCGATCAGGTCGTCGTTCACCAGCGGATCGACCTCCCAGAAACCAGAGAAGTCCTTCAGCAGGTAGTAGAGGAACTTCCGGTGCGCTTCCTGGACCACGGAGAGAAGCCCTGCCTTCTCGGCTGTCTCCCAGAGGTACCTTTCGAGGACCTGCCGCGGGCTCCCAGAAGTCTCGACAGGTATGGCGTTCCGCAGGTTGTCCTTGAGGAGGTTCAGGGCCTGCAGCTGCGCGTCAGCCAGCGGGGGCAGTTTGACGATGTACTGGCCGAAGGTGTTACTGTCGGCAATGAATACTTCGGCTGAGGAATCAGGGTCCCCATTCGACGGAATGCGATAGCTGTCGATGATGTTTCCTTGTACGGCGATTGCAGTGAGAGATTGAGGTGCAGACAGCGGAGAAGTTTGGGCTGTTTCCTGGGGCTTGGGCTTCGAAGCCCGTCTAAGCCAAGCTAGGTCGACCATCAATATTCGAACCGGTTTCAGCTTAAAACGCGAAGAGCAATCCTAGGATTGCCTCAGTCCATTGCGATCATGTTCGCGATTCTACAGCATACCCCTCCCTTCCTTCCAAGGCCCGAAACAGCACAGGGGGGCTTTTAGGTTCAGGTCGAATCCGCTGGAGAGGCTGAAGATGAACGCGATCAGAGCGACCTGCGAGTTACTGAGGATTTCGAAGTCGAATAGGGAATCGAGGCTCGGTACCTATATGGCCCAAGTCAGTGTCTATGACTGACAGGCGACTCAATGGATATGACGCCGCAATCGAGATAATCGATCTCAATGGGGACCTCTTTGTCGCTGTGATGGCGTTCGAGGAGGGCAACCCCAGAGTCTACCTTGAACACCTCAGAAAAGCTCAAGCCCACCTCACCGCTCTAATCCTCGACGCCGAAGAGCGGACTGACACAGCGCCCTGATTCGGAGCTGAGGTGCCTATTGCTAGCGCCTGTCTTGTCGACTGCCTGCCTCGACCGAAAGGAGGCTTCAGGCGTGTGGGTCGTTCATAGCGTGGAGAAGGAGCTTGGCTTCGTGCGGCTTAAATATTTGAAATGGGAGTAAGAGATTATGACGGAAGAAAAGGAAGTAGGTTGTCCCGAGGTCAACTACCCTGAGCGGGGGCGTGTCCTCGCAAACGGGGACGAATGCGTGATAACGATAACTGAAGCGGCAGTCATGTTCGAGAGGAAAGACGGGAGCACATGGGGCTTCGACAAGTCAACCATACGGAATGTGAGGTGGGTCAAGGGAGAACCGGCCTGGGTCATCGCGTACTCAATCAATGGTGAAATAAGGTCCGTGAAGGTCAGTGTGATAGCGTGGCTCGATCCCTCTTACGCGGTCTTGGGTAGGACAGAATTCCCCGGCGACATCGTCTCGATGCGAAATGCCTTGGACGAATTCATTTCGAGCGAGGACTCGCTAGCCGCGGGCGACTATTCCTGGAAACTCCGCAGGAACCTCAGCAAGAACCAGCCTAGCTCCTATCCGACGGTTTGAGGTTGAACGCATTCCTGACATCTGCTAGCTTCTGTAGGTTCTCTGGATCCTTGCGGGGGTCCATTTCGTTGAGCCTCTGCTTCCATTGGGCAATTTCCTGATTCACGCTAGTCCTATAGTGCGGGTTAGACTGATACATCTTGGCATCTATTTGGCCGTGGTCTGACAGTCTCAATGCCAGATCATCGGGTTTCGCCGTGCGTGTATCATGATACCAAGCCATCATTTCCTCACTGCCCTGCGGTGTTGACGGGTCCATGTAGTGACTGCCGAGCTTCTGTTTCATCTCTTCTCTCGTGTCTGTGGTAAAAGAGCCTGCTTGACTGAACAGGGTTTCAAAGGTCGCATGGTGTTGGCTGACCAACTGATTGACCTCTGACACCTGTTGCGCCACAGCGGCCTGTCGCATTGCTGCCTGACGACCTGACACAATCTCGCCGGGAGTTCTCATCGGCGCTATCCTTCCTAACGCCTTCGAAGCGGGGTACATCCCGACCCCAGTCATCATTCCCGTCGCGAAGCCCAGCCCTGCGTTGCGTACGGCATGGAATACCCCCGTGCCGATAGTGCCAAGAGGCGTGCCGGGGATGCTCTGAGCAACCTCCTGGCCTATGTTCGCTGTCGCGGACGCGCCGCTTCCGAGGGCTTTCGTCACCCCGCCAGCACCAGCCATCCCCGCCTGCACGCCGCCGACCCCGCCCATGCCAGCTCCCGCGGTCGCAAGAATCGCAGTCCCCCCAGCCGCCATCCCGGCCTGCATCCCGGTCTGGAAAAGTACCCCAGCCAAGGGGGCGAAGATGGTAGGGATCATCAGGGCTGTGAGCAGGGCGACTGAGGCGATCCACTGGTTGCTAATCCCATTGAGCAGTGAAGCGCTGGAACCACTGATGAGATTCGCCGCGAGCCCGAGGACGATGGAGGACATCACGGACGCCAGTATGAGTCCGTACAGGGTCTCCTCTATGAAGCTCGACAGCTTCTTCGTGAACGGGATGCTCTTGAGTGCGAGCGCTATCGGAAAGGCGACGATCATTACGGAAAGGAGCCATATCCTCAAGGTCCCGAGGATGAAGGACCCGATGTAGACGATTACCGCGAAGATCCAGGAAGCGAAAGCGATGAGAGGCTGCGAGATTATGCCGAGCCAGTTGCCCTGGTTGGTGGAAGCGGCGCTCCAGAGATTTGCTATCTGGTTTCCCGAGACAACCTGGAGGTTCCCCCCTGAGTTCGCGGGACCGGCTATCAGCGCCAGGTCGAGCCAGTTCACGATGTATGAGACATTGTTGTAGATTACAGGGAAGGCGACGACGAAGATGACCGGGAGGGCCAGGTCGAGAAGCAGGTTGACCTTCTTGTTCTGGAGGGAACCCGTCGCGTACGATATCATGACCCCTATGGCGATGAGGACGAGTGAGAAGCCCAGGATGAAATTGTAGTAGTCTCCAAGGGGCATGGTGCAGGGGCCCACGGGGCAGTACAGCACGCCAGGAACCGGGTTTTGAGGCTGAGTGTTTACGACTGTCACCCCTAACATTGTATCGTTGAACATCGGTAGCTCTACGAGGAGCTGGAAGGTGGGAGAGTTTCCACTTACGCCGAAGATTGACACATTTCCCAGGAGCTGGGTCCCGGCAGAGTTGTACACGGCCAAATGGCCTGTTACAGCGATTGGGGAACCACAGTCGAACCCGTTTCTCGCGTCAAGGTCAAGAATGCTGTATGAATGTGTAAAGCTAAACTTGGAAGTGGTTTGAGACGGATAGCTGCTGATTTGGCTCGCAGTGAAGGTGAATGTTTGAGTGAAAGTGCCCCCCGACGCATAGATGGTGTCGGTCCTTGTTCCCGATACTGAGCCTGAACCATTGATCATTATCGGTCCTGCCCAATTTGATCCTGAGATTGTCAGCACGCCCGAACCCCCTACGTCTTGCTCGATCCCGCCCAGTAGGTCCTGACAGTACGGAGAGTCCTGGTTCCACTGATATGAGAGTTGCAGGGGCGGGTTGAGCGGCGCAAAGGCACCAACCAACGGCACGACGAATACGGCGACCAGAATCAGACCGACGACAAAGACCCTGGCAGTCACCCTGTAGTAGATCCTCATTGTCTGTAGCGCTCCCCGGGCGGTCAACGCCTGAATGTCAGTCTGAGGCTTAAAACAGAGGCGAGAAGCGCGAAGAAAACAGGAGGGGCGGGAAGGTCTAGTCTTCCCCGCCGGCGAGCTCGCCCAGTGCGCCGAGCATTGTGATGAAGGAGATGCCAGATATGAGTGCGGCACCGAGGACTAGGAAGCCGTTGATCGCATTGAATACGATGGTAGGCATCCAGGGGGACGAGCCAGCAACGCACGTTCCGGTTGCGCTTCCCCAGAAGAACGAGGCGCCGTTCGCCGAACACGCCGCAGCTGCCAGTCCGTAGCCGATGGTGGGAAGCCCGTTGCCGGCTGCGCCGGCTGCTGAAGCGACAAGAAAGACTATGGCTGAGGCAAGCACTGGCATTAGCAGGACGAGGATGATGATTACCCCGTGGCTCCTGATCTTCCTGATGGCGCCTTCGTGCCTACTGCCCTGGGAGCTCATCGCCTACCCTCCTCGAGAGCACAAATCGTGACCGTTGTTTCGTCCGTTACGACCTGGACCTTGGTCCCTGCTGATGCTCCGATTTGCTTTAGTTCGCTGGTGAGAGTGAGGATGAGACTCCCGTTTGACTGACGCACTGTCTTGACGACTTTTGTGTTTTCCATTGGAAACTAATGGATTCCGTCCTTTTAACAGCAAAGCGGGCCTGAAGAAAGTCATACGTGGCTGCACCGCCTTTTAGCCCGAAGCGACCCAGTGGAATGTAGATGTCTCAGTCTCTTTGGTGGAAGGATGAGTACTGGTGGGAGAAGAAGGTCATCCCCCTTGGCGCCTTCACGCTCTCCGTGAGGCAGGCCGTGTCATTGGCTCTCGTTTGTAGTGTGGGTGCGCTTGTATCTCTCCCGGCCAACTTCGGGATACTGGGGCTCCCATTCGGCGGGAAGGTAGTGGTGTTCGGGGCGGTGGTGCTGGTTGGATTCGTCTACCTGGTCCGTAGGCGCGTCAAACTCGTACCGATTGAAATGCAGGTCCTCTACTATCTTACCAACCGGAACAAGACGCCTCAGAAGGCTCTCCTGACGGAACCGCTGCCCACCGCCGAACCTCAAGAGAAGAGCGCACAGGAGATGGTGGTCGAGGACTTCGCCGCGCCCGTCCCCTTCAGTTTCGCGGGACGGGCGAAGGTTTCAAAGACGACAAGGGTGCTCCTGACAGTGGACGGCGACCTGCGCGCGGAATCAGTGGTCTCCCCAGCCACTCCCGACTACCGTCTCATCTACGTGCCGAAGCCGACCGACATAGGCTTGCGCGATGTTTTGATCCAGCTGGAAGGCGCACCTGTACCCCTCAACCGGGCGAGGGTGCTCATCAAGGCGAGGGGGGTCGATGTCTTGGAAGGAAAAGAGCACGCGAAGTAGCCACCCGCAACTGACCGTTATACCAGTCAGGCTTCTCCTTCACCGTGCCTCCTAAGTTCGACTATGTCTATGAGCTCAGGTCAATCAACTTGGCCAACCTCCCGCAGAAGGAGCAGGCCGTCGTCCTGGAGAGGTTCGCCGGGTTCCTCAACGCACTCTCTGAGCCGGCAGCGCTCAGAATCCTGAAGGACGAGCGCACGGTCGAAGCGCTCGGGGCCACGTACCAGATCCCGTATACGAGGTTCTTCGTAAGCTCTCCAATGCAGGTCGACTCGTTGATAGGAAGCCTGGTCGGCACGAACAAGTTCGTCAGAGTCCCATCGATCCCAGACACGGTTGGAGTGAGCCATGTCGGGAAGCGTTACCTGGTCGACGCAGATTCGAACTTCGTCCAGACGTACAACGTGACCAGGCTTGGCGGGTCCCTCCCAGCCGGGTTCCTCACGCGGCTGTACAGCCTAGCTCACTCGATTAAGATAGACGTCGTGCCCATCGAGGTGTACGCGGCGAAACGGCTCTCCAGGGAGAGGGCGAGGGCTCTTCAGACAGAATTGAACATAAGGGCGGGCGAGGGAAGGTTCATCGACCCGGAGGACCAGATCACGCTTCAGCGGGTGCAGGCTGCTGCAGAATTGATCGCGGCTGGGGCAGAGCGCCTCTTCAGGTTGAGGATCAGCATCGTCCTCAGGGAGAAGACGCACGACGAACTGGCCAGCGCCAGGATAAAGCTCAAGCAGGCTCTTGGCGGGATTGTCGACGAAATCGACTCCCCGCACTTCCTCCAGCTGCCGCTCCTAACTGGCAACGGCCCGGGGTGGGCGGCAGGAAGGTGGTTCTTCGTCACCACGGCGGGTGCCACGGCCATGTTTCCCTTCGCCGGCCTTGACATCATCGACCCGAACGGCACGTTCCTGGGGCAGAACCTCCAGACCGGGAATGCAATAATCTACGACGTGTTCGACAAGGACAACTACAACCTGGCGCTCATCGGCAGCACGGGGGCCGGCAAGTCTTCGTGGATCAAGTCCACCTTCTCAAGGATGCTCGCCCAGGACAAGAGCATGTACGCTTACGTGTTCGACAGCATCGTCAAACCCGAGTATTCGAAGGGTCCTGACGGCAGGTACGAGACGTCCTTTGCGGGGGTCACCGGCTGCGCAGTCCACGAGTTCTCCCGTGAGAAGGGCGCGGGACTGGACCCGTTCGCGGTCTTCACCGAGAAGAGGCATGTGACAAACTTCCTCGCGAGCGTGGCGAAGATTGAAGACGAGCCTGGCCTTGTGGCCGACCTGAACATAGCCGCAGAGAAGGCATCCAACGTCTCGGAACTCCTTCAGTCGAGTTCCGGGGAGCTGAAGAAGAGGCTCGAGGCAAACCTCCCCCTCTACAGGTTCCTCTTCGAGGGCGAAATGGAGGTCTACCCGAGGATGGTCTTCGTCCTGTACAACCTCCCGGCAGGGGAGCTGCGAGACGCGGCAGCGTTCCTCGCCCTCTCGGCCATCTGGAAGCAGATTCAGATGCTTCCGGTCTCCGCCAGGAAAGCGATAGTCATCGACGAGGGGTGGTCGCTGGTGGAGGTCAACCCGAGGACAGGCAGGTCGTACTTCCCTCTCGCGGTCGAATACGTCCCGACGATTTCGAGGACCGGGAGGCACTATAACACATCCTTCTGCATAGCGACCCAGCTGGCGACCGACCTCCTCGGAAGAGGGAACGTGTATGGGCCCGGAAGGGCCATGATCGAGAGCTGCGCAACGAAGGTCGTCCTCCATCAGGACCACGCCGCCGCAGAGACTGTCAGGGAGGCCTTCGACCTCAGCGAGAAGGAGGAGAGGTTCGTGGTGAGCGCCAAGGTGGGACAGGGCCTCCTGCTGACAGCAGAAGGGCACATCCCCTTCTACAACCACATGAGCGACCTGGAGCAGAGGATCTTCACGACGAAGCCGAAGGAAGTCACTGCTTAGCTCGCGTTTCCGTCTTCTTCAGTCTGGTG
>CAZMON010000006.1:0-14447 GCA_964568185.1 uncultured Nitrosopumilales archaeon | reverse complement strand
TTGTCGTCGACTATCATGTCGCGGAAGCTTTCGGTGTCTCCCTCCGCAATCTCATTCTCGACCTCGCTGAGAGCCTTGTCCTTTGCGGCCGTCACGAAGTTCCCGAAGTTTATGCTGCCGAGTTCCTCCTTCAGCTCGATCGCTCTCTCAACAGTGCCGGGATGATTCTTCT
Organism: uncultured Nitrosopumilales archaeon; assembly: GCA_964568185.1. GTDB lineage: Archaea > Thermoproteota > Nitrososphaeria > Nitrososphaerales > Gagatemarchaeaceae > UBA183. The sequence goes on along the minus strand of CAZMON010000006.1, from coordinate 14,275 downwards.
CCATGTCGTAGATGCACTCAATGTCGAGAGTCCCGCAATCCAGCACCGATGAGAGGATGCTCTCTGCAGTTTCGAGCTTGTCCCGGAGCTGGGGCACCTCGTCCCTCAGTTCCAAGACCCACTCGAAGAACCTCTTGGGACCCCTTTGGAAATCGTCCTTCAGGAAATCTAGCCTTTCCGGCTGACCGTTGCCTTCACCCATGAAGTCTTCACCGCCTTGTCTCTCAGTGGTTGCAGGAGCATCTGCAGTCCCCATTTCCGGAGGCCTTGTGCTCGTCTCTTCCTTTTTGATGGTGGCAGAACCGACACGGCTTCTTTCGCATCTCTGCCGTGAATTCTCTTCCCTTCTCGCTTTGGAAGGGTATGAACTCTGGCATCTCGCCGAAGACCATTCTCCGGAACTCCCTGAGCCGTCGGTCCACTGTGTAGCCTTTGAATTCAGGCAGTCTGTGTGCCAATGGGATTCACCTCTGCACCTTTGCGAATTGTTGTCTCGCTATTCCGAGATCTGTCGGTCCAAGTCGAGCACGTCCTTCCTCATCTTCGCAACCTCTTCCGCGTTCTTGCTCCACTGTGCCGCGTTGAGGAAGAGCTCTCTCAGGCGCCCGTCCTTGACCGCTTTCACGACGTGCATGATGCTGTAGAGTATCTCGGAGTCGCCCAGTTTCTCGTAGTCAGCGTAGCCTACGAAGTGATACGCGTACAGCTTCTGGGGTTCTCCAAACTCCTTGAACTCCTCGTGGCCGGAGAGGTCCGTTTGGAACTTGGCGCCCTTGTAGGTCAGGAAGACGGCCAGCTCGAACAGGAGGTCCTCGTCGCCGAAGACCAGAAGGTCGTCTCTCTCTGTGAAGTGCTTGGAAAGCGCGGGGTCGCTGTAGAGGACCAGGCGTGGGCTGCGTTGGAGGGTAGCCACCTCATCGAAGGTGAGGTTCCCCTTGTTGGTGAGGACCTTCTTCCCGCTCAGCGTCTCGGCAAACTCGTGTAACGAGATGCCGCCGCCCATCCTCCTGTTGTCCTTCACAAGCCCGTACTTCGTCTTGAAGGTCGAGAGCAGGGAGAGGTACGGCTGCATTTTGCCCCTCGGGAGCCTGATTGGCGTGCCGTCGAGCGCATCAGCCTCCACTCTCGTGACGTGCCTCCTCACCGTCTCGAACCTGCCCCAGCTGAAGTAGGCCGTGCCCGCGGTATGGACCACAGCGTCTCCGAGCGGCAGCTCCTGCCTCTTGACCAATGGCTTGTTTTCGCGGAGGAACTCGTCGGCGAGCCTGACGCCGTGTCTCTGGACCAGCTCGAGCAGATCTTCGAGAGGTGTCTCATCATCCCTTACGAACCTGAACACCTCGGCTTCTGGGTCCACCGACCTGATCATGGCCACCTTGTGCCCGTTGAGCGTAGGGAGGTAGAACAACCCGCCTCTCGCCGGGAGGAGCTCTGAGAGGCTCTTCTTCTCCTTCTCGCCGTAGCACTTCACTTCAAGGGTGACGAACCTGCAGACGTCGAGCGTCTCGGGCGAGAGGAACTTCTCCAGTCTGAAGGCGTGGTATCCCTGCAGCACTTCCTTGAACTGCGAGCCGTCGTACTCTGCGACCGAGGCTACGAAGATGTTCTTAATGGCCTCCGGGATTCTCGACTCCACCCTCTCTTGGATTGCCTTCGCGGATTGGTCGGTCAGCCTTTCCCTGTCCGCAGTCGGAGGGTATTTGCGCTCATCCTTGAGGTTCAGTATCCAGGCTGAGAAGGGCAGCTCCATCCTGGAGTCGACAGGGGCGCCAAGGAGGCGGACCTCCTTCTCGTCCGAGTTTTCCGAAGAGGCGGAGAGGCCCTTGTAGTCCTTCCTGACGACGAAGGCTGCGTAGAGCTCGAAGTCCTCGTCTGATATGTGCAGGGGGAAGTAGCTGACGACGTCGTGCCACGTGTTCGCCTTCCTTACCATCTGCTCCAGGCGCTCGTCGAACTTCTTCGGGCCGAGAATGTGCCTTCCCTTCTCTTTCGGGATGTCAGACCTGTAGTGGCTCTGCAGATCCATGCTCTCCTCCAGGTTCAGATAGGTCTCTACTCCTGAGAACGCCGTGCAATCGACGATGTACTCCAACAGGTCGGGGAGGGATATCCTCGCGTCAAGGACGAAGGTCACCCGCGTCCCGTAGCAGTCCAGGTCGGGTTGCGGCAGCAGGTTGTATGCCACGCCGCTCTTGCCCATGACCGCGTACTTGCTGTTGTCCTCCCGAGAGAACGTCTCGAGGACCATGGTGTCGGTCAGAGTTGTGTACGCGGCCCTGCCCAGGCCGAACATTCCGACTTCGTCGCCGGAGAAATTGTCGCTCCTGCCCAGCACTGAGTAGACCTGGAGGAACTTGTCCTGCGACATGCCGAGGCTGTCTATTCCCTGGATCACTAGCTTCCTCTGCGATGGAGTGATGGTGATCTCGACGCTCGGCTTCGCGCCGTATACGCGGGAGGCTGTCCTGCAAGCTCTGCATTCGTTGTTGTAGAACTCCCTGAAGCCCGACTTCGGGTTGGCGTAGAGGTCGCGAGAGACTCTCTGGATTATCACATCCTCTTCCAGCTTGACCTTGATCATCCCGCCGCTGGAAGCCTGCTGCAGCTTCGGCGCATAGGAGAGCTCCTCGATCCCTAGGGGGAGGGGATTCTCCTCGACAAGGGTGGGCTTGAATATCTTGATCTCCTGCGTCATGATTGGAAGGCGCCTCCTGAGACGCGAGGGGGCAAGCGTTTGCCCCCTCTTCTCAGACTCGCGGTCCTGCTCAATCCAGCATGACCCGGCCGATGTAGTCCCTTACGGTCCTGACTTCATACGACCCGGGCTGGAGAGAGAGCGGCGCGTGCTGCGGGTGGGTCATCTCAGTCGGCTCGTCCAGCACGACGTACTGCTGACTCCCTGAGGAGAAGACCTTCCCCTTCAGGACGTGCGGGTTGCCCGTCTCGCTCGCTATTCGGACCTCCGTCCCAGTCTGCTTCGCGCCCTTCGGTATGCTGCTCGGCGCTACGATCACGTCACCTTGTCGGAATATGTCCATTTCACATGCACCTCCAAGTGCTTTCTGAATTTGTCAATCTGTTTGTCGATCGGTTTTCTCTCATCGCAACGTCCAGAATACGACGGTGTCTCCGAGTGCTCCTCCGGCGAGCCAGATTTCGCAGTCGGCGAGCGCCCTGTCCCTGTACTCGGGCGGCGCGTAATGCAGCCACACCTGAGCTGTCTCATCTCTGCCTATCAGAGCGACGGCGTAGCTGTGGTTCCTGAACGCCCTGTACAGCCAGTCATTCTTTCCTGTCGCCGTGAATAGGATCTTCGCGACCTTGGACCCGTCTCCGGATTTGCTGCGTTCGAGGACATCTACGCGCACCCCCGCTGGGATTGAGAAGACTCCCTCCCTGGTTACGTTGATCATGCCTGAGTTGGGCTGGACGGTCAGCTCCAGCTCCTCGAGGAGAGCGTGCCACTGCCAGAGTCTCAGCAGGGGTTCGGTGGAGCCTGTAGCCGCTTGCTCGATTATCGCCTGCGACACCGAGGTCACGTCGCATACGCGAACCCCACGGCCGTTGAGGTCGCACAGGAAGGCATCCCCGCCATCTTCCTCTTCGACCTTGAGGGTGTCGGTCCCGTTTCTGGCTACGTACCTTATCGTCAAGCCATTGAACATCTTGTACTTGACGATGTTGTAGGGGTCTTTCTTTACCACCCTTACGGCGGAGTCGTCGAGGAAGACCAGCGATTCGGCCCTTTCTTCAAGGAACCTCATGCGGGGCCTTGCAAGCTCAATATTCGCTTGCAAGCATGATCACTTCGTCCGCGAAGAAAAGTTCCAGCTCCTTCTTGGCGTCGCTGAATTCGTAGCTCTGCTCGTAGAGGACGTTGTCGTTCCCATCCTCATAGACGACCTTGGTCTTTCCTTCTGGGAGCAGCTTGAGACGGACGACCACGAAGTCTTGCCCGCGCACCTTCGGCTCCATCCTAAGGATCACGTCCGCGTCCGTGACGAGCCAGGAGTAGCCGTTCTCCATGATGTAATGGACCCCGTCGGTAGCGTTGATGCCGCCCATCAGGCGATAGTAGTGCTCCGACCCGTAGAAACTGCCTAAGCTCTTCAGTTCCAGGTCTGGTTCTTGACGGCTTTCCAAGCTTTCACCTCCTTTCACTGCAGGGGAGGGCTCTGGCTTCTCGCCAGGGCCCGCGGGGGCTGGTAGTGTATCCCGTGCTTCGCGAGCAGCTGGCTCGCGATCGCCAGGTCCCTTCCCCTGACCTTCTGCGTGAGCTCGGAGTAGAGCCTCCCCTTTATCGCGTCGACGACTTCGCACATCGCCCTGTTGATGTCGGCGTAGTCTCCCTCCAGCCACCACGTGCTCCCGTACTCGGCGGACCGCAGACCAATGTCGCTGTCGAACTGGTTCAGGAACCTGATCGTGGCTTCGGGGTTCTCGAAGTAGGTGCTGTAGAAGCCGTTTCTGTCGAAATGCGCTATGAAGGAGCAATGAAGGGTCAAATGTTTGTAGATTCTGTCCGTGAAGTGTTCGAAGCTGAAGCCCCGCTCCATGAACCTCTTCCACTGGGCCAGTACCAGTTCCTTCTCTTTGGCGCTCATGAACTGTACGTCCTTGAAACCGACCATCTTTCATCTCGCCTCCTGTTGCTTTCTGAATTTGCTGCAGAACTCCCGAACAGTATACTCGGCGATCCCGAGGGTCCCCGCCGCTTCTCTCTGCCTGATCAGCTTCGGTCCGAGACGTAGGGCTGCAACCCAGACCGAGCCTGCGGCCAACGTCTTGGGACTGAAACCTCCCAGGCCGCCGGTTTCTTCGGCCGTCCTCCTCGCCGCCTCGAGCAGGCTGGCGAAGTACCTGCCTTCGTCCATGTTCGCCCTCTTGATCCGGTCCAAGACCGCGGCGTCGGACTGCAGCTTCCCCACTGCTCTCTGCACCAGCACCTCGGTTCTGATTGCTGGAAGTGGAAGGGACGACTCCCTCCCGATGCGAAGCAGTTGAGACCTTGAGACCCTGTGGCCTGTCTCATAGTACGCCTTCTGCAGGTCGCTGAACCCGACGTGGGAGATTCCCGCCGACCTGCATGCGTATAGCAGCGAATAGGCAGATATCCCCGGCATCGCGACGCGGTACATCCTCCTGTCCGGCAGCAGCCTCCCGGCGGTCTGGATCGCGTTCTGAACGATTCCCTTTGGCAGAAGGAACCTGCACGACACCCTCTCTATGAGCCTCGAGCACTGAATTGACGAAAGATCGCGCCCGATGGCGTTCGCCCTCACCCTCGTCACTCCGAAGACGTAGCCGCTCTGCGGTCCGTGTTCTCCCTTGGCGGGTACTCGCCCGACGTATGAGCCCAGAACTTCTAGCGTCGCTCCTGACGCCTGCGGGATTCCAGATGTCGGGCTGGTTCCCAGCACCAAGCCGCAGGATGGGCATGCGAGCTCCCCTCCGTCATCCACCAGCTTCGTTCGGCACTCGGGGCACCTGTCCTGGCTGGCGAATTCCTCGTACGCACTTAACCCTAGTTTTCTCAAGTTTCGACACCTCCTTTGGTCGCTGGATTGATTCGGCTAGTCGGAATGCCCGGCGTGTCCCGGGTTGATGCAGAACAGCATCCATTCGCCTCTCTCATCCTGGACGGCGAACGATCCCGAGACCTGCCTCGCACTCTCCACGTCTTCCTCGGACCTTATCGTCCCGAGGTAGGTGGCGCCCTTGGGGAGGCGCCCGCAGTACCTCAGGTGGCCTTTCACGTAGTCCTCGATGTCGAGGCCTTCGGGCTCTCCCGTGGAGACGACGGCGGGTATGCGATCGCTGAGGCAGTTTGGCGGGCTTATCCCTTCGGCAGCCGCTTCTCGGAGCGTCTGCTCGGCTATGACTTCGTTGGGGATCCTTACCCCGTTCACGGTCCACGTGACCACGTCAGGTCCGCACAGTCCGAGCCAGGTCCCATGCCTGGGCTCTTCGCGCACCCTCACGCTTGCCACAGGGATTGCGACGCTCCAGTGGCGGACGCGTTTGTGGACTTTGGCGGGAAGCCTCCCGAGCTGCCTGTCCTCAATCTTGGAGAGGAGTTCGGCGACTCCCCTCTCGAGGAGTATCCTTGCGGTCACCCTCCCGCCGAAGAGCTTCTCCCCATCCTCCACTATGGGGAGAATCGACTCGTCGAGGAGCTTGGCCAGCCTCCTCGCGCCCGCAGTGTCCCCCTTCATCATCCAGAGGGCCTTCATCCAGGTCCTGTGGGGGACGTTCTCGATGTTGTAGGGGACCGAGAGCATGGCAGTCGTCTCACTCGCCCTCCTTCTCCGGTCCCTTGTTTGCTGGTCCTGGCCCTGGCACCGGCTTGGTGCAGACCCTGACCGAGGTCCCTATCCTCTCCATGACCACGTCAAGGAAGGCCAGCCTGCCGTTGGTCCATGCCACGACCTCGGTCGGCTTGAGGGAGTCCATACTCGCCAGTATCTCGGCTGCATCGTTCGCGCTGTTGCCGAAGTAGCCCCGGTCCAACGCCTGAGCGTTGTCAGGACCACGTTCGGACCCGCGGTACTCGACTGCCGTGACCTCCCTGACGCCATACCCGATGTTCACGATGAACCGGAGCAGGCCGAAACACCTGCCGCTGGCGGTCCTGCGGACATCGATGTGCGACTCTTCTGGCGAAAGGCCGAGCTTCTCAGCCAGAGCCTCCATCCTCTTGCTCACAAGCTCTTCCTGGATGCTCCAGAGCGCCGCCTCGTTGGCCGCGCCGAACCTGCTCCTCTGGCTCTTCGATGCCTGGCCTGTTTTCGCCCGTATGTCTGGGCCGGATGGAATGGCGGCTTTGCCTTCGGCCAGGGCCTTGATCTCCCTCAGCAAGTTGATCCGTCCTCCTTGGGAGTCTCTTCCAGGACTGCAATCCAGGCGTCGGCCTCCTGCTCCTGCATCCTGCAACCCCTGATCGACTCAAGGGCCCTTACACTGTCCCGGGGATCTCCCCCGAGCCCACCCTTCAGAAACCTAGGAACCGCGTACATTGGTCTACCTCCTGCCTTCGTCCTGGCGCGTGTCCATGGTTCGACTGGAGACAGCGCACCACCTCCTCTTTTCAGCCGGAAATTGTGCAGCAAGAAATGGACGTCCCTCGGACGCTTCACTCTCTCCCCAACGGGAAGGCACGGGCCAAAAATACGCCCGGTGCGGTCTTTCTTGCAGGTCCTCCGGTCACAGCGGCGTTCCCTCCCGGTGGACGGGTTGGAACTTGGTTTCAGCTGTGGCCCGGACCGGTCAAGGTCGGGGGTGGAGCCTCCGTGTAGGCCATTCTTCCTGAGGCCGATAGCAGAGGAGTTGTTTTACATCCATCTGGGTGGATAGAAGGCATCAGCATGCCCAGGGGATGGCCGTTGATCCCGGGTAAGGCGGCCGGGTGGGAAACAGTCAACCAAAGTCTAACCCATGTCATCGTCTCTCCGATGATTCGATGAAGCGAAGCCGTGTGGATGGTGCGCGCGTAGAAGTGTGATTGAATAGACAATCTTGGAGTGCACGTTGGCACGATGCGTTACCGCGCAGTTCGGAACAGAGAGAAAATAGTTAAACTGCCCATAAAGAGGTCATGAGTATTTAACGGGGCCGACTTACGTTGCCAAATTTCTTGGGGATGTGGCAATGTTGCCACGCCGCAACGTGCTCTAGAAGGCAGGATTGGCAACGTCCTTGCCAAATTGGCAACGTCATGTTGCCAAACTGGAGAAGAATTGGCAACGTTGCCAGGATCACCATGCCGCCGTTAAGAGTTGGGGCAAATCAGGAGACTGATGAGTTACCCTGCGCTGCTGTTTCTTTACTCACCTTTCCCCTACTGGGCGATTTTCACGTTGCTCGCGTACAGGCATGACCTCTCCAGGTTCGTTCACCCGTTCAGGGATTCCCACAGCCTGGGAGCCTGGTGGTCGGTCTGCAAGTATCTTGGGCTCATCGGGCAGGTCGAGGTCCCGAGACCGGGTAGCAGACGAGTCTCTATCCCGTTCCTCGCCAGCCTGATTGCCGCTGGGGTCGTAAGCTTCTCCTGGGGCCTCGGGTTCTTCCCGCCGGTGTGGTACAATCTCCTCGTCGCTCAGGCGGCTTCCGGACTGATTCTATCTTTCGCGGCAGCCAGGTATCTGGGGCCGCTCCCGAGCAGACCGCATGCCGATGCGTTACGATATCCTCGCCTCGGTTCCAGAATCAAGCATCTCCCGAAAGTGCCCGATTCAGGGACATACCAGGACGATTGGATAACTGAAGAACAGCCGGTAGAAACGGGCCCGTTCCCCTCCGGCCTGCAGAAACTGGACGAGCACTTGGGAGAGAAGTGACCCCGGTGAAAAGGACTCTGCCAGATGGAGGAAGCGATAGGAGGGTGCGCTTCTTCAATTTCTCTCTGAGAAATGGGGTCGTGATGTCGACTCCTGTGTATGAAGAGAGTCAGGCGCTCATGGCGAACCTCATCCGCTCGATCGAGACATTGAACCCTGAGTTCGCCTGGGTCCAGTTGCTCTTCGTCAGGACAGACTATTCCGTTGCCCTGGTCCGCCTGAAGAACGCGATTCGTGCCTCGAAGCTGGAAATCGAACAACCTGCCACGGACATCATCTCGGGGGAAGAGCACGAGAAAAGAGACCTACATCGCGAGTTCTACGGGAGGGCGGACGCCAGGATCAAGAAGATTGACGAGACGGCGACCAAGCCGACCGTGACGATGGCGATACAGGGGATGTGGGTAGGCGGCAAGGCAAGCTCTCCTAGAGACCTCCCGTTCGACCACTGCGTGGACGAACACGACGCATTGGCTGCTTTTCTCTATCGTGACCCGAGAATCCTGTTGGAGCTTGTTTCCCGTAGAATGGTTGATGACGTATCCGGTTATCTCTACAGATACGTCGGATCGAGGTTCGAACCTCCCTCTTTCATGGTCACACCGGAGGGGATGCCTCACTACGTACACCTCCCGGCTGGGGAACGCGTGAATTCGCTCACTTCTCTTTCATGGGGCACGTTCACGAGGGGTCTCACGGTCGGAACGGTAGGAGGAGCCCAAAGCTCAATGGTTCGGAGTGACATCGTGTCACCTCTTGTCAGGCTGGGGAGAGTTCCCAAGATCGAGAAGCCCCTTGACGACTCCGAAATCCAGCCGCTGGTGCACCTCGCCTCGGCCAAGGTCAGGAGCTTTGAGGTCGTTTACGATAATGGAAAGACCGACGTGGTGCTTTCAGCCAGGTCTGTTGCGGATATGAGACGGTACGCCGATCTCTTCGACGTCGTCTACGGGCAGCTGAAGTACGAAAGAATCGACCCGCTGCCGCCCTACCTGAGGAACCTGCCCCGGCTGATGGGCCTTGTCAGGGCAGATGGAACCTGAGGCAGCTAGAGCGAACTTCACACACCATAGGTGCAAAGCCTGTGGTTTTCTGTGGCGGAATCAAATCTGAAGATGCCTGCTACCTTGCGCGAACCCGAGTCAATCATCGTCATTTACCTATATATTATTGACACACTGTGAGGTCAACTATCCCTTTCCTCCTCTTCGTCTCAAGGCAGCTTCGCCCTTCCCAGTAAGGTGGTAGTAAGCGCGCTTCCCCGAACCCACCCTCCCGACCCAGTCTCTCTCCATCATCCTCCTCAGGGTACGTGTGACCAAACCTCTATCCTTGACAAGCCTGTCGGAGACCACCGAAGGGGAAAGCCTGCCGGCCCTCAGTTCATTTAGGATGAGGACTTCTAGTGTGGTGGGGAATAACTCCTCTGATTCTTCACTGACCACATGCTCAGGCAGCACTCGTGCTGATTTGGATTCTATCGCAAGGTCCAGCGCACGCGACATCCTTTCGAGCATCACGTATGTATTCGGGGCTGAGACGTTGAGCACTGCTCTTATCACCTCATCCGAGACCAATCGGTCTGCGAGCTCCCTTACCTCCTGTTCTTTCTTCCCAGTCTGGGAGAGTCCCAGTCTGGCCCTGCCACGGACTATCTCCGAAGCGTCGTCAAAGGAGGTAACGCCGGGGAATGCCTCCAACCTTGATACCCTGCTCGCGGCCGTGACAAGCGTCTTCTTGAGGGACTCCCCGAAAGTGTGAGAGAGCGAGAGGATGACCTGCTTGCCTTGGAACCACGCCTGATTCCCGTCGAAGAAGTCAGAAAGAATCACGTCGTCATCCACCTTGTCGAGCTCGTCGATGACAAACACTGGCCTTTTGCCCATGCCTTCGAGCCTGTCGAACAGGAGGGTCGATGCTTGGTCGGGGTCCAAGTTCCTCGATGCCAGCAGCGAGTCGATGTTCGAGTACCCGAGCCTGTCCACCAGCCATTTTACGCCCTTCTCGACGGTGTCTGATGCCAAGGCGGCCGGTGCGAAGACGATGGCAGTACCCTCGGTTATCTTCCTGGCCACCCAAGGCGCGTATCTACCAGCCGACCTAGCGACTCTCTGCTTCATCGCAGAGCTACTCGCAATCCTACTCACGCCAAGGATGACAGATCTGTGGAATAGGTCTGACAGCTGCCTTGTGCTCTGAATACCTTTGGCCCCCGCGACAACAACGTTTACCGCGATACGGTCGCCAACATCTTTCTCGCCTGAGCCAAGAAACAGCCACACAGCCCCTTGCATGGCCGTTGTCTTTCCCATTCCCCTCACGCCGTATATCGAGATTCTCCTGTCTCTTTGGCGAAGCACCTCTTCTGAAATCTTCTGGCTGAAGCCAGCCATGTCTCTGAAGAGCAGACCGAAAAACTCGTCTTGGTACGAGGTCAGTTCCTTCACCATGAATTGCTTGGCAAGGGGCAGGACAGATTCCGTCATGATTGACTAATCATGAGGTCAATGATATATAAGCAAATGACGATGATTGACCTCCCCACGCAGATATGACTTCTTGCAGCACTGGCCTGAGTCAGCTCTAGCAAACTTCGCTTAATAGTTCTGATTCCGCTTTCTCTCATTGGCCGCCTATCTCACGGAGGAAGAGATGGTCTTCCATGCCCTCTTCATAGGCGCGACCGGAGCCGGGAAGACCAACGCGCTCCTGTACTGGCTCTGTCAGCTCTTCGCCGCTGGCCAAGTCGCTTTGGTTCTCATAGACCCGCACGGAGACGCTGCAATAGAGCTGGCTTCTGTAGTACCAGATTCCGAGCTGCGGAAGCTGACGGTCCTCGACCCTAGCTACGTCACGTTCGGCCTCAACCCCCTCTCCTTGCCGAAGGGATTCGAGGACCAGGGTAGGCCCCAGGTGCTGCAGAGGCAGGCGGAGGAGCTGTCGATCCTGTTCTCGGACGTGTTCAACACGGACGCGGCGAACGCCCCGAGGCTGATGTGGATCTTCAAGGGCGCGCTCTACTACCTCTACACGCTCTCGGACGACCCCACATTCAAGGACCTCTACCACATCCTGACCGACTTCATTTCCAGGCCGAAGGAGCAGATCGAGAGGATGCTCAGGTCGAAGGGCCTGCAGGACGAGATAATCGCGAGCACGATCGACGCCATCTCCAAGCTGCCCAAAGACGCGTTCTCGCCTGTGATCAACAGGATATCGAACTTCGTCCTCCCCCCGAAGTCGATAACGTCCAGGACCTTCTGCTCAAGGACGACCCGGCTCGACCTGGACGAGATGCTCGTCCCCGGGAGGCTCACGATCTTCAGGATACCGAAGACACTCCCCTTCGACTTTCGGAGGCTCATCTCCGCTTCCATCGTGATGAAGTTCTACTTCGCGGTGGAGAAGAGGGCCCTCAGGCTGGAGCGGTCGGGCGAGGCACCCTCCGCAAGGACGCCCGTGGTCCTGGCCGTGGACGAGTTCCAGAACATCAGCGACCTGAAGCTGCTCGACACCATCCTCTCCCAATCAAGGAAGGACGGGCTGTACCTGTGGATGGTGAACCAGAACGTCCAGCAGATAAGGCAGGACCTCTTCAGCTCGATAGTAGGAAACGTAGGGCCCGTGCACGCCTTCAGGGTCGGACCCGATGACGCTGGGAAGCTCGCGGAGCTCCTCTCTCCCCGCTGGAAGGACGAAGTCAGGAAGGCGCTCGTCTCCCTTCCCGACTACACCTGCATAGTGAGGAAGAGGCTCCACGGCGAGGACGTGGGAGGCAGGCCCCTCCTCCTCGAGCCCTTTCCTAAGCTGAGGGATCCGGTGAGAAGCGCCCGCAAGGTGATCGACTACATGAAATCAGAGATGGAGGCAAAGTACGGCGGAGCCCATGAGGCAGCGGACCTCGTCTACAGGGGCGCCTTCGATCCTGGAGACGAAAAGGACAGCTCCAGGGTGCCGTTCATGCCGATCCACTGGAGGATACTCACGACCGGCTACCTCAAACTGTTCTCGGACGCGGACTCGCTGGAATTCTCCCGCCTCAGGACTGAATTCTATTCGAAGTACACCTGGACCACTACCGCGGTGCAGCAGGCCCTCAACGAGCTTGTAAACGCCGGATTCCTTACCCTTCGCTTCGTGTACCAGAGCTACGTGATGAAGGGCAAGGACACGTATGGGAACCCCATTATGCTCCCTCCCGATCCAGAGGTCGCCGACCAGATGGACAGGGCAAAGACGATCATCTACAGCCTGGCCCCTCGGGCTCTCGAGTTGTTCCAGGTCAAGGTTGGCCCGACGAGGGTGGGAGACCCGAAGCACGTCCGCGTGATAGAGAAGCTACTCAAGGAGGAGTACTGGCCGATGGGACACTATTGCATTGTAGACTGGGGCGAGACAGGGGGTGAGAGGCCCGACATCGCGGTCCTCATGCCCTCGACGATTATGGTTACGGAGAAGGGAAGGAAGGATGAGACAAGGGCTCCCGACCCCAACACCTGGGACTATTCGTCGGTGACGGCTGTCGAGGTGGAGATGTCTCCAGGAAAGAACAGCAATCAGGTGAAGCAGAACTACAAGAAGAACGTAGGCGGGTATTCAGAAATCAGGTTCGTGGTTACGACGGAGAACGACGATAAACAGGTCCGGAGGATCCTCTCGGAAATAAATGCGGATCCGGCCAAGTACAGGGTCGACAAGACAGACTTCGAGAGTCTCAATGTGATCTCACCGGGAGGGAAGAAAGAGCAGGAAGGAGGGGCCGAGACGGAACACAAGGAAGAACCTCCTGGGCCAACGGTCGAAAGCAAGAACAACCCCGAAGGGCAGAAGACGGTGGAACAGGCCGGATCAGGGCAGCCGCTTGGGACGGTCGAAAAAGCGCTTACCCGTTTCATCGCTGACTACGGCTTCACAAGCAGGGAGGCCCTGGTAGAAAGATGCAGTCAGGCAGGAATCAAGATCAGCGCTAGATCGGTTTCCAGGTACCTTAAGATTCTTACCGAGATGGGTCTGTTGAAAAGAGAGGGCAAGGGTTACGCGCTGGCCTAGAAATCCGCAAAGGTTTCCTTCCGGTCGCCCAGTTCCTCGATGATTCGAGTGAAAGAGAGCAATACAGCGTCGCCCTGCGGCGTAAGTTCGTAGCACTTCCGTTCGCCCTGCGCGACCACCTTGATGAGGCCCTTCCCGACCAAGTGTTTGAGTAGCTCTTGGCAAACGGACCAGGAGAGGTTTGACTTGTACATGACTCGCGTAGGCTTCTCCGCCTCTCCCTTTGCTGCGACGAGAATGTCGAACATCATTTCTACCCTGGATCTCCTGCTCGGAGGCCTCCGAACGGGTCGTGAGTTACCTGACAACATATCCGGGGACGAACTTTCGCCATCGCCTGGTCGGTGCGTCAAATCGCCAGGAAAGCCAGAGTTTCGATTTAACGCGGGAATGCGTTCTTCAATCAGTCCTGAGAGAGCTGTTGAGAAAGTGGGGTTCTCTTCAGGAAAGACAGTTGGTGGCCGGTCTAGAGCCCTCTTTTGGACATTCTACGCTGGGTTTAGAGTATTCTCGAATACCCGCCTTGCCTCCGCGACCTCCTCCGCGAAGTTCAGGCTGTCTCCCCTCCGATAGCATTTGCCCATCTCTCTGTAGAACCGCTCCAGTATCCTTGCATCAATGAGAATCGCACCCATCGGCTGGAACAGGTGCACAAGGGCGTCGTCAAAGTCCTGCGGCCTTCTAGAGCAGTCCGAGAAACTGACGCCCGATTTTCCGAGCCACCAAGCTACAGACTTCATTCCGCCTTCACCTAGCATTTCCCTCATGGTGGACTCGCAGACCTCACTGAATTGCGCATCGAAGTCCTTCCCCTGCTGAGGTGAAGACCTTAGCCTCATCCTGGCGTCACTATCATCACGGAGTCAGCGGTAAGGGTCCCTGTGTCGCCG
>CAZMON010000005.1:0-20659 GCA_964568185.1 uncultured Nitrosopumilales archaeon | reverse complement strand
CCCGTCGGGCCCGCACTCACCCGGGTTCGGTACCCGGGTTTGTCTTCGCTACCGGGTTCCATTCTGTTGATCCCAGAGGTCAACGACCGTTAAAAATACCACGGTTTCGGTGGGCAGATTGGAGTCTGTCGCCGATTCCCGGCCGGAGCATCGCGCTGAACCCGCCGGGAAGATCGTCTCTCCTCGTATGGAATCCTAACTCACAGGTGGGCATTCAAAGAAGAGACGATTAGACAACCGAGGTGCAAGAAGCAGTGAGAGGACCCGTGATAGAAGGAGAGGAGATGCACCTCCACGGAAATCAGTTCTTCCCAGGATCGAGTGGTAACCATTCGCCTTCGATTCTCTTCCTTCCACCCACCCACTCTTGGTCCAGACAGACTTCCAAATCAGATGAAGTTATCAGCGCGTCCCTGATGAAAAAACTAAAGATGTGACCGCCGTATCTTCCGTCGAACGTCTTCTCCTTCTCTTTGACGAGAAGGCGTTTGAATCTCAGGGCAGCCAGTCCCTCTTGGTTAAAGCGTATGTGAGACAGACAGTCGTATTCTAGAGCTACGAGATACAGTCTGGGTTCTCTTTGTTTGACGATTTCGCGGTACTGTTCCATGCGCCAGGCCTCCTCCATAGATGAACTCAGACCCCGCCTCGTTATCGCGTCAAGATTCTTCCCCTCAGTCCAGTGGTAGAAGTACCGGCCTCTTGGCAAGTTGTCCGGCTCCAAAACCTCGCCGCCTTCGTAGAGAATGTACCTTCCTCCTTCGAAACTCTCAGCAAACAACCTACTTGGTTCGATGACCCTGTCTGAAGGACTTCGGAGTCGCAACAGTCCGTCTTTGCCTTCGAAGAGGTGCATATGCGTTTGGGCCTTGAAGTGCGGAAGGGAAGACGACGGTACGTGATGCGATAGGGAAGAGGTTGCTCATCCTACCCTTGAATCCTAATCTTCTGAAGAGGACACGCGCTGCAGACTCCGGCTAGTGGAATCCCTTGCCTGACGCGCATGATCACTCCGCTCACTTGACCCATGAGAGCATCGACTATCTCCCCTGCTCTTTCTATGTCCCTCTTAGGAATCGCGGCTATTTCCTTCTGTAAGTCTATGATGTTCTTTTCGTGTTTTCTTCTCTCCCGCTCATAATCCGCCTTCGCCTTATAGTACGCCTCCAGTTTCGGTTTTACCCTTTCGCTTCCTCTCTCCTTCACAATCAAGTCTATGGCTTCCTTTTCATCAGGGTAACCTGCTGACGGGACGAAGGCTGGGACCCCGGTGAAATCCCACAGATGAGGTGGACTACCCGGTGGATGGCCCCGAGACCAAAGTGGCTTGTCTCCGAGAACCCCCCTTGCAGCTTCCTCGGGTCCGAAATCATTTCGATACAGCGCCTTCCCTTCCCTGTAATGAAACCTCGCCGCAATGTCGGGGGCAAATCCCTGCGGGCCGCCAGCGAAGACTCCTCCGCTCTTCCGAAACAGAGCCTCCTTGGGAATCTCCTCTCTTAGGTCCTCCAAGTAGAGTGTTACCGCAATCCCGTGGACGGGCAGATGATGCTTCTGTTGAAGGGCACTATATTCCAGCATAGGCAGCCAGAACTCCTTTTCGTACCCAGACTTCAGGTGCTCCATCAAAAGAGGAGCAGGGTCGTATCCCTCAGCCGTTTCATTCGGCTTGTCGAAGTTGGACGCGATTAGCCGTATTGCGGCCCAAGGGTCCATATGATCGAGCCCTTGATAGCTCTCTGACTCGTTGGAGTGCGACAGCACGAGCAACTCCGAGTGGCGCATGGCGATGTCATACTCATGCTTGCTGGAGAAAGAGGCTTTTCTCTCTGACCAAACCCACTTCCCGTCTTTCTTCTCGACCAAACCGACGTTGTGCAGGAACTCGAGGATTCTGTCCGCCTTCCTAAGGTACGGAATCTTGGCCTTCGACGCCAGTTGCTTCGTTGTGAAGTCGCCTTGCTTCAGAACGTCGATTACCGCCTTGACCGCCTGTTCTCGTTTGGTCATTTTCTGTCCGTCATAGTTATTTGTTTGGACAGTATTTTAATTCCATGGATGCCTGTCAATCGGGGGAAGCTCGGTGAAGGGCCGATCGAAGAAAGGAAACGGAAAGAAAGGCGCGAACGAAGGCTGGTTTTCGCTGGAATTGTCATTTTCAATCTGCTCTTAGCAGACACCATCGTCCAGAACATCTTGCTGAGACCGATGCCCGAATCCTTAGATCTGCCGAATGAACTGGTTGTAGTGGGTTACAACCTCGCAGCTGTGCTACTTATACTCGGCTTCTTGGTCTACGAAACATCAAAAGCGTATAGTTTCCTTCTAAAGCTCGAATCTAGTCATTAGCTGCGCTCTAAGTCATCCTCAGCCAATTCGGAATACTCAGACCTTGCTCTCGCGGTGAACCATCTAATGAACTCGTTGAGGTCCCCCCGATTCATTCCTTGAGGAGTTGGGAGAGAGGTCGGGGGATTTGTTTGCAGAGCGGTCCAGCAAGAGTTCAAGACGGGGGGTTAGCTCCTTCATTGCTCCCCTTGCAGACTAGACCTGCGTGGAAAGACGGATCAATGTCTGACTGCGTTGATTACTTGGGGAAGGGCTCCCGCAAATGCAGTGTGCGGACAGTAGTCAGTGTTGTCCAAGGCGCAGTGGAGCTTGAGCTTCCCGTCGTCAGTCCTCTTGGCCCTCACTTCCACAATCCTGTCCTTCTTGTTGTCCCTGATGATTACTTCATTCACCTCAAGAGCGACCAGCTCGAGCAGCGGGACGTAGTTCGCGAACCTCTCGTCGACGTAGAGCATGTTCACAAGGATTTCGCTGACGTAGCTCGCTGCGCTCTTCTTCTCCCTCTTCGCCTTCTGTTTGACCTGCTCGTAGAGTTGCGTGGTCACGGTTATTGTTTTGAACCCCCTGTCTGGCATGGGCTACGGTAAAACTACGGAAGTCTTAAATGTTTACTGAGGTCGAGACGCAAATCATGGTCATATGGATTTGTTCTGCGTTAAAAGCACCTTTCGTTTTCCCAAACGTGGCCGACGGAGAACCCCTAGAATTGTGCGAAGAGTGTGGCTCCCCCCTCGAGGACGGCTCATGCGTAGGCTGTGGACCCCGCTTCAGGGAGGGAGCCAGCCCCGTGGGGGCGGCCCCCCTTGACAGGCGCGAGCTCTCAAGGGTGCTGGGAAGGAGCGTCGGCGCCAGGGCGCACGGCTCCTATTCCCTCTCGATTCAGCAAGAACAGAGGATGGCCCCGCTGAGGAAGGGGATCGACTCCCTCGTGGAGCAGTTCAACGCGTCATCCGAGGTGAAAGTTACAGTCAAGCAGAAGGCGGAGCGGACGGCGGTGAAACTGATGGATGGACTTGGGCCCACGAAGGCCGCCATCGCTTCAGTCGCAGACGAGTTCCTGAGACTGGGCAGAAACCTTACCGAAGTCAGCCTCTGCATCTCAAGGGTCCATCATCGCATCGGGAAGCTGAAAGATTTGTCTGTGGAGGTCTACTCGGATTCTCGCGATGTGCATGTAATCATCAATGGCGAGGAAAGGCCGTTCAAATCCACCGGGGACGGACTTTGCCTCCATCTGAGGATTCCGCTATTCGTTTCCGACGACGATGCGGTTGTCGAGCTAAGCAATGCGCGGCTTACAAGGAACGCACACTACGAGAAGAGGATGGTTCTGCTTGGACCGTCTAGCTTCCTGATCAGGACCGACGACAAGAGCTTCGAGCTCTTCAAGGTCCTCGAGGAGGCGAGGCTACACGGAGGGCTCATCACCAGCAACTTCGACCTGACAGGCGCGTTCAGGAAATACTCGATATCGAAGCTCCCGCTCACTGAGAGGCTGCTCAGGGAGGCAGGGCTGCTGCAGAAAGTTGCCGCCGAGTACGCAAGGTTGTACTCCCTGAAGGCTGCAGACGGATACGGACGCTCCCCGAAGAAGCTCGCCGAAGACGCACTCCTCGAAGCCTGCGAGTCTGTCGTGCCTGTGGCGCTGAGCGACCTGACGGTCCGGAAGTACCACCTGAAGCCTTCGGCGATGAGGTCGCTGGTCGTGAAGAGCGAGCTGGATCACTGGCAGGGGTAGTCAGGCGAAATGCCCTCTCAATTGATAGCGATACCCCTAGACCAGATCCAGCCCCACCCACGACTCGCGTTCAGGTTCAAGTACGACGTCTCATCCTTGGCTGACTCGATCAGGGCTGTGGCGGATGACACCGTCCCGAACGGACAGCTGAACCCGGGGAGGGTGGTCAGAAGGAGCGACGGGGACGGTTACTACGTGTACATCGGAGTCAGACGCTTCCTCGCTTTGAAGCAGCTGAGCGAGAATACGAAGGGTAAGCGGTTCGGTCTCTACAACGCATACGTGGACGAAAACCTCTCAGAGCTTCAGATGTTCGAGAAGGCGAAGGCGGAGAACGAGGAGGGGAAGGGCGAGAGGCTGGGACTCTCGGTCCTGGAGCAGGCGTCCGGGTTTCTCAGGATCAGGGACTCTGTGGACGCTGAAGAGCTTGACGACGGCTTGAGACGCCTTCTTGTTGTCGCAGAGAAGCTCGGGCAGGACAAGCTGGCCAAGCTCTACGATGTGGAGAGGGCGTCGCAGAAGAAGTTCACCATATCTCAATTGGGAGCCCTATGCAAAGTTGAGGGGGAGAGGGAGTTCTTCACGACCGCAGCGTCAGCTGCCGAGTTCGGAATGGACGATGTGAAAGAAGCAGAGAAGAGCAGGGAAGCGGCCTATCACTTGGACTGGTTCCCAAGCGTTTTCCCCGGCCTCAAGAAAGAGGAGTCGACGACAACCCCCAAGGCCAGCCTAGTAGAAACCGGGGGTCGGTCTGCCGACAGGCATCTTGAGATTCACGAGGCAGGCGTGATCGTCGTGAACTGTGCAAGATGCGGAGGAGGGAACATGTTTCAGATCGAGGGAGAGGTCGACGTGACTCATCTTTCCCCCAACCCTGATGGCGCCAAGGAGACGAAGGTAGCCGACGCGCTGGTCAGAGGGGCTTGCACATGCTCCAACTGTGGCAAGGACTTCTACATCCTCGTGAGGCACCTGGAAGGCAGGTCCTTTGCCGTCGCTTCCCACTTCTCGGAGACTTTCATCGAGCCTGACCGAAGGACAGAAGCACTCGACCTGCACTATGACCACGAGACGAAGACCTGGCAGAGGATAGTCGATGGGAAGGTCGCCGGTCCGCTGGAGCTAATCGCTTCGAGAATCAAGCGGTGATACTCTGCCCAGGTTCCCGCGAACAGCCCTGACCTCGCTCATAGTGCTCGAGATGCTCACCGAGGGGGTCTACTTCGACTCTCACACCGTCTACAGCTTGCCGGTCAACAAGAGCTTCGTGACCAGGGCGTTTCAATCCCTGATCAGCGATGGTGTGGTGAGGAAATCCAGGGCGAAGGGGAAGTACCTGTTCACAGACTCGTTCCTCGAATCGGTGCGACGAGAGATCATGGCTGGGATGCCGAGGGGGATTTTCGTCCATTACCCCGACCTCATAGTGTTTGATGTCTGCGGAATCGAATCCTGGACGGAGGAAGAGCTTTCCTCCTATGTGAGGCGGCTGAAGGAGCGCTGGGTTGTCAGGACGGATGCTCTCTGACAGGTTGTCAGGCATGTGTGCGGAATCAGCACATGAGGGTCGTGTGCGGAATCAGCACACTTCAGACCGTTAAAAGGGGCAAGTCTCTGTCCTCTCATGCTTAGCTCGGCGATGCAGAAAATCGAAACGGCGATCATAGCGGTCGTGCTGGGGCTCGCCGTCCCTTTCATCATCACCTATCTGGTCTCTGGAGGGCAGACATCATCGTTTCTCCTCCCATGTACCAACCTCGCCTCGGGGGTCTGCAGCGTGGGCACCCTCGATGGCAACGTGATAACCCTTCCCGACATCCTGGTCAGCACGGCGAACCTGGTCATCACTCTCCTCGCCGGCATCCTGATCATATTCGCGTCCATCTTCGGAATCTGGGGAGCCATAGAGTACCTGGGAGCGCGTGGGGGCTCGGGCAGGGGCGGGGTATAGCTCCCACCGAGAAATTACAGCCTTCGCTAGCAACCCGGGTGGAAATCCCGGCGACCGCAGATTTCAATCTCTTGCAGCCGTCTTCCAAATTGAGGTGCCTCCAAATGCGCGCTAGCACCTTCAAACAATATCAGTTCCACAATGAATAAAAATTCCACGAACCCAACCTGCGTCAATTGATAGGAGCGAACCTTACCCCCGCGGTGCGAGATCTGATTGAGAACGAATGGAATCCAGGGGTTCACCGCTCTGAACTGGCATATCGAGATGACCTTCTTGAGTACCTCCAAGGGCATGGGACGCAGAATCCTGCGCGGAGGGAGTCTGGAAGGAGTCGTGCCGATATCGGGATTGGGACGAGAGTCGCGATTGAATTCAAGCTAGATTTCCATTCCAAAACACAAGTCAGACAATTGTTCTCACAGATTGCAGACCATTTGGATTCTTTTACCGATGGGGTCGTCTGCGTCTTCTGCGGTCACACGAACAGAGAGGCCGTGAGTCTCTTGCTGGTGATGATTAATCGTAGGCTACAACGGCGAGGGTTTGGGATCTTCCCGGAAGAGAACATACTGTTCGTTCGGAAAGGAACGATTTCATAGAGGGAAGGCAGACCGTGAGACATTGATTGGGCTGCATGATTCACGGGTACTAAAGGCCATGCTCGAGTAGAGTGGATTGATTAACATCCTAAAGTGCTCGGTGTGTGAGCGAATATGGTATGTTGATTCTACCGTAACGCTACCTTGGAATTTCGGTTGTTCAAGGTGTGGAAATATGGACTTGAAAGGAGGATTCACGGTAACCAGGTTACAGGTAAGCTGTCCCGCATGCAGCAAGACTGTAGGGGCTAATCATTGGCCCGACGCCACGATGCACGTGGAGCAACATAACCGAGGACTGATCGGCGTCAAAGGCAGCTGTCTAGGGTCGGGAGAACAAATCATAGAATTAGGATACGGAACCTACACTGCAAGTCCACCACCCTGCGCCGCATGTGGAAAAGGAATACCACAAGGCGAGTTGGCGTTCACTTATCCTGGAAAGATGAGGGGTTCCTTGGACTTGACCGAAGAGAGACTCGTCCATCACGACTGCATTCACGTCACTGAGCACATGGAAGAATGGACTCAGAAGAGACTCGAGTTCTTTGACCTCTTCCTTGTCAAGAAGGACTGGGCGAAAGCCCTGTCGCTCATAGAAAGTATCCTCGACCCTTCAGACCCAACCGACTGGTACAACAAAGGAAACGTGCTCAGGAATCTGGGACACAATGAGGATGCAGTCGAGTCCTTCAGTGAAGCAATATTCTTGGACACACATTATGTCAAGGCTTGGTACCGAAAAGGGCAAGCAATGGCCGATATGGCGATGCCTCTTGGCTCGTCAAAGAGCCTGCAAGATGCAGCCAGATGCTTCGAGAACGTCCTTGTTCTAGAACGGTGGCTAAATGAAGCATGCGAACTCGCCGAAAACAAAGGGAGCCTCGTCTTGATTACAAATGCCGTTAAGGAGGAACTGGCAGGAGGAGTCGGGCTTCCTGGGAGCATGTCATCTGTATCGCTGATAAGAGCCCCACCGTTGGGTCTCCTAGAGAAACAGAACAGCCCTGGGAAGACATCTTGGAGCCAAGCGGCATTGTTGTATCAAGTTTGGGCCCTGATGATGGATGCAAATAGCCGTACGCTAAAGGCGCGAGAGTCGAAGACACCTGATATTCAACCGAGTCCAGATGAGCATCAAAGAATCTTGAAGAAGTTAGCTTACACCTATTTCACGCTCCAAGCATACCATGATTTCGCATCAAGATTGCCGAGATTAACGGGAAATGATGCCCCGCAAGCAGCAATGGACCTATTGGGTAGAGCCGTTCCGGACCTTATAATGCCGAATCTAGGAGAGATTCTGGACGTCGTGCAACCAAAGGAAGCGGCACGAATCATCGGCCCTGGCGACAGGCACTAGAAGCACATTTGCGATTCGTATTATGGGGCCCCGAAAGTTACGTTAGTTCGCTCTTGGAGAGCCACCAGGGCCCTCCTGATCGTAGGGTCGAGCGAATCGAGTGTTTGAGGAGTAACCATCTCATCTACTAATTTGCGGCCAGCCTTCGCTGCGCCTCAGACAAACCCTACAGGTCATGTTCGATTCTCGCGGACGATAAATCCGTTACGGGACGAATGGTTCTCGGAGACCAAATGGACGTATTTCCGACCAATTTTTTTTGGTCGGAAGTCTCGGCGACCGCAATTCTTGACGCATCGAGTCCTGTCTCTTTTAACGATGAAAGTGCCTGATAATCGGTGTAACACCAGGTGGGATTGAAGGCCGGGATACTCGACAGTGCATCTGCGTATCGCAAAGCGTCCCGTTACTTCTTCTATTGTCTCGTCATCATCGGGCTCATCGGAACCGTGACCGGCGTATTCGCCCAGAGCCTGAATCAGCAGCTTCCACTAACCATCACCCTATCCAATGTCAAAGTGAACTCCTATGACATCTACGGGGCATCCTTCATTGCTGCCCACGCGACGGTCACCGTGCAGGGTGCGTGGAATGGCGGCCCGCTTCACTTCGGGGGATGGGTGTACGTGGTCGGACACGTCACCGGCCCCTTTGGTGGCGCAAAGACAGCCGTAAACGACACGGTTGACAGCGGCAGCTTCAACCCGTCATCCCTCAACTATCCGTCGTCTGTGATTTCTAACCTCAGCTATGTCGGACAGGGTCTCAATCAGCCCTCGCAGATGGACTACTACACGCTGGTCATCAACGCGTACGACCAAAACAACACAGTCGTCGGCACGTCAGGCTCTCAAATTGGGGTCACTAACGGGAACCTCTACATACTCGTTGTCGAGCTTCCGCTTTTCCAGGTTCCCCAGCTCGGAATCACAGCAAGTAACCCGACATTCACGAGCCTCTTCGCGACGTTCGACCAACTTCCCTTGGGAGGCTACTACATGCTCCTCGCCGAAGTCGCTGTCATCTTCCTGATTGGTGCCGGGATGATCAACTTCATCCTGTATCTCATGGATGGAGGGACGGGGAACGGGAAGGGGGACAGAAGGAGGACCCTCGCAGGGCTCGACAGCATAGTCGTAACTCTGCTTATGATCTTCCTCCTTCCGTTCGCCTACAACGCAATAGCGGGTTTTGCCAACATCCTCAACCAGCAGATAATTGCAGGACCGAACAATCCGTACACGACCTACAACGTCAACATCGCGACCGTGAGCTCCAACCTGGCGTTCGGAGGAGACTTCTTCACGGACATCATCGGCTGGATTGCGAGCATCATAGTTTGGGTGATGGAGTGGATGCTCGGGACCGCCCGCCTCTTCCTGATAGGGTCGGTGATAGTCGCCATGCCGATAGTGCTTGTACTCAGAAACATCAGGTTCACTGCCAGGTTCGCAGGGACCATCGAGGACACATTCTTCGGGATCATCTTTGCGACTGTGATCAGCGCGCTTTTCCTAGGCCTGGCGGCGAACATCCTCAACAACTACGGCGGTTCGATCTTCAGCGCTGCGGGAGTCGAGAAGAACTGGGTCGCCCTCGCCGCGCTCCTAGGGGCGATACTTGCCCCGACCGTCTTCGCCCCGCTGACAGGCGTCTTCTTCCAGACCATGAGCCAGGTCGGGATGGCGTCCGCAGGGACGGCGATAGCGATCGGAGCGGGGGCAGCGGGCCCGGCGGGGGCCGGAATATCGGGCGGGATCTCGGCCGCGGGTCAAGCAGTTTCCGGGTTGCAGTCGGGGGCGGGGTTCTCCCAGAAGGCGGGGGCAGCGCTTGGAGGGTTCGGAGGAGCCTTCGGCCGAGCTGTCCCGCACATGGCCCAGAACATGGCGCTAATGGGGACGGTCGGGACGCTTGGTGGTATGGGGGCGAGCAGGTCGGCGGCATCGATTAACAGGGCTATTGACATCAAAATGCCGGCGCAGACGACTCAGAGCATCGTGAATTACAGGGGAGGGATGTTAGCGGGTGAATTGAAACTGCCAGCCGAGATGAAGGGCATCATGGGAAGAGCCCTGGGGGTTGGCGTGCCCCACGATGAAATCAGACTCCTTGACGCACAGTATCACAACAATCTGTCGATGTTTGAAAGCGCCCTGAAAGCGAAAATCGATAGACTTAGGGTTAGGTAGTCGCACATCTTCTCATATTAGATAATCGGGTATCGGTTCAAGCCCCGGCAAGAACGGGCTTCCTCTCGCCAGGGGTATACTTCCAGTGCGACCTTAGGTAACTCTTGAATTTCTGCGTCAGGAATGGCTGATCATTCAGTTTGAATTTGACAAGAATGCGTTCCCAGTCATCAGGCCAGACTTCGTAGGCGGAGTAACCTATATCTTCAGTCTCCGCTTTTGGACCAGCAAGTCCTCGCAAGTAATAGATGTGAAGGATTTTGACAACGTCCAACTGCAACTCGTACTGCTGTTTCTCAAGACCCCAAAATGATATCGGGTTATCTTCAGCCCTCGGATCAAATCCATGCTTAGCACCCGCCAAGCCAGCCATTTGTCGTGACGACTCCTCGTATCGCATTTCTTCACTCTGTGTCAGTCTTAGGCTCTTGTTCTCAGGCTCTTTCTGCACTTTGGCGAGCCTTTCCTCAAGGTCACTCCTTGTTTCTCGGTACAGCTTTTCGAAAACCTCGTCGAGCGCAGAATAAGATCGAGTGCCGTGATTGGTAGCACCAGAAGCATGCTCAGGCACGATTAGCGACGCCACAGCAGTGAGTGGTTCCACCCTGATTGACTTGACCTCGTTCCCCGCAGCGTAGGCAATCACCATCGCATCGCCATCAGGCTTGATCATTCTGATCGCACTCCTCTCGAACCCTCTTACATTGCCTCCCTTCTCGAACATGACTGACTCGTCGGTGATGTGGAGGAGCGTCTCCTCTCCGTTCACTCTGACCCAGCTGGCGTCCTGTCCTTCCTTCTTTTCCAACTCTGCCATTTACCTTCGCGTTTCCTGAGTCATTTCATGAGCAACGGCATATAACCACCACCGCGTCCGACCTCCCTTACTAACTGAGGTTCGTTAAATCTCATCCATCTCGTTTCTAGCGTGCGCATCCTCTGGTTCAAGGAGACCAGCCGCTGGTCTAGGAGAGGCATTCCCCTCAGGATCGTCTGGGTCAGTCCCAGACAGCTAGTGATTCTCTCCTCGTCATTCCTGATCGGGTTGGTCTTCGCGGCTCCGCTTTCGACTGCTACAGTAAAGCTGATTCCTGTGGCCTCGTTCCTCCTCGCCGGCTCCGTCCTGGCGTTCTGGCGGGTGAAGATGCTGACGCCTGAACAGATTATCTTGGCGAGGCTGCGCGGACTTACGAGAATCACTCCTCGAGTGGTCGTGGGGAAGGAAAAGTCGATGGAGAAAGCTCCTGACAAGCGGGTGGCGCCGGATGAGGAGAAGCCGTTTCGGATCGAGTCCGATAACCCTGATTCCTTCACGCCCCTCTCAATAAGCGGAAGATGGAAGAGGACGAAGCAGCCTAGGAAAGTCTCACTCTTCGTCGACGGGTCGCCGAGACCAGGGACCGATGCGCTTGCCACCCCCATCAGCGAGACGGAGAGCGCCTACACGATGATCTTCGTACCCACCACAGCCGACATAGGTCTTCACGACCTTGAAGTGAGGATTGAGGGCGAGGATAAGCCGATTTACAAAGTGAAGGTCGAAGTCACTGTGAAAGGCAAGAGATCCCTGGAGATGAGGAAGGTCTCTTGAGCGCCTCCTATCTCTACGAGGTCGGCCCAATCAACTACTTCAACCTCAATGAAGGCGAGCGTATCGCCGTTCTGTCTGGTTTCGCGGCAGCCCTCCAGCAGCTCAGCTCCCCCGTGATCTTCCACGTCAAGCTGGACCGGATGAGTGTCGTGGTCGGGGACGAGCTCCACGAGGTGAAGTACCGGCGGTATTTCATTGAAGGCGATCAGCAGCTCGAAGGGTTCCTCGCGGCCATGGGTCTGCAGGACAAGTACGTCAGGGTGCTGGACATCCCAGAATACAAAGTCACGAACAATCTCAAGAGGTATGCAGTCATAGAAAACGGGGACCTCGCGAAGGCCTACACCATCACCGGCATCTCTTCAGAACTTGACCCTGCATTTCTCGCTGTGGACAGGGGGGAGGGGAGCATAATCGACATGACCGACGATGTAAGGATAACCATAGGTCCGCTCTCCAGAGACGGGTCCAAGACGGTCATCAGGTTCCACGCAGACACGCTGCAGGCCAAGCTGGGTCTGGTCCAGATCGCGGGAGGAACAGACAGGGAACTGACGCAGGAGACGGCTATGGCCGAGGAAGCAGCCAGGGGAGTGATTTCGGGGTCGCAGAAACTCTTCAGAGTGTCGTGCGTCTTAGTGCTGAGAGGAAAGGACTACTCATCGCTGAAGAAGAAGGCGGAATCCTTCTGGGATACGGTGATGGGCGTGGTCACCGAGCTCGACTCCCCAAGCGGGATTCAGCACCTCCTGGTAGCAGGAAAAGGGCCCGGGTTTCTTCATGGGGCGAACCTTTTGATGCCTACAGACAGCGTTTTGGCCTTTTTCCCATTTGCCGGGTTGGACATAATCGAGAACAACGGCGTCTTCCTCGGGACGAACCTCCAGACCAAGGGGCCGATTATATACGACGTTTATCGAAGAAGCAACCCGCACATCCTCGTTGTCGGGGCGACAGGCTACGGGAAGTCGATGCTCCTCAAGAGTTGGATCTCTAGGATGGCAATCACATGCCCTGACCTGGCCTTCATGGTCTTCGACAGTGTGAAGGAGAGCGAGTACGGCAAGGGCCCTGACGGCACCTACGATCACAGCTTCGCAGGATTAACGGGCGCGAAGGTCATCAGGTTCAACCCAAGAGAGCCGATGGGCCTCGACCCGCTCCTCCTCTTCAACAGGAAGCAAGCCTCATCCCTCCTCGCAAGGATGGCACACATCAGTGACAGCGAAAGGAACCTGAGGGCCGAGCTATCCATGGTGGTCCAGGCGGAAGACACTGCAACGATGCAGGATGTGTACAGCGCGAAAATCTCCGACCAGCTGAAACTCAGGCTCGAAGCCAACCTGAAGCCGCTGAATTTCATGTTCGAGGGGGAGCCCCAGAAGCCGTTCACGAGGACGATTTTCGTACTCGACGACCTCCCCGACGATGAGGAGGTGAGGGGGTCAGCGGTGGTCCTGAGCAGCGCATTGGCGATGGCTGCGCTGAAGTCCCTCCCCATTCCGCAAAGGAAGGTCCTGCTCATCGACGAGGCCTGGGCTTTTCTTGCCACAGACGATAGGGGCAGATTGTACTTCTCCGAGGCAATGGACATAGTGGCTGAAATGGCAAGGACCGGAAGGCACTACAACATTGCGTTGGTGCTTGCGACGCAGTATGGGAAGGACCTGATGAGCGGGCAGGGAAGGACGGTCCACGAGTCATGTGCCACGAAGGTCCTCCTCCACCAGGACTCGGGGGGCCGGGGAGGGGGTTCAGACCTGGCAGCCTCTCTCTTTGGGCTCAGCGAACAGGAGAGGGCCTTCGTGGAGCGGTCTGACAGGGGATTCGGGATAGTGGTCACTGAGCAGGGGAGGGTGCCTTTCTACAACAAGCTGACCGACATGGAGCACAAGTATTTCACAACGACTCCTGACGAAGTGGGAAGACAGGAAAGTTCGGTCACTTGAGGGAGTGAGCTACTCGGCGCCAGACAAATCAATGTCGGCATGATCTTCATCCAAGATGAGGATTGTAAGATGGGTTTGGGCTTTCCTAAGATGTTCCAGATACGCCCTATGGTTACCTTCTTCAAATTCCACTGTCGCCACGAACAACTCTGCGTTCAGTTCGACGATTTCGATTGCGGCCTCGTATGCATTGAGCCGATTGCTAGCCACGATGAAGGTCTACAAAGAATTCGAACTGAGCATATAATACCCGCGTTCCTGTTTCAGAGTATCATTGAGACGAGAGAGGAACAGTGAGGATTGCATGCGTTTTCTCCGTGCGTTTTAAGTGAGAAGCACTTCCTGAATAGATGGTTGGCCTGTCTTGGTTTAGACGACCTCAGAAACCCAACCCCAATGCAACGCCAGACATTACCTCCGAGTCCTCGCGTAGCGATGAAGCACCTGTAGCCATCCCGGGAAACATCGTCGACAGCTACCGCGTACCGCGCGACGACGACCCCGACTCTTCAGCCCAGGTCTTCATTGTCGACAATAACTCCATCGGCCAATATGTTGTCAAGCTTCCCCCTCTTGAAGAGAGGCAGCTTCAGGCCCTCAACCTCCTGAAGGCCAACCTTCGCGACTCCATCCCAGTCGAGACTTCAGGAAGCCCCCGCCAGGTCCTCGAGAGGTACCTCTGGGAGGCGGCCGGCAAGGCAGGGCTCCTTTCAGTAGTCCAGGAAGCTCACAGGAAGTTCCTCTACTACCTCTTGAAAGACTTCTCCGGCTTCTGGGAGATCGACCCTCTGGTAGGTGATGACGACATAGAGGAGATCAGCGTCGTCCGCTGGGACAGGCCGGCTCGAATCTACCACAGGAGGTTCACCGAGTACCTCTTCATGGAGACGAACATCGTCTACAAAAGCGAGGAGCGGCTGCAGGCATTCATCAGGCGGATGGCGCAATTCGGCGGGACAACGGTCTCCCTCGCCCAGCCTTCTCTCGAAGTAACGCTCCATGGCGCATCCGACAGGAGGGTCTCTGCGACCTTGGGAGACGAGATTTCGAGGCCAGGGTCGACGTACTCAATCAGGAAGCAGAAGGAGAACCCACTCACGATAGTGCAGCTAGCAGCTCCGCAACAAGTCAAGGCGCCCCCGAGCAGGCCAGCGCGCCAGTCGGATCCCTTGTTAGCCTACAATGAGACCTACTCTCATAAGACCCTCTCCGCGTTGATGGCAGCCTACTTCTGGCTCTTCCTTGAGCGCACCACTACCGTACTGGTCGCAGGCGAGACCAGCAGCGGGAAGACGACCCTGATGAACGCCATCCTCTCCATGATGAACCCCAGGGCGAAGATCGTCACCGCCGAGGACGTGCTAGAAGTCAACCTGCCCGACGACCTCCACTGGCAGAGGCTCAAGACAAGGTCTTCTCGTGCAGGCCTTTCACCGGCCTCGGGCAGATACGAATACACCCTGTCAGACCTGCTAAAGCTCTCCCTGAGGTTCTCCCCAACTATCCTTAGCCTGGGGGAGATGAGGGGAGAAGAGTCCGAAACCGTAGCCGCTGCCATCACCCTCGGGTTCTCGACCATAACAACAGTTCACGCCGAGGATGCGGAAAGGTGTGTGCAGAGGGTGACCACACCACCGATGAGGTTTGCTGAGGGGCATGTCCGCGACATTACCGCCATAGCCACGATGAGGAAGATCACCCTGCCAGACGGGACGACTGCGAGAAGGATCATCAGCGTCGACGAGATAAGGCCCGTCGGTCACGATTCCCACGAGATCGTCAACGTCTTCAAGTACAGGTTCGCAGACGACTCCTTCACCCCTACCACTCCCGAGGAGGTCCTCGACAGGAGCTTCAGGCTGAAGGAGATGGCCGAGAGCCTGGGGTGGACTAACGAACACATCCTGAGTAGTCTGACGACCCGTGCGGCCTACATAGCGAGTTCTGTCAGCAAAGGCGAATTCTCCCCGTCGGACCTCTCCTCGATGGTCAGGGCCTACATCAACCGAGAATCGCCACGTGAGCTTGAGAGGGCCCCAAATTGAGAACCATCAGCCTCAGACGAGTGGTTACGTTTTCAATAACCGCAGTCTTTGCGCTCGCTTCATTCATCGCATACCTTGCCTTGCCCGCGTCGTCTTCTTTTCTGGGCCAGCTCGAAGCCGCTTTGCTACTCAGCGTGAGCCTCGGTGCGGTGACAGGCCTGCTGTTTTCCATTACAGAGGGCCGCACATTCCTCAGAAGAGCGTCTCAGCACACGATCATCTACGACCTCAGACTGCCCGCCGCAATCGTCGGCTTGTTCATCTCAGGCGCGCTTCTCTACGAGTACAAGGCTACGGGTCTTTCACTCTATCTGGTTCCCGCCCCCTCTCTCGTAGTCTTCTCCCTACTTTCTTTCAAAGGGGTCTATCCCTTCAAGGGCTCTGCCAAATCGCCCACCCTGGAGAAAATCTCCGAGGACAGGTGGGTCAAGTTCGTCACGGGGAAGGACCGCCTGAAGAGGTTCGCGGAATATAGGGCCCAGAGGTTCTCAACGCTCCTGTCAAGGTCGGGCGAGATAGGAAATCCATATTCTCTCGCCGCCCAATCCATAATGTCATCGCTGATCGCTGCGGCAGTCATCGTCCCTGCAGCCTTGATTCTCTCTGTGCTACTGTGGCCTCCCTTGGCCTTGATCATCGCAATCCCAGCGGTGCTCTACATCTACCCCGAACTCAGGCTCCGGGACAAGGCCACCCAGCGGCGAGAAGGGGTCGAGAGCGAGCTGCCGTTCTTCTCCATTCTTGTCAACGTTCTAGGCAGCGCAGGAGTTCCTCTGTATTCGATATTCGACGGCATCATCGACACCAGGATCTTCGTCTACATCAGACGCGAGGCCCTGCTCGTCAGGCGGGATGTGACGATATTCGGGTCGAACCCCAACCAGAGCTTCGAGAGGCTCGCATCTAACCACCCGTCGAGGAAGTTCAGCTCCTTCCTGTACGGTTACACCTCCAAGGTGCGCAGCGGAGGGGACATCCCGACCTATCTGATAGGGGAGAGCGGGTCGCTGCTCCGCGAGCTCCAGGAGAGCTGGACTAGATACGCCGGGAGGGCCGGAATCGTTGGGAGCATGATGGTCACGCTCTTCGGGGTCATACCACTCCTGATTCTCGTCGTGGGCATGTTCTCACCGGGAACTTCGATCATAGGGCTGTTGGCCTTCACGGCCCTCGGGATCCCCCTTTTCACGATCATGCTTGTCGCGATGGCCGGGAGGATGCAGCCGGTCGGAGACGAGCCTCTCGCGGGGAATCTTGGACGGAGCTTCGTGGTCTCGTTACCGGGTCTGGGGCTCGGCCTGGCCACCGGACAGCTCTGGATCGCCGCGGCGAGCGTGCTGTTCTTGTTCACCACAATCTACGGCTTTTCGGTCATCCGTCAGCGGAGAGAGATGAGGGAGATTGAGGAGGCGCTTCCGGATTTCATGAAGGACATCATGGAGTTCAAGCGGCAGGAGTACGACCTCAACAGGTCGATTCTCTCCATTGCAGCCCACAACAGGTACACTCCGTTCTTCGACGGCATTCTGGCCAGGGTGGCATCGGAGCTGAGGGCGGGCACCCCCCTCGACGAGCTGCACGCCGACCCGAAGAGCAGGCTGGCGAGGATGGTGTTCTTCGTCCTGGGGCAGATGTCGCACTCTGGCGGCGGGACCGTGGACACTGTCTACCAGCTGGCTTCGTACACCGAGAAGGTGGTAGAAATGAAGAGGAACACGCAGGCGGAGATGCGCCCGTATCTCATGCTGTCCTACGTGTCGCCGGTCCTCCTCGCCTTCGGAATCTCCTTCATGGGGGGCGTGCTGCAGAACTTCGGCTCGAAGGTAAGGCCGGAGTTCACCAATCTCCATCTGGCTACCTTGCAGATAGGGGCAATCCCTCCCGAGCTGCTGCAGATCTCCAATCTGCTTGTCGTAGTGTCGGCCGCGGCGTTGGGAATCATAGGCGCGAAAATGACCGACTTCACGGTCAAGAACACCCTCAGGGCATCGGTCAACATGGCAGTGGCGGTAGGAGCCCTGCTCGTCATGTCCTACCTGAACTTCGCATCTCTCATTCATCTTTGAAGGTGCCTGACGATTCGTCGACAGCGATGACTAGGCGGACATCACTTTCGACCTACCGTCTGTCTCACGGCTCCTGGAAGCTCTCCTTGCCTTATCTTAGAGCGGCAGAACAGGATAGCTGATGGCTTCGACAGGTCGACTCCAGGAAGAGATCGAGTCCTGGGAGGGTTTTCCCCGGACCATGCGCATGGAGGACAAGGAACTCTGGAACGCCATGGTCAAACAAGTCACGGAGCAGTTCGGTGAGGCGGTGGAATCGTCTGGGAAGGACCTCGCAACCGACCCGTTCTTCATGGCCCCACTTCTTTTGCAACAGAAGACGATCAAGATGCCTCAGGCCGAGATCCGGGCGCTAGGGGGCTTGCAATCAAGTCCTGATTCCGTGCAGGAATCCTTGTTGCCGTAACATGCTGTTGGCTCCTTCCGCCAGTCCGCGCCGACGTCGGCCCGTTAAAAGCCTCTGACTCCTTGACCGTCGATGAACATAGCGCATCGAATCGCAGAAAACAAGCGCAAAGCAATCTCCCAAAGCATGGATCTCTTCATCATCATCGCAGCCGTCCTAGCTGTCGGCGGCATCGTTGCCGCCGCTGTCTACGGTCTGGCGGGTAGCGCAACTAGCAACTCCAGCATCCAGATAGTCGGAGCTTCGCTGAAGGGCAGCTCGACAGCATCCACAATTGGTGCATTCTCCATGACAATCAAGAACACAGGGTCCAGCAGTATCACCTGCGCGAGCCCCTGCAACATCTTGATGTCAGCATCGCCACAGCCTGCTCTCGGCACAGCACCCGCTTTCACCAGCCTGACTACGTCGTCAGGTACTTGGACAGCAACGGCATCAGCGGCCTTTTCGCTGACATCCAATTCATTCACACTAGCGCCAGGGGCTCAGGTGACGATCTCGTTCGCATCTCTGTCCTCGACCGGCGGAACCAATGCCCCAACGTCGGGCACACAGGTCACAGTCAACGCGAACTTCGCATCGGCTTCAGCGTCGGTGACAATTACAGCACAATAGAAGGGGCTTGCAAGAGCCCCTCCCGCCTTGTTTTAAGCGGCTGGTCCCCATTCTTTCATGAAAATCAGCAATCGAACCGGGGTCAGCGAACTGTACGCAACCATGCTGATGATCGGCGCAACCCTCCTTTTCGGAAGTCTGGTTGTTGAGGCTGCGCTGAGCCAGTCAAGTGCTTCATCCTATTCCTCTTACCTCGCCGCCTCCGCCCAGCAGGGGTCTTCAGGAAAGCTGGTTACCCTCGTCTACTCTTCCGTCTTTCCCGGTAGCGGCAGTTGCATTCAGACGTACAAAGGGATCACAGAGGGAACAGCCTTCACCCTCGCTCTGTACAACTACGGCATCACAAGTTTCACGCCGACAGCCGTCTACATCAACGGCACCCTCTACTCAGGGAGCGGTTACGCCGCCATCATCGCGAGTGGTCTGACGGTGTATTCGTTCACAGCGCCAACCTGCGTGCACGCCTCAGGTCAAACGTTCACACTCGTCGATGCGGGAGGGAGTGAGGTCTCGATTGGAACCTAGACGGAGGACTGCGGTCTCGACCTATCTCCAGACATTCATGCTTGTTGCAATAGTGTCAGGTGCCTCGGTCTTCGTGTACAGCGCCATTGGCGGTTACTCAGCATCTCTCAAGGGTGCGTCCATCTCAGTCTCAAATGCGTCAATCCGGCAGGGATCCAGTCTGGCCATTGAAACTTTGCAGATTGCAAACAACGGGAACGTACAGTTCTCTTCAATCACCTTGATGACTTCGGGAATCTCGACGGCATCGACCTACAGCGGCACCCTTGAGAGCCCGGTCACAGGTTCCTTGACCTCGTTCTCTGGGTCCGGCCCTGGCTCCATAGTCATCACGACGACCCTCCCACCCGGCCAGTCCATTCTTGTGACCATAACCATCAAGGCCGGGAACGTCTTCAACCTCGGGACAGGTTATTCATTGTACGTGGCAGCCTCGGGGGCGAGCGCACAGCAAGCCGTCTCGGCCTTGCCCGCCTGACCCGTTAAAAGTGAACTGCCAGTACGCTCACGATGAGACTCAGCCGGCACAGGGGGGTTTCTTCGGTCATCGGGACGATCTTCTTCGTGTTCGTCATGATGGTCGCGATCGGGGCGTTGGTATACCTCTCCAGCCTCCAGAACCAGTCCGCTCAAGCGCAGCAGGCGGGGCTGAATCTCATGGCCGCCAGAGCATCGACCTCTCTCTCGTTCCAGAACTCAAACGGCCTCTCAGTCACGAACTCCGGCAACACGGGGGCGACAATTGTGGACCTCATCCTGAAGTTCGCGAACGGCTCTGTCTACACCATCGGTGGGAACACAGGCGTCCCGAGCGGAAGCAACCAGGGCCTCTCCTCGATTGCCACAGGGACTTGCGGCGGGGGCACATGCTCGTCGAAGTACAGCGCCCTGCTTGGCAGCAGCAACCCGGCGGACGCGATTGGGGTGCTTACGTCCTCCGGGGCCTCCTTCTGGTATGCTTCTGCCGTCCAGCAGTCTGGCGTACCGAACTCGTGCGGCAGCGTGGGAACCCTTTCGATGCAGGTCTCCCCCTCGGGGGCGGGAATGACAAGTCCAGGTACGATAGCAGAGTACTGCAACGGCCAGCAGGTCACAATAGAGGCGTATGCGGCCCCTGGTTTCAAATTCACATCGTGGACGGGCTCTGGGACGGGGTCGTACTCCGGGAGCGCCGATCCAGGTACCGTCACGGTCAACGGCATGGTCACTGAGACAGCGAATTTCATCTCTGGCTCGGGGGGGCCCTACCCCCTCGGCGACCCAATGATGT
>CAZMON010000004.1:0-31591 GCA_964568185.1 uncultured Nitrosopumilales archaeon | reverse complement strand
CGGCGACACAGGGACCCTTACCGCTGACTCCGTGATGATAGTGACGCCAGGATGAAATCGGGCTCCTCCAGTTCTGGGGAGACGGACTTCGACGCCAAGTTCCGCGAAGTCTGCGAGTCAACAATGAGGGGAATGCTGGGCGAGAACGCGCTGAAGTCCTTCTCATGGTGGCTCGCCCGCGCAGGAGTCTCCCTGTCAGACAGTTCACTCAGGCCGCAGGAATTCGACGACGCCCTCGTCGATCTGTTCCATCCGATGGGCGCATTGTTAATCGAGACTAGAATCTTGGCGCGGTTCTACAGGATTCAGGGGGCAAAATATCAGAGAAGTGACAGCATAGACTTCGGAGATGAGGTGAAGAAGGCGAGACAACTCTTTGAAGGCAATGGATGATCAGTGCAAGGCGGGAAGATCATCGGGCGGCGTTAAATTGAGCAGTAGGCTTTTCCAGCAACTTGCCACCCCACGAGGCAGATGAATGGACAGGTCCACCCTCGAACATCTTCTCGAGTATCCAGAAGTCTAGGCCCATAGTCGAAGGCAGAAGGTCAAAGACGGAAATGATGATTCACGTTCTTGACGCTCTGAAGGGAGGCCCTCAAAGCCCCACTCGCATCATGTACAGGTCGAACCTCTGCTGGTCTGTTTGCAAGAGCATGCTCGGACATCTCGTTCTGCGAGGTTTCATCAGGGTAGTGCCACAGGGCACTCGAAAGTGCTACGAGCTCACTCAAGCAGGCATGGACATGTTGAGCTCCTTCATCAGGGTAGCCGAAAATCTAAGCGGTTGATGCCGTTTTTAGGACCTCTGCCCAAGTCATTCGTTGAACTTTATCTGGATACTCTTCCTCTACACGCCGATCCCATGGATCGCGGGCATGTACGTAACAGCCTACCGCCATGACCTGACGAGGATAGCTCGACCACTCAGAGACCACTCGAGCCGGAAGGATTGGTGGTCAGTCTGTTTGTACTTGGGCTTGATCAGCGCTAGTGTCCCCAAGCCGAAGGAAAGCCCATGGAAAGTCACGCTATTCATTGTTGTAATCGCCTCGTCTCTGATCAGTCTCGTCTGGCTCGTGATAACCATCCCGCTTGCGTGGTATTACCTCTGCGCGCTGCAAGCGGCCGCCGCCCTTCCTCTATTCCTCTTGCTGGTCAGCGTGGCCGGACCGATTCCCTTCAGACCGTACAGGGACGTGCTCCCCTACCCGCGCCTCGGGACCAGGGTGAGGCATCTCAAAAGGCGAAAGACTGAGGGTCCAAGTTTCGCCGGGGGACTCGCATCCTCGTCTGCTCCGGAGAAGGAGGGCGGTGGGCCCCGATGAAAGGCGCAGGAGACAGCAGGGATGAGGTCCGTTTCTTCAACGTCTCATTGATCAATGGCGACACGGTCTCGGTCCCCCGCTTCGCAACGCCTCAACGCCTGGTCGGGGAACTGATTCATTCGATTGAGGCGGCGTCCCCGAGGTTCGCGTGGGTGCAGTTCCTCTTCAAGCGGGTGAACCTCTCTCCCGCGCTCGTTGCTCTGAAGAACTCGATCCACTCTGCGGCTGAGATGATCAAGACTCCGAGAACGAGCCTGATCGACGGGAGCGAATCCGACAGGGCCGAACTGCACCGCGACTGGTACAGGAGATCGACCGAGAGGATGAAAAGCATCGAAGCCCTCGTTAACAAGCCTCATGTCCTCCTCGCTATACAAGGGATATGGGTCGGCGACCCATCGCAGATGTCAGGGCTGCCCTTCAGGGACTGCTACGATGAGCACGACAGGCTCAGTGTCTTCGCTTACCGGAACCCCTGGATGCTCTCCGAACTAGTGGAGCGGAGGATGGTCGAGGACATCTCCTCCTACATC
The DNA here is from genome assembly GCA_964568185.1 of uncultured Nitrosopumilales archaeon. GTDB lineage: Archaea > Thermoproteota > Nitrososphaeria > Nitrososphaerales > Gagatemarchaeaceae > UBA183. The sequence continues at coordinate 29,730 of CAZMON010000004.1, read as the reverse complement.
ACGAATTACGCCTCATCCCGCCTCGAGCCGCCGTCGTTCATGATTACCCAGGAGGAGGTCCCCTACTACCTCCACTTTCCCGTGGCCAGACAGTCCGACTTCCTGAAGTCCGTCAGCTGGAAGCAGCACACGGCCGAGGTGAGGGAGGGTGACGTCGAAGGTGATGAGCCCAGGGTGGAGGCGGCGCACTCGAAGGTACTGAGGCTAACGAAGGTCCCCTTGATCAGCGAGCCTCTAAAGGAAAAGGAAGTGGAGAGGCTGTCCCTGCTGCCCTCGCCGACGGTGAGGAGCTTTGAAATCGCTTTCGCGGGGGGCAGGACGGAGATCATATTCTCGTCCCGAACAGAGAGAGACACGAGAGAATATGTGGGCGTCCTCGAGTCCGTGTATGGCGAGCTAGATGTAGCAGAAAGCTCCCCACGACCGGAGTTCCTGAGGGAGATACCTAGACTTGTTGGGGCTGAAAGGAATCCGGGCTGAGTCCCAGAGACCGGATGACAAATTGGGCTCGGACCCACGGCTCGTTAAATGCAGTCCCTCGTCAACTGCGTGAGGAACGAACCCCCTTGGTCAAGCTTCTCGACCGCAACGACATGCTCTTCCACATGCTCGTCTCCGGGGGCACTGGCAGCGGAAAGACCAACGCTATCCTCTACATGCTAGACCTCTTGTTCAGGAAGGAGGACAAGGGAAGCGTACTTCCGGCCCTGTTCCTCTTCGACCCCGCCGGAGATGCCTCGATCGACCTACTCCGAGCGATTTCACCGAGCGAACGGAATCGGGTGGTCATCCTCGACCCCCAATACGTCACCTTCGGTTTCAACCTCCTCTCCCTGCCTGAGGGCCTCGACGCGGTCGAGAAACCGGAAGTCCTCCAAATTCAAGTCGAAGAGTTCTCGGCACTTCTCTCGGATGTATTCAACACTGACGCCACCACCGCCCCCCGCCTTATGTGGATCTTCAAGGGCGCCCTCTACTACCTCTACACGTTCACCAACGACCCTACCTTCTGGGACCTCTACAACATCATGCTCCTCTTCACCAAGAAGAAGCCGAGGGAGGTCGAGGACCTATTCAGGAGGAGAGACATAGAGGTCGAGATCATCCAGCGGACCCTAGAGGCGATATCGAAGCTCCCCCAGGACGCCTACATGCCCGTCATCAACAGGATCTCGAATTTCGTGCTGCCCCCAGGCTCGATAACCTTCAGGACTTTCTGCTCCCGCAAATCGACCTTCGACCTGGAGAAACTCATGTCGCCCGGGCGGCTGACCATATTCAGGATTCCCAACAGCCTCCCCAACGAGTTCAGGAGGCTTTTCTCCAGCGCGGTAGTGATGCAGCTCTACTTCGCCAGTCTGAAGAGGGCAAAGAGGCTTGAGAGGTCGGGGCAGCAACCTACTGCGCGAACGCCCGTGGTCCTGGCAGCGGATGAGTTCAGGGACATCGGCGAGCTGAAGATCCTCAGGACGATCCTCTCCCAATCCAGGAAATTCGGTCTCTACCTTTGGATGGTTGTCCAGACTCTCTCTGAGGTTCCCGAAGACCTGATGGGTTCGATCCAGGCAAACGTCGGTCCAATCCTGGCATTCCGGGGGAGCCCGGACGACGCCAGGAAACTGGGAAAGCTTCTCCACTCCCAGCGGGCCGAGGCGATAGAGACGCTGATTCCGGGCCTAGAAGACTACGCCGCAGTTGTGAGGAAGAGACCCATCGGCGGCAAGCCGGTGGAGCCACCTTTCAGGGTGACTTTCCCCAAGCTCCGGGACCCCCTCCATGAATACGGGGAGGCTCTCGCCTACATGAAGAACGACATGGAAAGGGCCTACGGCGGCGCAGTCGGAGACAGGGAACTCGTCTACAGGCAGGACCAAGAAGACGCGGCTAGGCAGAGGGGAGACTGCCCCCTCGGTGTCCCGCTATTGTGGGTCCCGTTGGCCTACCTCCACATGAACAGGGGCAGCATCCCGTTTTCCAAGATGGCGGAACACTTTGAGGCCGACCACAGCTGGGAGTCGAACGTCCTCAAGGTGGGCCTGAGCCGCCTCGTGGACAGCGGGAGGGTAGAGCAGAAGATTGGGATCTGGAAGTTCAGGGCGGGCGTCGACCCCAAGACCGGGCAGACGATCTGGAAGGAGCCGGAGACCAACGACGAGAAGCTAAGGGCCAGGGAGGCCTTCTACTCAATCACGGAGGAGGCTGAGAAGGAGTTCTTCGATTTCTACAACAAGGTCGCGAACTCTGACAGGGCAGGGGGCCTCGTCCACGTCGCCCTCATGAAGGTGCTCCTCGAGGAATACTGGAAGGAGGGGGCCTGGTGCGCAGTCGACAGGGGGGACAGGGTCGGAGAGTTCCCGGACATACTCGCCCTCCACCCCTCAGTCACCTACACGAAGGGAAAGGAAGGAAAGCAAAGGGCACGTACGAGCACAGACGAGTGGGATGACGAGAACAGGATGCCTGTCGAAGCGGAGGCGACCCCTTCGAAGAACCCGGACCAGGTCAGGAAGAACTACGAGAAGAACATGAAGAGGTGCGGCAGGATGAGGTTCGCGGTCGCGTCAAGGAAGCAAATCGCGGAGATCGATACGATTCTGCAGGGTAGGGACCTGTCGAGAGTCGAGAGGGTGTACAGGGACATAGGCTTGCCCGAGGACGAGATTGAGAAGCTGATTTCGCGGGAAGAGAAGTTATCTTCCGAGGGAAGCGTTGCTGTCAGTGGAGAAGCCCTCGCTGCAGGGAAGCAGGCCAACGACAGAGTCGAATCGAAGGCAGACGCAACCCTCCAGAAGAACGAGCTGCGGCTTCTTGCCACGATCCTCTCTTCAGGATACAAGAACAAGGCGGGCTTGGCATCTGGCCTCGGGGTGACGAAAAGGCAGGTGACGAGATACCTGGTCCACCTCCAAGCCCTGGGCCTCCTAGAGAGGAAAGGGAGAGGATACTGGCTAATGCAAGAAGGACGCAAGCGGGCCGAACGCCCAGGGACATCCCCTGACCCCGTCGCCTCTGGCGATTCCCTTCAATCGGAGCTCGTATGACTAGGCAATGTCACCCTTCGTTCGCCAGATGTCACCCTTTGACTGCAGATGTCACCTTCCAGGCCATTCGATGTCACCCTTTGCGGAAACCATGTCACCCTTCTACTTGAATGTGCAGAAGGATCAGATTGAAATCGACGGTTCTGTCAAGTTTCGTCACCTAAAGGCGTCGGGCTCAACAGACTAGGATGTAGAAGGATACTCTGGATGGAGGTGACATCTATCGCAAGGAATTAGGCGACAACCTCCTGAACGCCCCATCAGCTAAATAAGCGCGTTGACTCCCTACTAGGGTCGATGTCGTTCACGAGGGAGGAGGTCTCAGGGTGAAGAAGCTGTCCAGAGATACAATGGCGCTTTTGGTGGCATTGGTGGTCTGCGTTCTGGTAATAATCCTCTTGACTCCTATCGGTTTCGAGACTCGTCCGCAGTCGGGTCTGAAGACCGTCGGTTACATCGCAATCGGTACGATTTTTACGGGTCTCACCCTGTTCTTATTGTCAATCGCCTTTCTCTTCCGGAGGGTTCGGTTAGCTTCGAAACTGGCGATCATCGCTTCGATACTGTTCTTCTTTCCCGTCATCGGCGACCGAGCCGGAGCCTTCTTCTCGGTTCCAATCCCTCCGGCGATTAACATTCTCGAATACATCCTCGTCATAGTACTTCTCGCCACGCTGTTTCTCGCCTCGAGAGTCTACATGAAGAGTAATTCCGCTTCGAGGCAGCCGATGGATTCCGGGACGCCAACATCGCAAAAATGACTGTGTTCTGGAGTTTGGCAAAGTGAGCTTGACGAGTCTGTCTGAGCGTCTTTAGCTGCTGTCTCATCACCATCGCTATCGACGACTCACTCTCATGCTACCCATCCCTTTGCTGACCGCCTTGGCGTTCCGCCTGATTTCTGTCAGGTGACGAAACTTGACAGAGAAGATTCAGGGGTCAGATGACGACTAGACAGAACCAAATCGACCCCGCGTTAAGTACTCCCAACGACTTTCATGTCGCTATTCTAGCAAACCCCCCCTTCAATCGCAGAGGCTCGTTCCAGTAGGAGCGTGCCGTCTTGGCACCATCAGCGGTGTCTCTGCTTGGATCACTCCACCAAGTGCCTACACCAATTGTCGCGTTTTCTTTGCACCAGGGCCTTCCAATCTGGGTTTGCCCTAGTTTAGCCGTCTCAACGTCTTGCCCGTCCAAGGGACGCAAAACTGCCGTCAACCGCTAGTCGAATGGCTTCGGGAAGAAAAGGAGGCGGTGATCGCTCCGTCCTGCTCCGGGACTCCGGGATTTCAATAACAATCCTGCGACAAGCCCGAGATTAACCAGAGGTCTTCTGCTCGTCCATTTTCGCTTTCCTAGCCGCGAGCATCCACCTTCTGACAGGCGCGGAGAAAGAAGCCGCCGGCCGCTCCCCTCTGCTGTTCGGCCTCGCCTGACGGCGACGGTCCAGCCCCTCTCTCGGGGCGGGCCTAGGGCAATCAACCAAAAGGAGGGTGATGTCAATGGAGAGACCACAACCAATCGGAATAGGCATCGTCGAAAGGTGCCGCGAATGCAGGGGTGTTCTGGCCCAGGCAGGCCAGGAGGTCGCATGCACCAATTGCGGCGTCGTGGCCAGGAGGGAGGGCCCAAGCCAGGAAGTCAAGACCGCCTCTCGAGTCAGAGCAGCGAACCGTCTCGGCTCCTACATGGGGACCAAGGCCGACGAGGGCTCCACCGCCGACTACAACGGCGTCTCAACGGTGGGATTCCTGAAGACCATCTCCGACCACATGGGCGAAGACCAGGCAACCTGGAAGTGCACGTCCCTCATCCAAAGGGTCGCAGAGAGGCTCTCTCTGCCTGCCTTCGTGAAGGAGAACGCCATCCTACTGTCGGAGAAGATGCTGGCGGAAAGGAAGAGCGACGGAGGGCCCAGACGAAGGACCACCGTCCCGGCGATCTCCGCCTACTCGCTCCTCTGCGCCTGCAGGGCCGCGGGGATAGACCACGTCAGCGCGAAGAGCGTCATCCAGGCCCACACAGACCTGGGCCACAGGGTCACCAAGTCCCTGCTGCTGCGTCTGGGGACGGAGTCGCGCGTACCCCTCAGATCAGCCGACCCGCAGACGCTCCTCCAGACGGTGATCGGCAGCCTGGAGTCGAACGCCGCCGTCGCGGAGAGACTGAAGAGGCACGGAATCGAGCCCCGCCAGTACTTTCGCAGACTACTGCAGGCCTCAGCGACTGTCGTCACTGCGATGCGTGAAGTGAAGGAAGGCAACAGCCCGAGAACTGTGGCGGCAACCTCTGTCTACCTGGCGTCCTTGGAGGTGCAGCCGAAGACCCTCACGCAAAGGGACGTCGCGGAGACGCTCGGGGTGGCTGAGTACACGGTCCGCGAGTTCAGCAGCTGGGCAAAGCACGAGCTCGCCCTGTTAAATGGGGGTGGCGCCTAGGAGGGCATGCCAGGGAAGAAGAGGCGGGTCAGAAGAATGGAGACCCCATACCGCCGCATCACCGAGATCAGAGAAGCCACAAACAGTGGCGAGGCAAACGGCCTCCTGACTGGCGGCTTCGTCCTGATCAAGGCCGTCGAGAGACGCGAGACAGATGCCCTCGGCAGGCAGTCGAGCAGCATCGTCTACGTCCTCGGGAAGTTGAAAGAGAACGGGAACGGCCACGCATCGCAGCCAAAGACAGAGACACCCACCCCCGGGCACACGGACATCATGGCAGACGAGCCAGAGGTGGACCCAGCCCTTCTCGAGAACCTCAACTGGAGAGCCTATGACAACGGCGACGGGGAATGGACGTTCGTGACAAACCAGGACGGTTCCCCGCTGGCGGCGCTTGAGCCAGCCAAGGTGTTCCTGCAGAGGCTGAGGGAGGGGGAGGACCTGGTCGTTGGCGGCTACAAGTACCGACTCAGGGAGAAGTTCCTGAAGCGGTACCCCGCGAACGGACAGACCGAGTAGCGGGAAGGCGACCGCACTCATGCAAACTAATGAGAACCCAGCGGGAGCCATCGACCAGGGAACTTGGAGAGAGCGCGCCAACTCAGAGCTCGAGAAGATCGTCCAGCTCTTCTCCTCGAAGGAACTCCCTGACCTCTGCGCCAAGGCTTTGGTCAATGCACCGGGAAAGCCCAGTTCGAAATGGTCCTTCGGCAACCAGCTCCTGATGCTCCTTGCTGGAACCAGCGATGCGAGGGGCTACAGGCAGTGGCAAGAGGTCGGGAGGCAGGTCAGGTTCGGCTCCAGGGCGTTCTACATTTTGGGGCCGGTCATCGTCAAGCGCGCGCAAGACGCCGCCTCCGAACAGGACTCTGAGCCAGACAGGATCCTCGTGGGATTCCGGACCATCCCAGTCTTCAGGTACGAGGACACCGAGGGCGCGGAACTCCAGACCTACGCTCCCAGAGACCCGCCGCCCCTCCTCGAAGTGGCAGCAAGGTTCGGCATGGAGGTGAAGTACGAGCGCCTCAGCCCCGGCATGTACGGCGTCACCGACCACACAGCCAAGACGATCACCCTGGCAACGGAGGACTGGGACGTCTTCTTCCACGAACTCGCCCACGCCATCCATCGCACCTTCGAGCCAAAGACCGGGCACGGCCAAGAACCGGAAGCCGAGACCGTGGCGCAGTTGGTCGCCGCCACCCTAGCGAGGCTTTACGGGAGGCCTGCGGATAGCTTCAGCTGGACCTACATTGCCAGCCAGGAGCGATTCATCAATCCCCAGAAGGTCGGGAGGCTCTGCCTTCGCGTCCTTGAGAGGGCGAGGAAGGTGCTGGAGCTCGTTTACTCAGCTCCAGACCGGCCTCTCATAGAAGGGTCTGACGTTATAGCGTCAACGGCCGCATGATTTCATGAGAAAGGTTCGCGGGCTCACGACCCGGCCATGCCCCACGTGTGGAAGAGTCACTCCCCACCGGACGCTCTACGTCAAGACTGAGGAGGGCGGGAGGACTAGGTGGTTCCAACTCTTCTGGGCGTGCCTGGAATGCGGCACCTTGAACCACATCGTCCTTCCTTGCTATCACCTGCTATCCGCTTCACCAAGCCTGCCCTCCTCTCTTTGCACGAGCATCGTCACTGTCGTGAAGGAGGGCACCACAGACATCAATGAGCTCCTCCAAGAACTGAGGCGGAGACGTTCCCCCGAGTTCTCCCACATCCTTCATTCGGACGTCCTCATTGCCCTGACATACATGAAGTCGCACGGGGTACTAGCTGAGGAGAGGGTCGACTGCACTTCGCAGACACTCGAAGCGCTCAGGGCCCCGTACTCGAAGTCGAAGCGCCTACGCGTCTGCCCCGTGGAGATGAAGCAAGGCGTCGTGAGGAAGAGCTTGGTTTCGTTGTACTCAGAGAGGCGGATTTCTGGAACAAAGACACGCGTGCCCGTCGGTGTGCTGTGCCTCCACTGTGAATACAACCGCGTTGACCTGAGCCTACCCCATGAGCCCCCAACAGCCACAGAAATTCCGACAGAGTACTGACCTGCGGCTGAATTGATACCCTTCCCCCTGTGTGTTTTTTGGACCTTTTTCATGGTCCGTACGGCTCCTCCGGACCCCTCCAGAGCCTGCTCCCTGACGCCCGAACTACACCCGCGCACCGTCCAAGCTCCCAGGGTTTCAGTCGGGACTTACCGTGAGATATTTCTCAATCTCGAAAACAAACCTGGACCTCGCACCTTTCGACGTGAACATGAACAGCTGCTTCTTGCACCTGGTCAAGGCAACGTAGAACAGACGTCTCTCCTCTTCGAACTTGTCTGCCTCCCCCATTTGGTCTCTCCTAGTGATATCCAAGACTCTCTGATCCAGCACCTCCGACGGGAACCCATTCTTCCCGCTTATGCAGCTCAACAACAGGACGTAGTCCGCCTCCGTCCCTTTCGCCCTGTGAATCGATAGAAACCTCAAACCTGAGGATTCGTGATGAGGGAACTCTACCTCGAGTCGCCTCAAAGGAAAGTTGTACCTGGCTAGCACCATGATTTCCTCTCCGGGAGACCTGGTCTTGAGCAGCTGGCTCAGCAGCCGCGTCGCCCTCTCGAACTCCCAATCCTCGTAGGTCTGTCCGTCAGTGGTCATCTCCATCAAGGTGATCGGGCGCTCGATTGGGTTGGCGGCGATGACTTCGCTCTTGGTCCCGAGCTTGTTCAGGCTCGCGACTGCGTTCGACGCCCCGACGATATTCTTTGGGCACCTATAGTTCGTCGAAAGAGCCGTCTGCTCGGCAAAGGGGAACATGTTGTCGAAGTTGAGGATGTTGTGGACGTTCGAGCCCGCAAATGAGAAGATGTTTTGCCTGTCGTCCCCCACGCAGAAGAGTGTGTTATGTTCCCCTCTGTCCAGCAGGCACTTGATGAGGTCAAGCTGAGTGTCCGTGATGTCCTGGAACTCGTCAATCAATATGTGCGAGTATCGGCTTGTCTGTGGACTCTTATGTTCCCTGGCTACCTGAAGAGCATACCTGACCATGTCGCTGAAGTCTATCATGCCGTTCTCCTTCAACTTGAACTCATATTGTTGCCAGACTTGGACCATCAACGATGCGAAGGCTCGCTCCCTGCGACTCCACTGTCCGGAAACAAGCTTCGATTTGATGTCATCTATGCCGAACCCGTTTGTCTTGGCCTTGCTGATGAACGAGAACATGAGTTCTCGCAGGGGTTCAGCATGCGGAATCAGCTTCTGAATCTGTGACAGGATCTCTTCAACAGACAGTTCATTCAGTCGGACGCCATGCTGCTCAAGCTGATGTTTGAGCCCGGGAACGAGGCTGCCTTCAGACCACTGGTAATGATAGGTCTCGATCAGTTTTCGGCCGTGTTTCTTGAACTGGTTCCTCTTCCACTCCATTCCCTCCCTGTACCTCGTGGATGAATCGCCGTTCTCCCCTGAGGAGAACCACGCGGGAACGTTGCCCCGTCTGTCAACCGCCCAGTGCTCTACCCAGATTCCATATTCCGGAAGGTAGAAGTCGGGATGATACTGTCTGTACTTCATGTCCTTGTCCGTCCATGTCGCGGGAACTTCGTAGGCGAATCTGACGCGGTTCAGGAGGAAGAAGTTCGCGATGTCGCGCTCGGCCATCGACTTCACATTCGTTCCGTTCAACGTGACGTACCTTTGGTTGCGCATGTATTCGTAGAGCTTCTCAGGCTGGGCGAACTCCCGAGGGTCAGGCTCACCCCCTCGCAACTCTAGGGCGAACTCCAGAAGCAGCTTTGCGAAGACTCGGTCAGAGCGCAGCAGCCTTTCAGCGTCGGCGATGAGTTCTCGCTGCTTAGAACTTGAGGCCACGTCCGTTCTGAAATGCGGAGACTGCCTGGCGAGTTCCCGCGCGAAGGAGTGGAACGTCCTCACATTGGCGTTTTGTAGACCGTACTGATTCCTGAGCCGCTTGAGCATCTCCTCTCTGGCAGGATTGGTATACGCTAGGGCAAGCATGCTCTCCGGGTCGACACCGCACTCTACCATGAATGCGTAGCGGGCTGTCAGAACGCGTGTCTTGCCAGAACCGGCCGCCGCAACGATGAGGCTGAAGACATCGTTCTTGACTATTGCTTCAGTTTGATTCTGGTCTGTCAGCGTCCTTTCGAAGAAGCTCCCGTGACGTCCGACTTCCTTTTTCATGAATTCAGGGATGAAGTGCTCCAGAAAGCGCCTGAGATTCTTAGCCCTGGTGGAATAGGCCTCTGCAAGAGCCCTGCGTCGGCTTCCGAGGAACAGGCGATAGCCATGGAGAAAGCGCAGTGAGACTTGCACGGCGGTCAGCTTCTCCATCTGAAGGGTCCTGTCTTTCCTTCGCAAGTATTTGTCGAAGGTTTGATACTCGGAGACCTGCTTCTCGGATAGGCTGAGTTGGGCATCAACGGCTTTGAAGGTGTGCCTTAGCATCAGTTCCAGGACAAGAAGAACGATCAGAAGAATCAATCCGACTGATAGCGCTGAAATCAGGACTCCCTGCAAAGGTTCAGTCAGGGAATCGTCGACCTCCCTCGATAGAGCGTTTCATCAATGAGGCACCCTCCATTGAATGTAGGATTTCTCCATTCCGTCATATATCGCAGTAGATTGAGGAGAACTTCAATGCTGGAGCTGGGGTGACCCTTAAGAAAGGCAGGCACGAAATAGGCAAGGTTGCCTGTAAAAGAGGTCCATGGTAACATCTTCGATTCCGATTGCGAATTCCTGACCAACACCATCAATACTTCAGGAGCCATGGGAATCGGGCTCGCCCTCGAATTCAGGCTAAGACTCCCCGACATGTACGGCACGTTCTTGGAGATGAGCAGGAAAGGGGAGTTACGGATTGGGCGCTATTGGATCTACGATAAACAGAATCGACTGAACAAGAAGGTTCTCAACTTCCCCACCAAGAGGGACTTCAGACAACCTTCGAAATTCGAGTATCTCTGGGAGGGCCTCGACTACTTTCGTGACCACTTTAGAGAGGACGGCATCGGTTCAATCGCGTTTCCTCTCTTGGGAGCAAGACAGGGAGGGATCGACCCTGAAATTACACAGATCTTCATTCATGAATACCTCGACCGCCTGCCCTTACCAGTGGAACTGTATGACAATCAGACCCCAGACAGATTCACTGCAACCGTACTGAAGTTCATCAGTAACAGTTCTGCCGACGGATTGAGCAAGGCCCTTGGCATATCCGTAGATGCGAGTGGTTACTTGAAATCCAAGACTAACGGGATAACGCATCTATCAGACCTTGTGACCTTGGGGAATGTGAGAATCAACATCATCCAGCGGTTGTACGACTACGCTTTTACAAAACTTGTGTCTCCACGGATGGGTTCCGACCAGAGAGGAGCTGATAGTGGGAGTTAGGCTTCCGTTCTTCCATTACACCCATTTAGAAAGCCTTGAAGGTATCGTGAAGGAGGGCGCAATCAGGAGCAGAAAGCACTTGCTCAATGCAGCGAAGTCCATCAAGGAAATCTCAATCGACCCTGATCAAACTTGGAGAACAACAATTGGGCTAACTGATTACGTCCCGGCATTCGCAGGATTCTACAGTTGGTACAGAAGGAACTACGCCTTGTACGAACACTTACGGGACAACTATGATGACCCACAGGTTGCGAACCCAAGCTTCTATGGCACCCTGAACAAAGTCCTCCAATTCAAACTTGGAAACAGATACGAGGAAGTTATCATTTTCCTCATTCGGGATGAGGTGGTCTACCATCTCGCTGACGAAGGAAAAGTCAGGATGTTCTCGGACATTTCATTGAAGAGTGGGGCAGACGAGATACAAATATCCAACCGCAACCAGCTTCGCGAGTGTCTAAGTGCAGAAGTCAAACATCGCCGGTTGTATTGCGAAGTCGATTTGTTCGACGGCAATCAAGGGCCGATTTCCTTCCCAAATGACGTCGAGGCCATTATCGTTGACAACGGCAGCATTGCAAAGTTAGTTCAGAGGAAGCTCCATACTCTGCCGAACAAGATTCCAAACCAGCCTAGGCTTTTTGTTGAAGAACTACCTAGAAATGACCCGGAAGAGACCTGAGATGCCACGAAGGGCGACGTCGAGTCCCTACGATTGGAAAATGTCAATCCTTCCCTTTGAACTGCTCGGCGAACCTTCTCATTCCTTCATACCACCTATCATAGGCCCAACGGTGTTGCCAGCAGACATTTTTCTGCGGTTTCCCATGTTGCCGATGGGGGCACTCCTTGTCTGATGTCAACTCGAAATCGTCGGGAATAGGGAAGGGCAACGATGACTTCACCTATGCGTACTTGAACAGCTTAAGAATTCCTCCAGAGTCCAAACCCAGCCGAGGGCGAATTTGGCATTCGCCAATGTATCAACGCGCCCAGCCCACCAGGCACGCATAGACCCACCGAGTTCCCATTCGTCATCCGGTTGCGCCATCAAACTAAAGAAAGGCTGGTCGGACGGGAAAGGCGTTGGCGAAGGAAGAACTCGACACAGGCGCCAAGGGGAAGGCCGGAGAGCTCCTGGTGATAGGGGAGCTGCTGCAGCGAGGATACAAGGTGTACGTCCCGGAGGTGGACACCGGAATCGACTGTCTCGTGGATGTCGGAGGCGGTGACTACAAGGAGATCCAAGTGAAGTATCGTGAGGACGAGCCCATCTTCAATGCGAGGAAGTTCAGTCCGAGGCATAATTTCTACATCGCGTGCTACCTCAGTTCAAGGTGGGGGCGAAACATCTGGATTATCCCCTCCAAGGTCTTTCTCGCCAGGAGCAAACCAATCCAGGTGCGGGGCAAGGGCTACCTGCAACTGAGGATTGGAAGAGAGGGCTCCCAGTCCTTCAACGACCTGGCCGAGTACCAGAACTTCGGGGCGCTGCTGAAGGGGGCCACTCAGGAGACGAAGAAGGCGGTTTCAAAGGCCTCGAAGCGCGTCGAGGGACCTCATCTCAAGCAGCCTGACTTCGAAAAGGAGGTTCTTGCTATCCTTTACGGGGCGACTATGCCGATGCCAGCCAAAGAGATTGTGGCGACCATAAAGAGTCGAATGGAGTCAAGGTTTTCCAGGGCCGACCTAGAAATGCTGACAAAAGGCCGTATCAGATGGGAAGGCACTGCAAGGTTCGCCATCTACCAAGGTCTGAAGAGGAAAGGACTGATCGAGGCGAAGACCAAGAACCAGTGGGTGATTACCCCGAAGGGAAGAGATGCTCTTAAACAGGGAAGCTAACGCATTGAGGAAGGACGGTCATAGAAAAGAGATATTCCTATTGCTGGGGAGTAAATCGATTCAAGAAGGCCCAGACCAAGGTGTGGGGTCAAAGGATCCGTGCCGGATCTAACTGCAGACTTCCGTTGGGTCGCTATGGCCGCTCATAGGAAGTATCCACTATCACAAATACTAACAAGGGGAGCGCTCGATAACTGGACGAATTTCAATTACAAAGGCATGGCAAAACGCCAGAAGGTCCTCATGTTGCAGACGTTTGGCCGAGCAGACCACCCGGACCGCGGTATTTACGGGGTAGGTGAAATCCGCGATTACAAAGACAAACAAGTCCCTGGCAACGTGTGGCTCAGATACTTGGACAAGTTCGTTAGTCCAATACCTGTCCACCAGCCCCTTCCCAAGAACGTGGTCAAAAAGATCGTTGAGTTGGAAACCCCGAAACTGAGATCTTTACTGAGTGGGCGTCAGGAGAACCAACGCAATTTTGTCTCCATAAACTCGCACGACCGGCCTATCTTGAATACCATACTACGAATGCTCGAGCAACATCACTTCAAAGCGGATTACTTTGACCCCTACGCGAGGTACCCCAAAGAGGGAAGAAGAATCTCTCGACTCCACTTCCTGCGAGAACGAAATCCTAGGGTGATTGAAACAGCGAAGCATGCGTTCATGGCCGAACACAAGGGCCATCTTTACTGTTCTGCGTGCGGTTTCGACTTTTTCCGAACCTATGGCGATCGGGGATACGGGTTCATCGAAGGGCACCACAAATTGCCTCTAAGTAAATTGAGAAAGGAAATGAGAACTCGACCGGAAGATATCGCGCTTCTGTGCTCGAACTGCCATCGAATGATACACAACAAACAGATATGGCTTTCAGTTCCGACGTTGAAGGAGCTGGTAAGACGAAACCGAGCTAGGAAGGACTAGGAAGCTCTTCTCGATGGCTTAACAGACAGTTCCTCCTCTCCCGTCTTTCTAGGTCCGTATTTCATGATGATTCCTCATCTTCACCCTCACACGGATGGGTGACAGGTCCCGGTTTCCGCCTTAGAAAAGAACGTTCAAGAGACGAGGAGCATTGGGTATGGCCTCGTGCCCTCTCAATCAAGACGAACCAGCATGAAGAAGTCAGGAGTATCGCCTAGGCAAGCGAAGCTCCTTAGCTCAAACGGTGGCAACTTGGGGTTCGAGGAGAAACTGTGGAAGGCAGCCGATAAACTGCGCAGCAACATGGACGCAGCGGAGTACAAGCACGTCGTCCTCGGACTGGTGTTCTTGAAGTACATTTCCGACGCTTTCGACGAAGTCCATAGGCAACTTGAGAATGACCCCACGTCAGACCCAGAGGACGGTGACGAGTACATTGCGAGGAGGGTATTCTGGGTCCCCAAGGACGCTAGATGGGATTCCCTAGAGAAAAGCGCCAAGACGCCTGAGATTGGGAAGCTTATCGACGAGGCCTTAGACGCATTGGAAAGGGACAATCGCTCTCTGAGAGGTGTCCTCGTAAAGAACTATGCAAGGCCCGGGTTGAACAAGCAAAGACTCGGAGAGCTGATCGACCTCATCGGAACGATCGGCCTGGGGGAGAGGGAAGACAGGAGCAAGGACATCCTTGGGAGGGTCTACGAGTACTTCCTGGGGCAATTCGCAGATGCTGAGGGTAAGAAAGGGGGACAGTTCTACACTCCACGCAGTATCGTAAAGCTCCTAATCGGAATGCTGGAACCCTACAGGGGCAGGATATTCGACCCATGCTGTGGTTCCGGGGGGATGTTTGTCCAGAGCGAGAAATTTGTCCAAGCGCATGGAGGGAAGATTGGGGACGTCTCTGTCTTCGGGCAGGAAAGCAACCAAACAACATGGCGTTTATGCACTATGAATCTCGCCATCAGGGGCATCGACGCAAAGATTGAGTGGGGAGACTCCTTCAGAGACGACCAGTTCAAGGACTTGAAAGCCGACTTCATCTTGGCCAATCCACCGTTCAACGACAGCGACTGGGGAGGAGAACTCCTGCAGGATGACTCAAGATGGAAGTACGGACTACCTCCACCTGGAAACGCCAATTTTGCCTGGGTTCAGCATTTCATCCACCATCTCTCGCCTACAGGAATTGCTGGCTTCGTGTTAGCCAATGGCTCGATGTCGTCCAACTCTTCGAACGAGGGAGAGATTCGCAGGAAAATGATTGAAGCCGATTTGGTCGATTGCATGGTTGCTCTCCCTCCCCAACTTTTCTACAACACGATGATTTCAGCCTGTTTGTGGTTCGTCTCCCGAGATAAGGAATACAGCCAGTTCAGAGACCGAAGAGGTCATGTACTTTTCATCGATGCCCGAAAACTTGGGACGATGATAGATAGACGGCACAGGGAACTCGCAGACCAAGACGTCAAGAGAATTTCGGACACCTATCACGCTTGGAGGGGGGAGTCGAAGGACATTAAGTATGGAGACGTTCCCGGGTTTTGCAAATCCGTTTCCTTGGAAGAAGTGGGAAAACAGGGCTGGATTCTGACACCCGGCAGATATGTGGGAGCGGAGGAAGAGGAAGTTGATACAGAAGCATTCGAAGAGAAAATGAAAAGCCTGACCGGTGAACTCTCAGCTCAAATCAAGCAAACCCAGGAGTTGGATGAAGAGATCAAGAAGAATCTGGAAAGTATCGGGTTTAGCGTATGAAGACGAAAACCAAAACTGAATTCAAACGAACCGAAATAGGGGCGATTCCAGAAGACTGGATGACCGTCCGCTTAGGAGATGCCTGTTCCAAGATTGGTAGCGGTATCACCCCCAGGGGGGCAGAAAGAATCTACAAGGAGGCAGGAGTCGCCCTAGTTCGGAGCCAAAACGTCTACAACAATTCCTTCAGTGGGGACGGGTTGGTGTATCTTGATGAAGCCACTGCGAAAGAAATGGAGAATGTCGCTCTTGAAAGAGACGATGTGCTACTGAACATAACTGGCGATTCCGTTGCTAGATGTTGCACTGTACCCGAAGAGGCCCTACCTGCTAGAGTCAATCAGCATGTTACGATCATTAGAACCAACAGAGAACAACTCAATCCGGCATTCCTGAGATTTTACCTCACCAGTCCGCGAATGCAAGAATTCATGCTTGGTTTGGCACAATCTGGGGGAACCAGAAATGCTCTGACCAAAGGAATGATCGAGAGGTTTCTTGTTCCGCAACCAACACCAGAAGAACAAACCACAATCGCAAGAGTCCTCTTGAGCCTAGACTCAAAGATCGAACTCAATCATCATATGGATATTAGTCTCGAAGCAATAGGCAAGGCAATCTTCAAGCGCTGGTTCATCGACTTCGAATTCCCAAACAAGGAAGGCAAGCCCTACAGGTCATCGGGCGGTCAGATGGTCTACAGTAATCAATTGCACAAGGAGATACCCGAAGGGTGGGGGCTGGGGCATCTAGGGGATGTCGCCGTCAATCCGCGTCGCGTGGTTCAACCAGATGCCGTCAAACGAGCAACGCCATATATCGGGTTAGAGCATATGCCCCGTGAAAGCATCGCGCTATCAGAATGGGGGACGTCCGAGGAAGTGGTAAGTGGTAAATTCCAATTCTTCCAAGGTGAGGTTCTGTTTGGAAAGCTGCGCCCATATTTCCACAAAGTAGGGGTCGCTCCCATAGATGGTGTTTGCTCAACAGACATCCTTGTTATCGCTCCTAGGTCTCCTGAATGGTACGGATTTGTCCTAAGTCTAGTTTCAACCGATGAGTTTGTGAACTACTCAGATGCTGCATCAACTGGTACCAGAATGCCGAGAGCGAACTGGGAAGACATGGCCCTTTATGAAATCTCTATCCCAACAAACGGAGTAGCCGATGCATTCAACGAGAGGATTGAATCCTTAGTTCAGAGAATCATTTCGAACATATTGCAAACCCAAACGCTTGAAGCCCTTCGTGATTCGCTCTTGCCCAAACTAATGTCAGGAAAAGTCAGAGTTCCTGTCAAGGTCAGCTAGACATGCCGAAAGCGATACATGAGTCAGATGTGGAGGAGAACGTCCTAGCTATTCTGGAAAGCCTTGGCTATCAGATAATCAGAGGTGATGACGAGGATTATCAACCTGGCGGCAGGTTTGCACTTAGGGGCGATTCCAAAGATGACTTCAAGGACGTTATTCTCGCGGGTAGAATAAGGGAAGCTCTGAGGAACATCAATCCTACCCTCAGCCATGAGACAACCGAACAGGCGATGAAGCAGGTTCTGAGAAGTGAAAGTCAGAAGCTGATTGCAGACAACGAGAGCTTCCACAAGATGTTGGTGGACGGCGTCGACGTTCCAGTCCAATCGGGAGAGGGGGAGAGGTATCAGAAAGTATGGCTCTTCGACTTCAAGAACGCACGGAACAACGACTTCCTTGCCGTCAATCAATTTACGGTGACAGAGAATGGCATCGAAAGGAGGCCTGACGTCATCCTGTTTGTCAACGGGATTCCCCTTTTGGTCCTTGAATTGAAGAATCTCGCAGATGAGAACGCCACAATCTGGACTGCCTACGATCAATTCCAGACCTACAAGGACCAACTTCCTACTCTCTTCAGATACAACGAGATTCTCGTGATCAGCGACGGTATCGAGGCCAGGGCAGGGACCATATCCTCTGAAAAGGAGAGGTTCATGCAATGGAAGACGATAGATGGAAGGAAGCCGAAGAACGGGCTTACCGAGGTCGAGGTTCTGCTGAGAGGGATGTGCGAAAAGCAAAGGCTCCTCGACATCATCAGGAACTTCATCGTCTTTGAAAAGGACAAAGAAACGAAGAAGAAGCTGGCCGCCTACCACCAGTACTGGGCGGCGACCAAGGCGCTGGAGTCCACGAAAGCGGCGATGAGGGGCAACAGGAAGGCAGGTATCGTCTGGCACACCCAGGGTTCCGGCAAGTCGCTGACTATGGTCTTCTACACTGGCAAGCTTGTCAGGGAACTCGACAATCCCACCGTCGTCGTCCTGACCGACAGGAACGACCTTGACGGTCAGCTGTTCGGGACGTTCGGAAGGTGTCAGGACATCCTCAGGCAGAAGCCGGCCCAAGCCGAGACCAGGAAGGACCTGCAGGCGCTGCTCAGGGTCTCTTCAGGGGGTGTCGTCTTTACTACAATCCAGAAGTTCTTCTCAGAGGAAGACCGGGAGACGTATCCTTTGCTCTCGTCAAGAGACAACATATTCGTAATAGCTGACGAAGCGCACAGGAGCCAATATGGGTTCTCGGCGAAGATCCTGTCCAGGAAGGACAAGGCCCTGATAACATACGGTTTCGCCAAATACCTGCGAGACGCCCTCCCGGACGCGTCTTTCATCGGTTTCACCGGTACCCCGATAGAAAAGGCGGATAGGTCGACCCCAGCAGTCTTCGGGAAGTACGTCGACACGTATGACGTCGAGCAGGCGGTGGAGGACGGCGCCACAGTTAGAATCTACTACGAGAGCAGGCTCGCGAAGCTCGAACTCAAGCCAGAGGAGAGGCCGAAGATAGACAGGGAGTTCGAGGAGGTAACCGAAGGCGAGGAGATGGAGGGTAAAGAGAAGCTGAAGGGCAAATGGGCAAGGCTGGAGAAGGTGGCGGGTTCCCAGAGGCGTATAGAAAAGATTGCGCGAGACATCGTTGAGCACTCCGAGGGGAAGTCGGAGGTGCTGAAATGGGAAAGCAAGGCGATGATAGTCTGCATGTCGAGGAGGATCTGCGTCGGACTCCATGACGAGATCGTGAAAATGAAGCCAGACTGGTACAACAAGGACGACGACAAAGGGCCCCTGAAGGTCGTGATGACCGGCTCCGCCTCAGATCCGAAGGAGTGGCAGGAGCACATCAGGAACAAGCTGAGGAGGAAGAGGATAGGGGACAACTTCAGGGACACTGAACACGAGCTGAGGCTCTTGATTGTCAGGGATATGTTCCTGACAGGGTTTGACGCCCCTTCCCTTTCCGTCATGTACCTCGACAAGCCGATGAAGGGCCACACCCTGATGCAGGCGATAGCCAGAGTCAATCGGGTCTACCCCGGCAAGGAGGGCGGCCTTCTAGTCGACTACATGGGGGTTGGGGCTGAGCTGAAGCAAGCCCTCTTGGATTACACGGCGAGCGGTGGGAAGGGGAAGACCTTCTTCGACCAAGACAAGGCTGTCGCCCTGATGCAGG
This sequence comes from uncultured Nitrosopumilales archaeon, assembly GCA_964568185.1. Classification (GTDB taxonomy): domain Archaea; phylum Thermoproteota; class Nitrososphaeria; order Nitrososphaerales; family Gagatemarchaeaceae; genus UBA183. Next base: position 10,816 of record CAZMON010000004.1, on the reverse strand, counting down.
AGAAGTACGAGGTCGTAAATGACATGTTCCACGGATTCGATTACAAGAAGTTCTTCACACTTAAGCCCAGTGAAAGGATTTCATTCATCCCCCAGGCGATGGAGCACATCCTGAAGGAGGAGGGCAGGAAAGAGAGGTTTCTGAGAGAGACGACGGCTCTGCTGAAGGCGTTCTCCCTCGCAGTGCCTGACGAGAGGGCCATGAGGATTAAGGGCGACGCAGGGCTGTTCCAGGCGATAAAGGCTGCAATAACCAAGACGACCGGAACCGGCGAGATGGACGAAGAGAAGTTCGATGAGGGGATCAAGCAGATCCTATCGAAAGCTGTAGTCTCGGACAGGGTCGTCGACATCTTCGAAGCGGTGGGGCTGCGGAAGCCTGACGTCTCCGTGCTGTCGGAAGCCTTTCTCGCCGATGTTAGGGAAATGCCCCAGAAGAACCTGGCCTTCGAGGCACTGAAGAAGCTCCTCAACGACGAGATCAGGCTCGTCTTCAGAAAGAACCTCGTGCAAGGCAAGTCATTCATGGAGATGTTAGACAAGACAATCAAGAGGTACACCAACCGGAGCGTGGAGACCGCCCAGGTCATCGAAGAGCTGATCGAGCTCGCCAGAAAGGTAAGGGAGGAGAAGGGCAGAGGAAACCAACTGAAGATGACGGACGACGAGCTGGCCTTCTATGACGCCCTCGAAACAAACGACAGTGCGGTAAAGGTCCTAGGAGACGAGAATTTGAGGAAGATAGCCCTGGAGCTGACGCACATGATACGGAAGAGCGTTACGATAGACTGGACCCAAAGGGAAAGTGTCCAAGCCGAAATACGCCTGAAGGTCAAGAAGATTCTGAGGAAGTACAGGTACCCGCCGGATAAGCAGGAGAAGGCCACGCGGACTGTGCTGGAGCAGGCTGAGCTGATAGCTAGGGACTGGGTAGCGAGCTAGGGCTATCACAAGAGGGTACGAATACCTAATCTCCCTGGGGATGGTTCTTGGTCACAACCCGAGCGCCAGCAGCGTGCGATTTTGACATAGTGACTAGAGAATCACATTCAAGTCGATAGAGTGCTTACCAGCAAAGAATCATGTCTCAAGTCGTCCTTCAGCGACTTATTGCTGCCCACGATTGCTTCAATACATCGATCAATCTCAATCTTGTTCAATCCCTCTGACTGTCTGTATACTCCATATGCCCGTGTGAGACGCTGAAGCACGCTTGGATGTAGAGTTCCCAGGTCTGGAACGGGGAGAGTCTTGACATGACGAGGAAGCAAATCACACACTCCGCCACCATACGCTTGCCCCTTGACTCGTAGAAAGAATTCCGTGATCGAGGAATTTAGAATAGCCAAGAGTGGATACAGGTAACCCCTTTGGTTGGGTTCGACAACGATGAAATCATCAGTTGCTGCTTGTTTTTTTTCATTAAGCAAAGCTCGATAGGTGTTCGAAAATCTTCTCGGGATGAGGATTGACCCTTTCGCTCGCCCGTCTATCTCCCTGGTCAGGTTATACCAAGGATGGCGAGAAGCGCTCACGATGCGGGGTACGTTCTGTAGGCCTACGACAGCTCGGTGTCCTCGAACAGGAAACTCGGAGCCCTCTGCGTCCTCTATGTGCTCTAGAACCTTGGTTCCTACTAGCTCAGATTTCGACTCTCTGCAGAATAGGACCAGCTTGCTTACGCCTTTGGCTGCAAGACGACCTTGGACCACTTGGGAATCAATCACTTGTCTGAAAAACCTTCTTTCGTATTCCTTCCGTTTTACTTCAGCTGCGTCCAGGATGTAGAATCCTTCGCGTAGGGTTTGCAGTCCAATCTGAGCTCTTGCAAGTTCTGCCAATTGTATCATTGAACCGTGTCGACTAATTGCTTGGTAGGCTCTGGGGCTCCTTAGATAGACTGACCATGAAGTGCCAGGGTCCAAGTCAGATTGCCTAACGAATACAGAGTTTCTAATCTGAAGTTTGTCTTTTTGATTGGTGGCGTAATCAAAGGAGGCAAGGCGGCTGTCGTCTGCCAAACATGCGAACTTCACATGCGTGTCTTTTCTTAGATTACTCGAGTCGTTCCTTTCAGCGAATAGTATTACGACTCTTATCAGGTTATTACGGAAGACGGTCTTTCGGAAACCAATGATGGCTTTAATTCTGAACTTTTTTAATAGGAATCTCTTCAGAGGAAGCCCGTAGTCAGCACAAAGCCAAGACTCTGAAACAACGAGGGCCATTCTTCCTCCATCATGAATGAAGTCGGACGCGTGAACCATAAAGTAGCCATAGAGATCTGTCATCCCGTTCAACGAAACGTCAGGGTGCATTTTTTTCATTTGTCTTCGAAGTTTCTCGAAATTCGCAATCCGATGACGACCTACGTAGGGGGGATTTCCAAGTACGACGTCCACTTTGGGGATATCCCCGTGCCCGTCAGGAATCAAGTCAAAAAAGTCTGCGTTAACAAGGTTATTTGACGTCTCACCAAATTCATTCCGAACATTCCTAACTAACAGGTCGTAGAGACCTCGATTCCTCTCAACCGCGTAGGTTTGTCGCAGGCTGGTGCTTACGTCGGCACCAAGCTCTGTAAAGTGTCTGATGCTCTGCAGGAGGAACTCGCCTTCACCTGCTCCTACGTCGAGAACTGAGTCGCCTTTCGATAATACTGACTGATTGACCATAAACTTGCTAATTTCGGAGGGAGTGACGGCATGACCAGTAATCCCTCTCACAATCTGCCCCCCCGCTAGCTCAGTCGGCCTCGGTAGTTCATACAAGTCAAGTTCTGCTCTCGGTCGAGCCTTGTTGAGCTGATTGGATTGGAAGCTCTATCCGATCTCTCATGAAAGATACCCAACTCGAATAAGGGACGGTAACGGCGTGGTGGAAATGGTTGTCCGGGTCTATGTTCTGTGAAAGCAGGACCTCACGCAGATATTTCGTGCCTTCTTCTCTGGGGTTGGGATTCACTACAAAGGGCCAAATCTTCTTAAGCACAATATCTTGGCGCAGGCAGTCCATCACGTCCTTGTCACCAAATCCGTATCCGATGAAGAACGCATGTAGGCGATTGACCCCATCAGAAGCGAATAGACTCGCGATCTCACCTCCAAGGAGCGCCGTCAGAGCTCTTGCTTTAGCACCGGGTAGCCTTCTTACTTCTTGAGATGCTGCCCTTATTGATTGGGGAATTGATAGGTCACCATGTATCTTGAGAATAGGAACTTCAGCCGAAAGGCCTGTTGCATAGTTTCTGAGCCATGGTATGCACTCCCCAAAACCATTGTCGTCGTACGCAACCCGAACTGGGCGGGTTCCCATGGCTCTCTCTAGAAGATCATCATAGTTCGAAGTCACAAACACTATTTTGACTCCTCGATCAAGCAAGCCGCATAAGTCAATGTACGATCTCGAGGGCTTCGCAATTCTGGCCTTTTCTTGGAGTCTGCTGATGACCACACTAGATTCAGGGGGAGTGATCCGTATTTCTTCTGCAATGACACGCTCGAGCGTAACGTCTAGTGAGCTTTCGTTCTCATCCTCAAAATAAAGTCTCTCATTTCGTATTTTCTCGCGGAATTTCTCACTAAGCACGTCAACGTCGTGCTCCCCATCTGGGTTCTCATGAAGTACCTTTACCAAACCTTCTCTCAATAGGTCGCGGGTCGAAGGCATACCTCCCTCGATTGCGGCACCGGAGCCGAGGAATACAACCATCGGAACTTGGCGCTTTGCAGTAATGTCTACGGCAACTTGGTAAGCAATGTTCCTAGAGCGTTCGAAGGAGTTCGTACCTACGAAGGCAGTGTCATATTGTATCCCAACCCTTTGGGCATCAAGACAGTAGAAACTTGAGTTATTCCCAGGGTTACGGTTCACTGCAAACAGGAATGTCCTAACTCCGAATTCAGTCGAAAACCGATTTAGGTATTGAAGAAGCAACTGGGAGTTCTTAATGTCCAAGTGCGAATCTTCCATAACTATGGCCGAGCGTGAATGTCCGCTGGTTTTTGCGAAATACATTGAGTACAGAACCATAGAAGCGAGTTTCAAGGTCTTCTGATCTGTGTCGTCTATGAAAATCGGTATAACTTGATTTGATTCACCCTGATTCGCTTGAGTTTGATCCTGCGGTAGCATTTGGGATTTCATTACCCGGCTTGTGTCATCATGCCTGAATACTAACTTCCCGTAATTCTCATTGCCTGGACCAAAATTGAGTTCGCGTGTGAACTCCTCTATCCGGTTCAACAATTGACCATCCTCTGAAGACGGCAAGGGGAGTCTAATCGGGAATCCGAGTCCATCAAACAAATGGCCACTGTAATGACTAAAGTAGTTCTCGAGGAATGAAACAGCGCGGGGCAACTCGCCGCGGTCTACGCTAACCTCGATAATGAATACACCAGGATTCTGGCAAGCCTCAATGACGCCAAGAGCATTAACCATTGAAATCTCTCCCCGGAAAGCTGTGCTCATTTCTTGCCTCCTGGCTTGTCCCCTTTCGGCCCGAACAGGCGCCTTTCAATCCGGAGGAGGTCTGACGTCCGAGAGAAGGAGATTCCTTTGGCACGCAGAAAGCTCCCGTTCAAGTCGTATGATGCCTTCATCCATTCCCATCTCCGTTTCGCATTAGGGACCTGGGCCAAGGCTCGTTTCATCATGTCCAAGACGTAATCAATCGAATCTGACTTGACATAATAGCGAGACGCGCTATTGTAGATTACATCGCCCAATACTTCCTTTGCTTCAACGAGATAGTAACTGAACGCATAGATGTCCTTGACTTGCGCTTCGGGGCCTTCTATGAACGAAAGAACGATCTCCTCGATGACGAATTTCTTTTCTTGGGAATCTGCCACGCAGGGCTTTTGCTCTCCAACGGAGCCATTCATCAAAAGAAACAATACAATTGCAATGTGCTTCAATGCCAATGTTTTCAATTTCTCTCCCGTGACCACTTTGGCAAATATCAGCTCGCGATAGATTTCATTGAGATGAACGAGTGCCTCAGTGAAACCCAACTTACCCGAATCGCCGTCCTTACCGACAACGTCCAGAGCGAGTATCGCTTCGGGAGTAACGGTGAATCTAGTAGTTTTGGCGACACTCAAAACTAGGATAAGGCCGCTTTTGCGTGCTAGATTGACCAGACTGTCATTCTCGGCGAGAGGAATGATTGGTAGTTTCGCGAAGGCGGCGAATCTTGAACTTCTCTTCTTCGCCGGATTGAATATGGACTTGACAATGAGTTCGGTTGCCATCAAACCATCTCCATGGAATCCCATAGTCTGACGCTGTAGCTGCCAGAGAGAGTGCAGGAGTTCGCTCAGCCCTCGATTGTCAGCGACCAAGTCTACTTGTTGTTCGAAATTCAATTGACGGATCCCACCCTCGTCATCCTCCCATGACCTTCGACCGCCAGCAGTGTACTTTCAGGATGATTTCGAAGAAAGAGCCGTGTCGCGCGCGCATATTCTGATTCCCCACCGTAGACAAAGCCGGGAAGTGAGACAACGGGTTCTCCCGATTCCAGCCTCACCACGCCAAGGAGTTTGGTGTCGAAGATCACATAGAGTCGACCGTATTCAGTGTCGCGCAGAATCTCGGTATCGAATGACTCCAACCTGCAAGTCCACACTGGCCCCTCCGTCAGAGAAATAGAAACCTCAAATCCATCCGCACTCAAGTAGAGGTTGCTCCCGCTCAGTCTCGGTTGCAAGGCTGGTAAGAGGTGTGTGCCCGACTGTAAGGCGAAGCCTGGCTCTCTAGTGCTGTACCTGCGGCGGTAGCCGCTACCGGATCTATGGAGATTAATCTCCTTCTTCTCAGCCCAACGGATGAGTGTGTTCCTAATTGTTTGATAGCTTGTATGCGTGAGTTCTTTGTACTCTGAATCCTTCTTTGACCTGTACTCGGCGGCCCATTGAAGTTCTGGGATGGCAGGTTGAACCATTACCTCAACGAGAAGTTTCAGTGTCTCCAAGTGATTCATTAGTTGTCAATGCTCTCATAGTATCCACGAGTGCTCAAGGATGCAATATCCTTATGAGTCGAATCTATCAATTCCTTCGTCTGCGTCCTCTCATTGTCTGTAGCTGCGGCTTCGAGAGATTTTCGCAATTCATGCTCTTTCTCTTCAAGCCGTTGTCTTACCGGTAGAAGTATTACGACCTTCTCTGCTTTTCCTTCAGCGAAGAGTCTCGTGCGAATCCTTTGAAGAAGAACGTCTTGATGTATGTAGTCCAGTAGGGCACCAAATTCATCAAGAAACACAATCCGATGTTTCACTGGTCGATCCATCGCGAGCTCCATCATTGCGACTGAGAATGCAAAGGCCTTTTCGCCTGTCGAGAAATCCGATATCGACCGCTCGTGTTCGGTCTTCAAGCTATCGCGCAGTTTCATCTCATTCTTGACAATGTCGAAGCTAGTCAGTTCCGTGTATTCGGGGAACAAGTACTTCATGAAGACGGAATTCGAGTATATTCTTTGGAAGGTGTCGTCGTAGAGTAGTCGTAGTCTATCGAGGATTTCCTTATTTGTGATTTCGATTTCACTTTCGGGCGACCTTTGGATAATATACAATTGATTAAGAGAGTTCAAAACATCTTGCGTGTTATTCTGCAGCGAACCGATTGAGTTGGTGAACCTATCCAATTCATCCCTCAACAGAGTGAACTTCTGGATGGCACTCCCAGATTGTCTAACTAGCCATCGCCCAACAAATTCATAGCCTCCTAATTTTCGTGAACTAGCGATTTTTGCGTCGAAGAATTCCCTAAGGGCGGCCATTTCCTTGGAGATGGCCTCACCCTGTGCGATAGTTGACTCGAGTTCGACCTCCTGACTTGTTATCAGCCTATTGTTCTCACTAATCGTGACTACGACCTCACGGGATTCCCTAATTGTGATGCCTAGTTTCTCGAGCTCAGAGACTGCTCGCGCTCTCTCTGAGTGGAGCACCTTTACAGGCGGTGATTCAACCAGATCTCGCGACAAGGACTCGAGCTCCACTCTCTTGCCCTGCAGATCCCTACGCGCCTGCTGGAGCTGGAGACGAGTGTCATCTATCCCCCCCAACTTTTCCGTAAGGTTCTTGACCTCGGCCGGTTCCCCTCCGCCAATTCTGGAAATATCTTTCCGGGCGCCCTCAATGGAAACTTCCAATCTGTGCTTGACTTTCACCATCTTTTCAAGTGCTTCCAGTCTTTCCTCCTGTTCCTTGATGCGAAGAAGGCTTTCCTCGTAATCCTTCTGAGTTTGAGTCGACATCAGGTCCTTGAGTTCTGCGAGGCGATTGTCCACCAGCCTCCGAAGTTCCTTGACGGACAACGAGATTTCGTCAGCAGCTTGAATTGACCCGAATGCGATAATGGAATCTTCAGCTTCCTTTTTCATTAGAAGCGCCCGTCTTATTCGTAGCGCGGTGTCCACCAAAGCTTTCTGAAGCTCAGATTCGCTCATTCGGTGACGTAGTTGGTTTTCTTCTTCAGAGAGCGCGTTCTGTCTTTGGCCGATCAAGTCGCCCAGTTTGGCAAATCCTCCCTCAGCTGAGATTTGGGGACTTAATTCCGAGACCTGCTTCAATAAGTCTTGGTTGAGTTCAACAAGTTGCTGTTCCTCGTTTTGCAATTGGTACACCATCCTGTCAAGGGCATGTGCTTTCAGGCTCCAAATTTCGCGAATTCTATCTCTGACGCTATCTCTCTCCTTTTCTAAGTTTGCCTCTTCACGTTGGTTGGACAGGACCGACTTCGCAATGACGGATATCTCATGCCTAAGTTTCTCTATGTTCTTCTCCGCCTGCAGCTTGAGAATACGATCGAACTCCTGTACTTTCAGTAAGTAATCTGTAGCTGTCCTTCTGCCGTTTAGGGCATCCTTAAGCGATTTCTCGGCATTTCGCTGCTCCTCTAGCGCTCGAGTACGTTCTTCGTAAATTTCCAATTGGTCAAGCCCGAGTTTCGCCGTAAGATCGTTGATGAGTGCCCTGGCCCCTTCTTGGCTCTTACGCACTCTTGCGAATGATTCGCTAAAATGTTCCTTGGCGGCACTAATCATATACCCAACTTGAGTTGCTATGCTCTCGTTACCCCTGATCATCCTTACATCGAATGCATTCTGGAAGTCGCCGGGGCTTATTCTAACGGTTCCGAGGGAGTATTCCCCTATTGTCACGGCCTTCACCTTTCTGTTATCGTCTAACGCCCACCTGTCGGGGGTCAGCTTGACAGTATATGTTTCCCCCTCGTCTGTCCTGATCGTTATCTTACACGACTTGATTGAGCTTCGAAGGCCTTCAAATTCTGCCTCCCTTTCAAATACATGATTTAACGAAACTAGTTCCAGAATCTTTGCTGCCATGGATTTTCCGACTCCATTGTAGCCGTAGATCCAAACGATTTTCCCGTTCTCAATCTTGTCAACAATCCGAAGGCCGGGAGATGACTGGTGCTGGATATCGATCTGCAACTATCTTCTTGGGCTCTCTTTGCGTTTGAGTTGTTCCTCGAACAACGCAGTAAGGCGTTGTTTGTTTGGGTTGGATTGAAGATCTGAGTAGAGTCGCAATTCTTCCTCAGAACGACCTATGAATTCATTCGTGATACGCTTCAACAGGCCATTGGTCCATTGGACCACATCAAAACCACTCAAATCCTATCTCCGCCTATTTGCCGTTCCCTTTTTCATATTAACCTTCTCTACCAGCCGCTTTCGAGTACAGTCTCCTTGCCGGGAGCCATGGGGTTTGGGAAATTGGAACCTGAGGTCATATGCCAGACCATGGATTCGAACCTATAAGGACACTGACCCCACCGGCCCACTACATTGGAAAATCCGTTCGGACGACTACGTTAGGCGACAAGACCCAGCCAGGTCACCGACTTCCAGGTCCGAGCAGGCGATTGCTATGGTTTACGGCATACCCTCCACCCTTTGACAGCAATTGGGCTACATCCTCACACATTACCCGCGGGGACGACTCGAGCCTGAACCCGCGTTCACCGGCTGCTCCAGCCGGAAATTCCCAAACGAGTATCACACCAAACCAGTGCGGAAAATGACGACAAATTCGCCATACTAGCACAATAAATTGCGGTAGATTACGGGAACCAACCTATCCCTAGGCTCGACCAGCGCCCTGCCCGCAATTCGTCTTCATTATCTTTCCTAGATATTTCAGCACCGTTAAGTGTCCTTAGAGCCAAGGAAAGCATGTCCAGGAAGGTCAACACGTCCGGAATCAAGAGTTTCGCACTCGGGCTGCCTCCAGGCCCGCTTCGGGACGACATACTTCAGCAGCCCGACGAACTGGAGGCTGAAGAGTACCTTGCCAGCGCCCGTGTGTGGCTCAGGCTTGCCCACGCCGGCTAGTCCGCCGGCTCCAACACCGCCCTCCCGTCCCCCAGGTTCCCCTTCCAGGCCCACCCCTTCGCGAGCCACCCCTCCACCTCGGATGCAGGCACGACCTTCTGCTTCAGCCCCTGGTTGAAGGCCACCTCCATCAGCCTCTGGCGCAGGAGCCCGATCACCTCCTCGTCCGTCTTCTCGTCCACGTGCAACTTCTCGACCTCCTCCGGCGTGAGCACCGTCAGCAGGAGCTGCTTCCTGATCTTCGTGACCATGTCCTCTTCCCGGGCCCCCTCGCCGGTGCAAAGATACCTGTTCGCTGCCTTCAGGTAAGCGCCTCTCATCTTCTCTACCGTCTCCTCATCGAGCCCTTTCCGGAGGGTGTAGACGAACTCGATGTTCCCCGAGTGCCCCATCCAGAAAGTTCTCCAGTCCTTGATCAGGAGGCCGTCCGCCTCGCCCAGCATCATCCTGGTGTCGAAGTACCGCCTGAGGATGTAGGGCCTCCAGCCGAACCCGGAGTCCCTTATGGCTGACCTGACGACCTCCCTCAGCTTTGCCGTGGTGACGTGATCGCCATAGGGCTTCTTGAACCGGCAGTCCCCGCTCTTCTCGGTCCGGTGGTTGTATTCGCTCACGCTCACGATGGCCGACCCGGGGCCGAGCTCCTCCCCCAGCCTGGCCCTGTCCTCCAGGTACAGTCGAAGGTACTCGCAGGCCTGGGCGGGCGCGAAGGTGACGAACGGCCGCCGTATCTTGGAGATCTTCTTCCTCACGACTATCAGGGTCGGGACCTTCGCGAAGGCCACCTTCCCGCCCTTCACCTCCATCTCGGGGAGGTCCCCGACCTTCAGGCCGTCCAGACCGTCCGGGGTCGCCAGCGAGGCGGGGCGGAGGCCGCCGAACGCCATCAGGGACGTTGCCACCTTGACCCGAGGGGGCGAATGGTCGAAGAGCGCCTGGACCTCATCCGTCTTCGGGACGATCTCGTTCGCGTAGCGGAGCTCGCTGTCGGGGACGTTCACCTTCTCGTCTAGCTTCTTGCCATTGAACCGGGCCCAGGATTTCACCGCCTTGACGTAGGAGGTGATCGTCACGCCTGAGACCTTTCTCTCTTCGAGGTCCGATATGACGTTCGAAAGGTAGGTCATCAGCTCGGCCCTGTTCATGGCTGCTATCTGCGCGGGGGTGGTGTGGGTTAGCTCGTCGCAAAGCCTCCCCATGCGGAGCAGGTAGCTGGAGGCGGTGTTGTACGAACCCCTCAGCACGTTGCGGTACCACGCCCTGAACCCCTGGTCCTCCTCGAGTAGGTGCGCGTACTTGGATACTCCTCTTCTCCTCTGCCCACCGGCCATGCCAACAGGGGCTGGCCGGCGCTTTAACGGCTGGTACCGAACCCCCCCGGGTTCGAACACCGTCGGGCCCGCGACAAAATAAGCTGAGAATCAACTCTGTTAGTCCAGATAAGC
>CAZMON010000003.1:0-129268 GCA_964568185.1 uncultured Nitrosopumilales archaeon | reverse complement strand
CCCGTCGGGCCCGCGTTCGATTCCATGCGGTTCCGGATCCGTAGTCTGGGGGTTTTCTGCCTCACAGCGTGATAACAATCTTTGCGCGGGCGTGCCCCTCCTCAAGATACCGGATAGCATCAGGGGTCTCGCTGAGCGTATAGCGCCTGTCTATAACCGGGGTCACTTTTCCTGACTCCATGAGCTCCTTCAGAACGTTCAGGTCTCCGGTGTTTATCTTCGCTATGTGGAAAACCACTTTCTGACTACTCAGTCGTGACAAGAAGAGTCCCTTGATTAGACGGGCAAAAAACCCAATCAAGCGACCCTTTGGAGCGCCATTTAGCACGAGAATGCCATTCGGGACCAGTAAGCGCCTGCAATCTGACAACGAACGGTTTCCAGCGTTATCGAGCATGAGGTCATAACGCTGTCCGCTTTGGACGAAGTCCTCTAGGGTGTAATCAATGACATGGTCTGCGCCGAGTGATTTGGCCTGGTCGATATTCCTCGTGCTGCACACTGCGGTCACCTCCGTTCCGTAGGCCTTTGCGATCTGCACGGCGAACGTACCCACGCCTCCCGACGCGCCGTTGATCAGGACCTTTTGCCCTGACCGAATCTTTCCCCAGTCGCGGAGCGCCTGCAGAGCGGTGATTGCCGCCACAGGAATGGCCGCCGCTTGTTCAAACGTAACCTTCGCCGGCTTCGTTACAATCCTATCTTCGCGGGCGCATACGTACTCCGCAAACGTGCCGGGACCGACGCCGAAGACTTCGTCTCCCGGTTGGAACTGTGTTACTTTTGCGCCGATTTCTTCAACCCTTCCAGCAAAGTCGAAACCTATCGTCTCGCGTTTTGGTCGGAGCAGCCCATCTCCAGTAACGCGTGAGATCAATGGGCCCCTCATGGCATACCTGTCAATCGGATTGACGGAGGCCGCTTCAACACGCACTAGCACTCGGTCATCCGTGAGCACCGGCCTATTGACTTCTTGGAGTTCCAGAACATCAGGTGAACCGTACCGGTGGTGGACGATTGCCTTCATGGTGTTCCTCAGACCCGCTGCCGACGCATCAGGCATATTTCTTCAGCAACTCCTCTGTCCCGCCCAGCATCTCGTCAAGCTCTATCGGCTGCCCTTCGAGCACGTCGCTGACCTGCTTCTTCGCCATGTCTGCCAGCAGGGCCCTAAGATCTCTTGCGAGCTCTGCCGAATCCGTTCTCTTCGACCCGTCCTCCGTCCTGAGTATCACTCGCGCGTCGATGACGTCCAGTGTGAATCTCTTGGTGTTGAGTGTGACTTTTTCCTGGGTCACCCTTAGAGTGTGCAGGGGGGTATACGTCTCGAGCTCGTGAGGGGAGTAAGTGAAACCGTCCGAGCCCACTTTCAGCTTCATGGAGCCCGGCTTCAGCTCGAGCGAACTCCCGTTCCATCTCGCCTTTACGCCCTCGCCAGAGGAGCTGATGTAGCTCCAATCTCCTGCTCCCTTGAGAGACCACCAGGGAGAGAATCTTCCGTGGCGACCCCAATATCGCCGACTGAACCATTTCTCGGATTGTTCGTCCGCATCTATGGAAATGGGGCCGATCTTGACGATCCCTCCTTTGGGGCCTCTCCTCAGGCTCACGGGCCCCACATCCAGCGAGTCCTGGAATTCGTCCCTCTTGACGTGAACGAAAGGGGGCAAGTCCACCTCGATTTCGGTCTCCCCCACCATCGAAGTCTCCACCTGCGTCCCATTGATCAATTCTTTGAGTCCCTTTCCCGTCATTTTCTGTACCTCTTCCCCAGTTGCTTTCTCACCCCTGAACGGGACCGCGAAAGTCGTCACCGGCCCGGCAATAGTGGCATTCACTATGCCCATCGGAGTCTCGAACACGGCTTTCACATCCCCAGTGACGACGCATCCCACGGTCCTCCTCGACTTCCTCACGGGCAGTCCGATGGAGTCAGTCTTGGTTGAGATCTTGGTCTCACCCATATTCACAGCGGAAGCCTGTCTGAGGAGTAGCGCGGGCCCAGTAGCCCTGACTCGCTTGATGCCCGGGGAAGCCTGACCGAAGACTAGCGATGCAAATCCGAGGAAGATTATTGCAACGGCCAGGTCTGGAACCCACGAGTAGAATACAGGAGGAAGCGGGTGAGACTGCAGCCCTGCAACCCATCCCAGGAACCATATCAGGATGATGGTGGTCAGACACCAAAAGGCTATGTTCCCAAAGAAGCTCGAAACCGCGCGAAAGGCGCCCCTGCCCACATCAATCTTGGATGCCCTTGCGAGGAACCCGAAGCCGAAAGCTGCGATCAGGAGGGTTTCCGATAACTGCGACACGCCGAGAATGCCCCTGACCAGCCAGACGAGTACCAGGATTCCCGCTGTGAATTCCAACATGGAGGACACTCTTCGAGTGCCTTGTGAAAGCGTCCGCTCCTTCCCTATCTCAATCAACGCTCTCCCCTCCCAAAGCTTCGTTCATCAGCGCTAGAGTTCGTACTAGGAGCCTCCCCCTCTTGGTGAGCTGGTACCCCCCCTCGTCTGCGTGGGCGACGAGCCCCATCCTGAGAAGGCTCTTCAGGTGGTGAGACACCGAAGCACCCTCGAGGTTCGTGGATGCCTTCATTTCAGAGAAGGTCCTGTCAGAAGAGTAGAGCAGCTTGACGATCCGAATCCTCTCGACGTTCGCCAGCGACTTCAGGACGTCGGCAGCCGTCCCCTCTGGCATCCCCGACACGAGGTCATCGACCGCGCGCTGGCCCTTCTCCACAAGGCTGGACCTTACGTTGTCCCGGATGAGCCTCACAAGGTCCTTCGCAACCACAGATGACGGTTCAGTGTCGCTAAGGTCCCCGCGGCCAATGTCGACCCTGATCGACCCTCCCCTCGAGTCAGTGGACGATTCCCTTTCCTCGCGCAGCGCCTCCTTGACCTCCTCCCTAATCTCGGCACGGAGCTGCTTGATCTGGTTCCGGAGGTCTCGGTTCAACTCGTTCTGGTCATCCAAGTAAACGCGCCTATACTCCCCCGGTAGGCCACATATATATTCCTTTACTCTCCATGGCTGGTAGATAAAGCGAAGTTTACCTGAGGAAGAGCGGTTACGAACGCGGACAGCGGGGAGATTTGTCGGATTTGCTCTCCTTCGAAGTGCAGACATGATAGGCTGTGGCTTCCAGAGGCCTCAAGCTCAGCTCGGATTACTCTCGACTCCTGATCGAAGCGCGGCTATGTTCAAACTCTTGAAAGTAAAAGGGTCGCGGAGAACCGTTTGTTATCCCCAGAACGACTAAGGCTTATGTAATTTCTCGCCACTGCTTCCTTCAAGGACAATGGCCGACCGGAGGAAGAGATGCAAGGCGAGGCTGAAGGACAACCCCAGGGTCAGATACATCTGTGCTGACTTTTACAACTGGCCACCCGACCGAGCGTATGATGCCGTCTCATTCTCCTTCTGGATTTCACACGTGCCGTATTCAAAACTGAACGAGTTCATCTCGAAAGTGTCGTACTGCCTGAAGCCCAATGGGATGCTTTTCTTTGTCGACTAGCAACAGTCCGCCAAGAGCATCGAAACGATGGCCGAACCTGACGGAGAGGTAGTGATTCGGACTCTGGACGACGGCAGGGAGTTCAAGATAATCAAACACTTCTACTCTGCAGATGAGTTAGAACAAAGCTTGGCTAAGAATGGATTCGAGGCTAGAGTTTTCAACACACCCACGAATTTCCATTACGTTGTCGGGGAGAAGTTGAAAACAGAAAGGGGCTAAATAGCCCGCGGCTCCGAGATGGAAGGCTTGGAAAGGCCCACTCCAATCGAAAGGTGCGATACCTGCGCGGAAATCGCTGACCGCGCTCTGGATGGACAAGGGCAGGTGTTCCAGGATGCCTCCGTCGCCTTCCTCAGGCACGTGCTAGAGAAGCATCCCGGTGAATTGCTCGGGCTTCTGGCTGAACGATACGGCCCAGTGTTCTTGGCGAAACGCCAGCTCAGATAAGTCAGGTCGTATCAGGCCTGAGAGGGGAGGACGCCGCACCGCGTAAATAGCCTACCCTCGGGCGGCAGGACACCGACACATGCTCGATTCAGGTGACATCGCATGGGTGCTGGCGGCCACTGCCCTCGTGATGATAATGACCCCCGCGCTTGGCTTCTTCTATGGAGGCCTGGTAAGAAGGAAGAACCTCGTATCCACAATCGTCCAGACCCTTACAATATTCGCAGTCGTCAGCTTGGTATGGGCGCTCTGGGGTTACAGCCTCGCATTCGCCCCATCAGTCGGCGGTGTGATAGGAGACCTCTCGAAAGTTGGTCTGTTGAACGTCGGAGCAGCCCCAAACCAAATCTATTCGACCACCATCCCAGAACTGCTGTACTTCGCGTTCCAGCTGAAGTTCGCCGCGATTACCCCCGCCCTCATCATCGGCGCGTTCGCCGAACGGATCCGTTTCAAGGCTCTGCTGTTGTTCACCGTCCTCTGGGCGACCTTCATCTACGCGCCGATCGCCCACTGGGTCTGGGGCGACGGCGGTTGGCTGAAGGCGATGGGGGCAATTGATTTCGCTGGAGGGTTGGTCGTTCACATCTCTGCAGGCGTGTCCGCGCTGGCCGCGGCCTTGGTTATTGGAAGGAGAAAGGGCATAGAAGGCTCGAGTGAGGTCCGTCCCAGCAACATTCCGTATGTGATCCTGGGGGCGGCCGTCTTGTGGTTCGGCTGGTTCGGGTTCAACGGGGGAAGCTCCCTGTCTGCCAACGAAATAGCGGTGCAGGCCATCGTCAACACCAACATGGCGGCGGCCGCAGGAGCGGTCAGCTGGATGCTCATCGACTGGTCTCGAAAGGGGAAGCCTTCCGCCGTCGGGATCTCTGTCGGAGCGGTCTGCGGGCTCGTCGCCATAACCCCGGCCGCCGGTTTTGTAGGCGTTACACCCGCAATATTCATAGGATTGGTTGTAGGGGTCATATCCAACGTAGTCGCGAATGTGAGGGTGAGCCGTCACCTCTTTGACGACGCTCTTGACGTCTTCGCCTGCCACGGCGCAGGCAGCATGTGGGGCGTGGTCGCGACGGGAATCTTCGCCTCCAACGCCATCAACCCTGGAGGTCCGGATGGGGCCGTCTTCGGGAATCCGCATCTCCTCCTAGTCGAGGTCTTTGCAATCATTGTCGTGGCCGCATTTTCTTTCATCGGCTCTTACCTGCTGCTCAGGGTCATCGGCTTCTTCACGCCGATAAGGGTGAGCGCTGAGGAAGAAGAAGAGGGGTTGGACCAGAGCCAGCATGGTGAAGAGGCCTACACGTAGCTCCCCTGAAACTAGGGACCCCAGTCGACCTAGGCTTGTCCAGCATCCTCCGGGGGAGTTTCGGATAAATACGGGGGTCAGCGCAGGACGTCAACTGAGAAGCGAATTGCTGGAAGATTCATATCTGCCGCGCAAGATCGTCACAGCCGTCGATGGCTCACCGGAATCCCTTACTGCCGCGAAGTATTCAATTGGGCTTGCCAAATCCATGGGTGCCCTGGTCGTCGGGCTGCACGTCATTCATCTCCCAGAGTATGTGTCGGACGAGACCAAGAAACGGGTCCGGGAAGAACTGGGTCTCAGGGGGGAGATTGCGCTGGATACCATCAATAACTCTGCGAAGGAAGCAGGTCTTGGATTTTCGAGAAAGGTCCTCGATACCACCGGTTCGGTCGTAGACGCCATCTGCAATTTCGCCGCCCAGGAAGGTGCCGAAATGATAGTCCTTGGCACCAGGGGGACAGGGGGCGTAGCCAAGCTGATGCTTGGAAGCGTCGCCGTCGGGGTCGCCCGCAGCGCACGATGCCCGGTCCTTGTTGTGAGGTAACTCTCAAGAATGCGAGCCGCAATCTTCGGCAAAGAGGCACCATCGACATGAGCGTTCCGTCAGTATCCGGGACAGCACCGCAAAATCCGGTGATCATACGAAACAGGGAACAACTGATCTTCATGCTTTCTGAAGCCGCCACCCTGGAACACATGGTGATGTGCGAGTACCTCTTCGCGTCATTCGCACTGAAAAGGAACTCTTCGGAAGGGGTCACATCCGAACAACTCGAAGCAATCCGCAGATGGGACAAAGTTCTCACAGGCATAGCCGAGGAAGAGATGCGCCATCTTTCCCTTGCGAACAACCTGTTGACGTCCATCGGCGCGGCCCCCCACTTCGGAAGGCCGAACTTCCCCCTGAGGTCCAGATATTTCCCCTCACGCGTTCGTCTCGTTCTAATGCCCCTTGACGAGGTCTCGCTCCGGTTCTTCCTCTACCTCGAAAGGCCCGAGGGGATGGAGGTCGAGAACGTCCCAGGTTTCCAAGGCGAGGGGTCCGTGGCTACAGGTGAAAGCATTGTCCCAGAGGGGCAAGAATTCGCAACGATCGGCCAGCTGTATCGGGGGATAGAGGAGGGAATCAAGTTCCTAGTCGAGAATTACGGAGAAAGTCAGGTCTTCATAGGGTCTCCTGAATCCCAGGCAACGGCCGAACACTTTGGGTGGAAGGAACTGACAGCAGTAACCGACATGGCCTCAGCGCAGAGAGCGATTGACACGATAATAACTGAGGGAGAAGGGGCCAGGGGGGACTGGAAGAACGCCCATTTCGGGAGATTCCTAGGGATCCTGAACGAATACCAGGAATTCAAACGCAGGCACCCCGGTTTTTCTCCCTCACGACCTGCCTTCGCGGCATTTACCCAGCTCCCCGGAGACGCCGACACTGCGGAATTGATCGACAACGAATTCACCGCGAAGGTCTCAGACCTGTTCAACGCCAGCTACGAGATGCTACTGCAGATGCTGAGTCGTTACTTCCTCCAGGTCGAGACCACAAAAGAAGAGCTGCACCTCCTGGCAGACGCTTCCATCCGAGTCATGGTACAGGTGATCAGACCCCTCGGAACCCTGCTCACCACTCTCCCCGTAGGACCTCACCGGCCCGGACTCACCGCGGGGCCTACCTTCGAGATGTACCGGATGAGTTACCTCCTGCCGAGGAACAGGGCGGCCTGGACGATCCTCAGAGAGCGTCTTCTGGAGCTGACGGGTTACTGCAGCGAGCTGGCCAGAACTCCTGACGCCCCGAAGATGCTCCTTGCCGTTGAAAAGAGCCTCGGACTCGCGGCTAAGAAGTTCGAACCCCCGACCGGGGAGGGTTGAGGGTCTTACCGGCTTGCCATCTGCTCAATTGACCCCCGGAAAGAAGGCGTAACTATCTCGGTTGCCTGGACTGGCCGTTGCCAATCTGCCCGAAGTGCAGGAAACTGATAAGCGGCAAGAAATACAAGAGGCACCTGAGGCGATGCGGCACGCAACACAAGCACGGGCCAACGCCATTGGACCATCCCGAGAACTTCTACATGAAGATCTGAGCCATGTGAATCCGCTCCTCTCAGATTAAATAACTGTCCAAGAACGGGGTTCTCAGACGCCCTGGTAGTATAGAGGTCAGTATGTTGCCCTGTCAACAAGGTCATGCCTTGGCAGAGCGGCAGCGACCCGGGTTCGAAATCCCATGGACGAAAGTCCCGGCCAGGGCGCCTCCTTACAAGATTGGTTCCTTAAAGCCCCTAAACGGGGGCGAACCCTAGCCGGGCTATCGAAAAATTCCTTCTGAGCCCCGTTCATCTAAAAGAGTCTGATTCAGGCTTGTTCTCCAGTATGCGGAACTGTGTCCGATGTCGACAGGGTGCACTCATCAACTCGTGCTCAATATTGTACGGAGTATTCGTCCGGCAAGAATAGGCAGTCCCGATCGACTTTGACCCTGAAGAAGCACGTCCAGGAATCATTGTTCCTGCGGTTCAAGGGCCTGGAGTCCTCCGACCAAACTTTATCACATTCGACCACTACTACACCTAGGGTCGAGCTATGAAGTCGTCCAGAGGCGTCTTCCTCGCCATCACTCTCACTGTGATCGGGATCCTTGTCTTTAGCGGGCCCTTGGCCGACATTTCTAGAAATGGGTTCGTTCCCCCGAAGGACCAATACGTCTGGGTCGACACGATCTACAAGGCGTATCGAGAGAGCATGGTGAACGGAACCTCCGAGTACGGGGGCAAGATCCTCCTGGTCGGTGGCGCGCAGACCAACGGCGGCTCGACGGACAATCAGGGATTCCCTATCTCCTTTTGCACGTTCAACCTGACGGTGAGTCACGCTCTTTGCAAGGATTATGGCGGGGCCTTCCCAGTTGAGTTTATCTGGAAAAAGTCAATCTTGAGGTATTCAGCCAATATTACCGCGCGTTGCACAGTACAGGGACTAGAGGATCAGGACCCAGCATGGGGCTATTTGGGCCAAGTCCCCGCCACCGCAAGGAATCCTGTCCTAGTCCTCCGCGACTGCGTCCCGACTGATCCTCCTCCAACTCCGATTACCGTCTTTTCTTACCTCTCCTCATTGTACTCACCTAGATATCTCTCCCTAACCGTGGGAAATAACGCCCCTACTTCAACCACGGAGGTGGCGGTCACCTCCGCATGCAGCCCGGACTTCAAGTCCTGCATTCCCTTCTCAAATCCAGTAGAAAACGCATTGGTCATACAACCGGGAGACAGATTCACGGTAAGCGGGGCAACCGGCGGCCTGTTAGTGTGCATGCCTTCAGGTCAATCTGGAGAATGCGCACCGCTAATGGATGGACAACCCTACGGCTACAAAGTGACCTTTGGATACAAGGACGGCTCAACCTACACAATTTCGCTGATAGTGGAAGGAGGGTGGAGTCCGCAAGATGATTTCTTGGTCGGCGATCCGGGGGGCCGCTTCGCAATTGGGGGGTTCCTTTCCCCTCCGATGACCGGCTACGACAACGGAAGTGTCAAAGTGGTCCTCGAATTCGCCGTTCCTGAGCATAGCATTAGGTTCAGTGACAACACCGCTCTCTGGTCAGTGAGCCTGTACAGTCCTGGACTCTCTACACTGACGTTGCTGGCGCGAGAGACGGGCGCTTCGAATCGCGGTGAATGCTATTGCGGCGGCATCTTGTCGAACATGACCAAGGGTGTCTTTGAACTGCAGTTCCCCGTCAATCAGGCTAGAGTCAAACCTGGTGATTACCTTGTAGTCAAGTTGAGTGTTGGCAATGAAAGCGTGGGCGCTTTCTGGTTGGGCGTGGCAGGGGAGGAGGTTCAAATTATCAAGAACGTCAACACGACCATCTTGTCGAGCAACGCGATTCAAATCCTGTCCGTCCGGGCGGTGCTCAACAAGATCGTTCCCTTCGGTCAATACCGCTACCCCAATCAGACAGGGAACTATCTTCTTCATTTCGAGGTTACCTGGAAGAATATCGCAGACTCGAACATCTATATCTGGGCCGGATGCCGGGCCAGTCCCTTAGAAGTCCAGGTCCTCCCTAACTCTACAGCAAATATTAACGACGTTGCGTCCGGAGCGTGTTATAGTGCTTCGGGACCAATGGCGATAGCGCCAGGCCAGGAAGTTACTTCCATAGATTTTGATTCGCTGGGTGATCTTAGGCATGTCCTTTCCACCCCAGGAGAGGTGTTTCTGAAATTCACCCTATACTGGGGCACAATGCAGAACACCACCCAGCAGCAATTTACCTTTACGGGGTCTTTCAACGCCGACATCTGAGGACGGGAAGCCCACGAGTGTGCTCGCATCCGACCAGGTTGCTCTCTGGTCAGAGAGTTCGAGACATATCTACCACTCTTCTGGACACCTAAGTCAGTCGGGGATTCTGAGGGCAATTTCGCCACTGGTTGGGGCGCCTACCTGAACCGAGTATTCCCGGCCAGGGCGCCTCTAATCCAGGTGATGGCCCTACGATCCATCTTGGTCTTTTGGCTTTGCTCAAATGGCAGACCAGAATTGAGAAAAGCCCTGGTCAGATTCTTGGGCGTAGTACGACGCCTACGGTGATTATCGCGCTTTGAGCAGGTCTTCGTCGATGGCGCCACCGAATCTTTCTAGATACGCCACCTCTGAGAGCTTCTTCCTGTTCTTCCTGCCAAGTAGTTTCCTCGTCGGATAACCGAAACCGACTACGATTGTCGGATTCAGCCCTTCGGGAATTCCAAAGTCCCTCCTCAGTTCAGCCGCCTTCAGCCCAGTGAAGACGCCAGATGCGACCCCGTGGTCCCACGCGGTTAACTGCATGTCCTGAACCGCTCTGCCCGCGTCGATCATATGGTAGCTCTTGGTAGGGTCGGTGAGGACGATGACGGCAAAGTTTGCCCCCGCCACCCACTGCCCCCACGAACTGTCCGCAGCCAGCTTCGAGAGGCTCTCCTTCTCCTGAACAAGAATGAATCGCCAGTGCTGAGAGTTCGTCCCGCTCTGGGTCAGCCTCGCCGAGTGGAGAACTTCAAGCTTGACCGATCCTGGAACCGGGTTGGTGCTGAATTCCCGCACATCGAGCTTCGTCTTGACAGCAGTGCTTGCGTCCAATGGAGGTTGACCAGAGCGCCATCTGTTAACTCTTTTAGATGATCGATGAGACCGACCTGAATACAGTCATGAATCCGTATTTCGGTGGTTCAACCGGTTGGCTAGCGAAACCTTTTCCGGTAGGCTGAGAAGATGATGAGGTCATAGACGATCTTGGTCGCGCCGCCCGCAAAGAGCAACCCTGAAACAAGTCCCGCACCTAGTAGGCCTGCGGCCACCGGCCCTCCGACGACCTGACCCGCGCTCCTCACTGTGTTCGTGAAGGCGTAGGCTGAGACCCTTTCCTGCCTCTGAAACATTTCGGCCATGAGGGCTTGCCTAGTGGGAACGTCCATCTGAGAAAAGCTCTGTCTCAGGAAAAGGAATGCAAGCGAGACTGCGAGCGTCCCCCCCAGAGCGATCATCAGGAGGAATGCGCTTGAGACAAGATGGGTGTACACCATCGTCCTGAGGTTCCCAATCCGCTCGGCGATCTGTGCCGCTCCCAGGGTAGAGGCTGCCGCGATCACGCTGGCAACAAAAAATATGGGTGCAAGGCTCGCCAGTGGAAGACCATACGTCAGTCGGAACCAGGTAGACAATAGGTACTGAGAAACAAATACTCCCCCGAATGCGTCTAGGGAGAAGAAGCCGGATAGCCTGACCACCTCCCTCCTGGCATCAGGTCCCAGATTGCCCAGCCCGGGCTTCGAGCCGCCCACGGTCCCCATGCTGCCGAGTCCCCTGTACAGCGCAAACAGCAGCAACCCTGTCAACCCGAATCCTGCGAACAGGAGGCGAAAGATTCCGGGGTCGTTGCCGAAAACATCCGGGACCGACGACGTAAGGGTGCCCAGAGCGGCAGCGGTATAGCCTATCAGGTTATAGCGACCGAAGCCTCGGACCACTCCCCCTTCTCCCACCAAGTCAGGGAGGATGCCGGCTTCTATCGACTGGAAAGGCCCGGCTTCGGTCCCGGTCGTGCTGATGTTCCCGATGAAGCAGGCGATCAAGATGGGGACGGGAGAGGACGTGACGGCCAGAATCAATCCCGAGACAAGCATGAGGAGACTGAATAGCTGGAGAAGCCCTCCCCTACCGAACGTGTTCTCGAAGTACGTCAGACTGAGGTTTGAGACTGCCCCCCCTGCCAGAATCGCGACCAGGGCGAGGCCCTGGAAGAAGAGGTCGTAATGGAGCACCGAGAGATAAAACGGGATGACGATGCTCAGTAACCCCGAGACATACACCCTCGTCCCCTTCGCAAGGTAGACTGGATACGGGCCTGAAGAGAGTGCGAGCCTGGGTCCCAAGGGGTGTCCTACTTTGCGGAGTGCTCGAGCTTCGTGGTCCCCTTCAGCCGGTCAACGCAGTATTGGTAGAGGGCGTCATAGGTCGGAAACTGGAGCCTCATGTTCTCGAAGTCGTCCTTCGCCAGAACCCTGAACCCAATCGCGGCAGCTTCAAGCCCCGCAGATTCCGCCGGTGCATCTGGAATCTTCGCATCTGCGCCTCGAACGATCTTGGCAAGCTCCAGCAGCGCCGGGTCTTTCAATCCGTACTTCTTGATTATCGCGTCGAAGCTGACGTATTCTTTCCCGTCCTCAGTGTAGTGGGTCAGTTCAACCCCGGCCGCATCATACGCGATGGCACCCTCCCTCTCTGCGGTCGACTTCACATCCGCCGCTGCGACAAAGAGGAATTCTGCTTTGGGATCCACGAACCTCCTTATGAGCCATGGACATGCGATCCTATCGACCTTCGCTCTTTCACGGGTTACCCATTTCAATTTCTGTACCACTAGACACCCGGGGCCCCGTATCTAAGGGCTGCTCACCCCGGACCTTCCTTCCCGAAAATGCGCCCACGATCCCCCCTGACAGGTTCTTCACGACCAAATCCGAGATTCCCTCATTAGTGAGAACTCTCTCCACCGTGTCGATCCACCTCGCCCCCTCTACAATCCGCGGGAGGGCCCGGAATGTTGGCGCCGCGTCGCTGCCCACCAGCCGTAGAAAGTAAGAGGCGACGCTCATGACACCGTGGAGGTACATCCTCAGGAAGGGGGAGAACAGGCCCCGGGGCCGCACGAAGTCGTACATGACCACGCGACCATCGAGCTTGAGCACCCTCGCCACCTCATGTGCAAGCTTCTCGAGATCAACGTACTTCAGAACGTAGCACGAGACGACCGAGTCGAAAGCACGGTCGGGGAAAGGGAGCGCTTCCGCATCTCCCACCAGCAGACCCTCCATGGACGGAAGATTCTTCGATTGTCCGACCCTTATCATCCGTTCAGTGAGGTCCAGCCCGACGACCTTGCAACCTGCATTTGCAAGCCGGTCCTCAAGTAGACAGGTCCCGCACCCGATGTCGAGGACCCTATCACCAGCCTCGAGTCCCGCGTTTTCGACGACCCACCGCTTCCAGTACCTGTCCTGTATCAGAGTAGCAAGGTCCAGGGCACTTTCGTATGAGGAGGATAACCCGCCGAAAATCTCCAGGGCGGTTCCCTGTTTTCCATCAACCGTGCTGTGGCTCTTCATCACTACCTGACAAACTCCGAGTCCCTCCCCTTATGCTTGGTGCCATGACCACACAGAAACGGTCAAATGCCGAATGCTGTTCCGCCCCCGTCGATGGATAGGGAGGAGGAGCAGACAAGAGAAAACGAGTGGTTCGTTCCGAACTTCGGCGGACCCCGATTGAGGTTCTTCCTCGGCATGACCTTCATCCCATACACGCTGATGAACGCAGCCTACGTGGTGATCGGATCAATGTTGTCACCCACCAGCGTCCACTGGGACCGCCTGGCTGGCCTTGTCATAGTCTATCTCCTGGCTGTAGGGATTTCCGCCCACGCGCTCGATGCCCTTGGGGCGAACAAACCATGGGGCTCGTTCCTTACCCGCAGACAGCTGAAGGTACTCGCCGTGTCGGCCCTGGCTCCGGCCCTTGCCCTGGGACTTTACTATGCCCTTGGCTTCGCTCCGTGGCTGCTCCTCGTTGGACTTACGGAGGTCTTCTTCCTTCTGTCATACAACCTCGAGATGTTCGGGGGGAAGTTCCACACCGAGAACTGGTTCGCCTTCAGCTGGGGCTTCCTTCCCGTGGTCGCAGGCTACGTTCTGCAGACGAATTCCTTCTCCCCTCTGACGATTGCTGGGGGTCTATTTGGATACGCGACTGCCTACGTCGAGATTAACGGGTCGAAACCGTACAAGGCCCTCAAGAAGAGAGCATCTGGTCCGGACTCGGCCGACCATGAACAGCGTTTTGAACGGGTCATGAAGGGCATTGTGGTATCCGTGCTGACTGCTGCCATAACCTTAGTTGTCTACCGAATGCGGTGATCTTCCCCTCCGGTTCATGGGCCGCATGAGACGGGTAGGCGAGAGGCCTCTCAGTAACCTGGACCGACGGTGACGAACAAGTACGCTGTTTGTGACAAAAATCCTTGGGTCACAGTGATTGCCACGGTATACCGCCCCGGCTGCAGACCGGCCATTGCCTCGACTGCCAGAGTGAGATCCACCGGCCCCGACCCGGCCGGGATGGTGGTCTTGTCAGGTCGAGGTGACAGGAGGATAGGCACTGAAGTGTAGTTCTCCGAGTTGGAGACCTGAACCTGTAGTGGGTCTGACCAGGAGCCCCTGACTTGGAATCGGATGGACTTGGTCTCGCCGGCAGACATCGCGATTTGGTTCGACCCTGAGACGGAGAGGGTGAATGGAGGGACGTAGTTTCCATCTGCGAAGCCGATGTAGTTCCCGGTGGTGGAAGTGAACCAAAGCCCAGCGTCCGAGGGGGCGATGGTCAGGTCGTTTTGCCATTCATTCTCAACTGAAACGGGGGGGTCCGTCTCGCTATATTCGGTAAGAGTGCCCCTCTGCGGGTCAATGACCCCGATTCTGTTCCCATAGTGCTCGTTGAACCAGACCTTTGTTCCCGCAGCTTCGACAAAATAAGGCAGCGTGGTATAGAAGTAGCTGACGGTCGAGGTCGGGTAGACGGTCCAGGAGGATGACCGCGTGTCATACATCACGATATTGGCCGGAAGGTGTGGCACCACCCAGACCCTCGACTCCGAGACCGAAACACTGACCGGCGAGATGAGCCTGAAGTTCCCCCCGACCCTTGAGGTGTTGATCATCGGTGAGACGAGCTCCGGATTGAAGGAATACAGATGTCCGCTCTTGTTAGTGCTTCCAGGGTCAAGCCCGACCATGTAGGCCTGGGTCATGTTGACAAAGTCAATCTGTAGCGGTTCGTCCTCACCCATCCCAGCAAAGGAATACACAGTGAAATTAAGTCCTGCGCTGATTCTCCCCACAGTCTGATGCCCTGACAGTGACGTTACCCAAAGCGAATCGTCCGGCGAGACCGCAAGGGTGTATGGAAAGGGTGTCTTCGCGGTCCCGTTCACGGTAATGACCGAGCCATCACGGGGGTCGATGCCGAATATCAGGCCGTTGGCGCCGTCAGTCCCCCATACCTTACCGTCCCAGAATGCAACCCCCCATATGCCCGTCCTAAACTCACCGGTTATGCTCCCGCGTGCGCTCGGAGCAGGCCAGGGATACTCCACCACCGTTCCGTTGGAGAAGAGATGACCGATACCGGGTACCGACTGTTCCCCGAACCAGACCGAGCCGTCGGGGGCAACTGTTATTCCATTCGCCCACCTCGAGGGATTCGCAAGGCAGTATTCGGTCACCGCCCCGATTTGGATTCTCTGTGCCTGATACTTCGCCGCCGAGTTGTATGTAGATGGGCGGCACTCCTGGACGCCAGCTACCGGGTAGTAGAATGCCAGGCCGGCCACCACGAGGAGCGCCAACACAGCTCCGACCACCGCAACCCTGAGGGTCTGCAACTCAGCCACTCCTACGAACGCGTCAGGAGTACGCCGCGAATCCCTTGCCCAGTGACCCCAGGGCTATCTTCTGCTCGAGAATCTCGTTGGCTCCCTCGTAGATCATCGTGACCCGGGTGTCGGCGAGGTGCCTTGCCGGCCTGTTCTCGTAGGAATATCCGTTGGCCCCGAAGACCTGAACTGCCCTGTTCGCGGCGTCGAAGGACGCGTTGGCCGCAAAGTATTTCGCCTTCGTGATGGAAAGGTCGGTCGCGTCTCTGAGTTCAGCGCTCCTCGGGTTCTCTTCGTACTTCTGTTTGATGAACGCGGCCTGAAGGAGGAGGAGCCTCGCCGCCTCGAGGTTGGTCGAGATGATTCCGATGTGCCTCTGCACCAACTGATGCTTCCCAATCAGCTTGCCGTGCTGGAACCTCACTCCAGCGTACCTGACCGACTCGTCGAGGCAGTCCTGCATCACCCCCACACAACCGGCCGCGACGCTGAGCCTTCCGTTCATCAGCCCCGACAGGGCCACTGACATCCCCCTTCCCCGCGGTCCGAGAAGATCCTCTTTGGGAACCTTGACCCTGTCCAAGTAGATTGTCGAAGTGTCCGCAGTGGGAAGTCCCAGCTTGTGCTGAATGAGCTCCGCCTTGAACCCTTGACTCTCCGAATCGACTATGAACCCGCACATCCCTTCTTTCTTCCCCTTTGGGTACGCGAAGATCAGGACGTATTTCGCGGTCGACCCCAGTGAGATCCACGTCTTCTGACCCGTTAGGAAGAACTTCCCGTCTTCCTCCTCAAAATAGGTGGTGAGCGAAGCGGGGTCGCTTCCCGCGCTGGGTTCCGTGAGACCGAAGGCCAGGATGCTTTCCCCCTTCGTCGCCGGCGTGAGGATCCTCGCCTTCTGGTCCTCGTTCCCCCAGTGCTGGATCGTCATCTGGCAGAGAGCCATGTGCACGGAAAAGAACGTGCGCAGCCCCGTCCCTTCTCTCCCAATCCGTTCGATGGCCAGCGCGTAGGTTACCATGTCGGCCCCCTGGCCGTCTCCGTACTTCCTCGACACCGGGAGCCCAAGAAGGTGCGCCTTCGAGAAGATCGGCTTCACCTGGTCGTTGATCTTTCTCTCAAGATAGCACCTGTCTTCAATCGGCCGGATCTCAGTGCAGACCCTGTCGACCTGGTCGAGCACCAATCTCTGCTCTTCTGAAACGTCGAAGTTCATCTTCGAGATGTTCATGTAATCGTCCTGTTCCAGCATGCTCTACTTGCTCCAGCGCTCCTCTCTGACCCTCCCTCTTACGTGTTCCACTATCTCCTCCAGCGACGACCCGGGACCGAAGAGCCCGGTTATCCCGAGCTTCATCAGTTTTGCCTTGTCTTCCTCGGGGATGATTCCCCCTCCTACCACCAGAATGTCTTTGCCTCCCTTCTTGACCAGGAGCCTCTTGACCTTCGGGAATGCCGTCATGTGGGCGCCGTTGAGTAGGGACAGGGCCACTACATCCACGTCCTCGTCCACGGCCATCTGGGCGACCTGTTCAGGGGAAGGCAGAAGGCCGCTGTAGATGACCTCCATCCCGGCATCCCTGAGAGCCCGCGCCAGAACCAGGACACCCCGGTCATGTCCGTCGAGTCCGGGCTTTGCAACCAGGATTCTGATCCTTCTCTGAGTAGATGCGGCCCTAGGCGCCATAGACAAAGGTCGCGAGGGTCTCGGGGTTCAAAACCTTTCCCCTAGAGTATCATCGGTTCTTTCCACGTACCAAAGACTTCTCTCCCTGTCGAGACTATCTCTCCGAGGGTGGCGTACTGCATTACTGCTTCCATCATGGGGTAGATGGAATTTGCCGTCTCGTTTTCAAAGGCCTTCTGCATTTTCGAGAGGGCCCTTGCGACCTTTTCCTCGTCCCTTTCCTTGATGACTTTGGCCAGCCGCTTGACCTGGCTCCTCTGGGCATTGAAGTCGATTTTGAGTGTCTCTATCGGTTTCTTCTCCTCCATTGCGTACTTGTTGACCCCAACTATGGTGTCCTCGCCCTTCTCGACTCTCTTTGACAGCCTGTAGGAGTTCTCGGCAATCTCTCTCTGGAGGTACCCGGTCTTTATCGCCTTGAGTAGCCCGCCGGCAGAGTCGATTCTGTCGAAATACTTGTACGCCTCCTCTTCCATCTGCTGCGTAAGCCATTCGACGTAATAGGAACCCCCGAGCGGGTCTATCACGCTGGACACCCCGGTCTCCTCGGCGATGACTTGTTGTGTCCTGAGGGCGACCTGCACTGCCTTTTCGGTGGGGAGAGCCCACGCCTCGTCATAGGAGTTGGTGTGGAGAGATTGCGTCCCTCCCAGGACGGCGGCCAACCCTTCGATCGCGGTTCTGATGACGTTGTTCAAAGGTTGCTGCCACGTGAGCGACGCCCCTGAAGTCTGGGTGTGGAACCTCAGCAGCAGGCTCCGCTTGTCCCTGACCCCGTACTTTTCTCTGAGGACATGGGCCCATATCCTCCTCGCCGCCCTGAACTTCGCTATCTCTTCAAAGAAATCCATGGTCGAGTTGAAGAAGAAGCTAAGCCTCGGAGCGAACTGTTCGATCTTCAGCCCCGCTTCCTTTCCAAGCTCGATGTACCCGAAACCGTCCGCCAGGGTGAACGCGAGTTCCTGCGTCGCACTCGACCCCGCCTCCCTGATGTGGTAACCGCTGATGCTGATGTAGTTCCACAGCGGCATCTCCTTCGTGCAGTAAACCATCAGATCCCTCACCAGGCGGAGGTGGGCCTCTGGGGGATAGACCCATTCCTTCTGCGCGATGTATTCTTTCAGCATGTCGGCCTGCACCGTCCCCCGCAGCTTCTTGACCGGTATCCCTTGTCTGCGGGCGACCCCGGCATACATGCAGGTCAACACTGTTGCCGGAGCATTGATCGTCATCGAAGTACTGACCTTGTCCAGAGGGATCCCGTCGAAAAGGACCTCCATGTCCTTCAAAGAAGATACGCTCACTCCGCACCTTCCCACCTCGCCGTGCGCCCTTTCGTGGTTGCAGTCGTACCCGTACAGAGTTGGCATGTCAAAGGCGACGCTCAGCCCCGTCTCCCCGTGCTCGAGGAGAAGCTTCAGTCTCCTGTTCGTGTCCTCCGGCGTCCCGAATCCTGAGAACATCCGCATTGTCCAGGTCCTTCCCCGGAACATGCTTGGATACACCCCCCTTAGATACGGAAAGACTCCCGGGAAACCTTCCTCCCCGTATTCGGAGTCTTTGACATCCGATGGAGTGAACAGCCCCTTCAGGGGAATCCCGGAGGCGGTCTGGAAGTCCTTCTTCGATTCCGGGGAGTTCCCGAGCCATGGCCCGAGAACCTGTTCTTCCCACAGCTTGACCCCCTTGCGGACGGCCTCCAGTGCTCTCCTGTCGTAGAGGGTCCCCGCCTTCCCTCTCTTCTCAACCAGTTCCTTCGCCTTCCTCCTCCAGTAGTCATCCCGGCCGTTTCTGAGCAAACCGTCATGAGGCCAAAGCGGTCTGAAATAAAGCATCCCGTTCAATCGATAAAAGTGGCCACCGCGACGCCCGCCAGAGCAGGCATGGACATCGTCGCACTGGCGAAGGCGATAGCGAAGGGGGACAGGCACGCACTCGCAACCGGAATCTCGATCGTCGAGAACGAACCGAGGTCGGCTGAACGTCTGCTACGCGCATTGAAGCCCTCACGCCGCGCTTTCGTCGTGGGAGTCACGGGCCCGCCAGGAACTGGAAAGAGCACATTGGTGGACAGGCTCATCGACTTCTTCCTACGCAAGGGACTGAAGGTGGGAGTCATCGCCGTCGATCCCACCAGTCCCATAACCGGAGGTGCCCTTCTTGGCGACAGAGTTAGGATGACACAACATTCCAACCTCAATGACGTCTTCATCCGGAGCATGGCATCGAGGGGGTGGTCGGGGGGACTCTCCCGTGCAACTTCGCGGGCGATTCAGCTCATGGACGCCGCGGGATTCAATCTCATCCTCTTGGAAACCGTTGGGATCGGACAGTCTGATATCGAGGTCGTCGGAGTATCCCATGCTGTCCTGGTGGTCCTCATGCCCGGGCTCGGTGACGATGTCCAGGTGTCGAAGGCGGGGCTCATGGAAATCGGGGACGTCTACGTGGTCAACAAGTCGGACCTGGAAGGTGCCGACCTCCTCTCCGTCAGCCTGCTCTCGCTGGTCAGGAGTACCAAGAATAGGAATCCGCGCGTGGTGAAAGTCTCGGCACTTACAGGAGAGGGCCTAGGTCGGCTGCAGGAGGCCATTGAGGATATCAGGCTGAGATTTAACGAGGGGAGCGAGGAAATGATGCTGAAGAGCGTCCGGGGAATGATCATCGAGACAGCGAAGGGCGAGATGCTTCGGGAACTCACCAAGGAAATCAATTCCAGATCCGAGAGCCTATCCTTCGAAGTTCTAGCGGGAAGACTCTCAATCGAACAGGCGGCCCGGAGGCTCGCGAAAGGAAAGCCTATCTCTTCTCGATCGGCACATAGGAAAGGCCGACGGGACCGACATACTCCGCGTCCGGCCTGATCAGCTTGTTTTCTGCGACCTGTTCGTTGTAGTGCGCCATCCATCCGAACACCCTGCTCGCGGCGAAGACGGGAGTGTAGAGCGGAATCTCAATCCCGAGCAGGTAGAATATCGGCGCCGCATAGTAGTCCAGATTGGCCGGAATGCCCTTCCTGTCCCAGACTTCCTTCTCGATGGCCTCGCACAGTCTGGAAAGCCGGTCCCCAGAACCGCGTCGTTTCTGGATCTCCCTGAGGTAATCCTTGCACAGCTGGGCCCTGGGGTCGAATTTCTTGTAGACCCTGTGCCCGAAGCCTATGATCTTCTTTCCCTCCCCCAGTGTCCTGGACACGTATTCCTTGGCTTTCTCGGGATCCTCGACTTCCAGAAGCATCTGCATGGCCACTTCGTTCGCACCTCCGTGGAGGGGCCCTTTCAGCGCGGCGAGCCCAGCGGTGGCCGCGGCGTAGGGGTCCGCGAGGGTAGACGCCACTACCCGAACGGTGAAAGAAGAAGCGTTGAGGTCGTGCTCCATGTAGAATATCAGGACCCGCTCGAACGCCCATAGTTCATACCCCTCGGCTACCTTTCCTGTCATCATGTACAGCAGGTTGGCCGCAAAGCCGAGGCCCTCTTTTGGAAGCCGCGGCTCCTCGCCTCGGGGCACACGATGACAATTCGCCGCAAGGACAGACATCTTCGCTTCGATCAACATTTGCTGGGCCGCCGCGTCCTTCCCATGGTCAAGGCTCCCCAGTGCGGAAACGGACGTCCTCAAGACGTCGATGGGGTGGGCATCCCTGCCAAGCGACTTCATTATCTCAAATTCTGTCCCCTGAACCATCATCTCAGAGTTCAGCCCGCCCGTGAATTCGCCGAGTTGACTTCGGTTGGGGAGGGAACCTTTCAAGATCAAATAGGCGGTCTCTTCGAAACTCGCATTCTTCGAGAGTTCTCCGATGGAGTACCCTCTGTAGACTAGGGCGCCTTCGGAATCGCTTTTCGCAATCTTTGTGTCCGAGACGACGACCCCCGCCAGCCCTTTGGGGACCTTCAGCCGCTCTGTCATGAAATGCCCCCCCTTTCGGCCTGCATCAGGTCCTCGTCCTTCTGAGTCGTCTCGCGGCGTCCAGGGCCTTCTGGTCGGCCTGTTCGTATTTGCGATAATCGATCAGATCGTAGAATTCTTCGCGGGTCATCAGCGAGTCCAATATGGCCTTCTGACTCCCTTTACTCTTCAGTTCCTTGAACGTCTTCTCCACAGCCTTCATCATCGACCTGAAAGCGGTCACCGGAAAGATCACAATATTGTAGCCCAGCTCCTCGAATTCAGATGCGGTCAAGGACGGGGTCTTGCCGAACTCCGTCATGTTCGCCAATAGCGGCAGAGTGACTTTCTTCCTGAACTCGGCGAACTCCTCCTTGCTTTCGAGGGCTTCAGGAAATATCATGTCTGCCCCCGCCTTCCCATACAACCTTCCCCTTTCGATGGCT
This sequence comes from uncultured Nitrosopumilales archaeon, assembly GCA_964568185.1. Classification (GTDB taxonomy): domain Archaea; phylum Thermoproteota; class Nitrososphaeria; order Nitrososphaerales; family Gagatemarchaeaceae; genus UBA183. Next base: position 107,980 of record CAZMON010000003.1, on the reverse strand, counting down.
GAATCCAGCCCTTCGACCCCCCTTGCGTCCGTCCGCGCGATGATCAGGATCTCCCCTCCCGCTGACTCCTTGGCCGAGATCACCTTCTTCACCATCTCGTCTCTTTCCACCAGCTCCTTCCCGTCCAGATGGCCGCATCGCTTTGGAAGGACCTGATCCTCCATCTGGATCGCCGCCGCCCCTGCGACCTTCATCTCGACGACCGTCCGAGCGACGTTGAGAGCCTCGCCGAAGCCTGTGTCAACGTCCACTATCAATGGGACTTTCACCTGAGCCGTGATGTCGCGAGTAGCCCCCGCGACCTCCGTGAGCGTCGTTATCCCCAGGTCGGGGAGGGCAAGCAGGTTAGAGAACGCCGCGCCGGAGAAATAGAGCGCTTTGAAGCCCAACTTTTCCGCAAGCTTCGCCACCGATGGGCTGAAGACCCCGGGGGCGACAACTATTTCCTTCCCCTCGATCAGTCTTCGGAGCGTTTCAGTTCGGGTTCCCAATGGTCTCTGGACGCACCCGCGGTCGTCCCCGCTTTATGTGTCTACCCCGCCAGGCGACTCGAAGGGCATCGGGAATGTCGGTACATTCACCACTGTTAAATCGGTCCAGCTCACCGCTCTTCCCAATGCTCGCCTACACCCCATACGGGGCTCCTTCGGACTGCGTGTTCGTCCACGGCGCAGGGGGCAACGACCTCCTCTGGAGGAGGACGCTGCAGTATCTGAAAGGTCCATCTCGGGCCTTCGCCCTCAATCTTCCGGGTCATCCACAGGGCGAAATCACGTGCCGCAGCATCGGGGAGTACTCTGAAGCGGTCCACGAGTTCATTGAAGAAGCCAGACTTGGGAGGACCGCGGTCTGCGGCCACTCGATGGGGAGCGCGATCGCACTGGACTTGGCAATCCGCCACCCCGATGATATATCTGCTCTCATACTAATCGGCGCAGGGGCAAAGCTGGGCGTGGACCCCACCATCGTTGCAGGGCTCGCGAAACAGCCGCTGAAGACCCTTGAACAATTGATCACTCCGATGAGCTTCAATGAAGTGAACATCGAAATGGGGCGCGAAGCCAGGGTCGCACTATCGTTTTCGAACCTCCCGGTCTTCCTTAACGACTACCTTGCCTGTAATGGTTTCGATGTGAGGGACAGGCTGTCGGGCATCCCGGCCAGGACACTAATCATCTGCGGGGCCAGCGACAGAATGACTCCGCCCAAGTGGAGCGAATACCTTCAGGCCAACATGCCGTTTGCCCAGGCCCACTTCATTGAAGGAGCCGGGCACATGGTTCCGTTGGAAAAGCCTGAGCGTACGGCCGATCTCATCCAGTCATTCCTCTCGGAGATCAATCCGTAAGTTCCTCGCCCCCCCTTCCAACCCGTGCTATCTCTCCGATGAGGGCGATAATCCCCTCGGAGGTAACGGACGAGATTGGGTAGAGGTCGGCTCCGAAAGTCAGCCTCCTCAGGACCTTGAATAGCTCAGAGTACAGGGAGTATTGGTCCGCGTCCTTTGTCTTGGCCAAGGCTTCCTGGAACCGGGTGGCATCCTTGCTCCACTCGGTGATTTGCCTGACCCCTTCTCCGGCAATGTCCCTCTTTGTCAAGACCGTAATCCTGGGGACTTTCATCCGCAGCCCGACAGAAGCCGAGAGCAGGACCAGCGAGAGGTAGTTCACCGGGGAAGTCGCAAGCAGTGGGTCCAAGAGAAACAGGAGCATCTTCGAATCCGCCCTGGTCTCCTTTACTATGTACTCCCCGCTTTCTCTGAACGCGAAAAGCTCTGTCTGTCCGGGGGTGTCCACAATCACGTACTCGGGCTGATACGAGTCTATCTCATCCTGGATCTCTGTCAGTTTCGTCGCCACCATGTCGGCAGCCAGGACGAGCGCCCCGTTCGGTCCGAGGCTATACTGCTCCATCAATTCATGAAGGTCGATCCTCTTTCTCACGTCAACGTCCGGCTCGTAGGGGAGGTTCAGGACCCCCGGATCAAGGTTCACGGCGATGGCGTCCTCTCCCCTGTTGACATACCAGTTTTTCATCGCGTTGGTCAAGGCCGACTTCCCCGCCCCGGCCGTCCCAGTCACGAAGATCACGTCCGTCCCAAATCAACCCCCAATCTCCTCGGCATCCTACTAGTCGATATTACCCTTCCCCCTTCCTCGACTATCGCCTTTGCAAAGGCTGAAGAGATTTCTTCAAGCTCGTCTTCCATTTCACTCGGACTCTTGCCGACAAGGACGATATCAAGCTCCAGCTTGGAGACCCCTTCCTGCAACCTCCTCGGATGCGACTTGATGTAGGCCTCGGGATGGGATCCTTCCTGCGCCGCTATCACCGGAGCAAGAGACGACTCCAGGACTCCCTCGAAATTCATTGTCATCGACCTCCTGTAGTACTTGCCCAGTCTCTTCCTCACTTCGGGTTCAACTGATCGAACGAAAATCCATTTCATCTCGTGGGGGACTCCGGGAAGACAGAAGATCACCGTCCTTCCCGTTGTTAGCCTCACTCCCGGAGCGGTTCCTACCCAGTTCTCGAGAGGGTCGGCGCCCGTGGGGAGCCTTGCCATCTTGCGCCGGGCCGGGGTCATCTCGATGTTCCTCAATCCCCTCTTTGCGTAGTGACGCATGATCAATGCCAACGCTTCTTTGTTCGGTGTCAACTTCTTCCCGAGTCCCTTTGCCACCCCAGCAAGGGTCATGTCGTCAGGAGTCGGTCCGAGCCCTCCGACCACGATGAGAAACTCGGGGGAACGGGCCAACGAGGAGTGCAATGCAGACGATATCTCTCCCAGGTCGTCATCGACGGTTGTGATTTCTTTGATCATGGCTCCGACATTCGCGAGCCGTTTTCCGGCCCACTTCGCGTTGGTGTTCAGGGTTCTGCCGATCAGCAATTCTTTGCCAACCGTAATCAATTCCACCCTCAAGGACCTGCGGTTACGCCTCACAACCTTAAAACACGTTCGAACCTTTTCCGTCCAGGTTGCCTGCCCACCGCGAATATCCGTCCCGGCCCCTCATCGGCGCCGGAGCGGTGGTCCACAGGGGCTCGAGTGTGCTGCTGATCCGTAGGCGGTCCCCTCCGAATCAAGGTCTTTGGGCGATCCCAGGAGGGCTTGTGGAAATCGGGGAGGCGATGGAACAGCCGCTTTGAGAGAAATCAAAGAAGAAACCGGCCTCGATGTCAAGCTCGAAGGGCTGCTGGACGTGGCCACCGACGTTCACCTGGATGAGGCTGGCGGGATACAATATCATTACGTGCTTGTTGACTACATAGCGAAGGCCCGCCCGGGGAAGGTCAAGATCAACGGGGAATCGACGGGCTGGAAGTGGTTCTCTCGTTCCGACAGCGAACGCGCGACCGTGAGCGAGAATACCAGAAAGGCTGTCCGCAAGTACTTCGAGATGTCAGACGGCGTTGCCCCTAGGCGCGGTCAGGGGACGCGCTCGCTCAAACACTGAATGCACTACTTTTCCTTGTCGCCGCTCAGCCACCATTCAAGATAGTCGGACTGCTGCCGCGCCCGCTTCCTCCTGTCGTCTTCGACCGGGGTCCTCTGTTTGTACCTGATGTCCGTCAGTTGTTCCCTGGTGAGGAAAGCCCCGCAGCTCTTGCAACCGAACCTCTTCATGATGGCGTCGTACAACATGACTCCGCCGCACTCGGGGCATTGTTGATCCATCTTTGGCGAAGTTTCCGACATGAGGCCCGTCCTTAACTCTTACTGTGGTTTGGCGACGCAATCGTCGGCGTTAAATAAGAAGGGGAAGGGAGCAAAAACGAGCGCAGATGACCGAGAAGTTCGTCCTCCCCGGTCCTGCCTCCCAAGAGCTCGGGCAAGCCGTCGCGAACAAGCTCGGCCTCGAAATTCTGGACGCAGAGTTCAAGGAGTTCCCCGACGGAGAATCGAAGTTCACCTGCGAGGACAAAGTCTCGGGCAAGAACATCTTCCTCGTCCAATCGACCCATCCCCCCGTCGACCAGCATCTATTCCAGCTCCTGCTCGCATCGCATCATCTGAGCCAGGAAGGGGCCAGGGTCTCGGCAGTGGTTCCATACCTGGCCTACGCCCGCCAGGACAAGGAATTCCTTCCCGGCGAGGGGGTCACGCTGGGCGTGGTCTCGCACCTCCTGCGCTCGGCAGGGGTCCGCCGGCTGGCCACCGTCGACATACATTCCGTTGAGGGCCTTTCCCTTTTCTCGTTCCCCGCGTACAGTGTCTCAGCTATTCCGACGCTTGTCAGCTACGCAAAAGACCACCTGAAGCTCGAAGATCCGGTTGTAATCTCCCCGGATTTCGGCGGCTCCAAGAGGACCGAAGCGTTCGCAGCCCTTTACGGGGCCAGGTTCCTCCGCCTCGACAAGACAAGGAGCAGGGTCGACGGCGAGGTCAAGATGAAAGAGGAGGAGCTCGACGTCAAGCACAAAGACGTGATCATACTGGACGACATCATAAGCACCGGTGGGACTGTAAGGGCTGCCTCCGAGGCTGTGCTCAAGAAGGGGGCGTCGCAGGTCGCTGCGATGTGCGTCCATGGATTATTCGTCGGGGACGCCTTGCAGAAGTTGGAAAAGGCTGGGGTAAAGACGATCGTGGGAACGAACACGGTCCCCGGGAAACACAGCGTCGTCGACGTCTCGGATGCGATTGCGTCGCACCTCAAGACCCTTGATGAATAGGTCCCTCGTGTTGCTGTCTGGGGAGGGGACTTCCGTCCCTGAAGCGGAGGCGAAGGCACTCTTCCTCATGTACGACCCCACTTCGAAGTTTGAGTCCCCGGAGGAAAGGGTCCTCCTCGTGGAATCAAACGCAGACCCTTTCCTGGTCTCGTCCCGCATAGCATTCGCCCGGAGAGTGGGGATACTGTTGGGCGAGGTCGCGGAAGCCCAAAGGATGGTTGCCGGCAAGAAAGTGCGATTCCGTCGGTTCTCCATTGACACCCGCACGAAGGCCGTCGACCCTGGGTCTGTCCTGGAAGGCCTCGATGCCGAGATTGACCTGATTCGGCCAGACTACGAGATCACTCTTGTCCAGGGAGGACGGAACTACCTAGCACTCACAAGGCCCCGCGAGATGATACAACAATGGTCTGAGAGGAGGCCCAGGAGGAGGGCCTTCTTCCATCCTTCGGCAATATTCCCCAAGCTATCCCGGGCCCTGGTCAATCTCTCCAGGTGCAAGCAGGGGAGTCTCTTCCTGGACCCGTTCGCCGGAACAGGAAGCCTGACGATCGAGGCGGCTGCCATCGGGGCTGAGACGGTCGCAGCTGATCAGGTGGCAAAGATGGCGTCCGGTGCCCTTGCCAACATGAAACACTTCCACCAAGAGTGGCTCGGGGTGGTCCGCGCCGACGCTTTTGCGTCTCCCTTCAGGGAGATCGACGCCATCGCAACGGACGTCCCCTACGGAAGGGCCTCCAGCACCCGCGGCATGGCCCAGGAATCAGTGGTTGCTCAGGCTGTCGCCGTCCTACCCTCCCTGTTGCGCAAAGGAGGCCATCTAGTCCTGATGCACTCGCGCCAAAACGCGGTCACCGAGACCCGGGATTTGGCGGTCGAGGAGGAACACTACCTTTACGTTCATAAGCGCCTGACGAGGGCAATAACTATCCTGAGGAGGAGATGAAATCGACAAAGCTCACCGTGACATTTCTCGGTACAAGTTCGGCGGCCCCCACCAAGGGGAGAGGGCTCCCCGCGATCGCAATCCAGAGGGAGGGGGAGTTGGTCCTGCTGGACTGTGGTGAAGGCGTACAGCGGAAGATACTGGAGCTCGGGATTGGCTTGAACAAGGAGACGACCATTCTGATAACCCATCTTCACGGCGACCACGTCACGGGCCTTCTCGGACTTTTACAGACCATGAGCCTCTCGCAGAGGAGGAAGCCCCTCAACATCGTCGGGCCAGCCTCGCTGGGAAAGTGGCTCGAGGTGACCGCCGACCTGCTTCACATCGGCCTGACGTTCCCCATCAACTTGGTTGAAGCCCGAAAAGGGGTCGTGTTCAAATCGAAAGAGTTCGTCGTCAAGGCACAACCTGCAATTCATTCGGTGCAGGCCTTCTCCTACCTGGTGGCGGAGAGGGACCGCCCAGGGGTCTTCTTTCCGCTGAAGGCGAAAAGGCTGCGAGTCCCCGAGGGAAAGCTCTGGTCGAGGCTGCAAAAGGGCAGGCGTGTGAAGGTCGGAGGCCGGACCATCGCTCCCCTCCAGGTTACAGGGCCTCCCCGGCCGGGACGGAAAGTCGGCTATTCCGGGGACACCCGACCTTCGCCCCGACTCGCCAGGTTCTTTTCCGGCAGCGACCTCCTCATCTTCGATTCCACCTTCGCCGCCAAGGACAAGGACAAGGCAGCGGCCAGGGGTCATAGCACTTGCGTCGAGGCGGCAAATGTCGCCTTGAAGGCCCGCGCGGCCAGGCTCGTCCTGACCCACTTCAGCGCGCGCTATTCGAGCGTGTCCGGACTAGTGAAGGAGGCCCGGTCGGTCTTCCCGAAAACAATCGCCGCTTCCGACGGCCTCGTGCTCGATGTAGGTTATCCCCGTTCGTAGGAAGCCAGCCACTCAACAATGGCGTCCAGCTGTTTGGACCTAATCGTCATGATTATCGGTCCCAGCGGGGACTCTTTCTCGTTGCCGCAGAGCACAATCACCCCGGCGGTCGCCGCCTGCCTGTTGAGCATCAACCTCGTGGAATCGCCTTCCCTGCCGCGCAGGAGCAGCCTCTGGGCTGCACCTCTGACGTGGCGGTCCCTCAACTGGTCGTGCATCTTGTCAAGGGCCCTCGGGTCGTCGGACCTTACCGTGATCCTCGAGTGCCGTTCCTGCAGGTCGTACTTCGAATTTCCGACAACACTCTTCATCGCCTCCGCCACCTTCCGCGGGTCTTCCGAAGGGGAGACGCTTGCCGCCAGTACTATTTCGAGGACGAAATCAGGGCTCAACGCTCAGGACCCAGCGCTCAACCAACTTGTTCATCTGTTCGGACAGGGAGTCAGGGGTAGCGTGCTCGTTGGAGATCACCTCGTCAGCCATCGCTATGGGCTCTGCTATTCCCACTGCGAGCTCCCTCCTATCCCTCGTGAGGAACATTTCCTGAGAAAGAGGGTCGTCGCTCCTCCCCCTTTCCTTCAGAAGGGCGTATCTTCGCGCTCCCGAAGCATGGACCGCGACCAACAGAACTCTTGCCGACCTCCTGAAGGTCTCAACCTCAGACATGGACCTTATCCCGTCCACCACCACCCTTTCCGCCCTTAGCCGGGAAACCTTCTCCATGCAGAGCTTGGCTATCGCGGATTCTCCTCGCTCCTTCCGTAGCGCCTTCATCACCTCCCCCGTGTTCCTGGCGTCGGGCTCCAGGCCTCGTCGCTTCGTCTCTTCCCTAATGACGTCCCCCATTACCACCCTCTTCCAGCCCCCGGCCACCAGGACCTTGGCTGCGGTAGACTTTCCCGCACCAGGCATTCCTGTGATCGCAACGATAAGCAATAGCCCTCTCGTCCACCGTCTTGGGGTTATAAGCCAACCCAAAGCTGCATCGGGTCAGAAGTCAGATGCGCGCGTTCGTCGCCCTTGAAATCCCTGATGCCAGAGTCCTCGATGAGATTGTTTCATTCCAGCGCGAGCTGGCGTCGTGCGGAGCGGACCTGAAGCTTGTCGAGAGAGACAACCTGCACTTCACCGTCAAGTTCCTCGGAGAGATCTCGCAGAGCCAGGTCCGTGAAGCCGATGCCGCGCTCGGGTCCCTCCGTGCTCCAGCAGCAGATGTCGAGCTGAAAGGGGCCGGCGCATTCCCCAACACCGGAAGACCCAATGTGGTCTGGTTGGGGGTGGATGATCAGGGTGAAGAAAACATGAAGAGGATCGCGATACCCGCCATAGATGTCCTGAAGAACATCGGGGAGGTGGAAAGAAGACCCTTCCAGGCCCATCTGACGCTCGCCAGGGTCAAGGACCCCAGAAACGCAGGCGGACTGGCCTCACTAATCAATTCTACCTCCCAGAAGTCCTTCGGCAGAACAAGGTTGACAAGCCTGAAACTGAAGTCGAGCGTCCTCGCACCTACCGGGCCCGTCTACGCGGACATCGGGGTGTACTCACTGGTTTGAAGGTCTCCTCTGTGATCGAAAGAGCGTCCCGGAAGGTTACCCCTCCCAACAAAGAGAGGGCCAGGTTCCAGCGACTTTCAAAGGAACTCCTCAGGAGGACGCAGAAAGCGGGCTCCAGATACCCCGAGGTGAAAGACGCGATCCTCGGGGGCTCGTTCGCCAAAGACACTTGGCTCCGGGGTCTCGCCGACCTCGACATTTTTGTCAGGCTGGAAGTCGGGACCCCCGAGGAGACATTCGAAAAGATCGGGCTGGCGGTGGGCGCGGAAGCCATGAGAGGGTTCCCGCGGGGGAAAAAGTATGCCCAGCACCCCTACACCGAAGCGACAGTTGAAGGAGTCCGTGTCAACATAGTCCCATGCTATGCGGTGAGCGGGAAGCAGTGGAAGAGCGCGGCCGACAGGTCCCCCTTCCACGTGCAGCTGGTGAGACGGCTTCCTGTCGACCAGAAACTGCAGGTCAGGCTACTGAAGAGATTCATGAAAGGAGTCGGGGTGTATGGGGCCGAAATCGAGGTCCGGGGTTTCAGCGGGTATGCCGCGGAGGTGTTGGTCATTCGGGACGGCGACTTCCTCTCCGTGATCAAGCGATTCGCGAGGATGAAGCCAAGTTCCGAGGAGCGTCTGTTTACCTTGCCGGACCCGGTCGACGATGGACGCGACCTGGCCGTGGCGATATCCGGGGACAGGCTGGGGACCATGGTGCTCGCTTCCAGAGAGTTTCTAAGTAGGCCTGGGCCGGTCTTCTTCGAAGAAATGAAAGCTAAGACCCATCCCTCGTTGAACGGACTCGTGGTTGCAGTGGTCTTCAAACACAAACGCCTGAGCGAGGACATCCTCTGGGGCGAGCTGAGGAAAACCCTGAAACACCTGGTCAGGCACGCCGAAGGAAGGGGGTTCAAGATCGCGCGCTCCCTGTCCGCATCGGACAACTCCGACAGAAGCGCATTCCTGTTCATACCAGAATTTAACGATCTTCCGAGATTCGAACAGAGGATCGGACCAACGGTCGACCGAAGGAAGGACCTCGACTCGTTCATCTCTTCGAACGCCAAGAGTGCCGAACTCCTCTGGGTCGACGGTGAGGCCAGGGTGAGGCTGCTTCAGGCTAGGGAATACACACGGCTTTCAGACCTCCTGTCGAAGGCTGTCGGAGGCAAAGCCGAATCTATCGGAGCGTCCAGGGAGATGGCGACGGGAATGGGGAGGACCGCCCGCATACTCCAGGGAGCCGCCCTCGCCCGGGAGGCGAAGTCGTCCGATTGGCTGAGACGCGGAGTCACGGAGATTGTCAGCGATGCCATCGGAACGCGCATCGCTTGAACAGCTGGTTCTGACCCCCTACATCAGGGTCCTGACCTATCCGAGAATCTCCTTGAGGACCGCGATGTCGCGAACGAAGCAGCTTGAGCGCATGGGGGTGACCTCCCTGGTCTTTGAGGGTCGGGCGAAGGTCGGGAGGCTTGGCATCCTGGGGGTTGGTACCGTCGGAATCGTGGTCAAGGCGGTGCAAGCTGGCGAGCTGTACGCGTTGAAAATTCGTAGGACCGACGCGAACAGGAAGGACATGGAACGCGAGGTAAGCATCACCAGAACCGTCAACAGACTGGGCATAGGTCCCGAGATATACGCCCACTCGAAAGACTTCGTACTCATGAGGTTCCTCGAATATCAGGAGTTGGAAGAATGGCTCAAGGGTCTCAAGGGTCCCGGCACGAGACAGACGGTGCGAGAGGCTGTCCATCAGATACTAAATCAGTGCAGGAAGCTCGACCTGATGGGAATCGACCACGGCCAGCTCAGCAACCTGAGAAAACACGCGGTAATAACGGACGGCAAACCTTGGATAATCGACTTCGAATCAGCGGGGATGGGCCGCCGGGTCAAGAATGTCACCTCAGCGGCCCAATACCTGCTAATCGGGGGCAAGGTCTCACCGCGGGTTAGGAGAATCCTCGGGATGAGGGATAAAGCCGCTACTCTTCGCGTCCTGTCCGAATACAGTCACGGTCCCTCAGACTATCTCTATTCCAAACTCCTGGAGAGGCTGGGAATCTCAAACACCTAAGCCATAGACAACATCAAGCTGGAACGTCTGCATTTCGTCCTCTTCCCACTCGTCGAACTTGTCGCTTTTCGTCGACTCGGCCATCTTCGACCTCGCTGCGACCATTGACTCCCAATCGTCCCAAACGGCGACGCCCACGAGGGCCCCTGACTTGCGGTCCTTGAAGGTGTCCGCGGACCTGAACCCCTGACTCCCACGGATTGCTTCCTGGAACCTGTGCATCGAAGCGACTACGAGGCCTTCCTTTCCTTCCCTGGGATGATGAATCGACATCTGGATGTACAACCGGTCAGTCAACTACTCCTGCGGGTACGGGATATTTATGCGAGAAGACACTTTCAACAGACCCCCTTCCCTTCTTTCGGCGGCCTTGAATCGAAACAGATTTCGTACCCGCCACCATCGGCCCTTGTCGACGTTTGTCCAATTTCAGGGGAGCCAAGTGTTGGTCATGAAAATGGGGCCGGCGGGATTCGAACCCACGACCACTTGCACCCCAAGCAAGTATCCTGCCAAGCTAGACGACGGCCCCGCGTGGATGGGCTCAAGGCGACTTCCATTTAAGAGAACGAAACGAAAACACGCATCACTCTAGCCGGTCGGCCTGCCATTTGACGGGCGCTCGTCTTCTTAAATCACCCTGGAGCCACCTGCTCCGCGTGGCAAAGAAGGCTATCCTCCATATGGATTTCGAGACTCTGGTCGAGATCAACAAGGCGGTCGTCGCATTGACCCAGGAGCCAAGTCTCTACTCCGACGCGGACGCGACCAAGCTGAAGGAGCTCCTGAAGGAAGTCGAACAGAGGGCCGACAACCAGAAATCGGTGAGTGCCATCCCAGAGAAGGCGTCATTGCTCGTCTTCAAGATTGCGTCGGGACAACATTTCAGGGCAGGGAACAAGAGGACTGCACTCGTTTCGGGATACGCCTTTCTCCGGAAGAACGGCCACAAGATAAGCATCGAGGATGGCGATTTCATCTCAGTGGTAGACAAGGCCGGCATGGGAGCCGCAACCCTGGACGAGGTCTACGGGGTGATGAAGAGGCTCATGACGAAATCGGCCGCCGACCGGAAAGGCTGGGACTCGCTCCTGGCACAGGCTGTCGAGTCGAACAAGGAATTCCTAACAAGAATAGGTTCCTAGTACTTCGCATTCCGGAGTTCTTTGAATGGGAAGTACAGCACCGCCGCCATCACCATTACCGAGATCACAGCGGTGATCAGTCCTTGGAAAATGCTGCTCATGATCATGAGATTCCTTCTGTTCAGCCTGTCTGCATACACACCCGCCGCTGGACCCACAAGCACCGTCGGGGATAACACCGCGGCCAGAGTAATACCCACGAGCAGCGGAGATCCCGTCGTAATCAAGACCAACCAGCCCAATGCGATTTCGAAGATTCCATCCCCTGACTGGGAGACCAACTGGGCTACCCAAAGTGCAGAAAGGACCTGTGACGAAGGAGCGAAGAGTAACTCGGGCGTTCCGGCTGGGCTGACGGTGGAGTCTGCTTCTCAGCTTCAGGAATCTGTGATCCCTGCCTTAAGAAGTCCCATGCCTCGCCTCTATCCCAGACCGTCGCTTTTTCAACCTATCCAGAGATATGTCGGTCCATCAGAAAGATGATGGTCCGCCCGATCAGCCGACGCAACCTCCCTGCATAGGTCACCCCAATTCCTTCTTCAGCCAAAATAAGGATTTCAAAGGGTGGACGACGTTCTCTTCGATGACACTGCCGCCTGGGCCGCCGCCAGCCTGGCAATGGGGACCCTGAACGATGAGCAGCTTACGTAATCGAGGCCCGCCTCGCTAAAGAAGGCGATGCTCTTCGGGTCCCCTCCGTGTTCGCCGCAAATCCCCACTTCGAGTTTCGGGTTGGCCCTCCTACCTTCGCTCACGGCCATCCTGACGAGCCTTCCTACCCCTGAAACATCGACGCTGTCGAAGGGGCTCTGGTCTAGTATCCCCTCCTCCATGTATTTCGGGATGAACTTTGCTTCGACGTCGTCTCTGCTGAACCCGAATGTAGTCTGGGTGAGGTCGTTCGTTCCAAAGGAGAAGAAGTCCGAGAACCTCGCGATCTCTCCCGCTGTGAGCGCAGCCCTCGGTGTCTCTATCATCGTCCCTACCTGGTACGGGAGTCGTTCTCCCAACTCGTCGAAGAGTTTTCCTGCCGCCGAGTCTATCGTCTTTCTCAGGAGAATGAACTCCTTCGCTTCGGTGACCAGCGGGACCATGATCTTCACCTTGACGGTCTCCCCAGCTTCCCTCCGTTGTTCTATCGCTGCCTGCAATACGGCCTTCGTCTGCATTTCATAAATCTCGGGGTATGTCACCGCGAGCCTGCACCCCCTGTGCCCAATCATCGGGTTGTGCTCCGCCAACTGTCTGACCCTGGCGAGGACAGCCTCCTTTTCCGAGACATCGTCCGCGCCCCTGCCAGTTTCTTTCATTTCTTGAATGTCGAGAAGTAACTCCTCCACTGAGGGTAGGAATTCATGAAGAGGCAGGTCCAGGAGGCGTACGACCACCGGGGTGCCGCTCATCACCTTGAATATTCCTCGAAAGTCCGATAGCTGGAACGGGAACAGCCTGAGCAGGTGCTTCTTCCGCTCTTCGACGTCCCTACTCATTATCATGTCCCTTACTATCGGAAGCCTGTTCGGCGCGTTGAACATCCTCTCGGTCCGGCAAAGCCCCACCCCCTGGGCCCCGAACTCTCTTGCCCTGGCCGCGGTTTCGGGGGCGTCGGCGTTCGCCCACACGCCCAGCCTTCTCACGCGGTCGGCCTTCCGAAGGAGCTCCCAGAAGGCGGGCGGGAGCTCGGGTTCAACGGTTCGGACGGTGCCCCTGTAGATGTCACCGGTGGTCCCATCGATGGTGATGACCTCTCCCTTCACCACCTTCTCTCCCCCCTTCGTAATGAAACAGGTCCGGTCCTCTGAAATCTCGATATCGCTGCACCCTACTATCGCTGGCTTCCCCATTCCTCGAGCGACGACAGCCGCGTGCGATGTCATTCCTCCCCGGGCGGTGAGGACTCCCTGTGCCGCTATCATCCCCTTGATGTCCTCGGGGGTGGTTTCCGGTCTGACAAGGATCACCATTTCTATATTCCCAACCTCAGCCGCTTCGTCTGTCTCGAAGACCACTTTCCCCGAGGCGGCACCTGGAGACGCATTGAGCCCCCTTGCCAACGGCTTGTCGCCTTCCGACGGGTCTAGTCTCCGATGAAGGAGGGCATCCAGCTGGGCGGGCTCGACCCTCGTCACTATCTCCTCATCGTCGATCAGTCCTTCGTCGTTCATATCTACGGCGACCTTCACCGAGGCGAGCGCAGTCCTCTTGGCGTTGCGGGTCTGCAAGAGGTAAAGCTTCCCAGCTTCGACTGTGAATTCAAAGTCCTGCATGTCCCTGAAGTGCCCTTCAAGTCTGGTCGCGACATCCTTTAGTTGATCTCTGATTGATGGTTCGACCCGTTCGATGGTGACAGGGGTCCTGACCCCCGACACAACGTCTTCTCCCTGTGCGTCAGGAAGATATTCTCCGAAGAGCCCCTTTTCTCCCGTGGACGGGTTCCGCGTGAACCCGACCCCGGAGCCCGAATCAGGGCCGAGGTTCCCGAAGACCATCGCCTGCACGTTCACAGCTGTCCCGGATTCATCGCCGATCATGTAGTATTTCCTGTACTCCTTGGCCCTAGGGTTATTCCACGACTTCAGGACCGCCTCGACCGCCAGCTCGAGCTGCTCGCCTGGGTCTTCTGGGAACTCTCTGCCTGTTTTCTCCCTTAGTATCTCTTTGAATTTCATCGCGACCACTCTCAGTTCCGCGGGAGAAAGGTCGGCATCCAACGTAGCTCCGGTCTCAACCTTCCTCTTCTGAAGCACCGACTCGAATATCTCCCCATCGACTCCCATCGCGATCCTACCGAACATCTGGATGAGCCTTCTGTAGGAATCGTAGACGAATCGCCCGTTCCGTGTGGAATCCGCGAGGCGTGCGGTAATCTCATCGTTAAGCCCGATGTTCAGGACGGTGTCCATCATCCCTGGCATCGAGAACGGGGCTCCCGACCTGACCGAGAACAGAAGTGGTTTCTCCGTGCCCCCGAACTTCTTCCCGGTGCGAGCTTCGATTTCTGAGATCTTGGCCATCACCTCCTGCATGAGCCCCGCGGGGACTTTTCCGCCGTTCGCGTAATACTCTTTGCATACGTCGGTTGTAATGGTGAAGCCTGGTGGGACGGGGAGCCCTATCGATGTCATTTCCGCGAGGCCAAACCCTTTTCCTCCCAGGAGGAAGCGGTCCTTCCCGACTGCCTCCTCGAAAAGCAATACGCGGTTCATGTAGCTTCCGCTGGACGCGGTCCCCGTGGTGGTTATAATCCTAAGGCTGGTTTTCTTCCCGAGTAGCAGAGACAGAATCGTCGTTGATTTCTACGGGCCCGAGCTTATCCAGCTCACAGAGAAGCTGGTTCCGTCCCCAGACAGGCTCGATGTCGTTTCCTTCAGTGCGCCGCCTGAAGTGACCATGTTGATGTGTTGGACGTTCACGCCGAAGCTCCCAATCGCTCCCGTCACACCGCTCACCGTGGCGAAGTTGGTCGACCCGACGCCAGTGTAATCAGTACCGAAGAGCACTGTTCCGAAGTTTGCAAGTGGGAGGACCCCGCCGCTGCTCGACGGAGCCTCTGCGATCCACTCTGCCGAAGACTTCTGGGCGGAGTTCCCCTTGTGGTCTTGCTGAAGCTCTGTCCGGTGGTAACATCGGTAAGCGAAACAGTAAACGTCTTCCCGCTGGCCGAGACCTCGGCCCTGATCACGTCTCCAGGATGAATTGTGAGTCCGGTCGCTCTGAAGGCAGGCTTCGGGTAGAACTCATACCAGGCATAGTAGATGGGGCTACCATTCTGACAGTCCGAGTCAGTTCCAATTTGTTCGACCGTCCCAGAACTGAATCCGTCTATCCCGACCCAGAACGAAGAATACTGATTGGTCGAAGTGCAGCTCCCGGAGATTGCAGGGACGACCCACGAGCCCTTCACGTTCGTCACAGACCCGGTCGCTCCTGTGACCGCAAAGCCGCTCCAGTTAGTGCTGGTCCAGTTGCCCCTTGCCAAGTTTGAAGAGTGAACTGCCACCGTGTCTTACACGGCTAGAGCCGGAAGTGCAGTTGAAAGTATGAAAAGCATTCCTAGAGCGATAGCCGCTCCGGCCTTCGCAGTGACTTTCACACAATGATTTGTTCTTATCGAATAATTAAGCGTTCCAAACCTTTGATTCAGTTTTGGGGACGGTCAGGAATTTCCCGGGCCTCGAGTGAAACTCCCCTCTGTTCAGTCGTCTGAGGTCCTCGGTAGAGAGCCGATAAACGTACCAGTCATGCATCCTCTTCGCACCGGCCCTCTCATAGAACTCGATGGCTTTCCGGTTCCAGGTAAGGACGGCCCATTCCATCCTGCCGCATCTCATGCCGACGGCCTCTGTCACACACTTTTGGAAGGGCCGAGCTCCCACTCCCCGGCCACGGTATTTCTCTGACACATAGATGTCCTCCAGATACAAGGTCAGCTTGGCAAGGAAGGAAGAGTACGAGTAGAAGTAAAGTGCATAGCCGAGGATGCGCCTTCCTTCGGCGGCCACAAACAGGTTGACCCTGTGATTTTCGAAGATGTCTTCGATGATTCTTCTCTTGGCGGTGGTGGTTGGTGGCTCGAGCCTCTCGAAATTTGCGAGTGAGACTAACAAGCGCAGGAACCCACTCGAGTCAGATTTCCTTGCCTTGCGGATCACCAGGCCCAATTGCCGGGCGTGATACTCGGCCCGTTAAATCGCCTTCGGCCTGGACTCGGATGGAGAACTGGTGGCCGGACTTACCGGCGCTGTTCCAGATCCTTGGCCATTTGCTCGAATTGTTCTTTGGTTATTTCCCCGCGAGCGTATCTCTGCCTCAGAATCTCTTCGGCATCACCGGTGAAGTGCCAATTCCCCCTTCGCCCTCCCCAACCCAAGGGCCAAAACAGCATCCTCAGCACGAAGAATGCGATGAAGAAACAGAACACAAACCCGAACGGGAAAAAGAACGGGAAATAGTACCCTCCTCCGTAGTAGCCCATCATCGTCGGGCGGAAGTAGGTCCCGGCCACCCCTATCAGCACGAGGGCGACCACCAAGAAAAGCACGATGCTTCCCATGAACCATCCCATGCCTCTCCGCTTCAGCCCCTCCCCTCTTTCCTTGTTCATGGCTCTCCTGACAGGCTGAAGACTGTATTAGTTGAGCGTATCGGAAGAACGATGTCAGAGCCAATGAGAGGGTGCCATCTCTTTCCTGTTTATTGCAAGACATATTATCACGCGCCGCCAGGGGCGGAACATATGGGTCTCAAAGAATGGGTGATCCCTCAGGACAGGGCGTTCTTTGACCTGCTCGACCGAGAATCATCGAATGTGCTCGTCGGTGCCAAGAAACTCGAAGAAGCGGTGAAGTCCTTCGACAGGATGGACGAGCGCAGGAAGGAGTTCAAACAGATCGAGCACGAAGGGGACGAGATAGTCCACCAGATCTATGAAAAAGTGAACCGCAGCTTCATCACCCCCATCGACCAAGAGGACCTGACGAAGCTCGCCTCCCTGTACGACGACGTCCTCGACAACATGTACGCAGTGATGAACAGGCTCATATTATTCGAAGTCAAAGTCCCAACCGAGTCCATGGTCAGGTTCGTCGAGATAGTCCGCGAATCCGTCGAACAGATCCATCAGGCATTCTCCTCACTGAGGAAGCTGGAAAAGGACAAGATAGAAGAGAGCTGCATAGAGGTCGACAGGCTCGAAAACGAAGCGGACGTAGTCCTGAACGAGTCAGTGGCCGTCCTCTTCAAGAGCAACGACGTCATAAACATCCTGAAGCTGAAGGAAATCTACGAATACCTGGAGACCGTCACCGACAAGTGCGAGGACCTGAGCTTCGTAATCAGGGACGTAATGATAAAGCACTCCTGAGGTCCGACGATTGGAGCCCTACATAATCGGAATAATCGTAGTGGCCTATTCATTCGATTTCATAAACGGCTTCCACGACGCCGCGAATTCCGTTTCCACTGTGATCTCCACGAGGGTCCTCCCCCCGGTGGCCGCGGTCGGCATGGCCGCATTCTTCAATTTCATCGCGTTTGCCATATTCGGAGTCGCGGTCGCAAACACGATCGGAAAGGGCCTAGTCAGCCCGTCCATCGTGGACCCCAACCTGGTCCTGGCGGCACTGATTGGGGCGATAACATGGGACCTGATCACGTGGTACCTTGGACTGCCCTCGAGCTCTTCGCATGCCCTTATCGGAGGGCTCGTTGGCGCAACCATCACCAAAGCGGGGATAGGGTCGTTGCAGTGGGCCAGCCTTCAGACCACACTTAGCTTCATGCTGGTCTCGCCGGTGGTCGGGTTTCTTCTCGCTTTCGCCCTCATGACCTTTCTGATTCGCATCTTCTTCCATCACCCGCTCCACGTCGTCAACCGATACTTCAGAAGGCTCCAACTCGTCTCGTCTGCAGTGGTGAGCCTCAGTCACGGGACCAACGACGCCCAGAAGACCATGGGGGTAATCACAGCCCTCCTGGTCTCGACCGGCGACCTGGGCTCGTTCTCAGTGCCGTTCTGGGTGGTAGTGTCGGCGCACTTTTCGATTGCGCTTGGAACTTTCTTCGGAGGCTGGAGGATTGTCAAGACGCTTGGTTTCAGGATGACGAAGATGGACCCGGTCCACGGCTTTTCGATCGAGACGGCGGCTGCGGCGACAATTATCGGTTCTTCCTACCTCGGAATTCCGGTCAGCACCACCCACGTCGTGAGCGGGGGGGTAATGGGCTCCGGGGCCACCATGGGGGCGGCCACGGTCAAGTGGGGAGTGGCAAGGAGAATCGTATGGGCGTGGGTGATCACGATTCCGGCATCCGCATTGGTCGCCGGCCTAATGTGGGCTCTAATCACTCTGCTCTAAGTCGAGACAAGTTCAGCTTTCCCCTCCTACTCCCTCTCTACGTGTTCCACATTCTCCATTCCACTCTGAGGACCCTTCCAGACAGAATCGGCACGCGTCCTAAGATTCACGCAGCTTCCCGACAATCCTTTTATCGCGTCGGGGGAATTCTGGGTACTGAATGCGGCCCAGGAGCACGCGAATTGCCACGCCCGGAGATCTTTGACTTGACCGTCGAAGGCGATCTTCAGTCGGGCCTGAAGGAGGCGATGCGCGTCTACCCCCAGGGGGTCACCGTGGTAACGAGCTTGGCTCCCGACGGACCGAAGGGGATCACTGTCAGCTCGTTCATCAGCGTTTCTTTGAAACCGCCGCTCATCCTCATTTCATTGGCGAAAGGGTCAGCGATGCACGATGTCTTGGTCAAGTCGGATGCCTTTGCGGTCAACCTCCTCGCGGAAGACCAGAAGTCGGTTTCAGACAGATTCGCAGGAAGGACGGGACCGGAGGACAGGTTCGAGGGAATCAAGTCCCGGCCGGGGTCGACCGGGGCTCCGATAATCGAAGGGGTCCGGGCCGTGATAGAGTGCAGGGTCTGGAAGGTATACGAAGGAGGCGACCACTCGCTGGTAATCGGAGAGGTGGTCGGCGCCAAGACTTTTGGCAGGAAACGCCCTCTTGTCTACTTCACCCAGCAGTACACAACGACCGAGCACCCGGAGTACCCGGCTCCGCCCTCGGACATCATCTGGTGATGGTTCAGCGAGCCGAACGCAGGTAGTCGGGTCGGTCCACCATGGTGGGAGACTTCACCCTGGCGAAGCTCTTCGAATTCAGGGAACGTACCGGCATCGCGTCGTTGAACCAACTCGCGGGCGTCGGGGCACCCCAGAAAGTTTGCCTCTGGGGGTCGTTTAGCTTCCACCTAATGGGCTCCCAGTCGGGGTCGGCGCTCAAGTAGTCTCCAGTGTACAGCTCGATTCGGTTCCCGTCCGGGTCCCTCAGGTAGAGGAAGAAGGCGTTCGAGACCCCGTGCCTTCCAGGGCCTCTTTCCATCCTGTCCAGGTAGCCAGTTGATGCGAGGACGTCTGCGCAGTCCATTATCGACCCGCGGTCTGGGACGGTGAATCCTGCATGGTGCACCCTCGGTCCTTTCCCCGTCGTGAGCGCAATGTCGTGGCACGTGTGCTTGCGCCTCAACCAAGCAGCCCACATGTGTGGGGTGCTCCCCTCCGTCTCGGTGATTTCAGTGCACCCGAAACCCAGGGAGTCCACATACCAGTCGTAGCATGCTTCAACGTCAGGGGTCATGACATTGAAGTGGTCAAGTCTCATCACCTTCGCGCCCCTATAATGGTCGAACCGCTGGAGCATCCACTCCTCCTTCTTCATCTGCGAGTAGAATTCTACCTGGAACCCGAAGGGGTCCTGGACCCTGAGGGCCTTCCCCACGCCCGTCTCGGTGCCTTCCTTCACCCATTCAGTGCGGCATCCCCTATCCTTCAACAACTTCCGGATCGGAGCGAGGTCCGCGTCGCTCGAGACCTTGAAAGCGAAATGCCCTATGCCGGGAGAGTCCGCTTTGGTCAGGGTCAGGCAGTGATGCTGCCTGTCCTCGAGACCTCGCAGATACAGATGCCCAGGGTCGGATGACGTCAGCACGAATCCAAGAGTGTCGACGTAGAACCTCCTGGCTTCCTTGAGGTCTGTTACCAGGTACTCGATGTGGCCGGCTTTCACGATTTCGGATGCTGCCGCTGGCGGATTCAATCGGGGCGATCCTTTCCGCGCATGAACTCCTTCACCCTCTCCTTGTACGGTTCCTTGTTGTACCACGCGTAGTACGCGCTCGCCATCCTGACGGGGTCGCCGAAGAAGAACCGTTCATAGAGCTCCTGCCTTCCTCCGAACGAGCTTCCCGCAACGTCCCAGGCCAGCTTGAAGAGCCTGATCCTTTCTTCCGCGTCGGCCGACTTCGCCTGATAGTATTTGTTGACGTCAGGTCTGGCTCCGGATTTCAACACGCTTTCGGGGGGTATCGCCATGAGACCGCTCGCCCCTATCTGTTTCAGGACCACTGCAAGGGTGGGCGCGACCCTCGGCCAGAGGTTCCGTGCGGAATTTATCGGGACGTAGTCCGGTGTCATCATACCCCATTTGTTCTCCCTTGCGTTCCCTTCGCTGGCCCTGAGGAACGCCTTCATGGTCTCGGCCATCAGGAGGATCTCAGTGATCTTCTCCTGCACGTGAGGGAACTGGTCTGCACCGATCGTCTCCGCTATCAAAGTCGCGATCCCGGCCACGAACTCAGCTTTCGCTATCTCCCTGACCGTCGCCTGCTGGGCCATGAAGACTATGGCGTCCGTCCCCTCGCTGACCTTGTTAGCCCGCTCCGTGTCCTCCAGGAGGAACACCCGGTCCCAGGGGACCAGGACATCATCGAACACCACGACGGCGTCTTGCTCGTCGAACCTCGAGGCGAGAGGATGGTCGTAGCCCGACTCCGAAGCGAACGATTCCCTGCAGATGAACTTCAGCCCCTTCGCAGCGACCGGTAGTGCAAATGCTATCGCATACGGCATGTCGTCTTGTCCCGACCTGACAACTGTCGATGGAAACACCAGGATTTCATCCGCGATGGGCAGCGTCGCCAGCATCCTGGCTCCTCTGATCACGACCCCTTCCGAGTTCTTCTTCAGTACCCTCGCCGCCGTGAACGGGTCAGTCTGTTTCGACGGACCTTCACTCCTGTTCACTTGGGGATTGATCAGGGTGTGTGTCAGAAGCAGATCGTTTTCCCTGACGAATTCATAGTAGCTTCTGACATTGGCGCCAAAATCCTTCTCTCCTTTCGCAAAGAAATCGCTCGCCCCGGCCATGGCCATTATCGAACTGTTCAGGTAGTCAGGGGTGCGTCCGAGCATCCCTCCCGAATAATCCGCCCAGACCTTCATCATCGCAATCCTCTTCGCGACATCCTCCTTCGTTCTGGGCTGCAAGAAACTCATTCCTACTCGGTTCCCCGTGGTCGGCGATTCATACGTCATGGTATCCTCGAGGCCTGGCTTCGACTGCAGGTCATACAGTTCAGCCATCGAACTGGCAATCCCCGCGAACGCGGGATGTTTCGACACCTCTCCCGTAATCTTCAGGTCCCCATACCAGAGCTCGCGACGGGTTCCATCAAGCCTGGAAAGGAAGTCTCTTCCTGTGCGTGCCCCCATCTAGCTCCCTCCCGTCTCTTCCAAGCGACCCTCGCGCGCCGGCCGAGTGTTCATTAGCTTTCCCCAGCCTTCCGGGACACGACCGGATTCTCCAACCTGCCGATACCCTGGACCTCAAGTTGGAGGACACCGGGCACGTCGGGCAGCACGAACTCCGTCGGGTCTAGTTCTCCCAGAGCCTCCGGGGTCCAGCCGACGCTCCCGCAGGAGACCAGGTCCCCTGGCTCGAGGGTCAAGAACTGTGATACATAGGAACCGATCTTCTCAGGTGTGAAAATATATTCGGAAGTGCTCCCGCTTTGCACCAGCAGGTCCGCGAACCTTGTCGTCATCTTGAGGTTGCCAGCGTCCCCGATCTCGTCCCGGGTAACCACCCAGGGACCCGTCGGGCAAAAGGTGTCGTGATTCTTCGACCTGAAGAGGGGTCCCCTTAGAACAACCTTCCTGATTTCTCCTGATTTCGGGTCCCTCCTGAATGCCTCGTAGGCGTCGTCCTTGGAGTCCCTCGGGGACGTGACGTCGTTGAGGATCGTGAACCCGAATATTGCCCCTCTGGCCTCGTCCGGGTCAGCGTGTGATAGCCTCCTTCTGATCACCGCGGCAAGCTCCACCTCGGGCCTTATCCCGGAGCGGACCGCCATGATTTCCTCCCCCGGACCGATGACCGTGCTCGGAGCTTTCATGTCCAGCCTCGGTCTGTCGAGAGACAGATCACCGCCGAGCATCCCCCGCGTGTTGACTATGGCAGCTACGATCTTCCCGGGCCTCCGGACCGGGGCGCAAAGGATGACCTCTGCAAGGGGATGTGATTCTCCGGCCTGTACTGGTTCCGTCAAATCAGCCCGCCCTCCAAGGACCTCCTCCATCGTCGATCGTGACTTCGTCTCGAAGACCTTGTCGGAAATGACAATGCCAATCCGCGCAGCATCAGGTTCTTCGCCGCGAAGCCTGAACGTTGCGAGCTTCATCTTCCGCCGGTGATTCCGGTGAATGGTTTATACCTTTGATGCCTTCCTTGAGCCCGATGCTAGATCATCCGCTCGTCCCAGGGCAGACTTCAGCAATCGAGAAGGGCCCCTGGCATTACGGGGCAGACTACGTCGCAGTCTACTTCAAGGGCGACCCCTCGAAGCTCTCGGATCTGGTCCCGAGGCCGTTCAAAGTAGGAGACGGGAAATGCGTCGCCTATGTCTGCGAGATAATCTCCGTCAGCGATTCAGGCGCGGGGATGGTGGCCACCCAGCCGGACAGGACTGTCTACCAAGAGGCCGCCGTGGGGGTTCGGTGCTCCTTTGGCGACAAAAATGGGTTGTACTTCCCGGTGATGTGGGTCAGCACAGAGTGGGCGCTGCTTAGGGGCCTCCTCAATGGATATCAGAAGAGGCTGGCAGACAAGATCGCGTTGACCAAACTGCACGAGTTGAACCCGGGCCTCAGGCCCCTCGGCCGCGGGACGACTGAATCTGGGTATTGCGTCAAAGGAGGTGAGCGGAGCCTTTCAGTCAGGGTCGAGGTCGAAAGGGAGGGCACCCCGCAAGACCTGCCCAGCCTCGGCTCCACCTTCGGGATGAGGCGGTTCCCCCAGACGGACGGAAGCCAAGGTTCAGTCTATGAAGCCGTCGAGATCCTGAAGTCGAACTCCCGGGTGGGAAGTGTCTGGCTGGGTGGGGGACTGTTCGAGACGACCCTGGAGGTGGGCGAACCCAAGGTCACGCTGGGGGCAGTCTACAAGTCAGGCTTCACCATTTCGGGCTCCAAGGTCCTGGCAAGGTTGTAGGATTGAAATCGAAAGGCGCTTGGGGTTGAAACTCCTTGTGTTCGTCATCGCCGGAGCCGTTGTCTTGGCCTCGTCAACAGGAGCATATATTTACGCCAATGGACGCTCCAATGGCACTACTTCAGGACCGGATGCTCTCGCCCTGAACGTTTCAATGAATACGACTTCTCTGCGGTATGGAGAGGTGGCCCAGCTCAAGATCGACCTTGTGAATCTCCAGGGGAGCCCGAACAACGTCTCGGTCGCTGACAAATGGCCCCTGAACGTCCCGGGGTGGGAGTGGGTGATAAATACCCAGTGCGGCAGGCAGCAGAATCCAAATGGGCCCCTTCCCCAACGCATGGCTGTGTTTCCTTACGGGCTCGCAGTCTTCTCAGGCTACTTTGATGAAGGTAACGTTTCGCAAGGGGTTCCGCTCCCCATCGAGTCTTACGGGAACCCCTCAATATCGATCGGTTGTGATGGCAGTTTCGTCCCGTTATTCTACATCTTCGGAACCGGAAACGAGAACTCGACATTGTATGGTTTGTATCATTACTTCAACGCGTTTCGCCCAGCGAACGTGAGCATGTCGATGCAATACTCGACGACGGTTGGTAGGTATTGGGATCCGAAAAGCATTGGGGTGCCAAGTCTTAGTCCCTTCCCTCTAGGGGTATACACTCTGGCAAGTGCCGACGAGTGGGGGCACTACTCAGTGATTCACTTCAGTGTCCATCAATAGAGGGAGGGTTGACTCGACGAGAGAATTTGCGATTGTTTCGGCCTATTCGTTCCATGAGGTGAAAGTAGTCCTGTGAGAGATTACACCCGGAAATTTGGTTCGAAGAACGGTTCAGGTCCAGGAAGATTCGAACGCAACGAGTTCAGATTGTCCCCAGCTCACTATTGATGACCTCTTGATTCTGCCGCGATAGGCTGGGAGCGGCTTCATCCTCAAATTTATCCTTCATGGCTCCGTCGTCCATGTCATTCAGATAACGAATCACCTTGTTACCGATTGATTCGCCATGCGGGCGATTCAATGATTACTTGTAGATTGAAGAGGAAATCCGATTTCACTTTGCTTACGGAGGAAGCTCTACCCGCCTTCAACCGGAGACTTTACGGTTCCGGTTGTAGGAATCGTTAAATCGAGTCGGACCACCCTCGGAACAGGATGCAGGCGAAGTACGAAGTCAGGAAGTACTCCAACTTCATTGGCGGGAAATGGGTCGAATCATCAGGGGGAATAATAGAGAGCAGGAACCCGGCCAACGGCGAACTCGTAGCGAGCTTTGCGAAGTCTACACGCGACGACGTGGGAGCCGCAGTCGAAGAAGCCAGGGGTGCCTTCGATTCCGGGGTGTGGAGCTCGAAGCATCCGTCCGAGCGCGCCAGGGTCCTGAGGGAGGTTTCTGACCTCATCAGGCGGGACATCAACAGCCTCTCGGTCCTGCTGACCCTCGAAAACGGCAAGCCTCTCGCCGACGCGAAGGGGGAGCTGCTGAACGCCGCAGGCGTCTTCGAATACTACTCGTCGGCGGCAAGGCACATTGTCGGCAGGGTCCCTAGATACAGCCGGACAGACGTGAGCATGGTCGTGCACGAGCCTGTCGGGGTATGCGGGCTGATAGTCCCCTGGAACTCCCCGATCTCTCTTCTTTCGTGGAAGCTCGGGCCGGCCTTCGCCGCCGGCTGCACGGTCGTAATCAAACCGTCGGTAAACACCTCAGGAATCTCGATGGAGTTCGTGAAGCTGCTCGCATCGGTCCAGGGGATCCCTCCAGGAGTTCTAAACGCGGTCACGGGCCCGGGGGACGCCGTCGGCAGTGAACTGGTCAGGGACCCGAGGGTCGACAAGGTCTCCTTCACCGGGTCGACCGAGACCGGGAAGAGGATCATGGAGATGGCCTCGACCAACCTCAAGAAGGTCAACCTCGAGTGCGGGGGGAAGTCCACGGACATAGTATTCGACGACGCCAACATGGAGGCCGCCCTTCCCGGGGCGGTCTGGTCGATATTCAGGAGTGCCGGGCAGTCATGCAACGCTGGGTCTAGGCTCCTTGTGCAGGACACCATATACGACTCATTCATGCGCAGGTACAAGGAGGTCTCAGCGGCAATCAAGATTGGGAACGGGCTCGAACCCACCACAGAGATGGGTCCGCTCGTCTCTCGGGATCAGATGGACCGGGTCCTGGGCTACATCGAATCGGGGAAGGAGGAGGGCGCCAACCTGTCTCTCGGAGGCAGCAGGCTGACCGAGGGCGAATACGCGAAGGGATTCTTCGTACAGCCGACCATATTCGAGGGCGTGGAGAGGAAGATGAAGATATTCCAGGAGGAGGTCTTCGGGCCGGTCCTGTGCGTGCTCCCGTTCCATGACGAAGACGAAGCCGTAGCCATCGCGAACGACACGAAGTTCGGGCTCGCAGGGGACCTGTGGTCAAGGAACCTCCCCCGGATAATGAAAGTCTCCCAGGGAATCCGTACGGGGACGGTATGGGTCAACAGGCACCTCAACCCGGGCCCGGAGGTCCCGTTCGGGGGTTACAAGCAGAGCGGCCTTGGAAGGGAGACCGGGATGGAGGGGATGATGGAATACCTCCAGACGAAGCACATCAGCCTTCAGCTGACGGACTCCTACGAGCGCGTTAGAAGGTAGCCAAGGTCCGGCTACTTCCGGCGCCGCTCTGATTCGGAGCAAACCCTATGAGGCTAGCCCTCCGTGAGAAGTCCGTGCGACGAGAGTTCGCCGAATCTTCCCACGCGCCATGCTAGATTTATCCAAGGAAGTTGAAAGAGGGGAGGGAACACGCGGTTGGATTCCGATGCCCTCAAGTGAAGCGCCCAGGCGGCTGGGCTAGCGATTTGAGCAACCTTCAGGAACGAGCCACCGATGCCGAGGGCGGAGACACACACGGGTATACCCCTACAAGAAGCTAGATTATGCCAAGCCAGGGGCACCGTCCCCGGTGGGGTCCGCCCCTTCAAGAATCAGAGAAAGAGAGATGAGAGTCTCGACGAGAACAATCCTGATGAGAATTCAGGAATAGGCGCGGGAACAAACGATGTCACATTTTAAGAAGGCAACTTCCACAATTCCGCTTGATTCGTCGGCGGTCAGGAGGCCTACTGCGTCAAAATCACGTGAAGCCCTTCGCGTCGACTATAGAGAACAAGCAGTCGATGAACTCGGGGCTATCATTCAAGGACGCGCACCTGTCAAGACTTACCCCCGCCCCTTTCGCCCATTCCCGGCACTCGATGTCGATGTCGTAGAGTATCTCGAGGTGATCGGAGACGAACCCCACGGGCGCGATGAGGATGTTTCGTTCCTCTGCGTCGCGAAGGCTCTGGAGATGCTCTAGGATGTCTGGGCCCAGCCAAGGCTCCCCCGTCTTGCTCGCGCTCTGGAAGGAGAAGCTCCATTCTTGGTATCCCGCGCTGTCGGCGACAAGGCTAGATGTCGCCAAGAGCTCGTCGCGGTAGGGGTCTCCTTCCTGGAGGATTCTGGCCGGGAGGCTGTGCGCAGTGAAGACAAGCCGCCCTTTTTCCCCCCTCCTTGCCGCTGCCTCCTTCACCCTATCGCGCCATGCCCTAACTAGGAGTGGGTTGTCGAACCACGACTCCACTGATTCGACTTTCATCCTCGTCGGCAGCGCCTCGCTCGCGGCGTTGACAGTAGAGATGTAGGAACCGATGCTAATGCGGGAGTAGTGAGGGGCCAGGGCAATCGTCAACATCCTGTCTACACCGTCCTCCGAGGCCTGCCTGACCACATCAGCTATGAATGGCGGAGAGTGCTTCATCGCGGCGTAAACCCCGGTCTCCGACCCTGCCTTCCTGAGAGCCCTCTCTAGGTCCTGCGTCTGCCTTTCTGTGATTTCGATCAGGGGCGAGGTCCCACCTATCGCTTTGTACCGGGCAATGAGGTCGGCGAGAGCCTCCTCGGAGGGCTTTCGTCCTCCCCTGATGTGGGTGTAGTACGCCTCCACGTCGTCGAGGGTCCGCGGGGTTCCATACGCCATCAACACCACTCCCTTTGTCACTTTCTGTTCCTCGTTTTCTCATGCACCACCCTGACCAGCCGCTTGAGGTCATCAGGAGAGGTGTCCTTGAGGACGCCGTGCCCCAGGCTGAAGATATGCCCCTTGTGATACTTTGCCCGTTTGAGGATCTCGTCCGTCCCTCTCCTCATCGCTTCTCCGCCAACTGCCGCGGCCGCCGGGTCGAGGTTCCCCTGGACCGCGACCTTCTCCTCGCACCTCGTCCAGACGTCGCCGATGTCCGTCCGCCAGTCGACACTCAGCACGTCCGCCTTGGTAGACCGGAACTTCTCGATTAACGAGCCTGAATTGGCGCAGAAGTGGATGGTTGGGACCCTTCCACCCACGGATTCGATTACCTCTCTCGTGTAGGGGAGGACGTAGCGACTGTAGTCCGCCGCGGACAGGCATCCGACCCAGCTGTCGAAGAGCTGCACTGCGTCAACCCCGTGCTCGATCTGACCGTCCAGGTATGACTTCACCATCGATGTCAACTTCTTCATCAGAGCCTCCCATGCGTCGGGGTCGCGGTACATCATCGCCTTGGTCTTCTCGAGTTCCCTGCTCGGGACGCCCTCAACGATGTAGCCGGCGAGGGTGAACGGGGCGCCGGAGAAGCCGATCAGAGGCTTGCCGTCGAGCTTTCTGACAGTTTCCTCTATCCCATCAAAGACATTGCTGGCGTCGCGCCCGGAATCGTAGTCTCGTAGTTGGGAGACGTCCTCAAGCGAGCGGACGGGATTCGAGACCACAGGGCCAACATTCTCTTCGATTCTGAACTTGACTCCAATGCCTTCCAGGGGCAGCATGATGTCTGCGAAGATTATCCCTGCGTCAACACCAAGCTCCCTGACCGCGCCGACCACGGCCTCAGAAGCAAGCTGAGGGTCCTTGGCGATGTCCAGCACGTTCCGCGTTCCCTTGAGGCGACGGTAGCTCGGGAGGTATCTGCCTGCCTGGCGCATGAACCAGATGGGAGTGTACTCAGTCTCCTTCCGCCGACAGGCGTCTGTGAAGACGCTCACCATCAGGCACACTCCTTGAACGCGATCGAAGCCGCCTTGACCGTCCGACTGACTTCAGACTCGGTATGCGCTGTGGAGAGGAAGATGGTCTCGAAGGGCGACGGAGGAAGGTAGAATCCCTGTTCAAGCATGGACCTGTGGAACTTCGCGTATGACGCGGCGTTGCTGCGCTTCGAGTCCTGGAAGTTCCGCACTGGCCCGTCTGTGAAGAAGAGGCTCACCATCGAGCCGACGCGGTTGAGCGACACCTCAGTTGGGCTCTTGGAAGCGGCATCTGCCAGGCCCTCTTCCAGGCTGTGGGAAAGCTGCTCTAGCGTGGCATATGCCCGCCCGGTCAGGTGGTCCAGCGTGGCGAGGCCCGCGACCATGGCCACGGGATTGCCGGACAACGTCCCTGCCTGGTAGACCGGCCCTTCGGGGGCTACGAGGCGCATGATTTCCTTTCTTCCTCCGTAGGCCCCGACGGGGAACCCTCCGCCGATGACCTTCCCGAGGCAAGTTATGTCGGGCGAGACGCCGAAGAGCTCCTGGGCCCCGCCCCTCGAGACTCTGAAGCCTGAAATCACTTCGTCGAAGATCAAAAGTGACCCGTTCTCATTCGCCAGCTTCCGCAGTCCAGACAGGAAACCCTTCTCCGGAGGGATGACGCCCATGTTCCCCGCGACTGGTTCCACGATTATCGCAGCAACGTCTGCGCCATCATTCGCGAGGACCTTCTCGACCGACGCGACGTCGTTGAAGGGGAGGGTGATGCTGCATGATATCACACCGTCAGGGACTCCCGAGGAGCTTGCGAGGTCAAGGGTGGCAAGGCCTGACCCCGCCATAGTCAGGAATTGGTCGGCGTGGCCGTGGTAGCATCCCTCGAACTTCACCACCTTTGTCCTGGAGGTGAAGGCCCTCGCTAGACGGAGGGCAGACATCGTGGCCTCGGTCCCGGAGTTGACGAACCTGACGACATCGATGGATGGCATGGACCTGTGAATCTCTTCTGCGAGCCTAAGCTCAGATTCAGTCGGGGTCCCGAAGCTCGCGCCTTTCCTGACCTGATTAAGCACTGCCGAGGTCACGTCAGCATGTACATGGCCAAGAATCAACGGTCCCCACGAAAGGACGTAGTCGATGTAGCTGTTTCCGTCCGCGTCCCACACTCTGGGGCCGAGCCCCCGCTCGATGAACAGCGGCTCGCCGCCTACCGCTTTGAAGGCTCGGACGGGACTGCTCACGCCGCCCACCATGACTTCCTGCGCGCGTCGGAACATGTCGGTGGATTTCGTCGTGTCCATCAGCCCACCTAACCGACGAGGTCGAGCATCCGCACCGCACTGACCCTCGAGCAGGTAAACACTGGGACCTCCAGCTGCGTGTACATGCTTACGTCGGAGCTCCGCAATTCTTCGACTAGCGCGAGGAACTCACTTGGGTCGTCGCCCTCGAAGGCGAGCACGAATTCTTGGTCGTCGAGACCGAAAGAATACCCTGTGTTGATCTTGATCTTCGGGTATTTGTGGCCGATCTTGAAGTGCTCGGCCATCATCCGCTGCCGCTCTGGGAATGGAATGCGATACCATTCTCTTTTCTTCACGAAAGGGTAGACGAACAGGTACTTTGAACCTGACTCGACCTGGGGCCCTGTCCCTTCCTGGCCCGGATGTGTGTGGCTCCCGAGGTAAGTCGAACGGCGGGTCATCGCGAGGTATGAGTAGGGGGTCTCCAGATATCGGCCTAGCGAGGTCGACACCAAGTCGGAGAACAGATCATGGAAGCTCTGCACGTCAGAAGAGTCGGCCATCACCATGAAGTCGACGTCCCGCCTGAGGCCCACGAGTGAGAAGTACTGGAGTTCGACATCCGATGCGTGTCTCTTGAGGACCGTGACGAATTCCTGCTTCGCTGTCGCCTTTTCCTCGGGGCCGAGGAAGCGCCACTCGCGCGCGACCTTGAAGAAGTTGTACTTGACGAAGCGCCTGACGATCACAGTCTCCGAGGACTTCTGGGCATCTTGCTCTGTCAATCTCTCACTCTGCTATCCAGTTTGCAGCCTGCTCTGCTGAATAGGTAATTATGATGTCTGCTCCGGCTCGCTTAATCGAAGTAAGGATTTCCAGAGTGGCCTTCCTTTCGTCAATCCAACCCTGGGCCGCGGCCGCCTTCAACATGGCGTACTCCCCGCTGACGTTGTAGGCGGCTATTGGAAGGTCGAATCGCGAGCGGGCCTTCGAAAGGACGTCGAGGTAGGCCAGGGCTGGCTTCACCATCAGGATGTCCGCTCCCTCCTTTGCGTCGCTCGAGAGCTCCCTCATGGCCTCCCGCGAGTTCGGCGGGTCCATCTGGTAGGTGCGCCTGTCTCCGAATGAAGGTGAAGAGCCGGCCGCGTCTCTGAACGGCCCGTAGAACGACGAAGCGTACTTTGCAGAGTACCCCATTATGACCGTGCCCCCCAGTCCTTCCGCGTCCAGGGCGATCCGGATCGCACCGACCTGCCCGTCCATCATAGCGCTGGGCGCTACGACGTCGGCCCCAGCCTTCGCGTATTCCACTGCCGCGCGGGCCAGGAGAGGAAGGGTGCGGTCGTTGTCGACGGAGCTGCCGTGCAGGACGCCGCAGTGGCCGTGGCTGGTGTACTCGCAGAGGCAGACGTCCGCAATGACCACTTCGTCGGGGAACCGACGCTTGATCTCAGCGACCGCCCGAGGAACGACGCCGGTAGGCGAGTAGGCCTGGGAGCCCACCTCGTCTTTCGAGCCGGTGATCCCGAACAGCAGCACGGAGCCGACGCCCGCGTCGCGAAGCCTGGCCACGTAGTTGGCCAGCCTGTCCACTGCGTATCTGTTGATGCCGGGCATGGACCCGATGGGCTCGACGATTCCCGAGCCTTCTGTCACGAATACCGGTGAGACGAATTTGGATGGGTCGAGGGAACTCTCCCTCACCAGGGCCCTCATCTGCTCTGATTGCCTCAAACGCCGCAGGCGGGCCTCTACCCTCACCTTTTCTTCAAGCAACCCTTGCCATCCTCCCGATCGAATCGACGAGCGCGTCGAAGGTTTGAGATTCGGGCTGTATAACATGAACGAAGCCCCGCTTCCTTGCGGCCTCAGCTGTGACAGGCCCAATGCAGGCTGCGGGCTTGGAGATTATTTTGAGGAGATCCTTGGGCGACAGTTGAGCGCAAAGAGATTCCACTGCCGAGGGACTCCCGAGGACGACCATGTCAACTGCCACCAGGGGCGCGGGGTCTCCGATAGGCTTCCGTTTGGTCCTGTAAATTATCAGGTCTTCGATAGTGAACCCCCGGTCCTTGAGGAGGTCGGTTATCTTCCTGTCCGCGATGTCGGCTCTGAGCATTAGGACGCGGCCCGCAGGGTCAGGGAGCTCCCGAGCGAGTTCGACTGTGAGGAACTTGGATGGCGTGAAATCAATCCGAGTACCCTGTCTTCCTAAAGCAGCGGCGGTTCGCGCTCCGACGGCGCCGACTTTTGGCAGGCCGTCCCACACCATAGCGTGCCCGAGGAGGCCCATTCGCTGAGCGAAGAAGCGCACGCCTGTCGGCGAAGTGAACAACAGCCAGTCGTATGCCTGTAGCCGCGAGAGACTCATGTCAATGAGCGACCAGTCTTCGGGAGGGAGGAATTGGAGAAGGTCGAGCGGGACGGTCTCGATTCCGAGAGCCTCCAGCTTCGGGACCAACTCCGCGTTGCCTTCGTGCGAACGGGTGACCAAGACCTTCAATCCGCCACGGCCTCCAGAATCTGCCTTCCTCCGAGCTGGAGGAGTTCGTCGGCGAAGTCCTTCCCTGCGGCCGTCGGGTCGGACGCCAAGGCCTCAGAAGCATGCCTGACGACGCGGCCCCCATCAGGGCTCAGCACGGCGCCAACGAGCTTCAGGGTCGGCCCTTCGAGCGAGGCGTAGAAGCCAACTGGGATGTCGCAGTCGCCGCCGAGGCGAGTAGCGAACGAGCGCTCGCATGTGGAAACGGTGCGAACCTCTTTGTTGTCCAGGGCCCCGAGGAGCCTCAGGATCACCTGGTCGTCTTCTCTTGCTTCCAGCGCTATGGTGCCTTGGCAGGGAGCGGGGACAAGCTCGTCGATATCAAAGTACTGCGTGATCCTGTCGGCCCGGCCGAGCCTCTCGAGCCCGGCGGCTGCGAGCACAATCCCGTCGATTCCCAGTTCACCCATCCTCCTGAGCCTCGTGTCAACGTTGCCGTGCAAGTCAGACACCCTCAGGTCCCTCCTCAGAGCCCGCAGCTGGGCCTTCCTCCTCAGGCTGCTCGTCCCCAGCGTGGCGCCCTGCTTCAGCGAAGCAAGGGTGGCTCCCTCCCGTGAGACGAGCGCGTCTCTGGGGTCCGCCCTGACCGGGGTCGCGGCTATCACCAGGCCTGCGCCGAGTTTCATGGGGAGGTCCTTCATACTATGAACGCCGACGTCCACGGTCCCGTTGGCGAGCAGGGCCTCTAGGTCCTCGGTGAAGGCTCCCTTGCCCTCAACCTCGGCCCGCTTCTCCAATGGGAGCCGGTCGCCGAGTGTCGAAACCGGGACGACTTCGACCTCGGCGGTGGGGTGGATCGAGCGGATCATGCTGACCACTATTTCGGCCTGGACCATCGCGAGTCGGCTCGCGCGGGTGCCGACGCGAATCTTGGTCAGAGGGATCCCCCCATGAAGACCGCACGAAGGACGCGCATCCTCTCTTCCTGCGGAAGCTCTGGTGATGACTCCTTGGCGAATGCAGCGGGTCGCGCAAGAATCTTACTTGTTATGCGCCTACCCATGGCTTCGATGAGCCTCTTTTCCTTGGGCGAAAGGGCCCGGAAGCTGCGGAGAACGGCTTCGGTCTCCTCCGTGCGGACCTGCTCGGCCCACCTGAACAGCTGGGGGACCTCGGGCGAGAGTTTGCTGGCCCTGAGCCATTTCTCGAACCTTGACGCCTCTGCTTGGATTATCTTCTCGGCCCGGGCTGTTCCAGGGTGGCGTCGGGTTCTGGTCATGTCAGCCAGGTCGTCGAGGTCGAGGAGGCGGACTCCTGCCATGTTTCTGACTGAGGGCTCGATGTTCCTGGGAAAACCGAGGTCTACAAGGACCCTTCTCGTCCGGCCGGACAAGTCTCTGGCTTTGATCGAAAAGCTCGGATGATTCGTGGCAGATACGACCAACTGTGACTTTCGGAGCGCCTCAGGAATAGCGGCCCAGCTGACTAGGGAGGCATTTGTCAGAGCCTGAGGAAGTCCGGACCGGCGGCTGGCCACGTGAATCCTGCTGTCTTCAAGGAGCGTCGCTACGATCCTCGACATCTTGCCCGTGCCAATCAGGAGAACATCATGGGGCGTATGCCCTAGCTCTTTCAGGGCCTGTTCCACAGCGAACTCGGCCACCGATGTTGAGGCCCCGCCCAGGGCGGGTCGGGCCCTCAAGGCGGCGTTGACGGCTGCGTCGAACAGTGGAGAGAGTACGGCGCGAGAAGAGCCTGTCCTCCTTGCCTGCCTGCCGGCAGCTTTGAGCTGGTCGAGTATCTGCCCGTCGTTGACCATCATCGAGTCCAGTCCGGCGGCTACGCGGAAGAGGTGAGCAATGGCGCGACTGCCTTCAAAGACGTAGAAAGGGGCCTCTCCGAGGTTAGATTTCGCCCATTCGCAAACCCGCTCTGCCGCGCCTCTTGGGTCGTCAGAAACAAGCACGAATTCGATGCGGTTGCAGGTCTTCAGGAGCGCCCATTCCTTCACGGAAGCGTCCTTCGGCGCTGAGCCGTTCTCGAGGAATGCTGCTAGCTTCTCCCTATAGCTGATTGAGGAGTTCTTGTGGGAAGTCCCGACGACGAGGGGGGTCGGCATAACCGTTCCCGTCGGCTGGCCGAGTGGAAGTGGAAGGGATCTCACTTCAGACTTTCACGCGCCAGCCATTCCTTTTATTTAACGCTTGTTAGGTTGCCGGAAGAACCTAGGACCGACTCCCAAGATCTTTTTGCGTAATACCGCCTTCATCCAGCAGCTGCGCGAGGCTGTTTCATACTTCACTTTCGTAAATCTAAAGGCCTTCTGGAGTGAGTATCGATTTCATCAAACTTGAAGCTCGGCTCCATTGACATAGCAATTCTGAGGGCCCTGCTGCGCGATGATTCCCCGCGAAATCGTGACCGACAAGGCGGGCTCGGCTCATCTCGGGGTAGCGAGGGCGTTTGCGAACGACACCAAGAAGCCGAAGCACACCATGATAATCTCAGGGGCGGGGACACCTCACGCGAACGAATGGGCTGAACGGCTGAATAATACCGTGAGGGAGAGAACCAAGATTCAACGCGGGTGGAAGAAGGATGACACGCCACTGAGGGAAGGGCAACGACTCTACTACAATTTCATCCGCGAGCATCAAGGGCTCGAAGGTCTAACACCAGCGGAGATGGCTGGTCTGTATCAAGCATCGGGGAGGAACAGATGGATGGAATTGCTTAAGAAAGCCAGCCGACTCTCATCAAAGTAGAGACTCGTGAAGGTGAAAGAATGGGTAGACGGAAAACTGATTTTGGATGGCGATTTATTGAAGGGAGCGGAGGAAGCCTTTCGAGAAGGCAGATACATCGAGGCTTTCAGTATTCTGCAAGCTTCTCTTGACGCATTCATGACATTCATTTACCAAATGAGTGAGGGAAGATACATGTGGCAAACTCATGGAATACACCATGAGAAGAAATACACTTTTCCGATACTGAGAGATTACATGCGCGACCATGGGATTCTGATTCCGAAGGAAGTCGGAGAATTGAACAAGTTTTATGACATGAGAAACAAGATAGTTCATCAACTTGTAATGTATGCATTCCAACCTTATGAGAGATATGCCGTTATTCCGTCCGAAGCCACTGAGGGATTCGAACGCGGAAAAGAACTGTATCAACTCCTAAGCTCAAAAACGGTGGAAGTCGGCTCGGAAATCACGAGGTCATCCCATTAGCCACCCAAATCGGACACCCGTTTTCGACACCAAGTCAATTAGACAGTGTACAGGTATGTACACTAGCGAAACCCTCTAGTTCGATTTCTTTCTGTCAGGGAAAAGATTCAGCTGACGTAGAGTGTGCGGTCGCCGGGAATATAGCCCTTCGGGTTCAAATCTGCAACGTCGCTGGGCCTAGCGTGGAAAATTTTACGGAAAACCACCCGGCTAGATGGGTGGAAATTCCACAAGCGAGAATAACGTTTTCCAAATCCTCCCTCACTTAATAAACGGGATCTGACTAGGTCAATTGAATAATTTGGACGGCGCCGGCAACGAGGGTATTCTCGAGATGATACAGGGAAAGAAGACCCTGGAGTTCTTTAAGCAGGTCAAGGATAAGATATGGGTCTCAGAAACTTTCTTCTCGATTCAGGGGGAGGGCAAGTATATCGGAGTCCCCGCAGTTTTCTTACGAACCCAAGGATGTAACCTTCTATGTCGTTGGCCGTGCGATACAATTCCGGTATGGAAAGAAGGTGAACTCTATACGTATGAAGAGCTTTACGCCCTATGGGATCGGAACGGCTGGGATACCGCACTCAAGAAAAGGGCCCATCTGATCCTTACGGGTGGTGAGCCACTAACAAGGCAGGATGAACTTACAAGTTTCCTCGAGTATCTCTCAAAAATGGGGCTACGTCCATTCATTGAGGTAGAGACAAATGCGACCATATTGCCTAACGGGAAGTTCGATCAGTTCATAACTCACTACACCTGTAGCCCCAAGCTCGCCAACTCTGGCATGCCTCGGGAAAGGAGATACAGAGAAAATGCGCTCGAATTCTTCTCGACTAACAGTAAAGCGGTCTTCAAATTTGTTATCGACAAGAAAGAGGACATTAGGGAAGTCTTGAGAGACTTCGTGCTGAAACTGGACCTGTCTCCACCTAAAGTATACCTGATGCCAGAATCCACAAACAGGGTGGAATTGAACGAGAAATCTCCCTGGTTGGTCGAGATATGCAAACAGTATGGTTTCAACTTCTCCTCCCGACTTCATATCTCAATCTGGGACCAGCTAACGGGCGTGTAGCCGAGACTGGAAAAGAGTCACCTTGAAAAAGGGGAGGCAAGGGCTGAGGATTCGCGAGATGATGCTGTATGACGAGTGACATGCCGAAAAAGGAGGAGAGAGTCAGACGGTTCCTCAGTGAGATGGGCGAGGACATTGCCAGGGAGGGACTGAAGGACACACCACGAAGGGTAGCTGAAATGCACAAGTCGTTGAAGCGTCTTGAGGGTCATTTGAACTCAGTACAAGTATGGCTGGCCAAAAATCATTCGAATGATTCAGAGTTGGATAGAATATTCAATGAACCGGTTAACGACCTGGTGATGGTGCGGAACATACAGTACGATAGCAGGTGCGAGCATCACCTGCTTCCTTTCTACGGTTACTGCCACATAGCGTACATCGCACGAGGGAAAGTGTTCGGAGCCTCAAAACTGGTAAGGGTTGTGAAGAAGTGGGCAGGAAGGTTACAGATGCAGGAGAGGTTCACGAAGCAGATAGCGGATGAAGTCTACCAATCGCCTCTACATCCAAAAGGGGTAATGGTGATTGCGACAGGCAGACACCTATGCATGACGGAGAGAGGTGTGAACAATGAAACTGCGGAGTTGGTCACCTCGGCGCTGCGGGGCCTTTTCCTGAACGATTCGTCTATCAAGCTAGAGGTGCTGAGGCTGCTGAGCATCGAGTCCGTAGGGAAAACGAGTACCAGCTAGGTCGAAAAGTCAAGAGAAATGGGGCAGGTCATTCGTGACATCCGAGGCACTTGAAGGTTTGGATCGGCCTGGAATGACGACCGTTTGGTTCAGAAGAGGGATTCCCGAATTGGTGCAGCCGCGGCCCGGGTTTACCCCGGTATGGGGGCTTTCGTGGACCGAAACTGCCAGGTGGCGCCTTGGCCGGGCCTTGTCAGTTCAGGTAGGCGCCCGGCCTGTCGGGGGTAGCGGGCCCGGTGGGATTCGAACCTAGCTGCAAACGGTGTCTCCGAATAGCTTAGACCGGACGATTACGGCGGAATAGAGTCCATTTTGGACTTATTTTTAGTGCGGCCTCCGGGATTCGAACCCGAGTCCTGGCAAGGTCGGATGCCGAAATCGACTGAACCCGAGCCTATTTCGACAAGAAGAGCCTAAGTCAGGACTATTGCCTCAGCAACGCGTGGCCTTGACTGTGACTCCCCTTCGCCCAAGTTCTGCTAACAGTCTTTCGACACCCTTCCCGACCACCGCCCTCTCGGGCGGGATCACCCCCTTCCCCGTGATTTCGCCCTCTCCCAGCATCTGGGTCACTATCGAAGCAGTATAGCCCGTAGTCCTGCCCATCGAAGTAACCCCCTCCTTCTCATCATACCCGTCCAACAGGTCGTAGACGACCTCGCCCTTGCTCGACTTCGC
The DNA here is from genome assembly GCA_964568185.1 of uncultured Nitrosopumilales archaeon. Classification (GTDB taxonomy): domain Archaea; phylum Thermoproteota; class Nitrososphaeria; order Nitrososphaerales; family Gagatemarchaeaceae; genus UBA183. Next base: position 70,372 of record CAZMON010000003.1, on the reverse strand, counting down.
CACTACCCGCATCACTGTCAGGTCGCGCGGGTCCCCCTCCGCGAGCCTCCTCCCGAGGACTGCCCACGACATCTCCAGCGGCGAGACCTCGCTCCCCCCCAACCTCAACTTCTCCTTCGAGAAGAAACCTGCCTCCATCAGCAGTCCCATCTTCTCGGCGTGGCCAGGCCACCTCAACGTCTTCTCGTCGAGGACCCTCATCCCCTTCATCGTGTACACCAAGCTGGCGAGCCCGTCTGTGCAGAACGCTTCCAGCTTCCCGATCGGGGCAGGGAACTCGACCGTCTCCACCGTGTCGAACGGTCTTACCCTAGCCAGCGTGCCGTCCGTGAAGATCCTCGCATCGTCGGTGTACTCCCTGAGCAGTCCCACTATCGAGAAGACCAGCCTGTAACCGAACGGAGGCATCGGCTTCTGAGGAAGCCCCCCGACGAGGATGTGCCCCTCGTCTCCCCCGCCCAATGCGTCGAGCCCGTGTGCGAGCAGAATCCCACCCAACCCTGGGGCGACCCCACACCCGGGAATCAGAAGCGCCCCGGTCCTCTTTGCCTCCTCGTCGAGTTCCATCTGTTCGTCCTCGAAGGCTATGTTCACCATCTTCGCTCCCGCCTTCACTGCGGCCAGGTCGGAGGAGTGGACGACCCCGTGAGGCAAGGCGGAAGCCGCAACGTCGAACCCCCGCAGGAACTCAGCCACCCTCCCCGTGTCTCTGATGTCCAGAACCTCGGTGGAGAGGTTCTTCCCAAGGGCGCGCATCCTGACTGCGTTCAGCTTCTCCCCGTCGATGTCGGCAACGACCACCTCGTCCACGCCCTGTGACCGCGCCAGGTCCCATGCGATGACAGAACCCATCAGCCCGGACCCGAGGACCGCAGCCTTCACGCGCCTCGGCCTGTCCCCGCGGTTTATGAATTGCACCCCAAGATATCTTAAGTAGAGGACTCCTCGCCTCGAAATCATGGGCCTCCGCGAGTCGCTCGACGACTCGGTCTCCGACTACATGACGGTCAACTACGCCAAGGTGAGCATCGACGATTCAATAGCTACAGCCGCAAAGGCCATGGAGAAGGCCGGGGTCACCGAAGCGATTGTGGTCAAGGACGGCGCGCCGATCGGGATAGTCACCGAGCGAGACATCCTCTACAAGGTGGTCGCCGCAGGCTCCGACCCTTCGGCCGTCGACGTGGAGCAGGTGATGAGCACTCCGGTGCAGTCGGTAGAAGTGACGTCGAAGGTCGGGGACGCGATTGCGAAGATGTCGAAGCTAGGTCTACGCAGACTAGGCGTCACCAGAGACGGGAAATTCGTGGGTCTGGTCACGCAGAAGGCGATGGTCTCCGGCGGCCTCCATCAGCACTTCGCCCTGCCAGAGCTGGCCTCGCCGAACGAGATCAGCTGTCCCTACTGCGACGCAACCATGAAGGACGGCGGCGAACTCTCGATGCATATCGACCAGGTCCACGTGGGACTCGGGCTTCTCCAAGGAAACCTGAGCAAGTGGTAGCTCAGGAAGCAGCGAAAATTTCCATCGTCTCGGCCACCCAGAGGATCCCTTTCCTGAACTGTTCGAGGATCAGGTTCTCGTTCGGCGCGTGGATGGCGCCCTCTTCCGAGGAGACACCTATGTCCACAGACGGCATCTTGTACCTGCGGGTGAAGAGAAAGAGTGGCCCTGTTCCGGGCGAGCTCAGCTCAACGATCGGCTTCATGCCGTAGGTCTTTTCCGCCGCCTTAATCGCGGCTTGGGCGAACGGATCTTTGTATGAAGTCCTTGCAGCCGGCTCCATGCTCTCGAGTTCGATCTTCGCGTCGGCGAACCCGTTCTTGTCGAGATACTCGCGCAACTTCTTCAGGAGTTCCTCCGGGTCCTGGTCGGGAACGAGGCGAAAGTCCATCTTGCAGCGCGCTTCCTTGGGGAGGACTGTCTTGGACCCCGGGCCGGTGTATCCCGACCAGATCCCGGCTATGTTCCCGGTGGGCCTCTGAACGAGCGCCTTCTTGGCCTGAGACGCGTTCATGCCGCCGACGAAGACCGTGGCGCCGTGCGTTTTCTTGAATGCCTCCTCATCGAATTCCTGGTCGTCCAGGACCTTGACCTCCTCCTCCGAGAGAGTCGCCACCCCGTCGTACCACCCGGGGACCAGGATTCTCTCGTTCTGATCCTTCAGCAGATTGAGGAGCCTCACCATCCTCCAGGGAGCGCTGGGAAGGGCGGCGGCATAGCTGCTGTGCGCGTCCTGTGCAAGCGAATGGATCACGAAATCCACGTATATCATCCCCTTCACCCCCAGGGTGACCTTCGGCCTCCCCTTCGTGTCTACCCCCCCGTACTCCCAGACTACTGCGTCGGCCTTGAAGAGGTCGGGGTTCTTGTCGATGTATTCGTGGAGGTGAACACTTCCGGTTTCCTCTTCCCCCTCGAAGCAGAACTTCACGTTGCACGGGGGCTCCCCGGACGTCTTCAGGTAGGCCTCGACGAGCTTCAACCTCGACACGAGCTCGCCCTTGTCGTCGGAGACCCCCCTCCCGTAGATCCTCCCGTCCCTTATCTCGGGCTTGAACGGGGGTGATTTCCAGAGCTCCAACGGTTCCTCAGGCTGGACGTCGTAGTGGTTGTAGAACAGAATCGTCTTGGTCGAGCGCGTAGACTTCACCTCTCCATAGATCAGGGGCGCAACACCTTCCATCCGGAGCACCTTTGTCGTCGCTCCAACCTCTCGCAGCATCTCCTCGACAAGGACGGAACACTCCTCGACACCCTCATCTCTGGCTGAAACGCTGCGCTGTGATGAAAGTCTGATTACGTCCTGGGCGAACCGGTTTGCGTTGTCGTTTACGTATTGCTGGAACTTCTGTTCGACCACCGTTCTCGCGCTTCCCTTGCTGAAGTCCGCAGGGGTCGGGAATTAAAGCTTAGAAGCCCAAGAAGCTGGGGCTATTCAGGGCTACCTTTCTGTACGCCAACGGATGTAACGGCCTCCTGTCGGTCTCGGACCCCGAGCTCAACCCTGTTCAGTGAAAGGGAATTGGTCACGACGCTCACCGAACTGAGAGCCATTGCCACCCCGGCCAAGATAGGGTTCAGCAGCCCTGTCGCTGCGACGGGGATGAGGACGGTGTTGTACGCAAACGCCCAGAACAGGTTCTGCTTGATCTTCCTCATCGTCGCCCTGCTCAGCTTTATCGCACTTACAACATCCCTCAGGTCGCTCTTTATCAGCACGATGCCTGCAGTCTCGATTGCCACGTCTGTCCCGCTGCCGATTGCTATTCCGAGGTCGGCTTGAGCCAGGGCGGGTGCGTCGTTTATCCCGTCCCCCACCATTGCTACTACGCGACCCTCCTTCCTGAGTCTCTTGATCACTTCTGATTTCTGCGCCGGGAGCACCTCGGCCTTCACGTCATCGATGCCGACCTGGGCGGCGATGGCCTTCGCAGTGCGGCCATTGTCTCCCGTAAGCATGGCAACCTTGAGACCGAGGTTCTTGAGCCCGGCTATTGCCTCCTTCGCATGAGGCTTCACTGTGTCGGCTACGGCTATTACGCCGCTCACCTCGCCGTCGACACCGACGATCATGGCCGTCTTTCCTTCGTTCTCCAAGCGTGAAACAACCTCGTCGGCCTTCCCCATACTCATGTTCTTCGAGGCAAATAAGGCCCTATTGCCTACAAGGACTGCATGAGTCCCGACCCTAGCCTCGACTCCCATTCCGGGGGTCGCCTGGAACTCTGTAGGTGGTCCAAGTACGCCTCCCTTTACCTTCGCGCTCTTCACTATCGCCTGCCCCAACGGGTGTTCGGAACCTCGCTCAGCCTCTGCAGCGAGCAGGAGCAACGAGGACTCTTGCAGTTCCGCGATGGCGACGACATCGGTCACGATCGGTTCCCCGACCGTGATCGTCCCAGTCTTATCGAACACTACAGTGTCGACCTTGTTCGCCCGTTCGAGGGTCTCACCTCCTTTGATGAGTATCCCGTTGGATGCACCCTTTCCAGTCCCGACCACCATGGCCGCGGGGGTGGCCAGTCCCAAAGCGCAGGGGCATGCTATGATCAAGACCGCAATGAAGGCCGTGAACCCGTACAGGAAACCCCTGCCTGCAAAGACGTCCCAAGCAATCAGGACCCCGATGGCGATGATCACAACAACAGGAACGAAGTACGCGGCTATTCTGTCAGCCAGCCTCTGGATTGGGGCCTGAGCTGCCTGAGCCTCTTCCACGAGTTTGACGATTTGGGCGAGGGTCGTGTCGCTCCCGACCTTAACCGCCTTGATTGTGATCAAACCAGTCTGGTTGATCGTCGCCCCGAAGACTTCATCTCCTGCTTTTCTTTCCACAGGAATGCTCTCCCCCGTCAGCATCTTCTCATCGACGGTTGTGTGGCCGTCGACCATCATACCGTCAGTCGGTATCCTCTCTCCCGGCTTGACTCGCATCAGGTCTCCCACCTGAACCTCCTCGACAGGGATCTCGACTTCCGTCCCTCCTCGAACAACCCTTGCCTTCTTGGGCTGCAGGTCCAGAAGCTTCCTGACTGCGTCTGACGCTCTTCCCCTCATCGCGTGCTCCAGCACCTTCCCCAGGAGGATGAAACCTATGATTAGAGAAGACACATCGAAGTATGTGCCCTCTGGAAAGACACCTGGGGCGAACGTTACCACTGTGCTGTAAAACCAAGCCGCAGTCGTGCCGATTGCGATTAGCGTGTCCATATTGGCGGCCCTGGCCCTGAGAGCGTGCCACGTACCCTTGTAGAACATCCATCCGGCAACAAACTGGACGGGCGTTGCAAGCACAAAGAGGGCGAGGTTGTGGAAGATGGGAAGTGTGAAGACCCAGGTCAGAATCAGAGTCGGGACCCCGAGAACGAAGCTCAGAAGAGTCATCCGTTTGAGCAACTTCAGCTCCGTGGCGGGGGCCACGAATGTCTGGAGGCAGGAGTCACTGCAGAAGTAGTAAGTCGTCCCTCTTTGTTGCGCCTTCAGAACGTCCGGCTTCTCTTCGACGTACATCCCGCACACAGGGTCTTTTGCCATCGCTGTCACTCCTCCGCGGAGGTTATCGGACCCTCAGACAATTCGAACTCTTCTCCTTCCACACCGATTCCCATTTCATAAAGGAATGCGTTTACGAACGTCAAGCAGTTTCACCGACCGCATTGATGCGTGCGATGCGCTTCCCGTATTTCTCGAGAAACGACCGTCTGCACGTCCTGCAGCAGAAGTAGTGGTACTGGGAGCCGACTCTGATGTTGTAGGGCCTGTCGCTCAGCACTTCTCCCTTACAATAGTCGCAGCGTAGTTTGACCGCTATCTCCCCGGTTAGAGACGCAGGCTGCTCGTCCTTGACCGCATCTAGGATCAGCTGACTCGAAACCACTTCGCCCCCGAGCTTGGGCAGTCTTTCATCGAGGAAGTCCTGAAGGCGTTTTGTATCTTCGCAATTGATTTTCAGCACGACGTTGTTCTCCCCAGTTGTGACAAAGACTCCGATGACTTCGCTCATCGTTGAGAGCTTCCTTGAGATGCTATTCGTGTCGCCTGAATTGATTCTAAGATTGACGAATGCATTGACACCCTGCCGCAGCGTAGATTGGTCAAGGATCGGGGCAAATTTCTTGATGAATCCAGATTCCACGAGCCGTGAGAAATGCGAAGCGACTGTCGGCGTGGTCAGAGAAGTCTTCCTTGCGATTTCCCTCAGCGATGCCCTCCCGTCTTGGAGCAGCACTTTCAGGATTGCTCTATCAGTCGAATCCAGTTTCATCAAACACTGGTGTTTTCATTCAAATAAATGCTTTACGTTCGTAAAGCCAAATCATGATATACCGACCCGGGACCAGCTGGTAAATGATGCTAAGAGACCCAATCTGCGGAATGATGGTCGACGAAAACAAATCCAAGTTCAGGTCGGAGTACGAGGGTCAAACCTTCTACTTCTGTTCTCCCGGATGCAAGAGCACCTTCGAGCGTAACCCGCATAAATACGGGCAACGGGCCCAAAATCAGGCGCCGTGAAATATCATGTCAGAATCCTCTGAGGTAATCAGAGAAGTCGAAGCCGCCAAAAAGCTTCTCGGTGAAATCAGTTTCGTCAACCCGACGGCTACGAACGATCTAAGACGATTGGAGAATGCGATAACAAGAATCTCCACCATGTTCGTCGTTCAAGCACTAGATTCGGTCGACTTCCACCGCTTAGACGACGAGCTCTCCGAAGGTAAGATAGTTCCTCGCTTCGTTCCAGCGATCAAGAGAGCGATTTCCATGTCTGATCCCAATCTCTTTCCCGCAAGCCTAACACAGCTGATACTCTCCTTCAGGGAAAATCTGTCAGAGCTTGAAGGCGCGCTGATTCGCAATGATTTGGAAACGGCGAGGCTGGCCAGTCATAAGGCGCATGAAATGGAGCATCAACTCCATCACGAGTCCGGGGAATGGCTTCACTCGAACATGGAAGGAAATGCTTGAAATCAGCCTCGAACTGAAAAATTCTGCTATCACTTTAGTCCTCGACTTGAGTGACAGATTGGCCTTTGAAGTTCGAAACCTGGTTTGCCGACGAAGCCGTTTCATCGGAGGAGAGTCAAGATGAATCAGTTCGCTAAATGTCATGGCCGTTTAAAGCGTACGACGGAGGGCTCTGTTAAGTTCTCGGTAGCTGGCTCGAAATCGTCTCGCTGTTAAGCGTCGGTTGCTGGCCTACTTTGTTACTCTTGCAGAGGGAATCGCCACGAGGATGGGAGTCGGCTCCTTCTTTGCCAGCTCAAGTTCAACGAATCCTTGTTCAGCGCAGCCACAGGAATTGCACATGTCAGCGAGGTTCCTCTTGCTTGCTTATACGCTTTTGTCTGGAGGGTTCTGTAAAGTCTCCCTTGGGTAACTGGTAATCCTTCGGCTTCTGGGATGTGTCAAAAGTCGTTGGGTTTCACCGTAGGGCGTCCTTATCCAAGACTTCTTGGTCTATCTTCACGGCAGGGGGCGCCCATCCGCAGACCGCGCAACCGATTTGGACGGTGCGCTCGTCTATGTCCTTGGCCTTGAAAGTGGTAGAACCGCATTTCGGGCATGTCTGCAATCTGGTTCCTTCCTGAGGTGGTGTCTAATCTCCGTTTGGTTTGGCGGTTCTCTTAATCTTCGGTTCATACTCAAAGGAAGGCGATGTCATAAAACCAGCGAAGAGGTTCACTGCGTCTCAAGAACTTCAAATAACGGCCCCCTTCGGCCCGGGCCAATGGCTCGGCCTCGCGAGAAGGACGATGCCTCCAGGAAAGCCCTCGCCTACTCACGGTTTTACGGGGGGAAGGTAGGCATTGCCCCGAAGGTGCCGGTGAGGTCCCTTCAGGACTTCTCGATCTGGTACACCCCGGGGGTCGCAGCGGTCTCGAAGGTGATAGAGGCAGACAACGAACTGTCATTCGAATACACGGGCCGGTGGAACACGATTGCGATCATCACTGACGGGAGCCGGGTCCTCGGACTGGGCAACATCGGACCGGAGGCAGCCCTGCCAGTGATGGAGGGGAAGGCGCTGATCTACAACTACCTCGGGGGCGTCAACGCGTATCCGCTCCCAATCCGCGCCAAGGACGAGGAGCACCTGATCTCGATCGTTCGCGCGCTAGAGCCCTCACTTGGGGGGGTCAATCTAGAGGACATAGAATCTCCCAAATGCTTCGAGGTCCTCGACACCCTACGCGCGGAGATGAAGATCCCCGTCTGGCACGACGACCAGCAGGGGACAGCAGGGGTCGTCCTTGCCGGCCTCTTCAACGCGCTTGACCTCACTGGGCGCGAACTGAACGGGACAAGGATCGTCCTCTTCGGTGCGGGCGCTGCCAATGTCGCAGCCGCCAGGCTTCTGATCGAGGCGGGAGCGGAACCCGAGGACCTCATTGTCCTCGATTCGAAGGGCATCCTCCATCCTGAACGGGAGGACATCGACCAGCTGTCCCTGCGCAACAAGTGGAAGTACGACCTCGCCCTGAAGACGAATGGGGCCAGAATCAAAGGAGGCCTGGTGGAGGCTCTCCGTGGAGCCGACGTCTTGGTCGCAGCAGCCGGGGTCGGGCCCAATCTCGTGAGGAGAGACGAAGTTGCGTTGATGAACAAGCGCGCCATAACGTTCCTCCTCGCCAATCCGGTCCCAGAAATACTCCCTGTCGACGCCCTCGCGGCTGGGGCGGAAATCGTGGCCACTGGGAGATCAGACTATCCCAACCAGGTCAACAACAGTCTTCTCTTTCCGGCCATCTTCCGCGGGGCACTGGACGTCAGGGCAAAGACGATAACCGACACGATGGTAATAGCCGCTGCGAGGGAGCTGGCAAAGTTCGCGAGGAGGAAGGGGGTCAACAGAAACCACATCCTGCCCACAATGGTGGACTGGGAGGTGTACCCGACGGTCGCAGCTGCGGTCGGGGAGATGGCCATAAGAGAGGGCCAGGCAAGAAAGAAAGCCTCACGGATGGAGCTCCTCCAAACAGCGACTTCGATGATAGAGCACTCTAGAAGGACGATGAGTAGCCTGAGAAAAAGCGGTGTCATACCTGAACCCCCCGAGTAAACATAAAACAACTACCGGGGGACCGGCTGGCATGACGCCCTTGAAAATCCGGGAGGGGACGAAAGGCGACCTGGCTGCCGCGGCCGACTTGGTCGTAAGGATGAAGAGGCTGAACAACGAGTTCGACCCCATGTTCGCGGTCGTCGAAGACGCAAAGGCTAGGGCGGAACGTTATGTGTCCAGCTCAATCGGGTCCCCTGACAAGCTCCTTCTAGTCGCTTCGGAAGGGGACAAGGTCGTCGGGATGCTGAGGGCGGAGATGAGGGAACGCCTCTTCTACGAGCCAAGTAGGGAAGGGTTAATCACCGATTTCTACATACTGCCGGAGCACCGCAGGCGGGCGCTCGGGCACGACATGCTTGAACACGCCTCGACGCAGCTCAGGAAGATGGGGGCTCAGACAATCGTCGCAGAAGTTCCAACTCAAAACGAGATTGCATTCAAATTCTATACGAAACGTGGGTTCAGGTCACTAGTTCAGCACTTCGCGAAGCAGCCTTAGTAGTCCAGGAGCGTTCCCAGCTTGCCATGGTGGCACGGCCCCTTGAGCATCCCGCAGCGGTAACAGATGTGGTTAGTGCCGGTGCAGTAGGTCGTGTGCATCTGAGTCTTCAGGCAGTAGGTTTCCTCTAGTGAAGCAATGAGACGCACGGGAGTAGAGCGAATCCGGTGAAGTATTTAACGTTGGGCTAAACGCGTAGAGGCTTTCGTCACTTGACTAATATTTCTTGCCAACCTGAGCGCTCAGCTGTCCGTCACCTTCGATCTCCATCTCGGTCTCAAAGGACTTCGAATCCTCCAACTTCACCCCTCCGCTCACAGTCCATTCCTTGAACGAGCCTTCGACGGACACCTCTGCTCTCAGCTTGTGCAGGGACTTCACGGCGAAGGTCCGGGTCTTGCCAGTGTGGTCCCTCCCGTCGACCGTGATTCTGAGCAACCCTTCGTCGTTGCTCCCGAACGTGATGGTCCTCGTGTATCGCGCATATAGTTTCCCCAAAGAAACTCCGAGAACGACGGTCCAGGCGACCAAGAAACTTCCCAGCGCGAGGGAAACGGTGGGAGTGAATGACACCCCTGCCACCCCGAAAAGTACGATGCTGAGCCCCACCACCGCCGCCATTGTCGCACCCCTGCGGACCGGTCCGCTTCCTGGAATGTACTCGTAGAATCTCCCGAACAGGGCAGAGTAGAACAGGGTTAGGAAGAAACCTAGGAACCCGAGATACTCCGGGTAGATTGAAACCACGATGTTGAAGCAATCTTCTACGCTTATCCCGTTCACCCCTCTAACGGCTGGACAGACCTGGGCATATCTTGGGTCGTTCGTGATTGCGACCAGGGCGTCGGCCTTGAACAGGTAGAGGAGGGCCACGTTGAAAAGAACAAGCCCCCCGATGTACACGATGCCCGCGAGCGTCCCCGCTTTGACCCCCGCGAAGAACGACCCCATTACTGACCGTTTCCTAGGCACTCAAGACGTTCAAAACATCCGCGTCGTGTCCGTCGACCTTGACCTTCCGGAAGACCCTGAGGATCTTGCCGTCCTTCCCTATTACGAAGGTCGACCTCTCCGTCCCCATGTATGTCCTGCCGTAGTTGTTCTTCAGTTTCCAGGTGTCGTACAGCTTGTGCACGGCAAGGTCCTCGTCGCTGAGAAGGGTGAAGTTCAAGGAATACTTGTCAATGAACTTCTTGTGCGAGCCGAGCGAGTCCTTGCTGACCCCGAAGATCACCGCATCTAGCCCCTTGAACTTTAGGAGATTGTCCCTGAACGAGCATGCCTCCTTAGTGCAGCCCGAAGTGTCGTCCTCCGGATAGAAGTAGAGGACCACGTTCTTCCCCCGCAGGTCTGCGAGTCTGACCGTTCCCCCGCCTGAGGAAGGGAGCTTGAAATCTGGAGCAGCATCCCCCTCCTTCAATTCACCAGGACGAGCATCCATTGACTGCGCCTGCCAGCAGCTCCCAATAAAACTTAATGATTGAACCCTTTCGAAGGTCCCCGCAAGTGTCCATCGACTTCCACGTCCACCCCTGGACCAGGGCTTTCATGAAAAGGAACGGTCCCATCGTGAAGGCGTGCAGATTCTTCAAACTCGACATGGCGAAGCTCCCTGATTCAACAGACGCCATCCTTCAGGAGATGGACAAGGCCCGCGTGTCCCAGGGGGTGATACTGGGGCAAGACACCCACGCGACTGACAACCCGAACTTCAGGAACTATACCCTGAAGAACGACCTTTTGGCGCGAATCGCGAATAAATCGAAAGATCGTCTCATCCCCTTCGCCGGCGTCGACCCCAACGCAGGAAGGGAATCGGTCCGGGAGTTGAAGCGGGCCGTAAGAGACCTAGGTTTCCGAGGGCTGAAGATCCACAGCAGCGCGAACTCCGTATACCCGACAGACGAAAAGATGCGCCCGATCTATGAATTCTGCCAGGAGGCCAAGATCCCCATTTTGTTCCATACCGGGACCACCGGGCTGGGCGACTGTGAAATCAAGTACAGCAAACCAGAATACTTGGACGAAGTCGGCCAGTCGTTTCCTGACATGAGGATCGTAATGGCCCACTTCGGCTGGCCATGGTCCGACGTTGCCATCGCAATCGCACTTCGGAATCCGAACATCTTCCTGGACGTGTCGGGCTGGAGACCAAAATATATCCCTCGCGGCGTCCTTTCCTACCTGAACGGGATCCTTCAGGACCGGTTCGTATTCGGGACGGACTACCCGATGATGAGACATAAGGAATGGATGGATGACTTCGACCTGAACCTCAGGCCCACTCTGAAGCCGGGGGTGGCAGAAAAACTGCTCCGAAAGAACGCGAAAAGGATCTTGGCCGACTAGGGTGAAATTAGCTGCTGTGCCCTCAAGGACTTCCTGGCGTTGAACCCCTCGCTTGGCTTGTGCCAAAAGGAGACTTCAGATTCGCCGTATCTCCAGCACAAAAGGACCTTCTCACCGTATTTGTCGGCAGGAAAATCGATCAGCCCGTGGTCCAGGTCCTTCACCATCACTCCGAGGTCTTCGAGTTCCGCGATCTTCTTGGTCATCCCTTCCACCAGGGCGTCTAGGGTGGCCGCTTTCTCTGCGATCTCGTTGGTCTTGAACCCGAGAAGGTCATACTTCTCCATCTCTGAATGGAGTTGAGTTATGACCTTCTTCCTCTCAATGAGCTCCTTGACTTTCGGCTTGATGTCGGGAAGGAGTTTTGAGGCTTCCTGAGGAGTGAAGAGATGCAGGTCGTTAAAGTCTGGAGGCGTTATTGGACTCGCCTCCGGGAGAGTGGTAGGATTGGATAAATTCCTTCGTACTGGAAAACATGCGACCATTGCTGTAACATCATTAGACAACATTCTCATAACTCTCGGGCATCGTTTATAATTCACTCAAGTTCCAGGCGCTCGTTGTACACGCGAAAGGGGGACTCGGGGGAGACATCGCTCTACGGACCAGGGCGGGTCTCAAAGGATTCCCCCCTGGTGGGGGCCTACGGCACAATCGACGAGCTGAACTCCCTGGTAGGGGTGACCATCGCCGGGTGCCCGGACAGGAGGGTCTCGGCCCCTCTGAAGGAGATTCAGGCAATGCTGTTCGTAGCCGGGGCGGACGCTGCCTGCGATTTCAAATCCTCCAGAAAGGTACCTAGGATCACCAGCCGAGACACCACCAAGCTGGAAGAGATGACCGACACCCTTCTGGCTGGCCTTCCCCCATTGAGGAATTTCATAATGCCAGGCGGGTCCCCCACCGGGGCGCGGCTCCAATTCGCCAGGGCGGTCTGCAGGCGGGCAGAGCGTCGGATAGTTGGTGCGTCGAAGGTCACCGCGGTCAATCCCGCCTTGCTTCCCTTCTTCAACAGGCTATCCAGCTACCTCTTCAACCTCTCGCGGTTCGCGAACAAAAGAGCCGGGAAGAAGGAGATAATCTGGACTGGTCGGCTCAGTCGAGGTTGACTGAGACGTTCTTTATTCTCACATAGGATGAGATCGCGTCTATTCCCTGCTCAGAGCTGTTCCCGCTCTTCTTGAACCCGCCGAAGGGTGTCTGGGGGAATGTCACTGGCTCCTCGTTTATCGCCACGATGCCTGCCTCCAGCCTTCGCGCCACCGAGTGCGCCCTCTTGAGGTCCCTGGTCCACACTCCCGCCCAGAGACCATAGTCGACGTCGTTGGCTTTCTCAACCCCCTCCTCCTCGGTCTGGAACGATGTCACGGTGAGGACCGGCCCGAAGATCTCTTCCCTTGCCACCTTCATGTCCTGGGAGACCCCGTCCAGGACGGTGGGTTTGTAGAAGTAGCCCGCCTTCAACCGTTCGTCTTCGGGGATGCTCCCCCCGGCGGCAATCTTCGCTCCTTCCCCAATCGCTGAATCGACATGCCCCGAAACCTTGTTCCGATGCGAGTCCGCGATAAGGGGTCCCATGTTCGTCTCCGCCTCCATCCCGCTTCCAAGCCTCATGGTGTTGGCCCCCGCGACGATCTTCTCTACCAGCCTATCCTTGACCCCCTCCTCGGCCAACAGCCTTGAGCCTGCCCAGCACATCTGGCCCGCGTTGGTGAATATCCCGTTCAGGACCCCCTGTGCCGCCTTGTCCAGGTCGGCATCTCCGAACACAATTGTGGGGTTCTTTCCTCCGAGCTCGAGGACGGTTCTTGCAAGGTTGGACGACGCATGCTCCATGATTTTCATCCCTGTCTCCACCGAACCTGTCACCGTGATGAGCTTGACGTCCCGATGTCCCGCAAGGGAACCTCCGACCTCTTCTCCTCCGCCGGTGACGACGTTGAGCACCCCGTCCGGCAGTCCGGACTCTTTGCAGACCTCGGCGAACTTCAGGAGAGTAAGAGGAGTGAACGAAGCCGGCTTGGCGACGGCGGTATTTCCTGCTGCGAGGGCGGGCGCCAGGCTTCTCGCAGCCATAACCAGAGGATAGTTCCAGGGGACTATGTGGGCGGTCACACCCAGGGGTTCCTTGACCGTGTAATCCAGCCTGTTGCCCGGGACGGGGATCGTGCTGCCCTGTATCTTGTCTGCCAGTCCGGCGAAATACTCGAAGTGTCTTGCAGCCATCGCGATGTCCCCCTTCGCCTGCCCGAACGGTTTCCCGTTGTTCATCGTCTCCATCTTCGCGAAGTCCGCCAGCCTTTCCCTAAGGGTCTGTGAAATCTTGAGCAGGATTCTTCCCCTTTTGCTGGGGTCCATTTGGCGCCAGACAGGGTCGGCAAACGCCCGCTTGGCGGCGTCGACTGCAGCCTTCACGTCCTCAGTGTCACCCTTCGGAACGTGTCCGATGACCTGACCCGAAGCGGGGTTGAAGACTGGATAATTTCGACCCGAGTGCGATGGGGTCCAAGAACCCCCGATGAACATCTGATATCCAGGGAGTGCCTCGGCCTGCATTTCCAAATCTGGCTTACTCTGGGATGAAGATAACTCTTGCCGTCATTTCACCAATTCAAAGGCGGTCGAAATCCCCTGCCCGACCCCTATGCACATGGTTGCGAGACCGAACCGAGTGTTGGTCCTTTTCATCTCGTGGAGGAGCGTGGTCGCGAGCCTAGCCCCGCTGCAGCCGAGGGGATGTCCCAGGGCGATCGCACCTCCATTCGGGTTCATCCTCCTGATATCGAACCCTCCTTCCTCTGCAACGCAGGCAAGGACCTGCGCGGCGAAAGCTTCGTTGAGTTCGACTATCCCGAACTCGCTCAAATCCATCCCGAGCCTCCTCAGGAGTTTCCTTGTCGAATGGACGGGCCCGATCCCCATGTAGCTGGGATGCACCCCCGCGGTCGCTGACCCGAGGACGCGAGCCAGAGGCTTGATCGAGAGCTTCTCTGCCCTCTCCCTTTCCATGAGCACCAGCGCCGCTGCCCCATCGTTCATCCCTGATGAGTTCCCCGCGGTCACGCTACCGTCCTTCCTGAACGCAGGTTTCAGAGAGGCAAGCTTCTCCATCGAAGTGTCAGCCCTTGGTCCCTCATCGACCGAGACCGGCTCAGGCTCTTCGGGCGTCTTGACAGGGACCATCTCGTCCCTGAACCTGCCCTGGACACCTGCCTCGACCGCCTTCCTGTGGCTGATCAGTGCGAATTCATCCTGGTCTGACCTCGTTAGACGATATTTTTCGGCCAGATTCTCAGCCGTCTCTCCCATCGAGAGGGGGGGGTACTCGCTCGGGAACGCAGGGTTCACGAACCTCCACCCGATGGTCGAATCCACCAGCGAAATGCCTCCCCTCTTGAAGGCGTTGTCGGGTTTCAAGGTTACCAGAGGCGCCCGGGTCATGCTCTCTACTCCCCCTGCAAGTACGACATCAGCCTCCCCCGACCAGATCGCCCTAGCCGCAGAGTTCACCGCTTCCAGGCCGGAGCCGCAGAGCCGATTCACCGTGGCCGCGGGGACATCGTAGGGGATGCCCGCGAGGAGAGTCGCCATTCGCGCGACGTTCCTGTTGTCCTCTCCTGCTTGGTTGGCACAGCCGAAGTAAACGTCGTCCAACGACGAGGGATCGACCTTGGTCCTGGACAATAGTTCCTTCATCACAAGAGCCCCGAGGTCGTCGGGCCTGACAGAACGAAGGACCCCGGCGTACTTGCCGATTGGCGTCCTCGCTGCGCCGACAACAACGACGTCAAGTGCCATCAGTCTGCTGGTGGAGAACGGCCTTTTTCTCCTTTGCTAACAAAGACGCAGGGGCCGGGCCCGAGTCGTCCAGTGGCCGTCTGATAATCACTTGAAGTGAGTCGGCTATATATTCATCAGGTGACGGTCAGGGGTCATAGTTGCCCAAAGCCTCGGACATCTACATAGATTCGGACTTCCTCAAACTTTGGATCGGGGAGAGCATTTCGGTGTTCGGGAGCCAGTTCTCCCCCCTTGCGATTCTAGTCATCGCGACCCTGGCTCTGCACGCCGAGCCGATACAGTTCGGAATCCTGGCCGCGCTGGGGACATTGTCGTTCCTGGTCTTTGGCATCCCGGTGGGCTTGTACGCCGACAGGCATAGGAGGAAGAAGACAATGATCTACGCCGATGTCGGAAGGGCCCTGATACTCTTGACGATACCTCTGGCGACCGTATTCGGGGTACTTTCAATGAACCTTCTGTACTTCGTGGCATTCACAAGCGGCGTCCTGACCGTCTTCTTCGAGATCTGCTATCAGTCTTACCTGCCGAGCCTTGTTGAGCGCGCTAAGCTCGTGGTGGCTAACAGCAGGCTCCAGACGACCGCCGCATCTGCCCAAGCCATGGGACCTGGCATTGCGACGACAATCATTCCCATTGTCACCGCCCCGGTGGCCATAATTGGAGACGTGATTGGCTTCTTCTCCTCCGCCGCGTTCCTGAGCTCGATTCGCAAGCCTGAACCGGCGATGGTCCCGAAAGCCGGCAGGTCAGCCTGGAAGGACGTGAAGGAGGGCCTTGCTGTCGTGTTCGGGGACAGGAGGCTCAGGGCAATCGCAGGGACGACCGCTACCTCGAACCTATTCACTAGCGCCTACGGCGCCGTTCTCTTCCCCTATCTGATAGGCCAGCTGGGAGTCCCACTCTTCGTTGTGGGTGTTAGCTTCTCCGTCGGAGCGATTGGAGGTATAATCGGTGCCGTCATCTCGCAGAAGCTATCCAATAAACTGGGAATAGGCCGCAGCATCGTCGTCTTCGCTTTCTTGTTCAGCGTAGTACAGCTCCCGATCTACTTCGTCACCCGGGAAACCGCGCTTCTCTTGCTCGCTCCCGTCTTCTTTGCAACTAGCTTCGGGGGAGTCGTCTATAATGTCAACCAAGTCAGTTTCAGGCAGTCCCTCGTTTCAACGGAACTGCAAGGCAGGATGAATGCGACGATGAGGACCATAGTCTGGGGGACGCTCCCGATAGGGGGACTGCTCGGCGGCGCCATGAGCCAGGCCTTCGGCTACCAGACCGCCATTGGAATCTCAGTGGTCGGGGCTGCGATCGCGTTCGTTTTCGTCTTGTTCTCGCCCGTCAGGGGAATCAAAGAGATGCCGGTTCCCCCGGACGTATCCAATCAAGACGGGGCTGAGGCGATTCACAACCCACCTGGGAATCCGGCGAGCTAAGGTTTCCCAGGCCTAACGAACGACCCCGAGAGTATCCGCAACGACTCCTGCGCGCCTGAGCCTCTTGAGAAACAAATTGATCCCTATCGAATCCCCGGCCATGTGACCCAGGACCACGAGGTTCCCCTTGCCGTCCTTCCTAAGCTTGGAAAGCTCGTCGTAGTCAACGTGCAGGTAGATCACCGTGTCGACTCCGTGGTCGAAGTATGCCTTTGCGATAGCGTACCCGCCGTTCGTCCCGGCAGCGAAGACCAACGCCCATTTCCCAAGAAGATTGCTCGACTTCCCGAGTCTGACTTCTATCCTTGTATTCGCAGACTTGAACTCTGGAATCCGACTCAGCTTCTCGACCAGCTCGCCGACGGTCTTTGCCTTTGCACGGGAAATCGTCCTCAGAAGGAACTCCCGGGTTATCTGGTCGATGGGCAGGTGGATGTTCATGAAAGGCAGGCCCACCATAGAGGCGACCTCCTGTTCGTGGAGGTAGTTGGCGGGATGCGCCCGTACATCGATCTTTTCGACGAGCCTGGCAGTCTCGTCGTCGGCTACCTTCCTTGACACGCCTTTCCCCTTCATGAACTCCGCGTGCCGTCGTACGACCTCAGAGAACGTCAGCCGTGCGGGTCCAACCGGGTGATGCCCTATTAGGAGGTCGTACCCCATCTGCTTGGCGAGGATTATTTCAGGAGTCCCAGCGTCTATTGCGAACAGAGCCTTCTTGACCTTCTTTCCGGGAACCCATATCCCAGAGTCACCTGGGATTTCTCGCATCCCCGCCATCTCCAGTGCGAGCCCCATAACCGCGGAGGTGTCCAGGATCCCTTCACGCTACTGACCGGTGAAGCTTGCGTCGCGCTTCTCGAGGAAGGCTTTCACGCCCTCGACGTGGTCCTTGGTCCTTCCGGCGACGTCCTGCAAGTAGGCCTCATACTCCAGGGCTGAATCCATGTCAACTACAATCGCCCTGTTCAAGGCTCGCTTCGTCAAGGCCAGCGCCCTCGTCGGCCCCTTGGCGAGGCGCACAGCGATCTTTGTCGTTTCCTCCCTGAACTTGTCGTCCGGGAAAACCCAGTTCACCAGGCCGAGGTTCATCGCGACGGTGGCGTCTATCGGCTCTCCCAGCATGCCGATTTCCATGGCCTTTGCCAATCCGAGTATCCTCGTCAACCAGAAACTCGTCCCCGAGTCCGGAGCGAGCCCTACCTTGATGAACGCCTCGTGGAAGGTTGCCTTTTCGGAGGCCGTCCGAAGGTCGCATGCCAGGGCCAAACCTAACCCTGCCCCGGCCGTGACCCCGTTGACCGCTGCCATAACCGGCTTGTCCATCTTCCGAATCCGTTGAACTATGGGATTGTACTTCCGCTTTATCACCTCTCCGAGGAGCATAGGCTTTCCGCTATCGTAGGTATCCCTGTTGGTGTTGAGGTCTTCCCCGACCGAGAACGCCCTCCCTTCTCCGGTGAGGACGAGACATCTCACGTCCTGGGCTTTCTCGCCTTCCTTGAGTGCCTCGATCAGGTCGATCCCCATCTGTTCGTTGAAGGCGTTCAGCTTGTCGGGCCTGTTCAGAGTAATCCATTGGACACTGTTTACGACTTCCGACTTTACAGTCTGATAATCCAACTTACTTGCCCCTGAACTCGGGTTTCCTCTTCTCCATGAACGCCTTCATCCCCTCTGCCTTGTCCTCCGAGGCGAAAAGTAGGTAAAACAGCTCCCTCTCGAAATCGAGTCCATCGCCCAGTCCCATCTCGAAAGCCTTGTTGACCGCCATCTTCGCGAGCCTGACAGCGACCGGCGACTTTGCGGCAATCTCTCCCGCCACCTTCTTTGCCTCCGAAAGGTATGTCTCCTTTGGGACCACCCTGCTGACAAGGCCCAGGGTCTTCGCCTCTTCTGCCCCGATCCTCTTTCCGGTCAGGACCATCTCCATCGCCTTGTATTTTCCCACCGCCCTTGTGAGCCGCTGTGTCCCGCCTCCTCCCGGCATCACTCCGATGTCAATCTCCGGCTGTCCGAACTGGGTCGTTTCGGAAGCTATCAGCACGTCACAGCTCATCGCAAGCTCAAGGCCTCCCCCCAGGACGAACCCGCTGAGAGCCCCCACTATCGGTTTCGGATACCTGCCAATCTTGTCCCAGAGCGGAAAGAAGTGCCCGGTCATTGCCATCTGGACCGCGGTCATGTCCGCCATCTCCTTGATGTCGGCACCCGCTGAAAACGCCCGTTCGCTGCCATAGATGACGACGCACCTGACCTCCTCGTCAGCCTCGAACTCATTGAGGGCGGAAATCAGCTCGGTAACCATCTTTGTGTTGAGGGCGTTCAATGCTTCAGGCCTGTTGAGCGCGATCATTCCCAACGCCCCCTCTGTACCGACCACAAGCGACTCGTAGTTCACGTCGCTGACGCCCTCAGTTGAATGTAAAAAACTCTATCCCGCGGCCCGCTCGGCTTTCCTAGGCCGTCGTTCGCGCCTCGTTTTTCCATAGTCGAGAAGGGGTCAGGACAAGTCCGTGAAGGACCGACTCGGGGTCTGGGATGAAACCCATTTTTCCGAAGAAGGCGAGCGACCTTGCATTCGACCTGTACACGACTGCGTTCACCTTCGAAACGCCCTTCTTCCGCATCCGATTCAAGACTTCCGCGACTAGCATTGAAGCTACACCCTCCCTCTGATTCTTGGGAAGGACACCGAGGTGGTATAGCCAGCCTCTCCGCCCGTCCCAGGCCCCAATCACGGCGCCCACTATCATTCCTTCATCGACGGCGACGAGGAAAAGCCCCGGGTCCCTTCGCAGCTTCGCCTTGACTTCCCCTGGACGATCGCCTGGCCGAATTGCCAGACCACTCTGTTCCCACACCTTTCTCACCTGCGGATAGTCTTCCATCCTGAACTGTCGAACTCTCAATTCTATTATGCAGTCCGTGGCCTTCGCGAGGTTAAAAACCTCGAGTCGCCTCCCAAAGACACTTGGGCTCGTGGCACCTACAGAAGCTCCGCGTCCGCTTCGAGGAGACGGACACCATGCAGGTAGTCTACTACGCGAAGTTTCTTGTCTGGATGGAGGTAGGGAGGATCTCCCTACTCCGTGACATTGGCCTCGAGTACCGCAAATGGGAGGAAAAGGGCCTCGGGATACCAGTCGTCCAGGCCCATGCGGACTACCACGCGTCTGCCCGCTTCGACGACGAAATCCTGGTGAAGACCAAGGTGGGGAACGTCGGGAAAACGAGCATAAGGTTCGACAATGAAATCTTCAAACTCCCGGAAATGAATCTCCTCTGTACAGGCCACACCGTCCATGCCTTGATTGGCAAAGCCGGCAGACCGGTCCCGTTCCCTCGAGGAACGAGATCGAAGCTTATTTCGTCCTAGACGAGCCTGGCGATTCCCATTCGTAGAATCCTTTGCCGCTCTTCCTACCCATCAGCCCGGCGCGCACCATCTCCCTCAGAAGGGGGGAAGGCCGGTATTTGCTGTCCTGGAGCTCCTGCATGAACACCTGAGTGATGTTGAGGGTCGTATCGAGGCCCACATAGTCGAGCAACTGCAGTGGGCCCATGGGCCAGTTCAGCCCCAGCTTGACGGCCTTGTCGATGTCTTCGGGATCTGCGACACCCTCCTGAACCAGGAAAACCGCTTCATTGAGCGCAGGGACGAGTATCCTGTTTACGATGAACCCGGGCGAATCCTTCTTGCAAAGCACAGTCTCCTTGCCCATGGTCTTCGACACTTCCTTTACGGTGTCGACGGTCTTCTGGGAAGTCCTGTTCCCCATGATGACTTCTACCAGTGGCATCAGCTGGGGGGGATTGAAGAAGTGCATTCCGCAGACGTTCTCAGGTCGTTTGGTCGCTGACGCCAGGAGTGTGATGCTAATCGACGAAGTGTTGGAAGCCAGGATGGTGTCCTCCGAGACCAATTCCGAAATCTTCCTGTAGAGGTCGAGCTTCAGCTTGGGGTCTTCGGTGGCTGCCTCGATTACAAGCCCGCTGCCCTTGAGAGCCGATGCCAGATCCGTGGTGGGATGAATCCGGGCAAGGGCTGACTCGGATTCCTGCATGGTCAGCTTCCCCTTCTCAACAAACTTTGCGAGGCTGCCGCGAATCATGGAGATCCCCCGGTCCACGAACTCCTGTTTAACATCGAGCATCGAGACCTCGTAGCCTCCTACCTGCGATGCCACCTGGGCGATTCCGTGGCCCATGAGTCCTGCTCCTAGGACCGAAATCTTGCTGATGCTTCGTTGCATAGCCGCGCTCGAACAGGCGTTGGTTTTAACCCTTGGCGCGCCGTTCGAAGAGAATCATCGAGAACGAGCGGCTGAATCCCGACCTCCTCAGGGTCCCGATCAAATGTGATCCTTGAGGAAGATAGGCGAGCTTCCAGTCGACCTTTCCGGGGAGTCCGAAGACGTGCCTGATGATTCTCATTGCCCCATAGGGATCTCCCCCGATGAAACACATTTGTCTCCACACATCTCGGCCTTCCCTACCGGGTTTCGTTATGCCGACAGAGCCTTCTGAAATGAATACCGAGCCTTCCATCACTCTCTTCCCAATTGTTTCCGGGGTCAATGCCACTGCCGTGAAGCTGTCCCACATCATCCCAGACCCTGCTCCATATTCCCTGGAGCCCGTGATTGTCCTCCTCACGAACTCGAGGTCACCGGCATCTGCCATCCTCACCCCCTTCTGCGCCGAGAACCTCGCTCCCTTGCCCGGCGAATAGATGCTGAACCTCGCGGTCTCGCCGAACTTGATCCTTGCCACCTGCCTGTGAGCCTGGTGGTTGCGGGAGTTGCTGGTGAGTCGGAAAACGGTCACCCCACGCTCCGAAGCGACCTTCATCGAGTTCTCACCCAGCATCGACGCCAAACCCCTCCCCCGAAAGCCCGGGTGGATCCTCACACCTTCGAACCAGGCCGAGCCGTCCTCCAGAAACCTGACCCTGTTCATACCGACCTGCCGTCCGTTGACCTCTAGTACGAACATCTTAGCAGACCTGTCACGGATCCAGCCGTCCCAAACGTCCGGAATGTAGTCGTGTCCGTGCCAGACTTGCCTGATGAAGCTCATCAGAGGTTCCTTGTCCGAGCTTCTGGCGGGACGAATCAGTACGGCCAACGTTGTCTGGCCCCGTTAGCGAGCGCAAAAACCTTGTCGGGGTCTCAGCTCACGACTTTCTTGAACTGGTACAGGGTGGCCGCCAGGGTCACGACTGCGATTCCGCCTATCACGAGGATGGCGGTCAGGATGTCCCCCCATGAGGCAGCGAACCCGTTCAGGGCCAGGTCTCTGACTGCATTCACTGTATAGCTGATTGGATTGTAGTTGGAAACCGTAACCATCCAGTCAGGCATGAATCCTTTCGCCGGGACCAGCGCCGTGCTCATGAAGAGAAGAGGAAAGGTCAGGAAACCCCCGATGCCAAAGACGGTCTCGGCGCTACGGGTCTTTAGGCCAATGGTCAGCGAGATCCCCGACCAAGCGAGCCCGAAGAAGGCGATCAGGAAGAGGCTGATGAGAATCCCTCCGATCCCGGTCGACTCGGAGAACCCAAGCGCATATGCGAGTACGAGGATGATCACTGATTGGACAACCACTCGGAATGCATCGCTTACAAGCCTCCCGAGCAAGATAGCGGATCGGCTGACCGGCGTAACAAGCATCTTCTGAAGGAAACCGGAATTCAGGTCGTCGACGATCGATGTCCCCGACTGCAGCGCGCTGCTGAAGGCGTTCTGCAGCAGTATCCCGGGGGTGGCGAAAAGGAGGTAGGTGACCCCCCCAAAGCTCGGAAGAATCGCGATTTTTGAGAAGAGCTGTGTGAATAGGAGGAGGAAGATGATAGGCTGGAACAGAGAGAAGAAAAGGAGGATCGGCGTCCTCAGGAGTTTCTGGATGGCCCTGACAAAGAGGTACCAGGTGTCGGTGAGGAGGCTCATTGTCGTGACGGCCTCCTTCTGAAACCGAATGAACCTCTTGTTGTCTTCGGGTTCACATCTTCCGGTCTGATCCTGTGCCCCGAGTGGTGCAGAAACACGTCGTCGAGGGAAGGTGAAGACAGGCTGATAGAACTGATTTTGACTCTGTTATCGTCAAACGTCCGGACGATGTCAGCCACGATGAACCCGGCCTCCTTGGCATACACCGTCATCCCCCCATCGGAATCCAGCACTTCCTTGACTCCCTTCGTGCGGCTCAAGAGATCCCTTGCCTTCGCTTTGACCGCGTCTCCCTGTGCTTCGGGGTCCAAGGTAATGGTGATGGTATCGGTCCCTATCTCCTTTTTCAGCTGAGACGGAGAGCCGCTAACTACAATCTTCCCGTTGTCTATGATAGAAAGGTCCTTGCAGAGCTTGTCTGCCTCCTCCATGTATTGTGTGGTGAGGAAGATTGTCACCCCATCCCTGTTGAGCTGCTCGAGGTACTTCCAGATGGCTGCCCGCGATTGTGGGTCCAGTCCGGTCGTAGGCTCGTCAAGGAAAAGCAGTTTCGGCTTGTGTACCAATGCAGACGCGAGGTCCAGGCGTTTCTTCATCCCTCCCGAGTAGGTCGCCGCCCTCTTGTCGGCGGAGTCAGTGAGGTCTACCAGCTTGATCAGTTCTTCCACCCGCTGCTTCAGCGACGCGCCGCTCATCTGTTGAAGGTGCCCCATCAGCATCAGGTTCTCCCTACCCGTCAGGTCGTGGTCCACGACGGTCTCTTGGCTCTGGACCCCAATCATCTTCCTGATTTCGTGGGCCCCTTTGTTGATGTCCTGGCCTCCTACCGTTACCGAACCCGAGGTCTTCTTCAGGAGGGTGGTCAGGACCTTGATCGTGGTGCTTTTGCCTGCGCCGTTGGGTCCGAGGAACCCGAAGAAACCGTTCTCCTGTACCTTGAAAGATATTCCGTCGACGGCCTTGGTGCCGTCGCCGTACACGAGCACGAGGTCGCTAACATCTATGATATCTGGCAGAGGAATCTCGCCTTCCCTTGGGTGTCCAATATTTAAGAAAAACGTTGAGGATCATCGAAATGGCGGGCCGATAACGCGCCGCGACGCCGTCTGTCTTCCGAAAGCATAAGAATCCAAAACGTGGAGCCAGACCAGCGCCGGGGTGGCAGAGTGGTTAATGCGCGGGCCTTGAGTGCACATCCCAGAGAGCCCGTGACCTTCGGGTCGCGTGGGTTCGAGTCCTACCCCCGGCGCTTCCAAAGTGCGGGCGATCCCCTGTTTCTTGCCTTGTGATGGGTTTATCCCCGAGTTCGCAGCGCGCTCCACACCATGGGGGGTGGCTCCGAAAAGAGCGGGTTGGCGTTCGTTGTCCAGAAGCACAAGGCCACATCCCTTCATTACGACTTCAGGCTCGAAATAGGTGGGGTGATGCCTTCCTGGTCAGTTCCCAAGGGCCCCACACTGGAGAGCGGCGTGAGACGGCTGGCCATGCCTACCGGGGACCATGCGCTGGAATACAGGAAGTTCGAAGGGGTCATCCAGGCAGGCTCCTACGGAGCTGGGGCGGTCATGGTATGGGACGAGGGGACCTACGACCCCGAAATCGAAGAAAGTAAAGGAGTCAGGAGGAGGATTACCGATCGACGCGAAGCGGAGGAGGTCGCAAGTGAGGGGCTTCGGGATGGAATCCTGAAGTTCACACTACACGGCGAAAAGCTCCGGGGCTCGTTCGCGTTGGTCCGGACCGCAGGTTTCCAGGGCAAGGTCTCCTGGCTGCTGATCAAGCATAAGGACGAAGAATCCAAGCCAGGGTACGACGCGAAGAATTACGATTTTTCCGCGGTTACGAACCGTACATTGGCCCAAATTGCAGCTGATGGGGCGGAAGCTTTTCGACGGTCAGGGAGCGCGCGAAGGTTCAGAGAGGTTGGAAGACGATGAAGACTCCGCTCGTGGAAGGACAGAGAATCCGTTACAATTTCGTGAGGCCGCATGAGGCGTTAGACGGTCAGACACCCGCGCAAGCGGCGGGAATCGGAGTCGAGGGAGAAAACAAATGGTTTGAACTGCTCAAGGCATCGCTTGGCAAAGTGGGTGAAGCCACCTGAAGTCAATTCCACCAGAACCAAATTTCACGGTCAAGCGCGAAATCATCATCCAACTATACGAGACCGCGAAAACATCAGGAATCAAGCGGGAGAAAGCCTTCTCCATTTCCTTTCTGACAGAGTGAGGAACCAGAGGAACCAGAACACGCAAGGTGGAACACCCTGACGGAACACGCACCAACGGAGCAGAACCCTCTTCGGGCTCCAAATGCTTTTAATTGAATAAACTCTTCGTTCCCCTCGCCAGCTACCACCTGGTGCATCCCAGTGATTAATCTCCAAGACCAATATTCGCCGAACAGCATCTGTTTCGGCTGCGGGCCCAAGAACCCGATGGGTCTCCACATCAAGAGCAGGCCGGACGGCGAGATGCTCGTCGCCGCCTGGACCCCCGAGCCGTATCACGCCGCCTTCTCGGATTTTGCAAGCGGTGGGATAATCTCGGTCCTTCTCGACTGTCACGGGAACTGGACCGCGGCCTACACACTGATGAGGTCCAGGGGACTGGAGGTTCCTCCCGGAACAGTGACCGCGGAATACACGGTCCGGTTCCTCCGCCCGACCCCGATCACAAAGTCCTGGCATCTGACTGCCTGGCCCACAAAGGTAGACGGGGACAAGGTCCATGTGAGCGGAAAGGTCGAAGTCGAGGGAACCGAAACGGCATCGATGACTGGACTCTTCGTAGCCGTGAAGAAGGACCATCCGGCCTTCCACCGTTGGCAGTGAGCCCTCGACCTCGGCAGACTCATAAGCGAACAGACTTCGGCGGGGGACCGGGCTTCCGTTGATCACCATAAGGGAACTAAATTCACAATTCAGGTCCGGTGCCGAATCTCCTTCGACCACCATCGCTCGGTCACTCGACCGGATAGAGAAGCTCAATCAGGCGTTCAACTGCTTCATCACTGTCCTCAAGGAAAGCGCGACCGCCGCCGCCGATGCATCGACACGCAGGATGAAGGAAGGAAAGCCCCTCGGTCCCCTTGACGGAATCCCCGTCGCAGTGAAGGACATGATGTACATCGAAGGAGTGAGATGCACTGCCGGTTCGAAGATACTGGCAAACCACATTGCGACCTACGACTCCTCTGTGGTCCGAAAGCTGAAAGCCGCGGGGGCCGTAATAGTTGGCACTACCAACCTCCACGAGTTCGCGGCAGGGGTCACGTCCAACAACCCTCACTATGGGCCTGTTAGGAACCCCTGGGACAAAGACCGCGTCGCGGGGGGCTCGAGTGGGGGTTCAGCTGCCTCAGTGTCCTTGGGCATGGCGACCTGCGCGCTGGGTACCGACACCGCCGGTTCGGTGAGGATTCCCGCTTCCCTCTGCGGGGTCGTGGGCCTGAAACCGTCGTACGGCCGCATCAGCAGGCTGGGGGTAATCCCACTCGCCTCTTCATTCGACACAGTCGGGACCCTCACAGGATGCAGCTGGGACGCAGCGGCACTTCTGCAAGTCCTTGCAGGGCACGACGAGGATGACATCACCACTGCGCGGGCCGACGTGTCCGATTACCTCGGCGACCTGACAAAGGGGGCGGCCAAGGCCAGAATCGGGGTCCCGAAGGGGCGATGGCAGGAGGGAGTCGACCCACAGGTGATGAAATCCTTCATGAATTTTATTGAAGGCCTCAAGAATGTCGGATGCACCGTGGAGGATGCGACGTGCGACCTTGACGATACCTCGAAGGCATTCTACCCGATTCGCCGGGCGGAAGCGACGGCATTCCACGTACCCTGGCTCGAGAGCTTCCCGGAGCTCTATGGCGCTGACGTGCGTAGACTGCTCGAGTTGGGAAAGGGGGTCCCGGCCGTTGACTACGTTCGAGCCCAGAATGCCAGACCGGCCCTGATCGAGAACTTCGTTTCGGCAATGAAGGAATTCGACGCAATCGCAGTCCCCTGCACCACAGTTCCCGCGCCCAAGATAGGCCTCGACTCGGTCACGATATCGGGCAAGGAGATTGAAGTCTACTCCGCCCTCAATCGGTTGACTCTTCCTTTCAATGTCCTGGGGCTCCCTGCACTGTCGATTCCTGCGGCTCCCACAGGGGGTCTGCCGATAGGAGCCCAACTCGTGGGAAGGCCTTTCGACGAGTCGACCCTCCTCCGGCTCGGAAATGCCTACGAAGAGGAGTTCGGACCCTATCCAAGTCCCAAGCCGTGACTCACCATGAGTTCATCTGGAAGGAATTAATAACCGACCGGGCTCCAGGCGCATCCGGTCATGAGGATCACCTGGGGGGCCGGGGCTGTTGTCGCAGTCCTTATTTCGATCATATCCAATCTTTTCGTTCTACCATTCGCTGACACGCTCAATCATGTAGTCTCCCTCATGCTTCTCTTGGTCGGGCTCTGGACAATCGTCGCGTCAATCATGATCCTAGAACGCAAAGACAGAAGCTACTATGGCGGGTGGGGGGTCGTGCTAGCAGTCATGTCACTTTTCGCCTATTTCCAGCCGACCTATGCGCTTGGGTTCCTTCTCATCGCGATCGTGCTGCTGATCCTCGTGTTCACCATTTCAGGCCGAGGCGGGAAGATGCTGACTACGACGAAGGGCCCTCCGGCTCCCGCGGGAGGGACTCCTGCGGCGGAGGAAGTCAACCGCTGATCTGAAAGTCATCCATCAGAGACACCCCTCCCCTCACCGTCCACCTGATCTTCCCGGGAAATTCAATTCCTTCATAGGGGGACCACCCGCACTTGCTATGAATCATGTTCGAGGTCACCTTCTCAGGGGTTCCCATATCCAATATGGACAGGTCCGCCCTCTTTCCGACCTTGATTTCTCCCCTGTTCTTCAGACCGAAAAAGGTAGCGGGGTTAGTTGAAGTGACCTTTGCTGCGGCCATCGGGTCAAGTCCTTGTTTCTTGAGCAGCCAGACGACGAGGTGGCCGTAGTCGTCCAGCCCAGGGACCCCGGCCAGCCCTTCGGATATCTTCTCTTTTTCAGCGTGCGGGGCGTGGTCGGTTACCAGGAAGTTCACCGCACCAGTCTTCAGCCCATCGACCAGGGCCCCCCTGTCGCCTTCAGGTCTGAGCGGGGGGTTCGTTCTGAGCAGCCTGTTTTCGAGCATCGCCGTGCGGTTGAAAAACAGGTGATGGAGTGCAGCCTCACAGTAAAGCTGAGAACCCGCACTCCTGGACCCTATAATCACATCCAACGCTCCTTTGGTGGATGTGTGGCACACGTTTGCGCGAATCTTCTTGTTCCCTTTCAGGACTTCCGCAACCGCCTTCACTGACTCCACCTCGCTTGAGGGCGGCCTCAGGTCGCAGTAGATGTCGGGTCTCTCCTGCCCGGAAAGCTCCTTAGCCTTCGCATCGATGATCGACTGGTCCTCACAATGCATGCTTGCCGGCCTCCCTGTCTTTGCGATCTCAGAAAACGCATCTTCGATCTTGGAAGCCTCGAAAACAAGTCCCCCCGTGGTCCTGGCGAGGTACATTTTGTACCCGATCACCTTCTCCCTCATTTCGACAATATTCGACAGTGTTTCGCCCTTCACTCCCCCGAAAAACCTCACATCGACCAGAGCCTTGCTGCTCGCCAGCCTCTCTTTTTCGAGCAACGCTGCCAGGTCCGTGGTCGGTCTCGGGTTGTTTGGCATGTCCAGAACAGTCGTCACCCCTCCGTGAACTGCCGCCCTTGTCCCAGTCCGAAAGTCCTCCTTGCTTTCCCATCCCGGTTCTCTCAGATGCACGTGGGCGTCGATGAAGCCGGGGAAGACCAAACAGCCTGCCGCCCGGATTGTCTTGGCTCCCTTCAGTCCCTGCCGCTTGATGTCTCGTATGATGCCATCGGTGATTCCGAGCTGGGTGTCTCGTACAGAGTCAGGCAGCACCGCCTTTCCCTCGACCACGAGGTCGTACTCCATCGGGGCTACGCCCTGACTAGGTCGGGGATTCTCTCGAATTCAACAGCCGTATCGCAATAGTGGCACTGTAGGAGCCTGTCGCGTTTCAGGGTCGCGAACTTGGACGTCGCGGGCTCTCTTCCGGAGTTGGAGATGCAGTTGACCTCCGGGCACTTTATCCTCCCCTCAATCATGTCAGGGACCTTGGGGGTGTATTTCGATACCTTCCAGTCGTTGACGTAGTTGAGCGTGATGTCCGGAAAAATCAACGACAGGATGTCAGCTTCCTTCTCGTCGACGTGCCATCTGTCTATCTTCACCATGTCCTTTCTTCCGAGGGTCTTGCTGGCGACGTTCTGGAGTATGGCAACTGATGTCTCCGACTCCATCTTTGCAAGCTTGTCAAGGCGAAGGACCTTCGAGACTGTCTGGGCCTTCCAGTTGGGGATGTGATCGATGACTGTCCCCTCTTCGATCTTCCTTACGAGCATCCCCTTCTCGGGGTCTTTCTCTGGCATCTAGTTCCCGCCTCCCATGACGAGGTTGAGCAGGACCGTCCTCAGGGGCAGTCCTACCGCTGCTTGATTGAAGTAGCGTGCGAACTCGGTCCCGTCGATTTCAAGTGCAAGCTCGTCCACCCTCGGGAGTGGATGGAACACCTTCAAGGATGGTTTGGCCTCCTTGAGAGTCTCGAGGTTGACCTGATAGAGGCCCCTTACCCGCTCGTACTCTGTTGGGTCAGGGATCCTCTCCTTCTGGATCCTCGTGACGTACAGCACATCCAGGGTGCTCGCCACCGTCGACAAGTTTGCCTCATGGCTGAACCTTGTCCCCCTCTGGTTCAGGAAGAGCTCCACTTCGGGTCTTATCTGAAGGGTGTCGGGGGCTATGAAGCACATTTCGACATCGTAGTTCGAAAGGGCGTACGCGAGAGAAGAAGCGGTCCTGCCGTACTTGAGGTCGCCCAACACGCCCACCTTCAGCCCGTCGAGCTTCCCGAAGTCCTTCCTGATCGAATACAAGTCAACCATCGCCTGGGTCGGATGCTCGCGGCTCCCGTCTCCCGCGTTGATCACGGGAATCGCAGTGGACTCGGCCGCGAACCTTGCGGCCCCCATCATACTGTGCCTTATCACAAAGCAGTCGGTTCCGTATCCCTCGAACATCTTGATGGTGTCATACAGGGTCTCCCCCTTTGAAACGGAGGAAACTGATGGGTTTGCAAAACCCGAGACCTTCAGCCCCAGATTCTCTCCGGCGATCTGGAAACTCGAATAGGTCCGCGTCGACGGTTCGAAGAATAGTAGCGCGACCATCTTCCCTTTCAGGGCGCCTTCAAGGCTCTTGGGCCTCTTCTGGAGATTGTCTACTCCCTCGAAGACGTGCTCGAGCTGGTCTCTCTTGAAGTCCCTGATGCTGACGACGTCCCTCCCCAGAAAATCTGAGTTCTTCGCCAGCTATCTCAACCCCCCAGCGCGGAAGGTTCGCGGTCTGAATAGAAAAGGAGTCTGACCACGGCCGTCAGAGTTCGCAGACTAGGAGAACTCTCCTATGGCGAAGCCACCGAAGAATTGACTACCGAGCGGTATAAGAGTTCTTTCACATCAGGCGAGAAACCTCCACTTCTCATCTCTTCAATTGCCCCAAGAAAATGGAATGGCCAGCAATCAGTTCGTCTCTCTGTTGGATTTCCAGATTCCGCGATACCCTTAAATTCCCAACGAGCGACTCGCCTCTTCTTAGAGTGCCCGCGAAGAACTCTAAGGACGCGTTTCTTCTTCTGCAAGATGGCTCCATTTTCTTTGGCACCGGCTTCGGGGCCGAGGTGGATTCCGTCGGCGAAGTCGTTTTCAACACCGGCATGGTGGGCTACTGCGAGTCTCTGACGGACCCGTCCTATGCGGGGCAGATCCTCTGCTTCACGTATCCTCTGATGGGGAACTACGGGGTCCCAGACTACGGCGACCTTGATGAATTCCGGGTCCCCCGGTTCTTCGAGTCGAGCAAGCTCCAGGTGAAAGGGGCAGTCGTGCAGGAGGCCTGCCGCGTGCCTAGCCACTGGGCATCCAAGAAGAATCTAGGTGAATGGCTGAGCTCCGAGGGGGTCCCAGGCATCGAGGGGGTAGACACCCGCGCCCTCGTGACCAGGCTCAGGGAATTCGGAGTGATGATGGGGATCATCGCAAACAGCAGCGAACTTGAAGACATCGACCATTTCAGGGAGGTTCTCAGGAAGGCCTCACTCTACGATAGCTTGGACCTGGTCAAGGGCGTCTCGGTGAAGAAGCCAATCACATACGGCGACGCGGAAAAACGGGTAGTCCTCCTCGACTGTGGGGCCAAGCTTGGGATAGTGAGGAACCTGCTCGCTCGCGGGTACCAGGTGGTCAGGCTCCCCTACAACTCGTCATACGCGACGACGATGAAATACGACCCCCAGGGCGTCGTCGTCAGCAACGGGCCCGGGGACCCCCAGATGTGCGTCGACACGACCCGCTGCGTCGAATCCCTGATCGACTCGGACGTCCCGCTCCTCGGGGTCTGCCTCGGGGAACAGATTGTGGGAATGGCCCAGGGGGCAACGACCTTCAAACTGAAGTACGGCCATCGCGGCCAGAACAAACCCTGCATCGAACTGTCCACCGGCAGAGGGTACGTCACCAGCCAGAATCACGGCTACGCCCTCAACCCGAAGTCACTATCAAAGACAGACCTGAAGCCATGGTTCATCAACGCGGACGACATGACCATCGAAGGGGTCCAGCACTCCAGCAAACCGTGCCTGGCAGTTCAGTTCCACCCGGAAGCCAGACCCGGTCCCCTGGATACAAACTTCGTCTTCGACAGATTCGCGGCAAAGATGGAACGACCCAGGGAGGAGGTGAAGCTGTTCGAAACGTGAGAATGTGGAGAGAGTCCTAGTGATAGGGAGCGGGGCAATAAAGGTCGGAGAAGCAGGCGAAAGCTGGTAAAACCAGCCGCAAGTTCGACTACTCCGGCAGCCAATGCCTGAAAGCCCTGAAGGAAGAGGGGATAGAATCAGTCCTGGTCAACCCGAACATCGCCACCATACAGACCAGCGCCCAGTTCTCCGACAAGATACGCTTCGTCCCTGTCACCCCCACGCACGTTGCCAAGGTGATCGAAGACGAGAAGCCCGACGCAGTGCTTCTGGGATTCGGGGGTCAGACCGCCCTCAACTGCGGCATAGAGCTCGCCCGCTCAGGCGTGTTCGACAGAAACGGGGTCAGGGTCCTCGGCACCCCGATCAACGGGATTCAGATTACGGAGGACCGCGACCTGTTCAAGCAGACCATGGTCGAAATCGGCATCCCAGTCCCGAAGAGCAGGGCTGTCTACTCGCAGAATGAAGCAGTCGAGGCTTCGAAGGAACTCGGGTTCCCACTGATCGTCCGTGTCGCCTACACCCTGGGAGGGAAAGGGGGAGGGGTCGCCCGTGACGAGAAGGACCTGTTGGAGATCGCGGAGAGGGGCCTCACCACCAGCCTGACCCACCAGGTGCTGGTCGAAGAATACCTGGGCGGATGGAAGCAGATCGAGTATGAGATCATGCGCGACAGGGAAGACAACAGCGTGATCATCTGCAACATGGAGAACATGCTCGGCATGCGCGTTCACACAGGAGACAACATTGTCGTGGCTCCCTCCCAGACTTTGAACAACACCGAGTACCACATGCTGCGGACGGCCTCACTCCTGGCTGCGAAGCGGTGCGGGATAGTTGGAGAATGCAACATCCAATTCGCCCTGGACCCTGCCTCGGAGAGGTACGACGCGATCGAGATCAACGCCCGGATGTCAAGGTCCTCCGCCCTGGCCTCGAAGGCCACGGGGTATCCGCTCGCTTACATCGCCACCAAGCTTGCCCTCGGCTACTCTCTGACGGAGCTGAAGAACAAGGTCTCCGGGGTCACGAGCGCGCTTTTCGAACCATCCCTCGACTATCTCGTCGTGAAAATGCCGAGGTGGGATACCGACAAGTTCGACGGGGCGGTGCGCAGAATCGGGACATCGATGAAATCCATCGGAGAGGTCATGGCGGTCGGGCGCGGCTTCGAGGAAACGATACAGAAGGCCACGAGGATGCTGAATCCCCGATACGACGGAGTCATCGTGCCGGATAATGCCGACGACAGGAAGGATCGCCTCCTGCGAAGGCTGTCCGAACCCACAGACACCATCGTCTTCGACCTCGCGAACGCACTTAGGGCAGGGATACCCGCCGACGAGGTCAGCGCAAAGGGCGAGGTGGACCCCTGGTTCGTGGCGAAGTTCAAGAACATCGTCGATTCGTATTCGGAACTCGAGAAGCTCGAACCCGAATCCGCCCCCGCCAAAGGCGTGCTTTCTCATGCGAAGAAGATGGGCTTCTCGGACCGCCAGCTCGGCGACCTCCTGGGACTGGACGAAGATAGGATCAGGGAAGCGCGGAAGGCGGCCGGAGTCCAGCCGGTCACAAAGGTGATCGATACCCTGGCCGCAGAGTGGCCGGCAAAGACGAACTACCTCTATCAGACCTTCGACGCCGTCCTGGATGAGGCTCCTCCGACGAACCGCAGGAAAGTCATAGTCCTGGGGGCCGGCCCCTACAGGATCGGAAGCTCGGTGGAGTTCGACTGGGGAACCATGAACATGGCCTGGGCGCTGAAGAAAAACGGGGTCGAAGAAGTAATAGTGGTCAACTGCAATCCCGAAACCGTCTCGACCGACTTCGACATGAGCGACCGGCTTTACTTTGAGGAACTGACCGTTGAGCGCCTCCTCGCAATCTACGAAAAAGAGAACCCGGAAGGGATGGTCCTCTGCGTCGGGGGCCAGACCCCGAACGACCTCGCCCTTGCCCTCGAGAAGAGGGGGGTCAAGGTCCTCGGGACCTCCTCGCAGTCGGTCGAAGCCGCTGAAGACAGATCGAAGTTCAGCTCGCTCCTCGATCGGCTGGGGATTCCACAGCCCAGATGGGGGAGCTTCCGGTCTCCCGCAGAGGCGTCAGAGTTCTGCTCGCAGGTCGGGTACCCGGTCATAGTCAGGCCTTCACACGTGCTCAGCGGTGCCGCCATGAGGGTGGTCTGGGACCCATCGGACCTCGAGACCTACATGATGAAAGCGATCAAAATCAACCCCGACTACCCCGTCACCGTCAGCGAGTTCCTGGAGGACGCCCGAGAAGTCGAGGTAGACGCGATATCGGACGGCAGGTCG
Organism: uncultured Nitrosopumilales archaeon; assembly: GCA_964568185.1. Lineage (GTDB taxonomy): Archaea > Thermoproteota > Nitrososphaeria > Nitrososphaerales > Gagatemarchaeaceae > UBA183. The sequence goes on along the minus strand of CAZMON010000003.1, from coordinate 36,582 downwards.
ACCGTGATCGGCGCCATCATCGAACACATCCAGAACGCTGGGGTCCATTCCGGGGATGCCATCATGACGATCCCGACGATTTCCATCACAAAGGCAGCGAAGGAGAAAATCAGGACCTACACCCGCAGCATCGCCCGCGAGCTCAAGGCCAGGGGACCCCTGAACATTCAGTTCATAGTCAAGGGAATGTCTGTCTTCGTCATCGAGTGCAACCTCCGCGCCTCGAGGTCCCTCCCGTTCGTCTGCAAGGCGACCGGGGTCAACCTGATCGAACTTGTCGCCCCGGTCGTTATGGGCGGCAAATTGGCGGGAAACGCCGACGTCGAGGAACCCAGACACTTTGTCGTCAAAGCTCCGCAGTTCTCTTTCCTCCAGATGGACGGAGCGGACCCGAAGTTAGGGGTCGAAATGCGTTCCACCGGCGAAGTGGCGTGCTTCGGAGACACCTTCCCCGAGGCACTCTCGAAGGCATTCCAGGCGACCGGACATCGTATCCCGGTCAAGGGGGACAGGGGGTTCCTGCTGCTGGAAGAGGCCCAGGGCGAGGACATCAAGACTCAGGTGATCAAGAGCTGGTCGGAGAAAGGGCTCGAAGTACTCACCTTAGGCGAAGATTCCCCCCCGAAGGTCGTCGAAGACGCCATCGACATGATCGCTTCGGGCAAGACCGCCTTCGTGCTATCCTTCAACAACAACTCTAACACTCCGAGCGAAGTACTGCGCAGACTGAGGAGGAAGGCGGTAGACCTTCAGGTCCAGGTGCTTACCACCAAGGAAGAGGCGGACGCCATGCTCCTCTGCGTGGAGTAGGAGGGACCCCAGATGCCTGGGTCGGAGATGGTCGATGTTGTCGATGAGCGAGACAGGCCCATCAGGAAGGCGACGCTTCGGACCTGCCTGCGGCAGGGATTGCTGCACCGCGCCGTGGCCGTCGTAGTTGAGCGACGGGGAGGGGAGATCTTGCTGCAGAGACGGAGCAGGCGAGACCTGTGGCACCCGGGCAGGTGGACCCTTTCATGCACCGGACATGTAAGGACGGGAGAGTCTTACTTCAAGGCGGCGCGAAGGGAGCTACGCGAAGAATTGAACCTGGCCTCCCCCGTGAGTCGTCTTGGCAAGCTCTTGCTGCCACCGATCAGGAGCAAGGGTCTTATCGAGAGGGAGCACGTTACCCTCTTTGCCTCGCAGACCGACCAGGAACCAATTTTCGACCCAGTAGAACTCGATTCGGTCCGGACTTTCACCCGCGAGGCCCTGGGAAAAATCATGACCGGGAGGAGGCTTACTCCTGACGCCAGGCTGCTCCTTGCCGAATACCTCCGGAAATCAAGGGACCACCCTGGTCCCGGCAAGACCCTCAAGCGCATCTGACGCCTGGTCTACTGAAGCAATGGCCGCTGGCTTCCCTCCCCACTCCACGAACCTTGTGCAGGCAAGGACCTTCGGACCCATGCTCCCAGGAGGGAACTGGCCCTCCATCAGCATGGCTCTGGCCTCGGCGGCGGTCATCGAATCGATCGCCCTCTCTCTGGGAGTCCCATAATTCTTCCTGACCTTCACCACGTTGGTCAGGATCAACAGAACATCGGCTCTAATCCCCTCGGCCAATTTCTCTGCAGACAAGTCCTTGTCTACAACAGCGTCTACTCCTTCATACGAACCGTTCTTGGTCTTCACAACTGGAATCCCGCCCCCTCCCCCTGCTATCACGATGAGGCCCGCAACGAGCAACTTGGAGACGGCTTCTGACTCTACAATCGATACAGGTTCGGGGGATGGAACGACCCTCCTGAATGCCCTCGTTCCTCTGCCCACCTTCTTGATAATGAACCCCTTCTCTTTGGCGAGCCTCATCCCTTCCTTTTCACCGTAGGACGGTCCAATCGGTTTTGAGGGGTCCCGGAACGCGGGATCCTCCCGGTTGACCAGGACCTGTGTGATGAGGGATACGACCGCCCTCTTCGAACCCAACGACCTCAGTTGGTTTCCCAGCTCCTTCTGCAAGAGATATCCCACTTCCCCCTGGGTCATCGCGTCGAGGATGTGAAGCGGAAGTCCAGGGACCGCATCGGTCGAGGACTGCTGAATCGCCAGGTTTCCGACCTGGGGGCCGTTGCCGTGGGTGATCACCAGTTGATGCCCAGATTCGATGATCTTCATGAGCTCCCGGCAGACAGCCTTCACATTCCGCTCCAATTCGCGGTAGTCTCCCGACTCCCCCTCCCGGACGAGGGCGTTCCCGCCAAGAGCCACCACGATCTTCAATGTGCTATCGGGCTTCCCCTAGGCTTAAAAATCGTTCATGGGGCGCAACCATGTCTTTGAGTCCCATCGAGGAATTGGCGGAAGCGGTGTCGGGTAAGTACCGGGCCGTCCTCATCGCAGAACGCGATGTCGACCTCAGGCCGTCTGCAGACGCAAACAGACTCTTCATGCTGAAAATAGCGGAGGGCTCCCTGGCCTCCGGCGGGAGGGGAGGAGGATTCGGAGAGAGAAGAGTTGTGATGGTCGCCGAATTTGTTTGCTCGCGCGGGGAGTGGACGAGGGTCTTCGTATCAGAGGACGAACCGACGGTCGCGAAGTTTGAAGTCCCGTATCACGTTTCAAGGATTCCGCTGATGCTGCGGGACGGGACGGAAGGAATGGGGTACGGGGTCATCGACCCTCCGCTCGTCGAAGAATTCGCCAAGAAGTCCGAATGAGACCTGGAGGCCCTCAAGTGCAAGGCGGGGCGCAGGAGCCCTGCTGAGTTAAAATACAGTTGAAAGCCTGGCTGAACAGAATGAATGTCCTGGTCACGGGAGCCTCGGGGATGGTCGGACGGAACCTGGTCTCCCACATGGGGCAGAACGGGGTATCGACGATCCCGACCGACCTTTCCGGATGGGAGGTCTCAGGGAACCTATTGGACCCGGATTTCGTTTTCAGGAAGCTCGCATCGCTCGACTTCGACGCAATCATCCACCTGGCGGCAGTGACTGAGCTAAAGAAGACGATCGAAGACCCCCACATGTGCTTCCAGGTGAACTGCATCGGCACCTTGAACATGCTCGAACTCGCCCACAGGAAAAAAGTCAAGAGGATAATCTGCGCGTCTTCGGCTAACGTCTTTGGTGCCCCGAAACATAACCCGGTGACCGAGGAATCTCCTTTCGACCCCCGCGTCCCCTACGACTACTCCAAAGTCATCTGCGAGAACCTCGCGATGAGTTTCTACAAGAGCAAGGGGCTCCCGGTTTCCCTCACCCGCAGCTGGCTCCTCTTCGGCGAGCACGACCAGCCGTCAAGGGCCACCATCCGATTCATCAGGGCCTGCCTCAAGGACGAACCTCTCACGTTATTCAACGCGGGGAAAGACACTACTTCTCCCTCTCATGCCTTCAACTACTCCCGACTCGCTCTTTCTATCTTGTCTGACGAGAAGGCTGTCGGCCAGGCCTTCAACTTCGGCGGCGAGAGGCCAGTCTCCGTCCGCGAGCTCGCCGAGACAATCAAGTCCCTCACCGGGTCCAGATCAGAATTGAACCTGGCCCCTCCAAGGAGCGAGCTGGAGAAAGACCCACAGATCAGCTATCCTTCGACGGAGAAGATCAAGCGAGTCCTCGGATACGAATACGAACTTACACTTGAACAGGGGCTTTCCCGCACAATCGACTGGGTCAAGTCTCAGGTCTAGGCAGTCAGGATTAGCTCTACTTTTACGTCATCGGGAATCCTAAGCTTCGTGATTTGCCTCATCGTCCTGTCGTCGGGCTGCACGTCAAGAATCCTCCTGTGAACCCTCAGCTGCCAGTGGTCAAACGTGTGGCTCCCTTCGCCGGTGGGCGCCTTCCGCGTAGTGATCTTGAGCTTCTTTGTAGGGAGGGGCTGTGGTCCCCTGACCTTCACGCCGGTCTTGTCGGCGATGTCCCTGATGTCCTTTGCCACTTTCTCAAGTTCGGGAAGGTTTGTGCTCGTGAGCTTTATTCTGGCAAACTGTGGCATTTTCTAAAATCCGCATTGCCCGACCGTATTTAGACGTTTAGTCCTCATTCATATCGGAAACTTCCATTTCTTTCCTTTCCCATAATCGAGGACCTGGATGCTCTTCGTCTCGTAGTAATGGTCGAGTCCCTCAATCCCCAACTCCCTGCCAAACCCGCTCTGTTTGAACCCCCCGAACGGGACCTCGGCCCTAGAAATTGGCGGGGAGTTTACCCAAGTCGTGCCTGCTTCGATCCTGTCGGCTGCGTGGTAGGCCTTCTGCAAGTCCTTCGTCCATATCGACGACCCAAGACCGTACGGGGTGTCGTTGGCCCTCTCCAGGGCCTCCTCCAAGTCTTTGACGACGAATATCGGAAGCGCGGGTCCGAAGCACTCTTCCCTTGCCATCTGAGAGTCGTAGTCCACCTTCTCGAGAAGTGTCGGGAAGTAGAAGTTGCCCCTCGCCAGCTTTCCTTCCTTGGGAGACCCTCCTTGCAAGACCGGCTTAGCGCCTCTGTTCTGGGCGTCCTCCACCATTTCCTCGACCTTCTTCCGCTGCTGCTCGCTGTGTATGGGCCCCATGTGTGTCCCCTTCTCAAGCCCATTGCCAACCTGAATCGCCTTGGTTTTCTCCGTGAGCCGCCTCACGAACTCTTCCGCAATCGAGTCGAAGAGGAAGAGCCTCTTCACAGAGGTGCACGACTGCCCGCAGTTCCTGAATCTCCCCCAGGCGGCTCCTTCCACGGCTAGTTCGAGGTCCGCGTCGGCGCAGACAATCATCGGGTCCGAACCTCCCAGTTCTAGGGTGAGCCGCTTTATGCTCTTGGACGCCCCCTCCATAATCCTCTTCCCGGTTGCAGTTTCCCCTGTGAATGCGATCTTGGAAACCTTGGGGTTATCCACAAGTTCCTCACCAACCACGCTTCCGGGCCCAGTCACTACGTTCACCGCCCCGGGGGGGAGGCCTGCCTTCATGAGGAGCCCGGCCACCATGAGGTCGGTCAGGGGGGTGGTGCTCGCCGGTTTGACTACGAAAGTATTCCCCGCTGCCAGACCCGGGGCGACCTTCCATCCCATGAGTGAAACTGGAAAGTTCCAGGGAAGGATCGCCCCAACCACTCCGATCGGTCGCTTCGTAACGATGAAGTATCCTTCACCCGTGGAGAAAGGGGTCTGGGCTCCCCGTTCCCTCCCGACCAGACCTGCATAGTACTGGAATGTATTCGCGAATGAACTGATCTCGCTCCCCGCCTCGCCCATAGGTTTCCCTTGTTCCAGGACCAGGCTCCTTGCAAGTTCGTCGATGTCGGCCCTGACCGTCTCAGCGACCCTGAACAGAACCCTCGACCTTTCATGCGGTGGGACGATGGACCATTTCTTGAATGCTTCCGCCGCCGAATCTATCGCGCGCTTTGCGTCCTCTCTCCCCCCGGTGGGAACTGATCCCACGACCTCACCAGTCGCGGGGTTCTTGACATCGAATGAATCTCCACCGTAGCTCCCGACCCATTCCCCTTCAATGAGCATCTGTGCTTTCATTCGGCTGAACAGGCCTCAGCTTCTGTATAAGACTTCCCAGGCGACCACCGGGTCGGCCCCAAAGTTGGAAGCAACCTTGCTTTTCGCCGAGCCCTCGAGCAGATAGGTGTGGGCTACGGATTTTGTAGAAACGTCTTTTAAGATTGGGCACGCCGGTGCGCTCAGACCTTGTTGTATTCATCCAGGGGCGAGGTTGTCCTAGACCCCTCAAAGGAACCTGAGTTGTCATAGATCGCATGAAACGAGCAATACTTAGGACCAAGGAGCTTTTCCTTTTCGACCTGGACGGCGTCTTCTACAAGGGAAAAGAGACGCGAAAAAAGATTGGCGGTAGCCGTGCTGTCGATGCAATCAGAGAGAGAGGGAAGAAGCTCCTTGTCCTTACGAACAATTCGACCGACTCGGTAGCCACCGTTCACCAGCGCCTCCATGAGTTCGACATACGAATCAAGAAGGAGGAGATACTCACCAGCGGTCTTCTCACGGCTGAGTATCTGGAAAAAAGGCACGGAAAAGTGTCATACTTCTTGATTGGGGAGAAGGGACTGGAGTCGGAGATGAAAGAACACGGACACAGGCGGACAGAAGGTTCGGACGCAGATTTCGTCGTCATAGGACTTGACAGGGGTCTCACCTACGAGAAGCTCGATCACGCAGCGAGGGTCGTGAGGAAAGGGGCCTCCATCGTGGCCACACATGCCGCCAGGCTCTACATGTACAAGACCGGTCCGGCAGTTGCAACCGGCCCGATAGTAAGGGCGGTCGAATACGCTACGGGCAGGCGGGCGACAGTGATTGGAAAGCCCTCCCCTTTGATGTTCCGCATGGCCCTTGGTAGGGCAGGTTGCGGGGTTCGCGAAACGGTCATGATCGGGGATCAGGTCGAGACCGACCTGGTGGGGGCGTACAGAGCAGGGATTGACTCCATACTCGTAAAGACCGGGGTCGATTCAGATCCCCAGGGAATGCGAGTCCTAGCGACCATCTCGAACGTCGACGACATAGCTCATTTGATCTAGCGGCTTTCCCGTCCACCGGAGACCCGCCGACTGCCGAGGCAAGCTTAAATCGAATGGAGGGAATCGGCAGTCTGACGATGCAGCACCTCTCGAATCGTTCGCCAGCAAAGTGCGTCATCTGCGGAACCCCCGAGCCTGAAGCGGGGACCTATCTGATGGTCGTCGGGGTCGGCAGGGTCTGCCTCAATGACGGCATGAAGAAGGTCAAGTGCGACGCCTGCGGAAACGAGGTGAAGCTGCTTACTTCGTCCAAGCTACAGGGAAGAGCTTTGTGTCTCTCCGATTACGTGAAAGAGATCGAGAAGTTCAGGCAGCACCTCGTGGTGAACTTCGACGAGGGGAACGAGCCGGCCACCTCAATCCTCGCCCGGGCATACGGGGAAGCACCGGAGGGATACACCCTCCTGGCAGTCAGAAGGGGGAGAAACAGCACCCACGCTTGGGAGGCAGAGTACGAGAAGACCGAGCTCTTCCAGACGCGCTGCAGTTAGGCCTCTATCCTCAAACTCAACAACTTTACACACCGATTCTTTATACTCGCTCCAGCCTTTTTCAGGAATGTACCGTCATGGCCAACGAAGAGATGATTTTCCTGAACAGGCTCGTCCAGGAAATCGAGAATCTGAAGGTCGGGCTTGAGCCCGGCATCCTGTCGGGGTGGTATGACAAGATCGCCGACGATGCCAGGGCCGAGGCGCCTAGGCATCTAGTCGATTCGATATACGTAATACAGGACCCGATTCTTCCGATGAAGTTCGAATTCAAGACATCAAGGCGCGCGATCAAGTATGTCCTTGACGCCATCGAAAGGAACCTGGATTCGATGCCCACGGCAACCAGGCTGTATTTTCAGAAACTGTCAGAGCTCATCCAAATGGAATCTATGCGCTAGCTCCGAGGAAGAACTATCACTGTCCCCTTCATGAAAGGATGGAACTCGCACCCGCAGGTGCAATTCCAGGCGGGTTGTTCCCCCGGGGTCCAACCTTTAAGCGGGTCGCGCAAATGAAGTCCCACGGAGGGCCTTGGCGGACTCGATCCACCAATCAATCCTTCGTCCTTGTGAGCGAATAGACGATGATGAAGAATCCTATAGCCTGACTCGAGGCCTGGACTGCTTCGACTGATGCGAGATCCACCTGGGCCAGGTTGAACAAGACGCCCGCTGCGGCGGCCCCGACGGTGACGAAGGCGAACCCCAGCGAAAGCAGGAGCATGGCCCTGCTCTTCGTCCGCCTGTAGGCCCTCGCCCCGTAGAAGACGACGATCGCCCCCAATACGAGGATGAATCCTTGTATTACGGTCAGGTACTGTAACGTCAATTCCAATTTCGACAACTCACCTCCTCTTCGGCTTTAAAGCATGGAACACGATTCTCAGGATTGAAAATCACTTCGATTCCCCCATTGTAAGCCAAATTCTTCTCAGCTTGTCGGCCACGTCTTCGTTAATCAACGCCTCGACTCTTATTGCTCCGCCGTCGAAGCTTACAGTAACGCTCCTGTACGCGCTCCTGAGGAGTTCATACTTCTTTCCCTCTGGAGTCACAATGATTCGCTCCACGACGAGTATGTGCGAGTCCAGGAGCTCGTGGACCCTTCTGTAGCAAGTGCTCAAAGGGATGTCGTTCTCCTTGCTCAAGTCCTCGACCGACTTCGCGCCGGGAATAGCTGAAAGCAGTATCTTCCTGGAATACTCGTCCGAAAGGCTCTGCACGATGGAATTTGCCCGCAACGGGTCGGTGATCTGCAATCCTAGGCGTCCCTCGGGATTGAAGACCTTGTTTTCACACGCCTCGGGATTGGCTGTGCTTATTTTAGTCTAACCGTGTGTAAGGAAAAATCAAGGTCAGAAGCAGGCCCTACTTCATCCTGCTTCTGATTAGATACCCGAGTCCGCCGAGCAGTGCTCCGAGAGCCGCCAGCCCAACCATGTATCCGATTGGGTTGACCCATGGTGATAGAATGTTGACGTGCGCGTACCCGATGGCTGTCCCGTTTGTGACCCCGTGAATCGCGAGATAGCTCCCTCCCTCATAACCGGCATACATCAGGGACCATGTCGAGGCAGCGACTCCCACGTTCATCAGGATGAAGTGCAGCCACGCTAGGATGTTCGAGTATCCGGAGTAGACCTTCCCCTGGAACTCCTCGATGTAGAAGTAGAAGAGGGCGGTTACCGCTACTCCGATGACTCCGATGATGATGTAGAGTAGATAGCCGAAGGTGAACCACGACCCCGCGCTACCCAAGGCGATCATCCTGGAGGGCGCAACTGATCCGAACAACTGGTACCATGGATTGACGATGAAGAGAGTCCACATGACGGCGAAGAGACCCTGGATTATGGCTGCCCAGATGAACCTGGACATCCACCTTCCTCTGACTTGTTGCATGAGTTATTTTCCTCGAACTCCCAGACGGCTTGACCTATTTAACACGGGAAGACGTTTTTCGACCCTGATAATCAGGATTGGCTCTCGAAAAATGCCTCAAGCATGCCACAGGTGATGGGCGGTTGAAACCAAATAAGCATCAAGTGGTGCCGGGACGCGCTTGAGCCTCCCAACCTACAGGATCGCAATTGATTACGTAAGTGAAGGGGACGTTGCCAACCTCGTTCGGGGATACATCGAGATCAAGGGCAAGAAGGTCAGGTTCTCCGGGGTTGCCTATGGCAGATTCGGGGGGCAGAACTTCTCCCCGAAGTTTTCAGCGGCAGCGAAGAAGACGATCAAAGAACTGGTCGACGATTTCGGAAAATTCGAGGAGGACGTCCAGCTTCGCCTGGTGAGGGGGGAATTCGACGCCGAACCTAAGCCTGGAGAGCAGCATCATCATCTACATTTGGGGTCAGAACACGGAACAGGGTCATCGCCTTGAACCTTCTAGTCGGCGCCACGGGCTTCGTCGGCGGCCACGTGGTCGAATATCTGTTTCAGGAGGGGGAGATTTCGAAGGGGATGTTCCGCAAAGGGGCCCATCTGAAAGTCCTAGATCAGAACGGAGTGCAGGGCATTGAGGCCGACCTCCTTGACCATCATTCGCTGCATGAAGCCGTGGAAGGAACGGACACCATCTTGAGCATGGCTTCTCCCATGCCCGGCTCTACCGATGATTTCGAGAAAATCAACACGGAAGGGATGATGAACCTGTTGGAGGTCGCTGTGGAGATGAAGGTAAAGGCACTCGTCCACCTCAGCACCCTCGACGTCTACGGCTTCAGCGGAGGTGAGTTGACCGCGGACTCGCAGCTCAGCCCTGCAGGGGAGTACCAGAAGGCGAAGGCTGCCTCCGAGCGGGTCCTCCTGGAATTCTCGAAAAGAGCCTCTCAACCCAGAATAGTCATTCTCCGGGCTGCAAAGGCTGTCGGCCCCAGAGACTCATCCTTGGTCGTCCCCATGCTCGGGATGATGGAATCAGGGAAGGTCAGCCTCCCAGAGACAAAACAGATGTCCTGGAGTCACCCGAGGGACATCGGTCAGGCGATGCTGAAAGCCGCAACTAACCCCGCCCTGGGAAGCAGGGTATACTTGGTGAAGTCATTCGACGCCACGGCCGAAGACCTTGCAAGAGAGGTCGTATCTGCCTGCGGTTCGAGTGCAAAAGTGAACCACGGGGGGCTTTTCTCAAAATCCAAGGTCCCGTCGTACACTTCGGAACAACTGAAGGCATCGCTTACGTTCGGTGACCAAGCGTCCTGGGTAGAGTTGGGGTACAAACCCCAGTACGACTTGAAGAAGACAAGCGAGGAAGTCGCCACCTGGTACAAGAAAGAGCCATGGGTAATCGAAGACGCCTGACAATCGGGAAACTCCTTTCCCAAATCAGGTCGATGGTATACGGCTCGATGGACAAGAGGGCGACCGCTCTGGCCCGTCTCCAGGACACCGAGAACGGCGATCCCTTCCGCGTGCTAATCGGGACCATACTCTCCCAGCGCACCCGAGACGAAAACACGACGAAGGCAACTGAAAACCTGTTTTCACGGTACCGTACACCCACGGAGCTGGCGGACGCCGACCCTGCGACCGTCCGGAAATTGATACGGTCTTCTGGTTTCTACAACATGAAGACCAGGAGCATAATCAGGGTGTCCAGGCAACTCCTCACAGAGTTCGGGGGCAGGGTCCCGAACAACATGGAGGACCTCCTGACGCTGCATTCAGTGGGGAGAAAGACTGCGAACTGCGTCTTGGTCTATGCCTACGGGACCCCCGCGATCCCAGTGGACACTCACGTTCATCGGATAGCCAACCGCCTCGGTCTAGTCAACACGAAGAAACCCGAGGAGACCGAAGAACGCCTTGTGAGGTCGATCCCAAGGAGGTACTGGCTGGACGTCAACGACCTCTTCGTAAGATTCGGGCAGACGAAGTGCAAGCCCGTGGGGCCGAGGTGTGACACCTGCACCCTCACCGATGTCTGTGTCTACTACAGGGATGTCGTGGCTCCAAAGGCCAAAGATTCATAGCCCTCTCAGGTCGGCTCGGGGGCGTGCCATCTTTCGAAGAAGCAAAGAAGAAGGTCGGGGAACTCGTCGTCACCAAGGGTTTCGGCAATACTCCTTCTGAAATCCCGAACAAGCTGCTCTTCGCATTTATCGAGCTCGGCGAGGCCGGCGATTCATGGAAGAAAGGGAAGCCCACCGATGAAACTATCGAGGAACTCGTGGATGTCATTTTCTACGTACTGGACGCATCGAGGCTCATCGACCCCCAGGCAAACCTCGACGCAGTCTTTGAAAGGAAACTGGCCAAGAACCTCGGTAGGCCTCAACGCTATGGAGAAGGGTTCCACCGGAACCTAAAGCGGCCCGACTAGCTGCTCCTGACCCATATCAGGACCTTGTTGTTGTGGCAGACGTAGCCATCGTAGGCCGTCCCCTTGGCATCCGTGATTGGCTCGACCCGTTGCATCTCCGCGCCGCATTCCTGGCATTTCCTATCGGTGGGGTATTGTTTTGCCTTTCCCCAATCGATCATGAAGTAGGTCCAATAGATCAGGTCCCCAGACCGCTCTATCTTCAAGGTAACACGAACAGTCCGACGGATACAAAAGCTTGGCGAAGACGCCGAGACGGTTAAAGGGGGGCGTCCCCTTCGCCTTCAGGGTCGAAATGGAACCGCTATTCCAGTCCTCAGTCGACGAGGTCTCTGCTCTCATCGGGTTGAGCGATGACGAGAGGACTATTCTCGAGGACGCGGATTCTGCGGCTTCGGAGCTCGTCACTTCTGAATTCGAGAAATATGTGGAGAGGAAGTACAACCCCGAGGTGCCGGTGGTCCTCAAGAAGCACGGATTACTGGGAGTGCCGATCTCTAAGGAATACGGCGGGAGGGGGGCCAGGCAACTGGTGCAGGCCCTTTTCCTGGAGCGGATGGGCCAGGCCGGGCTCGGGGTGATAACTTTCGCTGACGTCCACCAGTGCCTGGGGAGCCTGGCGATACAAGACTGGGGGAACGAGGAGCAGAAATCAAGATACCTGCCGAAGGCGGCCAATGGAGAAATGATCCTCGCCTACGGTCTGACCGAGCCCGAAGCGGGGAGCGATCCTGCTTCACTGAAGACCTCTTTCACCAAAGACGACGGCGGCTATCGCCTGACCGGCTCGAAGTATCTGATCTCCAACGGGTCAATCGCCACGAACATCATCATCTTCGCCTATCCAAAAGAAGGAGGCAGTGGCCCGAGCGCCTTCCTCGTGGACACGAAGGAGGAAGGGTTCGAGGTCGACATGCGCCTCGAAGAGAAGATAGGCCTCTTCACCTCGGATACCTCTCTTCTCTCCCTCGAAAACGTTCACGTCTCACGAGATGACCTCCTCGGAAAGGAGGGGAAGGGGTTCTCCGTGGCGTATTCTGCCCTTCTCAACGGTAGAATCGGTATCGGCTCCGGGTGCCTCGGGGTCATGGAGGACTGCCTCAACCAGGTGAAGGAGAGGGCGACCTCACGGACCCAGCACGGGAAACTCATCGGCAAACATCAGTTGATCCAGAAACACATCGCCTCGATCGAGTCGTCTCTCGAAGCATGCAGATGGCTCGTCTACAGGGCAGCAATCAAGAAGGACCAGTACGAGAAGAATCTGAACGACCTGGGGCTACGGTCTGAGTCCGATCGCCTCTCTGCGATTGCAAAATACATGGCATCCCGATGCGCTTTCGATTCTGCTGACAGGGCAGTGCAAATCTTCGGCGGGTTCGGCTATTCGATAATGTCTCCCGTGGCAAAGCACTTTCTCGACACTCGGGTCGCCAGGATCTACGAAGGGACCGACGAGATAATGGAACTCAAGATCGCCTCTTCCGTACTCGGCAAGGAATTCGAAGCCTACAAGTGAGCCTTAAAGCGCCCTGAATAGGCAGAGGCATCTGTGCAGCTTCACCTCGAAGGTTCAAATCTCATCCAGGCGCCCAGCGAGAGGGTCTACCGTCTCCTTACCGACACGAATTTCCTAGCGAAGACCCTTCCCGATGCCGAGGAGGTCCATGTCATCGACCGTTCCAATCTTGAGGCCAAGGTGAAGGTCCGGATCGCGGTCGTTTCGAGCAAACTCAGCGTGAAGATGTCTGTCAACCCCGTCAACCCTCCATCCAAGGCCACCCTCCTCGTCATTGCGACCGGAAGCGGAAGCAACATGACGATAAACAGCGTCTTCGACCTGGTAGGCGACTCCCCGACGACCATGAAATGGTCGGCCGACGCAGAAGTCTCGGGGGTAATGGCAGGTCTCGGTTCGACCCTACTCAAGGGATTCGCGACAAAGAAGGTGGGCGAGATATTCGACGGAATCACAAAGTCGATTGAACTGAGCACCGCCTAGGAATCGAACAGCTTGTCCCGATTGACGCAACTGACCTTTGAGAAGGCGACCGAAGTCCTCAGAAGCAACTGCGTGAAGGAAGGGCTTAGAGCATCAGCAGCCTACTACAACCAGGTCTGGGCCCGCGACTCGTTCATATCATTCCTTGGTGCCAACCTTATCGAGGACGAAAAGCTCAATTCCTGCGCGAAGGCGAACATCAAGACATTCGCAAATGCAGCTTCCCCTCTGGGGCAGATTCCGAACTTCTACGACCTCTCCACAAAGAGACCCGAATACGGCTACTCTGGTTCGACGGATTCCTCCTGCTGGTACATAATCGGACTGGCCAGCCTCTACAGCGCGACTGAAGACAGAGAACTCCTGAAACGTCCTCTTGATGCTGCAGTCGGGGCCTACCGATGGCTGAGATTCCAGGACGCGAACAACACCTGGCTGATCGATTCTCCGCCCGGAGCAGACTGGATGGACGCAGCCATTCAGCGCACCGGCAAGACGCTCTACAACAACGTCCTTTTTCTGATTGCCACTGACTCACTCCGCAGGCTCACTTCGATTTCGGGTTCCGGATCAAAGGCCGACCTGATGCTCGATCATGACTCGTTGAAACGACGATTCACGGACGTCTTCCTCCCGGGTCCGGAGAGCCCGACCAGACTCGCGAAATACTGGCCCGGCCACGCGGCGACGCTGGCAAAGGGGAGACTGAAGGGGTTCGCTCGCAACTATTTTCTACAGTACGTTTCTTTCTACCGGATGGACGCAAGGTTCGATACATTCTCCAATCTCCTGTGCATACTCGGTGGCGTCTCGGACCGGAAGACATCGCTTTCTATCCTGGACTTCATGAGGAAAGAGAACCTCTCGGAGCCCTTTCCATCACGTGTCCTATACCCTCCGTATGCGTTCGAGGGGGCCAGCTACGACAAAGATTTCGACTCCGCGGTTCCTACCCAGCATCGGAGCTCCCCCTACGAATATCACAATGGAGCGGTCTGGCCCTTCGTGGGTGGGGCCTACGTCTCAACACTGTACCAACTCGGAGACGACAAGGCGGGCTCAGAGCTCGAGAGTCTTGCCCGGGCGAACGCGGTGTTGAAGGAGGGTGAGAGGGTGGGCTTCAACGAGTGGCTCCATGGGAGGACGGGGAAGGCGTTGGGCCAATACGGTCAATCTTGGAATGCAGGGATGTACATCGCAGCGGTTTGCGCTTCTAGAGGCAAGAACCCCCTGGGATTCGTCCGCAAATAGTCCAACATTTTCTCACCACAAAACCATCATTAAATACCGACATCCTTTCATGCCGTTCTCCCGCGAAGAGCAGTTGCCCAGAATCTTCTTCATTACAGACGTGCACGCCTCCGACCGATGCTTCCGTAAGTTTCTGAACGCCGCCAAGTTCTACAAGGCCGACACCTTGATACTCGGCGGGGACATTACAGGGAAGGTGCTCGTCCCGATCGTCGAACGAGCTGACGGCCATTACGACGTCCAGCTTTTCGGCAACGGAACCAAAATACGCAGTGACAAGCTCGAAGAAACCAGAAAGGCGCTCCAGGACGCGGGGCAGTACTCCTTCGTCACGACCCCGAAGGAGCTTGAAGAAATAAGGTCAAACAAGTCCAAGGAAGAGGCGATCTTCAACGAGGCAATGTTGTCCCTCATCAGGACATGGCTTCAGCTCGCGGATGAAAGGCTCAAGGGGACGGGATTGAAGTGCTACATTTCACCGGGAAATGACGACAGGTTCGAGGTCGACGGGATTCTCAAAGATACAGATCACGTGACCAATCCAGAAAACAGGGTGATTGACCTGGGTGAAGGATTCGAGATGATAACAGTTGGCTATGCTAATCCCACCCCATGGAGGAGCCCCAGGGAGGTCAGTGAATACCGGCTCGGTGAAATGATCGAGTCGCTCGCCTCGCAAGTCAAGAGTCCTCAATCCGCTGTTTACAACCTGCACGTCCCGCCTTCAAACACCGAGCTGGATAGGGCGCCGGCCGTTTCAGCCGACTTCGGTTACATCCGCGAAGGGCTCGGGATAAGGTTCATCAACGCCGGAAGTTCCGCCGTCAGGGCGTCAATCGAGAGGCACGCCCCTCTCCTCGGGCTCCACGGCCACATCCACGAATCAAAGGGGTTCGTCAAACTCGGCAGGACTCTCTGCCTGAACCCAGGGAGTGAGTACGCTGACGGGATACTCAGAGGCGCACTCGTCAATCTTGTCGATGAGAAGGTCAAAGATTTCCTCCTGACGAGCGGCTGACTTTCTTAGGTGAAGTCTCTTCGCTCGAAGAGCCAGAGTCCGAGCGCCCCGGTGACGATGAAGTACGCCGCCATTATGATTAAGCCCTCGGGAATCGTGGGCGTGAACGCCTGAGTGAATCCACCGCCAGGTCCCCGAGGCACCGAGATTCCTCCAAGGACGCCGCCTACGATTCCTTCCGCGTAGGTAATCGAGAACCATGGTTCCACTCTCGCAACGGTCCCAACAATGAGGTCAATCACGTTGAAAACGAACAGGAGTAGGATCACTGTCATCAGGGCAGAAATTGCGCTGCTTTTGAAGGCCGAGCTGAAGAAAAACGTGAGACTCATCGCGGCCACAAGGTAGAACCATCCGTAGAGAATCGACAGAAGGAACTCATTTGGGACAACCGAGCCAAAATAGTACATCCCGTTGGCAAGGCAAATGAATGCGAACAATGCGAGCATCAGGGTGGAGGCGGCTAGGGCTGCGATGTATTTTCCCGTGTACACGGCGGAGCGCCTCACTGGGTTAGGGAGCACAAAGTATCCTGTCTTGTTCTGAAACTCTCCCGAAACCGCGTCCCCCCCGAAGAATGCCGCCGACATTATTACCACGAAGTTGACGAATGATGCCCACCAGATTGAGTAGAAGGCTAGTCTGGATTGGTCGGCAGAGAGAGGCACTCCGGTCTGTGGAAATCCGAAGAGACCGGGCCTGAAGTACCCTACAGAAGCTGTGAGAAGCCCGCTCATCAGTAGGACTATGGATAGCATGACGTAGAACCTCCTGGCTCTGAAATAATTCAGAATCGCGTACTTGATGATAATCCTGACGTGGGCGCCGCTACTGACGATCGAGTTCTTCGACCCCGCCGACATCATGACTAGAGCGTCTCCTTGATCAATTTCAGGTACGCTTCCTCGAGCCCCGTAGACGTTGGCTTGAAACCGACCACCCCTACCTTCAAGTCGGCTATCTGTTCGAACAGCTTCTCCTGCGCTGCCAACCCGCCCGTCAGCTTTACCGTGATTTGCTTGCTGTTGGTCCTCTTCACCCCTTCGACCCCCGAGAGCCTCATCACCTTTGAAGTCGTGGCATCATCCACGTCCCGCGCGAACTCCAGTTCTATGGACTCTTCCGTCCCCGAAAACCGTGAAGTGACATTCGCAATCGTGTCATAGACGAGGAGTTTTCCGTGGTCAATCATGGCCACCTCCTGACAAACGTCTGTCACTTCATTGAGCAGATGCGAACTCATGAACACGAGCCTGTTACCAAGAGATTTCACAATGTCTCTCACTTCGCTCATCCCCCTAGGGTCGAGCCCAGTCGTGGGTTCATCAAGAATTATTACGTCGGGATCGCTCAAAAGGGTGGAGGCCACCGCGACTCTCTGTTTCATGCCCTTCGAGAAGCTCCCAACCTTCTTGTCCTCCCACTCTCCCATCTTTACCTTGGCCAGGGCCTCGTCGATCCTTTTCCTTCTCTCATCCTTGGGAATCCCCCTCAGCTCTGAGACTAACATCAGGGCCTCCTTTGGAGTGAGAGCGGGATAGATTTCGGGCGTTTCTATCAACGCAGAGCACGATGCTAGTGCTTTCCTCTTGTCCTGTCGTACGTTTACACCGTTGATCAAGGCCACTCCTTCGGTCGGGGAGATCAGCCCGGTGAGCATCTTCATCGTTGTGGTCTTCCCGGCCCCGTTGGGCCCCAGGAAACCAACGCACCTAGCCCCCTCGAGCTTCAGATTGAGGTCAGAAAGAGCGGTGAAAGAGCCATAGTCCTTTGTCAGGCCGCGAGCTTCGATTGAAGGTGCCATCCTCAAAACAGAAACACGATTTTGGACAGTAATAAGCCTCGTGTGTCCACAATACGTTTGTCAGAACCGACTTCATTCCGTCTTTGGCTCAACCTTATGCCGAGGTCTTTCGGTGGAAGTGCGGCAGTGGCGTTCAGAAAGACGAAGATAGTTGCGACAGTGGGACCTTCCAGCAGCGACGTTTTCACGATTCGGAAGATGATCTCTCATGTCGACGTCTTCCGGATCAACTTTTCCCACGGAGACAAGGAGAGTCACCTGAATCAGATAAGGAACATTAGGAAAGAAGCCCGACGGGGGGGCTGGACGGTCGCCATCCTCCAGGACCTTCCAGGTCCCAAGATACGCGTGGGGAAGATGAGAGGAGGGGCCGCCGACCTTGTCAGGGGCTCCCAATTCACCTTGACCTCGGCCCCGGTCGAAGGGAACGCTGCCCACGCCAGCGTCAATTACCCGGACCTTCTGCGCTCGGTAAGGGCGGGAGACAACCTGCATCTGGCGGACGGCCTGATCAGGTTGAGGGTCGACGACTTGGAGCCTGGTGGGGTCAGGTGCACCGTTCTGACAGGGGGGACCCTGGCTTCGGGAAAGGGGGTCAACGCGCCGGGGGTCAAGATGAAGCTGGACTACCCCACCGCCGCAGACCTCGAACACATCAAGTTCGGCGTCAGGGAGGGGGTCGACTTCGTGGGCCTTTCGTTCGTCAGGTCGGAGGCTGACATTAAGGCTGCGAGAAAGGCACTGGGGAAAGACGCTTTCATTATCGCGAAGGTCGAGAAGAAGGAAGCTGTCGAGAGCTTCGGTCGCATCCTAGATGGCGCGGATGGCATAATGGTCGCCCGGGGGGACCTCGGGATAGAAGTGCCCATCGAAAAAGTCCCCCGGATCCAGAAGGACATAATATCGAAATGCAACAAGGCCGGAAAACCTGTGATTGTCGCCACTCAGATGCTCATGAGCATGGTGAACTCCCCGATGCCGAGCCGGGCAGAGGTGACCGACGTGTCGACTGCGATCCTAGACGGAGCTGACGCGGTCATGCTCTCCGACGAAACAACGGTGGGGAAGTATCCCGTCGAGGCGGTGAGGATGCTCGACAGGATTGCAAGGTCGACTGAGACCGAACTAGGGTCGCCAGGACCGGAAACGGAGCTCGGCACCCATGACACCGCCGAAGCGATCGGGAGGGCCGCCTGCCGTCTGGCGGAGTACGTGGGGGCGAAGGCAATCGTAGCTCCTACTCAGACCGGGTCCACAGCAAGACGGGTTGCGATGTACAGACCCCGGCAGCCCATTGTCGCCCTGTGCACTGAGGCCCGAATCGCAAGAAGGATGAAACTCTATCGCGGGGTCATCCCACTCGTTTCGCGGAAGGCGAATACGGTCGACTGGCTATTCTCGAGGGCCGACGCCGCAGCGGAACAGCTCGGTCTCGCGAAGCCTGGCGAGCGCATAGTTGTCACATCCGGGACCCCGGGGATGAGAGGAACGACGAATCTGATCAAGCTCTCGATCGTCGGCAGCAGAGCCTGAGCTATTCCTCGACGAAATCCATCAGGGTCGGGCTCTTGGAACTCCTTTTCCGTTGAGGCGACTCCTGGTTTTCCTTGATCAGCTCCTTCATTCGGCCTTCTTTGAACAGGGTGCTGTAGTAATATGACTCGTCGATGGTTCCCTCCGCAAGGAGAATCACGACCCTTCCTTGCGCTGTCCGTCCGGTGCGCCCCCGGCGTTGGATAGACCTCACTTCGGAAGGGACCGCCTCGTAGAAGACCACGAGGTCGACGTCCGGAACGTGGAGCCCCTCTTCGCCGATGCTGCTGCTGACGAGAATGGTGAATTCCCCGGAGCGGAAAGAATCCAACGCCCTGCGTTGCGTATCCTGGTCCATCCCCTCGCTCCCGACCTTGTCTGACTGGCCCACGAAGCGCCTTGCGGCATAGCCCCGCTTCTCAAGGCCCTTCACGATGTCCTCTATGGTGTCCCTATACTGGGTGAACACTATCACTTTGGACTCGATCTTCCTTGCGAACTGCCCCTTGATCACCGACATCATCGCCAGAATCTTCGAATGCTCGACACCTGCTGCCTTGGCGGCCTCTTCCTCGATCTTCAACCATCTTTCATCTTTCATCAATGATGTGACGGCCTTCCCCATGTCCGGTCTCGCCCTCGTCCGTGCAAGGTAGGTGACGAGCGTGGAGGATCCCTGGGTCTCGATCACTTCGATGGCGTGCAGGATTACGACGGCCTGTGCCTGGTTCATGATCGCCCCGAAAATGTATCCCTTCTGTCCTCCCGATGCCTGGGCGACCCGGAGCCGGGCAGAAATCGTGGTCCTCGCTTCCAGAAGGCCTCTCTTCGAGGCCCGGTTGTTCCTGAGAAATCCACCGCTAATGAGGGACTTGACCTTGTCGTTGAAGAGCTCCCTCAGTCGTAGGACGAGTTCGTAGTACTCCTCTGGGACCTTGACTTTGACCGTCTCAATGGCGGTACGCTCCACGTACGGACTGACGTCCGTGCTTTCTTCGGACCTTGCCTCGACTCTGCTGATGTAGAGGTTCCTCTTGATTTCGCTTACTTTCTCCTTTGAACCCCCAGGCGAAGCCGTCAACCCGAGGATAAGCGGATGCTCCGCCTGAGAACGATAGGCCTCTGCTAGCTTTGTGTAAGTGTAGTCCTTCACGCTTCTGTGCGCTTCGTCAAACACCGCAAGGGTCACTTCCGAAAGGGATACCCTCCCGCGCTTCACGTCGTTGTACACCGTCTGGGGAGTGGCGAAGATCACGGAGGATTTCAGCCACAGCACCTCGCGGTCCCCCGGGTCAACGGTCCCGGTCAGTATGACGAACGAAGATGCGGGAAGGTCCACGCTCTGTTTGAACGTGGAATAGTGCTGGAGCACCAGCGGTCTGGTGGGGGCTAGTATCATCACCTTCGATTTCGGAAACCTTCTCAATCTTTCTGCGGCCACCATCACCGCAATCAGCGTCTTCCCGAGCCCGGTGGGGAGGACTACGAGGGTGTTCGTGGTCGCAGCCACTGCTGCGATATTCTTCTGATACTCCCTGGCTTCGAAGGATTTCGATAGCATCCGACAGCAAATCACACAGTGCCACTTCTCGGACTAAAAGCCTTCCCCGCAGCATCATCCTTTGCAGGTGGCTCCCCTAATCTGTTCGGGTGGTCCTCTCTCAACTGCAGTTCGTCGGTCGATTCATAGTGAGAGTGGTTTTCGTCCTAATGGCGATCTGCACCTGCTATACCGTCATGCGCGTTTCCATCATAGCCGATTTCATCATCATCAAGCTCGGCTATTGATCGGTTCACACTGAATTGATGATGCACCTTCTCCTCACTTAGGACCGACTTCAATGCGGGCAAACTGTCCTCTAGAGTCCTTGCTAATCTCAACTCTTTATGCCGGCGAAGCTTGACAACGTTCCGCTCAAGCCGCCTTACTTCTCTCTGCCAAGCCTCCCAGTCCTTGATGTATGGAAGAAGATTTCTGAGACTCGACACCGTCCTCGCTAAGTCCGCCTGATCGTTGCTATCAACCAGTTTTCTTGAGGGTAATCGGCGAGCACGTCTACTGGAATCTGCCGCATGATTATTCATGTCTGGTCAGAACGTCCTGCACTGGCAACTGGTTCTTAAAACATAACCAAGCTTGCGTGTCCAAGGAGCGGGGGGGTGGTACTTCGACCCAGCATGTTGGGCGGAAGGACAACTTAGGATCGCTTGTCCGACCTCGTTGATACTCTTAAGTCGATCTTACTACTCCCAAGAATCAATGGACGGAATCCAGAAGGTCAGCTTTGGACTATTCGCGGCGGCCTGGGTCGTTCTTGCGGCTGGAGCCCTATGGTCCCTGTGGTCCTTTTCAGGGTTCACTTTTCTGGTCCTTCTTCTCTTAAGTGGTGTCACCTTCGCTGTAGGTTTCTCCAACAGGAGGATGAGGCTCCAAAGGAGAGGCAAACTCCTGATTGATTTCGCAGTCGTCTCATCACTCCTCTTGTTTCTCGCCCCCGCCGTACAAACTCTCCCAAATGGCCAGAGCACTGGCTCGATCTGCAACGGAAATGGTTGCTCCGACGTGGTGCAATTTGAATCGGTCACAGACTACTTCTGGTGCATAGGCGCCTTCTACCAGTATTCAGCGCCTCCAGTTGTCGATCTTCAATTCTACGTGTTCTGGGGGAATTGCCCACCATCTGGGCCTTTCAATGCCGGAAGAATGTAGTGCGGGGGGTGGGATTCGAACCCACGAACCCCTAAGGGACGAGGTCCTAAGCCTCGCGCCGTTGACCAGGCTGGGCGACCCCCGCAGCGAGTCCTGGCCGCATTCGTGAAACTATAACGGTTTCCAGGCCACCTCCCGATATTAGCATCATTCCTTCCAAATCTGGTAGGTCTCAGGCGCTGGAACGCCTTCTGCCAATCCATCCTGTACAATCCGAAGCCCAGAATGAGGAACGTCGCGCCAAGGATCACTGTGGCCTCAAGGCTGCCGAACCCGAGAGCGTTCCCGATGTCATTCAATACAGCGTATTCCACGGTCACCTCTAGGGCACTTTTCACGACCTTTGCTCCCAGAGTGACGCCCGCCATCCGGCCAATGGACGCGCCGCTTGCACCCGCCCCTATGTAGATGAAATCATCGAGCGGAAGGATAGGAAGCAAAGCGGTCGCAAACAAGACGAGGTAAAACCTTCTGCCGGAAGAATTCTTCCCTATTAACTGCACGTTCTTGTTCTTCGTCAATTTCCCCCGCAGACCGAACGCCCCGTAGTAGATCACCACCTTCGCAAGCGTCGCCCCCGCAGCCGAAACGAGGACCACCAGAGCGAAGTTGACAGGGGAGAATCCGAGCAGGCTCAATTGAAAGGTGGCTACAAGGGTATAGGACGCCCCAACGAAGGGGGAGACGTTCGACAGGAATGAGACGATGAGCACAAAGCCAAGCACCAGGACGATATCCAAACGTGAAATCCGGGCCCGATTCACTATATATTGTCAAAACAACCTCCCTGAGGAACCGTTAAATCGGCGCCTGAAACGCGCCAAAAGTTCAAGGAGCGTGTTTTGATGCTTGTCTCAAGTCGAAGAGGAAGACTCCCGATCACTCAAGAGGGACATCGGAACCTGGGGCTCCTTCTCGATGGGGTATGCCGATGTCGGTGCTGACATCTACGTAGTCCTCGGCATCATCGCCCTCTTCGCCGGTCTCGCATCGCCCTTCGCCTTCGGGGTCGCTGCGATTGTCTACGTGTGCACCGGCCTCTGCTACGCCGAACTCGCCACGAAGTATCCGGTCGCGGGCGGCGGCCAGTACTATTCGATGAAAGCCTTCGGCAGGATACATGGATTCGTCGCAGGGTGGGGGTTGATGCTGGGATACACGGTCGACATAGCCCTCTTTTCATTGGCCACTGTCGGCTACCTGGGGGTCGTGACCAAGCCTCTGATACAAGCCTTCGTCGTCACGCAGCCTCCGTACTATGCCCTCATTGCCATCGCGCTCATCCTCATCCTCCTCGTCCTGAACCTGGTAGGAATCAGATATTCCTCGAGGCTCAACGAGCTGATAGTTGCCGTCGACCTGGTGACAGTTGCACTCTTCCTCGTCTTCGGCCTCCCGTCGATAGTCGGGTCCGGCGCCCTCCTCGGTTGGGTCCACAGCCTTCCTTCGGCGTTCTCTACCGGGATGTTCGGAGGCTCGGCAAACTATTCGACCTTCGTCTATGCCCTCTCCCTCGCTACTGCCTCCTTTATCGGGATAGAATCGATATCCCAGGCGGCCGAAGAAACGAAGCACCCTGGCAAGGTCATCCCGAAGGCAACCAAGGCCGCAATCATCTCGGTGGTCGCGGTCGCCATCTCCCTCTCGGTGCTATCTGTAACCCTCTCTTCAGTCTCGGCCGTCGCCAACAACTCCACATCCCCGGCCGTCACAATCGCAGGGGACCTGCCGATAATAGGCGGGGTCTTCGCCATCTGGGTCGCTCTCATGGGGACGCTCGTGTGCTACATCTCGACCAACACCGGGGTCATCGGTGTCTCGAGAGTCACCTTCTCAATGAGCAGGCTCGGCTTGATGCCCAAGGCTTTCTCCAGGGTCAGCTCCCGATTCAGGACGCCCTACGCGACCCTCATCGTCTTCTCAACGATTGCGTGCCTCCTCCTCGTCGCCGGCGTCGGCCTTTCGAACTACAACCTGCTTCCCCTGATCGCATCTGTCTACAATTTCGGCGCCCTTATCGCCTACATGTACGTGAACGCTGCCGCCATCGTCCTTCGCTTCAAGGATCCGGAGCGCGAAGGCTGGAAGATGCCGCTGAACTTCAGCGTACGCCGGGCGGGACAGGTGTACAGGGTCTCGGTCATACCCATCGTCGGCCTGATTTCGACGGTGGTGATTTGGGTCATTCTAGTGGGCTTCAACCCGGACGGCAGGAACTTCGGAGTCGCCTGGTTCGCCGTTGGCATAGCTTGCTACCTTATTTATCAGAAGTACAAGGGAGGTCGCAAGACAGATGCCCGATAGCGAGGCCAACGTCGAGTGGTCTTGGAGCAACGGCCCGCTTATCCTCCCTCTGGCTTACAGGCCCCGAGAGTGGAACGCGGTCTATATCGCGTTCTACATCGCAGAGTATTCTGGCTCAAAGGTCTTCATCACCCACGTCCTCGAAGGCGAGGAAGACCACGAGTTCAAAAAACAGATGCAGAAGGACATCGAAAAGCTCGGAGAGGAACTTTCAGTCAAGTACGAGTACCTTGAGGTCAAACCGGGGTCACAGCCTCCGAGCGTCGAAGAAATCGCGAGAGCCATCTCGACAGCATCGGACGAGAGGAATGCCGAAGCGATAGTAATGTCCGCCCATAGAGAGGCGCTCTTCAGGGAACTCTTTGGCCGGGTCTCTGACCACGTTGCCAGGACCTCGAAACGAAGGGTCGTCCTCGTGGAGACGCCGAACGAAGGGGTTACAATCCCCAGGAACCCAAGGCGGATACTCGTTCCCGTCCTGAAGGTCCAACACCCTGACCCCTACATCATCGCCGCAGCCCTCACGTCGTCAGCATCGGCTGCCGACGTCGAGATCACCGCTGCCAAGGTCATCAAGCTACCCCCGACCGTCCCCCTCGACGCCGTGGAGACCGCGCAGTCTCTCCGGAAGGAGGAGAGGGAGTTCTCATATCTCACCAGTCTCGCTATCAAGACCCTGGGGCGTTTCATCAACCCGAAGATCCTTGCGGTCAGGGAGACGGGTAACGACGTCTCGGAGTTCGTCAGGGCAAAGGGAATCGACGTCGTGGTGATGTACAGCACCCGTGAGACGGGGTTCTACAGTTTTCTGACAAAGGACGAATACGAAATCGTAAGCAAGTCCCCCTGCGTGGTCCTGGTGACTCTTCCCGGGACCGACCCAGACGTAACCTAGACCCCTACTTCTTTTTAGCCGCGCGCTTCTTGTCCTTTTCTGCTTTCTTGCGTTTCATGTCCGCCTTCATCTTGTCGTAGTCCCCGAGGGGAGCCTGCGACTCCACGTACCCGTGATGAATCTCGAAAGTCCGTTTGACGATCTCTTCCGTTTCGGAACTCCTCTTGGCGAACCTCACCGACAGGTTCCGCCGGTCCAGGACGACCCACTCGAATCCCTGGTGTTTCTTGAGCTCCTCGATCGCCTGCTCCATGGCGTACTCGTTGCCAAACAACCCGCGGATCTCCCACGTCCCGGTCATACTCCTACCGCCCCCCACTCCCACATAAAACGCTAACCCGACTTCCCCGATAGCTGTCGGGCGAGCTCTGCTGGCGTCCGCGCGGGGAGCTTGCAGGAGAAATTCTCGCAGACGTAAGCAATCGCACTCTTCCCGGGTCTCCTCCCTTCGAGGAGGGGAGTCATGGTTGCGAGACCCTCGTAGTTCTCAGGTGTGACCACGATCGTGGTCTTATTTGGAATGAACATCGTCGTCAGGGACTCCAGCATAGTTCCCGCAGCTTTCCGGTCGGGGGCGGTTATCACGATCTGCTTCATGCCGCCAAGCATGAGGTCAAGTGCAGAGAGCATCTTTGCATGGCCCGAAGGCTGCTCTTCCATCTTCGCCCTGAAGTGCTTCAGCACACCCTCGGCCACCCCCCTCAGTCCCTCGTCGCCAGTGATTTCAGACAACAGAATCAGGTTCCCCACCGCGACCGAGTTCCCCGACGGTGTCGGGCCGTCGTAGTCTTCCTTCAGCCTCCCGGGCACATCGCCAACGGCCATGAAGAGTCCTCCCCCCTTCTGGTCGAGGAAGGTATCCACCATCACTTTATTCAGACGTTTCGCTTCCTCCAGCCAACGGGGTTCCGATGTCGCCTCGAAAAGGTCCAGAAGCCCCTGGACGAAGAAGGCATAGTCTTCCAGGGTTCCATCAAGTGCAGCCTCTCCCTGGATTGACCTCCTGAGCAAACGTCCTTCCCTGGAGTTCGTGGCGAGGATGAAATCCGCAGCCCGCGTCGCACCTTCAAGGTACTCAACCTTCCTCAGGGCGATGGCGGCTTGAGCTAGGGCGGATATCGCCAGACCGTTCCAAGAAGTGAGGACCTTCCTGTCGGTCGCCGGTCGCTGTCTCTTGATTCTCGCCTGGAACAGCCGGCGCTTCCATCTCGTGATTTCTTCTTTCGATTCCGCCCGAGGCTTCTCATCCCCTTTGGCCATGGTATCGGGATCCTTCAGGTGGAGTATCGTCCGTCCTTCGAAGTTCCCGTTTCTCGTTACCCCGTAGGTCGAACAGAAGGAATCCCCCGCCCTGCCAAGGACTGCCCCGACCTCGTCCGGAGTCCAAGTGTAGTATACGCCCTCTCCCTGGGGTGTGTCTGCATCTTGCGCAGAATAGAATCCTCCGTCGGGGTCCCTCATCTCGCCGAGGATCCAAGACAGCGTCTCCCTAGCAACCTGGGCGTAGCCTTCGTCCTTTGTCAGTAGATATCCTTCGACGTACGCTTTCGCGATAAGGGCGTTGTCGTAAAGCATCTTCTCAAAGTGCGGGACTAGCCAGACCCTGTCTGTCGCGTACCTGTGAAACCCGCCGCCGACGTGGTCCCTTATCCCCCCTGCCATCATAGAATCGAGGGTCCTTGTGGCCGCGAGCAGTGCTACCTCGTTCCCGGTCCTGAAATGGTACCTGAGCATGAATCCTATCGCCAGCGGCAACGGGAACTTCGGGGATCCTCCGAAACCGCCATGTTGCTGGTCGAACTGGGACGCGAGCGATGAGTAGCCGGCGTCGAGGAGCTCCTTCGTAAGCACCCCATCAGTCGCAGGGCTTTCCACAGCCAGGGCACTCGCTATCTCCTCTGACTTCACCACCGCCTCCTCCCGGCTGTCCTTCCACACCTTCGTCACGAACTCCAGGACCTGCCTGAAGCTGGGCATCCCATATCTCGGTTCGGGAGGGAAGTAGGTCCCACCATAGAACGGCTTGAGGTCGGGGGTGAGGAAGACGCTTAGTGGCCAGCCTCCGGCTCCTGTCATGGCCTGCACAGCTCCCATGTAGTAGGCGTCCAGCTCGGGTCTTTCTTCCCTGTCTACCTTGATCGAGATGAAATTCTTGTTCATGAACGCGGCCGTAACCTCGTCTTCGAACGATTCCTTTGCGAGCTGATGACACCAATGACAAGTTGAATATCCTATGCTGAGGAATATCGGCTTTCCGTCGTTTTTCGCCTTCTTCAGCGCCTGGTCTCCCCATGGATACCAACTGACCGGATTGTAGGCGTGCTCCTGCAGGTAAGGACTCCTCTCTCCAATCAGGAAGTTGGGTTTTCTTTCTTCTGGCAACTTCCTACTCTGAAGCCTGATGGAGGTAGTTGAATCTTCTTGCGTCCGATAACGCTAAACCCACGCGTTTGGGGCGAGGGGCAGGCCTTGCAGTACAAGTGGACCGTCCTCACGGTGACCACAGTCGGAGTGCTGATGAGCGGGATCGATGGGCGCATCGTTGTCATCGGCCTCCCAACAGTCGCCGCGGCGCTCCACGCCGACGCCGAACAGGCGATCTGGTTCACCCAGGCGTACACCATAGGCAGCACGGTCGCCCTCCTCTTCATCGGCAGGGTGAGCGACACCTTCGGTCGCGTCCGGGTGTACACCTTGGGCTTTACTATCTTCACTATCGGTTCGGTATTGACCTCAATTTCTACGTCCCCGGACTTCTTCATCGCTTCGCGTATCTTCCAGGGGTTCGGTTCCGCCGCCCTGTTTGCCAACTCGGCCGCCATCGTCACCGACGCGTTCCCCACGACAGAGCTGGGAAGGGCGCTGGGAATCAATTCGGTCGCCTATAGGACCGGGTCGATGCTCGGGCTTACCATGAGCGGGTTGATCCTGACCTTCTTCGACTGGCGGTTCCTCTTCTACGTGAACATCCCTGTCGGGGTCTTCGGGACACTTTGGGCCCGACGGCGGCTGAGGGAGGTGGGCACCCGCGAAAGAGGGGCTCCCATGGATTGGCCCGGGTTTGCGACGTTCACCACTTTCATCACGTCCTTCCTCCTGATGCTCACCTTCGCCGCCTATGGGACGGCGGAGAATACCACGGTCGGATTACTCGCCCTGGCCGCGGCCACCACCCTAGTCGGGTTCGTGTACATCGAACGCAGAGTCCGCTATCCGCTCCTCGACCTGGAGCTGCTTAGGATTAGGGAGTACGCGGGCGGGGTTGTCACACAGCTCCTGAACGCGACGGCCTGGGGCGCGTTCATCCTCCTGATCAGCCTCTATCTCCAGCTTGTCAAGGATCTGACCCCGATCCAGGCCGGCCTGTCTATCCTGCCTTTCGACGTCGCCTTCCTCCTCGTCGGTCCCCTGAGCGGCCGCCTTTCCGACAGGTTCGGGACCAGGCTCTTCACCACCGCCGGCCTCGCGGTGGTGACCGTTTCCCTCCTAATGCTTTCCACGATCACGCCTTCGACTCCTTACTCCACCCTTGCAGTCTTCCTCGTCCTCGGCGGGGGTGGGATGGGCCTCTTCGTCTCCCCCAACATGAGTTCGATCATGGGCTCGGTCCCTCCCCACAGGAGGGGGGTGGCATCGGGCCTCAGGGCCACCTTCTTCAACACGGGTTTCACAATAAGCTTCAACGTAGTTATCCTCGTGCTGACGTTCTACCTCCCATATCATCTGATCACCAGCATCATCTCCTCCTCCGGGGGCACGCCTGTCAGCGCATCAGACAAGGCCGCCTTCGCCGTCGGCCTCGACAACGTCTATCTGGTATTGGCAGCCATCAACAGCGTCGCAATCGTCCCCTCCCTTCTTCGAGGGAAGCGGCGGGCGACCGGACAGGCCGCAGAAGCATCTTCAGATTCAAATACGGGGGCGGAGGTCTCGCTCCCAGTCGATTGAGATGAACCGCATGAAGACTGACGCCCTCAAGGACACGATCGAGACTCCGTCGGGGCAGGCATCCGCCTTCAACATATTGAAATTGAAGGACGAGGGATACGACATAGAGAGGCTCCCGTATTCGATCAGAGTTCTCCTTGAAAATGCGGTACGTCATTCTGGAAGAGTCCAGGGAGCTGCGGAGGCGGCCCATGAACTCGCGGCCTGGTCCGGTCCCGGGGGCGGGGAGTTGCCGTTCATGCCGTATCGGGTGCTGCTCCAGGACTACACCGGGGTCCCCCTCATCGTCGACCTCGCCGCAATGAGGGATGCAGCAAAGAAAGTCGGCATCAAAACAGAAGCAGTAAACTCCAGGGTGCCCGTCGACCTCGTGATCGACCATTCGATCCAGGTGGACGCCTGGGGGAGCGACATGGCCTTCGGAATCAACCTTGAGAAGGAATACGAGCGGAACTCGGAGCGATATTCGCTACTAAAGTGGGCACAGTCATCTTTCAAGAACATGAGGGTCTTCCCGCCGGGGAAGGGGATCTGCCACCAGTTCAATCTGGAATACCTTTCGAAGGTGGTGGCCACCTCGGGCTCAGGAACAGAGCTGCTGGCGTTTCCGGACACCCTGCTGGGGACCGACTCGCACACCACCATGGTCAACGGGCTCGGATGCCTCGGCTGGGGGGTCGGGGGAATCGAAGCGGAGGCCGTCATGCTGGGGGAACCCTATCACATGCCAGTCCCCAAGGTAATAGGAGTCAGGTTCACAGGGAACCTCCTCGAGGGAGTGACCCCCACCGACCTCGTCCTGACAGTCACGCAGAAGCTCAGAGAGAAGAATGTAGTCGGTGCGTTCGTCGAATATTTCGGCGAAGGCTATTCGCAGCTTTCCGTCCCGGACAGGGCGACTATCGGCAACATGTCCCCCGAATACGGCGCCACAGCAGGTTTCTGCCCCGTCGATGACGCTACCCTGGTGTACCTGACCGGAACTGCGAGGCCTCCAGCCCACGTCGACTTCGTGCGACGCTATGCGAAGAAGTTCGGATTCTTCGTTTCTGATGTGGAGCCCAGATACTCGGAAACTCTCACAATCGACCTGGATAGGATCGAGCCGTCCATTGCCGGGCCGCGCAACCCCGAAGAGAAGCACTCCCTCGTCTCCGTACCCTCATTTGTGCGGGCCCTCCTCGACCAGCGCCAGCCCCCTGTCTCCCCGGGGGGACCATCCAGTGGATCATCCAGGAGCCAGCTCATGCTAGAAGAGGACGGTCCGATTCACCGTTCGGTGCAAGACGGGGCTGTGGTGATCGCCGCCATCACGAGCTGCACCAACACGTCGAACCCAACGGTCATGGTGGGCGCTGGCCTTCTGGCCAAAAAGGCCCTCGATTCGGGTCTGACCGTAAAGTGGTGGGTCAAGCCGAGTCTGGCCCCGGGGTCGACAGTGGTCACCGACTATCTCAAGCGCGCAGGACTGCTCGCCCCCCTCGAAAAGCTCGGGTTCTCGGTCGTAGGCTACGGCTGCACCACCTGCATCGGCAACAGCGGCCCCCTTTCTCCGGAAGTTGAGAGTCAGATCAAGGAACGGGACCTTTACGCCGTCGCCGTCCTTTCTGGAAACAGGAACTTCGACGGCAGAATCCATCCACTAGTGAGAGGCTCTTTCTTGATGTCTCCGATGCTCGTTGTCGCCTACGCACTTGCGGGGCGTCAGGATTTCGACTTCGCGAACACTCCTCTGGGGGTCGGAACCAACGGAAAGCCGATCTACCTAAAAGACCTCTGGCCCAAACTCGAGGAGATCAAGTCGACAGTGGAGAGTGCGCTCGTCCCCGACCTCTACTCCACCCGCTACGCCAATGCGATGAAGGGGGACCAACGATGGGAGTCTCTCGCTTCCTTCGAGGACAGCATATACCACTGGTCGAAGGACTCGACTTACGTACAACTCCCACCCTGGTTCGACGAGGACCAGTCGGTGTCTGCTAAGACTGACATACAAGGCGCCCGGGTCCTGGCAGTATTCGAGGACAAGGTCACCACAGACCACATTTCCCCTGCGGGAACGATACCGGTCGAGAGCCCGGCAGGTCTCTATCTGGGCGGACGGGGAGTGGACATGCTCCACCTGAGCACATACGGAAGCCGCAGAGGTAACCACGAGGTGATGGTCAGGGGCGGGTTCAACAACATCAGGCTCATAAACTCCCTCGCCGGGGGAAAAGAAGGAGGGTTCACCGCCCACTACCCGGACGGCAAGATCCTGTCAATCTACGACGCCGCGATGCTCTATGCAACCGAGCGGACTCCCCTGATCGTCATTGCAGGGAAACAGTACGGAGCCGGCAGCTCCCGGGACTGGGCCGCGAAGGCGCCGAAATTGCTCGGAGTCAAGGCAGTCATCGCTGAGAGTTTTGAACGGATTCACCGGAGCAATCTGGTGGCAATGGGGGTCATCCCGCTTCAATTCAAGGATGGTGAAGGACGGAAGAGCCTCGAGCTCACGGGCGAGGAGAAGTTCGACATCAACGGTATCTCCTCGATGGCAGCTCCCAAACAATGGGTTGAGGTCGTCGCGAAGAGAGGGACCAATGAAAAGCAATTCAGCGTCCTCGTCAGGGTCGAAAATGCGACAGAGATGCAATACCTGGACAAAGGGGGGGTCCTCCCCTTCGTTTTCTCTAGGCTGGACAAGTCTGTACACTAGCGCAACCGTTTTAATGAGGAAAAATCCGGTTGTTCTAGTTGGATAAAGAGGCGCTAGTTTACGTCGACGGCAAGTTTGTCGAGAAGTCGAAGGCGGTTGTATCAGTCTTCGACCACGGGCTTCTCTATGGAGACGGAGTCTTCGAGGGCATCCGTGTCTACAACGCGACCGTCTTCAGATTGCCTGACCACATCGACAGACTGTACGATTCAGCTAAGAGCATACGCCTGAAGATCCCCATGACGAAGCACGAAATGTCCGAAGCGGTCCTCGAGACCCTCCGGAAGAACCGCTTGCGTGACGCCTACGTCAGGCTCGTGGTCACCCGCGGGACGGGGGATCTGGGGGTGGACCCTTCACTATGCAAAAATCCAACGATTTTCATCATAGCGGAACCGATGGCGTCTGGGCTAGGACCGAGGGAACCAAGGGTCGTCAGGGTCATAATGTCCTCGGTCAGACGTGACTCAGTCGCAGCGACCTCACACGAGATCAAATCCCTCAACTACCTCAACAGCATCCTTGCAAAGGTCGAGGCCAACAACGCAGATGCGGATGACGCGATCCTGCTCGATCAGAGAGGCTTCGTTTCCGAAGCGAGCGTCACAAACATCTTCCTGATCAAGGACGGCAGAATCTCTACGCCGTCTTCGGCCGCCGGGATCCTCCATGGAATCACCAGGGCCCGCATCATCGAACTCTGTTCCGAGCTCGGGGTCGAACTCCAGGAAAGGGACGTGACCCCCTTCGACCTGATCACCGCAGACGAGGTGTTCCTGGCGGGGACGAAGTCGGAGATTCTGGCAGTTGGCTCGATAAGCGGGTCCAAGGTCGGGGCTGGAGGCGTCGGACCGATCACAAAGAGGCTATACCAGGAATTCAGCAAGATAGTACAAAGGGTAGAGGAAGGGACCCCTGTCTACGAGGCTGAATCCGTTCGAGCGTAGAACGGACGGACTCCCAGCATATCAGGACGCGTTCAACAAGGAATACAGGACGCATTTCAGAGACTCTCCCGTTCATGTCGCCCACATCTCCCTGAAGGGCGACCACAACAACAAAATGGAGAGGTTGAACGGCGAGTTCCGAGACCGTGAGAAGGTCATGCGGGGAGTCAAGCGGACGGACTCTGCCATAATCAAAGGCTACCAGATTTATCACAACTTCATCCGACCCCATGAGGCGTTAGGGGGCAAGACTCCTGCCGAAGCCGCTGGAATCACGATTGAGGGCGAGAACAAGTGGCAGACTGTAATCCAGAACGCGGCAATGGAGGACTCAGAATGAACGGCGCACACTATCGAGTCTTTCATGGTTTCCTTGGGAGGGAATGTGTATTCGCTCTGAGGTCAAGAGATGAAATGACAAGTGTCCTCAAAGTTCATTTCAGAAGTGGAATGACTGCTGAAGAGAGTGTGAAGGAAACGAATACCTTCTGGTCTTCGGTTGATTCCTTCCTCATGGCAACGGGGAACATCTCCAAGTCATTCTGGCCAACTAAACCACCGATGCCGCATAAGGAGAAAAGGGTCGATGGTTGGGAGAAGCATTGGAAAGAGGGTTGGGACAGGAACATACTCAGAGGGAAAGAACTTCGGACTATCCTAAGAATCGTCGATGACTCGCCCTTCAACAAGGACAGTCGAAAACTTAGAGACCACTTCGAGCACTTCGACGAAAGGAATGGACAAATGGTTCTTCCAGACTCGGACAAGCGGCCTAATCTTCGACTCGAACATAGCACCGAAGTATCACATGGACATAATCAAATCGATGATTCCAATCGCGAACGTATTCCGCTCTTTCGACCCGAACACTTGGATTCTGACCTGTCTCGGCGACGAAACTCAACCTCAATCCTGTAATTCGGGCCGTTGAGGAACTGCTGACAAATCTTCAGGCTCATCTCCCGCCACTTGACAGCGAGGAAATCTCCCGTTGATTGGACAGCACCTACTTCAGGGCTCTGGTAACTTAGTCCCACATAGTTCTGGGTGTTAACCAGACTGACATGGCTCCATAATTCTTATATGGCTCCATATTCACTCCGAACACGAGCGCGAGCGAACGTGGTAAAGTTACAGAAGCACAAGGCCTACACATACAAGACCGAGGACGGGAAGAAGATAGACCACTTCAAGCATCTGGTTGTCATACCTGAGGAGATGCTGGCCGAGCTTGGCTGGCAAAATGGGCTCGAACTGAAAACAATAGTGAGAAGGAACTCGTTGGTGTTGCAACCATCATCGCAGATAACGGAAGGGAGCAAGACATCAGATGCCCAGAGCTGAGAGAGTATCCCTCATCAAGCAGATTGAGGAACACAGGAAGTCGAGGGTTCTCTCGTTTGTCCTCGGCGACAGACAGAACCTCAACACTATCATCGCCGATGATGCAGTCCGAGTGATTTACAACCATATGGCGAGCATAGGTAAGACGGAAAGGGTGGACGTATTCCTCTACACCAGAGGAGGAATCGGCAATGCTCCGGCGCGGATTGTCCATCTCATTCGGGAGTATACGAACGAACTCAATGTTCTCGTCCCCTATCGATGCCACAGCGGAGGCACCGTATTGTCCTGCGGGGCAAACAACATCATAATGCATGAGATGGGTGAACTCAGTCCAGTCGATTCCACCACAACATACCCATTCAATCCGACTGACAGGCAAGGTAGGTCGCTCCCGATTGGCGTGGAGGATGTAAGGGGCTATCTCGCGCTGGCGAAAAGCTGGGGCCTTGAGAGCGAGGCATCATCGGTAGAGGCCCTCAAGCTGTTGTCGAGTCAAATCAACGTGTTGGCTCTGGGAAACATTCAGCGCGTCTACAACACCGGGGCCAATCTGATGCCTGATCTGTTGGAGTTGCATATGGACGGGAACAAAGACAAGGAGCGCATCAAGACAATCCTGCATGCACTGGGCGAGACCTACACGCATGACTACCTGATTCCGCGCAAGGAGGCCAAGGCGTTGGGGTTGCCGGTGACGGAGGCTGCGGGGGAGTTGAATACGTTGATTTGGAATCTCTACAAACTGTATGAACAAGACCTTCAGTTGCTGACATCCTTCGTGCCAGCCCTTCCACTCGACCAGAACTCCTCGGACTTCAGGTTTGAGACTGCGTATGTGGAGACAACTGACAGAACCGACGCGTTCGTTCAAGAAGGAACGATTACCCGTTCAACCCCGCAACCCCAGCCTACACCGATGCCCTTCGGACTGCCGGGCATGCCACAGCCAGTCGTTCCCCCACCGGCGATACCGGGCCTGCCAGTCGTGCGATTCAGGCGGCAGGCTTGGATTGAGGTGAGGGAGTAGAGAATGCACTGGAAAGGCAGAAATATGACCCAATGCCTGAGAGAATCAAGAGGAGTGGAGTGAAAGTGTCCATAGACCAGAAGAAGCAGTTCGAGGTAGAAATAGACGACTTCATCGTGGTAACGCCGAACGAAATGTTCGTAGTTGTCCCCTCCTTGGGAGGCACGTATGCCCCGACCGAACAGAACATAGTCGAATCGTCATTCAGTGTGGCCCCATAATCCTTAAGTAGTATGGCTCCATACTCTATGGAGCCACAATGCAACCAGAAGAACTCCGCCAAGAACTCGTGGACGAGGAGTATTTTGAACGCCTCGAAGCCCGAATCGACCGACTGGAAGGGATGGACAGATGAGCCTCGACCTTCGCCAAGTCAAGGGTGACGCAATCGCCCGCGAGTTCGGATGGGTTCGCAGAGTGGACGAGACATCTTACAAAGTCCGCTCTGAAACGCGCGACGTTGAGTATGACGTTCTTTCTACCGAGTCTGGTTGGGTCTGTTCATGTCCTGATCCCGTTTATCGCTCTCTGAAGTGCAAGCACGTCTGGGCTGTCGAGATTTCGTGGACTCTCAGGCAAAAGGTCGAAAGGTCGGTAGTAATCGCGCCCCTCAACTCTCAAGCCTGCCCTGCCTGCCAGTCAGTCCGAATCGTGAAACATGGTATCAGGCACAACGACTACGGAGACATCCAGCAGTTCTTGTGCAAGGACTGCCGACACGCCTTCGTGGTCAACCTCGGATTCGAGAGGATGCGAGCCAGTCCTCAGACGATAACTCAGGCCATGCAGTTGTATTTCACGGGCGAGAGCCTAAGGAACGTGCAGAACTTCCTGAGGCTTCAAGGAGTGAACGTGTCGCACGTCGCCGTCCTCAAGTGGATTCGGAAGTATGTCGGTCTGATGCAGAGGTATCTCGACCAGATAACCCCTCAGGTCTCGGACACTTGGAGAGCAGACGAACTATACGTCAAGGTCAAGGGAAACATGAAGTATCTGTTCGCCGTGATGGACGACGAGACCCGATTCTGGATTGCACAACAGATGTCGGACACGAAGTATAGCGCGGACATGGTTCCCCTCTTCCGTGAGAGCAAGAGGGTCGCGGGGAAGAGGCCTCTGACCTTGATTACGGACGGTGGACACCACTTCGAGAGGTCGTTCAACAAAGAGTTCTACACGAACCACAATCCGAAGTCAGTCCACGTCCGAGACATCAGGTTCGGAAGCCCCATCCACAACAACAAAGATGGAACGCATGAACGGAGAGATTCGGGACAGGGAGAAGGTCATGCGAGGCCTCAAGACTGTTGACACGCCCATCCTGAAAGGCTACCAGATATTCCACAACTACGTCCGACCCCACGAGGCGTTGGACGGAGAAACACCAGCAGACAAGTGCGGAATCAAGGTGGAAGGGGAGAACAAATGGCTGACGATAATCCAAAACGCGAGTAAACGTTAAAGAACGTCTACGGCTCAATTTGAATTAAAGTCGAGGGGTCGTCAATCTACGCTTGACTGGTGGCCAAGTTTCGACGACGGGGCGGGTCGGCCTTCTCGGTCGAACTCGTCCCTCGACCCCGACTTCAAGGAACATAAAATGATTCTTAAGGTTTACCCTCTTTTCCGAGCGAGCCGTGTCAGTCCAGTTAACACCCAGAACTATGTGGGACTAAGTTACCAGAGCCTACTTCAGGGTTCTGTCCACTTGACGGTTGGTCAAGGCAATCCTTCGGGGTGTCCAAAGTCGG
>CAZMON010000002.1:0-565078 GCA_964568185.1 uncultured Nitrosopumilales archaeon | reverse complement strand
GGTTCTGTCCACTTGACGGTTGGTCAAGGCAATCCTTCGGGGTGTCCAAAGTCGGTTGGTGTAAGTCAGTCTAAATAGAGCGTAGCGTCAACCCGTGAGGGAGAATGTCCTCACAACTAACAAACGTGATTTTCATCGATGAGTCGGGGGACATTGGGCTCAGGTCGAAACCTTGGATTCAGAAGAAGCCCTACTACGTGTTCGGGTTCGTCTACTGCAAAGACCCCTCGCAACTCAGGAAGAGACTGAAACGACTTCTGAAACGAATGCACCAGAGGGGGAAGTATCCAAGCCGCTTAGGAGAATTGAAATTCTATCTCCCGCACACAGAACTAATTCAGGGTGGATACACCATAACTGACATCAATAACTACAACGCGCATATGCCCGTCGTTAGGTCGAAGGCTTTGGGGCTAATCACGAAGTATTCGGATGGGGTTTTCGCTACTGTCCTCGACAAACGGAAGGCGTTCCCTACGTATACTGAAGAAGAACTGGGGAACTACATCCTCGCGAGGTCATTTATTGAGGATGTCATGAACGTGCTCAAGCCTCCGAACCCTCCTGCAATTCTATATGACCGAGGAAGACTCTCGCCAGCGAGAAGCATCGAGTTCAACAACTACGTGGTGAGTAAGGACAGTTACTACCAGTATCGAGGCTGGAAGAACTATCAGGGCTCACTAAGTCCGCCAGTAGACACTGCCTCGCTTGGGGAAGCGGGGATATGGGCCGCTGACATCGTGGCTGGTTCATTCTACCACAAGCACGCCAACTCAGATTGGTCTTACGCGAATATGCTCACGCCCTCCCTGATTGGAGGCAAAGAACGCCTGTTCTGGCCTTGAATGGGCGACCCCTCAGTATTCCCTATCGGGCACGAACCCCTCTCACCCTTATCGGGCACGGTTTCCTGAGGTCTTACTCGCCCAGTAGCAAGTGCCTTCACTTAACTATAAAGCCCTATGCTAAGACTCGGGGATACGGTCAGTTCTGCTGAAACTGTTCCCTTGGCGGGTTGCATTCTGGATGAGCGTCTTCCACTTGTTCTCGCCTTCGACCTTGATTCCAGCCGCCTCTGCGGGAGTCCTTCCATGAAGGCCCTCGTGCGGTTTGATGAAATTATGGTAGATTTGGACTCCCTTCAGGATGGGAGTGTCCATCCGCTTGAGGCCTCGCATTGTCTTCTCCCTGTCCCTGACTTCTCCGTTCATCCTCTCCATCTTGTTGTTGTGGATTGTGCCGCTAACCCTGATATCCCTAACATGAACTGATTGGGGATTGGTGTTTGTGTAGAACTCCCTCTTGAACGCCCTAACGTAGTTAGGCGCACCGTCAGTTATTAGTTTCAGAGGCCGCTTCCCTGCGACCTCCTTCGACTTGGCGAACAGGGCGCGGGCGTCATGGACGTATTTCGTGTCAGCGACCTCCTGAGCAATCCAATATCTCGTCTCATCATCCATCATTGCATAGAGATACTTCAGGTCGCCCTTCACCTTCAGGAAGAGTTCATCCGCCCTCCAAGTGTCTGAAACCTTCGGCGCGATTTGGTCAGCGTATTTCTCCATGAGACCGACATACTTCGTAATCCAATTGTGGACTGTCTGAGGGCAGACCTGAACGCCCATTAGCTTGAGCGACTCCCTCGTCTTTCGCAGGGATTCCCCTGAGAAATACAGTTGGAGGGCGGTAGTGATGGCCTTCGGGTTGTGCTTCATCCTCTCGAAGCCGATGTTCACCACGAAAAGCCTCTTGCAATCTCGGCATTGGAATCTCTGTATGTCCCCTGACTTGTTGCGCCTGACGCCCCACCTCATCACATTCATGGAGCCACAGGCCACGCAGGTCTGGGCCTCAATAGGTAGAATCTTCCTCGCTTCTTCGACTCTCTTCCTCAGAGTCCAACTAATCTCGACCGCCCACTGATGCTTGCACTTCTGGAGGCGGAACTGAGCATCGGGGCATCCACACATCCATCCCGTCTCAGTCTGAACGACTGAGTATTCCTTGTCGAGCCGTTGACTGTGAACCATGTAAGTAGTCTCATCTACTCTTCGCACCCATCCGAAGTTTTGGGCGATAGACTGACCTCTCATCTCCCTCTGGTCTATGGACGGCTTAGGCGAGTATTGGTTAGGCATCAGTCCATCGACTCCGAAATCAGTTCGCGGCGTGCCTCCGAGTATGAAACAAACTCATCATACTCGTCGGCGTCCATTTCGGCTCGGAGTTCGTCTGGGTGCATGGTATTAGTATCTACGGAGATAGTATATGAGGGTTGTGGTATATCCGTAGATAGCGTAATCATTAAATACGGAGATAGCGAGGGTCGCGTATGCCAAAGTGGAAGAAGGACGCGACCGAGTTCACAGTAGGGGTGAATTACAATGAAGTCAGGGGATATCAGACATCGATTCCCAAGCCCATAGCTGAAGTCTTGGGCAAACCCAAAGCAGTCACTTACGTTCTGAGGGGTAAGAGGGTCGAAGTCAAGGGCGACGCCTCACAGGCCAAGGAGGAATAATATTCCTCCTGCACGTTTGGAATAGTTTCGCAGGGCAGTCGTGCATCACCCATCACGTTCATGCCAAGATTAATATTCAACGGCATAAGGGAACCTAACGACTTGGAGGAAAAAACCACTCAGGTTTCGACCCCAAAGGAAGGGCAGGCGGAACAGGTCAGGCGCGGTAGACCAGCAGGTAACTTCCCTTCCTTCCCACGAGACTCATTGAAGCGGACGCTTCAGGTAGCAGAGTCAATCGAGAAGAACAATGCAGGCAAGCCCTACGACCGCCTCACTCTCGCTGGTTCGATTAACTACTCGCCGAATAGCAGTGGATTCCGTCAGATTATCATCTCTTCAGGCAGATACGGGCTAACTGAGGGCGGGGTATATGCTGACAAAATCGGCCTGTCTTCGCTGGGTAGCAAGATTGTAGCTCCCACGACCGATGAACAACGCGGTCAGGGTCTAAGAGTAGCCCTTCTAAAGCCAGACCTGTTCAGTCGGGTCTACATTTTCTACGACAAGAAGCAGATTCCAAGGGAAGAACTATTCAAGAACGCTCTTCGGAAGGAGTTCGGAGTCTCTCCTGACGACATCGACCCATGCTACACTGTCATAACGACGAACATGAAGGACTACAACCTGATTCAGAATATCAAAGGAAATGACTTCCTTCAGCTTAGCAGACTTGCAGATGCTTCAGCCGCGATGACGCTCTCACAGCCTACCCTTGAAACGGTCTCTGGAATAGACGATGAACAGGGAGAGGATGAACATGGCGCACCACAACAGCAACCGCCAGCGACCCCCCAGATTCCGAAACAAATCTTCGTAGCTCATGGGAAGAACACGAGGCCTCTTGAGCAGTTGGAGAAGATTCTGAACAGATTCAAGGTCTCTTACAAGGTGGCGGAAGAAGAGGCCAACAGGGGAAGGCCAGTCGGGCAGAAGGTCGCAGAACTCATGCAGTCATGCACCTCTGGGATATTCATATTTACGGCGGACGAAGAGACAACAGATGCTCAAGGAAACAAAGTCTTTCGGCCAAGCGATAATGTGGTCTACGAACTCGGTGCGGCTTCGGTCCTGTATGGAGAGAAAATTGTCGTCCTAAAGGAGAACGACGTCAGCTTCGCCTCAGACTTCAAAGACTTGGCCTACATCACTTTCGACAAGGACAAGCTGGATGCTAAAGCGGCAGACTTGATGGTGGAGTTCATCGGACTCGGATTCCTCGAACTGAGACCCACTTGAGCATCGGTTGGAATAACGTCGAGTTCACGAGCCCACGCAGAGTAGCCGATTGGGAACCTCCTATGCGAGCGGCTGTCTATGCGATATCCATCCCCTCAGGCGAACCCAACACTTACACTCTCATCTATGTTGGAGAATCCGAGAATCTCTCAGAGAGAGGGTTCTATCGAGACCACCACAAGTTCGGGTGCTGGATGAGCAAAGCAGGCACCCTTGATAACATCTACATCAGCCTCCATCTCATGCCGAACTCAACGCCTGAGCAGAGAAGGACAATTGAGACTCAGGCTATCGGAAATTGGCAGTTGGCCTGCCAAGGCTGATACGAGAGTAGGTTCTCACCAACCGACTTTGGACAGTCAGAAGATTACCTCCTACCAACCGTCAACTGGACAGAACCTACTTCAGCAAAATCTAAATACGCGTCATCGGCCGCCTTTCATTGGGGCCCTGCGCAGTGTATTGTTCATGTTGCTTACTCGTTATTGTAAATGGGGGTAGTTCTGCTTAGCACCCGCAAAGGCTCCCGCAAAGAAGGTCGCGAGAAAGAAAAAGGTAAAGGAGGAAGAAGTCCCTCCGTTCAAGATCAGTACTCATTTTCTGATCCCAAAGCACGAGCTCCTCACCAAGGAGGAATCGACGGAGGTCCTGGCGAAGTACAACTCGAGCCCCGGCCAGTTCCCATACGTCCTGGCGACCGACCCCATCGCGAAGGAGATCGGGGCGAAGCCGGGCGATTTTGTCAGAATCACACGCAGAAGCGAGACCTCCGGTTCCAGCAGTTACTACAGATACGTGGTGGAAGCCTAGGATGAGCAAACAGGTCCAGCAGTCCCACGTCTGGGTAATCCTCAGAGACCTCCTGGAGAGGGAAGGGGTAGCGCGGCAGCACCTGAACAGCTACAACGAGTTCGTGTCCAGAGGGATACAGAACATCGTAGACGAAATCGGGGAGGTCGAGGTCGAGACCGTCAGCACTCCGTACAAGATAAAATTCGGGCGGATCACTCTGGGCTCGCCAAGGGTCGTCGAGATCGACGGCTCCGTAAGCAGCACCCTCCCGATGGAGTCAAGGCTCCGCAACCTGACCTACTCGGCGCCCATCCTGCTCGAAATGACGATTGAGGAAGAGGGACTCCCCCGCGACACCACAAGACAGCACATCGGCGACCTCCCAGTGATGGTGAAGTCAGAGCTGTGCCCACTTTCGAACCGCTCCAAGGAAGAGCTCATTGAATCTGGGGAAGACCCCATCGACCCCGGAGGGTACTTCATCATCAACGGCGCAGAACGGGTCATCGTGGGGCTAGAGGACCTATCTCCCAACAAGATCCTCGTCGACTCCGAGAAGCTCGCGGGCTCGACCACCTACAAATCCCGCGTCTACTCCTCCGTCGTCGGCTACAGGTCGAAGATGGAACTCACGCTAAAGCAGGACGGTGCGATCAACGTCAAGGTCCCCAGCTGCCCGGTCGACCTCCCGTTCGTCCTCGTCATGAGGGCCCTCGGGATAAAGTCGGACAAGGACATCGCGGACGCCGTATCACCAAAGTCCGAGATCCAGGACCTCCTTGAGGTATCATTCGACAAGGCCAGCGAGGCACCCACCGGCAAGGACTCGCTGGTCTACATCGGCAACAGGGTAGCCCACGGCATGCTCGAAGAATTCAGGGTCAAGCGGGCCCAGTCCATGCTCGACTGGGGGCTCCTGCCGCACCTCGGCAAGACTGACGACAAGCGCTTTGACAAGGCGATGTTCATGGGCGAAGCTGTCTGCAAGCTCCTCGAGCTCAAGCTCGGCTGGATCGAGATGGACGACAAGGACCACTATGGCAACAAGGTGATAAAGTTCGCAGGGCAGATGCTCGCCGACCTCTTCAGGACCGCGTTCAGGAACCTGGTCAGGGACATGAAGTACCAGCTCGAGAGGACCGGCCAGAAGAGAGGAGGAAACGTCGTCGGGGCAGCCATAAGGACGGGGATCATCACCGACAAGCTCAACAACGCGATCGCCACCGGAAACTGGGGAAGGGGTAAGGTCGGAGTCACCCAGCTACTCGACAGGACCAACTACCTAAGCACGCTCAGCCATCTGAGACGGGTGCAGTCCCCGCTGAGCCGCAGCCAACCCAACTTCGAGGCAAGAGACCTCCATGCGACTCATTTTGGCCGCATCTGCCCGTCCGAGACCCCAGAAGGCGTGAACTGCGGGCTCGTGAAAAACCTCGCGCTTTCCGCAATCATATCTGTGAGCGTGCCGTCGACAGAAATCGAAGAGAAGCTCTGGGAGCTCGGGGTGAAACAGATCCGTGATGCCGATTCCAAGATGCAGGTCGGGGGCTGTAGGATATTCATGGACGGTAGGTTCATCGGCTACGTCGACGACGGGGAGAGGCTCGCAAAGGCGTTCAGAAAGCTGAGGAGAGAGGGCCAGATCAACCCGAGTGCCAGCGTGTTGCACATCTCCCCTCTGAACGACAAGGCATACCCGAGGATCTACATCAGCCTTAGCTCCGGGAGGGTCCTCAGACCGCTAATCGTGGTCGAAAGCGGGCGCCCGCTGCTCACTCCTGACCTCATAGACAAGGTCGGGGCAGGGCAGGTTTCATGGCGCGACCTCGTGGAGAAGGGTGTTATGGAGCTGATAGACGCGAACGAAGAGGAGAACTGCCTCGTCGCCATGGACGAGGGGGACGTCTCCACAAAGAACACCCACATGGAGCTCTTCGCGGCGGCGATGTTCGGAATCGCAGCATCGATCATTCCCTACCCCGAGCACAACCAGTCTCCCAGGAACACCTACGAATCTGCGATGGCGAAGCAGAGCCTCGGCTTTTCCTCCCCGACTTATCCGATCTCCCCGCACGTTAGGCAGCACCTCCTTGTCAGCCCCCAGTCCCCGGTCGTCAGGACCAGGACCCTTGAGCTACTGAAGATCGACGATCGCCCGCTGGGGCAGAACTGCGTCGTCGCGGTCCTATCGTTCGAGGGCTACAACATCGAGGACGCCATCATAATGAACAAGTCGAGCCTCGAGAGAGGACTCGCCCGATCGTTCTTCTACAGGCTTTACGAAGGAGTATCCAAGCAGTACCTCGGGGGCATGCGGGACAGCTTCGAGGTCCCGGCAGCGGAGTCAAACATCAGGGGCTACAGGGGAGAGAAGTTCTACAGACTCCTCGAAGGGGACGGGATAGTATCACACGAGTCGCAGGTGACCGGAGGAGACGTGGTAATCGGCAAGACCAGCCCTCCACGGTTCATGGAGGAGTACAAGGAGTTCGAGATCAAGGGGCCCTACAGGAGAGACACCTCGGTGGCCGTCAGGCCCTCGGAAGCAGGAGTCGTCGACTCGATTTTCATGACCGAGAACGTGGAAGGCGGAAAGATGTTCAAGGTCAGGGTCAGGGACATGAGGGTCCCCGAAATCGGGGACAAGTTCGCGTCGAGGCACGGCCAGAAGGGAGTGATCGGCCTCGTGGTCCCGCACGAAGACATGCCATACACTGCCGACGG
Source organism: uncultured Nitrosopumilales archaeon (assembly GCA_964568185.1). GTDB lineage: Archaea > Thermoproteota > Nitrososphaeria > Nitrososphaerales > Gagatemarchaeaceae > UBA183. The sequence continues at coordinate 557,799 of CAZMON010000002.1, read as the reverse complement.
AGTGGTCCCAGACGTGATAATCAACCCTCACGCCTTCCCGTCAAGGATGACGGTAGGCCAGTTCATCGAATCCATCGCCGGCAAGGCAGGGGCCTTCAGGGGCTCGGCGGTCGACGGCTCCGCGTTCGCGGGAGAGAACATCGAACAGCTCGAGAAGGTCCTAAAGTCGAGGGGCTTCGAGGCGACCGGGAGAGAGGTCATGTACGACGGAAAGACCGGAAAGAAATTCGCCACCGACGTCTTCGTTGGGGTAGTCTACTACCAGAAGCTCCACCACATGGTTGCCGACAAGATACACGCGAGGGCAAGAGGCCAGGTCCAGATGCTTACGAAACAGCCGACGGAGGGAAGGGCGAGGGGCGGAGGGCTCAGGTTCGGAGAGATGGAGAGAGACTGCCTCATAGCCTACGGAGCTTCGATGGTCCTCAAGGACCGTTTGCTCGACGAGGCTGACAAGACCGAGATCTACGTCTGCGAGAAGTGCGGGCTGATTGCGTACTACGACGCAAAGCAGAGGAAGCACACCTGCAAAGTCGACGGCGACCAGGCAAAGATTTCGACCGTGGTCGTCGCCTACGCGTTCAAGCTTCTGCTCCAGGAGATGATGAGCCTGAACATAGCACCGAGGCTACAGCTAAAGGACAAGGTGTAAGACATTGTCAATGGAACAGGCGCTCAAGACAATCGGCGGGATTAACTTCGCGGTCTTCTCCCCCAGCGAGGTAAGACGCTACTCCGTAGCCGAAATCACCCAGCCGGAGACCTATGACGAAGACGGGATGCCGGTCCAGGGCGGCCTGATGGACAGCCGTCTCGGGACCCTCGAGCCCGGACAAAAGTGCGGGACCTGCGGGAGCACCGCAGGGAGATGCCCCGGCCACTTCGGCCACATCGAGCTCGCCGAGCCCGTCCTCCACATAGCCTTTGTCGACGAGATCAACAAGCTGATCCAGAGCACCTGCAGAACCTGCGGCAGGCTTCTCCTCCCCCAGGAAGAGCTGGACGCCTACAGAGTGAGGCTGGCGAACAAGAGGGACTTCACCCCAACGATGGTGGAAGCCACCGCCAAGGAGATATTCACGAAGGCGAAGAAGGTAAAGCTCTGCCCCCATTGCGGGAAGCAACAGTACCAGATCGAGTTCACAAAGCCGACGATATTCCACGAGATCACCGAAGAGGGTGGGGCCACCCGTCTCCTCCCGGTGGCAATCAGGGAAAGGCTCGAGAGGGTAAGCAACGAGGACCTCGCGCTCCTCGACTTCAACCACAAGGCCGCGCGCCCCGAATGGTTCGTCCTCCAGGTCCTCGCAGTCCCGCCGCTGACAGTGAGGCCGTCGATAACGCTCGAGTCCGGAATCCGCTCAGAAGACGATCTGACCCACAAGGTCGTTGACATACTCAGGGTGAACCAAAGGGTCAAGGAGAGCAAGGAGTCTGGGACTCCGCACCTCATCGTCCAGGACTTGGTCGACCTCCTCCATTACCACGTCACGACATATTTCGACAACGAAGTCTCAGGCATACCCCAGGCCCATCATCGCTCGGGGAGGCCGCTGAAGACCCTCAGCCAGAGGCTCAAGGGGAAGGAAGGGAGGTTCAGGGGATCGCTCTCAGGAAAGAGGGTCGACTTCTCAAGCAGGACGGTCATCAGCCCGGACCCCGACCTGGACATCGGCGAGGTCGGCGTCCCGTTCGAGGTTGCGAAGAAGCTTACCATTCCGGAGCGCGTCTCTTCGTGGAACCTCGAGAACCTGAAAGCCCTGGTAGTGAAAGGACCATTCGAGCACCCGGGGGCAAACTACGTAATCAGGCCCGACGGAGTCAAGATCAGGCTGGATTTTGCGAGCGACCGGAAGGCCCTCGCAGACTCCCTGTCGACTGGCTATGTTGTCGAAAGGCACCTGACCGACGGCGACGTCGTCCTCTTCAACCGGCAGCCGTCCCTGCACCGCATGTCAGTGATGGCTCATTTCGTCCGCGTCCTCCCCTACAGGACGTTCAGGCTCCACCCTTCGGTCTGCCCGCCTTACAACGCTGACTTCGACGGGGACGAGATGAACCTCCACGTCCCCCAGAGCGAAGAGTCCCGTTCAGAGGCCCTCATGCTGATGAAGGTGCAGGATCAGATACTAACCCCCAGATACGGAGGCCCCATCATCGGCGGCATACGCGATTTCATCACCGGAGCCTTCTTGCTGACACGGGAAGAGACGTTCCTTACTCCCGGAGAATTCTCAAACCTTGCACTCGTCGGGGACTATGATGGGGACCTCCCCGAGCCTGAAACGAAGGGGGCGCATCCGATGTACTCCGGCAAGCAGCTCTTCTCGCTCTTCCTCCCGAAGGGAATGAACTACGTGCTCACCTCGAAGTGGGCGAAGTCCTTGAAGACGGGGACTTCAAACGACGTTGTAATCAAGGACGGGCAGCTCATCTCCGGCGTAGTGGACAAGGCAGTCATCGGGGCCGAAGAGCCCGATAGTCTCCTGCACCGCATAGCAAAGGACTACGGGAACGAGGACGCAAGGATCTTCCTGAACTCGATTCTCAAGGTCATCAAGACCTTCCTCACCAGAAGGGGTTTTACCTACGGTTTCGACGAGCTCGAGCTCTCAGACGAGGCAAAGAAGAGCATCAGCGGGACCCTTGACGAGGCCTACGCCAATGTCTCCGACCTGATCAAGAAGTACAAGGCCGGGACCCTCCAGCTCACGAGGGGTCTCTCACCGGAAGACTCGCTCGAAGCTTACATCGTGAACGAGCTCGCCCGCGCCAGAGACAGGGCCGGCAAGATAGCCGACCGCTCCTTCCCCGCAGAAAACTCAGGCATGATCATGGCCCGGACCGGCGCAAGAGGTTCGAGCCTCAACATCGGTCAGATGACTGCGGCCCTGGGGCAGCAGTCGGTAAGAGGGAAAAGGATCCAGAAGGGGATGAAGGGAAGGGCCCTGAGCCACTTCACCTGGAACGACCAGACTCCCGAGGCCAATGGGTTCGTGAGGAGCAACTACAGGGACGGCCTATCGCCGACCGAGTTCTTCTTCCACGCAATGGGAGGCAGAGAAGGCCTTGTCGACACCGCCGTCAGGACCCAGCAGAGCGGGTACATGCAGCGAAGGCTGGTAAACGCCCTCGAGCACCTCAAAGTCGAGTATGACCTCACGGTCAGGGACCCCCACGGGCACATCATCCAATTCCTGTACGGAGAGGACGGGGTCGACCCAGCCAAGAGCGACCACGGACGACCCATCAACCTCGACCGGCTCATCGAGACAGAAGAATTGCTAAACAAGTCGAAGGTGAAGCTCGACGCGGACACGGTCGAAGGAGTCCTCAAGAAGTACCAGCCCCTGCTCAACGACCGCCTTTCGAAGGAGCTCAGAGAGAAGCTCGCAGCCTCCCACCTGAACGAAGAGGGAGCCAAAAACGCGATGGAACGGGTCGGAGATGCACTCGACTACTCGAGGGTTGAACCGGGAGAGGCTTCAGGGATAGTCGCAGCCCAGTCCATCGGGGAGCCCGGGACCCAGATGACATTGAGGACATTCCACTTCGCCGGCGTCAGGGAAAGGGACGTCACGCTGGGTCTCCCCAGGCTGATGGAGCTGGTGGACGCGCGAAAGATCCCAGCCACGCCTTCAATGGACATATACCTGACCAAGGATTACAGTGCCTCGAACGAGAAATCCGTCAAAGTCGCAAAGGAGATACTTTTCACGAAGGTCGGCAACGTCGTGAGTTACAGCGAGGTCGACCCCACGGAAGGGATCAAGCTGCACCTCAATCCCGGCACGATGTCTGACCGTGACACCAACGCGGAAGAGCTAGCCAAGGTCATCGAGACCGGCAAGCGGAACGTTCAGGTGGACAAGAACGGCAAGGTGATACACGTCAACATGGAGAACGCGGACCTCTCCACACTGTTCACCCTGAGGAACAAGATACTGAACATGAAACTCAAGGGCATCCCCGGCATCACCCGGGTCACCGTGGTCAAAGAGGGAGAGGAGTGGTTCATCCAGACAGCCGGCTCCAACCTCGGCAAGGTCATCGCCATTCAGGGGGTCGACCCCACCAGGGTCTACACGAACAACGTCCACGAAGTCGCCCAGGTGCTGGGGATCGAGGCCGCGAGGGCCACCCTTGTCAGGGAGGTCATGAGCACCCTCGACGAGCAGGGCCTCGAAGTCGACATCAGGCACATCTTCCTCGTCGCCGACCTCATGACGTCGAAGGGCTACATTCAGCAGATAGGGAGGCACGGCATCGCAGGCTCCAAGAGCAGCGTCCTCGCAAGAGCCGCCTTCGAAATCACTGTCCCGACCCTCGCGGAGGCTGCGGTCAAAGGCGAGGTCGAAGACCTGAAGGGGGTCACCGAGAACGTAATCGTCGGGCTGCCTATCCCTGTGGGGACTGGCATGATCGAACTCTACATGAGCTGACAAAATTGGTAGACAAACCAGCGCTTTCCAAAGTCCTGAAGGACGCAATGAAGGGGGGAAAGTCGGCAATAGGAGCAAAGGAAAGCCTGGGTGCTCTGAAGGGGAGCAAAGCCCTGCTTTTCACAAGCTCGGTCCCGGCAGCGATGGGGGCGAAGCTGAAGGCGGAGGCGGAGAAGAACGGCGTCCCAGTTGTGGACCTCAGCATGACCTCGGCAGAACTCGGCAGGATGGTCGGGAGGCCGTACAAGGTTTCGGCCATCGCGCTAAAGTCGGTCAGCGAGGCCGACGTCAAGCAATTGCTACGGTGACAATCCTTGACTGAAATCAAGCTATCCTCAGAACAGCTGTCCCTCATGTCGATGTTCCAGGGGATGACGGGCGCGATGGCGAAGGACTGCATAATCGACGAGAAGCTGAACCGTATCATCTTCATCGTGCAGAAAGGCCAGATGGGGCTTGCGATCGGGAAGGAAGGGGTCTCGGTCAAGAAGATAGAGAGGGCCGTGAGGAAACCGGTCGAGGTTGTGGAATGGGCCGATGACATCGAAGGACTGGTGAGGAACACTCTTGGAAGGCACGTCCTGGAGGTAAGGGTGGGGGACAGGCTCGACGGAACCAAGGGGATTGTGGTCATCGTGGACTCCAGGAAGAAGGGGGCGGTGCTGGGAATGGGGGGCAAGCACGCGGAGAAGGTCAGGATTCTGGTGAAGCGCTACCATGACGTCTCCAACCTCCAAATCACCAGCGAGCTCTGAAGGGTTTTATACGGTCTCAGATTAGAGCAGATGAAACATGCCAGGGTCTCCACGCGGAGAGTTCGCCGCACGCCAGATTTCGCGAAAGCGACAGCGTTTCCGCTGGTCCAACAAGTGGTACAACAGGCGAAAGCTCGGCCTTGAGTACAAGTCGGACCCTCTGGAGGGTGCGCCGCAGGCCAGGGCCATCGTCCTTGAGAAGGTCGGCATCGAATCTAAACAGCCGAACTCAGCCGTGCGGAAATGTGTGAGGGTCCAGATAGTCAAGAACGGCAAGCAGGTGACCGCGTTTCTCCCCGGAGACGGAGCCCTGAACTTCGTGGACGAGCACGACGAAGTCATCCTTCAGGGGATCGGGGGGTCGATGCACCGTGCAATGGGGGACATCCCCGGCGTCCGCTGGACTGTGTTCAAGGTGAACGGGGTTTCGCTTAACGAAATGGTTTACGGAAGGAAGGAGAAGCCGAGGAGATAGCGCTGAGCAAGCAGTCTCTCGAGTACCCGAACCTCCTAATGTGGGGGAGATGGGACATTTCAAAGGTCGAGGTCACTGACCCAGGCCTCGGGAACGTCATTTCGCTGAAGCCCGTGCTCGTCCCCTGGAGCGGCGGGCGCCACGAGCACAAGAAGTTCGGCAAGAACAGAGTCAACATCGTCGAAAGGCTCGTGAACGAGATGGCCCACTTCGGAAAGAAGTATGCCAAGAACACCGGCAGGATGGGGGGGAAGAAGCAAAAGTCCCTCAACATCGTGAAGACGGCGCTGACGATAATCGAGCTCAAGACGGGACAGAACCCGGTCCAGCAGCTGGTGAAGGCGATAGAGAACGCCTCCCCCAACGAGGACACCACCAGGCTAAGCTACGGCGGAGTGGTCTATCACCAGTCGGTGGACATCTCACCGGTCCGGAGGGTCGACCTTGCCATCAGATTCATGTCAGAGGGGGTGAGGGAAGCCGCCTTCGCATCCGCCAAGAGCGTGGAAGAGGTCCTCGCCGACGAGATCATGCTTGCCGCCAAGGGTGACGCGAACAGCCACTCTGTCAAGAAGAAGAACGAGCAGGAGCGGGTCGCGATGGCCTCTAGGTAGTCTCGGTCCCCTTCGCTTCGTCTTCCTTTCTCAGCGCCATCCCCTTCAGCTCGTTTTCCAGCTCGGGCGGCTCTGATATCATCGCTTCCGGGTTTGAAAGGAAGAGCTTCACCAGCTGCAGCACTTGCCCGGGTCTGAACCTCTCCAGCTTGTGCGACATCGTGAATCCGTGGGCTGGATCCTTGGCAACCGCGTCCAGAACCTCCAGCCTCGATGTCCCTATCGCGTCCCTGAGCAGGTAGCCCGCCTTCAGCTGGGTCACCATGTCGTCCTCGGCGTAGATGATGAGCGTCGGCTTCCTGAGCTTCTCCAGGTGCCTCAGCTGCCCCTTGTCGTAGGAGCTGGCGATCAGCACGATGGACCTGACCGCCTCGGGCCATTCGAGCGCGACCTCGAGCCCGACCTGGCCTCCCCAGCTCGTCCCCAGAATGTCGGTCTTCCGGATGGAGAGCTTCTCCATCAGGTCCTTGACCACGTGCGCCTGGGCCCGATAGTCGGGGGTCTCATCGGGGATGGACGATTTCCCATACCCCACCAGGTCAGGGATGAGTACTCCGTAGGTGTCTGCGAGCGAAAGCATGGGCTCCCAGACCTTCCAGCTCTCCCTGTGGTCGCTTCCGTGCAGGAGGACCACCGGCTCCCCGGTCCCTGCAGAGGCGTAGTTGATCCGGTATTCCCCCACATCTACCTGCTTTTCAGTCGCAAGCATCTTCCGAGCGCCTCCCCCTGTAGCCTATCAAACCTTTTCTTCCTCCTTATCCACTATGCGAAAGCCGCCTTGAAGGCGACCCTGTTCGCCTCGGCGATGTCTTCCGGCCCGATGGGTGGCATGAATCTCACTGCGGCTCTATGGTCGCCGGGGGCTTGGACGATATCGCGTATACCACGCTCACCACCCCCTCGACCTCGTTGGTGATCCTGTTCGACATCTTCTCCAGGACCGGATGCGGGAGCCTAGCCCAATCGGCGGTCATGGCGTCGATCGACTCCACCACCTTGACGGTCACCTGGTATCCCATCCTCCGCTCGTCCCCGAGGACTCCCGTGATTCTGTCGTCCCCGACGTAGGCGAAAGCCTGCCATGCCTTGCCATAGGCCCCTTCTTGTTCAAGCACTTCCTCCACAACCCTGCTAGCTTCCCTGCAGACCCGGAGCTTCTCCTCCGTGACCTCCCCCACCACCCGGACGGCCAGCCCGGGTCCAGGGAAGGGGTGCCTCTGCAGGACCTTCTGTGGTACGCCCAAAAGGGCCCCCAGTACCCTCACCTCGTCTTTGTACAGCTCCCGAAGAGGCTCCACGAGGTTCATTGAGAGTCCAGCTGGGAGACCCCCCACGTTGTGATGCGTCTTGATCACCGACGCCGGAGCTGCCGACCTCCCGCTCTCGATTACATCGGGATAGAGCGTCCCCTGGGCCAGATGTTGGAACGGACCATTCTTTGATGCGAAATCTTCGAACGAGTCGGCAAAGGCTTTCCCGACCCGCCTCCTCTTCTCCTCTGGGTCTGTCACTCCGGAGAGGACCTTCAGGAACCTGCTGGAGTCGTCGATGAATGAGACGTCGACCCCCAGGTCCTCCGAAAGAAAACGCCTGACCACCTCCGCCTCCCCCGCCCTGAGCAGCCCGGTGTCGATGAAGACGCAATGGAGCCTCCCGCCTATCGCCTTCTGCAGGAGCCCTGCGGTAACGGACGAGTCGACCCCGCCGGATACGGCGCACAGGACCCTTCCCTCCAGTGACGAGAGAGAGTCCACCGACGCCTTGAGGAACCCTTCCATGCTCCACCTGCGCTCTGCCCCGCACACGTTGAAGACGAAATTCGACAGCAAGGTCTGGCCCTCCTCCGTGTGCGAAACCTCGGGGTGGAACTGCACCCCGAAATGTTTCCCGTCCCCAGTCTGGACGGCCGCATAGGGTGAATTCTGGCTTGACGCCAGCACTTGCATTGTCGTCGGGATACTCGTGGCGGAGTCCGTGTGACTCATCCAGCACGAGAGCTCATCCTTTGCGACCCCTTCGAACAGCCCCTTCCTCTGCACGACTTTGACCGTCGACCTCCCATATTCCCTCCTTTCCGCTCTCAGCACCCCACCGCCGTTCGCCTGGACCAGCAGCTGGTAACCATAACAGATGCCCAGAACCGGAATTTCGTCCTTCAGGATCTCCGGGTCGGGCTTCGGGGCGTCTTCGGAATACACGCTCGCGGGTCCTCCGGAGAGTATGACCCCAGCGACCCCCATCGACTTCAGCTCTACCAGGGGCGTGTCGTGGGGTAGCAACGCGGAATAGACCCCCAGAGCCCTGACCCTCCTGCAGATGAGGTGGGCATACTGTCCGCCAAAATCGAGGACGGCTATTCCTCCTTCCAACCGTCCCTCCTTCAACCCGGTCACTTCTTGAGCTCCAGGGAATGAGCTCCGAGCTCCCCGGCGCCGATCGTGGTCATCGCTCCGAACCTGGCCACCTTCCACATGTCCCTGAGGTCTCTGGCCCCGGCGTATCCGAACGCCGCTCTGAGTCCGTTCTCCATGTTGGTAACGACATCCTGGGCCTTGCCCACGTAGGGAACGTACGCCTCCACCCCTTCATCGAGCCCCTTTGCCGGGACCGAGTACCTGTCCAGGGCGAACCTGACCTTCCTCGCTGCGGCACTGGCCATCCCTCTGTGCGTCTTGAACTTCTTCCCGTTTCTCAAGATCACTTCGCTCGGCGATTCGGCCGTTCCGGCCAGCATCGACCCCAGCATCGCAGTCGAAGCTCCGGCTGCGATGGCCAGGGCGGCGTCCCCGGGCCCCCTGATCCCGCCATCGGCGATCACAGGGATGTCCAGCCCGCTCTCAGCCACGCCGCTCGCGACCTCGGCCACTGCGAAGAGGGTCGGGGCCCCGACCCGGGTCACCTCGGCAGTCACGCAGATCGACCCTGAACCGATCCCCGCCCTGAACCCGTCGACCCTGGGGAGCTCGCTGACGATGTCTGCGACCGCCTCCTTTGCCCCCACGTTGCCGGCTATGAAATCGCAACTCAGGTCCGGAAGGACCTTCTTCGCCGCGGAGATTATCTTGGTGTTGTGGAAGTGGGCCACGTCCGAAACCAGGAAGTCGGCGACCCTGTCCAGCGCGAGGCACCTCACCGGGTCCAGCGGCGAGACCGATGCCCCGACCAACGGCCGTCCTTTGGAATCCTCGCTGGCCGCCTCCGCTTTCGACGCCTTGACTTTCTTGACCTGCTCGACCTGTCTCTCGGTGGACATGTTCCTGTGGATCGCTCCTGCGCCTCCGAGCCTCGCCATTTCCAGTGCCATCCTCCACTCGGTCACAGTGTCCATTGGAGACGAGATCAGAGGAACCTTCAGAGTGATGTTCTTGGTGAGCTTGGTCTTGAGGTCTATCTCCCTGGGCTCCGCCTCGCTCCTCCCCGGAAGCAGGATGAAGTCGCGGAAGGTGAATACGCTCTTTGCCGACCCGAGTTTGGTGAGGAAGCTTTCTGGCAAGGTGGTGGCCTTGCCGAACACGAAACTTCGGCGAGGTATAATAACGCTTGGTTGAGTCGCCGAATATTGACCTCTTGTTCGGGAATCCCACCGCGGATTGCGGCTCCACAAGCGTTATCTATCGCCGGGGATCTTTTGGACCGACTTGGGCCCGGAACCGATGTCCCTGTTCGGACCGCTGACGCAGGTGTGTATCAGCGACGAGTACTCCCCGAAGGACAAAGGGCTGGTCCGCGACGGGATCATATTAGCCGTCCTGGGGATCGGAAGCAGCGTCCTGACGACCTACGCGCTCTCCGTCCTCGGCGTTCTCGTGTAAACTATTCAACCCAGATGTAAAGGAATCCTATCTCTATCCCATTTACCGATTCCGAGACCCCTATCACGTATCGATACGAAATGGGAAGAAAAACAATCCTATTCGGATTTTGGCTCCTAGGATACGCCCTAGGCTTCTTCGCCTGGCTGGTCAGGGCTCCAGTGATGACGTTCTTCTTGAGCCTCGGACTCAGCCCGGACGCTGCCGGGGCGCTCGTTACGGGCTTTGCTGGATCAACAGTGATGCTCGTTGCAGTGTTCCTCTGGAGCTATCTGTCATCGAGCTGAGCTAGTTTAGGGGGGAGCCCCCCGCCTCGGCCGATGACCCGCTTTCTTTTCTCGCGCAGGTTCGCCTGTTGACTGCGGCCTCAGCATATGCTCTAGAGAAGACCAAGCCGACATCCCACTCGGTCTTTCCTCCCTCTGTCATTCCGCCGACAAAACTCCCACGCAGGCGCCCCGACTAATCTGCCGACCAAAACGGGCCGTCTCAGGTTCTGTTCCATCTTTAGTTGTTCTGAATGGTTGTTTCAGTTCGGTTGGTGGGACGCGCCCCGCGCCTCAAGACCACTACTCCAGCCAAGAAGAAGACTAATGTTAGAATGATAAGCGATTCATCAATCAAGCTGCATGTATAATTGTTGTGGCGACATGGGTCGCTTCTAAGCAAGGCTACAAGATACACTCCGATTGCAATCAGAGAGACCCCCGCAATAACGAAGACGATTCTCATCTTTGACCTTCGGTCTTGGATTGGCACTTATCAGTTCTCTGCATTCGCCCACCTCTTATGGCAGACGCTCGCCTTGAGCATCGCTAACCACTTGTTCTCTCCTTGAACTCCGATTCCCGCAACCTGCGCGGGTGTCTGACCTTCCAAGCCCGCGTGTGGTTTGACAAAATTGTAATGGATTCTCTGTCCTTCGGCTAAAGGCGTCGAAGGCGTCTTCCATCCGCGCTGAACCTTCACCCTCTCCCTTAGAGTCCCGTTCAATCGCTCTATCCTATTGTTGTTGGCGTGGGTCTTCCTGACACCCGCCTTCGCGACATGTTCGGGCTTCCCCTGAGGGAAGGCGAACCTGATGGCGTCGTTGTATGCTTGGAGTGAGTCCGTAAAGACCCTCTCAGGGCGGCTTTGATGGGCGACCTTCAAAGCCTCTTTGAATGCGTTTTCCCCACCGATGGCGTCTCTGAACCTCGACAATTTGGACGCGAGAAGGAACCGCGTCTTCCTGTCCATCACGTTCCAGAGATAGGCGATTCTGATTCTGGAACCCGCCCTTCCAGCCTTGGTGTCTCCGCCCTTCATCCTCACGAACAGTTCGTCAGCGTGCTAAGTCTCAGAGAGTTCAGGGGTGAGGGTCTTCGCATACTCGGAAATCATCGGAACGTAAGTCTGAATCCATCGGTAGATTGAGGTCGCTCCCATCTCAGTCCCGAAGTGGTCGTTCACAGTCCTTGCGACCTTCCTCAACGAAAGCCCACCAAAGTAGAGGTCGAGGGTAAGCGTAATCATCTCAGGAGTGTATTTCGCCTTCTTGAGAAGACTCGGCGTGAACTTGTGAGAACAGTCCTTGCACCAATAGGCTTGCTTCGTCCCGTTGGTTCCATACTTGATTACTCGGATTGAACCGCATCTCCCGCATTGAAGCGCGTCCTCTGAGAAGACTTTCGGCTTCGGTTCGTTCCTCAGTTCGACCCTCGCGGTAATCCAGAACTTGACGGCGTGGATATGCTTGCACGCCTCGATTGTGTCGCACCTCTGAACGAAGTCAGGACAGTCACAAATCCACGCTTCACCGATGACCTTTACCGTGTAAGACAGCCCTTCCCTCGTCTGAGAGGGGACGGCGAAAGACCCGTCCTCGCTCTCCTTGATAGGTGAACGCTTGGAAATCTCCAAGCCTCTCGTCATCCGAGCGTCCGAACCGAAGCCTGATGTCGGGACGCTCATCTGTCCATTCCTTCCAGTCTGTCGATTCGGGATTCGAGGCGCTCAAAATATTCCTCGTCGCCGAGTTCTTGGCGGAGTTCTTCGGTTTGCATATCTGCCGTCCAGTCTACCGTTATGGAGGGATATATATCTATCGCCCGCTCGACAGGAGGATATGTCCTCTTCTGTGTCTGGCGTTGGAACGGTAGACTAATAAGACGGCAGAACGGGGGTAGACCGATGAGTCTTGAAACTACGGTGGGAATAGCTAAGGTGGGAACTAAATCGCTACGTGCGACAGTCCCCGAGGGAATAGTCGCCTTCCTCGACCTGAGCGCAGGCAATAAGCTTGAATGGAAGATGGACTACGAGAAAGGGGAGAAGTTCGTCAAGGTCAGGAAGGGGAAAGCATGAGCAACTCCTTCATGGGCGAACCGATGATTGAAGAGGCAGAGAGAATCCTCAAGATGTTCAAGGAAGAGGAACTTATCGTCTCCAAAGAAGGGACTGACGAGAAAATCGTCTACACCTTTATGGAGGAAGACAAGAAGAAGGAAGAGAAGAGCGGATTCGGCTCATGGTTCGCACGCAGGATGACAAGCTACCAAATCTTCCGTGGAGACCAAACTCCACAGAGTCAACTCAGGAAATGGCAGACAGCGATTGATTTGGTCAGAGGCTACGATTACGGGCACACAAAAAGATTCTTCGAGAAAGGAGATGGTCTCCTCCGCAGACTTTCCGAGGCAGAGACCCTCGTCACCAAACTTACCCTCGAATTGAAGAACCTTACAGACAACCGAGACGGATGGAAACGGAGATACAACGACTGCGAGTCCAAGAAATTCGGAACGGGGGTGTTCATGGGAGATGTCGAGGAATCTCGCTAAGTGCCTCAGATGCGGGAAAGTCCTCATCCAAGAGGAGCAGGCCGACCATGTATGCACTCCCTCTTTGAAGGGAGTAATTCACCTCGACATTGATTACATCGTGGAGACAAGGAGGGAGACAGGCGAACAACTCTTCATGGCGAAGGGTTTGGACGGCTACCTTTACCGTCTTACCAAAAAGACAAAGCAGACTTTCATGGAACTTTCCGACTTGCCAACTAATCTGAAACAATCAAATGAAACAACTAAAGATGGAACAAAATACCGTCTCACGACATTACGCTTAAATACGGTCGGCCAAGGACTTTTATCGTAAATCTGAGTTAGTATGGCCAATAAGCCTCACCTGAACCTGATAGTTACCGGCCACGTGGACCACGGAAAGAGCACGTCCATGGGCCACTTCCTCTACGACCTCGGGGTGGTCGACCAGAGGATGATCGAGGAGTTCGCGAAGGAGTCCGAAAAGACCGGAGCGGGCGACTCGTTCAAGTACGCCTGGGTCCTCGACCAGCTGAAGGACGAGAGGGAAAGAGGAGTCACCATTGACCTCGCCTTCCAGAGGTTCGAAACACCGAAGTTCTTCTATACCCTGATCGACGCGCCGGGGCACCGCGACTTCATCAAGAACATGATAACAGGCGCCTCGGAAGCGGACGCGGCCGTCCTCGTTGTCTCCGCGAAGAAAGGAGAGGAGGACGTAGCCCTCGGGCCCGGCGGCCAGGCCAGAGAGCATGCATTCCTGCTCAGGACACTCGGGGTCACCCAGATGGTAGTCTGCATCAACAAGATGGACGACCAGACCGTGAAGTACTCTGAGGAGAGGTTCAACGAAGCGAAACAGGACGTGGAGAACCTTCTGAAGACCGTTGGCTACAACATCACGAAAATCAACATCATCCCGGTATCCGGATGGACCGGGGAGAACCTCGTGAAGAAGTCCACCAATATGCCCTGGTACAAGGGACCTATCCTCTTCGAAGCGCTCGACCAGTTCGTCGAACCCCAGAAGCCAATCGAGAAGCCGCTCAGGCTCCCGGTCCAGGACGTCTACACCATCACCGGAGTAGGCACAGTCCCCGTCGGAAGGGTAGAGACCGGCAAGATCAAGGTAGGCGACTCGATCTCCATCATGCCTGAAGGGCTTACAGCCGAAGTGAAGTCTATCGAGACCCACCACACGGCCATGACCGAGGCGATGGCGGGGGACAACATCGGGTTCAACCTAAGGGGAGTCTCAAAGGCCGACTTCCGCAGAGGCTCAGTCCTCGGACCAAGCAGCGCCCCAGCGACAATCGCGAGGGAGTTCCTGGCCCAGATCATCGTGGTCTTCCATCCTACCGCCATCGCCGCGGGCTACACCCCGGTGCTGCACGCTCACACCGCCATGGTCGCAGCCACAATCAGCGAGCTCGTCGCCAAAATCGACCCAAGGACGGGCCAGCCGACCGAGGAGAAGCCAAAGACCATCAAGACGGGCGATTCTGCAATCGTGAAGATCACTCCCCTGAGGCCGATCGTGCTCGAGACATTCAAGGACTATCCTGAGCTCGGGCGTTTTGCGCTTCGTGATATGGGGTCCACAGTGGCAGCCGGCATAGTTCGGGAAGTCACTCAGAAGGGTCAAGTGGAGAAAGCGGCCGCGAAGGCGGCTGCAAAGGCCTAACCCACCGCTGAAGAGTCTAGAAGAGTCTAGGCAAAACTAAGCATCTTCCGATTTCTGTATCCTTCGGTAAATTCATTGAAGATGCTTCGCGGAATCATCCTCGCAACCCTTATGAACCGAATCGAGTTCTGACCAAAATTGTGTGTGATTGCTCCGAAAGTTATCACGAAGAACTGAAGATTATGGCCGAAGGGGGCAGGGAAGTCGCCCTTTCTGCTCCACTAGTGACCTTGCAAAGGCGCACCAAGACTCCGGCTTGACCCCCCCGAAAGTTTACCCGACGGCTAGGATATCCGGAAGGACCGCCCTGAAGATGCAGAAGGACACCTTCATCGGAGACTTCGTCCTGGTAACCACCAAGGCCCTGACGATGATGAAGGGGTCTCAGGTGAACGCACACTCGGCAATCACGGGGAAGCGAGCCGTGGTTCTGGGCAAGGACAGCGTAGTCGGCTACCACTGCCTGATAATGACGAGCACAGACACCCCCAAGGGCTCCAAGATGAACGATGCCTCTCCCGAGTCAGAGAGGGCGGTATCGAGCGGGAACGTAGTGATTGGAGATGATTCTTTTGTCGGCTCCTTCTCCACCATAATGCCCGGAGTCACAATCGGCGAGCGGGCTGTAGTCGGAGCCTACTCTTTGGTCACCAAAGACGTCCCCCCTAACACGGTGGGTTGGGGGATCCCTTACCGCAAGAGAAAGCGAAGAAATCCTCATTAATACAACTGAGATAGCACGAGTGTGCCAGCCGGAAAGGCGGACCCCATGAGCCAGTTCAAGGGCTCGACGGTCCTGATAACGGGCGGGAGCGGGTCCATCGGCACCGAGCTGCTGAATTCTGTTCTGAAGCACTCCCCGAAGAGCGTCAAGGTGTTCACCAACGACGAAAACGGGCTGTTCGAGCTGGCCCAGCCCTACGGGATGTACCCCAACGTCGAGCTGACCCTGGGTGACGTCCGCGACGCGAGGAGCCTCGACGCGGCGGTGGAGGGCTGCGACTACGTGTTCCACGCAGCTGCGCTCAAGCACGTGGATTTTTGCGAGACGAACCCCTACGAGGCCATATCGACCAACATCATGGGGACGCAAAACGTCATAGAGGCTTCGGCCAAGCAACACGTCAAGCGGTTCGTACTGATCAGCACCGACAAGGCGGTGAACCCTGTCAGCACCATGGGGGCGACGAAGCTCCTCGCCGAGAAGCTGGTCATCAGGGCAAGCAGGCAGACGGACAAGACGATCTTCTCCGCGGTGAGGTTCGGGAACGTCATCGGGAGCAGGGGGTCAGTGGTCCTGCTGTTCGAGAAGCAGGTGAGGTCGGGCCGGCCACTCACCATCACGGACCCGAAGATGACGAGGTTCATCATGGCGACTTCCGACGCCGCCAGGCTGGTCCTCCGGTCGTCGACCATGGCCATGTCCGGGGAGATATTCGTCCTGAAGATGAAGACCGTGCGCATCGGTGACCTGGCGGAAGCGAGCAGGGTCTTCTTCGCCAGGATGCTGGGGAAGGAGGCGTCATCCATCAAGATCAGTGTTGTAGGGACCCGCCCCGGCGAGAAGATGCACGAGGAGCTCCTCAACTCATCGGAGGCCCCGGCTGCCTTGAACCTTGGGGACTTCTACGTCGTCAATCCCAACCCGGACCGCCTGGTGAAAGGCGGCGTCAAGAAGACAGGGCAGCGGGCCGTGCTGTCGTCGAAGGACTTACCCCCTATGACGGTCGCCGGCATAGTAAACGAGCTCAAGACTCTCTACGCAAGCTAGGGTAAAGTTCCCCCCACCCTGGAACATCTTCCCGAGGGGGGCGGAAGCCCGGACAAACTCTTTTAGTCCTCCGAGGGCCGCGCCCAATCCGGAAGGCTTGAGGATTCCTCTCTACAGGGTGTTCACCGACCCCGAGGACCTGAGGCAGGTCGCCTCAGTCCTGAGTAGGGGGGAGGACTGGGCCATCGGGCCGGAAGTCGCAGAGTTCGAGCGTCTCCTGGCCTCGAGCGTCGGGCGGAAGTATGCGGTTGCGTTCAACTCGGGGACGTCTGCCCTCCACGCCGCCATGCTGTCTCTTCGGGTCTCGGCGGGGGACAAAGTGGTCGTCCCTTCGTTCACGTTCATCGCGACGGCGAACTCAGCCCTGTTCGTCGGGGCCACCCCAGTCTTCGCCGACATCGAGCCCCTGACATGTGGGCTGGACCCCGCCGCGGTGGAGAGAGTTCTGACCGAGAAGACCAAGGTCATGGTCCCGGTCCACGTCGGAGGGATAATCTGCAAGGGCGCGGAAGAGCTGGAGTCGCTCGCCCAAGAACGGAAGCTGGTCCTGATCGAAGACGCCTGCGAGGCCCTTGGTTCGACCGCCCGAGGGAGGATGGCGGGCTCCTATGGCGATGCTTCAGTGTTCAGCTTCGCCCCCAACAAGCTCATCTCTACTGGGGAGGGAGGGATGGTCCTGACCGACGACAGGAAGACCTTCGAGAGGCTATCCCTGGTGAAGTCCCACGGCAGGCTGGACAGGGAGCCCTACTTCGCCACATCGAACCCCCCCGACTACGTTTCTCTGGGCTACAATTGGCGGCTGTCGAGCATGGCAGCGGCCCTTGGGATCTCCCAGTTCGGGAGGCTCGGGAAGGCCATCGCACTTAGGCGCGGGGTCGCCTCTTTGCTTTCATCGGGCCTCGGCCGGGTCCGCGGCGTGGAGACCCCTCAGGAGCCAAAGGGGTTCAAACACACCTACCAGATGTACACAATCAGAGTGAAGGCAGGGCGCAAGGCCAGGGACGGACTGAGGGACTTCCTAAAGGAGGAAGGGGTCGTTTCGAAGGTCTACTTCGACCCCATCCACCAAAGCCGGTTCTACAGGGGGAGGGCCGAATCCAAGTCGGCCAGGCTTCCCATGACCGAGAAGGTCTCCGAGGGGGCGCTTACCCTCCCGATGTACCCGACGATGAAGAAAGGTGAGATTGAATTCCTCCTGGGTCGCGTCAAAGAGTGGTTCTCGTCGAACTCCTGAACAGGAAGGGACCGCACATTTGAAGATCCTACACATCTGGAACACCGCCGGGGTAGCGAGCGTGGTTGCGAAGTTCCTCGACAGGAAGTTCCATACCGAGAGCACTGTGATGGCTAGGAAGAAGTACGACAGGGTCGGGCTCACAACGTACGGAAAGGCCTACGAAGACGGCGCGACTAGGTTCTTCCTCCGCGCCATGTTTGCTGCACGTCGCAGCGACATCGTCCACGTTTACTCCTGGGACAGGATCGTTCCTTGGCTGAAGCGCCTATACCCAGGGAAGCCAGTCGTCCTTTACTATGTCGGCACCGACGTATTGTCGCGCTGGGAAGCGAAGAGGCCCAGTTGGAGCAGGGCGGACCGAGTGGCGTACTCGACATTGAACCTCGCGTCCGGGGCACCTGACCGCGCCCAGCACATCCCCGCCCCCGTTGACACGGACCTTTTCTACCCGAGAAGCGTTGAAAGGAAGTCTGGTTCCGCCCTTGCGAGGAGATACGGGATGGACAGAGAGGTGGAAGAACTCGCCAGGGCCAGGGGGCTGACGCTCCAGTGGATGGACACCTGGGGGACAGCTCACGCAGAGCTTCCCGGACGGTTCTCGTCCGTCGAGTATTTCATCGACCTCAGGAGGCCCGAGGGGCATTCCGCGCCCGTGGCATCCGTGGGCAAGGCCTCGTTGGAAGCGCTCGCTTGCGGTTGCAAGGTCATCGCGGCAACTGGGGAGACCCTCGAAGGGCTCCCTGAAGAGAACAGCCCTCAAGGCGTAGCCAAGAAGTGGCATCAGCTATACCGCGAGCTGCTGAAGCAGGGATCTCAGGCATAGTTCGAGACCCACCGGGACTCTCTGACAATCGTTTTCTAGGGGGACAGGAGCGTCCGGACGTTGGCCTTCCTCAGGGTCGTCGAGGTCTTCCCTCCCATGTTCCCCGCCGAGGGGGGCGAACGAAGAATCAACCTTGAAAGAAGCGTCGACGACTTCGTCGACGGAGTCAAGGGCATCAAGCAATACGCAGACCTCGTGCTCGTTGCGAGCGTGAAGAACCCTGCCTTCCTGAAGCTGTCATCAGTCGAAGCGGCATCAATCCTGAAGGAACGGGCTCGTGTCGAAGCGGCCCCGGTGATCGTGGCCCGCGATTCAAACAGGCCACAGGTGCTTTCGTCAGTCGTCACTGCCTTGTCGCTGGGCCTGCGGTCGTTGATGCTGGTCTGGGGAGACAGATATCCGACAGATGGTGCTCCCAAGAACGTTTTCGATTTCCCGTCTCTGTCGAAGATGGTCTCCTTGACATCCTTGATCGCGGACAGGACCCGGTCGCGAATCAGAATCTTAGCTCCGGTCGACCTCAGTCTCCTCGGGTCGGAGAGAGGGGTCGCCTTAGCCCGGTCCAGGCTGGAAGCAGGCGCGGACCTCCTTCTGGCGCAGCCTCCCACCACGGATTCCCGCGCTACCCTGGCAGAGCACGCCTCGGTCCTGGAGGCCACTGGTCTGAAAGAAAATGTACTCCTGAACGTCTTCCCTTTCAGGGGGCGAAAGGACGTCTCCGACACCGCATCAAATTTCGGCTGGAGACTCCCCCCTGAGCTGTACAAGGCTTCCCTGGCTGGCGGCGCTGCTCTGACGAAAGAGTCGCGTCGCGTCGCTTCAGCCCTGAGGCGGGACGGTTTTCCCGGGGTGTACCTCGCCACGCGGGGAAGGCCGGAGACTGCCAAGGAAATTCTTGGCTGATTTGAGGGGAGAACCGTTATATTTCCGAGGGTTGAGGCCACGAATCACTTGGCAAGCGACAAGGCGATCGGAGGAGGAATATTCGGAGGGAGCGTCATAGGAATCATCGTTTACGCATTGCTCCTCTTCTATCCCCAGACCTGGGAGCTTACGCTCAGGGTCACCGCATTTCTCGGGGTCGGCCTTTTGCTTGGCATCCTCGCGTGGATCGGCTGGACGATGGCGACCACTCCCCCGCCGGAGCCGATAACCGACATCCCTGACACAATCCCGGAAGGGAAGCCAGGGTCCGAGCAGACTCAGAAAAAGGATTAGAGGAAACGGACGTCAGGAAACTGGACTGCTGGACCGACAGAACCACCAGGTATCGAACGGGCTTTTTAGCGGTCTGAGAAGGGTATTACGGCGATCGGTCCAGAATTTTGAGCACCACAGAATCCTTCCAGAGGAACGGGCTGATAATATTCGGCTCGAAAATCGCCAGCATCTTCACCGGGCTGCTCTTCCTGATGATGGTAACGGGATGGCTAAGGCCGGAACGGTTCGGACTCTGGGAGGTGATAACCGACCTCGTCACCTTCGCATCCTATCCGGCGGGACTCCTGGGGTTCTGGGCCTCGAGGGACGTTGCCCGAGGCAAGATGGTGGGGAGGACTCTCTTCGTGTTCAATCTCCTTTTCAGCAGCCTGGGGTTCGGCATCTATGGCCTTTTCTCTCTCCCCTTCTACAGCCAGTTCAGCTCGAACCTGGCTCCTCTGTTGCTTGCCGTGATTCTTGTCCCCCTGGCCTACTGGAACCAGGCGACGGTGAACGTGGCCCTCGGGTACAAGCCGGCGGCGGTGGGATATTCCCTGCTCACTTCGGAGGCCGCAAAGCTGCTCGTGGCATTCCCTGCCCTGTACATCTTCAGACTGGAGCTCACAGGGGTGATACTGGCGCTGATCGTTTCTTACTTCGTCTCTTCTTTGGTGACTACGGTTTTGGTGAGGGGAGCTACGGCCGACAAGCTGGACCCTGCGCTTGGGAAGAAGTGGCTGAAGGACTTCTGGGTTCCGGGATTGAACCTGCTCCCGGCCCAGATCGCCATCGCCGACACCTTCGTGGCATCCCTAGCCGCGGGCTCGACACTGATCACCGGGTACTACCAGGCAGCCTTCTCCCTCGGGATTCTCGTCTCCTACGCGGGATATTTGGCGTCCGCGCTGTACCCTCTGCTCGTGCGCGGCGGACGGGAGGACGCCCCCAATATCACCCTGAACCTGATATTGATGTTCGCGACGCCGATGGCGGTGGGTGTAATCGTACTTGGCCCAACATTGCTGGCCCTCCTGTCCCCCCTCTACATCTCTGCAAACGCCAATGTCTCACTCGCAGTTTCAATCCTCGCCGTCTACGGGTTCTTCGTAGCCATCTCCCTGTTCACTGACAGCACCCTGATGGGGGTCGAGAAGGCTGACCTGGACCCAGACAGGGGCATCCGTTCTTATCTGAAAAGCAACTTCCTGTACGTCTCCATGGTGAACATCAGCTTCCTCTCAGCCATACTCGCGGGGGTATTCGCTGTAGTCGTCCTCGGACACGGAGCCGGCCTTTCAGTGCGGGACACTGTAAACGTCTGGGCGGGCCTGCAGTTGGGAATCTTCGTCCCGGCGGTCCTCCTGAAGCTGAGGAAGGCAAGAAAGAAGGTGCGGATCAGCGTTCCGAAAGCCCTGCCGTTCTATCTCCTCTGCTCGGGGCTCATGGCCGGCGTCCTCTACGCCACTCTGTGGTTCGGACCACCGGCGGGGGCGGACAGGACCGTCATTGGTGTGTGGTCAATCGCAGCCGTGGGAGTGGGGTCCGCAACCTATTTCGGTACGCTGATAGCCCTTGACAAGGGCGCGAGAGGACTGCTGTTCGCCGTCATCCGATCCCTCACTTGGCCATAGGGCGCCTCCCGTTTCTCTGGAAGCCCTGGCATCTCCCGCGGAGTCTGATGGTTGCAACAAGTTTCTCTTCTGATTCGATGGTCTCCCCCAGGGGAGATCGCGCAGAGGCTTAAATCGGTGCCACAGGCAGGTCGCCGTCGCTTTTGGTTGGCGGCTCCCTCCATCGAAGGGGAATGATATGGTCGGCATAGTGGGCTACCTACTCAATGAGACGATTTCGAAGGACGGGCCCCTCCAATCGATGACCGATGAGGTCATGAGGTTTCCTTTTCACCTCAAGGACGAGTACCGTTGCGAACTTCTGCATGTGGCAAGGGTTCACCTGGGGACCTACGGGCCAGCGACTCAGCCGGTCTTCAGCGAGGACGGGCAGATGGGGATAGTCGGAGAGGGGATGACCTACCCGACAGGGGATGGGATGGCGAGCCCGGTTCGCACGGGCGATAACGGGTCGGGGACTTGGCTTGGTTCAACTCTCCTTTCTTTTAGAGAAAGAGGGGTCGACGGTTTGAAGGAACTGAATGGTTCTTTCTCCGTCGTGATGTTCGACAGGAAGGATGAGGCCGTGCATCTGGTGAGCGACCGCTTCGGTACCAGGCCGATTTACTACTGGGCGAAAGAGAATGACTTCGCATTCGCGAGCGAGGCGAAGGCGATCCTAAAGCACTCTTCATACAGGAAGAAATTCAACGCTGATGCTGCTGGGAAGTTCTTCAGGTACGGGAAGCTCGGCGTCTGGGGGGACGACACCTGGTTCGAAGGGATTCGGGTCTTGGCTCCAGGCTCGATCCTCACCGCAAAGCGAGGGGAGACGAGGCTGCTCCAGTACTGGGACGTGGATTATTCTCCTAGGGTAGAAGGGAATGTGGACTCGATCGGCGACTCGCTGGCACTCGCGTTCAGGCGCGCCGTTACCCGACGGACATCCGACAGGGCCCTCAGGTATTCCGTGGCCCTGAGCGGCGGGCTCGACTCGAGGGTGGTGTTGGCCGCGAGTCCTGGCGAAGTCACGGCGTATACGTTCGGGATGAGAGGTTCCCACGAGCTTGCCATTGCCAGCCGGGTGGCCAGCACTCGCGGCACCATGCATCTGGTCTGCGCCTTCGACCCCGACGAGTCTGCAAAATATGCCGAGGAGGTCATCGAGCTGTCAGACGGCATGGAGCTGGTCGGGCTAGCGTTCCTCCTTTTGGCTGACAAGAGGTTCAGGGGTGCCCTCGACGTGTCACTGGACGGCTTTGCACTCGACCTTACACTGGGGGGAAGCTTCCTTAGGAAGAACATAATGGAGGCGGAGAGCGTACCAGTGCTTGCTGGGATCCTCGACAGGAAGTTCACTCTATTCAAGGAGGAGGAGCTAGAGAGTCTGCTCTATCCAGAGTTCCTCGAATTGTTGGGGCGCTCTGCTGAAAGATCGTTCCTGAGCCTCATCTCCCAGTCGAAGGGGAGTACTATGGCGGACAAGGCGGACTACTTCGCCCTGAAGACGAGGGTGCGGAGCTTCACGATAATGGGGCACATCCTAACGAGGAACTACTTCGAGGACACCATTCCGACATACGACAACGAGTTCATGGACCTCGTCACCGGCATCCCCGCCGGGCTCAGATATCATTACAAGGTCTACAAGAAGTTCCTCAGGAAGCTTTCAAGTGAACTCTCCGACATCCCCTACGAGCGGATCGGGCTCAGTCCGAACCGTCCGCAGGCAGCCTGGATGGCTGGGATCATCCTCGCCAAGACCTTCGCCACAATCGACAAGCTACTGTGCAGGGCCACGAAAGGGCGAGTGGTGAGATTCGACTTCAACGGGTACATGGACCACGCGTCGGCCCTCAGGGCGAGCAGGCCTTGGAAGGAGCTTACGGCAATTACGCTGGCCAACCAAGATTCATGCATGTACAGATATCGGATGGTCAGGAGGGAGTATGTCCTCCGGCTGGTCCACGACCATATGAGCGGGCGCAGGGACAACAGGGAGAAGATACACTATCTCATCACGTTCGAACTCATGCTAAGGCGTTTCTTCCCCGACGGCATCGGCGCCTAGGCGGCGGTCCAGGCCCTGGCTATTCTCTCGGCGGCGTTTCCGTCCCCGAACGGGTTCTTCCATCGGCCCTTCTTCGCCAACATCAGGACTGCCTTGCCCGCAATGTTCGAAGGCTCTGTCCCGGCAAGGACGTTGGCTCCGACATCGATTGTCTCGGGTCTCTCGGTGTTGTCCCTCAGTGTGACGCAGGGGACTCCCAGGATGCAAGCCTCCTCCTGAACGCCTCCCGAATCCGTGAGGACCAGTCCGGCTCCCTTCTCCAGCTGCAGGAAGTGCAAATAGTCGAAGGGGGGGACGACCTTGAGATAGCGGGGATTGACCTTGACCCTCTGCCTTTCGACTGCCTTTGCAGACCTCGGATGGGCAGGGAATACCACAGGCATGCCGGTTTCTTTCGACGTGAGTTCCAGTCCCCTGATGATGTTCCTCAGCCTGGTGGGGTCGTCGACGTTCTCCTGCCTGTGGACCGTCGCAAGGAGGTAGCCCTTAGATGCGACACTGAGGGACTTCCAAAGGTCGCCCCTGGGGAGGATCCGGGTATTCTCCATCACCGCGTCTACTATGGTGTTCCCTGTGACCACGATTTTCGAACTTGATATCCCCTCACGAAGAAGATTCTGTTCTGCGTTCCTGGTCGGCGCGAAAAGGATGTCCGCCACGTGGTCGGCGACGATTCGGTTAAGCTCCTCCGGCATCCTCCTGTCCCCGCTCCTGAGCCCCGCCTCGACGTGCCCTATCCTGATGCCAAGTTTTGACGCTGCGAGTGCACCCGCGAGGACGGTGTTCGTGTCCCCCTCGACGAGGACCCCGGACGTGCCTCCTCCCAGGAGTATCTTCTCGATGCCAATTATCATCTTCCCGGTCTCTTCACCGTGGGTCCCCGAGCCCACCCCCAAGTTATGGAGCGGCGGGTCTAGTCCAAGGTTCTCGAAGAAGACCCTGTCCATATTGAAGGAGTAATGTTGTCCGGTGTGGAGGACGTAGAAGTCGATGTGGGCCCGCTGGAAGGCTCTGATCACCGGGGACATCTTGATTATCTCGGGTCTCGTCCCGAGCACAATCGCGGTCCGTCCTCGGCCGGCCCTGGCCTTCGCGCCCATCTTCAGACCGTTGTCCGACTCCCGTCGCCCAGCCTCATCAATCGGAATCCGCGGTTAGGAGTCTTCGCGCTGGTGACTCCGACGGCGTCGATCACTAGGGGGTCCGTTGCCCCGCGGGCCGCTAGTTTCTCGAGGTCGAGTGAGGCGAACGAATGGTGTGCGACAAGGATGATGATGCACGTCGCCCCGGACACGGCTTCTTCGATGCTGGCGGCCATCTTTGCCCCGAAACCCTCGGCGCAGAAAGGGTCGAAGGCGGACACGTCATAACCTGCCTGAAGAAGGTCCCCGATGACGGGGGCCGAGGCGCTAGCCCTGGGGTCCCCGACCTGAGGCTTGTAGGCCGTCCCCAGCACCGCGACCTTGCTCCCCGGCGGGGGTCTTCCGCCGGCCTTCAGAATGTCGAGGACCTCGAGGTGCATGCCATCGTTGACCCGCCGTGCCGTTTTGATTGTGACCCCCAGGTCTTCTTCCCCATTAGGGAGGCCCGCGAGCAACAGGTAAGGGTCTTTGGTGAGGCACGGCCCCCCGACCCCCGGTCCCGGATTGAGTATCTTCACCCTTGGATGGGTGTTGGCCAGCCTGATTACTTCGCGGGTGTCTACCCCGATCCTCCTCCCCATCTTCGCAAGGTCGTTGGCGAAGGCGATGTACACATCTCTCGCCGTGTTCTCCACCAGCTTCGCCGTTTCAGCGTGAAGCAGGTCGGTCTCGATCAGTTTTCCCTTTATCGCCTTGCTCATGAGTGCTTCCGCCTTTGCGAGGCTCTCCGCGTTCGCCGCCCCGATCAGTCTGTCGTTGTTGACGAACTCCTGGAGAGAGTTTCCTGGCGCTATCCTCTCAGGGCAGTACGCGAAGTGGAAGTCCACCCCCTCCTTCTTGCCTACGGCCGCGAACAGCGGGAGGACGATCTTTTCACTTGTCCCAGGTGGGACCGTGCTCTCGAGAACGATGACCGCCCCGTGACCGACGGACGCCGCAACCTCCTCGCAGGCAGCTTTGAGATGGTCGAGCATTACCCTCCCTTCCTCGTAGGGCGTCTGGACTGCTATGATGATGGCCTTCGAATTGGAGACCGCGGATTGAAGGTCGGATGTGGCTCTGAGACGTCCGCTCGCGACTGCCTCTCTTACGGCCTCTCTCATGCCTGGCTCCGCCAGGTGACTGCTCCCTACGTTGACACTCTTGACGACGTGCTCCCTGATATCGACACCTACCGTGTTGAGCCCCGATTCCGCAAACGCGCAGGCCGTCGGCAATCCGACGTATCCCAGCCCTACTACGCACAGGTCATACAATGCAATTGGAGTCGAATCTCATTCTCGGTTAAACTTTTGGCGGGTGCATTGCCCTGACCTCTTCGCGGCGTCCCTCTTCAGCCAAGGCTCTGATACGCTTCCACTAGCCGGGCTTCCATCGCCTCCCAGTTCAGAGAACCGCGGAAGGCCGCGTAGGCGGATGACGACATCCTGGCATAGAGCTGCTCGTCGGTAGAGAGCTTGCCTAGGGCTTCGGTGATTTCCCCAATTCTGCCCCATGTCACTTCCACTCCGCACCCGTATCTCTTCACCAGCTCGGCCTGATGGGTCCCCGCAGGGACCAGGACCGGGACCGAGACCGAAAGGGATGTGAGCAGTTTGCCGGGAGTTGAAAGTTGTGTGTTCTTCGTCCCCGGCTCGTACAACGAAGGAATGAGGTCTGCTTCGCCAATCCGAGAGTCGAGCTCCGCCATCGAGAGCCAGCCGAGGAACTTCACTGCGGGAATGCTTTCCGCCGCCTTTCTCACCCACCTCTCCAACTTTCCCCTCCCCGCAATCGTCAACGTGACGTGGGTGAGGTGAGAAACTGCCTCGACGAGAACCTTCACCCCCCTCTCCTCCTCGAGCCCCCCGTAGTACAGCACGCGGAGGCCTGTCCCGGTCTTCTCTCTCTGCTTCCCTTCTTTGAGCGCAGGCGCATTAAGCACCACGGCGACTCTCACTTCCTTGAACCCCATTGACAAAAGAAACCCCACGTAGCCTTCGCTCGCGACCACCACCAGATCCGCCGCCTTCCGGCAAATCCCCAAGAACGCCCTCTGCAAAGTTTCCGAGAACGGAAAGAACCTGAGGAAAGCCTCAGGGAGGTCGTGCATGTCATAGACCAGCCTCATCCCCCTGAAACCTGTCGCCTTCACGGCAATCCCGACAGGTAGAGTGTCGACGTCGTGGCAGTGCACGACCTTGTGCCCAGATGCCGCAAGTTGAACTAGGCACCAGAGGTGGAAGAGCAAAAGCCGCGGAACCGTGAAGACTGGGGTGCCATGGCCAGCATGGAGATGGAACCTCTTCACTGTGACTCCGTCGGAGTAGATGGAGTCTGTAGTAGTGGCTCTATCTCTGTCCCAGGCGAATACGGTGACCCTGTATCCTCTGCTTGCCAGCGAATGGGCCTCTCTGAGCGGGCGGGGGTCGTTCGTGGCAGGATTAGACAGAAGCATCGCAACCGAAAGATGCCGATCGTCCAGGTTCATCCGGTCGTCTCTCCGACCCATCGGGAGTCCTGATTCTGAAGAGTAAGCGGCAGTTCTGTCCCCGCCATCGGAGCACCTCTCCTTCTCTGATTCATATGCGGTTTCCTGCGCTCTTCCCGCGGACCGTCCAATGTAAGGTCAACAAGTTCGACCCCCCGAGAATCCGGCGGCCTCAGACGTGTATATTCTCGTCATCTGACGAATATTCTGCTCCTAGGTACGGCGCCCTTTCTTGAACCATCCCTGTTCTGGAATCCACTGCGCCTTGGATGACAAAGACCGACATTTATCCTCCATTCAGGTCTGGTAACAATCTTAAAATATGCAAAGCCCCCCTTCTGGGAGGGCTGAATGTCGGCAAGCAACATCGGAAGCGCGCCGAATGGGGTCATTGGGAGCGAGGTAAGGCTGAGGTTGTTAGGGCATCTGTCAAAGGAAGCTATGACACCTACGGAACTTGCTTCCCTTGAGAACAAGCACGTCAGCCACGTCAGCCGCGCCCTTTCCGAGTTGAAGGCCCAGGGCCTCGTAGCCCCGGCGGTCACTCAGTCGAGAGAGAGGTATTACAGGGCAACTCAACAGGGGATGCGCCTCTACGCAGCTGTTTTGAATACGGCAAAGTAGCCGCCAATCCTCCCGTAAATTTTCTTACGGCCTCCCGTATTTGGAAATTACATGGGTCAATCTGGCATTCACCTTCTTGCTTGTGAACGAAAGATTTGGTAGGCCAGTCCTTAGCCAACGCGAAAAAGGCTTAAGACTCCTCTGCCTCCCAACAGTTCCGAAGGGTTGCTTTGAGGAGGCATTTGGAGAGGCATAGCGTCCCGTCGGTTTTCCTCGTCCTAATCGTCCTCATCCTCGAAATTCCAATTTCCCATGCTCTTGTGACACCGATTACGATACCTGTCGGGAGCGGCCCCGTCGGCGTTGCCATAAATCCCATCACGAACTTGATCTATGTGGTGAACTCGAACGATAATACGCTCTCCGTGATAAGCGCAAAGCTCAACCACGTTTTGGGTACTGTTCATTTCACCAGCTCCCCGTCGTCCGTAGCGGTGAACCCGTCGACCAACACTGTCTACGTCACCCACCCCTATGACAACACAGTCTCGGTCGTAAACGGGAGCACAAACCTGGTCTACACAACCATCAGTGTGGGGAACGGCCCTTCGGCCGTGGCTGTCAACCCCTCCACTAACACAGTCTACGTCACCAACTTCTACGACTTCACAGTTTCAGTCATTGATGGCGAGACGAACACAGTCGCAGCTACGGTTCCGGTGGGAAGCTACCCGATGGGGATTGCGGTGAATCTGAAGACCAAGACCATTTACGTCTCGAACCTCTACGCGTTCACAGTCTCCGTCATCAACGGCGACACCAATGCGGTGACCGCGACGATTCCCGTTGCCGGGCCCTTCGGCCTTGCCGTCAATCCTTCCACCAACAAGGTCTATGTCGCCGATTTCTACGGTGACGCACTCACGGTGATAGACGGGAGCACGAACACAGTTTCGGCGACAATTGGGGTGGGAACCTATCCGAGGGGGGTTGCTCTGAACCCGACGACCGGAATCGTCTACGTGGGGAACTTCTTCGGCAACTCTATTTCGTTGATTGATGTCAAGACCAACCTTGTCGTCGCGACTCTGAGCGTGAATAGCCCTTCAGCCATCGCCGTCAACCCTTCGACCAACAACGTCTACGTCACTGATTACAGCGAAAACGTCCTTTCTGTCATCGCTGGCAAAGGGGACCTTGTCACCTCGACCATTGCAGTGGGAGCAGGCCCAATCAGCGTAGCCGTCAATCCCGCGACCGGAATTCTCTACGTCGCGAATTTCGACGACAACACGATTTCCGTAATGAACGGCAAGACAAACACCGTCATCGGGACGGTGATCGTGGGGAGGGGCCCCTCGAGCGTCGCCGTCAATCCTTCGACCAACCGCGTCTATGTAGCTAACTCCAAGGACTTTTCAGTTTCGGTCATCGACGGGGCCTCGAACCTGATCATCAGGACCATCGGCGTTGGAGCTTATCCCAAGGGGGTGGCGGTCAACCCGACTACCAACATGATCTACGTAACCAATTCCTTCTATAACACGGTTTCAATCATCAATGGAAATACGAACCTACTGGCGGGGACAGTGGTGGTGGGAACCGCACCTACGGGGGTTGCGGCGAACCCAGTGACCAACAGGGTGTACGTCGCCAACTCTCAAGGAAAGACGGTCTCCGTAATCAACGGGGCCACGCGCCGCATCGTCGCCACGATTCCCGTTGGGAACGGGCCTTCTGGCATCGCGGCGAACCTGGTCACCAACGTAATCTACGTCGCCAACGCGAACGACAACACCCTCTCGGTCATCAACGGGACACTTAACACCGTCACCGCTACCGTAGGGGTCGACAGTTCCCCCTCGGGCGTGGCGGTCAACCCGTCGACGAACACCGTGTTCGTCACCAGCGCCAATGGGAACACCCTCGGGGTGGTGGACGGCAGGACTCGGGCATTGACACTGAGGATCGGGGTAGGAATCGGTCCTTCGAGTGTCGCGTTCAACCCATCATCAAATACGGTCTACGTCACCAACTTCCATGACAACACCGTGTCTGTCATCGGCGGCAGCGTCCGCCTCGTCACCGGCACTGTGGGCGTCGGAGGGTATCCGAAAGGGATAGCCGTGAACATGAGGACGAACACTGTCTACGTCGCCAATTCCGACGACAACTCCATCTCGGTGATTAACGGACGGACGCACCTTGTGACTGCGACCATAGGCGTCGGAAACGGCCCCTCGGGCATAGCGGTCAACCCCTACACCAACAGGGTCTACGTAACGAACAGCGGAGACGGCACCGTGAGCGTAGTCGATGGGAAAGCAAAAGTCGTGATGACGACGATCGATGTGGGCCACGCGCCCTCGGGGATTGCGATCAACCTCAGGAACCACGTGATGTACGTCGCCAACAGTGGGGACAGGTCAGTGTCCGCGATAGACATCACGAGCAACTTGGTCTTCGCGACAATCACTGTTGGAACCAGGCCAATGGCCGTGGCCGTGAATCCAAACTCGCACAGGGTTTTCGTCGTCAACGGGGGCGACAACACTGTCTCGGTGATTACGGGGAAGACGCCCTTCGTCATAGGCACCGTCACCGTCGGCAACTCTCCTTCAGGCATCGCCGTCAATCTCGCGTCGAACATGGTGTACGTTGCGAACGGGAACGACAACACGATTTCCATGATCAACGGAAGGACACTCAGGGTCGTGGGGACGATAAGAGTCGGGGCCGGCCCCTCTGGTGTGGCCGTCGACTGGTTCAGGAACAGGATTTACGTGACGAACACGAACGACTACACTGCCTCGGTGATTGACGGCCGTTCGCGGAGTGTGATTTCGACCGTGGGAGTCGGCGGGGGGCCCTCGGGGGTCGCGGTCAACCTGAGGACCAACACGGTGTTCGTCACTGACAACTTCGAAGCCACAGTTTCAGTGGTATCAACGGTATCACTGTGGTGAGCTTTTCACACCCGTGCAGTCCTTTGCCCCCCACAAGGGAACCCAGACCCCTCATTCCGAGGCCGTAAGTGCTTCAGTCTAGGGGACGGCGACGATGAGCCATGGGTCGACCTGGGTCGTGGTCCCCTCAGGCGTGGCGATGGCCGCGTAGTTCGCCGAGAAGAGAACGTACACCTTCCCTCCAAGGGCGTAGGCACCCATGTAGTCGCCGAACTGGGGGGCTGCCCAGGACCCCCCGAAGGGGCTGAGGTAGCTGAACATCAAGGGGTCGGCGCTGGGTTCGTTGGACACTGAAGTCAGCCTCTTGGTCGCGAAGGTGGCCCCTCCGTTGGCCGACTTCGCGTCCTGCACGTCCAGCCTGTGATTGAAGCGGTCGTAGACGGCCGTGTACCAGAGGACCGTGACTACTCCCGAGGCCTTGTCGACAGTGAGAGTCGGCTGGATGTTCACGGCGGGCTTCGATAAGACCCTGGGGCCAGACCAAGTCGTCCCTGAATCCGGCGAGTTTGCGAAGACGATCTCGGAGTAACCGCAGGCCCCGGGAAAATCGGTCGTCGCCGAAAGGGCGTAGAAGTTACCGCTTGTGCATACGGCAATGGCGAAGTACAGCTCCCCGCTCAGGCCCGACTTGCCGCTCTTGTCGGCCCCGAAGGCCATCACGTTCGCAGTCCTGAACTGTTCCGTGGCGAACCCTTGGATCACGTAGGTGTCAGGCAGCTGCCGGGACAGAGGGACGTCCCCGGCTGGTCCCATGAAGCTGAAAATGGTTTTGACGGACCCGTAGCTTCCTGGCCCCAGCACGCTCCTCTCCCTGCATTCAACCGGCCCAATCGAAAATAGAGTACCGTAGTTGCACCAAGCGACATACACGTTCCCGGCGGAATCCACTGCCGGGGTGGTCCATGCGGCGTAGTCGTCTGGGCTCGACGCCACTGCCATCCCTCCTCCAGAGTACATGGTGCAGGACAAAGAGGGACTGCAGAGAGCCAGGTAACTGTCGCTGGTCCCGTCGGGGTTGAAGTGGTCCCAGCCGATGAAGATGCTCCCGTAAAGCAACGAATCGGGGTTCTCCACTACGACAGCGGTGGGCTTGTCCTCCTGGGTCGTCGGGGGTGTGATCTCCGTGGAGTTGTAGTCGAACCCTATCGTCGTGTTGCCATACACGAGCGCGCTCGTGAAACAGGGGCTTGTCTCCGGTCCGAAGTAATCGGAGAAGTCGACAGAGTCCGTCGTGGTGCAGTTGGTCCCGGCGTCGGCGAGGAGAGCATAGTCCGACACCGAGAGCTCGATTCCGTTTGTCCCGAAGAATGGGTTCAGGGCCAGGGACACCTGGTAGAACCCACACGATGAAGGCAGGGGCCCAGTGCAGAAGGGGAGCGAGACCGGGTCCCCGAAGGCCCATTGCCTCCAGGAGACCGTGTCGTTGCCGTGAGCGGGGTCGCTCTGGTTGACGACCGTGTTCGGCGTGTAGACCCCCGGTACAAGGCCGCCCTTGAACACATGGCGCCCGTTGTCCTTGCTGAAGGTCCAGCCCGTAAGGGAACCGGTGTACGGGTCCTGGCACGTGATCTCCAGGGCGTAGTCGGTCGGCGACCCGGGGCAGAAGAAGGCCCTGTAGTCGTTGAAGCTCCCCATGACTGCGACGTTGGCTGCGAGCGGACCGTATCTCAAGGCG
This sequence comes from uncultured Nitrosopumilales archaeon, assembly GCA_964568185.1. Classification (GTDB taxonomy): domain Archaea; phylum Thermoproteota; class Nitrososphaeria; order Nitrososphaerales; family Gagatemarchaeaceae; genus UBA183. The sequence goes on along the minus strand of CAZMON010000002.1, from coordinate 525,681 downwards.
CCGACGCTTGTCTCGGTCTGGGCGTTGAAACTCGTGTCGTTGACGAACCTTACCGCTCCCCTTGGCTTCGGAGGGATGGGGCCCGCAATTGGCGCGAGGCTCGTTCCCGATGAAGAGGAGGGTCCAGGATAGCCGACGACCAGGGGGACCGGAGTCCCACCACGTATGGTTGCCTTGAAGTTCGAGGCGTAGGAAGAAAGTCCCAAGTCGGCGCGTATTGAGCGAGCCATGTCTCCTGACTCCGAAAGCGGCGCTCGGTAGGAGACCTGCGGTGATGAGTCGTGCGAATTTCCTGGGGTCTGAGGCGCAGTGTCTCCCTGATATCGGAGACCCGGCGGGACGGTCGCCAAAAGCATGACCATGATCAGCAGCCCAGCCAATGTCTTGACCAAGTGTCGGGATTGCGTATCCACAATGGTCGGAAGTCGCGATTTATGCCTTTCCAGGAGTATCAACCATACTGGCTTACTCTTTGCAACCGTGCATGGTGATTATGCTAGAGGAAGGGGCGGCCCGATGCCACGGCCAAGGAGGAGGGGAATCGGAGAAAGTGTTGGCAACCAGGATGGACTACCATGAAGAATCCCAAACTCTCCGTATGCTTTGCATGCTTTTAAATTCGTCCATTGCGGGTGTGTCAGGTTCATGTCCCTTTCCTCACGCGTTCTCACGTGGGTCTTCGTCGCGGGCATAATCGTAGGCGTACTGGTCATCGGATATCTGCTGGCAGGCAGGATATTTCCCAGTCCAGCGACCGTGACCCCAGCGGCCTCATCCATAGACTCCGGCCAGTCCGTTTCCGTCGGTGTAGGCTGGAAGGGAGGAGCCGCTCCGTACTCGATCACGCTTTACAGCAGCTCAAATGGTGACTGTTCTTCCTCCTCGACCGTCGCGGGGACGAAGACCGGGCTTACCGCACCCCAGTTCATCTTCACGGTATCGCCCACCTCCACCACTCGCTACTGCGGCCAAGTCTCAAGCTCGGGCGGGTCAAGCGGCGTATCCCCGACTGTGGTGATTGCCGTGGGGCCTGCCCTGCATGCGCCAACTTTGGTTCTGTCACCGGTTGGATTCGACTTCGGCCAGACGGGAACTGTCACCGCCACGGTCATGGCGAGCGGGGGTTCTCCCCCCTACGCGGTCACGCTTTACTCCGGGACCTCGAGCACCTGCTCGGCTAACACCAAGGTCGTCACCGTCTCCTCGGGGTCGAACCCCCTGACAGGGTTTGCGGGGACTACGGCGGCGTTCTCTTTCGCCGCACCCGCGACAGGCACCTACTACTGCGTCACCGTCGTCAACGGTGCGTCAGTTTCGACTTCTTCGGCGGCAGTGAAGTTCGACATCAACCCCGTGTTCACTGCCTCTGTCTCGCCCGGGGCCCCGAAATTGGATTCCGGGCAGTCAGTTACGCTGACCGCTTCGGGTTCGCAGGGGACCCCTCCATACACGTACCAGTGGCACTCAGGGTCAATGTGCGCCTCCCCGATTTCCGGGCAGACAACGTCAACCTTCTCCACGGGGAGCCTGACCGCGTCGAATTCTTACTCGGTACGGGTCTCGGACAGCAGCACCGGGAGCCCCCCGGCCCAGCCCTGCGAGAAGTCCACGGTCACCGTTAACTCGGCCTTCGCCGGGATCCCGGTCACCATCCTCCCTCCTTCCGTCGTGATAGACGATGGCCAGAGCGCGAACCTGACGGTTTCCTGGCTGAGCGCGGGGTCTGCGCCCTATACGGTGAAAATCAGCTCGAACTCGTCCCCGGACTGTTCCGGGGCCTCACCGACGGGCCTGAACATGACGGGCGTCTTCTCGGTCACCGCGAAGTTCAGAGTGCGCCCCTCATCATCGACCTACTACTGCGCGGTCGTCACCGACAGTGCCTCGACCCCTCAGAGCTCGTCCACGACCTCTTCCTCAGCGGTAACCGTCAACCCAATGTTGGCCCCAAGGGTGAGCCTGTCTCCTACTGCGATTGACGTCGGCCAGACGGCGAGCCTGATTGCCACGGTCCAGCTGATGACCGGCACATCCCCGTTCACGGTTACCCTGTTCACCGGCTCGAGCGCCGCTTGTCTCTTCGACACGACAATCGCTGCCGTCACCTCCGGATTCAATCCCCTGGAGGGGGTCGGAGGACCCTCCGCGAGCTTCCCCGTGCCCACCCCTGGGACCACTACGTTCTATTGCGCCACCGTGACCGACGGCTCCGACGCCCCTGCCACCGCGACATCCGCCTCCGCGAGATTCGTAGTCAACCAAGCCCTGATGGCGTCCATCTCCCCCGGTTCTCCCACCCTCGACTCCGGGCAGGCAATCGCGCTCTCCGCAGTGGCTACGCTGGGCACCGCCCCGTACACCTACCAGTGGTACACTGGAGGGACTTGCACGACCGCGATCGCAGGGCAGATCTCGTCCACATTCTCGACAGGGGTCCTCAATGCTACGAAGTCCTATTCGGTCAGGGTCGGGGACAGCAGCTCGGGAACCCCAGCGGCAACGGTCTGCGCGAGCACCGTGGTCACTGTTGCCCCCGTCCTCGTCGCCTCTCTGCTCCTCTCCCCGACGGCCATTGACGCGGGTCAGGCGGTCACTGTCTCCGGGACGGTGAGCTGGACCGGAGGAGCTACTCCGTATACGGTCACGCTTTTCAGCGGGAGCAGTTCCAGCTGCGCCTCCGACACTGCGGTAGTGGCAGTGACCTCTGGAACGAATCCCAGGAGCGGCATATCAGGGAACTCGACGACGTTCTCGTTCCCTGCCCCAGGGGCGAACAAGTACTACTGCGCGTCGGTGAAGGACAGCGCCGCCACTCCAGTGACCGTATCGACGTCGACCTCCTTGTTCGCCGTGAACCCAGCAATCGGCACCGTCGCCTTCTCAATATTCCCCAACGTGCTCGACTCGGGTCAGGCTCCGATCAGTGTGACCGGCTTCGTCAGCTGGTCGGGCGGGACTTCACCATACACAGTCACCCTGTACAGCGGGTCCAGCACGACCTGTAGTTCAGACACCATCATTGCCGTCGTGTCCAGCGGGTCGAACCCCAAGACAGGGCTTGCGACGAGTTCCACCACGTTCACCTTCTTGTCACCGGCATCGAACACCTACTACTGCGTAGCAGTGAAGGACAGCGCTGTTCCCACGTCCACTTCCTCCAGCACGTCCTTCTTCGCGGTGAACCCGGCCCTCGCTCCCCATGCTCCTGCTATCATCCCGGCATTCTTGGACACCGGCCAGTCGAGCACAATATCTGCCGCGGCAAGTTGGACTGGAGGGACAGCGCCTTACACAGTTACTCTTCGGAGCGGCTCGAGCACCAGCTGCGCCTCAGATACAACAGTGGTGGCAGTATTATCGAGTTCCAACCCGCAGACGGGGCTCACTGGTACTTCGGCCTCCTTCAGCTTCGCTTCACCGGGGTCGACCAGAAACTACTGTATATCGGTGAAGGATAGTTCCGCGACTCCCGCTACCGTGTTGTCGACCACGTCCGCGCTTACCTTCAACCCTGTCCTCGTCGCGGGCCTTGCGCCGCTGTCTCCCGCAGGCATCGACTCAGGCCAGACCACAGTCGTTACAGCGACGGTTTCCTGGTCAGGAGGGACTTCGCCCTTTTCAGCCTCGCTTTTCAGCGGTTTGAGTTCCAACTGCGCCTTCGACACGACTGCCGTCGGAACCCCGAAGACCAACCTGATCGTGTCTCCCACGACATTCACCTTCGCATCCACAGGCTCGACCACCTACTACTGTGCCAAGGTCACTGACGGATCAGGGGTACCTTCGACTGCGATTACCGCAACGACCGTCTTCACCGTTCACCCGCGCCCGACCGTCTCCATCAGTCCCCCGTCGCCCTCAATCGGGGCCGGTCAGTCGGTCCTCCTGCTCGCAACCGCCTCCGCCGGCATCAGTCCGTACACGTTCCAGTGGTACACGGGGGCCACATGTTCGACAACGCTCTCGGGGCAGACTTCGCCGTCCTATAACACAGGAGTGCTCTCGGTGACGAGCACCTATTCTGTCAAGGTGACCGACAGCAGCGTTGGTACCCCCTCCTCGTTTTCAATAGCCTGCGCCACTGTCACCGTCATCGTAGGAAACGGCCCGGAAGGAATCGCCTCGGACCCGATAGCAGGGATGGTCTACGTCGCAGACCCGGCCTCCAACCACATCTCAGTGATAGACAGTTCGAACAATACTGTGGTGGCGACGGTGGCGGTGGGGACACTTCCCTGGGGTGTCGCGGTCGACTCGGTCTCGGCGACGCACCTAATCTACGTGAGCAACTACGTTTCGGGTACTGTTTCGGTAATCGCCGGCAACAATAACACGGTAATTCGCACCATTGCAGTCGGGACTCACCCGACTGGCATCGCCGTCAACCCATCGAACAACAGGCTCTACGTGGCAAACTCAGGTTCCAACACCGTCACGGTGATTAGTACATTGACGAATGCTGTGATCAAGACCATCGTCGTCGGAACCATCCCTCAGGGAGTCGCCATAGGCCCAGGACCGTTCTACACGGTCTTCGTTACCAACTACGGTTCGAACACAATCTCAATCATCGACTCATCTTATCTGGTGACCACGGCGCCCGTGGGGAGCAACCCGTGGGGGGTGGCCGTCAACCCGTCGACGAACAGGGTCTTCGTGACGAACTCGGGCTCGGGCACAGTCTCGGTGATAAACGGGTCGACCTTCGCCTTGGTCACTACTGTAGTTGTAGGGGGGACCCCCGAGGGGATCGCAATCAACTCCGGCACAAGCAGGGCGTACGTGGCGAATGCGGCAACGAATTCCCTCGCGGAGATAAACACATCGACGAACACCGTCATAACGTCAGGGTCGCCACAAATCCCCATACCGACCGGGCCTAGGCCCTGGGGCGTGGCCCTCATACCAGGCTCCAACCGCGGATATGTAACGAACGCCGGCTCGAACACCATTTCCGTGATAAACCTCCTTACCAACGAGGTAATCGCGACAATCATCGTCGCGTAATCATCTTGAGCCTGTAACACCTACGTCCGCTATGACGAATCGGAGAAGCATCCCAGACACGAGGGAATCATGGCAGCGGTTCCCTCTGGTTGGATCAGGGGCGGCAACTTGGATACGCAGTTGGTAACGCAAATCCCTGAAAGCGTGCCGCTGATATGCCCACTTTCCCAATGCCGATCTCCACTACAGGAGAGGCGTTCCGTGAGCCGGTAGCTCCCACTTCTACGGTGAGATCCACTACCTGGTTCCTCAGCTAGAGAAATCCCTTCAATCTCATGAGGTAGACAGCCAGGAGGAGCACAATCGGAGCGGTGGCAGCCAGTATCCAGATGTAGGTCGGAAGGCCCGCAGAGGTATCAGTTCGAGTCGTCGTGCTGGTGGTGGTCGTGCCCGACGTGACCGTGGTTGCTGAGGTCGTTGTCACATACGCCGTGGTGGTAGACACGGCGGAAGTAGTCGACGTCTCTGTCTCATTCTCGGTTGCCGTGACAGTGCTGGTAGCCGTCTGGGTCGTCGTTCTCGACGCTGTCTGAGTTGCCGTGCTAGTAACTTTCTGGGTGACCGTTGTCGTGCCAGTCTTAGTCTGAGTTTCTATGTTCACAAGGGTAGCTGTCACGGTCTGATGAGTCCCGGGATCTAGAACAGTTGTGGTCGTGCTCGTTCTAGTCAACGTGGTACTGGATGTCTTAGTTGTCGTGGAAAGGGCCGTTGTCGTTGTCGTAGAAAGGGCCGTTGTCGTTGCGACACCGCTCGACACGAGGGTATAGTCTGAGTTGTACGTCCCGCCGCCGGAGGCTATCGCTGAAGACGCAATCGGGTTGGGGACCCACGATTGCCCCGCGACTCCGCCCGTAGATTGCTCCCAAACGACACCCTGCCCTTTATCCGTCCAAGTCGAAGCAGTTTGGAAGCCTCCGCCGTTTGGAGGGGCGAAGGTGGCCACGACAGTGTTCAATCCCAGCTGAACGCCATCTATCTTGATCGTCCTTCCCGCGTCCCAGGTCGAAGGCGAGAACGGAGTTATCTTGAGGGTGTTCTTGTACTGCTCGTAATAAATGTAGTTCTTTGTGACTGTCTGCGCAGTGATGTCCGAGGACCAGGTTTGAGGGACAGGCAAGCCTCCCGAGAAATGGATAGCCCACTCGTGGGTAGAAGTTGACGATGATGTAACTGCGCTAATGCTGTTGGTGTCGAACTGGTCGTCCACCCATGTCGTTGTCCTCGCTCCTATGGGAAGAGACCTTGAAATGCCGTCGAACTTGTAAGACAAAGTGAAATGGTTTGAGGGCGTGATCGCCGCGGCATTGGTTCCCTTGTCCAAGGTCAGCGTCTCTACGATTCCCGCCGCAAATGAGACGCAGATTTCGGCCCACGTCACGTTGTTCGTCCCAGACCCACGGCAGCTGTTGGCTGACCGCGTTGTGAACCCGTGAATCAGAATGACCCCAGCATTCGTGGCTACCCAGGGATAGAAGCTAGGGTCTGACGTTACTGTCCCAGGATTCGATGTCGCGGCTATCGTGGCGAATCCCATCCCGATTGCCATGGTCTGGCTCGCGACGCTGAACGTAGTGCCCGTGCCCACCCCCGTGGAGTATGTTACGCTTTTGTTGGTGCATTCGGGTCCGCAATCCATGATGCTCACTGTTACGCTCTGTGGGCCCGAGTCGGAGAAGTTCACAGTCACCTGGTCGTATCCGAATGCCTTCGCCACTGTGTACCACACCTGAGCCTTGGCTGTATTGCTAACCGACCCCTCGTTCGTCCAAACGTTGCTCTGGTTGTCGGAAATGCTCCATGTCCCTCCGGCGTTCGTTCTCGACGCGCTTACAACTAACAAGTCGCCAATCCCCACTTGGTTAGTGTTATGCCCAGTCGTGCAGTTGAATGTCGTGGTTGCGACTCCTGAACACTGGGTTGTGCCGGAGCTCTGCTGAAGGATCACCAATCCTACCCCGACCCACGTTACGCTTGCGCTTGATGTCATGGGAAAAGTGGTCAGAACACTTAGGTTTGTCGCATGTTCACATCCTCCCGTAGCTGACAATCCGTCTAGAGTGAAAGAGGGCCCTGCCGTTAGGGTCACGGACGAGCTGGTCCCGTAGCAGGCAATCTCAATGGACGGCAGGCCGTCGGATGTTGGTGTGACCGATAGGGACGTTCCTGACCCGGTCCCAGAGTTTCTGAGCACGGTGATTATGGTTGTCGAGCCGAAGACTTCGTAAACGGTGAGGAAGGCGTTCACCGACCCGGTCCAAGAAACTGTCTCCATAATGGCCCTTGATTCTACCGCCCTCGTCCATGCCCCCGCACACTCGACCGTGTTGCTGCGCGAGACAACCTCCTGATAGACATTCGTCGTGCTAGAATCCGAGAAGGACTCGCCGGTGACCTCGCCACTCCAGCATATCATCACGACAAGGGCATCGCCGGACTGGACTGCGTTAGGGTAGGCCAAGCTGATTGTAGTGCAGCCTGAGCAGGTGCCTGAGGTGGTCTGAGCGGCGCTTAGCGCGGCCTGAGTAGGGAGCACGAGGGGAAAGGCCACGGCCAGCACCGACGCCGCCAGCATCATTGCGGCAAGAACCGACCTCGTGCGGCTAGACTTGATTTTCGCCCTGAGGGAAATGTGGGCGGGTGAAGCGGCTCTTCTGATCATTGGATCGCCGCCCTCTGATCTTGTCGCATACGGTTGTTGGTTCTAGGATCAGACGTCTCCTCCTTCTGAAGAGCCTTATCTTGGAGGCCATGGGAGCACCTCGAGACGGTGGCGAACTGGGTGAATGTCGTAGGAGAGCCGGAGAACCGTTCATGATGAAAAATCAGCTGCGGCACTGAACAAGGCAGGGAAGGGGACACGCCGTGCCTCTGGCGGAAGTGCAACGACATCGCGAGTGAGGTGCACTTCTATTAAGCGTGCACTTATACTGGTATTTGCGATTGGGACGCTCAGATTTAACCTGATGGGGTAACGGCTCATACTGTGTATAATCGTATAATCGGGCTCCATAGGGCTTGCCGACTGTAATCGAATGGCTGTGTATCGTTTGACGCCACTGGTCACATCGAATCCAAGGAGGAGGCGAAGGAGGCCAGGGATGACGAACGTCAGTGAACATATTCCATGCTGGGCTGCGCTGGGTGATCTCGCTGTCTGGATCTTGCGTCAACGAAGCTACTCGCTTGGTGTATCCCAGAAGACCGAGAATCTGCTTACTCGTCGCCTCGGATGTGTCATCATCTACCAAGGACGAGGACTATTCGGTCGAGAAGTGGTTATAGCGTTGAGAGGTGGTAACACACGCGGGAGTCAAGGCAGATGCCCCTCTGTTCGAAGTTGACCGGCTGGCTCAGTCGATGAGCGGAATTGTCATGCGTGTCCTTTTTCTTGCTAATCGGCATCCCGTGACGGAGACGGAGCTACGGAGCTTATCTCTATCATGTGAGACTGAATCCTATATCTTCCGACCAAATTTGCCTTCACCGGCCTCTGTCGTCATTACGATCATGAGGAATCTCAACCGTTCAATCATCCCTCTGCTTAAGCTGCGTCCTCCCCCTGTGCCTGTTAGGTGGTTTGTGTACGATTTATACAACTTTTCATTAATACTAGAGGCAGGCCTTCTTCGGAGGGAATATGACATCATCTATGCCCACTGGCTTTACCCCGCTGGCTTGGTGGCGTTGCTTTCCTCCAAAGTGAGTTCAAGCAAGGTCGTTTCCGTCGTTTGGGGTTATGACATTCAAATCATCCCGGAAGACCCGAAATATGGAATTCGCCGGAATACTGCCATACTTAGCAGATTCGTGTTGCGCAAGTCCGACGCCATAATCGTAAACCACCGAACTCATCAACGCATTGCATCAAAGTTAGGCAGCCTGCCCGAAGAAAGGCTGTATCTTCTCCCTAAGGGCGTTGAAGATATGAGAGCCGGACTTCAATCGATATCACCAAGTAGACAGGTTTCGGAGCTTCTTTCGGCCGCCAAGGGGAAGAAGGTAATTCTTCTTGTTGCGTCTTCCCTTACGGAGAGGTATGGCGTCGTTGAATTCTTACAAGCCCTTCCGATCGTAGCGCGGGCATGCGAAGGTTGTCTGTTTGTAATCGTTGGAGACGGGCCTTTGAAACAGCAGGCAATGAATACAATTGAGCAATCTGGGATGAGCAAATTGGTCTTCTTTGCTGGCAGAATCGCATACGAACAAATGCCTCTCCTCTACAATGCTGCAACTGTTGTATGCGACTTGGCATATCCGGGCCAGGGCACTGTCTCTTGGGAGGCCGCCTCAATTGGAAGACCTGTGATTGGTATCTTGTCTCCAAAGAGCTTTGTCGTCAATGGAGAAACTGGATTCCTAATTAGGAAAGGGGATTACTTGGGGCTAGTTGAAAGTCTCCGGAGAATATTGGGAGACACTGCCCTTTCCGCAAGATTAGGCGCTAACGTGAGAACCTTCTTTTTGAAGACGTCAAGCATGGAGAATCGAAAGGTCGCCCTTTTCGAAGTATTCGAGAAGGTGGCGCTCAAGGAGGGGAGGATGGCTAAGGATTGCTGAACTGGGTTAAATCAGGTGGGTCGAACCGTCTATTTGATTGAGTTCAAATGAGCCTCTATCTGGCTTTGGTCCCAATCTCCAATCCACGCACTCATCCCGCGGCTCCCTTCGAAAGGTTCCACAAGGTGCCCATTTGCCATCGGAAGAGCTGTCTTCGGTTCTCCTGCACAGAGGTAGATATTGACCTTTTGTGTCGAAGACATGACTCCTGAGTTCTCTTTCAAATTCCCTTTTCTAATCTCAACATTACTCCTCTCGGGCGCTTGCGAATCACGCGGGCGGGAGATCCAGCACAGACGTCCATGAACTGCAATCCTTCGTAACGAGAGAGCCTCTCCCACTGCCACCCCTTCCCCTATGATGACTCTAGGAAGTGTCACTGTATTGGCTCCGATTACACAATGTTTTTTGGGTGACCGGCTCCCTTTTACTGACCGCTACTCCTTGGGAATGGTCGGTCCTGTCAAGCCACTCAAGGAGGTCATCGGTCAAGACTCTGCAGCCCGAAGAGATTCCGGCGAAGTCTCCTTTCCGCCAGGAGTCATACGAACCACGCCAGAACTATTGACATGGTCCCAAATAGAATCCAGTGCTTCAGAGAGGCAATGTGTTCATCGCAACATCACAGCTTATCAAAGAGTTACCCCCCCATCGACAGTGAAGACTTGGCCGGTCGCATACGAGCTCGACAAAATGCCCAACACCGCCGCACAAAACTCCTCTGAGGTCCCGAACCTATGTAGGAGGGACCTTTCTGTAGCCATGTCTCTCACTTTGGGAGGGAGCCTGTCACCCATACCCACATTGAAGTAGCCCAAGGTCAGCATGTTCACCCTGACCCCCGCTCTCGCGAACTCTTTGGCTGCCGACCTGACTAGGCCAGAGAGGCCTGACTTGGAGGCAGCGTAGTTGGCGGCTCCGTAGAGGCCCTTGTCGCCCCCGATTGAGGACATGACGAGTATCTGACCGTCGGGCTTCATCACCGAGACAGAAGCCTTCAAGCAGTTGAAGGTTCCTGTCAGGTTAACCTCTATCACTCTGTTCCACTGCGAGGAGAGCATGTCCTTCAACTTGGCGTCGTCGTTAATCCCATGGCAAGCCACCAACACGTCTGCTTTGCCCAAGTCGGACTCTATCCGCTTGAAGGCACTCGCGACGCTTCGGTAGGTTCTGACGTCAACTTGGTACATGTGGCGACCCTTTCGGTCGGTTTGAGAAGTAGCACCCCGCCACCTTGTAGTCCTTCCCCATGAGACTTTTGTCAAGGGCAGAACCCAAGCCCCCAGAAGCCCCAGTGATGATCGCGACCTTACTCATGCCCCGACCCTCAGGCCTCCCTTTTCGGAGGCTGGTGGCCAGCGGAACCCCGCTTTGCCATGGGAACATAGCGTCCGTTTGTGTCGTACAATTCCTTTCTCAATCGGGACTCGAGTTCCAAGAGATGTCCCTGGGGACGAGGCCGAAGCTCTGCTGCTGGCGACCCGCCGTAGACCGTCCAGGGTTTGCAATCTCTCTTGACAAACGAATTCGCACCAATGACAGCTCCTTCTCCAATCTCGACATCTGGAAGTATGACCGAATGAGCCCCCACGATCGCATGTTTTCTGATATGGACGTACGTGCGTAATGGTACTCGGTATGGAGAGGGCACCGCGGGATTGATAAGACTGTCACCTGACCAGTCTTCTTTTCCGGTGTAGACGTGTACCCCTCCAGATAGACCCGAGAAATCTTCCATCACAAACTCCCCTCCGCCCCCGATCGAGGTGAACCCAGCAATGTGAACGAAGCTACCAATTTCAGTCTTGGGACCCCCTGAAAAGAATACGAAGTCATCTATGATCACCGAATCGCCTATCGAAATTGTCTCCGGAGACACTATCTTGGCCAGCGGCCATATCATCACGTCTTGCCCAATCTTCTTGAATTTGAGGGACGCCACCTGATTAATCATGGGCTCCTTCTCCAGGAGGTTCAACGAGCAACATTGCGCTTCCTGTAACCACGTCCTCACCCTCTTGGTTGTAACACCGAGTCTTCAACCCGACGATCTTCTTTGAGGCGTCCCACCTCTCCACCTCGACTTCCGCCGTCAGCGTGTCTCCGATGCGGGCAGGGCGGATGAACTTCAGGTCCTGGCTGAGGTAGATGCACCCCGGACCGGGCAGCTTCATGCCCAGGACCGCGGAGATCAGTCCTGCGGTCAGCATTCCATGGATTATCCGCCCCCTGAATCTGGTCTTCTGGGCATACTCGTCGTCTAGATGGACCGGATTAAAATCCCCAGTGAGATTGGCGAATGAGGCGACGTCATCCTCTGATATGGCCTTTCTGGTCTGGGCCTTTTCGCCTATTGCAAAATCACGTAGTGGGGTGAGCCCGGAATTCACGTTTGAGTATACCTTTCTTGGAGAGCAAGGTCCGCTCGGTTATAAGGCGTTTCGAATTGAAGCATATATGTTCGCCTTCCGCTCAATAGAAGAACAAGATTGTCGATTAGTACTGAGTACCCAATCTTGATTGTTTCTGGCGAAACGATTTTCGCAAGCGGCTTTGGAAAGGGCTCCAATGCCATAGATCACTGATTAGGATGACAGTGGCTGTTTGTTCTCTGACGTTCTGTCTACTTGCCTGCGAATGTTGATGAGTAGTCGCTCATATCGCAGCAGCGGAGACACTATCTTCCGCAGTGCTTCAGGCTCACTCAGGGTCAGTTCTAATAACTCCAGGTCCTTCGAGGTAACTGCCCCCGCAATGGGTGCAAGCGTTGCGTAGACCCCCGAGAAGATAGCCAGATTAATGATGAGGGTAATGAGAGCCGAATCTCCCGTAGGCACAATGGATGTTGCAAGGAAACTAACGACGGAGACAGCGAGGATGATTCCCGTCGATTTCAGGTCCAAGACAGCGTGAAAGAACTCGAACGCAAGGAAGGTGCCAACGGCCCACGCGACAAACAGTGAAATAAAGATGGCAATAATGAGTCCTTCCACGCCCATGCCGAGCGTGATTGTCAAGAGGGGAGCAGCCAGAAAGAGGCTCGCCGATGAAGTTAGATTGAGCAGTAATGTCAACCTAGTCCTTCCGAAACCGTTGAAGAAGGCAGGGTGGACGGTGAAGCCGAATGCGATGGGAAGATATGCGAATGCGAGAAGTTTGAGGTAAGGCACGCTCGGAATGTATGCATTCCCGTACACTATGTTAATGAGGGGCTCCGCACTTGCAATTAGGAACAAGACGATGGGAGTTAGCAAGAATGCGACGAACTTGTACGCGTGTCGGAATGCTTGGTTGACATCGGCCCTTATCCCGTCGATTGAAGCGAAGGCAGGGAAGAGGGAACTTATCATAGCCGTCGAAAACAGCGTTATCGGCGTAGTGAAATTAACTGCCGCTTGATAGTATCCGTAAACCGAGTTCCCCCCACCCCTAGTGATACTCGCAAGGATGACCAAGACAAAGTATCCAGCCAAACCAGTTAGCAGGCTTCCTGCGTAGACTGGCAAACCGTAGGCGTTCATCGTTTTGGTGTCTTTGATGAAATCGCTCACATGCCCAAAGCCTCTGAGTTTCCTGAGGTACAAAATGGATACGCCCAGACACCCTGCAAGGAAGTAAGATGCTAGGTGGCCGGCTAATGCTCCAGTTATCCCGAAGCCAAGAAGTATCAGGAAGGGGGTAAATGCGACTTTTGCTATTGATTGGGTGATCGTAGCCATCCCCGATAGCGTCATCCGATTCCATCCTATGGCAGACATTGTCGCTGTCTGCATGACTGTAGTCCCCAAGATGGACAATGATGCCAATTGAACGTAGGGCCCAATTGATGGCCGCTGCAGAATAAGCGAAGACAGGCTTCCTGCAACCATATAGCAGAAAATCGTAAGAATTCCGCCGGTCAGAACCAAAAACAGAATGACATTCAGTGTGAAGCGCTTGGCCTCGTCTTCTCTACCAATAGAGGTGTAGTATGCGGCGTATCTTATCACCGCTGGGAGGGCTCCAAAGCCAATGAAGAGTTGGAGCACTCCTGGGATCAGGAGAGCGAGGGTATAGGTTCCATAACCTGATGGCCCCAACAATCTTGCGATCAATACGAGAGCTATCACATTGAAAAGCGTCGCAGACATGTTCGAGACAAAGAGAATCAAGCTCCCCTTCACTGACTGCTTCGCTATCTCCAAGGCCATCCAAGGTCCCTTGTACGATGGGATTGATAAGTCAGGATTGCGAGCAGGTATCAGTCTGAACCCTGAGTCGACTGCTGATCCCGAGAGACAAATTCACTGTTGCTACGAGGACCTGTATCGTCGAAGGGCCAGACAGTTGCTTGCGATTCTTCAGTCAGCTGTCTGAGCAATCAGAAAAATGACGGACTGCCCGGGTGAACACTAATGCCAGTGCGACGAGGCGGCGAATTGAGTCGTTTCTGCAGACCGACTAAGAACGGTCGCCGAGAAGAAGGGGTGCAGAACCTCTCTGGGGCGGCGCAGCTAGAGGCTTCAAACAAGCTAAATCTTTAAGCCCTAATAGACCAGTGTTGGCAAAACAAATGGGCGACACTCCGAAGCCCTCGACGTTCTCGGTCAGTAGGAGGAACGTCGTGGTTTTCATTTTGGGTATGGATCTCTTTTGCGTTTTAGGCCTTCTCACCTTGCCTGACACTGGGCGAGCCCTCCTGACTCCATGGTATCTTCTGATACTCCCCGGAATTGCCTTACTCTTGGCACTCGAAAGAGAAATGAGCAGACTCGCAGAGTTCGTCTTGAAATCCTTTGTCATGAGCGTTTTGATCACCTTCAGCATCAGAACCGCAGTCTGGTACTTGAAATTCGATCTTCAGGTGTTCAACTGGACGATTGCCTTGTGGATTCTGGGATTCCTGTTTATCTCGCTGGCGCGTGAAGGTGTCAAATCACACTCCGGGGTCTCTGTTTGCTTTTTCTCCAGGTCCGAGCTCCTTGCCGTGTTTCTTGCGACGGGAGTCTTCGCAGTGGCTTCCCTGGTTGTATTGAATTCGCCCTATACCCCCAAACCTGACGAATTGAAATATCTGCTTGGCGCAAAATCGCTGAACCTATTCTCGACATTTTCATTTCTAGCTCCTAACAAGGCCTACCTGGTGAACTTCGCACTCTCCCGACCCCTCTGGTCGACTACCATCTCATCCTTCCTTGCCATCTCGTCGACACCGGTGTTGTCCAGTCGAGTGATCGAAGTCTTCTTCCTTTCAATGACCATGCTCGCGACTTTCATGTTCTCGTCTTACTTGGCCTCCGAGAGGGTCGGTCTCATAGCGGCATCTCTGACCTTTTCGACACCCGCTCTCATGATCTGGAGTTCCACAGTTCTGGTGGACCTCGCATTTGCGACCTTCTCGTTCCTAGGATACTACTTCTTCATCAAATCGATCCGCAACGAGAGGGGAGCCCGTTTTGGGATTAACCTCTACCCGATAGTATTCGGAGCCCTCAGCTTCCTGTTTGCTCTCCTTACCAAACCTGGACACCCAATCATCTTTGTGGTGGTCTACGTTGGGTTCTCCTATGTTGTCTGGAAGTCAGAACTGGGGAAAAGGAGGCACATCTTCGCCCTGTTGATAGGGCTGCCGTCCGCGTACCTTGTTATAGACTTGGTCTACAATGTCTCCACGTATGTAATTCCAAACTCTGCCATCCACAATTTGATCTTGCCACTCCTTCCAATCAGTTTTTTCGAGCGGTTCTTTGCACTATTTCATCACAGTGCGGCGTTTCCAATCGCTATTTCCAAAGTGAGTGCGCTCTCTCTGGAACAAGGGATGTATCTCTCCATCTTACCTCCATACTTGATTTCTTATCCAATCATCTTCTTGTTTATTGCAGGGATTGTTTCGGTCATCAAAAAGGGAGAGGGGATATGGCGGTTCAACCTTATCCTGATTCTGTCAATTCTAATTGCCGGGGGACTCCTTTCCTCACTGTTGTTGCCAAACTTTGACATATCTCGGAACAGTCTGATCTTTTATCCATTCATAATATGCCTCGCTTCGCTGGGGTTCTACTACAGCCCAAGAGGACGGGTAATGGCTTTGTTGGTTGCGTGCGTCCTTGTCTTGGGTGCGATCTATTATCTAGAGTCTACGATGCTGGAACAGGGTGGAATCGTTGTCGATGTGCTCAACACTAATCAAACGAAGTCGTCTTTGCTGTCGATAGGCCTGTTATTGGGACTCGGAATCCTCGTCTGGAAGGCAATTCAGGGTTCGAAGGTAGGAACAAGATTGCAGGAGAAACATGATATTGTCTTTCCCCACCGTTCGTTGGTTGCTGCCACAATTGGCCTGATTGCGATTGCTTCGGTGTATCAGACAGTTGCGATCGTCCAGACCAGCCCAGTTCTTGCCCGGAACTCATTCGACTCTTTCAATAATTGGCTGAACAGTAGTGTCAAGGACGGAGATACCATTCTGACAAACGGCAACCTTACACTCGACTCGTTGGCTAATGACACACTCCTCCAACTCATTCACAATGGAGGAGTCAGTGTTCTGCCTATTCCTACGGCCCAAGCCGTGCTCATTAACCAGACCCTCAATTCTTCCTACCAATACCTTGTCATCTTCAAGAGTTACCAGTACACGTTCACGGGCGTGTACGACGAGGGAGATTTCGTTTTCACCACGGTATTCAGCACATTGGTGATTGGGAGTAGCTTGGTGGACGTCTACCAGCCCAATGCCCCGGCCCCCTAATCGAAGTCGTCTCACTTCGGTCTGATGGACTCCGACACATCAAGCAATGTGACAACAATCCGGCTCCTCTTCTGGTGCGCAGGACCTAGAGGGGATGGCGGATTGTCCTATCCTCAAACGGATCCGAGAATTTGGAGATATTCATTTCCGATTCTTTCAGGGTTGAACCTTCTGAGCAACAATGCTTTTCCTCTGTCTCCCACTAACAGCCGTTCGCTCTCCTCCATCTTGATAACCTTCTTAACACATGACCGGATTTCGCTTACATCTCCGTAGTCCATCAGAAGGCCGAACCCCTCACTTTCGGTGATTTCACCAGTCAAGGTATTGCGGGGAGCCAGGACCATTGTCCCCATAGCCATGGCGTCAAAGAACTTGTTTGAAAGGGTCACTAAATGGTTGGGTTGGCTTGAGAGGTATGGCAACAGGATAGCGTCTGCCTCAGCGGTTCGCCTCAAGATTCCACTGTGCGTCAACTTCCCCAGTAATTTCACGTCTCCCACTCTTTTCAATTGGGCGAACAATTTAGGGTGTTCTCCGAACCCTGCTATGACCACCTGCACAGGCAGACCCCTAACCGCTTCGACGACATTCCTAAGTGCCTCGAATCTTTCATGCGACATTATTCCACCATAGAACAACGTAATCCTTTCAGAAATGGATTTCTCCGAAGACGGAAGGAGACTCTCTGGCTGATCCATAGGGACGTTGTAAAAAATCATTTTGGTCATTGGTAAATTGGTTCTCCCAATTTGGAGGTATTGCCCATCACTTGAGAGAATCAAGGCGTCAGCCCGTCTCAGTACTGATATTTCGAGGGAACGTGAAAGCTTGCGAAGAATGGGAATCTCATAGGCGTAGGAGTCAGCATAGAAATCTGCCATGTCGTAAATTACTTTCCTGCGAGAAATCTTCGACGCAATAATTGCAGGGATGAGAGAGTCGAGGTTTCTCGCTTGAATGACGGAGAATCCGCCGAACAAAGACCTGCAGAGCGCGAACATCAGCCATATCGGCATGAATAGCAGGGAGCGGACCCCATACGACGACCTTAGGCGCATGATTGTAAACTTGATTCCTCTCTGAATTGGTTCAGAGCGCCCGACAGGCTCGCGTTCCCAGGTTCCGACTACGACATCATAACCATTCGCTGCGGCGATCCGCTCCATTCTCATCGTCCTTGGTGAATTGTAGGTGCAAAGATACAGAACCCTAGGCTTCCCTTGTTTTAGCATGTCGACAGACCTTCTCAGACTCTCGCCCGAACTCTGGTCGGCACAGATACACCAGGGTATCCGATTCTACGCGAGTATTCAGTGTTACTGTGCTTCTTCAAGAAAAACGGCTTTCTTTCGCATTGACGATACACATTGATCAACGTTCTACAAGCTCTTTGAACAGTCTCGTGGACTATCGCAGGGCCTCCATCTCAGCTTTGTAAATATCGTCGAGTCTGCGCAGAACAAGATTCCACGAATACTTTGTGAGCGCAGTCCGTCTGGCATTGTCCCCGAGTTTTTTCCTCATATTGTGATCCGTGAGTAAAGTCCCTATGGCCAATGCCAATTCTTGGAAGTCCCCCGGTGTCACCAGCAGACCATTGTCACCGTGTGAGATGATTTGTTCGATGGACGGAATTCGGGTGCTCACGACGGGCTTTCCGGTTGACATTGCTTCCAAGAGTGACAAGGGGAGCCCCTCCTTAACCGAAGGGAACGCAAACACGGTCGCCTGTCTAAGGATCTGGGCGACTTCTTCACGGGTCACAGGCCCTCGGAATTCTACTATCCCTGGGGTGAGCCTCATATTACGTGCCATCTGCTCAATCTTGGGCCTCCACGGTCCATACCCGATGAGCAGAAACCTCACTCCTTCGATGCTCGAGGCCACAATTCTAGCTGCTTTGAGAAGGTCGGGCAGCCCTTTCTCGAGAACGAACCTTCCATCCCAGACGACTAGGTTGTCTGCAGATTGGACGCCGGGCCTGAAAAGCTCAGAATCAATGCCGTTTGGCACGACTGAGATCTTGCCCGCTGGGCATCCGTAGCCCACCACTTCGTGCGCGTCACTTTCTGTCAGGCAGATCACCCGGTTCGCGCGCGCGAATATGCGTCTCCCCACTGTTCTGATGTATACGTTCTGTGCGAGATCCACCAAAGGGCCTCTCCTTGCAAGTGTGGTGCCATGCACTGTAACGATCCCTGGACATTTCAGGTTCGCGGCGGTTTCGATAGCCTGTAAGGTTGAAAGGAAGTAATAGGCTTCGGCATGAACGATGTCAGGCTTGAGTGTCGACACCGCCTTTGGCAGGCCCGGCAGAAGGGGGAAGTCGGTGAATCCCAGCACAAACCCAAGATTAGGTCCCTTTACCCTGAGAATTGTGAACCCGTCAACTGACTGGACAGGCAGGCTCCTGCCACTCTTATTCCAAGTGACAAGATCGACTCTGTGACCTGATGCAGCCTGACGCTGACAGAGTTCAAAGAAGTAGTCTCTCGGCAAATCAGGATAAAACAAATGGCGGATTCTGACTAGATGCAATTACCGTTCTCCATGCCTCCGTGTCTCACTCGCCTCTGATGAAGAGCGACGCATTCCAGAGAATCGTGGCCTTTGCACCTCCTTGCATCTTTCCTACCCTCTTAAGAGCTCTGAGGAAGACAGGAGGTCCAACGAGCGGGAGCCATGCCGCTCAGTCGCAGGCACAAGGCGTTGAGATGATGCCCACCATCCTCACCTTAGCGCATCACAGGGGCGAAGGCTGTATTTCAACCCGAGTCAAGTGATGTGGCTCATGCCTTTGGCGGGAAACTCTCTCTATGACTCGTTCCATTCGCATCGGCTGCGGACCGATGACGTTCGCTAGTTAGGTGACGAATTGAACTCAACATGTATGAACGGTTCACCCGTAGTAGCCACCATTGACGTGAATCACCTGGCCCGTAATGTAACCTGAGTCGTTGCTCACCAAGAATATAAGAGGAGCCGCAACTTCTGACGGAGTGCCTGGGCGTCCAAGAGGTATCCCTTCAATGATCTTGTTCCTCGTAGATTCTGGAAGCCTAAGGAACATCCCAGTCTCGAAGTAACCGAGCGTCAGGCAGTTTACAGTGATCCCGAAACGAGCGACCTCTTTAGCAACCGTCTTTGTCAGAGCAAAAAGACCGGCTTTGGATGCAGCATAGTTCGATGTCCCGAACATTCCCACTTCCCCTACTACTGAGGAGATGTACACAATACGGCCCCAGCCGTTCTTCCTTAGATGAGGTATTGACGCTCGAGAGCAAAGGAAAGCACCAGTCAGGTTAGCATTCAAAACGTCGTACCAGGTGTCGCGGGTCATCTTCCATATGGTGCTATCCTTGTAAATTCCGGCGTTGTTGACCAAGACGTCCAGCCTTCCATACTCACGAATTGTAGCATCGACCATGGATTGAACTTGGTCTTCGGACGTAACGTCGCCCTGCACCGCAATCGCCTTTCCCCCACCATGTTGAATCATGCTAGCAATTTCGTTGGCCCCCTGCTCGTTTGATAGGTAGTTGACGGCGACCGCAAAACCTGCTCTTCCGAGAGCCAGGGCGAAAATCCTACCAATTCCTCCTGAGGCTCCTGTTACAAGCGCAACTCTGTGATCTATCACGCTAATCCGATTCTCGGTTTCAGGACAACAATTGAGTGACCACTTCGTACTTCCCTTCGTTGAGTGCAGGAATCGCGGCGGCTATCAACGTTCGATGTTCTACCCGTCGGTATCGTACTTAAGCCTGACTCTAATGCCAATTGAGAATTGAGTGAAGGATGAAAGGGGTCTTGATTGTAAAGACCTTGCGTATTGACCTTTGCTTTCGCACCATGGGATAATGCTTGAGGGCACTGGGATGAATACATGACAGAGGAACCAAACGTCGAAGACATCAACCCCCGTCCCTCACCCTTCAGTTGTCCCAAACTCGACGCTACTTGAGGACTCTTATCACTTTCGCTGGAACTCCGCCGACGACAGTCCAAGGATCAACATCCTTGGTGACTACGCTCCCGGGTCCAACGATCGAATTCTCTCCCACGGTGACTCCACAAAGAACTGTTGACCCTGTCACCACGGCGCCCCTTTTCACTGTGACGGGTTTGATGACTCTCGGATAGAATCTCGTCTTCAGTAAGATCGAAGTCCCGAAATTGGAATGTGCGAAGATCCTGCAATATGCCACTGTCACGTAGTCTTCAAACTTGACCAGATGAGGGTATAGAAGGTCGATTTCCACATGTGGTCCGATGAAGACATGATTGCCAATGCGAACGCCCCTGGCACGCTGGAACCTGACGCTCCAATCTGACGTGGGCGATGCGTACGCCAACTGCTGCAGCACCCAAGTCCGAGCAAAACGCCACTTGAGGGATAACGCGCCAATCCTTCCAGACTTACGATAGTACTCCATTAACTCACGGAAATTCAGGTCCTCAGGAGAATCCTGAGAATTCGAGGCGGCCATCTGGGCCCACTCACTCATTCCAATGCATCCCGGAAAGTTGAAACCTTGTAGTTCTTCAGAATGTGTTCGATTGTAGAAGGGAATCTGTCCTTGCGATAGAAGGTGACGAACCCCTTATAGCTGAATTGACCACCTCTCAATTCCGAGTCGGTCTCCCAAGGGTGGAAGGAAATCACTGGATTGGTTCCTCTTCTAAGTGCGTACTTAAGCGCCACATCCAGAAATGCTGACGGGATGAGCCTCGTGAAGAATCCGCTTCCAAGGGGAATCCGCAATCCCCGAGGACCCAAGGCAAAAAGGGGGAACTCAATCAATCTCGAATTCTGGTCAGCTTCGGCGGGATTGGTATGCGATATTCGATAGGGCGTCTTAGGTGCGAATGGATTCCCATATAGCGGCGTCCATGCGGGAAACATGCTCGAGTCATACAGGCAGTGCCTCGAAATCACAGGGACAGCCCATGACGTGGATGAATCCAACGAGCATGAGGGAGCTCTGAACCCCAACAGCTTCTCGCCAGCGACGTGCCTACTAAGCGAATCGAAGGCGCTGATCTCCCCTGAGAGTCTGCTCTGATTCATCCTCCATAGAGGGGTATGTCCGAGAGTGTGAAAGGCGATTTCGTGTCCCATTCTCACAGATTGCTCAACAAGAGAGGGATGGTCAATTGCAACATCACCCACCCAAAAGAGGGTAACCCGGACAGAGTATCTGTCTAGCAAATTCAAGAGCGAAACGAAAGCCTGTTCGAAACTGTCTTCTCCACTTGGCCAATTGGATTGATAGTACTCCACATGACGGAGGTATTCCACGTCTATGCTGAGATGAATCTCATTCATCCGGTGTCACTCGCCATTTCATTATTTCCCTCAAAGGTTGTTGTCATTCAGAGTATCGAGGAAGGTGATGACCGACGGACGGCATGCATGTGACTTGTTGCCTGAATCGCGCCGGTTGGAAGGGCAGAACCCTTGAGGAAGGCTGCTAGCGCTGTGCTTTGGGCTTCAGACAATTCGCTCTCGGCTTCCGCGCACGACGCTTATGAGCACCCACAGGATTACGGCTACTGCCATCAGAATCAATCCGACAACTGTCGAAGCCACGGCAACCAAGGCAACATTCGTAACCACTTTATGAGTCTCTGCAAAAAGAGAGAAAGTCCACCACCAGAATCCAGCAGCAATTACCAAAGCCGTGAAACCCGGGGCTCCATAGAACAAGAGTGGGTGTCGAATCGAAAGATGCTTCACAGTCGAAAGAATGACATCCACTCCGTGGTACACCGGGTTGTGTGTCGACGATTCCTCGTCATAGGTAATCATCACGGGTACTTCCAGGATTTTGAGACCGGCCTCGGCAGCCTTGGAGAGTATCTCTGTGCTCGCCCCCATCCCCATTTCTGATGGCGCAATTGATTGGATTGCCTTCTTGCCGTAGGCCCTGTACCCTGATTGCGAATCGGTTATTCCCGAGTAGGCAAGACTTCCCGACACTTTGTTGATGGTCATCACCCCGACCCTCCGAACCCCCGGCATTCCTGGACCCATATCTTGAAGGAATCTTGATCCTATTACCATGTCTGCCTCACCGGTCGAAATCGGCCGAACAAGCTCCGGTATCACGCTGGGGTCGTGTTGTCCGTCACCGTCGAGGGTGACCATGATATCCGCTTTGATTTGGTTTGCCTCCTCGAATAAGGTTGAAACTGCGGCGCCATATCCCATGTTGCGCTGATGCCGGACTACCTTGGCCCCAAGTGACGTTGAAATCTCACCCGTCAGGTCAGTAGATCCGTCATCGCAGACGATTACCAGGTCCACATGTCTTTTGGCGAGCAGAATTGTCCTGGCAATCGACTTTTCTTCATTGAAGGCAGGAATCGCAGCGACTATCAATGCTCGGGTATCAGCTCACTAACATCTCTCTTAAGCCTGACTCCAGAGTGTTCTGAGGATTGAAGCCAAGCCTTGTTCTTGCCTTCGTGATATCGGCGACGCTCCTTCGGATGTCTCCCTTGCGGGGTTCCACAAACCTAGGCTTGATCTTCCATAAGTCGAGCGCACCCCTTATGGCGCGTTCCAGGTCCATGATAGAGAGCTCCCTTCCGCTGCCGATGTTGTAGGTCTCTCCGCTCTCTTTCTTTCCTAAGGCGAGCACGATGGCCTCTGTCACGTCTCGGACGTAAACGAAGTCCCGCGTCTGCCGCCCGTCACCATGGATCTCGGGGCTCTCCCCTGCCTTCAGCCTCTTCACGAAGCTCGCGATCACGGCGCCGTAGGGGCTCCTTTCCTGCCTGGGGCCGTAGACGTTGAAGAACCTCAGTATCGTCGCGCCGTCGGCGAACCTGTTCGAGTACTCCTTGCACATCTCTTCCCCTTTCAGCTTCGACGAAGCGTAGGGTGACAGCGGACTCACGGGAGCACTCTCGGCAATGGGCAGTTTCCGGCTGTCGCCATAGATCGCACTACTCGATGAGAACACAAACTTCCTCACACCCGCGGCCGCGCTCGATTCCAGCACCGTCTTCGTCCCTTCCACGTTGACCCTGTAGGTCTTCTCAGGATCCCTGATAGAGTCCGGGACGCTGGCGATGGCGGCTAGGTGAACGACAGAATCGGCCCCTTTCAGAGACCGCGTGACAACGGTGGGCGAAGTAATATCTCCCTTAATCATGGTCAGCTTCTCGTCTCCGATCGAGGAGGCCAGGTTCCGCATGTCGCCGGTCGACAAGTTGTCGAGCACTGTTACCGTGGAGTCGTCATCCAGCAGTCCCTTTGCGAGGTGGCTCCCGATGAATCCCGCCCCGCCGGTCACGAGCACGTGTCTCATGGCCTCGTCTCCTCAGCACTTCTCCGTCGCCACGGCACTGCGATGACGGCCTCGTCGCTGGGTGGATCGAGAGGAAGGAGCTTCGGACGTACTGCTTCCATGCACCTGACTCCAGACCCTCAGAGAATGTCCCTTAAACTAGTTCGGCCATCTGATGAATTGCGTCGTTCGCCAGAAAATCCCCCATGTCTTGAGAGCCATGCACCCTTGTTTCACGCCAAAACCTCTCTTAAATCTGACACCATGCGTTCCGGCTGCGGTGTCGGCTGGTCAGAGCAGACGCATTGGAGACGTGTATTGATGGGCGAGCTGCCTCACGGGTGTGGGCCGAGTCTCCGACTGGGTCGCTGACCAGTATCTCTGGACAGACCAGGCCAGAACCGCAACACCGAAGATGCAACTCGGAAAAGGAATCCTGCTTGCGGTGTCTGGCGCCATCAGGACAGGAAAGAGCAGCCTCCATCAGGCACTGACTCATTTCACGGAAGGAAAGATTCCCAGCGGTGCCTACGTTGTGAGCTTGACATGGCCTCAGTCTGGCGGGCTATACGACGCTGTGTTCCCGCACCACGGTAGCCGCGCGGTCACCTGCGGTTCTGCCTACCACAGATGATATATAACCGAAGAGGAGAAGGACATAGTTCGGAGTCCTATCATGTACTCACGGAAGGGTGCAGGAAAAGCCAGGAGCCTTGTTCCCCTGTTCCTAATTCTGGTCTCCGCGTTCTCTGTGTTCATGCTCATCGCGGTCGCGCCAGTCCATGCGGTCACTGCCATGGTTCAGGAAAGGGATTGCTCGGGTTCCTCCGTCTCGACCCTCAACTGCAGTTTCAGCACGATTCCAACCTCGGGGAACACAATACTCTATTCAGTGGTTGTTGGGAACGTGGAAACATCGTTCACTGTTTCAGAGACGCAGAAGCAAACTGTCAACTTGGGGTGCTTGGTCTCCAATACGGGCACCGCCGCAACCTACTGGTGGGTGGTCGCAAACTCTGCGAGTGATTTGATGACAGTAAGCTGGATTGGGGGGGCTACCGATGTCGTGGTGACGATGATAGAGATCAGCGGGACGAGCACGATATCTGCAAGCTGTGGGACTGCTACAGGGACCAGCACCGCCCCTGCGATAGCTAAAACGATGCCGACTTCAGGTAGCTCTGGGACCCTTGTTTCTCTCTATGCCAATAATCCTTCTTCGTATGCAGCAGGAACCGGTCTCACTTTTGGGACAACGACCTCTATAGGGGGTGCGGAATATGGGCATGATATTTCGACTACATGCCCCGCCACCCTCGGGTCTTCGGTGGCTTGGGCGGTAGCCTGCATCCAAATCCAGAACATACAACGCATAGGCTCCGTAGGCGGCACTACTGCCTCAGGAACATCCGTATCTGCAACCCTGAACGGGGAGATTTCGGTAGGGTCGAAGATTGTGGCCTGTGCGGGGACGAAGGGGGCTCAAGCGTCTCCGTCCATTTCCGACTCCCTCTCCAACAGTTTCACATCCATGGCTACAGTGACGAATACCGCTTGGGTCCAGTGCTGGATTGCGACTTCTGCTAGTATTGGGGCGGATACCGTCACGGTCTTCGGGAGTTCTGACCAATGGGGTCTGTATGTCGCTACTGGGGACGCCTACAGTAACCAAGGAATCTTGTCGGCTACGAATACGGGGACTGGGACGATTTATGGCGTGGGGTCGATTACCCTCTCAGATGCTTATCTTGCTCTCGCCTTCATTAGTACGGCGGGGAACGATGGGACTCGAGCTGCGGGGACTGGGTTCAGCCTAGTCAGCAGCACAGGGAACGCGGCCTTGGCGGAAGGTGCCGGGGCTCTCACAGGGGCTTCTACCACCTGTTCCGCTTCAGGTACGACATCGCAAGCATGGGCCGAAGTCTGCGTCCTTCTTCCGAGGTATACCGAAGTCAGGATAAACTCCATCCAGGGAAAGAACACTGCCCCTCTCTCCTCATCCAACATCTTCAGCGTCTCGTATGTAAAGGACGGGACGACTCGCTTTGCAAGCATCGTTGGGACATCGACAAGATTCGCCGCAGACGAGGGTTCCACGGTGACTGTAGGTGCGACAAGTTCGGGCTCCACCTCCAACCATCAATGGGCCGTCACTTTCGACTCCTCCAACCCGAAGGCTGCCACCACGACCGCTCTGGTGACGACGGCGACAGCAACCTCATCGTTCACTATGATCTACTTCGAACAATACAAACATACCCTCAAGATAAGTCCCCAATCCCCGAGCACGTTCGACCCTTCAAGGAGCATCTCCATCGACTGCGATCAGGTGGGCATAACCGCTGTCTGTCACACATTCACCCCCGCCAACGGGGACGGAGACTTGACTTCATCGTTCTTCACTGACAATTCCCAGATAGCGATTTGCGAGCCGTCCACGGGGGGGACGTCGGGTCAGCATTGGGTTTCATCACCGACCAGCACGGCTTCGCTAGGTTCCCCAGGCGGTGACACGGTGACTTGCCTGTATTCCCTCTTCACGGACCACTTCACCACTACAACGACTTCCAGCACGACTTCGACTGCCACCGAGACTCAGACCAGCACCTACACCACAACCTTCACCACATCGATTTCTGGGACTCCCACTACCGTGACTTCGACCGTGACAACCCCTGGCCCGACCACGACGGCGACTTCGACTGCCACCGAGACTCAGACCAGCACCTACACCACAACCTTCACCACATCGATTTCTGGGACTCCCACTACCGTGACTTCGACCGTGACAACCCCTGGCCCGACCACGACGGCGACTTCAACTGCCACTAGCACTATCACTTCTACAACGACCAGCACAGCCATTAGTACGACTACATCCACTACAACGAGAACCACCACATCCACAATAACCTCGACTACAACGACGACTATCACAGTCTACAAGAACCCCCACGACTACGAACACGACGACTTCCCGGTTCGCAGGTTTACAAGCCAGCTGCAGATGTGGAGTTCTTGGTGCTAGGTTCTGTCGTCGTGCGCGCTCTCGCGGTAGATATCGGCCCATCCCTCGCCTGAGACGCTTTTCCAGGTGGGATCGCAGTAGCGTGTACTACCTTGACGTTCGACAACAAGAATCACAGCACTCTTCGCGCCTTCAAGCCCTAGCAAGACTCTCTCAAGAGAACTCGTCCTTTTGGCCGCTTGCTAAGGCCAGGCGACAGTCGGACAGCCGTTCGGGCTTTGGGCTCCTCTTGAGGAGCGGACCTCCCGTGTTCTTGACCATACTTGATCCTCTGTCTGTGGCCTTTCTTTTCATGTGGGGGCCAACCCTCGCCTCTCCGCCTCGCCGTGCGTTCTGAGAATGATGGCATCGCAGGCCGTCCAGCCAGGAGCCGAGGGCTCTGACGTTCTTGTCGTTGCTTGAGAAGGCCGCCTTTTGGTAGATGATGCTACTGACTTCCAATTCTCGCATCATTTCCTCCAGAAATCCGCATAATTCGTCTCAGTATATATACCACCCCCCGGGGGTATGGTGAGACTATAGATAGCTGGTTGGAAGCGATTGGAACCTTAGTTTAAGCCTCGATGCTCCCAGCCAATGGAGTTGGCAGGCCTTGCAGACCGGTTAACCCGACCCCTGACTCCCTCCAACGTCAGGATGTTCTTCCGCTGGGGGATCGCAATAGCGTGTACCACCTTCGTATGGGCCCTTGCCTCAGTTGGTTCGCGCATTTTTCCCGAGGTGTTTTACGCGCGGGTCCGGGGCTCGGGATTCCCCATGTATTCGACGTCCTTCACACTCTTCTCACCTGCCCTCGACCAGTTGGTTCTGCTTGTCAGCTCTGCTTCAATCATGGCAGTTGTCGTATTGCGGTCGCAGAATCTGACCTATCCCCAAAGAACTGTCATGATGATTCCCACATTCCTGATAGCCGCGATGTCTCTTTCGCCGGGACCCTTCCTGGTCTTCGGCTCGATTGGGACTGCCGGAGGAATCATCTATCTCATGCTTTACAGCTCCGAGCTATCTGGGGTTTCATCTCGCGAGCTGTTGACACGCGTTCTGTTGTTGTTCGCCGCCTCCACCGCGATCGTCTTCGGTGCCGCGGGAACGAGGTGGGCGCTCAACGCTGTCGACGGAGCGAAGCCCATGGCGGGACCGACCTGGGCCCTGACCCTGATTGCCCTCAAGGTAGGCAACTTTCCATACTGGATGTTGCCGGGTCTCATTCTCTTCTTCTTCCTCGCCTGGCCGCTCAGACTGCTGATCTCGCCCTTCCGGGAAATTCTCAGAAATTATTTCGTGAGGCTGTCAGCTCGCTTCGGGCCAGATGAAGGGACGGCGTACGATTCCTTGGGGTCAGGCAGGTTCCCCACATATCTCCTGATTGTGAGCGTTGCTCTCTCTCTTTTCGTCGGGCTGTATCCTTACCTCCCGAGGATAAACCCAGCGGCCATCTTGGTCGGGTTCGATGTGAGGGTAGCGTACTTTCCCACGGGTCAGAAGATGGCCGGGCTCGACCTCCCGGGGGCGATCGGCTACGCATTCAACAGTGACCGCGTTGTGTACTGGCTATTCCAATATGGGCTGTCAATTCTCCTCGGCTCTGTCGACCTGGCAGTCAGGATTGTCCCTGCCCTTCTCGCATCTTTCTTGGTCCTCTCAACCTATCTATTCGTGAGAACCTGGTGCAACGACCGGCTACTTGCAGCGACCTCTTCCCTTTTCTCCGTATTCTCCTTCCTGACTGTTACAGGTGTCAACGGCGGGCTGTATGCAGACTGGCTTGCGACATCGGAGGCTCTCATTTTCCTTTCCCTGCTGTCTGTGGGGCTCCGTAGGACCGACATGAGATTCGTCGCCGCCTCGGCCGGCGCTTCCATCCTCATGTTATACACGCATCCATGGACCTGGCTCGCCACTCTGGGAGTGGTCGTCGCCTATGTCTTGTTCACAGCGGTGCACGCTCGCATCACCGGCAAAAGGGGGAACCTCCGATTTGAGGTCGTCTCAATTAGCCTTATCATCGCTTTCAACGCAGTGGTCGACGTCTCTAGAAGTCTCTTGGTAGGCTCCAGCGGATTGAGAGTGGCCTACGGCAGCACCGCCAGTTCTCTGTCCTTGGCCAACATCCCGAACGCCCTTGACTCTCTGCGCTCCACTGTGCTCTACTACCTGGGATCCGCCCTCGACAATTCGTTGATAGTCGTGCTGGCGGTCATCGGGATTCTCACCATGGCAGACCTGGGGAACAGGATGAACAGGCTCGTCTTGGCCTGGACCGCAGTGACATCGGTTGGCATCTTCCTGTCGGGGTACTCCCCGTTACAATTCTATCAGGCGAGGATACTACTACTTGTGCCGTTGCATATCCCCGCCGCGATGGGGCTGGCTGTGGGGGTCCGGCACCTCTCCGGCCTGATGGGTCGGGGTTCAGGGAGAGGGGACTTCTTGGCAAGGCTGTTCATTGTGCTTGTCTACGTGTCGGTGTTCGGCGCCATGCTGGCCTACGCCCTCGAAGACGTGGGATCGCTCTATACCGGCACGGGCAACAACTAGATCGCGATTGCTCACTTCCCGAATGAGCCCCCAACAAGGCTTCGGTCCAGACGACTAGTGGTTCACGGTGTTGACCCATATCGCGAAATAGGTCGCCGTCCTTACGGTCAGGTCTCGAACGGTCAGGAGATACGGAGGTGGGAAGAACGGTGTCCCTATCCCAGACTCGACCGAAGAGAAACCCACGGTCAAGGTCAGGTTGCCTGAAGAGCAGTCCACAAATCCTTCCAGGCTGCAGCTTGTCCTGTTGTACAACAGTCGGGTGGTGAACAGCCCCCTTCCGGACTCTGAATACATCTGTCCGATGAAATTCGCCGACTCGAGCGTTTCGTTCATCAGGATGAACGTGTTGAGCCTTCCCGAACCATTCTGGGGGAAGCTGAAAAGCTGGTACTGTAGACCATAAACAGCCGTCCTCGGTGCGTAGGTGTTGTTGGCCAACACCGCAATTGCGGAGTTGGACGTAACGCCCGATGAAAAGGTGAAGGCGACCGTCAGGTAGTAGGTATAATTGACCACCGGGTAGAAGTGATTGCAGCCGGACACAGGGACAACGCATATGCCGGAAATGTTCATTACGTATTCGCCCTGCGGCGCAAGCACGAAGACCCTCGTGATCGTCCTTCCTGACAACCCCTTGTAGTTGAAGCAGATCAGGTCAGGAGTCGGGGCGCACACCCCCGTGACAGAAAGGCTTCTTGTCCAGACCGTCCCCACGTTCTTCACATGTAAGCTGAGGGTGTCGTTGAAGATGAGAGCGGACTTTATCTGGACGGCCGGGGTCGCGTGTGACCCGGTCCCTGTCGTGACAGTGCTTCTCGATGTCGACTTGGTCGTCGGGGGGAATGTGATCGTGACGCCCGGACCCGGAGGCAGGAGTAGGGACGGATAGAGAACCACAAACGCCCCCACTCCTAGGATTACGACTAGTCCAAGGGCGGATATCTTGACGCTCCTCCTGCTCCAAGGTCCTTCGGAGGTTGCCGACATATGGGATTGGATAAACGCCGGTCACTGAATATTTAGGGATTACCGTGGCCGCGCCTGCTCAAAACGACTGGCTTTCCAACACTTTTATACCCAAACTGGATTGGGTCCTACAATGAAGCTTTCCGCGTCTGTAAAGTCTCCGGCCGGCCGCACTCGCAGTGTGGCAGTTCTTACGATGCTTGGAATATTCCTTCTCTTCTCTGTGGCAGTGATGCCTCGGGTACTCGCTGCGATTACAGTGAGCACCATCGAGGTCAGCGACAACCCGGTCGCCATAGCAGTGAATCCGGTCAACGGTAAGGTCTATGTTGTGAACCAGGGAGCCTCGAACGTAACGATTATCGGACAAAACGATGCGCAGCTGGTGAACGTGTCGGTCGGGAGCACGCCGTCGGCCGTAGCAGTGAATCCGTCCACCGGGAAGGTGTACGTCACCAACCAGGATGACGGTAACATGGCCATAATTGATGGTACCACCAACGCCTTCGTTGCAAATGTTACCGTGGGGGCCAATCCCAGCGGGATCGCGATTAACCCGACGACAGGAAGGATATACGTGGTGAACAGCGGAGACAACAATGTTGTAGTCATAGATAGCGCCTCAAACACAATTGTTACCAATGTAACAGTAGGTAACACCCCTAATTCGGTCGCAGTGAACAACGTTACCAATCTAGTATATGTGACGAACGGGGCTGACAGCACTGTTAGTGTCATCAATGGAGTCACCCATGTCACAGTGGCAAACATATCCGTCGGGAACAACCCGATGGGAGTCGCTGTAGACCCAACCAGCGGTTTAGTATACGTCGTCAACAACGGCGACAATAATGTAGCTGTGATAGACCCGACGTCTAACCTCGTCCTTACCAACGTGACGGTGGGCAACTCGCCAGTCGGCGTTGCCATCGACCCGGTCTTGGGGCTCATATTCGTAACAAATCAAGGCGAAGACACAGTTTCTGTCATAGACTCGACGAACACCGTGACCTCCACCATCGCGGTTGGGGGCTCCCCAGCAGGAGTGGCAGTCAATCCGATCAGTGGAAAGGCCTACGTTGCCAACTTGGCGGAAACCTTCATCTCGATTCTGAATAGTCACCCGATCACCACAACTTCAACGACATCAACGACCAGCACCACCACAACGAATAGTCCGACTGACACCGGCGGTTCTTTCATCCCCGAGTTCCCGGTCCAGATCGGCTTCACATTGTTGGCCACCGCCGTCATAGTGACGGCATTCCTCCTGGTCAGACGTCCCAACCTCTCGAGACTGTAGGCGTTGAGGCGCCCCGACGGCGGCGTCATCCGGTTTGCCGGGTGGCTGAGCATTGCAATTACGTTCACTCTGGTCTTCTATCAAGCCCAGGTAGCAACTTTCTTCCAACTACTCGACGGAAGGCTAAACGAAACGTTCGGAAGCTCCTTTCCGGCCCTCCCCTTCGCCGCTCTGCTGTCAGTCCTCTTCCTTCTGCGTTGGGGGGACCTGCATGGAGTCCTTCTGAAAGAACTAGGCTTCAGGTCTCTCCCGTGGACGAGGGGACTCGGACTCGCCTTCGTCGTCTTGCCCCTTTCTTTCTCAACCTATGCCGCAGGCTCCCTCGAAGTCTCGGCTGCCAGCCTCATCCTTGTCTTCTACGGGACTGCTCTCCTCTTGAATCCCGGGACTGCGAGACTCCTCCTCCCGTACGCCGCCATGTACACAGCCGGTGTGACTGCCCCCGGGGCCATCCAGTACCTCGTTGGGGAACCTCTTGCCGGGGTAGCATCCAATCTGAGCGCCTGGATGGTCGGCCTCACTGGGACCCAGGTCACCTGGAGCGGGACCCAGTTTGCGCTGGTCTCGAGGGCAGGCGAACTGGTCACCGGAACGGTCACCCCTGGCTGCTCAAGCGTCCTCTCCATAACGACCTTTCTGGGGCTACTGGGTCTAATGTACTTCGACTTCAGGAAGGATCTGCGCTCAACCCTTGCGGTAGCTGTGGTCGGCTCGGCCGCCCTCGTGCTCCTAAACTCCCTGAGGATAGGAGCGCTCATATTTGCAGGCTACGCGGGGGGGTCGGAAGCCCTGCTGAGTCTTCATAATTGGGTCGGCTACGCGATTTTCCTCGGGTTCTACTTGGTCGTGCTGGTGGTCTATTCGAGCATCGGCAGGACTGGAACCCCTTCGTGGGCTGGCCTCAAGGGAGGAAGACTTCGGCGGGTTCCTGAGTGAATGGGCCGGAAGCTTCCGGCGAATCGTGACTTGACTGACGGATATTCCACGGGAGGCGGCCCGATTGGTGTCGAAGGTATCGCGGCCCTCCACTTTCGGTCATCAGTGCCCGCAACCGTCTAAGGGGCTCTCATTTGTGTTCGCACAGGCACTCTGAAGGTTGCTTCATGCACTCCGGGCAGAACACGATATTGTCCCGCAAAATTAACAATCTTCCGCAGCGACACTTCTTCTTCCTCCTTCTCAATGCCACCAAGAAGAGGAGTAGCGGCAGAACAAGCAACGCCGCCAGGAGCCACCACGGAATGCCTGCCACCGGCGCAGTTGCCGTGTTCCTGAGTGTCGTGAAG
This sequence comes from uncultured Nitrosopumilales archaeon, assembly GCA_964568185.1. Classification (GTDB taxonomy): domain Archaea; phylum Thermoproteota; class Nitrososphaeria; order Nitrososphaerales; family Gagatemarchaeaceae; genus UBA183. The sequence continues at coordinate 492,959 of CAZMON010000002.1, read as the reverse complement.
GTAGCACCGGCCCCGAGGACAGGAGGGGAAGTGGCGAAGTAGTACTTCCCTGCCTGGTTAAGGGGAGGGGTGTCGGGGACTTGGAGTGTGGCAGAGAACGTCCCGTTTGCGTCCGTGTCGGCCGAACCGACGCTCACGCCCCCGAGGAAGATGGCCACGTTCGTGTCTGCCGGGTAAGACCGCCCCTCGAGGATGACAGTGTCTCCAGGCTCCCCAGAATTCGGAGAGGCTCTAATCCCTTCGAGGGTGAGGAAGGTCCTGATCGCGCTTGCCGGTAGGGTAGAGAAAACATAGAGCGACCCGTTCACCCTGGGTTCGAAGGAGCCTGTTAGATTGAGGGACCAGGTCCCGCGGTTATCCGCGTTGACTTTTGATAGGTCTGCGCCATCCGAGACCACCTGGATACGTTGTCCATTCTGGTAGAACCCGCCACCGAGCAACACTTGTGTGAACCCTGCCGTGCCTTGCACAGGACAGACCACCATCATTCCTGCGGTTCCTTTCGAGATAAAGGCCAACAACTCGACGTTCGCATGAGTAACGTCGTTGTTATTGTCCGTCGCCGTCACCCTGATGGAATAGACGCAGTTGGTCCCGAAGGTGTGGGTCGGAGCGACTGCAGTGGAGTTGGTTCCGTCTCCAAAGTCCCAGTAGTAAGTAAAGGGAGGCGCACCGACAGGCTGTGCGGTGAAAATCAAGCTCGGGGGCCGGACTCCAAGATACGTGAGGTAATCCAGCCTGTTCAAGGTGGACGGGTGGACCGTGACGTGCAGAGTCTCACCGGTCCCTCCAGTAGTCCCACCTGTGCCGCCGGTTCCGGTTAGGAATGGGAACCCCGGTCCACCAGGAAGCAGTATATAGATCAGAACTGCAATCACCATCAGGAACGCCACAAAGGCGGCTGCTAGCCTCCTCCTGCCGGCCTCCTTCCGCTTTTTTTTCGGTGAGTTGACCTGCAAGTCGGGCTTTGCCGACTGCCCCTCGATGGTCTACTTAAACTAACCACTATCGAGGCGAAAAATTAGGGCCAGAGGCCTTATCGACGCAGGATGCGCAATATCGTTCTTGGGAGTTCACATGAAAAAGAGGGACAGCGTTGCCCTATGAGGCAACGCCTGAGCTCTACGTGTAACCGAACTCTATGTTGTACGAATTGTATGTTGCTGTGCCGTTCCACGAAGAAATACTCACAGTGGAGTTCACTCCGAGGATGAGGGTGTAGGTTGAGTTACCTGCCCCTGATTGAATGAAGACCGAGGCATTTCTGCCCGATATCACCGAAAACAGGTCGTTGGTGACTCCGCCGGTCATGTTGAAGAAGTTGTTACTTCCGATGCCCGTAAGGGCGTAGTACGAGTGGAAGTGTGAGATGATCCAGGCAGTCTGGTTGTTCGAATAGTATCCCGTTGAGAGGTTTCCAAGCAAGTACCAGGTGCTTGTTCCGTTGGAGATCGGACTGAAGCTCCGGTTGCCGAATACGGACCAGACGCTAGTCACGTTGAAACCGGTCAGATTGTGGGCGAACTCTATCTCCAATGCGGCAACAATAGTGAAGTTGGAACCGCTGTTGTTGTTGGTCACCGCTACGTTCGCATTCTCGCCGTGATTGACGAAGCTGAAGGCGTTCGGAGGGGTTCCCGCGACGGCAATACTTGGGATGACGAGCAGGAACGCTCCTGCTATCATGGCACTGATGGATGAAAGATTTCTGGACGTCAGTTGAGTTTTCAAGCGTTCGTACACTGCCTCGCCGTCTACTTAACCCTTTATGGCTCCAAATTCGCATATGAATGAGGGCATAGACATTCCGGTAATTCTTCAGGTAATTTCCAGTCTGGTAACAATGCATAATAACCTACCGAAGCTCATATGCAGCTGAAAATATGAACAGCAAATACTTAGTATTTGCGATAATTTCTAGTCTTATCTTATCTTCAGTCCCATTCACTACAACAGCAACAGTGGGCGCATATCTGCCACCTGCAAGTGTAAGTGGCTCGGGCCCATTGGTCGAAAAAGTCATCCTCAGCGTTTACCAAACTGAAGCTGGAATGGCGGGCGCCCTCACCGGAGGATCCATTCAGGCTGCTGAGTGGGCCTTCAGCACAGGCGTGTACACTTCGCTGGGCACGGACCCGAACATCATCGAGTCATCAACTACTACGAGTTCGTGGTTCGGAATGGCATTCAACTACCTAAAGTTCCCAGGAAATAACATCAACTTCAGACGTGCAATTCAATTCCTACAGGACTACACATACATCCAGACGACCATCCTAGCAGGTGTGGAAGGAACGGCGACACCGGACGTGCTGCCATGCGTGTTGTACGCAGCCGCATGCAATACAGTCCCGATGAGCACCTACTATTCCTTCGACACTTTGAGGGCTCTCAAAGAGCTCTGTCTCATCCCTGAGATCACCAGCACCGACTGTCCTGTCGGGCCAATCACTGCCGCCACATTCACATGTACGGCTGCGGGTGTGACCGCCAACTCCAACGTCTGCGCCTCCGTCGGCGCGACCTTCTCGCCGAACCTGTGGCGAAGAACGTCTCACCACAGGGACCCCTGGGGTGCACGGACGTCCTTCCAGGGATCGACCATCGGTCTGATCTTCAACGATCACCTCATCTCTGCAGCGGGAGGACCCTGCTTCACGCCTAACGCCTTAGAAGTCATTACACCTGGTGTCTACAATGCTGGCACTGGGTATAACAGCGCCCCAGTGACAAACGCCACAGCTATCGTTGCGGATCACTGCGACATCTACACCCTAGGGTTCATCTCTTCCGTTCCTGCGTTCAACGGGAACCTCGACTTGTACAACAGCCAGAACTCTGGCAATCCCACCAACACGGGCAACTACTACGACGACGCGACACTCTCGACAATCTTTGACGGGATCTGCAACGGCGGCGGCTGTCCGGCAGTGGCCCGCACCTTACTCAACAACATCGACTACACCTCCAACCAGGTCAGGTACGCAACCACCCCAGCAGCTGCCAACACAGCAGCAATCAACTTCGCCACGCCATACGCCCTACAGCTACCGACCGTCATGGGCTTCTTCGAAAACACACTGTCGGCTGATAACGCAAATGGATGGACGAGCTTCGCAGGCGTTGCTAACAACGGCCCCAACGAACTTGCGGGCGCGTATTACACCCTGCTGAACGTCCACCAATGCGGCTCGGCCACGTGTACTCTCGGAGCTGTCAACGGCGGAACCCTGGGCGGGACCTTCAACTACGCGTTGCAGAACGTCGCGGACGCCTCGGGTATCAACCCGACCTACAACACGAACTGGGTCTGGCAGGCGGATGTCTATCAGATGATCTACGACTCACCCCTAACCATTGCACCAACTGACTTTACAAACGTCAACGCATTCACCAACTACCTGACAAACAGCTTCTCGGTGACCAACTTCGCATCCACCACGACCGGAATAGGTGGTACATGGTTCTACTTCCAACAGCCATGCGGTAATGCTGCAAGCATACCTCCGTACTCTCCAACCCCTGCGTGCGTTGCGAAGGCCTACGCCTCTCCAGGACCTCACCAGAAAGGCGCTGGACTCACAGTAGCACAGAGGACAATCGCCAACGGAGCAAAGGTCATCTTCAACTTCAAGCACCCCATCTACTTCACCGATGGTATAGCCATGACAGCCAATGACTTCGTGTTCTCGCTGGACTTCTTCAACTTCGCTGCTTCGCCCAACTATGCATCCAATGCGTCACCTGCAAGCGGTCTGCTCGGTGGATCAGCCGGACTCATCGCAGCTCACAGAACCGGCCTCTACCAGGTCGAATTGTACCTCGGAAGCCAGTCAGTCTGGAACCTTGGTACCGTCCCCACAATCGTCCTACCCTTCCACATCTGGAGGTACTTCAACCCAGACCACGTTTCGACCTTTGCGTTCGGAACCGTCGACACAACCCTACCATTCGACTCAGCTGCCACTGCCTTCTCGACATCCGGCGCCCCGGCCGTTCCAGCCGCCTCATGGATGCACTGGCTGAACAACCTGGCGATCGGCAACGGCGCGTTCTGGCTTAAGAGCTGGGACACCCCGACCGGTACCGGCGAGATTGACAGGAACCCATCTTACTTCAACCCCAACTGGCAGGCAATGGCCGCGGATAACCTCTTATCCGGCCCTACATCTATTGCAAACAAGTGGGGTTTCGGGATTTCGATTGACTACCCCAATACTACCCCATCCCCGAAGTGCACCGTCGTCGACCCATGCTGGACATTCGATTTCCATCTCGACATATCCCTCCACAACCCAACAGCCGCTGCGATCGCCTGCGGTCCTAGCACCCCAGGTCCAATAGCCCCGGCCGGCACAGGAATGTGCCAGCTGATGGGAACTATGGCTGGTGTCAGCTGGGCGGCAGTCGGCGCCGGCAAGTGCAAAGTGTTCGACTCGACTGGCTTAATCCTCGAAAGGAGTCTGACACTCTCAAAGAACGTGGTTTCAGGGAAATACTTCTGCCATCTTCCTGGGGCCGATGCCACTAAAACTGGCGTAACCCCATGCGGAGTAGTCCACGTCGCACCTCCATACACCGGTTGCTACACGCTTCCACCCGGAGCCCACAAATTAGTCATTGACACCACCTACGTCTTCCACGGCCAGTTAAGACACTGGTTCCAGGCAATAGGATTCAGTACACCATAAACTAGATTACGGCAATTGGGTCGAAATCGATCCAATTGCTCTCCCCGTTTTCTGAGCTAACTCGAGGCCGCCTACTTCCGAATCATCCAAAGGATTCTCCAGCTCAACCCTGTTATACTCCTGCGGCAGACGGAGAGAGGTTGCGCGCCCTCATTGCGATGGAGGACAGGAAGGTCGCGGGGCTCGTCGAACAAAGCCTGCAAAGACTCGGATTCACCTTCATCAAGAACCAAGGGCTGAACATCACCGAGTTCGAAGTCCGGTCGCCCTGTCACTTCATCGTCTCGGTCGAGAACCTGACGAGGGAACAGTTCAGTCTGCTGCTGAGAAGCCCGATAAGAGTGGAATCAGCGGTCGAAATCAAACGGCTAATCGGCTCTCACGACCCAGAGTCAGAGCTGAAGGAGCGCGTGGGGGCACTAGTCGGGGAACTCAGGCGGAGCTTGCCCGACGCGCCATGGAAGCGGTCGGGAATCCTAAGGGGCGGGATCGCAAGGCGCAACTGGGAGAGCTTGGGGGAACTTTGACCTCGTTGGGTTTGCCCATGGAGAAGTTGCGTCCCAAAACAAGAACCATCTGCCTAGGCTTGCGGGACGAGTTCCACCGACTTTCGCAGCACCGGGTTGTCTCCCTCCTGAATCTCTTCGGTGACAGCATAGATCCTCCCCCCACCGACCCGTTCTAGCCTTACTACAGCAACGGAGAAGAGAATCTGCGAGAACGGGAGGCCTCCCATTACACCAAACACGACAAGAAAGAAAGCTTCAGGTGGGAGGAAGAAGACGCTCCCCATCAGTCCAATCGTCAAGAAGACCCCCCCTAGCGTGACCAGGATTCCGGACCTCCCGGCCTTCTTGATGTCAATGAAGGAGACAGTTCCCCTGCCGTAGGGCTCGGGGAGGCCGTTTCTAATCCCTCTGAGCCTGAGCCAGGTGACGACAATCCCGATAACGAGTGCCACTGCCAGAGGCTCCCAGACGCCTTGGAATGGGAATCCTGCCGCAAGGGCGATTGAGGCCGCGAAAACGAACGATGTAAATGCGATGCTGGGCAGTCCTGGCCTGACCCTTTTCCGAGCGCCGTCTGCGAACAATTACCTGGGCACCCTCCAAATTCAGGGCTTTCTGCCGAACCTCTTCTTGATGCGACCTACCTTCCTGTCCTTGGCAGACCCCCTGGCGGCGACGCTGTACACCACGAAGACCGCCAAACCCGCTACGATCAGATAGGGCAAGAACGAAAGGTCGAGAGGCGTAGGGTGGTCGAATTGCAACAGTTGGTAGTTGAAAACTCTGGTTGTCTCGAGGAATCTGGCTATCTGTGTGCCGTTGACCAGCATACCGGTCTTCGGGTCGTAATGCATCACCCCTCCCCAGGGCAACCCTCTCGGGTCCGACTTTACCGAGTAAGTCACGTCAATCGACGCAGGGCTCCTCGCCACCGTTGCATTGACCGTGGCATTGACGTATATCACTTGGTCGCGTCCCCCAAAGCCGGCAAATGGCACGCCTATCGTCATGTTGTACTTGCTGCCAGCCGGGACGTCAGTGAAGGTGAAGGGGTAAAAACCTATCTTGGCAAGGTACGTCGCATTGTTGAAAGGGTCGAATATCGCCGTTAAGTCCCTAGACGTGGTGTTCTGACTGGCTGATGGCTTCGAGATGATTGTGCCGTTGAAGTCTGTCAGCGTCTCCATGTATCCGACTTCCCCGATGGGCTTGGAGGTGTTGACCGAAAGAATGTCCACCCTGAAGACGAAGTATGTGTGGCTGGACGAATTGACGTTGGTCGCCCTGATGTCGTAATTGAAGATGGCCGAGTCTCCGGGAGAGAAGCCGACCGTTCTGACCGTCCCCGTACCCGGTGTGACGAGGAAGAGGATTATCGCTACAACCGCGGCGCTATGCTTCAACATTGCTGCCCACAGGTCCATCAAGCCCCCTGGAATAGGCGTCGCGCGCCTCCTTCCAAAAGTGGCAAGCAACACTGTGTCCGGGCAACACTTCCTCCAACGGAGGCTCCTCTTCGGAGCAAATCTCCTTGGCAAATGGACACCTTGGGTGGAACCTGCACCCGGAAGGCGGAGAGATGTTCGTCGGAATCTCTCCCTTGGCTAGGACTTTGACCTTCGGCGCCAGGGGGTCTGGGACCGGGACTGCTGCCGTCAGCGCGTGAGTGTATGGGTGAAATGGGGTTGCCACAACCTCTTCTGCCGGCCCGCTTTCTACAATCTTCCCTAGGTACATTATGGCCAACTTGTCCACCATGTCCTTCGCCAGAGCCAAGTCGTGGGTGACCATCAAGACCGCGACTCCCCTCTTTTCTCGTATGGCGAGGAGGACGTTTATCACTTCTGCGCGTATGGAGACGTCGAGCATGGAGACGGGCTCGTCGGCGAGAATTACGGCCGGGTCGAGGATGATGGCCCTCGCTATCGCTACCCTCTGCCTCTGACCCCCCGAGAGTTCGTGCGGAAACCTGTGTAGGTAGTCTTCTGGGGGGGTTATCTGGACTTCCCTCAGGGACCTGATCACCCTCTCTTCCGCCTCCGCCCTCGATGATACCAGGTGGTTCACGTAGAGCCCCTCAGAGATGATGTCGAAGACGGACATCCTCGGGTTGACCGACTCGTAGGGGTCTTGGAAGACTGCCTGTATCTTCGTCCTGTGCTTCTTCAATTCGCCTCTTCCCATCCTGGATATCTCCATTCCGTTGTAGACGACGGAACCAGAGGTCGGCTCCGTCAGCATTAGCGCGGTCCTCAGGACCGTGGTCTTACCAGAACCGGATTCTCCTGCGAGCCCAAAGATCTCCCCCCGTCTTATCTTGAAACTTACGTCTTCGACAGCGTGGACCAGTCCGCCCTTGCCTCTCCTTACGGACTGGGAAAAGGTCCGTCTGACCGGGAAATATTTCGTCAGGTGCGACACTTCGAAGACTGCGCCAGACGGGGGGAGCTCAGGCTGTTTCATTCGTCCAATCTGTCCCCCGAGAAGGACCAAAACCACCCCCGGAATCACCGCCGAGACCAACAGCGTCAGAGCCGCCCAGCCCAGCGAGGCCTGTGCCCCGGAGACTATCAAAATCACCCCCGGAATCACCGCCGAGACCAACAGCGTCAGAGCCGCCCAGTCCGGCGAGACCAGCTTCTTCAGACCCCCGATGTCCTTCCTGATCGTTGCTGCGCGTATCTGACCGATCCTCCAGAGGACAAGAGCGTTCAGCGCCGAAGGCACCAGAAAGAGGGCACCCGTCTGCGAGGTCGCTACCCTCGCCGCGCCGGTCACCTCCACCGCTAGGCCTAATTGGTAATACAGGAAAGCGCTTATCCAACCGAGCAGCGCCAACATCCCGAAGACCCTCGCCACCAGGAGGCCAGTCTTCAACTTACGAAGTCCTGCTTCGGTCTCTTGATTGACGGAGCTCATGAGCTTCTCACCTCTTCTGCGCTAATCTCTTTCCAGAAGTGACAGGCGACGAAGTGGCCGGGGAGCGCTTCCTCAAGCGGTGGCTCTTCCTGCCTGCAGACATCGCGGGAGTACGGGCACCTGGGGTGGAACCTGCACCCGGCGGGTGGGAAGATGAGGTTAGGCGGCGACCCGGGGATTGAAGTCATGGGCTGCTTGGGCTTCCGGATGTCCGCGAAGGCGCCGATCAGCCCTATGGTGTAGGGATGCAGCGGTTTGCCATACACCCCCACGCTTGGCCCGTACTCGACGAACTTGCCCGCGTACATGATGGCCGTCTTGTCACTCATCTGCGCGACGAGCGCCAGGTCATGGCTTATCAGAATGATTGCGGTCTTGAACTCGTCCCTGATGCTCATCAGCAGCCTGATTATTCCTGCCTGGACGATTACGTCGAGCGCCGTTGTCGGCTCGTCCGCGATGAGCAGCCTCGGACTCAGGGATAGCGACATCGCAATCATCGCCCTCTGCTTCATCCCTCCGCTGAACTCGTGGGGGAAATACTTCGCCCTTGAGGGTTCGACCCCTACAAGTCTCAGCAGCTCTCCGGTCTTGCCCTTGGCCTCTGATCTAGACGAGCCGCTGTGCGTCGTTATAGCTTCAGAGATCTGGTCCCCTACCCTGAAGACTGGGTTGAGGGCATTCATGGCTCCCTGAGGTACCAGCGCAATCTTACTCCACCTAATCCTGCCCCTCATCTGAGCATCGCTGATGGGGACGAGGTCCTCACCCTCTAGCAGTATCTTCCCTTCTTTGATTTCGGCGTTCGATGGGAGGAGCTTGAGCAGGGTGCTAGCCAGGCTTGACTTGCCACATCCACTTTCTCCGACTATTCCTAGAATTTCGCCCTCTTCGACCTGGAAATCTATCCCGTCGACAGCCTTGACTTCTCCAGCTATCGTGGTATAGTACATTTTCAGACCATCTACCTTCAATACTGCCATTCCAGATTACCTCGCACGCAGCCTCGGGTTGAAAATGGAGTCCAGAGCGAAACCGACCAGTACGAACGCCAGCGACAGTGCAGCTATGGCTATACCCGGCGGGAGGAACCACCACCAGACGTAACCTGCCGCCGAGTTTGCAGTAGCGTCCGGAAGAGACTCGGTCAGCATGATTCCCCAGCTAGTCGCGTCCAAGGGGTGGAGCGAAACGGTGAGGAAGTCAAGTGCGGCCTCCAGGAGGATGAAACCCGACACGGAAAGGGCGACCTGAGAGTAGACGAGGCCGGTCACGTTCGGCAGTATGTGTCGGAGCAGGATATGACCGGTACCAGCTCCGAGAGACCGCGAGGCTTCCACATATGGTCTCTCCTTCACCGATAGGACTTGGGATCTCACAATCTTTGCGATGGTCGGCCAGGATAGCAGTGTGAAGAGGAGAATCACCCAGGTGTAGATTGTTTTCAGGAGGAAAGAATTCTGGCTCAGGATGAAAGTCAGAATAATGAGCAGCGGCAGGAATGGAAGTACCAGAAAGAAGTCAGTGATTCTGCCCAGCGATTCGTCCCAGAATCCCCCGAGGTAGCCGGCGGCTAGGCCCAAAAGAGTGCCAAGGCCAACCGCCCCCAAGGCCGACAGAACGCCTATCAGGAGGGAGATCTGTGAACCCCATACAAACGCCGCCCAGACATCCCTTCCGGTCTTATCGCTTCCGAGTATGCCAAACGCTCCCCCAAACAGCTTGACGTTCACCGATGCGATTCGCAATGAGATTGATGGATTGTCCCCCGAAGGGACGGCTTGAACCTGCAGAACGAACGTGTAGTTCCCCTGGTCTTTGAAGATCAGCTTTGCAGGATAGGGGACTCCAAAGAATTCTTTGATTCCAGATGTTTGGAGAAGGTTCGCCGGAAAGTAAGCGGACACCCACGTCCCTACCTGCTCTGGTATCAATTTGACGTTTCGGGCGACGAGGAGACTGCCTAAAGGCGGTACGGTCGAGAGGCTGTAGTTTTTCGTGGGGGTGATGAAGATGTAGTTCAGGTACACCGCCGACACGTTACTCATCTCCACGGGCTCCACGGTGGCGTTGATTACGAACGTAGTGGGGGGCTTACTCGTGAGTTCGAACGACTGCTTTATGGTGAAGAAAACCTGGCCTCCAGGAAGGTGTGGGTTCGTGTCATTGAGTACAGCCGGAATGATTGAAGCATTCACGAGCAGGCTACCAGTTGGATTGCGAGGGATGAATCTGATGGGGGCGGGAGGGACCTCACGTGAAATCGTGTGAGTAATGTTCCCGTTGGGGGCACCAGTTATCACCCACTTGTTCGGGGAGACAGCGCTTCCGAAATCGACGGGCGAGACTGGGAGGTATGTGATCGCCAGATTTTGATACTGCGGTAAAAGGGTCGCCCAAGCGGGGATGGAGTATGGAGCAGCTACATTCGTTCCGAAGACGGGGTCGTTGTCGCTGAGCGAGGGGGCAAAGACAGCCATGCCCACGAAAAAGACGATGATTACAATACCGACGATCCCGATCTTGGACTTCACGAAAAGCCTTCCATTCCTCCTCAGGCCCTCCAACCCTGCCCTTCTCCTAACCTCCTTCCTCGCCATTCTATTCTCTGCTCACTCTAGGGTCGAGGAAACCGTATGCGATGTCCGCCGCGAACACAGCAACAAGGACCATCGATGTGATGATGAAGAATATGGCTTGCGCAAACGGGAAGTCTGATTGGGTCACGGCCAGATATGTGGCGTACCCCAGCCCGGGCCATGAAAAGACCGTTTCAGTGATGATAGCCCCTGACAGTATGAACCCTATTGACAAGGCCAGAGCAGTAACGATCGGAAGAACGGCATTTCTCAATGCGTGCTTGTAGAGGACTGTTCTTTCAGGGACTCCCTTCGCCCGTGCCATCACAATATAGTCCTCCGAGAGGGTATCGATCATCACTGCCCGCTGAGTCAGGAACACGCCCCCCACCCCGGCCAGCGTCAGAGTGAGGAACGGTAGGAACAGTTCCTTGATCAAAATGACATACACATCCCAAGTACTATCGTTCCCGATCAGGGCTGTGCCCAAAGGCACGTAGAACTTACCGGTCAGGCCCAGCGACAGGATTTCCAGCATCCCGCCCAAAAAGAACACCGGCAGCGCGTTCAGAAACAGAAGGGCCCCGAGAGAAGAGACGTCCATGACCTTCCCCCTTTTCGCAGAGGCGACGACTCCAAGGCCTATCCCGATGGCAAACGACGACACGGTCGAACTCCCCAGCAGGAGCAGAGTATATGGCGCCCTATTCGATATCGAGTCTATCACCGGTCCACCAAGGGCGGCCCCCAGATTGTAACCGAAGTTGAATGTGAACATGTTCCCATAATAGTTAATGAACCGACCAGGGGACACTGTCCCATTGGCGTAGGTGGGCCAGAGTGGCTTGTCGAACCCGTATGCATGTAAGATTTTTATGCGGATCACGTTATGCCACTCCGACGCGTTGATCACCCCCCGAGGGGGCTGCTCAGGTACGTAGAGCGCCTCAGCGCATCTTACATAGGAGGCGTCGGGACATGCGACAACAAAAGGGAGTATCTGGAATAGGACGAAGTTGAAAGCCACGATGAGAAGCAATAAGATGACTGAATAGAGGGTCTTTCGAGCTATGTACTTCCCGAGGCCCATTGTCGCCAGATACCTGAATTTGAGTTCTTATAGATATTTACCATTCGTTCGGGCCAGGTTCGGACCGCCTCGTCGGAGATGTTCTGGCGGAGGTCGATAGCGAGTAATATAGGTGAGGACCCTTGAACGCACTGGCGAAATTGGTGAACAGGGGGGGTATGGTCCAGGTAATCGTCTTTTCCCTCAGGAAACAAGGTGAGCGCCTCCCTTGAGAGCGACCGCCCTCTTCCTGACCCTCGTGGTGTCAGTTTCGGCCCTCGTACTCGTCAGCCAGGTCCCCCAGCAGGCTCCCACCATGAGCGTCATTGTCTGGGCGCCAAGAGACCAGGCTCCGTGTCAGGGGAACTTCACGGGAGAGGCGGTGATTGCGGGACGAGGGTTCCAGGAAGGATGCGCCGAGAGGTGGGCCATCGTCCTCCCTCCTTCCGAGCACGGCAATCTCTCCAGTCAAGCTGCGTATCTAGCTGAGAACCAAGCGGTCCTGACCGGGGTGTTCCTTGACGACTTCGACCTGGAGAACGAGACCACTCAGCTTCAGATATTGTCCGCGATCCCTAGGTCCTTTCACGGGCGTGTCTGCCCTGTCCTCTACCCGTTCCTCAATCAACCCAACCTGACGAAGGGGATGGAGTGTATCCTCCTTGCCATGACACCGCGTTCCGCCGCATTCTATGCGACCCTGGTCGGAGGGGATGTCGTTTCGACGGACCCTCGACGCTCGGATCTGGACATAGTCGCGTCCGCCAGTGTGGAGAAATGGCTGACGGTGATAAGGAATGCAACGGCATCCATTGATGCCGGGAACGTCGCGCTTCTCGTGTACGCGAAGCCCTTCTCTGGTTGGCCCTACCCGATTCCGCCGAACTACATTACTGCCATGGTCCAATTTGCCGAAGAAAAGAGGACTATGCTCGTGTACTTCAAGTGAAGGGGTTTCCAACTCTGACTGGGAGCAAAGTAGAGGACTGGGTGAAGAAAGGCTAGGCCTTTGAGACCGCGCGCCTTTGGCCCCCCTCTTGTTCGCACAGCTTCAGCATCCTTCGGTGAAGGGGACGGTTTGCCGAGGCGACGAAGCTGAACCTCGATCTCAGGTCGAGACCGGAGTCCAATGCCTTTCCGTCAGGTCCGCTGACAGACGCGCCTGCCTCCGTTACGATCAGTAATCCTGCTGCGACGTCGGTGACCCTCGCCCTCCCTCTGAGGTCGATGAACGCGTCGAACCTCCCGTCAGCGAGGTAGCAGAGCTCCAGGGCGTTGGCTCCGAAGTGCACCTGCCTATTGATGTGGGCCGCGAGCTCGCCCAAACGGGGAGCGTAGGCCTGAGGAGACCTGCTGATGTCGATTCCGACCACCGAACTTGATGGGCTGCGGGCGTTCGACGTCCTGATGACCTTCCCGTTCTTCGTCGCTCCCTTCCCTTTCTGGGCGAAGTAGAGATCGCCGGTGTTCAGGTCCCTGACCATCCCGAAGTCCACGTCCTCGAGGCTGTTCCCTGACGCAATCGCAACTGAAGTGCAGTAGAACGGTATCCCCCTCTCGAAGTTCGACGAACCGTCCAGGGGATCGATTACAGCTACATGGCGCGCCTTCGGATCTCCCTTTTCCCCCGCCTCTTCACTGAGTATCCTCAACCCTTTGACCTTCGAAAGCGAGGCAAACACTTCCTCCTCTGCGACCCTGTCGGCCAGGAGCGTCTTGTCGCCTGAAGCGCCTATGCCTACGACTTTGGTGCGCTGCGATCCAGCGGCAATTGATGAAACTGAGGCCATCACGGTTTTGGTTGCCTCCTTCAGCAGTCGTTCCCAGGGGGCGTCTTCGGCCCTCATTCTAACGTGGCCTTTCTCCGCCTGAGCAGGTCGACCAGTTCAGCAAATGCGGCCTCCTTTTTCGAATCATTGCGGAATCTCTCCACACTCCGCTCGTTGAGCTCCTCGTGAATCTCGGCGAGGGCGGAGTAGTACCTTTCCCTGAAGAACTTGCTGGCGTTCCTCTCCCTCTCCCCCTTTCTCTGCTGCCTGTCCTCGATGGTACTGGTCCGCGACTCTAGGATGATGTAAAGGTCTGGCCTCAGCGCTGGGTTCGACAGAATTCCTTTGCATGCGGCCATCATGATCGGAAAAGCCGTGCTCTTGCCCTGTTCGTACCTGATCTTTGCGTACGCGAGGTCGGAGAGGAGGTAGCCCTCAGCCACGATGTTCCTCCGGTCTCTGGCCCGCGAGAGTGTCGAGAGATACGTCATCGTCGCTCCTAGGAGGCTGTAGTCGGCGAACGTGTCAGCCCGTTCTGCAAGAGGTACCGTCTTGGGGACGGCGTGGGCAGATTCTGTGAACCTCAGCCACCCCGCCCCTTCGAGCTCCTTCGCCAGCGTGGTCTTTCCGGTCCCGGAGAATCCCTCAAGGACTACGAAGGCCAAGCAGGTTCTCGGGCCTGCAGCGGATAGTTATAGTCTCGCGTGGGCGGCGCTCATGGCAGCGCAACGAATAGGCTCGGGTTGAAGACGATCAGGTACGCAAGATAGCCAACGTATCCAGCGCCCAGATACGCCACCGTGGGGACCCCATAGGTCACTTCGACAGTGGCCCCCGGCCTATGCTTGACTGCGACCTCCTCCCTTGCGACGTTGACGTCTCTGTCCACCTCGACCTTCACTCCTTCCGTTATGATTGCCTTCGGGATCCACTTTTGCTCGTGCAAGAACCTCTCGATGGTGATGATCTTGGTCCCTCTCGCTTCCCCCGTCGCAACCTCATAACCAATGTGGGAAAGCGCCAATACTGCAGCTCCGACAAGAGGCAGGATAGGTGACGACGGGTTCGGGTCCGCGGCAAACAGGACCAACGCTATGGCGTCCGCCTGGCCGATCGCCCCGTAAAGGGTGAACGCGAGGGCAATCCCCCCCAGCAACCCGATCCTCACAATCTCGAGTTCCAACAGGCTTCCTGAGAAGTAGATCGAGTACCCTGCTCCAAGGAGCGCTGGTATCCAGACGAGGTCGCTGACCGCTCTCTCACGGACATCCTGATAGGATGCGATGGCGAAAGATGCCGCAATCAGGAGCTGGGCGTACAACCGCCCCACGTATCAGAAGTGGCGATTTAAGGGCAACAGGAAATGTCAGCGTTCCAGCTTAAGGGTCTGACGTCGGAAGATTTCTGTCACCTTCTCGATTGAGTCGATCTCGGCCGTCGACTTGTCGGTCCGGATCCGCTTGATTCTCGGGAATCTGAGGGCGTACCCGCTGTCGTGCCTGCCGCTCTGTTGAATGCTGTCGAAGGCGACCTCCAATACAATCTCGGGGCGGACCGTCCTCCTGTATCCAGAGTCCACCAGTGTAAGCTCCTTCAGTTTCGAGGTCAATTCCGCGATTTCGGTATCTGTGAGCCCGCTGTAGGCCTTCCCTATCGTCCTGAGCATGTCGCCGTCCCTCACCGCAAATGTGTAGTCGGAGATCACCCCTGCTCGTTTGCCGTGCCCGTACTCGGCGGCGACTACGACAGCGTCGATGGTGTCGAGCTCCTCCTTCAGCTTCACCCAGGCTGACCCCCTCTTTCCCATTCCGTAAGCGCTCTCGGGGTCCTTCAAGACGAGCCCTTCGTACCCGAGCCTTCTGCTCAGCGCAAACGCTTTCTCGATGTCTGCCGCGGTCTTCACCTCTACCGATTCCGCCCTGCGGATTCCCACCCGGGCGCAGACGTGTTCGAGCATTCTCCGCCTTTCCGCGAGGGGAATTGTGCTCACTTCCTTCCCGTCGAGGAAAAGGATATCGAACGCGAAAAATTCTACAGGGGCCCGGCGCGCGGCCTCCTCAAACCTTTCTTTCCTTCGGAGCCTCCGCTGCAAAAGTTGGAAGGGAAGGGGTTTCTCGTCTTCGAACGGGACGACTTCCCCGTCAATAATGAAGTCGGAGGAGGACTTCGCCGCGAGCGCTCTGACCTCGGGGAAGCTGTCGGTGATGTCCTCCAGCCTTCTGGAAAACATCCTGACCTGGTCTCCGAGCTTGTGGACTTGGGCTCTTACCCCGTCATACTTCCGTTCCGCGTAGACCCTCTTCCCATAGTGCTCCTCGATTTCGGCGGCGGTGGCGATCGGTTCGGCAAGCATGAAGCTCAAAGGTCGGAATGGCACCATGCTCACCATGTTCGTCGTCCCTTCTGCGGCGGCCCTCGCCAACAGACCGACGTCTCCCAGGAGCATGTGAGCTCTGGCGGTCTCTTCTCTCGGCACCGAGTAGGCGTCTGAGATCGCTTCCTCCATCAGGCCAGAAACCAGCCCTGTCCTCATCTCTCCCGTGAGCACCTTCACGATGTACTTCCCCTCAGGAGGGCTGGCCCTTAGCAGGAGGGATCTGACCAGCGCTTTCCTGACTCCCACAGAACCCGTCCCCTTCGCGTTCCGGAGCTTGTCGAAGGTTTCCTTGAGGTCGGAGAGTGAAAGCGGTTCATCGAAGAGAGATTGTTCCTTCTTCTCTTTTAGGAGGTCCTCTGCAAGCTCGCCAAGGTCTCCGAACCTGAGGTAGGCCTTGGAGACTTTGGCGCTCGTTGCTCCCGTTATCTCCTTCAGCGAGGCCATGATGATGGAATATCCCACCTGGACCTCGAGCCGGCTCCCTCTTTCAGAGGAACGACCCGTCGCGAGCTGGGCTGCCTGCTCGGCATCGTCAGGGGTAAGGCCTCTGAGGTAAGCGGCAAGTACTTTCACTTTCTCCTTCTTGCTGGGGGTCCTCTTCACCGAATCAAGGACCTGGGCGAGGTATCGGAACAGCGCGCTCTTCATTGCCCGACCAATATGGCCATCAGGAAGGCTGCTTCGCCGTCCTTGTAGTAGGACTCCATCCTCCCCGATGTCTTGTAACCGAGTTTTTCATACATGGCTATCGCTTCATTATTGGAGACGCGCACTTCAAGGTACACTTCGCTGGCAGACTTTTTCGCCATCTCGGTTTCAGCGCTCCGCAAGAGGCAACTGCCGATCCCCTTCCTTCTGTGCTCGTCCAGGACCGAGACCGACACGACGTGCCCCTTCCGCCCGAGGCCCAGACGCTTCAGGTGCAGGAATCCGTATTCGACACGCCCCATGATGTAGCCGACGACCTTCCCCCCAAGTTCGGCGACTAGGAAAGTCTCCGGGAACTCGGATAGGATCTCGAAGTAGAAATAGTCAGTATAGTGCTCGGGAAGGGTTTTCCCATTTATCTCGATTACCGAGGGGATGTCATCACGGTCGCAGCGTCGCACTTCGTAGTTACCAACACGGGCAATCATCGCCTTCTGCAAACTCCCCATACTGTCCTCCCCTCAGGTGGTTAAATCTTGCTGGCGTGATGAGACCATTTATTATCGGCCCCTGCTTGACCCGAGAGTTCCTTGGCTGCAAATCCGCCCGAACCTGACGCCACGGTCCGCGCTCTCTTTGACGTCAGGGACTTCTTCCAGCTCCCCGACGGAGACTCTGAGTACAAGGTGGCATATGGCCATCAAACCAAGCGACACTTCGAGGAACTCCGCGACGGATTGGCTCCCCAGGGGCTGACCCCCTGGCTGACCGGGGACAAGGACGAGTGCATCCTGACCCTCCGGAAGAAACAACGGGCCGCAATGCGGGCTTCCAGGATACCCCTGATCATGCTGCTCCTATCGCTTGTGTCGATAATCGTCTTCTCCTTGCTGGAAAGGACGATTTACGGGAATCTTGCCCCAGAGGTGTCGGGCCTCGTCGTTTTCTTCTCGTATTCGCTCTGCGTCGTCGCGGTGTTGGCAGGCCACGAGCTTGGACACAGGTACGTGGCAAGGAGGTCAGGGGAAACGGCCCCCGCTTCCTACCTCATACCCGGGATTCCCGGCGTCACCGCTTCGCTCCCGGCTGTGGGCCCATTGACCGTCCAGAGGGGGCCAGCCCTGAACAGGGACAGTTTCTTCGACGTAACAATCTGGGGGCCACTTGCAGCGTTCCTTGTCTCGCTGGCGCTCTATGTCATCGGGGAGTTCACCACAGTCATCTCGTCGATTCCACTGAAGGGAAACGAGGTCATCAGCCCGTACATATCAGTGAACCAGGTAAACCCGTCTGCAATCCAGTTCCTTGTGGACTCTGCCTTCACCCCCTTCACGATCCAGGCTCCATTGGACTTTGTCAAACTGTCTCCGGTGGCCGATGGGGCAGCGGTCGGCTTCCTCCTCACGTTCGTCAGCCTCCTCCCGATGTCGTCCTTCGACGGAGGCCTGCTGTCACATTCTGCTTGGGGAAGGAATGCCTCCCGACTGGCCACCTATCTCAGCGCCTTTGTACTCATCTCCCTTGATACCCAATCTCTCAGCTACTGGGCGGTCGCCATAATCGTACTGCTTTTGGCTGGCAGGCAGGCTGACGTCCAGCTGCTCGACGGAGTCTCGCCCATCTCCAGGAGAAGAAAGTGGGTGTATCTTGGCGCCATCGTTCTAGCGTTCCTCTGCGTCCCGATCCCCAAGGACCTGCTTACAATCCCGCTATCCTGAGATTATCCTGCATTCGGCCGCCCTAGTTACGACGTTGATTTTGGCCGTTCTCCCTATCTTGTTCAGTAACCTCCCCACGGCTTCACCTGAACCCCTGGCCGTGGTCAACCCGAGGTTCGACTTCGCATACGCGTCAGGAAGCCCCGAGAGTAGGAGGACATCATATTCTTCCTTGAGCTTGTTGAGGTAGAATACCTCTTCCAGCCCGTCCACGTAATCTCCTTTGCGCCTACCCTCGGCCTTCATTCTACCAGTCGCCATCATCTCTAGCGCCGTCGACCCGATTCCCTCCGAGCATTCTCCCACGAGAAGCAACTGCCCTGACTTTCTCAGCCCGGGAAGCGCGCACCATGCCAGCCTTAGCGCTCCAGAAAGGGTGTCATCGTACCCCTTCCCTCCTGTTCCGACTACCATCGCCCTCGTCGGAGAAATGGTAGCATCGACGAATCCGTTCCTCATCGTATCGAAAGGTGCGTCCTCAAGCACCGACCTCACCCTCCCGCCTCGAGGAAACACGGTCAGAAACTTCGCCCCTCGGATCTTTGAAGAAAATTCTTCCGCAGCCTCGTAGGCGTCCGTCTTCTCAAAAGGAGTAGGCTCCATATCCTTCCTCGAATGTGTCGCTTCGAGATGGGCCCCTGCTATCCAGTTCTGACTCGCCTGCACCCGGGCATCTGAGATTCCGTAAAGCGGGTCCGGCAGAGCGGTCCCTATGAAAATTTTTTCGCCCTGCGCCATGAGTTCCTCAGCGAAAACCACCCCCCCGTTCCCGGAGAGAGGGGGAGCCAGGGTTGTGATTCGGCCCTTGAGCTCGGGAATCGCGATTTCAATCATCTTGGGAGCTGAAGCTACGAGTCTTAGACCTGTCACGGCGTCGATAGTCGGAGACAGCACTCTGATTAGTTCGATCGTAGTGGGCCTGGAGTCGCAGACGAATACTGTCTTCGCGCGCTTGACGGAATCCACCAATCTCTCAGTCTCAGAAGTATTCTTTTCTGGGTCAGGTTGCACGACGGCACCGAGGTTCTCTCCCTGAATCGTCACCAAGGTCTCGACGTTCCCATAAGGAATCCAAAGTTCTGGCAAGCACCTAGTCCGCTGCCAAGTTGTTTTATAAGTTCGAATCGCGGCCCTCGGATTTATGGCCTGGAAGAAGAGAAGTTCGAGGCTGCGAGACCTTGCTGAGGGGCTTATCAAGGTCGGCGCCCTTCAGTTCGGCACTTTCACTCTTTCAGACGGCTCGGTCAGCTCCTACTACGTCAATATGAGGGGTCTCCCGAGCTATCCCGGGGTCTTCAAGCTCGTCGTGGAGTCAATGACTGACCTGATGGCAGCCAAGGCCCCGAAGACCGACGCCATCTGCGGAGCCCCCATGACTGGGCTCGTCATTGCCTCCCCGGTCGCGGTGGCCTCGAGGAAGCCTCTGGTCTATGCTCGGCTCTCGAAGAACGCAGGGGAAGGAGTGGTGGAAGGTGAGATACGGCCCAATTGGAAGGTCCTGGTCATGGACGACCTAGCCACGTCAGGGAAGACGATTCTGGCTTCGGCCAGGGCGATACAGCAGGAGGGCGGGACGGTCAAGCATGCCGCTGTGCTGATCGACAGGCTCGAAGGGGCGCAGGAGAGGCTGAGCAAGGAGGGGATCACCCTTCATTCTGTCACGGACATGATTGAACTCTCAGACACCCTCTTCGCCATGGAATTGATAACGAAGAGTAATCTGAAGACGATTACAAAGTCAGTAGGGGGCCACTAGTAGACCATGAGACTCTTCTCTTCAAGAGTCACGTGGAGATTGTTTACGGCCCTGTAGACCTCGCTTTCCTTTTTCGCCCCGGTGCATACGAGCTTGCCGGACGCGAACAATAGGATTACGGTCTTCGGGTCGGCCATCCTGTGGATCAGGCCTGGGAACTGCTCGGGCTCGTACATGGACTTTGGGAGGGTCCGCGCGGCCTCTTCGAGATGCACCTTTCCTCCGAGGCTGGCTGAAGCGACGATGTTCTGGATCTCGACTACTGCCTCGTTCTTTATGGGAATTTTCCCCTTCTTCAGCTGTTTGACGACCTCCGCCACAGCCTTCCTCGCCTGCTCCTCTGACTTCGCGCCAGTGCAGACCATCTTGCCGGAGCTGAAGATCAGAGTCGCGGTCTTGGGGTTCCTTAGCCGGAAGACAAGGCCCGGGAACTGGTCCGGATGGTATTCCACCGTGACGAAATTCTTGGTAATTAGGTTCAGGTCGACTGTCTGGTTGATTGACGCGGAAGCGACGACGTTCTCTATGCTTACAATTGCCTTTGTTTGTGGCATGACGGGCGGAATTTCTCTGATTATATAAAGAGTATATAAGCAATGGGGGGGGTTCTGTTACCTCTTAGACGGATGACCTTCCTTTTTCTCAGTGTTACCTTTCGGGGGATTCTCTTCCGCAACTTCAAAACCGCATATCCCACAGATGTTCTTGCGACGGCTTGTCGGACTACTCGGCATGAAGCTCTTGGCAGTAACGGGCTTCAAGATGCCTTTGCCACAATTTGGGCATACTCCTCCTACCTTGGTCTTCTGTGGCTCAGGCATCCTGACTCGCCTTTGATGCGTTCTGAATTAAGGTTAGCCATTTGTTATTTCCCATCACCTTGATTCCTGCCAAGTCCGCAGGAGTCTTTCCGTCCAAGGCCTGATGAGGCTTCACGAAATTGTAGTGGATTCTCTGCCCTTCGGCTATCTGAGACTTCACCGACCTCCAACCCCGTTGAACCTTCACGCGCTCCCTCAGAGTCCCCTTCAATCGCTCTATGCGATTGTTGTTCGCATGCAGCTTCTTCCTTCCTGCCTTCGTGATATGCTCGGGTCTCTTGTCGAGAGGCCAACACTTGAATGCGATTCGCGTTCTGAATCGGCGTCATCGCTGCGTCGCCGGAAATCATAGGCTTGGTTCATCATTGGAACTCAGCCCATCATCAGGAGCGAGCCTCCTTCGTCTGAATTCCGAAACGATGATTATCAGAAATATCAGAAGGGCTATCGCGTAGTTTAATCCGTACGGTAGGGACGCGAGCCTCTCAATGTACGGGATAACAAAGTACACTTTGCCGATCAGGCAGTCTTGTTTTACAGAGGATGGCGCTATTCCGGATTTCTGGTCTGATTGAGGGTTGTTGTCACCCTGTGTGATGAACCCACCACCTTGCGTTCCTACGACCCTGTGAATCACCGATATGCTCCCGTAGGAGCAGGGTCCGCCGTAGACTATGACGTCGCCGATGTGCACGTCATTCATCGAAACGTCTTGGATGATCACAAGGTCTCCCTCTTCGAGGGTAGGGTACATGCTTGTCCCGTCCACCCTCCTACTGTCGGTCAACAGAAGGTAGGCGAAGACGACGAGGAACAATACGAAAGTGACGCCGTATAGAGAAGTCTTCCTCCCCGGGAGTCTCATCACGAGGGCTTCGAATCATGGCGTGTTTAATCTTTGGGCAGCAAGAGGGTTTATCTTTGTTCGCCATTGCTCTCTGAACGATGACTCGAACTGCCCTGAAGCTCGTAATCTTCGACAGCGCAGTCCTACTCGCCATCTTTCTGGTCCTCAACGACCTCATCATGCGAAACACATATGCTCAGAGTAGATTGCCGACAACTACATACAGTCTGTTCATCCGGTTCTTCAGCACGACCAGGGCAGGCTTGACGCTAACCAGTCCGCCCATCCTTGATTGGGTCCAGGTCCTCGTGGCCGTGCTCGCAGTGTCGAACGCCGCTCTTGTCTTCAGATACCTCAGACGGAGAGGAAGGCATCCGAACGCTGAGGGGAAGTCTGCCTCAGAAGTCAGCGGCCAATCCCCTCCTGCTCTGACGCCAGCTGCTTCGAGCGGCATGCGGGATTCAGTCTGACAGGCGGCCGGGAATAGGAAAATTGCTGGACCTCGACCCTTTCCTAGCGAGATTGCTACTGACCTTCCTGACCATCCTACTCGTCCTCTCAATCTTCCAATTGGTGCTCGCCTTGGGAATCGGGGACGCGGGCGGGGCGTATGCGGCACTGGCTTTCATGCTGGTCCTCGGATTGGGGCTGGGATTCGTAGGCTACCAAATCCGGGGCCAATCGTCTCACAAGTGAGAATGGTAGGAGGTCTTTTATACTAACGTGAGCGTGAGACAGTCTGATGATGAAAATTAAAGGACTTTCTAGTCGACTAACTACTTTTGCAATTCTTATTCTTCTAGTAATGCCGACAATGCTGATACTCTTCTCGGTCTCCCCAACGACTCGTGCCGTCACGAGCGTCGCAGGACTCTCAGGGCCGTATGCCGACAAGGTCGTCTTCAACATAATTGAGGACTCCAACGTCCAAACACTCCGGGTCGAACACGGCGACTCGTTCATCGGAGACTGGACGGTTGATGCCTCTAAGATCGAAGAGCTACAGGATGCTGGTGTAACCGTGAACACCACTCCGCAGGCAGGCGTCTTCTTTCTGGCCATGAATGAGCAAGTGTGGCCGACGAACGACACTGCAGTCAGAAGGGCTCTTTCCCACCTAGTCAACAGAGACGACGTAATCGCCACCGCATACCAGGGCTACGCGATCGCCATGAGCACGATGGTTCCTCCATTCTATGGGAACTGGTTTAACCCCGGCGTAACAACGTACGACTACGGCGCGGCAGCTGCTGCGACCGAACTCACCAATGGCGGCTGGACGCATGACGCCGTCGCTCACACGTGGACGGACTCTCACGGGCGCGTCCTCGCATGGGGAGGCAATACCCCAGGCACCTTAGGAACGGCCTGCTCGGCAGATGGCTACACGGGGCCATGCACGTTGCAGATCCAGACCAGAACTGACCCAGGAAGGACATACTTCGCCCAACAGATGGCCGCCAACGCCGCAACTTCGGCCGCGGACATTCCACTGGTCTCGACAGTGTTGTCGAGGACCCAGATATTCAACAACCTCTACTATTCGAATCCGCCGAACTACATACTCGCCACTGCAGGATATCTGTTCCCACCGCCGGTCGACCTGGACGGGCTACTCTACACTACATTCCACTCCACCCAGGATAATCTGGTGACAGCGTCGCCAGTGACGTGGGGTCCGAACTTTCTCAGAGTACACGACGCAGCTCTCGACCAACAGGTCGAAATCGTACACAATTCCAACAACAGGACCACAATTCAAGATGCAGCCTGGCAGGCCCAGGCGATAATCGCCGACCAGGCCTACGTTGTCCCAGTCTACACATGGGTCGTAATCAATGCATACAACAACAATGCGGGAGGACAGCACTGGGAAGGCGCAGTGAACCTCGCGAACCAGGGAGTCTTCAACACCTACACATTCCTCAACATGAGCCTACAGGGAAGACAGACCGGAGGGACAATCAACGTTGACATTCTGGGAGACCTCGACAAGTTCAACCCAATCCTGATGGGAATCACAATCAGCGTGTGGGAAGCCTACGTCATCGGTGGTGCCCCCGAAGCACTGTTTGATTCCGCGGCGGCTCCAGACCCATCGAACCCGGTGGGGCTCATTCCATGGGCCGCGAACTCGTGGACCACGCAGGCATCAGGAGGCGGACAGATCATCACGGTCAACCTCAAGCAGGGGATGACCTTCCACGATGGCGTCCCAGTGACTGCGGCTGACTACGCGTACAGCGCCTGGTTATGGAACAAGACAGTTGGTGCGGCCAGCGTGTTCGCACCGGACATCGCCAGCGCGGTTGCAGTCAACTCCACACAGGTTCAATTCACCCTGAAGTCGCCATCATACTGGAGGCTCCAGCAGGTCCTTGTCGGGCTCCCAATATTGCCGAAACACATCTGGGAGAGACACGACCCGCTGCACGCGAACGACTGGGCGTCGGTCAAGCCCGAAGTCACGGGCGAACTGATCGGTTCGGGCATACTGGCCTTCAACAAGTATCAGCCAGGACAGTACATCATTATGAATCTCAACAAGAACCACTGGCTCTCATCCAGTCCTATCATTCCAACTCTTCCAACGGTGACGTTCGGGCAACCACTTCAAATTACTCTCCCAGGCGGTAACATCAGACTCCCGATGAACGTAACGACGGTCATCAGGAACGAGCAGGGCGACACCACATTTGCACAGACCCAGACAATCTTCAATAGTACAGGCTATCCCCAGCCGGGCGGTATCCTCTTAGTATACCCCAACCTGCCAGTCGGGACCTACTCGCGGACCAACGTATTCGTGTACAACTTCACAACAGTCACGGTGACGGACGTCAACGGGAATCCGGTCAACGTCACCAGGGGTCAGACTTCACAGCAGCAGGAAGCATTCAAGGTCGTCGCTTCCCCTCCACCTACAACCATCACCACAACGTCAGTGGTCCGCACCACAGCCACGGTCACAGGACCGAGCACAAGCACCGGAATCGACTATACAACTGTCGCAATCGTCGCCTTTGTGGCTCTGATAATCGGGGCCACAGGCACTTACGTCGCAAAGAGAAGACGAACCTAGGGAATAGGTTCGTCTCCCTATTTTCTTGTCCGGAGTTTCCAATGACCCTGGCAAGGTATGTCGCGAGAAGAACGACCTATACGATAGTTTTGCTCCTGCTGATCGCATCGTTCAACTTCTGGCTGTTTGGGTTGATCCCCGGGGGCCCCCTCCAGTTCCTGAGCGGAAACGTCAAGAGCGCCGAGCAGCTCCAGACATACATCAAGTTCTATGGACTGGACCAGCCGTATTGGGTCCAGTTCTCCCACACAGTCTACAACACCTTCACCTTCAGCTTCATCTTCAACCACAACTTCACAAGTTTCGTCAGCCAGAGGCCAGTAGTTGACGAGATAGCCTGGCGCCTGCCCAACACCCTTGCGCTGCTGGGGACAGCCACAATCATCGAACTGGCCATCGGGGTCATTCTTGGGACCTACTCCGGGAGCAGAAGGGGCTCGAAGCTCGACATCGCGACCCTTTCCACGAGTCTGATCACACAGAGCGTCCCGACCTTCTGGATAGGGATCATCCTGATCTACGTGTTTGGCTACACTCTGAGTTGGTTCCCCCTCGGCGGGATAGCGGACGTCAACGCTCCTTCAGACATCATCGGGTACTCACTGAACGTCGCATGGCATGCCGTCCTGCCGGTGACGACCCTAGTCATCTTCCTGTTCGGAGGTGCACTGCTGACCATGAGGAGCGTGCTCATAGACATAATGACTGAGGACTACATACTCACTGCACGGGCGAAAGGCCTGACAGACCGCGCTGTGACCTTCAGGCACGCGCTCAGAAATGCGACGCTTCCGCTGGTGACGATCATCGCGCTAAGCCTCACAGGGATCTTCGGGGGAGCCGTGATTACCGAGACCGTTTTCTCCTGGCCGGGGATTGGGATCTACCTCCTGAATTCGGCGGTGAACGCCGACTTCCCCACCATGAATGTCCTGTTCTATCTCATCGCCTTCGCCACGATCATCGGGAATTTCGCAGCCGACGTCCTCTACGCCCTGCTCGACCCGAGGGTAAGGGTGTAGCGTGAATGAAGACGGACTCGGATGAAGGCAGAAGGTTCGGGAAGGCGAGGGATTTCTGGAAGCTCTACAGGCGCAGCAAGATGGGGATACTCGGCATCATCCTTCTGGGAGTCTTCATCTCGGTGGCCCTCGCCGCTCCCCTGGTCACTCCATACCACCCTTATCTCTCGCATGGACTGAGTTCTGCCCAGGCGAGTCCGGCTTGGTTCGTCTTCTTCGACACTAAGCTGGCGCCCGACTCGATCCTTTTCCAAGACCCCCACCTTTCCGACCCCTCGACCTTCAGATCCTTCCATTTCACAGCGAATGTCAACGGGAAGAACCTCACCCTGGTCCCAAGAACTAACGGTATCCTCCCGGCTTGGTCATTGACGAACGGGACCACCGAACTCGGGACCCTCTCGGTGAACTTCTCGAGCAGCGCTTCGGGAGCTTCGATCGACATAACCTTCGACAAGTCGGAAACACTCACGGGGGTGGTTCAGCTCAACATCCTGCGCACCGAGAACTATAGCTACCCGCCTCCGCCAAGGTTCAGGGTCCACTTCAATCTCACACTCGACAAGACAAGCGATATCGGGACTAGGGTCGCCTTTTCGATCTACAACCCGAACGGGACCGAGTACCGTCTCTGGGACACAGTCAACAAGTACAACACTGTTGTGGCGGGCGGGGCTGGTTTCTCTACCAGGGGCCTTTCTGGCACTGGGTACAGCCTTGATTCCTACAGCATCAGCCCGTACACCAAGATAATATGGTTCGGGGACTCGACGACCAACGGCGCCAAGGGGATCTTCTCCGATCATGGGGCATATGTGACAACCATGTCGTTCGCTTTCCGTCCCGGGGGTTCCGGGACCGAGAGCGCCCACTTCTCCCTGTCGAACCTGCAGGTAAAGATAGACGGGGACGCGTCCGGAGTGCTCGGCACAGACAATCTGGGGAGGGACATATTCAGCCAGCTTGTCTACGGTACCAGGTGGGCGCTCTACGTGGGCGTCCTCTCCGCGGCGCTTGGGGTCGCCCTCGGCCTTGCCGTCGGGCTGATCGCAGGGTACGTCGGTGGAGTCGTGGACGAATTTCTCATGAGGGTCGCTGATTTCGTGCTGGTGTTACCCTTCCTGCCGTTCCTGATCGTCCTGTCGGTCCTCCTGCGCCCCAGCGTTACGACAATCACCTGGATCATAGCCATCCTTGGATGGCCGACCATTGCCAGGCTCATCCGTTCCGTAGTGATCGGTCTGAAGGCGCGCTCATTCGTGGAGGCCGCGAAGGCCTCCGGGGCCTCGACGACGCACATCCTCTTCAGGCACATGCTCCCCAACGTGTCTCCCATAGCCTTCACTCAGTTAGTCCTCTTCATACCGGGAGCGATCATCACGCTGACCGCGATAACATTCCTTGGCCTCGGGGATGCAACCATAATTGACTGGGGGTTCATGACGAACGCCGCCTTCACCCATAACTTCAGGGGGTGGTGGTGGATCCTTCCACCAGGGATACTCACCGCTCTCCTGAGTTCGAGCTTCCTCTTCGTTGGGTATGCCATGGACTCGCTGCTGAACCCGAGGTTGAGGAAGAGGTAGGATCACTTGGCAATACTGGAGGTGAAGGGGCTCAGGGTCTACTTCGACACCGTGAAGGGGAGCGTGAAAGCAGTCGACAACGTCTCCTTCACAGCCGAGGAGGGGGAGGCGCTCGGGATTGCGGGAGAGTCGGGGTGCGGGAAGACCACAACTGCCCTCGCGCTGATGCGGCTCGTCCCGAAGCCGGGGAGGATAGTCTCCGGAGAAATCAGGCTCAACGGGGAGGACCTGCTGAGCAAGTCTGAGGCCGAGATGAGAAAGATAAGATGGAAGAACGTCGCTATTGCATTCCAAGGCTCTCTCAACGCCTTCAACCCGGTTCAGTCGATAGGCACCCAGATCATCGAAGCTATCAGGACTCACGAGGACATCTCAAAGGAGGATGCCGTGCAGAGGGCCAGAAAGCTTCTCCAGGATGTCGGGGTCGACCCCAATACGGTCAACAGATATCCCCACGAGCTCAGCGGTGGAATGAAGCAGCGTGCCATGATCTCCATGGCAATGGCGAACAACCCAGACCTGCTGATAGCCGATGAGCCTACGACCGCCCTGGACGTTATAGTCCAGGCGCAGGTCCTGAAGCTCATGAAAAGGGTCCAGGCCAAGGTGTCCATGATACTCATCAGCCACGATCTTTCGGTGATATCTGAGATCTGTGACCGGGTGGCGATAATGTACGCGGGCCAGATCGTCGAGTACGGGACAAGTCAGGACATCTTCTCAAACCCCGCTCACCCCTACACGAGGGGCCTCCTCGCCGCCTTCCCCAGCGTCGCCGGTGTGAAAAAGCACCTTGAGGGTATCGAAGGGAACCCGCCCGACCTGCTATTGCCCCCCAATGCTTGCAGATTCCACCCCCGGTGCCCCTACTACAAGGAGAAGTGCTCGGTCGTGGACCCTCCCCTGATTGAGGTCTCCCCAAAGCACTTCGCGCTCTGTCACTTTGCAGGAGAGATCTGAGCTGGAAGATGACGTAATGCTCAGGGCGGAGAATCTGAAGAAGTACTTCGACATCGACAAAGGCTTCTTCTCGAAACTGAAGGCGACCGTCAAGGCTGTGGACGGCGTCTCCTTCGACATTCCAACGGGGAGCGTCTTCGCCATGGTGGGCGAATCCGGCTGCGGCAAGACGACCACTGGGAGGATGGTTCTCCGCCTGCTCGAACCTACCGATGGCAAGGTCTTCTTCGAAGGGGTGGACATCACCAAGCTCTCACAGCGGAAGCTGAAGTCGGTCAGGCGGAAGATGCAGATAATCTTCCAGGACCCGTACGATTCCCTTAATCCACGGATGAGCGTCAGACAGATTGTTTCCGAGCCGCTCAGCATCTACGGGATCGGGGCGAGCCATGAGGAGAGAGAACAGACGGTCCTGGGAATCCTCGAATCTGTCGAAATGGAACCTCCTTCCGAATTCATCGAGAGGTACCCGCACGAGCTCAGCGGAGGGCAGAGGCAAAGGGTCGCCATCGCCCGGGCGCTCGCGCAGAACCCGAGCTTCGTGGTCGCGGACGAGCCGGTGTCAATGCTCGACGTTTCCATCAGGGCGGGGGTACTCAACCTCCTCCTGAAGCTGAAGGAAGAGCTGAATCTGACGATGCTCTTCATCACTCACGACCTGGCTGTCGCCAGGTACATCTCGGATCAGATCTGCGTGATGTATCTCGGCAGGATCGTGGAAATGGGGCCGACGGAAGCGGTGGTGAGCACCCCGCTGCACCCCTACACGCAGGCGCTGC
The DNA here is from genome assembly GCA_964568185.1 of uncultured Nitrosopumilales archaeon. Classification (GTDB taxonomy): domain Archaea; phylum Thermoproteota; class Nitrososphaeria; order Nitrososphaerales; family Gagatemarchaeaceae; genus UBA183. The sequence goes on along the minus strand of CAZMON010000002.1, from coordinate 463,827 downwards.
TTGTCGCAGCGCCAAGGCCCGAGCTCGCCCACCGCCTGACCGAGAGGGAGATTCCCATAAAGGGGGAGATAGCCAGCGCGTCGCAGATACCCGCCGGTTGCAGGTTCAACCCCAGATGCCCCTACGCAACCGACCTCTGCCGCAGGGAGGACCCGCCCCTGAGGGGGGACGTCATCCCGGGCCACTTCGTGGCGTGCCACTACGCCGAGGATTTCGTCAAGGGAGCCCCGAACATCCCTCGCCAACAAGAAAGTCGGGGGACATAACGGACCAGAGCTGCGAGGGTCCGAATGGACCTCTTCGGGCAGCGTCGCCTCATCCCGAAATCTATGAATCCGACGGAAGGAACCACCCCAACCACATATGCCGTGCCCTTGCTGAGCTTCGTTAGGAGGGCCTGATGGAGCCTTTGACAAATCGACCTGGGGAAAGGAAGCTCAGGGTCATGTACGGGGCTAAGATCTGCGCAAGCGTGTTGAAGATGGCGAAGTAAGTTTCAGTCTGCCCCCTACCCCTTTTGCTAAGTGGTTGAGCACGGTTAATTACACCCTTCTTCATCGACGAGCATGCCTCATTGGCCACGACCGCCCAGGCATTCCGAGGGCATTCTCGCTTCATACATCGATGGAAGCCATCAGTTTCCCGAACTCGAGCGATTCGTCTCCCAGATTGCCGCAGAACTCGCCCCGCTGTTTGCCAGCTTCGACGCCAGAATCGTCCGCGCTGTGGCCGCCTGCACATCGGGGATCCCGCCCGAGACGGTATCGAAGTTCGTTGACTGGAAAGGGTTCGAAGGATTCTGCGCAGCCTTGCTTACGTCGATGGGCTACCGCACAACGCAGAACATCCTCTTTAGGAAACCTCGCGCCCAGATAGACATCCTTGCCCGGGGTGGCAATGTCGCCCTCCTGATAGACTGCAAGCACTGGACCAGGTCCGGAGGCAGGGCAGCGTTGCGGAAGGCGGTCTTGGCCCAAGGGAGGAGAGCCGACCTCGTCAGGGCCTCCATGAAGGACATAGAGCCCATGGCGGTCGTCATAGTCTCGGTCGGGGACGACAGTGCCCGGTTCATAGACGGGGCCGCGGTGGTCCCGATACACACCCTCCGGGATTTCGCGGACAACATCCCTAGATACTCGGAACACCTCGTCCTTCGGTAGCACGACGAGCCCCGCATCGATTATTAGACGGGCGGAAGCCGTTGCATGCGTTGAAGGTCGTCCTCTTCGGCCTTGGAGCGATTGGGACTGACATTCTGAAGCATTTGTTGGAACGTTCTCACGAAGTAGTCGCTGTAATCGACACCGACCCGGACAAGGTCGGCCGGACCGTCGCGGAGCTGACCGGGCTATCCTCCGGGGTAAGGGTCCAGTCCTCCATCCAGGGGTTCCCTCTTGGGGATGCGGCGGTCGCGGTTTTCTCTACGAAATCAAGGCTCGTGGACCTGGCCCCTGACGTCAGGCAGGTAGTGGCTTTCGGCCTCGACGTCGTCACCACGTCGGAAGAGATGGCTTATCCCGGGTACTCTGACCCCGTCACCGCCGATGCAATTGACGGGCTCGCGAAGGAGAAGGGGGTTACTGTGGTCGGGGTCGGAGTCAACCCCGGCTTTGTAATGGACTGGGTCCCGGCTCTGATAGCGTCGGCTTCCAACGGGCCTACGAGCATACACGTTGTCAGAAGCGTCGACGTCAGCAAGCGACGTAGGCAGCTTCAGGCAAAGACCGGGGTGGGTCTGAGCCGGGCGAGATTCGAGAATGAGGTGGGGGAGGGAGTCCTGGGTCATGTGGGGCTGATCGAATCCGCCCACCTTATCGCACTCTCCCTCGGTAAGCCGCTTGAAGGGATCAAGGAAGGGGTGTTCCCGGTTCTCGGCTCCGAGGACTACGTCATGGGGGTGCGACAGTTCGTAGAGGGGAGGGCCGGAGAGTGCGGAATCAGGCTCGACCTTGAAATGTCGATGACATCGGCGGACTTTGACGTGGTGGAAGTCAAGGGGGACCCGAGCATCAAAGTCAGGTTTGAGAAGGGTGTATTCGGGGACTCGGCCACGGTTGCCCTCGTCGTCAACGCGGTTGAAAGGGTTGGAAATGCGCGCCCCGGCCTCATCACCGTCCTGGAACTTCCGCTTTCGCGTCGCTGACACTACCTTGGGTCTTGTCACCAGGGTCTCCTCGTCAAGTTTGACTCGTGCCACCACAGGCCATCTTGGAATCCTTTAATGTGGGCGCGGAGTCTGAAGCTGTCGAGGCCGTGATGACTCAGAGTTACGACTTGGTCAAACTCGTGAAGAAAAAAGGCATTTGTCTGAGCCTCGCTTAGGTCTTCTTTCCCCACTCTTGGTTAATGTGATTCAGCCCGGTCCCACTGTCGAACTTTCGGACGGCTCGGTTTCTCATCGGGGTGATGACCACTTCCAAAAAGGGGAAGACGGTAGCCGACAAGACGTGTCCTCCCAGGACCGTCATGTCCCTTCTGCCGAACGTCCCATGGACGTGCAGGAACGGCTTCCCATCTTTCATCGTAATATTCCCAAGCAGTCCGGTGACCTCCAAGAACTCTCTGTACCTGTGCTCCTCGTACTTCTTCTTCAAGGGATTGTAGTAGGCGAGATTCAATCCTTTCACACCTCCGATGCCTTCGACGGATGCGGACCTCATGCCGTCCTTCTTGGCGATTTCTAGTATCTCGTCCGGAAGCCTGGCCCCTCTCCTGAGGTTGTAGATTTTTGCCATGCCTCGGCCGGGCCCTGGACAGATTAAAAGGATGGGAACGACTCGGAGACCCTGAGTGGATTGCGGCTTCACATGAACAAACCGGGGATCAGGGCCTTGGGTGTTGCCGAGAGCTTCAGGCTCGGCGAGAAAAGATCGGTCCTGGCCGGGGTCGTGATGCGCGGCGACAAGATAGTGGACGGGCTAGCGCTCGGTAAGACACTGGTAGGAGGAGATGACGCGACGTCGTCGATAGTCTCTCTCTACAGGAAACTCCGGCGGAACGACGTCAACATCATCATCGTTTCGGGGTGCATCCTGAGTCTCTACAACATAGTTGACGCCGACGAGGTGTCGAGAAAGACCAAACTCCCCGTCGTCTGCCTCACTTACAAGGACACCTCCGGAATCGAGGATTCGATAAGAAGGCACTTCCCTGGGGTAGCAGAGAAGAAACTTGAGGCTTATCGGGGGCTGGGAGAGAGGAAAAGACTCAGGCTGCGCTCGGGGCATTCGGTATTCGCAAGGACCTCAGGGATCTCCGATGATGAAGCACTGAGAATCCTGGACAACTTCACGTTGCAGGGCTCCCTCCCGGAGCCCGTTAGAGTGGCCAGGCTCCTCGCCAGGGCAGCGTCTAGACGATCTTGACCCCGGGATTCAGGATCTTCTTCGGGTCGTAGATACTTCGTATTTCTTTCATCAGATGGTGGGTCTTAGGGTACTGCCTCTCCACGTACTTGGCCCTGAGCATCCCATCTCCGTGTTCCCCAGTGATCGAGCCACCCATCTTCCACACTGCCTCGAAGCACTCCTCCATGATTTCATCAAGAATCTTCCTCTCCTCGTGCGAATCGGGGTCCAAAAGGGGCCTCATGTGCAGGTTCGCGTCTCCAGCATGGCCGTAGGAGATGTACTTCAGCCCCCTGCCCTCGAACTGATCCATCAATGTCTTGACGAGGTCCGCGAGCCGTGAGGGTGAAACCACGAGGTCCTCCACACCTGGCAACAAAACCCTTGATCCCACTTTTATTTCTCCTGCAATCGTGAGGATCTCGTTCCTGACCTCCCAGGCGTCCTTGATTTCGTCAGGTGACAAGAGCACCCGGGGCTCCAATCCCGCGATGTCCGACTCCGATACCCTTTCCAGAGCGCTCTCGGCTTCTCCCTGGACGGCTCCGTCCAGTTCGCAGAAGATCATGTACGGGTCTTCCGACGCCGCATATCTGGAGAGCCTGTCCTCTCTGTCTGTCTGTTTGAAGACCGATTTATCCAGGAGCTCGATGGCAGAGGGTCCGAAGGTCCTCAGGATCGAAGTTGTCCTGCCAAGATCGGCGAGCGACGATTCGAGGACCAACAGGAGCTTCGACCCCTGTTTCCGTGCCGTTCTCAGTGACACTTCGGTGATGATTCCAAGGGTTCCTTCTGAGCCTACGAATAGCTTCGGAAGGTCGAGGATGCCGTCGTGAAGGACCCGTTCGAGCCTGTAGCCGCATGAATTCTTCGTGACCCGGGGCCTCTCCTCCTCTATCTCCTTGATGTTCTCCACCAGGAGATCGGCGACCTGCCTGGTCTCCCCTTCCAGCTCCAACGCCTCTTCCACTTTGACCGGTCTGACCACCTTCAACCCTGATTCCGGAAGTACGACCCTGATCTCATCGACGTACTCGATGGTCGAACCGTACTTCAGAGTCCTTATCCCAGATGAATTGTTGGCGACCATTCCCCCCACGGTGCAGCTCCGATAGCTCGACGGGTCGACTGGCATCCACCGGTCTCCAACGTCCAGCTCCCTGTTCAGGTCCGCCTTGATGACAGCGGGCTCGCATCTGACGTTTCCGTTTTTTTCGCCGACCTTCAGCTTTCTCCTTTCCTGGAGCAGGACGAATCCTGGTCCGATTGATTGACTGGGAATCGAAGTGCCTCCACCCCTCGGAGTGACGGTGGTTCCGGCCCTCCTTGCCTCTCCGATGACCTCAATGACATCTGATTCCGTCTCAGCGACATACGCCGCTCTGGGTCTGATCGTTATGATTCCTGCATCACGCGAGAGCTCTTCCAGCACCTCTGGCTGCATCAGCATCTTCAACGGGACGTGTGCAAACTGAATGCTATTTGCGTCTTGCTTGCGCTACCCTGCTTTCACTATCACGTTGGCCTTCATCCATGAGTGATAGCTGCAGATGTAGCTGTAGTTCCCTGATTGGGTGAAGGTGTGCTGGTAGGTGTTGCCGAAGTTCATGTTCGGGCTCCCGAAAGCGCTCCCCGTGACGGTGTGAGGGGCAGGGTCAAGGTTCCTCCAGAAGACCGTGTTATTGACTCCCAGGACGACGGTGATCGTCGGTGGGCTGAATCCGCAGACCTTGACAGTGGCATTATTGCAAAGGGCTGCCCCGGAAGTGAGGTTCGCGTAGGCGCAGGTCGAAGGCGTACACACGACCGGACCGGTGCTCGTCGGTGACGTGGTGGGAGCGGACGCCATTTGGTACTGGTAATATCCGACCGAGACCAGGGCCGCGACCACCAGGACAGCGACCGCAATCCCAACGCCCATCGTGTTCTTCTTGGGCCCGCTCATACTAGACTGGTAGGACTCGTCCCGATGGACTATAAAGTCATTTTCGAAATGCAAACGCCCTCTTCTGGCCTATGCCAAAGTTAAAAACCGCTTCCGTCCCCCTCGGTGCGGAGAATAGACAGTGGAGGAAAATAAGGAGAAATCATCCTCCCAGCCTTCTGAAGAGGAAAAGAAACCTCAGCCCACGCCTGTCTTATCCCCCCCAAAGGTCCTCCCAGGACCTGCAACCACTGTTGCCGTGCCAAGACCTCCCGTCCAACCCGCTCCGAGGCAGGCGGTGGTTGCGCCCCCACCTCCTGCTCCGAAGGCTGTGCAGCCACTGAATGTTGGGAGGCGGACGTTCGTGAAGGCACTCTTTACGGTCGGCGCCATCCTTTCCGTTGTTCCGTTCGTGCCCTGGGGCTCGTTCCTATCCTCATCGCTGTCCGGTACCGGCGCAATCGAGAGACAGAAGGTCGTGATTGACGACGACCCGACTTTCGGCGCTGCCGCTGGGCAGACCGTCAATGTCAACGATTTGGAGACATTCCCCCCTAGCACGGGATGGCTCATTACGTATCCGTCAGCGGGCGACCTTTCTGTTGATACGAACAATAAGGATACTTTCGTAAAGTATCAGCTCATACGATTGCCAGCGGGCGAACTGGGAGGGGACAAGAAGGAGGCTGTCGCCTTCGTGGCCTTCAGCGAAATCTGCGTCCATCTTTGGTGCAGCCCGACCTACAAGTCCTCCGCGGACGCTTCTCACGCCTACCAGTGCCCTTGCCACGGAAGTCAGTATCAAATTCCAGACGGACGCGCGACCCTTGGCCCGGCTGCGAAACAGCCTCCCCCCACAAATGCGATGCCGATGCTCACGCTCACGGCGGATTCAAATGGAGACCTCTTCATAGAAAAACCGCTCTGGGACGTCGACCACAACGGGGTCCTCGGTTACGGAAGGAACGCTTCGAGCTACACCACCTACATCAGGCCGAAGGCGCTGGGGCAGGGGTCCTAGATGGCTCAATCGAAGTCAGAGCCCGAGAGACGGAACCTAGTCTCGAAGCTGTACTACTGGATCGTAGATGGCCTGGACAGGACCGTTTTCCTCGGCATCCAATACACTTTCCCTAAACGGTTCGTCAGCCCCCTCGGATATCTCGGGATGCTGACGGGAATCACCTTCCTCCTCCTCGGGATTACGGGTGGGCTGCTGATGATCTACTACCAGCCGACTCTCAGCGGGTGTGGCTCGATATCGTGTGCGTTTTCAAGCGTCCAGAGAATCAACGACGTGGTCCCGTACGGCTGGCTTCTCAGGAACATACACTACACGGCGTCAAACGCCATGGTGCTACTCGCTGTTCTCCACATGTACTACCAATACTTCAGCGGGAGGTTCAAGATCAAGAACGAAATTCTGTGGGTCACAGGGATAGTCTTTGGGATCGTGACCGGCATCGAGGCGTACAGCGGCTACGACCTGCTGTTCAACCAGAGGGCGGGTCTGGCCATAGAAATCGGGGCATCTCTCACCAACGCGTCCCCGGTCATCGGTGACCAGCTCAGGATTGCGACTTTCGGCTCGGGCTTCACGGATTTCTTGCTGAGGCTCTATTCAGCCCACGTCTTCATCCTCCCGATGGTGATGATAATCCTAGTCTTCGTGCATTTCCCCCGCTATCTTGTCTTCGACCTCCCCGTCATCTCCACCGTCGTGGGCGGACTCTTCATGATATCCGCTGTCTTCCCCGTTGCAGTCGGTGTGCCCTACGACCCTCTGCTGGGTATGTTAACGATTCCAGAGTGGTACCTCACCGCGCTCTACGCCCTCCTCAGGACTGAATTCGACAAGTTCGTTATGGGAGGGCTCATGCCTTTGCTGCTCTTCTTGATGGCCCTGGTGGTGCCATTCGTCGACACCTCCAAGAAGCTGAACTGGAAGGACAGGCCTTTCTTCACGGCTCTTGGCATCACCAGCATCGCGCAGGTCCTTATCACGACGGCCTGGGGATTCTACGTCAATCCGGACGCGATAAACCTTACCACCCTGGAGAGACTTTTCGTTCCTCCTGACCAGTACTTCGGTTCGATGATAGGGGTGACTGTACTATCGTTCGTGATGACCTATGCTTTCCTGCGATACATCAAATCGAGGGAACGGGTAAGAAAAGCCGCGGGACCTCTGGGCTCGATACTCAGCAAGAAGTGGGTCTACGTGATATTCGCATTCCTCATTGTGGCCCAGATTCTATTCAACATGCTGGCGGCACTCGCCATCACTCCCTGCGCCTTGTCAGACGCATCGGCAGGGGCAGTCGGGTGTTTTGGGACCCAGAGCCTCAGGGGGATGAGCCTTTTCGACGTCGGGGCCGTGCTCATCACCTTCGGGGTCCTCGTCCATCTCTACAGGTACAGCCAGAATCTACCGTTCTAGGGAAGTCGGACGTCCGCCGCCAATTCCAGCCAGCGCGGGCCCACCTCTCTGACTATGCGGGTTGAGTACCTCGCCTTCGGGGGGAGAAGGTGGGTGAGCTCTTTTTTCAAGGCCTTGGTGCCTTCTTCCTCGTCCTTCCCCAGGACATGCCTGTAGTAGTGGATTCTGGCTCCCTTTTTGGCCAAGCGAAGTGCCGCTGGAAGGAAACGGTCCGACTGCGAAGGGTGAGGCATCAGAATCCTGTCGAACCTGGCTTCGGTTTTGGATGCCCATTTCGAAACGTCCGCGTTCACGACCTCCACCAGGTCATCGACCTTGTTGAGCCTGTTGTTCACCTCGTGCAGCTCTGAAGCGTAATTGTTCAGTTCGCAGCTTGTCACCTTGGCCCTCCTCCTCTTTGCAATCGGGATGGAGAATGGGCCGACGCCGGCGAACATGTTCAGCACGCTTTCATCGTCGTCGACCTCGTCGGCGATCTTCAGCCTCTCTGTCGAAAGTCTCGGGGAAAAATAGCACTTCGCCACGTCAACCCTGAAGACGCATCCGTTCTCCCTGTGGTCTGTGAGAGTGGTCCTGGCCCCGGCTAGGTATTTCAGCTTCCGTAGGCGATACCGCCCTTCGATTCCGCCTCTCTGTTCATACACCGACGTCACGTTCTTCAATTCGGCCAGGAGCTCCTTGGCGACCCGAACTTTCTCGGGAACCTTCAGCTGTTCGAGCCTGACTATGGCGACGCCTCCCACCACATCGATTCCAGACGACCCTCCTTCAGGAGGGACCCCTGCCCTTAGGAGGACTTCCTTAATCAGTCTCAGGGGTCTCTTCCTTCTGGGTTGAGACGTAGTAGTAGGTCCCCTTTTCCTTCTGCTCCCTGTCCAGCTTGCTCGAGGGTTTGTTCACCCTCGGCCTTCCCGTGCTTACGTCACGCCTGTAGGTCAGGCCGACCTCCTCGAGGAAAGCGTTCATGCCGTCCTCCTTTGACATGGGCTCGGTTGCTTCACCCGCGACGCCCGGCTCTCCCGAGAACACCATCAACCTGTCAGAGACGATGTCTATCACCTGAAGGTCGTGGTCGATGATGATTGCCGCCTTTCCCCTGGCTTTCACCATCCGGTTTATCGCCTTCGCTACGACGAATCTGTCCTCAACGTCGAGGAACGCGGACGGCTCGTCGAGGGCGTAGACGTTCACGTCCTGTGCCATCGTGGCGACTATTGCGACCTTCTGCAACTCCCCGCCGCTGAGGTCACGCATGTCTCTGGCAAGGAGCTTTTCCATCCTGAGCGGGACGGCCAGGGTGTCCTGAAGTATCGGGTCAGAGTACTTCGTGCCGAGGGTGGACATGAAGAATTCATCGACTGTTCCGTCTGAGGCGGCTGAGAGGTACTGGGGCTTGTAAGCTACCTTGGCGTTCAGTGAAACACTCCCTTTTTCGGGCTTTTCTTCCCCTGCTACTATCTTGAGGAAGGTTGTCTTTCCGAGGGCGTTGGCTCCGACCACTCCCAGTATCGTTCCTTGTCTTATTACCCCTCCCTCTACCTTGAGCTTGAACCCCTCGTAGGTTTTCTTCAGGGTCGTGTATTTCGCGAGTTCGTATTCGCTTTCGATAACTTCTCCGGCAGCCTTCTGGCCGAAGGACACCGCGTGGTCGCGGAACCTGATGTTCTCCTGGGGCAGGTACCCGTCGAGGAGGGCGTTGATGCCGGTCCTGGCTGAATAGATACCGGACACTATCCCATAGGCGCCTGGTTCACCGTAGATGACCTGTACGTAGTTCGTGACGTAGTCGAGGAAGGCGATGTCGTGCTCCACGACGAGGACCGACTTGCCCTTCTCCGCCAGGCCGGTGATGAGCTTGGAGACTGCAAGCCTCTGGTACACGTCGTTGTAAGAGGACGGCTCGTCGAAGAGGTAGAGGTCCGCGTCTCTAAGCGCTGCCGCGGCCACCGCGACCCTCTGCAGCTCGCCTCCGCTGAGGTCGGGGACCCTCTTGACAAGCGCGTCCCGGAGATTCAATGTATCCACGACCTCGTCCAGATATCGGCCCTCGTTCATCTGTCTGAGGAGGGCCCCCGCGTCCTTCTTCCACGCTTCGGCCAACTTGTAAACGGCCTGGGGCTTCAGAGAAACCCTCATCTCTCCGTCTGCGATCCGCTCGAAATGCTCTTTCATCTCGCGTCCGCTGAGGTACGAGAGGAACTTGTCCCATCCGGGGCTTCCCTCATAGTCCCCGAGGTTGGGGACAAGCTGTCCTGAAAGGATCTTCAGGGCGGTCGACTTGCCAATCCCGTTCCTTCCCACCAGCCCGACGACCTGTCCCTTCCTGACGGTGGGTATTCTGAACAGTCTGAATGCGTTGACCCCGTACTGGTGTATCTTCTCGGTCTTCAGCTCCTCACTTAGGTTGAGGATGTCAATGGCGTCGAAGGGGCAGACCTTGATACAGATCCCGCAGCCGATGCACAGCTCTTCAGAGACAAGCGCGATTTTGTTCCCCGGCAGGATGATGCAGTCCTCCCCGTTGATATTGACCGGGCATTCCTTGATGCACTCCAGACCGCATTTTTTGGACTGGCAGAGGTCCGTATCTACGACCGCGACTCGGTGTACCATTCTTTCACCTCATCACTCTCTGAGCCTTTTCGGAATCGGGCAGAACGAACAGATTCCGGGGTCGCCCTCGAGCGACAAGGACTCGACGCTGTGCCGGGTCTTCATTGAGGCCCAGACCTCCTTTTCGCCCCCGACTCCCGCGAGATGGATCGCTTCGTGCTCCTTGATGATCGGCAACAGCCTGCAGCGTGTGCATATCGGCTTCACAAACGCGATTGGTTTGAAAGCGGTAATGCCCAGTGCGATACCCGTGCTTCCGAGCAGCCAAGAAAGAAGGATCAGAGGCGCGTATCCGAACAGGGGCTCAAGGAGGGCCCCGACATAGATTTCCCCTGCGACCAGAACGGCTCCAAGCAATAGTCCCCACCTCCCTGTGTGGAACGTCATTCCCCGGGTCTGAACCGGGATGGATGAAATCAGGAGCGATGGGATCAGCAGTCTTACGGCCCAGCCTAGCCTTACCACATGCATCTTGCTTGCAAGCGGCATCCAGTCTACTTCGACCTCCAGGGATTTCTGCATCTGGCCCTGCTCCTTACTCATTTCCGGGGGGCTTGCCTTTCACCGTCCCTCTAAGGTTTCTCTCGACCCTCTGCCTGAGCGCCTCGAGCCCCTGGCTCGCAGGGCCTGAAAGGTTCAACTCGATCGGGCTTATCGAGACTTTGCCGTTTGTAAGGACTGCCTCCGCGTCGGTATTGGCGGGGAAACGCGACAGCCTTTCGCCAAAGAGCCAGTAGTACGGTCGTCCTCGCGGGTCCTTCCTTACGATGACCTTGTCGGTGTACTTTCTCCTTCCCACCTCAGTGAGCACGATTTCAGTCGACGTGTCGACCCCCATGGGAAAGTTCACGTTCAGGACTGCGGCCCCGCTTGGCATCCCATGCACCAACACGTCCCTGGCGATCTCCCCTGCGATCTTCGCGGCGTTCGAAAAGTCGGGCTGCTTGTACTCGAGGGCGAAGAGAGCCTCCTCGTTCACCAGCAATGAGAAGGCTATGGCCGGGATGCCAGTAATCGCCGCTTCGATGGCAGCGGCAACAGTCCCGGACGCCAGGACGTCCTGGAGAGTGTTGTTGTCCCCGATGTTGATCCCAGAGACGACAAGGTCAGGCCGACGTTCCAGTATCTTGTTGACCCCGATCATCACGCAGTCTCCGGGGCTCCCCGAAACCGCGTAGCATCCGAATTCGTCCCTTTGCACTTTGTTGACCCTAAGCGGTTTGTGGAACGTCAAGCTCAAGGCCGTGGCGCTCATGGGTTGCTCCGGAGCCACCACAACGACGTCGGCGTGCTTGGAGACTTCCCGGGCCAGCTGGATTATCCCGTTGCTCTGGATGCTGTCGTCGTTCGTCACCATCACAAGCTTCCTATCTTTTGCCAACACGCTTCGCCTTCGCCAATGCTTTGTCTATAGACCTTCTCCCTTCGCGGACCCCCAGGTTCCTTCCGATTGCCTTTGCAGCGTCTTCCAGAGTCTCCTCGGTGAACGCTGTCTGGATTACCAGTCTCTCCTCGTCGGAGAGGGGCAAAGACCCAATCAGCGCCTTCAATCTAGTTTCATTCTCTACCATCTCCTCGATTATCCGGCCTAGTCTCCTCGTCTGGTCTTTGATACGCCTGCGAAGCATCATCGTCTCTTCTGCGAGATACTCAAGTTCCTCCGCCGGTCTCTCTGACCTGACATTTGCGGGGGAAACCCTTGACTTTTTTACCACCGTCAAGTCCCCGACCGAAAAGTCCCCCACGCTGAATCCGCGGAGAGAATAGACCTTCCTGACCCCTCCCACCTCCACCTTCCTCTCTTCGATCAACCCCAGCTCCTTCAGCTTGGAAAGATGCTTCAACACCCCCTGGACTGACACTCCCGTAAGGTAGGAAAGTTCCCTCAGGGTCCGCGGTCGGCTCGAGAGAAGGTCAGAGATCTTCAGCCTGGTGGCCGACGCGATAATCGCGGGAAGGGTGCCGTCGGCCATACCAAGCAGGGCTCTCCAAAATATTTATAAAGATTTAACAAGTGGCTAATGAACCGAAGGTGAATTAGATGAGCGAGGATCGGAGAAGGGATCTTAGGGACATGCTGGATGAACTTGACAAGTACATGGAGGGGTTCGAAAAGGACATCCAAGAGTCCGTTAGGAGCAGTATTTCGACCGCAAGGCTGCCTTCCAAACCTTGGGTCGCAGGCTTTTCTTTCAAGATGGGACCGGGAGGGAAGCCATCTTTCCAATTCTTCGGCGACAGTCCGACCCAGGGCGGAGGATTCCGCTCTCCGATGAGCGAACAAGTCCTCGACGAAAAGAACGGCCGGCTCCGAGTAATCCTTGACATGCCTGGAGTGGAAAAAGGTGACATCCAGGTCGAGGCTACAGAGGACGCAGCGGTCATAACGGCAGAAAGGGAAATCAGGAAATACAAGGCAGAGTTGAACCTAAAGGCGGATGTCGACCCCGAAAGCGGGAAAGCAGAATACAGGAATGGGGTCCTCGAAATTTCGTTCTCACTGAGGGACAAGGCTAATAAGGGCTACAGGAGGGTAAACATTGTCTGAGAGTGGGTCGGGCGTGAGTCAGCAACAGGTGCAACTGAAGATTCTGGAAGCATACACAAGAGATGTCGGCCGCGGTGTTGCTCGAATCGACTATGACGCCATGGATGCGCTGGATGCGTCGACCGGTGATGTTATTGAGATCAAAGGCAAACGGAGGACAGTCGCAAAGTGCCTCCCACTATATCCTTCAGACGAAGGAAGAGGCATAGTTAGGGTTGACGGGCTGATAAGGAACAACTCGGGGGTGGCCATCGGAGACGTTGTGGTCGTCAAGAAGGTGAAGGCTCCTCCTGCTGAGAAGGTCGTAGTAGCCCCGCTCGAGGCCGTCCCTCCGATCGATGAACGCTACCTGGCAGACGCTCTTGAGAGCGTGCCTGTGACAAAGGGTGACAACATAATGATCCCATACTTCGGGGGCAGGTTGACATTCCAGGTGGTCGGTGTAAGTCCAGTTGCCGACGCCGTACTGATCACCCAACGGACAGTTTTCGTGATATCCGAAAAGGGAGAAGCTCTGAGGGGTATCCCCCAGGTGACCTACGAGGACATCGGCGGCCTGAGGGACGAGATCCAGAAGGTCAGGGAAATGATCGAACTCCCGCTCAGACACCCGGAGATATTCGAGAAGCTGGGAGTTGAAGCCCCGAAGGGCATACTTCTGTACGGACCGCCAGGAACAGGGAAGACCCTGCTGGCAAAGGCAGTGGCAACGGAAAGCAACGCGCACTTCATCCCGATCAGCGGACCGGAGATCATGAGCAAGTTCTACGGGGAGTCAGAGGCCAGGCTCCGCGAGATATTCAAAGAGGCGAAGGAGAAGTCGCCTAGCATCATCTTCATTGACGAGATCGACTCCATTGCCCCCAAGAGAGAAGAGGTGACAGGCGAAGTAGAGAGAAGGGTCGTCAGCCAGCTGCTTTCGCTGATGGACGGCCTCGAGGCGAGGGGGAAAGTCATTGTAATCGCGGCAACGAACAGGCCCAACGCCATCGACCCGGCGCTGCGCAGACCGGGTAGGTTTGACAGGGAAATCGAGATCAGGGTCCCCAGCAAGGCCGGGCGGCTCGAGATTCTCCAGATTCACACCAGGCACATGCCCCTGATTCAGAACAAGGACAACGAAAAGGTGCCGGGAACGGACGCCTATGTGGACATAGAAAGGCTTGCGGCAGTCAGCCACGGCTTCGTCGGTGCCGATCTGGAATATCTGTGCAAAGAAGCGGCGATGAAGACCCTGCGTAGGAACCTGCCGGACATACAACTCGTGGAGGACAGGCTCAGCCCGGAGATATTGGACAAGCTTACCGTGACGATGCAGGACTTTGAGGGGGCGCTGAAGGACATCATGCCGTCTGCGATGCGCGAAGTATACTTGGAGACCCCGGACGTCAAATGGTCGGAAATCGGGGGCCTTTCAGGCGTGAAGAAAGAGCTCCAGGAGGCGGTCGAGTGGCCTTTGAAGTTCCCAGACCTTTACGACAGGATCGGCTACAACATGCCTAAGGGGATTCTTTTGTTCGGGCCATCCGGGACTGGAAAGACGCTCCTGGCGAAGGCGGTTGCGACCGAGAGCGAAGCCAATTTCATCAGCATCCGCGGGCCGGAACTGATCAGCAAATGGGTCGGCGAATCAGAGAGGGGGGTCCGCGAGGTCTTCAGAAGGGCCCGACAGGCGTCCCCATGCATTATCTTCTTCGACGAGCTAGACTCCCTTGCGCCCGTCAGGGGGATGGGCGGCGACAGCATGGTCACGGAAAGGGTCGTTAGCCAGCTCCTGACCGAGCTCGACGGGATTCAGAACCTCCAGGGGGTCGTCGTCTTGGCAGCAACGAACAGGATAGAGCTCATCGATCCCTCGCTGCTCAGGGCGGGTAGGTTCGACAAGGTCATCCAAGTGGGGCTCCCAGACAAAGATGCCCGCAAACAGATCCTGGAAATCGACCTCATCGGGACCCGCAAGGGGAGGATAAAGCGGATGGAAGAGCGCGTGAGGGCCCTCGACGAGGAGATCGTGAAGATTACTGAAAAGGCAGAATCTAATGACAAGCCGAAGGATAAGGCCGAAATCCAGCGTTTCAGAGATGACATAACCAAGAAGGGCGAGGAGAAGGAAGAATTCCTTGAACGCATTGAAAAGAAGAAGGCAGAGCTGGTGCTGATGGCGCAGTACATAGACGAGGTGGCCGAGAAGACCGAAGGACTCAGCGGCGCTGACATGTCTGGGATCGCGAACACGGCCATGTCGATCGTCCTTCAGGACTTTGTCTCAAAGCACCCGAACCCGGAAAAGGCGACGAAGCAGGTGGACGACGTGACTGTGACCATGGCGGTCTTGATCGAGGCGATCAAGAAGGTCCGCTCTTCGAGAGAAGGGAAGCCCTCGGAGAAGGTCACGATTCCCTACTACAGATAGGGCTCGCAATCGGAGCATAGGGCCCACCAGAGCCCATAATTACCCTCCTGCATTCTGTTGTAATAATCTTGGATGTGACTGGAATCATTGGGAGGGGAACATGGATCGACAAGGTCGCCCAGGAGACCGTCGCGAGAGATACCAAGCTCGGCCGTAACCTGTCGCTCCTCAGAGTGGAGAGCGGGCTAGGTGCTTCTGGACTCCCCCACATAGGGAGCGTAGGTGATGCCATCCGGAGCTACGGCGTCAAGATGGCCCTCGAGACGGCAGGGCAGAAATCTGAGCTGATAGCCTATTCCGACGACTTCGACGGCCTCAGGAAGGTCCCCTCAGGGTTTCCACCGTGGCTGAATGATTACATCGCCCAACCGGTTTCGAAGATCCCGGACCCCTTTGGTTGTCACGTGTCCTACGCCGAGCATGCAGGGTCCCTATTGCGGGATTCTATGGACAAGCTCGGAATACTTTACGCATTCCAGAGCGGGTCGGAGGCCTACCGGTCGGGGCTCCTCAACGAC
This sequence comes from uncultured Nitrosopumilales archaeon, assembly GCA_964568185.1. Classification (GTDB taxonomy): domain Archaea; phylum Thermoproteota; class Nitrososphaeria; order Nitrososphaerales; family Gagatemarchaeaceae; genus UBA183. The sequence goes on along the minus strand of CAZMON010000002.1, from coordinate 448,024 downwards.
CAGATCAGGAAAATACTGGGAAGTTCCGCCAAGATTGGGAAGAAGATCAACGAACTTGTTGGACAGTCGAAATACGAGACAAGCCTCCCTTACACCCCGGTCTGCCACGATTGCTCGAGGATTTACACCACCCAGACACTTTCGTTTGACGTGAGGAAGGACAGCGTACACTACGTGTGTAAGGGAACCGAGCTTGGGGAAAGGTTCGTAGAAGGTTGCGGCTACGAGGGTGATGCGAGGATAACCGAGGGGAACGGGAAACTGATGTGGAAAGTCGAGTTCGCCGCAAGATGGGCTGCCTTTGACATACGGTTCGAGGCTTACGGGAAGGAACTCACCGACTCCGTGAAGATCAACGACTGGATTGCCGAGAACATCCTAGGATTTCCCCCTCCCTACCACGCGCGATACGAGCTGTTCCAGGACAAGTCTGGGAAGAAGATATCGAAGTCAGTCGGGAACCTCGTCACGCCACTCGAATGGATGGAGTACGCCTCTCCGGAGAGCCTCCGCCTGCTGATGTACAAGCGGATTGTAGGCGCCCGGAACGTATCCCTCGATGACATCCCCGTCTATGTGGAGGACTTCGATGACTTGGAGGAATACTACTTCTCAAAGGAGAAGGACCAGAATCCGATGAAGGACGCGAAACAGCGGGGACTCTACGAGTACACGATGCTTCTCGACATTCCCAAGACGAAGAGGGTACACGTCCCCTACAGACTCTTGGCCCAGCTCGCCTCCGTGTCGCCTGTGGGTGCTACGAAGGAATTCGTCATGAAGAGGCTGGTCGCCTACGGGATGGTGAAGGAGACTTCCCCCGAGTTGGAACAACGAATCGACTGGGCCGCCAGGTGGGCGGGCAGGGTCGCCAGGCCACTCCCCCAGATTGTCCGACCCGCACCCAAGGTCCTGAAAGCAATCCTCGACTTCTCCGAGAAGATAGTGGGACTTTCAAGTGCCGACGAGATTCAGAATGCCGCGTTCGAGGCCCTGAAGAGAAATGGATTGAAACCTCCAGAATTCTTCCCGGGCGTCTACTCCATCCTGCTGGGGTCCGATAGGGGTCCGCGGCTCGGGCCGTATGTGATTGATGCGGGCCCGGCGGCCGTGAGTAAGGCCCTCAAGGACGCCCTCCGATAGAAGTCCCACCCGCGGGGCCGTCATACGTTCAGAAGGGACAAGGACGCTCAAGGCAAGCAGTACGATGCCACTTCGACTGCCAGTCGGACTAGGCCAGATGGAAAGGTTGGAATAACCCAGAAATGGACCTTCCAATGGGCCCGTAGCCTAGTCTCCCGTGAGGGGAAAAGCGCGAGGAGGAATCTTCACGCCATCTCCAGATACGGATCAGGGCATCAACTTTCGCGGTGCAAGCCTGCGGCTGCCTCCGGCAGAGAGCTGAAGGCCGTGGGTTCGAATCCCACCGGGCCCGCACCATCATCGTACCCCGAATCGGATTCATAATTAATATACTCGCTCAGTCATGCTCTCGTCATGCGAGGCCGGAAACGCAGCGACCTGTCATCACTGGAAGGCAAGACCATCGGCACCTTCCGAGAAGCAATGAAGAGCAAAGTCACATCTGACGTATACCAGAGGAGGCTCGCACTCTTCCTGAAGTGGGCAAGACTCACCGCCGACGAATTCGTCACAAAGGCAAAAGAGGACCCAGCAAATGTTCAGGATCTGATCACGTCCTACATGTTAGTTCAGAAAGGCCGTGCTCAGAAAGGAGAGATTTCCGCCAGCACCCTTTCGAACTACCGGAAGCCGATCAGGCTCCTCCTCGAGATGAACGATGTCACCACCATCAACTGGAAGAAGATCAGCCGCCTGATGCCTTCCGGGAGGAGGTTCGCCCTGGACAGGGCTCCCACCCTCGAGGAGATCAGGCTGATGCTCAGTCGCTCCGACCTTCGCCTTCAGGCCATACTCCTTACGATGGTGAGCGGCGGGATCCGCCTCGGCGCCTGGGATTACCTGGACTGGGGCCACGTGCAACCTATCCGCAAGGGTGCAGAGCTGAGGGCAGCAAGAGTGCGGGTCTACGCGGGACAACCCGAGGAATACTTCACCTTCGTCACCCTCGAGGCTTGCCGCAAGCTCGAAGAGTACATTCGGTACCGTGAACAGTGCGGAGAAGTAATCACCCCTAACTCACCATTGATTCGCGACAAATGGCTCGCCCCATCGCGCGGGGGACCTGCGGGAAAGATCGGGATTCCCAAGAGGCTCGAGTCCAACGGAGTGAAGCGCCTCCTCGAGGACACCTTCTGGCGCCTCGGCTTCAGGAAGGAACGGAAGCGCAGGCACGAGTTCTCCATTCACTCGTTCAGGAAATTCTTCAAGACCCGCGCGGAGCAGGTGATGAAGTCGATCAACGTCGAAACCCTGATGGGGCACTCCATCGGAATCTCAGACAGCTACTACCGCCCCACCGAGAAAGACCTGGTGGACGACTACCTGAAGGCAGTCCCTCTGCTTACTGTGTCAGAGGTCGAGGAGGTTCGGCGTCAGTCTCTTGTCGTGGAGAAGAAGAATTCAGAGCGTCTGCGTCAGCTCGAAGAGCTCGTATCCCAGCTAGTAGCTCAGAAAGGGCAGCAAGTTCTTGCAGTGGGTCGGAGCCACAAGTAGGACAGCGAGCCATTTATCTGATCTCTAAGTCTACTACTTGGCGAAGTTTGATGATAAACTTGAGACGAGGCGATTACTCCCATCTTCTGGAGTCACAAGTGACGTGCAGATAGGCCCCAAAGTGTAGGATAGGATATTTAAGGCAAGGGCGAAGTGTAGCATAAGGCAATGCTGACGTCTAGCAGTCCCCACAGATTCCAGGCCCTCCCCGGACCGCGGCGATAACGAGATGCGGGCGGGAATCCCGGCTGGGGTCACCTAGTACGAATGGACCGAATCAGGATACTACTTGGAAGTACCCTAGTGCTTCATCTCCCCAAGCATCGAAGACCAGAACTGTGTATTGCCCGGTTGGGAATGCGTGGAAGACGTAGTTCTGTCCCGAACCAACCCAGTAGCCTCCGACAACAGAAGTCTCGTTGACGAGCCGAGCCTCGCTTCTCGGCTGGTAGCCGCCAAGGCTCGGCTGTACCGTCGCCAAGGCGCTGTTCGCACCGAAAGTATACCGAAACGTGAACACCGCCGGACATGAGATCAGGGACGGGTTGTAGAGCAGAAGCTCGTTGGCTTGAGTCAGATTCCCGGCCGAATAGTGGCCCATGTAGATTTGAACCCCTGTGGCAAATCCCTGCTGGCAAGGGCCGTAGGCAGGATTGTCCATAGAGGTGGCATTCACTGTGAGGGGGGTCGATGACGTGTTGTTGACTTCTGCTACGACAGTTAGGGGCTGTCCTTCGACCAGATAGATTTGCTGGATCGTAGCAGTGAGCTCAAGGCCGTTGTGTACCGGAGAATGGACCACCATTGACTTCGAGGCGTAATCGATGAAGTAATGCTGCTGGCTCGATCCAAGGGCTAAGACAGAAGCTACCGCCAACACGCACAGACCAATCACAAGCACTCCCTTTGCGACCATCCCAGTATGCGCCTCTCGTCTGCTCCCCTCTTAGTTCTACTGCCCGGAACAGGTCTCCCTCTCGGCTAGCTTCTAGCCATCCCTCCCTTTGCCCGGTGTCTTGCCGCGAGTACGCTGGGCTGCAGTCCCGGTGACCGCATTCCCAGAAATACACCAGTTTCAAACTAGTTTTGAGAAATCGATTTATGCTGTCCATCAGAATATCCCTAACCGACATGAAAGGCGTATTCCTCATAGCGGTCGTGGTAGTAGCCGGCGTCGCGGGAGGGATCACCTACACCAGGTTCGCCTACACCAACCCCACCATTTCAAACCCCGGGCCATCCTTCATCGGTTGTCAGGCATTCCCCCCCGACCAGCAGCCTAACCTTTTCGGTAACGAAATCTATTCAGTGCAGACTGTTACTCTGCCATGGGCCAATTACACAGCTGCCCAGTGGTCCGAGGCCAGACAGGTGGCGCTGAATCAGAGCGTGGTCAAACAGCTAATCCAGAACAGGACCCTTGTCGATTACACCACGTTCCAAAAGATCCAGAGCGGTCAGGTCAGCCTGAGTGGGCGTTTCTACACTGTCACATCGGGCGTACTGCTAAAGAACGCGACAGAACCAGTCCAGAATATGACCTCGAATCTGAGGACTTTTGCCGGATACAGGCTCTGCGACAAGGTGCTGTACCGTGTCCTCCAGCCGGAAGGAATGGGGATAACAATCTGGCTTCATCCGAGCCTTTCAACCGTCTCGAACCAATTCGAAGGGTCGGAGCAGCCTGTCACCATCACCACATATTCCGTCGTCGTCGACCCCAATAATTGGAACGTAATCGGCTACGGTTCTTCACCGCAATAGGATCTGAGTACACTGAAGGATTAGGATAAGTATCTTGTCGCCTGGCTAGGAGCAGGTCTGGTTCGAATGCGCAAGTTGGAAGTGGGGGCCCTGGCGGTTCTCCTGGCGTCGGTCTTCGCCATAGTCACCGAATTGCTGTCTCCACCAAACGTCAACGTAGTGGTAAACAGCGGCAGCCAGGTGATAGTCCGCGGCATCCCTCACGTCTATACCCTCTCTGACATCTTAATCGTCATCGTTACAACCTCTGCCGCTGCCATAAGTGCGAGCTACGTGCTTCTGCCGCGCCGACTCGTTCACTCCGAAGCAGGAGTGACGGCGGGCAGCGAAAAGGTAGCTTCAGGGGACAAGTCAGCTTCATGGCGAGCCAACCTAGATGGTCTCGGAAATCCCGATGAGCAGAGACTCTACGAGTTAGTCATAGACCAGGGAGGCACAGCCCACCAGAGTTATCTCATATCTGAAAGCGGATTCTCCAAATCGAAGGTCAGCCTTTTGCTCGCGGACATGGAAGCCAGAGGTCTTCTGGAAAAGAGGAGGAAAGGTATGAGCAACGTCGTGTTGCTCAGTTGAGGCGAAACGCCCTGGGAGTGCGGAAGTTTTGCCCGCCGCCAAACATGCCCAACTAGTCTGGATGAGCTTAGGAATCAGGGCAACCGGAGTTCGAGTCTATTCCGGTCACTACTCCTTCGGACCTCTCCCCTCGCAAAGGCCAAGCCTACCATCTTTCCCAATGTATCAGCTCCTTGGGGGTTCTCACGCTCCGTCTGACTCTGCTGCGCCTACCAACCCAGAGCGAATTCTCTCTGAGATCCTTGTAGCCGAGGGGAATAACAGCCAAGGGGACGACAGAACCGCCCTTGGGCAAGTGAAGTGCCTGCGCAAGCTTTGCTTCATTGACTGCTCCGATGAACGAAGCCGAAACTCCACATTCGTTAGCTAATAGAATCAGGGCCAGAGACGAGAAGCTGGCATCTACGATCCACCAAGGAAGCCGGGAATGCCTTTCTGCGGGTTTCCCGTACTTCCTCTCAAATCTTGCCTTATTTCCGCACGGTACCACTACTACAGACGCATTAGAAACGAAATTTGGAAGGGCTATCCCCTCTTTTTCGTACTCTTCTTCATTGACGGCCCTGGCAATCTTCCTGATTGTCTCCTTCTTACTGATGGCTATCAAGTCGAAATCTCGTGAGAAGCCAGCGCTCGGGACGTGAGTCGAATCCTCCAGTATCCTTGATAGCAGGTCCAGTGGAACCGGCTTCGAACCGAATCCATACACATTTCGCCTCCGCCGCAATAGGGCCCGAACCGAAAATTCACTCGTTCTTTTCCGCTGAATGAACTCCAGACGATTCCCGAACGGGTCCTCGGCATAGAATCGGTTGGCGTCTTCTAGAGGCTCACCAGTCTCCACCGGAAACCCCTCCGAGACTAACAGGTTTAGCAGCTTATGGTAATTTCTGACTTCGAAGGCCGGGTGCGCCTTCTTGTTTGGATGAAAGCTCTTCGATTTTTCCATTCCAATGTGCAACTGATTCGAGCCAACCTCGAACCAGACGCCTCCTCGCCTCCTCAGGTTCTCGGGTTTGAGGATTTCTTTCATTCCGAGGACGGTCCCAAAGAACTCACGCGCCTTTTCTTCGGAGCCTGTAGGCGCGGCTAGTTGTATGTGATCGATCCGGAGGAAGTCGGTTCCCGCGCTCGTCGGGATGGTGAATGCCGCCTTGTGTTGATTAGGGGGTGGTGTCAAGAGCTTGTCTCCCACCGTCTGATTCAGGGTTGTCAAGATTTGTCTCGGCTCGAGGCAACCCTGTCCAAACACATCCTCAACCAAGGAGCAAACTCGCCTTGATTCCTCTCTATCTCATCCCTGAGTACTTCTATTGAGACCCACCTGTAGTCCATCGCCTCATCCTTGTTGACCTCCACTCCCTTTTCGTGGTTGCCGAAGAATACGTGGTCGTATTCGTGCTCCGTCAGACCGTCGCCAACGTCCGCTTTGTAGGTGAAAGAGAAAACTTCACGCAGCTCGCATTCGAACCCCATCTCCTCCTTCAATCTCCTGTGCGCTGCATCTGCAACATCCTCTCCAGGCCTCGGGTGACTACAACATGCATTGGCCCATTTGCCTCTGCTGTGGTATTTGCTCATCGCCCTCCTCTGCAGCAGTGTTTCGCCTTTCTTGTTGAAGACGAAAACGGAGATAGCCCTATGGAGTTTCGCCCCGTTCTGGTGCGCGCTTAACTTGTCGTCAAGGCCGATCTGCCTGTCGTTCTCGTCCACGAGTATGACAACTTGCGAGTCGTTGCTCGAATCCGCTCCCTCCATGTTTGGATTGTGTTCAGTCCAATTTATCTTTACGCCCCAAAAGGTTCGGCTTTGTCCTACCGTCGTGGCATTTCTTCGGGTGTCCTCATCGGGTGACGAAAGGGATAAGAAACAGGAAGGACCGACGACGAGACAATTGGCTTATCTGAAATTCATGTTTGCAGGAGCATACGTCTTTTCTGGGTTCCTATTCATTCTTTCCTATCTCACCAGACCAACACACCCCTATGTACAAGCCTCAGACCCCTACCTTTACTATGCTGTGATATTCGGAATCTCGGCGGTAGTCATCAATCTAATCTATGCGATCAGGAAATTGGATTCTGTTCAACTGCTGAGGTCGTGAGCGAGGGTGTTCCACAGGCGAAAGCTAGATTTCCCGCGTGCTTTCTTTGCTTGAGGTGAACCGGGCTTTGGGAGGCGGCAAAATGAACGAGCTTCGCGTGCTCTAGCATCTTCGAGTCTTCCCTCATCCCTTTGAACTTCCTTCCGCACTCGGGGCAGACCCATCGCATGCTTGTCACCGATCACGTTCGGCGTTCCTGGATCTTCCTGCGAATCTCCTCCGACAACATCTTGTTGAACGCCCAGTAGTTTCCGTAATAAAGTTCAACATATCCGCACTGTTCGCAGATGATGGCGCCGACGTGCTTCGGAAGGGTCAGCGAGAATCGTCCACGTTTCTTGATGGCGATATCAGTTACCCCCTCTGCCATTGGTCCATCACATCTGGGGCATTTGATAGCCTCGCTCAATTCGACTTGCCTCAACTCACCAGACCGCCTATAACCATTCCCTCACGAGGATCGGTTCCTGTTACACTTGTCAGTCGGTCACACTCCTTGGCACCACCGAAGCAAAAGGTCATTGCTTTATTTTCCCCTTCAACACTGCGAAGCCAGATTTACAATCACTTTGTTATGCAACATTCCGGTGGTTTCCGGATACAGCACTTGACGGTCATTATCCGACATAATGTGTCGGATAGAGTGTCGGATAGGCTCCAAACCCCATTTGCACATGCTACAGCACATGCTACAAATCCGACAGTCTCCCGCACGCTGCACATGCTACAGGTTGTGCTACGTTGTAGCATGTGGAGTTTGCTGACCTATGTCAATGCGCATGTCCTAATTCCTGCAACTTCTTTGTGCACATGCAACCGACACATTAATCCCAAGGTGTCTGTTCTTGTCAGGAGGGGAGCAGCACTTTTTCCGGAAGAACGGTCTAACGTGCATATGCAACACTTTCCGTAGCATAAGGTGTAGCATAGCCTCTGAACCGCCCTTGCACGTATGACCGCACGTATCACAAATGCGAGAGCTCTTCATGTTCTGCACGTATCACAGATTGCATTGCACTCCATTGCGTGGACCCTTGCCTTACCCCGTCAAATGATACGTGCAGATTCCTGCAATTCCCACTTGCACGTATAACTGACACGTTAAACCAAGGTGTCTGCCTCCCCTGACGCGAGGGAGAGAAAAGGGGGTTCGCCCACCATGTCAAAAGTGACGTGCAAAAACATGTAACTACCAGTCGACACGTCACTCTGACACGTCAGACGGAGCCTCCGTCCTTCCAATGTCCCGGGGAAGCCCATTGACGGGATTTCTGGCAGCTCAGACACTCAGGCTTTGTACTGATCGATGATCACCGTGTTGATGTTTGAAAACTGCAAGGGCGATGTCGGACATGCAGGACCTGGGAGGTCTGCTACTCCTGACACTGGAATCTGCTGCCCCGCCATCATGTAGTAGGTCTTGGTGAAAGGTTGGAATGCTGTTTGGCCTCCGAAGTCCGCCTGGAGAGCGACGGTTGCGAACCCGTTGGCGCTTCCAGCGTTGACCAAGACGAACGAGTAGTTTATCGAGACGACGCAGTTCTGGGAGTTTCTCGTGGTTTGGTAGGTCTCTTCAGTTACTTTGATGTCCGGCTGGGCAGAGTTGAGGTACGCCCATGACGCACCGACCAAGCCCAAGACCAGGACGGCGAAGAGACGAATCCTAAAGTTTCTCTTGCTATGTGACCCACTGGAGCTCTGTGTCAACCAATCCCCATCTGCGAATGATAGTGTTCGGGCACTTCTTGTTAAGACTCTGTTAATCAGTTGATAACTACTGCAATATAAGTTGTTAGTAGTCCGGTCTTGAATGAATTGGGACGATGTCAGCTTTGTGCTAAGGAGTAGAACGAGAAAATCCGTCTTGACAAAGCTCGAAACCGAGAAGACCCCGACCATATTGGCCCGAGAGTTGAAGACAAGCATCCCCAACATCAGCAGAGCGTTGCGCGAACTGAAGGCAAAGGGGTTGGTGATAACTGTCACGCCGAATGCGAGAGTGGGCAGGATATACTCGATCACTGAGGAGGGCCGAGTGGTCTTGGCGAAGGTTAAGGAAATCAGCCGGGTTGACACAGTATAAGCACGCGAGGCTCCGGATAATTATCGAGCGATAGAATGCCCGAACTCTGACTCCGCGACGCTGGAGACCAAACCTGAAGAAGTGAGAGTTAGGGCCGATGAATTGCCCAGAATTTGGAAGGTCTCCTTGGAGAGCCTATCTTCTACCGTCCCCAAGCAGAACCAGTCTGTTTTTGCGATATCTATCGTCCCTGAAGGGGTGAGCCGAATTTGACGAAAGTTTACGGCCAATGAGGAAGCAAATGTTCACCCTAAGGGAACTGGTGTGCGAAAATTCGCCATCTTTTTATTGCATCTCTTAGGTGAACTCGGGGTCTTCTAAGAAATGCGCAGATTTGCCATCAGACTCACGGTGCTATCGCTCCTTCTGCTTACAACCTCATCTCCTCAAACCAGAGGAGCTACAGCAAACCCAATCCAAGTGACCCAGCCGCGGCTGGTGAGCGGCGAATTTAACCCTGTACCGAGTTTTGCGTATCCATTCTTGTCGGTAAACGTTTCGTCCACTATCCAGTTGGTGAATGTTACTCTGTTCTACACAATCACGCCCGGACCCCCGCAAAACCTAACCCAATACACAAAAGTCCTGATGATGCTGCATTCAAAGATAGGTGGCAATTATTCTTACCAGTACCAAATGCCAACTTTTCCAGACAAGAGTCTTGTCGTCGGTCTGGCAGAAGCCATTGATGAACAAGGCAACATCGCCTTCTCATCGAGCGAGCCTCAAGAACTATATTTTGTGAAAACACCTTCTTCCGAAGTTAACTTCGTGCTAAGCGTCTATCCTGTAGATGTGAATCCTCAATTCCTGAACATGACGGTCGGTCTGTCTGCGTCGGTTTACAACACGATAACGTACACACCGGTGTGGATCGAAGAACGGTACAGCCAGATTATTTTCTCAACCAATCGTCAATACTCAACCGGTGGATGGCAGTCGACCTACCTCAAGAAACCTGTATACTACTCCTCAGGTATTCCTCAATTGTATCCATTTGACACTTACACCTACATTTTGAACTTCAGTCTGATGTTCTATCCGACAAATAACAATATCTCCTTTTGGTCGGTAAGTCCTCAGAAACCACTTCAGCCAAATACGTCTTATGTGGGTTTCGTGACCTTCAATTCAGATTCAATAAAGAGCACCATTGATGATTCGATTTTTCATCTCGGATCATCCGTAGTACTTGTCCCGGCGAAGAGCCCCTCCGAATATCCTCGCATCATAGTGACGATGGTATTGACGAGACAACCAGACCAAACAGACTTCCAGATTCTTGTCCCCACGGTGGCTTTGTATCTTTTCCTTGGTAGTTCTGTAATATTGAGACGCAAAGACTATGTGTCAAACAGGTTGGCAGTATACATTGGCGTGTTCATCTTTTCGTACACTTTCGCTCTGAGCTTAGGTTCGCAGTCGGGATCGCCTCTCTCTTTCGGATACTCAATGGCTGAGCGTCTCGGGTTCGCCCTTATTCCTTGCGCCGCCGTGCTGGCATTCGCCACTATCATAGGCACCATGACTTCGAGAGAGAAATGGAGGACGGTCATCGACTCCATCGCTGTCGCTGTTTCATACATGGCCCTCTATGAGGTCACTCAGTTCTCGACACTCTACTCCGGCAGCTTCAACCTATTCTCTCTTGGGGCGGACGGATGGTATGGTTGGATCATCACCCTTGCCTTGGCCACGGGCACAATCGTCGTGATTACCAAGGGCCTTTTTGGCAGATGGAGAAATGAATTATCAAACTCTTTCACTGACTGAGTTGGATTCCCGCGCCGACAAGTTGGCCCTGTCCTACTTCCATACTTCTTAACGTCTGGACGCGGAATCCCTTGATCATGACTTTTCCTATTGCCCCGACGACCCTTGGGCGAGTCGTGTGCATCGCGATTGTGCTTGCCGATACTTACCTCCATTTTGGCGGAGACTCTAAGGAACGAGTTTCAGTGATCGATGAATTGGTGTCAGGCCAACCTAACACTTGAGAACTCGACCCATGTGCCCCTTGCCCAATCATAATATTGTCCGTTATATCTGAGCATCGACATGAATATTCTCGCTATGATCATCATCAAACCCTGATAGGCGGGGATCACCTTGCCCTCGTAGTCACCTGACGAAAAAGTTCCCGTGTGGGTGATCTCATTGCGTACTTCGACGATGTCTCTGAGGGTGACCCCGAGGTCGTCGGTTGTCACTTTCCAAAAGCCTAGAAGCTCCTTGGCCTTGCTAACATAAGACCGTCTATTCAAATCCGCAATCTTGTTTCGAAGGGCGTCTAGTTCTTTCTGACCCTCTTCTCGACCCTGCGTCCACTGGTCGATCCTAGTCTCAAGTTCTCCTCTGAGCAAGTCGAACTCGGAGCTTTCCAATAGATACTCGTTACCTGTTTCGTTGACATACCTGTCCATGAGCAGCTCCAGACAAGTGGTTGCACTGAGAAACTTTGACTCGATCACACTGCCGACATTTGCCTCCAAGTACCACTCAAGTGCCAAACCAAGATTGTATTTCTGAGCCACCTCCCTGGAATAGCCCGCCCATGCGGACGCGATGAACCTGGAAGAGTGTGCCATGTTCGTGATCCCACGATTGGATGGCCTTTTCAGTTTTGGATTTCTTATCTTCATATATCTTCGGACATATCCTCCGTCGGACGCCTCCCTTTCGTACACGCTGACTGCGACCCATGTGTGCCAAGTGCCTTGCGCGAGAGATGTGACCGTGAGAAAGTCCTGAACAATCCCAGTTGCCTGATTCAGCATGTCATTGATCGTTCTGCTACCGTCCGGCCTGACAATCAGAGTCGCCGACGATGTTACCATGGGTGTGCCATAGGAATCCATCATACGTTCCAAATCTCGAATGTCCTTGGAATGCCTGAGCTGCAATTCCCCCATTACAGTGTCCACGGACACTCGAAACGTCTGGAATACATTGACGAGCTCGAAACGGATGACTAGCTCCCCGCTAGGCTCCAATTGCTCGGCCCTTTCGTCAAATACAATTTCTTGGGAAACGAAGTCGACCTTCAACCGTGTTTCCTCGCCGGATGTGAATTGCCAGCGAACAACGAAGCAATCCTTCATGATAGTCGGGGTCACGATCTTGTCTAGGGTCACATCGCCTTCGATGCTGAATGTTACGAAAACGGAACCGTTCGACAATTCGAGGAACTGCTTCGTGAATGTAGGTGGAAAATCAAGTTCCCCTTCGAACCTTGCGTTTTCCAGCAGTTTTGCCGTGAATCTCGCCTCAGTATTCTTACCGTCTTCGAACTGAACTCGACCCACCCCATCCATTTGTAATAGGGGCTTGGGGATCTCGGGCACGGACATCCATTGCATCTCACTTGATATATCTTAGTCTAGCTTCGGAGCGTTGCTTTGATTTCTCCCGCAAGACACGCTGGTCGATTCAAAGCAAGTTCACCCTGGCATCTGACGAGTGCAAAACTGTCTCATTGCGAATGAGAAAGGGCAGAGATTGGAAGGCGAGATGACAAGTAATGGGACAGTTGATGTCTGCATCGTGGGTAAGATCAGTCTTCGGAACTTCGAGGACGATTATGACTTCAATCCCTACTGGAGCGAAGAATCTGTCACGAAGACAACCATTGAATTTGAGAACGATCAGGACAGAGAGAGGGGCTTCGTCGTGGTTGACAATGACTACAGTGATGAGAACGGCGATTCAATCTCACAAACAGAATTGAACTTACGCATCAGTAGGGGTTGAGGGTAGCTGGTTGGTTGTGCTTAGTCTTAGGATGACCACCTAGACTGAATCAGTTCGGGTGACAACCTCGATCAAATCCCTGAACTGAGTTCTTCAGGGTCCGCTAACTTATTGTCTAAATACAATCTTGCGATTCTTTCGCGTAGCTCCTTGTCAGCGAATTCCCAATCTTCAACTGAGAACACGAAGCTGTATGCTGCGTGGTAGAGCAACCCAAGAAAGAAGAACTGAGCTTCATGACTCATATCGCATTTGTGGCACCACGCGTCCTTTCCTTCCCTCGGGAGAAAATCGTTTGGAACCTTTCCCTGATGAGCCGAGCTCACTACATCATTCAGATACTTGAGGAAAGTTGGGAAGAGTGTGCCTTCAATCTTCTGCCTGAAGGAATCACTTGCCCATTCCTCAAAGTCTTCATCCAGTAGTGCAGGGAGAGACCTTTCAGTCAAGACATTCCGCTTTGCGTTGATAGAACTATCCCATTCTCTCTCGACTTTGTCATTCTCGTAAAGCCCTCTTAGAGTCTGATAGACAACAGACCGACTCATTTCTTGATGTTCGTCCTTGAGCCTTTCGTACACTTCCTGCGGGCTCAAACCTCTTGGGCCGGCTTCCCAGAGAAGAGACATGATGGAATAGGTTGCCTTCTTAGAGAACCAGGCCGCAGTCTTCTCGTTCTCAACGGGGTACGAGATGAAGTATCTGTGTTCAATTGGGCTTTTGCTCTTAGATACCATGAGTTGCGAGGGGTGAATCTTACGTTTATGGACTTTACGGAATCCGCGAAATTCGGAATCAATGGATTTAAGCAGGCTCAAATTATCAAGGGACAATGTCAAGAAAGAGGGCGTGGGGCGAAGTTGATGTGGTTCCAAGCGAACCCTGCGAATACAGGTTGTTCAGAGATGATGAGCTGATCAGGAACGGAAGCTCTTGCAATTGTAAGAGAAGATTGAAGGAACACAGGAGGGGCGTACCCGAGGCAAATGGGTTCCAGATTCAGATCTTTGATAGTTCAGAGACTGCCCGAAGAGTGGAGAAAGCGTTCTGTCGAATTAACAAGCCCCCAATGAACAAGAGATGCGGCTGAAGGATATTTCTTCGCTGCCTAAACTTGAACAATCCCAGTATGGCCATTAGAAAGGAGCAGGACGAATCTTGATCCTCTAGACGAAATTGTGACTGCCCATCACACTGTTCTTGCAGACAGACCCTTTTCCACCAACTCTCTTATTACACTTAGTGCAAGCCATCTTTTGGTTTCCCTTCACGAAGTTGTGGTTGCCCATCACATTTGTGCAGGAGCCGCCAGCTCCCTTGGAAGCTCCACATCTTTCGCAGTAGTCCACGCGTTCTTGTCAGCCTTGACTGATTTAAAGCGTGACACTAAACTGCCGAGGGCTTCACCGCTGAGTGTGTTGTGTTCTCAAGCCTTTTCATTGAGTAGTGGATGGACAAGCCAAGAACAAAATGAACCACATGTTGAAGGGCGTCTTGAAATTCATTGGGACACTCCTCGGCTACCTTCTGATTGTCTTGAATCTGATAATAGCCGGCATACTAGGTTACTTGTTGACCTTGCCATTAACGCAGGATGGGTACCTGCTCGTGGTTGGAATTGGTGGTGTCGTAATTTGGTTCGACTCTTTCACTTTCCAGGAAACAGGGGTGAACGTGAGCCTTACAAATTTCCTTCTGTTCCATGCCTTCTTCCTCATCGGAGTTACCTTCATGCTGACATGGCTAAAGACCGGATTCCCTATCACCGCGGTGAATTCATTCGAGTTGGGGTCGTTTGCACTCATCTTGACAATCTTCTTCATTCCCCAGCCAAGTCAGGCTAGTTCCCTGCTGTACTCCGTGTCCTCCACCATCTTGTTTTTCGTCTCCGGGACAGTGTCGGCATTCTATGAGATCTTGCTAACTTCAAGTTCGTTCGTCAGACCAGACACATTGGTGCTGCATTTCTTCTCAGACTCATTGAATCTTCTCGGTGCCTTTGATTTACTAATTCTGGCGCTTCGATTCTTGTACCTGTTTGGACACGGGCTTCGGAATGGGAGGGAGCCAGCAGGCATCAGGTTGTACTCGAAGTCCGTCCATCATTGTCAATCTGTAAATACCCGACTGGTCGAGTCCAGTTGAATTGTTTAGAGGAGGAAATGACCCTCGCAAGAGCGTTCTCGAACTGCTGCTTACGGTCGGCAGTCTACTTGCTGTCATACTCGCACTAGAGACCTCAAACCCTGCATTCAGTCAGCTCAAACTTCCTTCAAACTACTATTACCTCTACTCTTTCTTCTTCATGTTCTTCCTTCTGTTTGCCATTATGACATACGGAGAGATTCTCCGCAGAAGAACGACCGACCCATTTTACTCGGCACGTGCGAGCATGACCGTCATCCTCTTCTCCGCCATGATTATCCTTACTCTATTCCCAGCCTTGCTAGAGGTCTTCGGTGTGCCCTTGGTTCAAATCCTCGCTTCTTTCAGTGCGGTTGGGACTCTCGAAGTGTATTCAGTCGCATTCTTGACAATCGGAATCTTGATTGCCATGTTCTTCCTGATGTCTCGTTATCTTCGTATCCTGCTGCTGAAAGAAAACTGGACATAACTCATCCTTGGAGGCCGATCTTTAGAAGGTTCTGTCTGTTCATTCAAAGGGATGGGTTCAACAAGCCCAGTTGTTCTCTCGCTCCTGATTCGTTTCTTTGTAGGTTCAGTACGACGCGAGAGAACCTACAAGTATCGCAAGATGCCGAGCCCGTCCGTTGGCGGAAGAAGAAAAGCGGAACGAAGTCTTGTATGGGATGATAAACCAAAGAATCGCGCAAGAATTGTCGCGCATGAGCGAACTTGACACGAAGGCATCGAATCTCTTTGGCATTGCCAGTGCAATCACTGGCTTCCTGCTAGGAACCTTGAACTTTGGTCTGGAAAGCATTCGTTCCCTTCCCCCGTGGCACGTCGACATCTACTTACTTGGGACATTTTCTCTAGTCTTGGCAATTGTATTCTGTCTATTTGCAATCAGAGTGAGGAATTGGACGATGGTTCCTTCTACGAAGAAACTGATTGAAAAATACAAGAACCAGAAAGCTGAGACAATCTATGCTCGAGTAGGAGGTGAATTGGCGAAAACTGAAGAGGGTTTTATTGCTAGGAATAATTCGAAAGCCAAGAACATCCGCATAGCATGGTATTTTACGATTGCAGGGCTTTGCCTCGTGTTTTTATACGCGGTTTTGCTATTCGTGGCATATTGAGCGAAGGTAGCGGGAATACACAGGAAAAGAAGAGTCCTGTCACAAAGCCGACCACAGTTCCTGTTCTACCGACTATGGAAGAGGATCCATGGACAGGGGATCCAGACCTACCGATTACCGTCATAGCTGAGAAAGCGCCTCCAGATGAAATGAGATTCACTGGCCAAGTCAAGAATACAGAGAAGAAAGCCGAAGAATCGAATACCGAAAAGGCCTAGCGGAAAAGGCCAGGCCCGTTGAAGGATGGGGTCAGTTGCATTGGGAACGTGACTCTTGAAGGCGTCAGGGAAACACTCGTGGTCGCCTGCTTCAAGAAGGATGCAGCGCCCATATGGGAGCGGGCCGCACCGAGCCTGCCGCAACATCGTACCCTCAATCGGATTCGGAGTTGGATTGCCGGTCAGGTAGACCCCGCCCAGCATGCTGGGCCAAAGTCCCACCCCCCGCATTACGATGTGCGGGCTACTGGGTCACTACTATTGTGCGGTTTCACATTCAGACGCCTGGACCTGATTGTGAGGAAGATACCGATAACACTCAGGACCAAGCCAACGAAAAAGAAGACTATGCCGTATTGTTGCGGGAAAGCGTAGATTGGCGAAGGAGCAATCGGATTTCCATTGAGGTCTGTAACCTCGCCGGTCCTCCATGTTAAGGTGCAATCAGGGTTGAGGTTCGCAAATCCGTGGTTAAGCACAAAGCTGAGCCAATCAGGGATTGGTGATGCTAGGGAACATGCCGACGCTGATGGGGTGATGAGCATCAGTGAAAGGACGAATGCAGCGGTGAGGGAAGTAACCACAGGGACAATCGACTTTGTGTATCCCATGACAAGATCATGTTTCCCTAGTGACTTAGTTCTAGCGGTGAGAACGCCCGCAAAGAGATGAACCAGATGGAAGGAAACGAGTCTTCGAACCAAACATGCGACCAAGAAAAGGCGCAGATCCTCGCTTTTGGGCCTGTTTTGAGGTACGATTCTGTGCCGGGCCCCACCGGGCCCGTTTGCCTCCTCGATGTTTAGGGTATGCATCTTGGTGCTGAAGTCGCCATGAGCCAAGCCCATTCTGAGGTAATTGTGGAAAATCGATAAATACGAACCAGCGTCCGTTGAAGGTGTGAAAGGAAGGTCGGCATGGCTCGGCACAGGGTTCCTACTGGCTGTGCTCTTTTTAGCGGCCCTCCAGTTCGGTCCAACGTCTCACGCTACTATATCCACTGTGAACGTGAGCATACATGCCTCCTCTTTCGACCCGGGCACGATTACAGTGGTAATCGGGGTCAACAACACCGTTGCTTGGACCAACAACGACGCCGTGGCCCACACCGTGACGGCCGACGGAGGAAGCTTCGGCAGCGGAAATCTGGGGTCAGGATCCCAATTCACCCGCACGTTCGCTACGCCAGGAACTTTCGGCTATCACTGCGTGATCCACCCCTTCATGTCCGGCACGGTAATCGTCCTGGGGTCGCCTACCTCGACAACATCTACAAGTTCAACATCTACGAGCACAACGACCACCGCATCGGGCGGGGGACAAGTGGGTGGAGCCAGTATAGCACGTGGCATGGGTAAGCCGTTCCTTATGTAGAATTCGCCCGCCCAGCTGCAGACAAGCCACGACGAATCCATCCTGTGCACGCAGTCCACGCAGCTCAGTCCTCTGGGTGTCCGGCAGAGCTACTCAACCGACTCTGGAAATGTGGACCGCCATGGACAACAAATCGTTGGAAAGTGCCTTTTCCATTCTTTCTACTCCTCTCATCGCCGATGCATGCGTGCGCCTTCATTTCCGCTATCGTGGTGAAGCGAGTGAAGTCCCCCACCTCTTCCGCTACAACCATCTGGTCACGTATTCCTTCACATGCGGCCTCCTGACATACCCCCAGATCAGAGCCGCCCAGGCGATTCCTAGTCCCAGGGACGCGTAAAGAAGCGGTGTCCGTAGCCCAATGTGCACAGGGGCCGTGTAGTAAAGCACGAAGAAGTCAGCGTAAATTCCGAGGACCAATCCAGAAATCACAAGTGAGGCGTGGTACGACCAGGAAGCAGACTTTTGCAGTTCGAACGCTGTGACTATCTGAAAGAGTGAGAGGGCCTGCAGAAATACTCTCAGGCTGGCATCTTGCATCACCAAGGAGTAGACCTTGAGTGTTCCGAGATTGAGATAGAAGCTATCCTGCGGCCCAAAGAGGACGAACGATATCGCGATGTTGTATAGGGCCCCCAGGCCCCAAAGTACTCCGACTACAAGCAATCCAAGCGGCCGCCTTGGAGCCACGTTAATCAGGGGCGTCGAGTTCTCGGTCGGTTGGGAAGCGCTCAATTGCTGGAGAATTCACCGTCCGAGTAATGCAAGTAAACCGACAGACTCAATTCTTTCCGCGGGGTCCCACACAACCATTTTAACTATGCGTATCGGGCAATGACGATTGCAACCCGCGACATAATCCTCTCGGCAACGCCGACTCAGATAAGCAGGTGCCTACGAAAACGGGGTCATGTATGGAGATACCAGTAGGAACGCCCTGGGAGCCGAAGGGCCTGTTACGTACTCCACGAGAATGCCCGCCCTAGGTTTGGTGTGGGTGGAGAGAAACGGAGAATAGTTCGTGTTTCCCCACGCTTTGGTCATTCCCTCTGACTTCCCATCGGGGAACGTCATGGTGAACTTGAGGTACGCTCCGGGATAGCCCAACCCGGTCTGAGTGCCGTTGTGACCAGGATTGGGACACCCTAGGATGGAGGCAGGGCAGAGCGTTTGGAACTTGACTCCGATGAATGTTACGGAACCGTTCTTCAGGTAGCTGTATCCTGAAGCCGCGAAAACAATGTCGTCGGTCACCTCAACAGCGTAATATAGCGAGTTTGCAACCTCCATTATCAGCAGAATGCTCCTTGGATTATGGGAGCTCGTGGAGCCGTTCCTCTGACCAACCGCGCCCCAGTAGAAGTAAGCTCCAGCACCCACGACCAATGCCGCCACCGCCACGGCAGCGATCTTTTCCTTCCTCAACAGGATTACGTTGTCTTCCCAGACTTAATAACGGTGTGGGTTGTACAGGATGGGTCCGCACGCGCTGATATGTTGGCGGGCCCGCTGGAGAAACGCAATCCCTCAGGGGCATCTTGGAATGGTCCGTTCATGTCAGACTGCTCGTGGTTGCGCTGTAAAGGAGATTGGGCCCGCATTGCAAAGCGTAAATAATGAAAATGCCTGCTCGACCCATTGAACTCATTGGGATTCGTCCGAGGTCTCCACAGGGCGGTTCGGTCGGCCTGTTCCTGCGAAATCATGACGACCTATCCGCACCACAATGGAAACGTGACCACCACGATACTAAATCAATTCACCATCGGCATTATCACACTCAACGCGTCCTTAGCTACTGCAGATTTCGGTTACAATTTACACCGCGATAGGAGGGCTCGTCGCCTTGATCCTGGCCTGCATATCGGGGGGGGGGGCAACAGCGCTGCTCATGCGTAGTAAAAAGAGATTGGCCTGAATGACGGGTCACATCGAAGTAGTGCGTGGAAGGTCTCTTCTCCCAGGGGCCATGTCGCCTGGAATAATCAGGGACAAGGCGTTCGACACCTCGTCCGCCCTGTTCTCGAGGTCCAGAATATCAGGGGGCAACGTTTCGGCCTGGCATCATCACGGAACCCGAGAGCTCTTCGGATTCCTCCTTTCTGGAAGATTGAAGTTGGAGTACGGTGAGGACGGTGAGGAGTCCGTCGAGCTTGAGCCTGGTGATTTCTTCCGAGTGCCGGCTGGGCTCGTTCACAGAGACCTTAACCCAGCAGAGGAGGAGGCAGTCGTTGTGAACATATTGATCGGACAGGGCCCGGCAGTGGTTAATACTTCAGACAAACCCTGAAAGGAGCCCAAGCTACGGTCCCGTGAGGATAGTCACCCTC
The DNA here is from genome assembly GCA_964568185.1 of uncultured Nitrosopumilales archaeon. GTDB lineage: Archaea > Thermoproteota > Nitrososphaeria > Nitrososphaerales > Gagatemarchaeaceae > UBA183. The sequence continues at coordinate 427,925 of CAZMON010000002.1, read as the reverse complement.
CCTGTCTTCCCATGGACGTGCAGTCTGGGACGCCGTTCCTGAAGGCCTAGGGGTAGATGCGGGTCGTTGGAGTGACTCATCTATAGAAGTATAGATAAACAAGAGACCATATTGATATATTGAACTGTCGTAGAGTTCCAAGATTGGACCCGGTAACCTCCAAGCCAGCGGCCGGTCTGGCGACGAAAGTAAGTATTATCGCGATAACGGCGGTGCTTTATGCCCTCGCAAAAGGAGCTGTAGCCTTCGTCCCATCCCCTTGGGGGGTAGCGTCACTCTACATCGCTGTCTTTATTCCGGCCTATTTCGCCCTCGTATCTCACTTCTACTCGGTCGCGGTCGGGGCAGCACTGGGCACCTTCATCGGAGACACTCTGTTCCTAACGGCTCTGAACACCACCAACCCGGCACTTAGCATCGTCGCGGGTGTCCCGGCAAACTTCATCGCATTCCTTCTCTTTGGTTGGTTTGTCAGGAAATACACGTCCTGGCCTGCCTTCGTCGCCGCCACTGTCTCCTTCGTGACCTTGGGAAATGCAATGGCCGCGTTCCTGGTCGCCTATCCGGGAGCACAGGTGTATGCGCCCGTGGCTCTGGCCGAGACAGCCTTCTCGCCCTCCACGCTGGCGTTCGGTCTTACAGCCTTCTTCAACAGCACAAGCATCCCTGCTGTTATCATAGGCGTCCCTCTGCTCCTCCGAGCGACGCGACCACTTTTTGGACGCTCGATGATATTCGAGAGGTTCCCTGACTGGGGGTCTGTTCGCGGCGGAAGGGACAGGGCCGTAGCCACGACATTCGCAGTTGGATTCCTCCTGATCGGGGCGGGGTTCTTCTTTGTTTCCTACTCACTCTCGAGCCTGTTCTGGCCGGATGTCACAACGTACTTCGCGGGAATCGCTATCGCCACGATCATTTTGGTCCCAATCCTCGGGACGATAGTCGCCCCGAAACAGGCGGTCAAGCCTGCTTACTAGAACTGCAACCGCCTTCGCCCCCGCCGCGATAACGAATTTCTTCCGTATTCATTACGACGCCTCGGGAATCTCAGCTACTGGCGCGACTGGCGGAGGTTACGTCCTCTCAAGGGGCACAACAACGCAGGCTTACCTCACCTCGGGCAAGAAAGGCGAACTCTCAATAATTGTGAACGGCGATGCGACCTACCCAGCGAGGACGACCAGGAGAGCTGTAGGTCTTGTGCTCAGCCGCAGCATAGTAAAGTTCGGCCACCTGACGCTGGACCAGCAGGTAGACACCCCAATTGGATCAGGCTTCGGAGCGAGTGCTGCCTCGGCGATGTCAGGCGTCCTCGCGGCCGCGGCAGTCCTTCAATTGAGAATTGCGAAGGTGACCCTCGCGCAATCTGCACACGAGGCAGAGGTCCTCGAGCAGACTGGCTTGGGAACGGTGTCAGTCACCTACGACGCCGTCGGTGCCGGTGCGATTATCTGCTCGGGCAACCCAGGAGTAGCAAGGTTCCTCAATATCAAGATCCCGAAAGGCATTCGGATCGCTACGGCTTATCTCGCCCCCTATGACAAGAGGTACATCCTTTCATCCAAGAGAGTCAGCGCGAAGATCAACCGACTGGGGGATGAGGCGCTCGAGGCTTTCAGGGCCGAACCTACCCTCGAGGTCCTCGCAGAGCAGGGAGAATTCTTCTCAAAGCGCCTCGGGCTCGAAAGCAAAGAAGTCAAGAAGCTCGGTGAAATCGCGAAGAAAGCCGGGGCGATGTTTGCCAGCCAGAACATGATCGGGTACGCCGTTCATGCCATCGTTGATGTGGACAACAGCTCGAGGGTGGCGAAGGCACTCAAGGGGTCGGGACTGAAGCCGCGGGTCGATGTCTTCGAGGTGGGGGCGGAAAGAGCTAACGTGAACAGCAGCTAGCCGCAGACGACCAGTTCTTTCGTGTACTTCGTCATCACCACCGGTTTTCGACCCGTTTTCACTGTGTCTTCAATCCTAATTCCGTACTTGCCAGGGAAGTAGATGCCCGGTTCGTCGGTGACCACGTCGTTTGTCATGAGCGTGGCCTGGCTCACCCTGCTGATCGCCGGAAGCTCGTGGATGTCGATCCCGACCCCGTGCCCGACGCTGTGGTTCAGGTACTTGTCGACTCCATGTTTCTTCAAAACGGCCACAGCGGCGTTGTGGACGTCGCTGCACTTTGTCTTCGGGACAATCAGCTGGAGCGCACGCTCCTGCGCCTCAAGAACCATGGCGTACATCCTCTTCATTTCTGCGCTCGCCCTCCCGACGGCAAAAGTCCTCGTCTCGTCCGAATTGTATCCCATGCATCTGAAGAAAATGTCAGCAACGACGAAGTCTCCGCTCTTGATCTTCCGACTTGTGAGCTCCGAATGCGGCAGCGCCCCGTTCTCTCCCGACGCGATGATTGTCGGGCTCAAAGCCGAGTCAGACCCCGACGGGGTCAGGCCGTTGAGGGTAGCCAATTTCATCACTTCCGCGGCCACCTCCCATTCCGTCCTCCCCGGCTTCAAAAATGAAGGCAGCGCTTCGAATATCCTGTCCAGCCCGTTCGACGCCTTGCCGATCCTTTCGACCTCGACCTCGTCCTTGACCCGCCTGGCCTCAAGGAACATGTCCGGCTTTCGAGTGTATCTGCCGTGCCCCCTCAATCCTTCGTCGTCGTCGACGAAGGCGTCGTGACTCCCCACCTGTTTCAACACTTCCCGCGTCACATCGGCCCATGTCTTGACCCCGACCACCCTTGTCTCGTGCCCCTGCTCCGCGGCCCTGCCTGCTTCCAGAGGGCTTGTAATGATGACCGTTTCGTCCGGATGGACGATTGCTGCTCCCGAGCCCCAAAAATCGGTCAGATAGAAGACATTGGCCCCCGTCATCGCGACCACATGCTTCCCTTTTGCGTGCGAAAGTAGCTTCCTGCGCCTTTCAGCGTAAATGGTCATGTTCTCGGCTCTCCAGCCAGAGGGCTTATATTCCTTATAGAAGCTCTCCCGTAGACGGGGCAATCCGCAGAGTGACGTTCATACGGCGGCTAGAGATGAGGGGGTTCAAATCCTCGGGCCCCCGAACTACCGTCGTTAATTTCGAAAGAGGGTTCACCGTCATTACCGGACCCAACGGCAGCGGAAAATCAAACATCGCCGATGCAATCGCCTTCGCCATCGGTGAGAACTCACCGAAGTCTCTGAGGGCGGCTAACGGAAGACTGTCGGGACTGATCTACGAGCCGAAGAAGGACGACGACAATCAAACTACGAAACTCAGCGCCTGCAGAGTCCTGCTGCAGTTTGACAACTCTGACCGCGCCATTCCCATCGACTCCGACCTGGTTACTGTCACGAGGGAGCTGAAAGAGGACGGGGAGAACACCTACTACGTCAACGGAAGGAAATCGACGAGAGGAGCCCTCACTGACATACTCGACCTCGCAGGACTTTCGCCCGGCGGTTTCAACATCGTCGCCCAGGGAGCGGCGACCAAGATCGCAGACCTCACCCCCGAAGAGAAACGGAGGGTCATCGAAAGCGTCGTCGGGATTTCCAAATTCGACGAGCGGCGAGCCGAGGCGCAGAGGCAGCTCGGGCAGGCTGACCAAAGGCTGGAAGTTGCCATGGCCAGAATCGGCGAGATGCGGAGCACCCTGGAGTCGCTCGACTCCCAGAGGACCGACCTCGTAAGATACAACCTGCTGGGTGACCAGATCAACTGGCTCACAGCAGTGGGGACCTCCCGAAGAATCGCCGAGATGCGCGACAAGCTTTCCACCCTGAGGGCCCGGGAGTCTGAGACCAACGCCAGGATAGGAGACCTGGGCGCGCGCCTCGTTGAGTTCGAGAACAGAATGGGGCAGGTGGAGAGCGAGAAGAACCGCTTCATCGTGGACGTGATCCAGGGTGGTGGGTCGGGCAACGTGGAACTTCAATTCCAGCTCTCTGCAGTCACCAACGAGCTCGGGACCCTCGAAGGGGACCTGAAGTCGTCCCAGGAGTATCTCGCGCAGTTAGAGGGAGAGACCGTCCCGACATTGAAGCAGACGGTTTCGTCAAAACAGAGGGAGGTCAACTCTTCCAACTACACTGTCAGGCAGCTGACGGCCGATATTGCCAAGCTCGACGCGCGTCACCAGGACCTGGCCGAACGGCTGAAGGAATTCTTCAAGGCAGGAGAGGAGCTGAGGTCCACCATGGAAAGGAAGGGGAAGCAATCGGCCCGCGTGCAGGTCAAACTTGCGGACCTGGCGCAGAAGCTCGCCCAGGTCGAGTTGGCCATCACGGCATCCAACGCGAGTCTGAATGTGGAGAAGAACAGGATGGAGGAACTGAAACTCAAGGTCGACAGCTACTCGGAGGTGCTGGGGAAGATCGAGAACGACGTCAGACAGCTGAACGAACTCTCCGAAGGCTCGACCAAGGAACTGGACGAACTCGAGCAGGACCTGTCCGGGACACAGAAGACCAGGGAAAAACTTGTGTCGTCCATAGAAGGGGCCTCCAGGATCTTGGAGAAGGCGACGGTCGAAGTATCAAGGGAGGAGGCTTTCCGCCACATGTCCGAGAGCATTGCGGGGGAGAGGAGCGGGCAGATGAAGCTACAGGAGTTCTGCAACAGCGGCGGGGTCCCCGGATTCGTTGGGCGTCTCGGTCAGCTCGTGAAATATCCCCAGACCTACTCGAAGGCTGTCAACGCCATCATGGGGAGGTGGCTCGGGTCCTTCGTCGTCCAGGATCTGAAGGCGATGACCCAGCTGATAAAGGCCGCGAAGTCTCTGAAGGCAAAGTCCTTTGCGGTCATACCGCTTAGCGAGGTCGAAGGGACCGAGGTTGTCGATGTCGAGAAATTCGCGGGGGTCATGGGGCCGCTTTCGGGGATAATCAAATGCGACCCGGAGTTCCAGGGTCTGGTCAACTTCCTCGCAGGGGATTCCGTCCTCGTCGACACCGAGGCGACAGGCTACATGCTCGCTTCGGACGGGGTGAGGGCGGTGACCGCGAACGGAGAGATCTTCGAGCCGGGTGGAAAGGCATTCACGTTCGGCTACCAGGAGATGATGGTCAACCTGATGGAAGGACTCGAGAACCTCGAGGGCATCAGCGAGATCGAGGACGCAGTGGGGGCCCTGAAGGGAGCGATCGACAGGCGCAGGTCAGAGCTTAACGCGATAGAGGCGGATTCTCGCTCCCTGATCAAGGACCGCGTCAAGAAGATCGTGTCGGTGACCAGCCTGAAGGCCGAAGCCACCACAATCAACAGACTTGCGAACAGGTACAAGAGCATCTTCCGCAATCTTAGTTCGGAATACGAAAAGCAGGTGAAGACTGTGGAACGGCTTCAGTCGAAGCTCGGTGTGAACGCCGAGAAGAAGGAGTCGATGGCCAGAGGTGCGGCCTCCCTTCAATTAGTCTTGACCCTCACTCAGGCCCTCGGGCTGGAGTCCATGGTCGCAGAGCTCGACGCCACCAAGCAGTCCCTGTCCGGTGAGATCGACACGATCAGGAACCGCATCTCGGACCTGACCCTAAACCTTTCCAGAGAGAGGTCCAACCTCGACAGCGTTCTGATGCGAGCCCTCGAGGACAACCAGACCGACCTCAACGCGGCTCAGGACGACTTGGCCTCCCAGAAGCAGTTCGCCCGAGATGCCCCAAGGAGGATTCGCGAGCTAACGGTCCAGAAGCAAAACCTGGAGTTCCAAATTCAGAGGCTCGTCGATTCTTCCAAGAGGAGCCAGCCAGTCCTCGACGGGCTCGACGCCAAGGTGAAACGCCTGAAGGAGGAAAGAGACACCGTATCCCGCACCGTCGCCGGGAACCAGAAAGACCTGTTCGCGCTCACGGGTCAGGTCGCCGCCATGGTGGACAAGCTGGAGGAGGCCCTAGGGAGCCTTAGGATGCTAGGATACAGCGGGGAGCTCGAGGTCTTCGAAACAAGCGACGCCATGCTCGGGGAGCTTGAGAGAGAATACGAACAGGTCGCCGGCTCCGTGAACAGAAGTGCAGACAAACAGTATACAGAGATGTACGTCAGCTACAAGAGCCTCTCAGTCCGACACAATGATCTTGAGAAAGAGCGGAACTCCATCATCGAGTTCATCGACAGCGTGGAGTCCGAGAAGAAACAGGTCTTCATGTCGGCCTTCGACAGGGTGAACTCCGAGTTCAGTTCCATCTTTGGCAGGCTGACCACCGGTGAGGCGCTCCTTGAAATGGAGAACCCCGACGAGGTGTTCTCAGGAGGAGTCCTCATGCGGGCCGACTTCGGCAACGGGCTCCGGGAATCGTCCCAGCACAGCGGAGGGCAGAGGGCCGTAACCGGCGTCTCGCTGATCCTCGCGATGCAGGCCGTCCAGAGCCACCCGTTCTACCTGTTCGACGAGATCGACTCTGCCCTCGACGCAGTCAACTCTGCCAGCTTGGCCCGGTTCTTCAAGGAAAAGTCGGTGGAGGCCCAGATCATAGCGATCACATTGAGGGACGTCTTCGTGGCCGCGGGGAGCATCACCTACGGGGTCTACGCGGCCGGAGGGATCTCGAGGGTGGTCCACTACAAGCCGGCGGAGGTGCCCCTCCGTGGGTGACGCTTCGCTCTTCGCAAAGCCCCCTCTGAACGTCCTCATCGACCCATCTCTCGCCAGGAGAAAGAGCCCCTGGGAGATCAACCTGACCGAGCTCCTTGACCTTTTCCTCCAGACGATAATGAAATCCGAGTTCGTCGACATGAGGGCTGCGGGGACGGCAGCACTCTCTTCCGCAACCATCTACCGGCTGAAGGTCGAGACACTTTTCCTCTTCGAAAGGCTTAGGGCACAGAAGCGCCTGGTCGACTCCAGCGAACCCCCACAGATGATCGTGATGCCCTTCAGGTACGAACTGTATTCCACCAACATCGAGGAGCTGTTCGATGAGCTGGGCCGGATCCTTCAGGAGGTCACTGTCGACAAGGAAGGCGCCGAGACCCAGAACATCCTGTCTGTCGCCGAACTTCCCGCCCCCAACCTGGAAGACTACGTGATTGCCCTCCAGTCCATGCTGCCGGAGTTTCGCAAGATCCTCGTGGAAAGGCTAAGGGCGACTGGGAAGACAACGCTGTCAGAGCTTATGCGGGGACTGAACCCCATCGACGCAGCACGCGTCTTTATCCTCCTCCTGTTCGCCGCGCACAGCGGCGAGGTAGTGATGAACCAGGAGGAGCCGGATATGGACGCGCTGGTGGTGTCGGTGGGACAGCTTGAGTGAAGACCAGAAAGAGATTCCCCTGAAGGAGATGCTTACGAGGGTCGAGGCGGCCCTCTATGCTTCGGGGAGGCCACTGGACGCAGTACAGCTCGCAAAGATCGCGGGGACCACTTCGGAAAGGAAAGCGGTCGCGATCACCAGGGATATCGCAAAATCAATCAACTCTACCCTGCACGCCGTGGAAGTGGTCGAATACCCCGGCCCCCGCTTCGCCATGCAACTGAAGGCACAGTACACCCAGGTGGCGAGGAAGTTCGCCACTCGCCCCCTCCTCTCCCGGGCGGCACTGAGGACCCTCTCGTTCATCGCCTACTTCCAGCCGATCCAGTCGGCCGAGCTCGTCCTGAGAAGGTCTTCCGCTGTCTACCAGCATCTGAAGGAGCTGGAGGAGGTCGGGTTCATAGTAAGCGAACGCCAAGGGAGGACCAAAGCCTACAGGACGACAGGGCGCTTTGCCGACTACTTCGGGTTGAGCATGGACATCCCGTCGATGAAGAAACAACTGGAAGGCAGAAACCTCTCGCTTTCTCGAAACGCTTAACATCAGGGAATCTGGGGCGCCTTTCCTAAAGTGAACTAGTTGACCCGGGCAAACGAGAACATCGCAAAACGCAAGGCAACGGGCGGAAGGTCCAGGGCTTCACGAGGACGCAGGGCATACGAAAGAGACGGCTACGCGATAGAACCCCTCGTTGGTAAGACCACCACCCGGACGTCCAGGCGCCGGGGCGGAACCATCTCGACCGGCATCGTAACCACCGACGCTGCCAACGTCTCCGATGGCACCGGCAAGGTCGCCGCATCAAAGATCCTGAGGGTAAAGAAAAGTCCGGCCAACAGGGACTACGAGCGAAGAGGGGTCATCACCAGGGGAGCGATAATCGAGACGGAAGCAGGCGAAGCCGTGGTCACGTCCAGGCCCACCGACGACGGTGTCGTCAACGCGACCCGGACGAAAAATTGAAGGAGTACGAGCGCTACGTTTTCTGGCTTGACTATTTCAACTCCGAGCTGAAACGGAGCCAGGGACGCCGGGTCCCCCTCAGTACCGCCACACGGACGCCGACCATACAAGAACTCGACGAAGCGTGCAGGAGGCTAAACCTCCAGCCTCTTGCCCAGCCTGCGAAATATCCGAACTCGCCATTGCGGGGCTCGGGCTACGTTTCGGTGAAGAAGGAAAAGCCCAAACACGCCCTCCTCCTCAGGATTGCTAAGGAGCTGACGACCGTCAGGGGAATCGCGCAGCGACGACCGAGTCCTGCAAATCAGAAAAAACACAAACAGTCCGCGAAGGTTTAAAGGTGAGATGTTGGTCGAATCGCTCTCTTGTATCAAGTCGGCGTCTTGCTTCACCAGGCAAAGAGCGGCCGGCTGGTTGTCCGCCTGTCGCAGGAGGTCAGGCCGGGCTCATTCATTTTCGACGAAAAGGGCAAGAAGCTAGGCAAGGTCATCGAGCTAATAGGTCCGGTCAAGGCTCCCTACGCTTCTCTTCTTGTGGGTACCGGCCGGTTCAGGCCCGGAGATCCTGCTTTTAGCGGGTGAGAGGGTTGAGCCTCTGGAACACCCGGAGCGACGACGGTTTCAGGACATCATGCCCAGTCTGCGGGAACAAGCTGGTCGGAGACCTGGAGAAGGGCGAGCAGGTCTGTCCCTCCTGCGGCTATGTCACCTATGCCCCGGCGGACCAGGGCCCGGAGTGGAAGGCGATGGACCTGGAGGAGAAGAACAAGCGGGTCAGGGTGGGGGCGCCGACAACCCTGTCTCTTCACGACATGGGGCTCTCCACGGAGATAAGCAGGACGATGCGCGATTCACACGGCAGATACCTCGACCCGGCGATGCGCGCCACCGTCGAGAAGATGAGGAAATGGCAGAGCCGCACCCGGACCATCAACAGCGAGGAGAGAGGACTGTCGAACGTACTCTCGAAGATCGGTGACCTTTGCGATTCGCTGAACCTCCCGGACAACGTCGCCGAGACAGCTGCCCAGGTCTACAGGACTTCGGCGAAGCTGAAAGTAGCCAAGAGCAAGTCGATCATGGGGATGACGGCTGCGACCGTCTACCTCGCGTGCAGGAAGTGCGGGGTCTCCCGGACCCTTAAGGAGGTCGCCAGGGCAGCAGGGATGGAGAAGGGGAGCGTCGCCCGGTACTTCCGGCTGGTCCTCAAGGACGTGGAGAAGGACTATGTCCCTCCGCCTTCAGTTGAGAAATACATCTCGAAGCTGATCAACACGGCGAAGATCGACCCGAGGGTCGAGCACCTGGCGCTGGCGCTCTCTCGAAAGACGAACGATTCCAGGATATCGAGCGGCAAAGCGCCTGCGGGGCTCGCAGCAGCATACGTCTACCTCTCGTCGGTCATGGTCGGGGAGCACCTTCCCCAGAGGGAGGTCGCAGAGTTCGCGGAAGTGACCGAAGTGACAGTCAGGAACCGGTGCAGGGAGATACTCGACAACTTCATGATCAGGCAGGAGTTCGGGACGCAAAAATGAAAGCCAAACAGAAGGTCAAGCCCAAACCTGCAAAGGCCGACAAGAAGCCATCGAAGGTGCGCGTGAAGAACGCAAAGCCCACGAAGAAGACCGAGGAACCGGTGGGGCCAGTTGAAAGGACGGAAGAGGAACTCGTCGACCTGACCTCCCGGGTCTACAAACTCGTCGTCGAACGAGGCAGAGACGGAGTCCTCCAGAGCGAGATTTGGAAGGAGCTGGGCCTGACGAGCAGAGACGGGTCGAGGCTGGCGATCAGGCTGGAACGCAGAGGGCTCATTGGCCGTGTGAAGGTCCTCGAGGAGGGACGCTGGACGTACAAGCTCACCCCGCTGAGATTTCCGACAGACATGGCTTCCATAGAGAAGGCCCCCTGCATCGTCTGCCAGTATGAATCGAAGTGCTCAGTAGACGGTGAGATCAGTCCCTACATCTGCCCCTGGATAGGGCCGTGGGTGATCGGGGAGTCGAAGGTCGCAGAAGCCCCGATGGAAGCAAGCGCTCTCGCGGCAAGGTAGCTGTGCACAGGTGGCGACGGGCAAGGCAAGGCTCAGTGAGTTAGCGAGGGCCGCGAAAGAAGCAAGCGAGGATGCATACTCTCCTTATTCTGACGTCAAGATAGGTGCGGCCGTGTTGACAAGTTCAGGAAAGATATTCCGGGGTTGCAACGTCGAAAATTCTTCTTACGGCCTTTCGTGCTGTGCGGAGAGGGTGGCCATCTTCAACGCGGTCTCGGCGGGGCACAGGAGCATCGTTTCGTTGGTGATCTATGGGGCGTCGGACGACCTCACAAAGCCATGCGGGGCATGCAGGCAGGTCATGGTGGAGTTCAACCCGGACATGACCGTCCATCAGAGAGGCGCCGACGGTTTCAGCGATGACACAATCGCAAGAACACTGCTTCCGTCCCACTTCAGACCCGCGGGGCTGACGTCGAAGTGAGGCTCCACGAGGCGAAGAAGGACCTCTACAGGAGGCTTGCGAAGGAACAGGGCTACAACAGCAGGGCGGCTTTCAAGCTCATCGAAGCCAACAAGAAGTACAGATTCATCAATGAAGGGGACCGAGTGGTCGATTTCGGGGCTGCTCCGGGAGGCTGGCTCCAGGTAGCCGCAGAAATCGTGGGACTCAGGGGGACGGTCGTCGGCGTCGACCTCAATGACATCCACCTGAAGGAGAGTAATGCGAAGACCATCAAGATGGACATCAACGATCCCAGGGTCCTGTTGAAGCTGACCGGTGCCCTGGGAGGGATTGCTGACGAGGTGCTGTCCGACATCGCGCCTTCCGTCTCGGGGGTGTGGGAGCTCGACCAGATCAGGCAGGCCGACCTGACCCTCCGGGTCTTCGAACTATCCGAAACCGTCCTCAAATTAGGGGGGGACGCGTTCATCAAGCTGTTCGAGGGAGAACGGTCAAGAGAAATCCGTGACGTGTTCAGGACCCGGTTCCGCGTCGTGCACACCCTGAAGCCTGCCGCCAGCAGGAGCGCCAGCTCCGAACTCTACTACTATTGTGAGGGCTGGAAGGGTCCCTTGCCGGAAGCGGAACCTAGGAGTGGAACTTGCGGTTCCCGGCCACCTGGGCCACCGCCATGACGACCTCCTTGTGACTGGCATCTGTCTTGAGTCCCCTGACTTCAAACGGCTGCTTTAGGGACCTGAAGCCCGCGTCCGCGAGTGTCTTCATCACTGCCTCCATGGGCACCGTAGGGACCCTGAGCGAGGAGCAGATTTTCTCGAGGCTGAAGCTCCAGGGCGGAAAGGAATCGACATCTTGGAGAGACTGGAACATCTTCTCGGCCTGCACATAGCGGAGTTTCCTTGCCGCAGCTCCTGCCTTCTCAACTGCTGCTTTTTCCGTGATTGGGCCAACCCAGAGGGGCCCTGCACACGGAGCCCTTGAGCCACAGGTTGGGCATTGCTGGGCTCGCTCGGACGAGGCTGTCCTTTCACCGCATTTCCTACAGACAATCAGATACCCTTCCTTGGCTGCTGAAGAGTCGGCGTTGGTCGCTCCCACGAGCACCCTGAAGTAGACACGAATGTAGTGTCGCGTGCTGTGCGCCATTACCGGTGCGATTCCGAGGTCGAGGACCGCTCCCTGCCTACGGCAGGCGTTCAAGAGTATCCTGATTCCTGTCTCATGGTGGAATTCGTTGTTCAGTGGGATGGCCCCGTATCTCCGCTTCGATACCTGCTCGTGAACCCCGCAGAGGACGGCCGTGTCCGTCGCCGTCACAGACGCGATACCAGAATCAACCACTGCATTCAGCAGGGGCTGGATGTACGGAGCGGGAGTCCCGAAAGGGTCCAGGTCGGCATAGTCGAACCTGTCCTTCCTCCCGTTGGCCGAATAGAAGAAGGAATTCGCTTCCCCGTTCACGAACTCGCACCTTTGGGACACGCCGTTTGCCTTCGCGCTCCTCTTCGCCAGTCGAATAGATTCCTTGTTGATGTCCACCATGGTCACCTCCATGCGGCGCGAGACTTCGTTCGCGACTCGTACTCCGCGAGACCCCACTCCGGCCATCCCGTCGCAGAACGAGCTGCCCCTGGTGGCTTGGACCAGAGCCACCGAAACATCCCTGCTGGTGGAGGTGGCCGGGTTGAAGAATACAGGACTGGTCGGGGGCACGGCTTTTTCGAGACTGGCCGCGGGGACCAGCAGGTTTGTGCCACCCTCCCTCACTTTCGAGATTCGCAAGGCCTGTCGGACGAGGCCGTGGACTGTTAAGGAGTTCGAGGCGCCTTCTTGATTCAGGATGCCCTAAACATCTTCTTTTAGGACCGCGAAACAGCGATGCCGCTTTGGCAAATGTCTGGGTGATCACAGGCCCCCCCGCGGTCGGCAAGTCTACCACGGTTTCCAGGGTCGTCCTCAGACTCAAGAGCGCCGGGATAATCGTGGGAGGTTGCGTGACCTCCGAGAAGCGCGCAGAAGGTGCCCGAGTCGGCTTCGAGATAAGGGACCTCACGAACGGTACCCACGGAGAGCTCGCCTCGGTGACTTCCGTACTCGGGCCCAAGGTCGGCAAGTACAGGGTCAACCTGAAGGACCTCGCAGCCATCGGCGCGAAGGGGCTCTTCGACGCGGCCGCATCCTCGGAAGTCATCATCATCGACGAGGTGGGTCCGATGGAGCTGGTGAGTCCGGAGTTCCGGAAGGGGGTCCAGGCATGCCTAGAGTCTCACAAGCCGATCTTGGCGGTGGTCCACGAGCGGATGGACGACGACCTGATTAACGAGGTGAAGTCGATTGCACTCTCATCAGTCGAACTTTCGACGACAAACAGGGATGACGTCACGGACGAGCTCGCAGAAGCCATCCTGAGAGCCGCGGGCGGCTCGAAAGCTAGTTAAAACCAATAGCGGCAACCTAGACTTCTGAAGTCCTTCGAAGGTGGCGTTGATGAAGCCGGGCGTGGTTGCCTCTTGGGAACGCTAGTGGTCGCAGGGGTCTCAGCAGATAAAGACGGAATTGAACAACTCAAGGAGATCGGAGTCCGCGATTCGAAGAAGCTTTCCCCCCGGAGGCGCGAATCACTCTATGGACAGATTCTCAAAGTCTGTGACAGAGCCTACTGGGCCCACATCCTGCCCGAGGAGATAGACACCGTTGTCAGAACCGGCAAGAAGTACCGCAAATTGAACTATTTGGAAGCGGTCTATTTCGCGAAGGTCATCGGGGAGCTGGATGCTTACCGCGTAACGGTGGACGCGTCCGACAGCAGCCCGAAGCGTTTCCAACAGGTCATTACCGATAACCTTGCGGCCCCATGCAAGGTGCACGCGGTGCACAAGGCCGACAGGGACTTCCCCCTCGTAGCTGCCGCATCTATCATCGCGAAGGTGGAACGAGACAGGGGAGTAGAGAGGTTAAGGAGAAAGTACGGGGACTTCGGCTCTGGCTACCCCTCTGACCCGCGAACGAGGATCTTCTTCATCGAGCGCATGCGCAGGGGAGAACCCCTACCTTCCTACACGAGGAAGAGCTGGAAGACCTGGGCCAGGCTCGAGCAGAGCCTGCTAGCCCCGTTCTAGTGGGTCGCGAATATCAGGGCGTGGTCCTTGTCGAAGGGGCTGAGTTCGATGATTCTCCGGACCCCGAACCCTCCCTTCTCCAGCCTCTTCCCTTCCTCCTTGAAGACGTCGGCCGGATCCTTCAAGACGTCGATACTCCTTGCCTTCACCACGAGCAGGAGCCTCCCTCCCTTTTTCAACAGCTTCCGGCAGTTATCCATCGCGATCTCAGTCTGGTCCGGCTGGGCGATGTCGCAGTAGACGACATCGAAGGTCGCCACGGAATATTTCGACGGGTCCCTTGCGTCCGTCACGAAAGGGATCACGTTGACACGCTTCCGTGCAACGTTTTCCACGAATTCCCTTGCCACCCTCGGCGCGAACTCCACTCCGACAAGGAGGCCCTTCTCCCCTACTATGTCTGAGACATGGGACGGGGTCGTCCCCGTCGAAGTTCCTAGATAGAGCACCTTCTCCCCTTCTCCGATAATGTCCTCCGGGAGCCCCTTGATTATCGCGGCCGCGAGCTTGCTTCTGAACGGGTCCCAGGTACGGTACTCGACCCCGTCCTTGACGACAAGATCCTCGTTGTAGACCCGCTTGCCCTTGGCAAGGTTCTTCGTGAGAAGGAAGGTCCTGCCGTTCCTTTCCTCTCTCCTGAGAGCGGTCATCTTCGGCGGAACTTCTGAGGCTTCTGGAACCGCTCAGGCCTTCTTGGGCGGTCCCTTGACTCTGGGACTCTTGCGGGAGGATCCTTGTACTTCAACTTGATGCTCTCGAGCCGTTTGTCAAGCGCCACCTTGATTGACGACTCTGCGGACCCCCTGTAGTAGTCTACCCGGGCCGCTATCGCGATCTTGTTAGCGATGGTCCTCGCTATCTTCCCCCTCTGCCACTTCGGGGCCATGTGGACCTCTTGGTGCTGGAACAGTATCCCGTGCTTGGGGGGCCTCGACCCGGTCCTGAGCGCCCTGAAGAGGGCCTTTTCCGCGCCGAGGATTTGTATCGTGCTGGCAGGCATTACTGCGAGCCTGTCGAGCCCGCCCGCCTTTGCCATCAGCCTCGCCCCGATGGTAGCCCCGGCGACTTCGGTCACGTTCGGCGCCACCTTCTTCATCTGGCTCTCGACGTACCCGGTGAGGCTGTCCCTCTGCGAGCTGAGCTCCAGGGCGAGCTTTGCGAGCCCCTTGACCCTCCCGAGGTCTCCCTCGGATATTTCGCCCCCCTTCGACCTGGACCTGGCCTCCATCACCGCTTCCATCTTCTTTTCCGTCATCCCCCTCCCCTTGAGGTTCTCCGGGGAGAAGTTCTTGCGGTCGCCGATGTCGGAGATCATCTTGCAAAGCGCGATGTTGTCCTGCATCATCTGGGTCAGCTCCGGGAAGTGGAGCCCGTACCACTCCGAAGCTCTGGTGGCGGTCACGTTGAGGTACTTGTCGGCGTCGTCGAGGGCCTGGATTGCTTGCACCAGGTGCAGGTCTGGCCTCGAGGAGGCTTCGCGGATGGCTTTCTCCGCCGCCTCTATACTCTTCTGGCGTAAAGACTGAATGTCCTCAGAATTTGACGTGCTGGCCAACCCGTTCCACCTGTCCTCCCTTGGCTGCGCATTAAAGCGTTAGGACGCCGTCATGTCTGATAGGTCGGTCTCCCATGGGAACGAAGGGGGCCTCCCTGCTCTTCGGCCCGGAAACCCCTGGTGCCTCAAGCGATAGATATCGAATTGATTCTTACTTTTGCACCTTGAAGACAGGCCTGCTAGTGTCTGAATACCGCCTGGGCAAACTCGTTTTTCCCAAATGGTAATTTCCTGCGATCTATGGCTCAACCGAGAAGACGAAATTGCGGTTTGCTGAGAAAAAAAGCTCCCTAGCTTGCGCTAGGGGCCGTTGAAATGGAAGCCCGAGTAGTTGCCGTCCTTGCCCGTATTGTCCCACTCCATCCCGTAATCCTTGAAATGGCTCATCACGCCGATGCCCATGTTCATGGATTCCACGGACGGAGAGAGCGGGTGGTTCGACACCTGAATCGGTTTCTTCTTGTCTCCACCTTCAGTTGGCTTCAGCTGGTATTCCAGGACCCCGGGGACCTTGACCCAGATCTTCTTCGCGTCGAATTCGATGGGCGACCACTTTATCCCCTTCAGTTCCTTGATGAGTCCTGCGAGCATAGCGGGTGCTCCGCCTGCCTTACCTCCGAAGATCGTCTCGAGTGCCATCTGTTGTTCCTTGTTGGCCTTGTTGTCCAGGTACAGCGCAGCTGTCCAGTTCCCCTTCCAGAAGTTCCCTGGAGTCTTTGTTGCCATGACGACGTTGAGGCCGTCAAGCTTGACCTTGCCGTACTTCCCCTTGTGGATGTGGAAACCGTCCAATGCGTCGCAGTGTCCGGTTGTAGGGTCTGAATAGAAGAGGCAGGGGCAACCCGAGTCGCAACTGCAGGAGTTTATCCAGTCTCCGTCTAGTGCCCATTTTTCTGGCATATGACTGTCGCGCATTCTCGTTCTCACCCGCTATATATTCATGACAGACGCGGAGCACGTGCCCATCAGATCGCGATGAGGGCCGCGCCGAGGACCAGGAACCCGGCCCCGAAAGCCTTGGGGACCCACCTTTTGAGCGGAAGGTTTCTCTCGAGGAAAATAATCGCGGCGAACCCAGCCATCCAGGCGAGCCCCATGGCCGCGGAGACCAGCAGAAAGACCATCATCACCCAGCAGCATCCTACGCAGTATTTCGCGTAGTCGAGGCCCATCAGGAACGAGCCCGAGATTCCGCCTCGATAGGACTTGAAGAGGAACGAGCTCGGATGACACCTGACAAGGCACTCCCCCTTTACCGGGGAGAACTGGTAGGCGGCGACCACGATCAGGGCCACTCCTACTCCAAAGGTAGACCCGATGAATACGTTGACTTCCAGGGGGAGCTGTCCAAGGAGGACCGCCGCCGCTGCGTAGAACGCCACGCCGGTGGCCACCCAGGTCCCGATGTAGGAACCTATGAAGACGGTCGCCTTCCCGGGGGAAGGCCCTCCGCCCTCCCTTACTTCCTTGCGAGCGTTCTTGCCGACGTGGAAGAACATCATGAGCATGGGGACGGCGGTCGGGAACATCATCGCGACCATGCTGACCGTCCACGCGGCCACGAAAAGGGAAAGGGCTGATAGGTCAAGAGGGAGGCTCGGCACACCGACCATCGGTCCGATGTTGAGGATTGTAAGAGCCCAGGTGACAAGTGCAATGATGCCTACACCAATGCCTGTGGCCAGCATTTCCGAGTTCAACTCTGACCGACTGTTCCGTTCGGTTATTGAGTATTGCCCAGATGACGCGACGGAGACTTCCAGAGGCCGACCCTGACAAGTAGTCCTCAGGCACTCGATATGACTGAAATTCGTGGAACGATGCCGGAGCGTTCTCAAAAGATTAATCTACTCTGCGGCGTGAGCTTACTTTCGGAGGATTGATACAGAACAATGCCGACTCACGGGAGTCAGCAGCTCAGCCTAGTGCTGACTGCCTCCAGTCACTAAGGCCGGCAAGGTAAGAGGCCAAACTCCAAAATTAGAAGGGAAGCCCAAGAGATCAGCGATTCCGAAGGTCAGGAACAGGCGGACCTACGAGAAACGCTTTACTCTGAAGCGCAAGCCAGGCCAGAACTGGATGCGCAGGTGACCGTCCAGGACCCCGCTCGGCTCGAGGACGCAATAGCGTTCACAGCCCGGAGCCTGGTCGGGGGTTCCATCGTCTCCAGGGAAAAGCTGGAGAAGCTCAAGAACAGGGTCGCGAAGGAATATTCCCTCGACAGGTACATTTCCAATTCTGAGATACTCGCAGCTCTCCCTCCAGAGTCGAGGCTGAAATTCGAGGAGATGCTGAGGGTCCATCCCCGGAGGAGCGCCTCGGGTATCGTCGTCGTCACCGCCTTTTCAGCCCCCTACTCGTGTCCGCACGGGACCTGCGTCTTTTGCCCCGGGGGACCCAGATTCGGGACTCCGCAGAGCTACATGCCCGACAGCCCTGGGATGAGGACCGCCCTATCGGTGGCGTTCGACCCGTATCTTCAGGTCCGCCGCTCGCTGGAGAAGTACAGCGGGAACGGGCACTTGACCGGGAAGGTAGAGACGATCATCGAAGGAGGGACCTTCATCGCGGTCCCGGCCGACTACCAGCAGTCGTTTGTGAAGGGCATCTACGAAGGCCTCAACGGCACGCGGTCAGACTCCCTCGAGGATGCCCAGGCGTTCAACGAATCCGCTGACAGCAGATGCGTCGGCCTGACACTCGAGTCTAAGCCGGACTGGTGCAGGGAGCAGGATGTTGACCTGATGCTTAGCTACGGGATTACTCGCCTGGAAATCGGAGTCCAGAGCCTGCGTGACGAGATCCTCTCCCGGAGCAACCGGGGCCACACCGTCGCGGACAGCGAAACCGCGTTCCAGGTGGCGAGGGACGCCGGACTAAAAGTCACCGCGCACATGATGCCGGGGCTCCCGGGTGCTACGCCCGACGCCGACCTCGTCGATTTGAGAAGACTCTTCGAAGACGAGGCTTTCAGGCCCGACATGTCGAAACTCTATCCGACCCTGGTGGTCCCGGGAACTTCTCTTGAACGGCAGTTCAGGGCCGGCACCTACGAGCCGTACCCTCTGGAAACGGTGGTCGACCTTCTCAGCGAGATGAAGCGATACGTCCCTGACTGGCACAGGATAATGCGTATACAACGGGAGATCCCTGCCCACGAGATCGCCGGGGGAGTGAAGAACGGGAACCTGAGGGAGCTCGTCCTTGCCAGGGCAAGGGAGAAGGGGTTCGAGTGCAGATGCATCAGGTGCAGGGAAGTGGCGCTTGCGGAGCCTTCAAAAATGGAGGACGACGAACTCAGATACAGGGAGGAGAGCTATTCGGCTTCTGGGGGGTCGGAGGTCTTCGGCTCCTACGAATACGAAGGATCAGGTAAGGTGGCAGGGTTCGTCAGAATGAGAGTTCCGTCCGAAAAAGCCCACCGGCCCGAGATGAAAAAAGCCGCTGTCGTGAGGGAACTCCGTGTCTACGGGAGGACAGTGAGCGTGGGAACAAGGAGCGACCTGGCCTGGCAGCATCGCGGCCTGGGAGGATCGTTGATGGAGGAGATGGAGAAAGCCGCCCGAGAGCGGTTCGGGGCCGGGAAACTTCTGGTCACCAGCGCCGTGGGGACGCGAGGATACTACAGGAAGCTGGGGTACGAAAGGTCGGGCCCCTACATGGCAAAGACGCTCAGCTAAGACTAATCGGGCGACTCTCCCTGTCGGGTCGCCATCAAGCCAATCGTCTGTCCAGGACCCCATCTCTCCTCGCCCTCCGCTCTGCCGCCAGGTAGACCCACAGGCTTACGAGGAGCAGCGCGACCCCGCCGACAATGCAGAGCCCGAGCGAGTAGACATAATCCCCGAAGTTCCCGTAGATGAGGGCGTCCCTCGCAGCGCGGATGAACAGGGTGTAGGGAAGGTAGCTGGCTCCTGTTGAGACAGGCCACGGGAGAATCGAAGTCGAGAAGAGGGCCCCCGAGAACACCATCAACAACCCGGCGACGTAGCCTGGGAGGGACCATTCGAATTTACTTGCGTAGAGAGAATAGGCTCCCAGGAAGTAACCGAGTCCAAGTGCCGCGGGAATATTCGCAAAGAGGGCCACGGCCAGCATCAGCAGCGAAGCCGGGTCGACCCTCAGGACTATGCTTGTATTCAGGATGCCGCTGAGGACATAGTAGGCGATTGCGAGAGCTGCCAGTGAGGTAGTCGAGGAGATCGCAAAGGCTGAGAGCGCCCTCCCGGCGAGGTAGATGGCGGTCGACCTCGCTGTGAGATAGATGTGCGGGAATACCGAGAGGTTCTTTCCCTCTGCGATCGCGATGGTCGGGACCCAGGCATAGGACGCCACGTGGGCGTAGAGCGTCGAGCCGACAAGGACGAAGGCCAAGATGGCGGGGTCGAAGGTTCTTCCGCTCTGGGTCACCCCGAACCAGTAGATTATCGAAACCGTCATCGCCGAGGCGAAAGGCGCGACGGTCCTGAGCACAAGCGCCGCGGGGGGCGACGTCCAGGCCAGGTCGTGCTGGATCCCCATCCAGGCGGAAGCGAACAGCGACCTGAAGCTGATCATCTGATCCGCACCGATATCGTCCCATCCCTCCGGCCCTTCATCTCCAAGGCCTTGAGTGACAGAATGGCGATGCCGATGAAGACGACTGCCATTACTGCTAGGGCTCCCAAGTCCAGCCAGATGCTTACGAACCCGGGGGTGGAGAAAAGGCTCTGTCTAAGGGCGTCCATCCCCAGCGTGAGCGGGATTAGAGACGCGACTATCTGAAGAGCGAATGGGAACGGGGAAAGCCCTCCGACTGACGGGAAGTAGAGGCCTGAGACCATCGAGACCGGCTCCTGAAGGACCTCGTTCATAGACTCGGCTTCCCTCCCATAGACCAGGTATAGCGAGGAGAGGGTCATCCCGAGAGCGTAGAGAGATGCAAGGGTCAGGGCGAAGGTCAGCGCCACCGCCCCCCAGGAAGCCATGACCACCGGGTGGAACAGGAACCACCCGATCAGGGTGACGATGAACGCTGTCGGGACAGTCCCAATGATCCCGCCGACAGACATTCCGACCAGGATGGCTGTGATTGACGCCGGGGATGTGAGGTAGATCTCGAACAGCCCCTCCTGCTTGTCCCAGTTGAACTGGCTGGCCATCGACCAGAGTACGTTCCCCCAAAACGCCACCATCACACCGCCGAGGACTGCGAAGCCTATGTAGTTGGTCGCCCCGATGCTGAAGTAAAGAAGGGACAAGGCCAGTGACGAGAGGACAGGGAACCCCATGCTGACGACAATCCAGAGGGGTTCGCCGAAGATGCTCCAGAGCCTGACGAGTGCCCTGGCCCTCATTGTCCTGAACCAGGGGCTAAACTCCACCTTCTTCCTCTCTTTCCTTGAACCCGCTTCCGACGAGGGCCACGAACACCTCTTCTAGCGACGCCTCCTTTCTCCATGAAGCGACGACCTTGTAGCCTTCTGCGGCCACGGCCTCTGCCGCCCCCTTCGACGCGCGGTCATTCTCCACAACCACCTGAAGAGTGGAAATGCCCCTTTCCTCGTCCGCGGATGAGGTGAACCCTTTCACTCCTTCGACGCTTCTAAGCATCTCGAAGTCCTTCGGGGGAGGGGAGATCTCCATCACAAGGGCAGGTGCTCCGAGCGACCTCTTCAGCTCCTCCGGTGTCCCGGCCGCGATTATCTTTCCCTTGTCGATGATGGCCACCCTGTCACAGATCGCCTCGACCTCCGCCATGTTGTGGGTCGCGAGCATGATCGTCCGGCCGTTCTTGCTGGCCTCCGTCTTGAGGAAGTCCCGTATGCTCCTGGCGGTCATGACGTCGAGCCCTATGGTGGGTTCGTCAAGGAAGACAACTTTCGGGTCGTTGATGAAGGCCCTGGCAATCGTCGCCCGTTGCCTGTAGCCGGTCGAAAGCGCGTAGAACTTCCTGTCGAGGTACTTCGTCAACCCGAGAGTCTCCGAGAGGTCCGCGATCCTCTTTTCCGCAAGTGCGCTGGGCATGCCGTACAGTTGCGAAAAGAACCACAGGTTCCGCTTCGCGCTGATGAAGTCGTAGCCTGCCTTCTCGGCTCCGCTCGCCATGTTGATCACCCTCCTGACCTTCTCGGGCTCGTGCTCCACATCGAACCCCATGACCTTGGCAGAGCCTGCGCTGGGAAGGAGGAGAGTGGACAGTATCCTGATCATTGTTGTCTTTCCCGCCCCGTTCGGACCCAGGACACCGAAGATTTCTCCTTCGCGGACGTTCAGGCTTACCCCATCAAGGGCGACCACGGGGGATGACTTCGTCTTGAACTTCCGCGCCAGGTCCGAGACCTCTATGGAATTGTGATCGTTCATTGCCAAGCATAGTTCACCGTGGGAGTCTCAAGAACTCTCCCGGAGGGTTGTAAATTAACCCTTTGTGTCGAATAGGGGTTCTGGCACTTTGTCCGGGAAGGCATTGTTCTCTGTCAAATGACTGGAGATGATTAGGTTCCAGGGAAACCAGACAAGAGGCCATTCTGAGCCAAGACGGCAAGAATGCCAAGAATCCACCCGAAAATCTCTGACAGGAGTTCTTTGATACTCCAGTCCTTTACGCTCCTGTGTTCATTGTACATACGCAGGAATGGTGGAAGTATGAAGAAAACTGCAAACACGAGAAAAAGAAAAGCCCCAGATTGACATCGGTTCCCAATCTGAGTCAGGACTAATCAGCGTTCTCGCTTTTCCTCAGATGCCCAGCAATTCGGATAATGCTTTAAGACCGAAGCGCCTCGGCCGCATCCACATGGCCGACCCTGTCGGATACAAGGGCAAGGCCCTCGAATTCCTGAAAAAAGCAGGGGCCGGGGTCGGGGACGTCCTCGAAGCCAAGACCGACTGGGGGACCGTCACCGGGACGGTCGTGCCTCGATATCTCTCCGCAGATGATTCCCATATCGTACTAAAGCTGAAGACAGGCTACAACGTGGGGCTGAAACTGTCCCGCCTTACCGGCGGCAGGGTCGTAGCGAAGGGAGAGAAGCCGTCCTTTTCGTCTCCACCCATACCGAAATCAAAGCGGGGGATGCCCCGGGTGCTTTTGCTGGGGACCGGTGGGACCATCGCGAGTCGCGTCGACTACCGCACTGGCGCGGTCCATCCTGCCATGGCTTCGGCAGACCTGCACGCCCTGGTCCCGGAATTGTCAGGTATCGCAGACGTCGAGTCTGAGATACTATTCAACATCTTCAGCGAGAACATCGAGCCCCAACACTGGTCGAAACTGAGCTCGCGGGTCGCAAAGGCCGTCGCCCAGGGATACAGGGGAGTTGTCATCACACACGGAACGGACACGCTGGGCTACACTTCAGCCGCCCTCGGATTCGCGCTTGCAGGAATCCCCATTCCCGTTGTCCTCACGGCCGCGCAACGGTCCTCGGACAGACCGTCGTCTGACGCGACACTGAACCTGATAGGGAGCGTCTCCGTCGCAGCCCTGGCGGATTTCTCAGGGGTCTACGTCGCGATGCACCTCGACGAGAGCGACGGCAGGATCGCAATACATCGAGCGACGAGGGTAAGGAAGAACCACACGAGCCGGAGGGACGCATTCGTGTCGGTCGGAGTCCCCCCGGAAGCAATGTGGGGAAGAGAGGGAATCGAAGACAGGGCCAAGGGCCTTCCCCCGATAGGCAAGGTCAGGGTGTTCGTCGGAAAGCCGAAGTTCGACCCCCACGTGGCCCTCCTGAAATTCTATCCCTCGATGCCAGCCTCCCTCATCGGGGCCCTGGGAAAGGGGGGGACCAAAGCGCTGATCATAGAGGGTACCGGGCTCGGCCACGTCAGCACGGCTGCCACGAAGGGGGTAGATGAATTCATGCGCAAAGGGGGCTTGGTCTGCATGACATCACAGTGCATCAACGGCAGGGTGGACCTGAACGTGTATGACACCGGACGGGACCTGCTGTCTGCCGGCGCGTTGCCGCTGGAAGACATGCTGTCGGAGACAGCCCTGGTGAAGGCGATGTGGGTCCTGGCAAACACAATGACGATGGAGGACGCCAAGGAGGCGATGCAGACCGACGTCGCAGGCGAGACGACGAGGCGCACCTTTCCCGGATAGTGGATGACGTGGTCGAGTCCTCGGACCCGGGCCTGAAGGTTGGGCTCGAAGTCCACCAGCAGCTTTCCACCCCCACCAAGCTCTTCTGTGCGTGCCCTCCGGCAAAATCTGAAGAGCTCCCCTGTTCTTTCGAACGGAGGCTGAGGCCAGCCCAAAGCGAGACTGGCCGGGTCGACCCCGCCGCGCTCTTCGAGTTCTCAAAAGGGAAGGCCAACCTTTACCTCTGGAACCCGGAATCGGCCTGCCTGGTGGAAGCAGACGAAGAACCCCCGCATCCCGCGAGCGAGGAGGCGATTGGAACGGCACTGCAGGTCTCCAACCTGCTTGAATCAAGTCTGGTCGATGAAGTACACGTCATGCGCAAGATCGTCATCGACGGGTCGAATACGGCTGGTTTCCAAAGGACGGCGGTCTTGGGGCTTGGGGGGCGGATGTCAGTCGGTGGGGTGGAAGTGGGGGTTCAATCGGTCACGCTCGAAGAGGACGCAGCCCGGATACTGGGCGATGATAACTCGGCCCGCCGCTTCGCCCTGGACAGGCTCGGGGTACCGTTGGTCGAAGTCGCCCTAGACCCTGTGGTCGGAACGCCTGAGTTCGTCGGCTCAGTCGCGCTGCATCTTGGTAGGACCCTCAGGTCCACCGGTCGGGTCGCGCGGGGCCTCGGGACGATAAGGCAGGACCTCAACATATCAGTCAAGGGTGGAGCGGTCGTAGAAGTGAAGGGGGTCCAGAAACTCAACCTTGTGGCCAAAGTCGTGTCGTATGAACTGGATCGCCAACTTGCGCTCGATACGCTGGGGAAGCGGATCCAGGAGCGAGGACTTGCTGTCAAGTGCAAGATCACAGATGTATCAGAAGTGATGGAAGGGACAGGTTCGCGGGTCATCATAAGAATCCTGAGAGAAGGAGGGAGCGTGGCGTGCGTAAGCGCGACCGGGCTGAAGGGCCTTCTGGGCTGGGAGCCTTCCCCCGGCATCCGCCTGGGCAGGGAGGTGGCCGAAGTCGCCCGAGCCGGCGGGTTGGGCGGAGTCATCCATTCAGACGAATTCCGAAAACAGGGGATCCTGAAAGAAGAGGAGACCGCACTGAGAAAGCTGTGCGCAGCCGGGGAGGACTCGACCCTCGTACTCGTAGCGGGCCAAGGCGACAGGGTGAAGGCGGTCGCGAACGCGATAGCTGAAAGACTCGAACAGGCCGCCAAAGGAGTCCCGGCGGAAACAAGGGCGGCCACGGACGCCGGCGAGACGGTCTACATGCGGCCAAGACCCGGTGCGCAGCGCATGTACCCAGAGACTGACATCCCACAGATCGCCCTGACCCGAGCCCGCATTGCGACAGCGAAAAAGTCCGTCCCGACGCCCTGGGAAACTGCGGTCAGGAGATACCAGGAATCGTACTCCCTGAGCTACGACCTAGCTCTCAGGCTCTATGATTCGGAGTACGCAGAGACGTTCGAGAAGCTTTCTCACTCGCTTAAGATCAGCCCTTCCATCATTGCTTCTACTTTGGTGGAGCTTCCTGTCAGGCTTTCAAGGGAGGGGGTCCCTGCTTGGGCGCTCGAAGAGGAAGTCCTGATGGACCTGCTGGGAGCGATGGATTCGGGGAAGGTCGCGAAGGAGATGGCTCCAGACCTTCTTAGGGTCCTAGGGAGCGGGAAGGCAAGAACCGTGGAACAGGCAATCGGGGCTCTTTCTCTTTATTCGATGCAGAAGAGCGAGCTGTCATTACTAATTGACTCCATCATCGGACGGAGCGGGGAATTGATTGGGGAAAAGGGAGAGGCCGCTTTTTCTCCGCTGATGGGGGAGGTCATGGCAGTGGCCAGGGGAAGGGCCGATGGAGGGCTTGTCAGCAGGATTCTCAAGGAAAAGCTATCGGCTGCACTGAAGAAGGTTTCCCGAGTCTGATTGGTGCCATTGGAAGGGTGCCAACAACCTGGAGAGGTCGTCTACACCTGTGAGGTGTGCGACACTCTCGTTCGACGTCGCGCAATGTAGACGATGGAGAGCAAGACCGCGGCTGTCAGGACCGAAGACAGGCCCGCGACCTCTATGAATGCCAGCGGAATTCCGAACATCCCTGATTGGGATGAAGTCTGTCCCACTGATGCGAACTGGTCGAGCGCGGGGATCTGACCAGGGATGTAGTACTGGACGTTCCCTCCCTGCTGACCGGATTGGGTTGTCGCCTGCGAAGGGACGCCTGTAGGCTGATTGGCGAGGGTAACGTTGCCCCCTCCAGTCGCGGGGGCCCCCTTCGTCTCCACGCCCATTGGCATCACCCAGTAGTCGGGCTTCTGATAGTGGAGGGTGAGGCTGATCGAGGCCTCCGGAGGAAGTAGCATGCCTGACGCCGACAGCCCCACATAGGTCTGCTGCCAGTACACTGTCACATTGATTGCCTCGCCCCCGACGTTCGCGACCACCGTAGATTGGTTGCTCGGAACGTTCACAGGGAGCCAGCTCCATGCGGTCACCACTGCCGGGGCTCTGGGGAGGACGAGGGTCGCCATACCGTTGATGTCCGTCTGGGCCCACATGGACATCTTTGTGTCAGGGCCCCACCAATAGTACCATTCTCCCACGATGGAGGCTGAGACAGATGACCCTGAAGCTGCGGTCCCGTTGGCGTAGACGACCCTAACCGATACCTCGGTCGAGGGCGTCGAGGTCACGTTCAATGTGGATATCTGAAGTGTTTCGGCGGATGATACATGCACCATTGCGTAACCGTATTCGGCAGAGGGTTGGTTGTATCGGATGGGGGATGTGGATTCGGTCCGGTTCACGTCGCTCGGGGGTGTCGAGACCCCTCCCTGAAAGCACGAGTAGCAAACGTAGTTCTGGTAGGTCGCACTGACTGTGAAGAGGTAGTCTCCTGTGGGGAGTTCGAAGCCTGCGGCGGGGAATGCGCTCTGGTAGGACCCCACCAGGTATCCTGTCAGGTTGTATGCAGAGAAGATGAAGGAATACGGAAGGTTGCTGCTGGTGGTGACGAATACCTGCACGTTGTTGAACCCCACGGCAGATGAGACCGGTGCGAAGGCGCCGAGGGCGACCAGCGCCAGGCAGATAGCCATGGCAATAGAGGGAGAAGTGGCAGTAGCGCTGCGGATTGTTTCGGCGGTCCTCTTTGTCATCGTGCTCAGTCCGAGGGTACGCAGCTGGGGGAGTTAATGCTAGCTCTCCGAACGGCCGTTCGGGCTGATAGAACGGAGGGACCAGATGTGCCCGGAGGCTGAAATCAAGCGGCGGGTGCGGGTGGTCTCGGTCTGCAGGCGATGAGATCCCCTGAGCGTTGACGACCGGAGTCGGAATTAAATGGCTCGTCTTTGAAATTCAGTCCACTTCCGCACATCCCGCGATGGTGGCCTGGAATGCCCACGGTCGCCTAACTGCGCGTGTATGCCCAAAGGGCAAAGACGAGGAGGACCGAGACCAGAGGCAGGAGCGGAGGGTAGCGCGTTAAGACGGTAGCCAGAACCGAAGCCGCCGAGAGTGCAATGGCCCCTCCTGCGTACAAGACAAGCTTCACGCCGTGGGATTTGGACAATTTTGCCGTCAGGACTCTCGACTCCTCGTCGACCCCAAAGGGGACATCCAGGGCCGTTGACAGTTGATATTCGAAGCTGAGGCTCTCGGAAAGAATGATCAGGAGAACCGCGGATGCGGCATAATTCCATCCCCCGGGAACGACCCGCCCTAAAGAGATTGCCACCGGATAATACAGGAAGAGCCCTACAGCCGCAGTCGATGGGCCCCATTTTCTGCGATACCCGAAAATCAGGGAAAGAAGAGAGAGGGCGACGAGGGCCAATCCAGCAGTTGAATTCACGGCAATCGCGCCGGCAGCGGCGACTCCGAGGTAGGCCACCGCAAGCTCCCTCTCGTGGGTCATCTCCCCGGCCTCCTCAATTGCAGGAGGCCGCGCTCCCTGCTCCATTCGAAGACGCTAGAATACGAGGCCAGCCTGCTCTCAAACCAATCCAATTCGGCGCGTGCGAATCGCAGCCCAAAGTCCACCTCCCCCGCCTTTAGGAGCTTCTTTTGCTTCAGGACGGACCCTTCACTGTTGAGGATATCGACGACGACGGTATTACAGACGAATCCTCTCCTGGAGAGCGAGGCCACCGCGTTGAGAAGGCGCAGGTTCGCCCCGGCAGAGACGAAAAAAAGGGTCCCTCCACGTCTGTCATATTGTTTCCTGAAGAACTTCTCAAGGAACTCCGCCGCATGTTCTAGGTTCCAGAGGGCTCCCTCCTGGGAGTCTATCATCCCCTCGACCATGGCGCGAAGGCGTGGCATGCCGAATCCGGGCTTCACTTTGTAAAGGAGTTCTCCCATTATCAGCATGCCAACCCTGTTGCCTGAGGTCATGAAGGAGCTGCTCAGCTCATAGGCAGCTTCGATTACATCTCCCCGGGCGGTCCACTCCCCCACCTTGGGGACGTCGTCCGAAAAGAGATCCACGATGACGACGCAGTCAAGCCCTCGTTCGCCCTGCCACTCGTTTACAAGCTTCTTCCCAACTCTTGCACTTGCCTTCCAGTTGACATCTCCAAGCCTATCGCCAGAAATATATCCCCGAATGTTCATGAATTCAAGCCGCCCTCCCCTGTAGGGGGAGGGAGTGTTCCCTGCCCAGGCGAAGGCGCGGGCCGGCAATGGACTGAGTTTGGGAGTCAGGTGTTTTGGATAGACACGCAGACTGAAGGGAGCGTAGAAGACGAAGCTTCTGTCCGTCAGACCGAACATTGAAGAGAGACGGACACTGGTGGTCCCGAAGGCGAACTCCCCAGGTTCTTTCACGACTAGTTCATACCTCAGGGTAACCTCCGAGTTCCGCCTCAGGGGACCGTGCAGGGAAACTGAGCCTCTCACAAGCTGCGCTGGGTAGGGAGGTACGTCGTCGAGGTTGAGCCTTTCAATGTCAACCCCACTGTTTGACAGTACCAGCTCCACGAGGACCGTTTCTCCGACGAATGCCCTCTCAGGGGCCCGTCTCGTCAGCGAGAAGTTCCCCCCGGAGTCTGAACGTGGCCGCCGGCTGAGGTCGAAAGCAGCGAACAGTATCAGCAGAATCCCCCCAATGGCGACATACGAATACGTAAAGAGGGAAAGCCACAGACCGCCCGCAGCGGTCACGATGAGGAAGGAAAGCTTAGCCTTCAGTTCCTGTTACCTTCGGGACTGGCATTCTCGCCAATATCTCTCGGACGATCGCCTCTTGGCTGAGCCCTCTGAGCTCGTAATCGATCGACAGCACGAGTCGGTGAGCCAGCACCGGGACAGCAAGGGCTTTGACATCGTCGGGGGTGACGAAGTCCCTCCCTGAACACGCGGCCCTAGCCTTGCAAGTTCTGTACAGATGAATTATCCCGCGAGGGCTCACCCCTGCCTCGACTCCGGCGAATGTCCTCGTCTGAGCGGCGATCTCGACCATGTATCGTTTCATGTCCTCGTCTACATAGAGCCCCTCAAGTCCCTCTTGCAGGGCGAGGACCTTCTGAGGATCCGAGACCTT
Organism: uncultured Nitrosopumilales archaeon; assembly: GCA_964568185.1. Classification (GTDB taxonomy): domain Archaea; phylum Thermoproteota; class Nitrososphaeria; order Nitrososphaerales; family Gagatemarchaeaceae; genus UBA183. Next base: position 398,988 of record CAZMON010000002.1, on the reverse strand, counting down.
GGTCACTTCTCTGAGCTCGTCGTCGGGGGACTTGCGCAGTCCCAGGATTGTCACCTCGTCGTCATGCCCAGGATACCCCATCCTGATCCTCACCGAGAACCTGTCCATCTGGGCTTCGGGGAGGCGGTATGTCCCCTCGTACTCGATTGGGTTCTGCGTTCCCATGACCATGAACGGGCGTGGCAGGTGAAACGTCTTGTTCTCAGAGGTGACCTGGTGCTCCTGCATCGCTTCGAGCAGCGCCGACTGGGTCTTCGGAGGTGCCCTGTTTATTTCGTCGGCAAGCAGGACCTGGGTGAAGATCGGACCCTGCATGAATCTGAATTCTCCCGACGTGCCAAGCACGAACGTGCCGGTGACGTCCGAAGGGAGCAGGTCAGCCGTAAATTGGATTCGTTTGAACTCGCATCCGATCGCCTTTGCCACGGCTTTGGCCAGCGTGGTCTTGCCGAGACCGGGGTTGTCTTCGAAAAGTATGTGCCCCCCGCTCAGCAGGCCGTAGGCAACGGATTCGATAACCTCCTGCTTCCCAATTATGGTCTTTGAAACGGAGCCTACGAGGCTCTCGCGGAAGCTGGAAAATCCTGAAACGTCCAACTGTCCGGGGTTCGCCGCGAATCATCAAATAAAGTGTTTGGGCGTAGGGGCACCTGCTAATCTGGCTCTTCTGCAGGGGCCCTCTGAAGGGCGGTCGCGCGGGCTTCGGGGGCGCCGACGTCTAACTTCTTGAGGTCTGCCTCGGAGAGGCCGGGCCATCTCTGGGTACCCAATAGTGCGTGCTCGAACGGATTGGTCGCATTCCGTATGAGGCGCCCGCTATCCTTGATTTTGGATATCTTCACGAAATGGGTCACCCTGCTCCTCAGAATTGGCTCCTCATTTTGGGGAAGTACTTCCCCCTGCGCTCTTCTGACGCTGTCCACGGATAGGGCTAGGGCGAGGAAGGTAAGCAACGCAGCTTGCAACACCCAGTAGTCAAAGCCTACGACTGCCAACACCGCGGCAATTGTGGCGATTGCCCAGTAGGCGTACCTCAGCCTAATCATTAGCCACCCTTCCCACTATCGTCTTCGCAAACGAATCCATGAACCTTGAGGCCTCCTCAACTTCATGGCTGGAAAGCTCGACGCCGTAATGGGCTCTGTCCACCGCATCGGCAAATCTAGCAGAGTCGGGGCCCGAGACGTCAAGTTCTGCCGCTGCCCTTCCTATGAACTCGTGAGGAGTCTCGGCAGGCCTGTCCCCTATCCCGACTCTGGCGCATACCTCGGCCATCAGCAGGTAATAGCGGAGAAGGGCCATGTTGCGAAGTTTTCGAGAAAGAGAACGGTCGAAGCGGGACCTCTGGCCATCCATCTCTTCAACCAGACCTCTAAGGTCGAACACCTTCGGATTCTCCCGGCGCATCAACAAGATCGCCATTCCGACTCCCAGACCGAAGACAATGGGGATCAGGAGGTACCATCCCACAAAGTTGAGTGACGCTCCCGCGACCCCCGGCTTCCCCCCTTGAGATGTGGGCAGGCTGTTCGATCGACTCGTGGACGTGACAACCTGCGTTGATGTGACACTCTGCGCAGGTCCAGAACTAACGGTGGAGTGAATGGTGGTGCTTTGATTTTCTCCGGCTGTGTGACCGCCGACCGAGCGAGGAACGAATGATAGCCACCCGGGCAGTTGATAATTCACCCCCGGGGGTGGACCTGCCTGAATCGCGGCAAGGGCTATCACGAAGAGGATGCATACAGACGTAAAAAGCGCCCCATCCGCGGCCCCACGCATGGTGTACAGCGCCTCTCGCCCATATTTCTTCCTTTGGGGGATGTTGAGATTAGCAGGCGCGAAGCAGTTCCGCTAATGATCTTCCACTGAATAATGTAATAATAGAGGAGGATTGGTTGACTCGATGAATCAACCAAACTTTCGTCCGACGGACCGGGACCTACTGGTCCGCAGGTGCTGTCGTAGATTCAGAGGCTGCTGGTGCCGCATCTCCCGTCTGTACGACCTGTCCAGAAGCAAATCTGTCTGAGACTTGGGTGACCTTTATCCTCACATTCTGGCCTTGCTTTGTGCCAGGGACAAAGACGACAAATCCTTCAACTCTGGCAATGCCCTCACCGCGCTTGCTCGTATCGGAGATACTGACGTTGTACTCCTTACCGACTTCAACCGGCTTGTGGAAGCCTCCGGAACTTCTTCCGAAACCTCCCTGACTGCCATATCCTCTGCGCTGTCCGAAACTCATTTTCTTTCACACATCCTACCGTTATTCCATCCAGTAGAATTGAGCCCGGCAGACGCCTAATTAAAGGGGTGCAATTGCGGAACTGTCAAGATAGCGGCTCACCAAGTTCTCCGTCAAGCGTCGGCTCATGGCTGCGGTTCTTAGCCGTCAGCGGTTTGGCTTGGCTCGTCTGACTTCAAAACATCCCTCCGTCCCGCGAGATACCAATACCACATGAGAACCACAGCCCCACCAAGGGCCCATGCCATTACCGCATAGAGAAGATTGACATTTGCTGTCGTTATCAATAGGAGGAATCCGACCAGAAATCCCATCATCCAAACAGCGACCAACCTCAGGAATCGTCTTCTGGGAATCGGGGGATGGTAGAAGACCGACAACAACCCAGACGATAAGATTGTATTCCTACCTAAGCCTTCTTCTCGGACTGCGCGGCGTTCTGAATCACCGTCAGCATGGGATTCTGCCCCTCTCTTGATTCCAGCCGCCTCTGCGGGGGTCTTGCCGCCAAGTCCCTCGTGAGGTCGGAAAGAATTGTGGAAGACCTGCATCCCTCCGAGGACTGGCGAGTCCTCCCGCTTGAGGCCCCGCATGACCTTCTCTCGGTCTCGCCATTCCCCATTCTGTCGCTCCATCTTATTGTTGCGAACCTTCCCGCTCATGCGTATCTCTTGGATGTGGACTGGTCTTGGGTTGAAGTGAGTCCACATCTCCTTGTTGTAAGCCCTGTGGAAGTTTGGGGCCCCGTCGCTGATGAGGACTTTTGGCTTCTTCCCAGCCGTCGCCATCGCCTCTCTGAACATTGGTTGAACGTCTGCCGTTCCCTTGTAGGTCGAGGCCATCTGGGCTATCCTGAACCTCGTCCCATCGTCCATCATGGCGAAGAGATACTTCATGTTGCCCTTCACCTTCAGGAATAACTCGTCCGTCCTCCAAGTGTCGCCGACCTGAGGCCGAATCTGCAAGAGATAGCCCTCCATGGGTCGGACATACTTCGCAATCCACGCAGAGACCGAGACGTGGGAGATGTTCACGCCCTGAAGCCTCAGGAACCGTTGGACGTTCCTTAGGCTCTCGCCCGTGAAATGGAGTTGGAGCGCCTAAGGGGTCGCCCTCATTCCCTCGAACCCGAGGAGATGGTGCTGTTCCCATAACTCGTAATGCTCTCGGCCGAGAGATTGAGGCCAGCGGGAGGGTGCCATTTTTCGCAACTTCCCCTAGGCCCTTTTTTCGAGTTTGAGCGACGAAATCTGTCCTCAATGCCTAAGGAAAGGCACTGTTACGACCAAGAACAGAACTCCATTACTCTCCAAGGGGGAATACTGCGTTGCGTGTGGTTACAAGCAACCGAAGGCTCCGACTCTCGCCGAGATCAGGTCCAAAGCTGCCAAGAGTTCGTGAGTGACCAGGCACAGGAACAAGGCTGTCTGTGAGAAGTGGTTAGGGTCGTGAGGCTAGCATTATAGGAGCATGTCAGCGTCTTGTCTCTCTTCTGGAGCAAACCGAAAAGGAGACACACAAAGAAGAGAAAGGGAAAAACGGCATACAGAAAGGGAGTCATTGGTGAGACCAAGGCCTCGAAATTCCTGCGGAGGCGGGGCTACAAGACTGTCGTAGAGGGTCGTTTGAGGACAGGAGCTGGTGAATTCGACCGAATCATGCGCTCGCCACGAGGAAGAAAGGTAGCGGTTGAGGTGAAGAACCTTTCATATCCAGTTCAAGGGTCAAGCGTGAGAAGATTCGGAAAGAAGGTTAGAAAGGAGAAAAGACACGGCATGGTTAGCGGAGGTGTCCTTATCTCAAAAAGTGGCTTCTCGCCCGAAGCTAAACGGGCAGCAAAAGAAGAGCACGTCAAGCTCGTGAAATACGTTCCGCCGAGGAGGAAACGCCGCTCGTTATTCGGATGGTAGCTTCTGACTTGAGATATGGCCGATGGCTAACACCGTTCAACAATTGACCTCCAGCGTTATCTCCTCCCCTTCCTCCCAACTGTTTAAGGAAGAACGCAACTCCATCCCTCTCGCAAATCTTTCTGATGTTCACCGCCCATTCAGGGTTCACAGGTCTAGGGTTGTTGCAGTCTGACTCTCCTCCAACGATAGCCCATTGGATGCCTCCCAAATCGAAATCCCCAAGGTCTTCAAACAACGGCTCGAACGAGACAAACCTAACTTTGGCGTCTATCTGTCTAGGCTGGTCGAGCCTCCGTAGCCTCCTCTTCTCGTCTATCGAACAACCTATCCAGACGTTCTTTAGGAACTCGCCTTGAATGATAGAACACCATGGCACGGCCTATCCTTTTGGTCAACAACTGGAACTCCCTCCCAGGATTCCTCTCGAAGAGCCTATGCCATTCCTCAATTAGGTCAAAAGAATAGAACTCGCCGAAAGTGTCGGTCATGTCGTTCACGAAGATTAGTCTATTGTCAGGGGGCCAGGAGTTCAGCTCCTTCTCACGCCTGGCTATTTCGAAAGTTCGAATCAGTTCAGGATTGATACCCCATCCCTTGCTCAGCCTGAACATCTAGCAATTCTGGCAGGCCGAGTCCACTTTCCTTCAGCCCCAGCCGAAGGTCAGGGTCGCGTCAGTCCAGGCTATCGAGGTATCCTTTCCGATTTTTCCAACCTCTGGAATAGCATGGAAAACTCTACCTAAAAACCAAAGACGGATTGTACACAACCTGTCGTGCCGATGGACTACGGGTGAAGAATGGCATTGATTTCCTTCGGCGCGTCAATGATGATGCCATATTGTTCACAAACCTAAATACAATTTTCGCCATCCTAGTTTGGGTAACAGTGATAGGACTCGGAAAAACAAGGATAGGAAAGGCGGTCTATGGGGACGCTTTTCCAAGTAAAACTTTCACAAATCGAAGTACAGGTAGAACTCGTACGGGTGCGGCCTGGCGGCGACCGACCTGTAGGCCTCCATTTCTAGGTCGATCATTACTTGGACCAGGTCCTGCGGGAAGATCCCGTCCAGGAATGCAGAGTCACTTTGCAGACTCTCTACGGCCTCCTTGAGACTCCCCGGGAGTTCACCGACCCCCTCCTCTCTCCTCCTCGCTGCGGTCAGTTTGTAGATGTCCTCGTCGACCGGGCTCCCCGGGTCGATCTTCTTCCTGATCCCATCCAGTCCCGCGGCGGTTATCGCGCCGAAAGCCAGGTACGGGTTGCACGACGGGTCGGGGGTCCTGAACTCCACCCTCTTGCTCCCCTCCGAGCCTTTCTCATAAGCGGGTATTCTGACGTTCGCAGACCTGTTGGACTTGCTCCAGGCAATGTAGACCGGTGCCTCGTACCCGGGCACCAGCCTGTGATAGGAGTTGGTGGTTGGGTCAACGATGGCACACAAGGCCTTGCTGTGGGACATTATCCCTCCGATGTAGTACCGCGCCGTCTGGCTGATCTCCGCGTAAGCATCCGCAGGGTCGAAGAATGCGTTTCTTCCGTCCTTCCACATGCTCGAGTGGATGTGCATCCCGACCGCGTTGTCACCGAAGATCGGCTTCGGCATCGTCGAGGCGATCAGGCCCATCTTGCTCGCCACGTTCTTGGTCACGAACTTGTAAGTCATCGTGCTGTCGGCCATGGTGACCAGCTCGTCCCTGTAGACATCGATTTCGCACTGGCCCGCAGTGGCGACCTCGTGGTGGTGGGCGTTCGACAGTACCCCGAAACCGTCCCTGAGATAGTTAACGCACATTCCCCTGTAGTCGCTAAGGGTGTCGACCGGCTGTGCGGGGTAGTAACCGTCCTTGAACCTTATCGGAAAGTTCGTGCCTCTTGCCTCGTTCGCCGACTCCTTCGACGTTATCTGGAAGCCCGACCCGAACGGATTGTTGGCTTCCCAGGTGGCGCTATCGAAAACGAAGAACTCCACCTCGGGTCCCCAAAGAGAGTCCGTGAAGCCTGCCTCCCGTATCTTGGCTTCAGCCGTCTGTGCGATGAACCTGGGGTCCCTACTGAAGCGGCCGGCGCCGTAGCCAGCCCTCACGTCGCAGATAAGCCGTGCCGTTTTCACCTGGTCCTCGATCCATGGAATCATGCCATAGGTTGACGCGTCGGGGACCAGGAGCATGTCGGACTCGTGAATCTCGACGAAGCCCCTCACCGAAGACCCATCGAGCTTCGCGACCCCATCCTTGAACATCTCCTCGCTCATCATTTCCGTCGGAAGGGTGACATGCCGAAGTCTCCCGGGGACATCCGTGAACTGGAGGTCGACGAACTTCACAACTTGCGTCTCCAGCATCTCGAGGACCTGGGCTGGCTCGAACGTCCGCTTGACAAACTTCCCGCTCTCGGTTATCTTGAAAGTCAATTGCACTGGGGGGTGTTCGAAACAAATATAAGGTCAATAGGTCCGAAGATGGACATTATCAGAGGAAATTGACGAATATATGGACAGAATTCCAGACAGGGGCGGTTCAGGGCTCGCGGTTTCTGGACGGTTGAACATAGACGAACTCGACCTGAGGATAATCCGCATGCTGATGGCGAAGGGGAGGCTCTCGTTCAGGGAGCTTGCGGTCGAGCTCGGGGTGTCCCCGACCACGATCACGTCCAGGGTCGCTAAGCTGGAGAAGGAGAAAGTGCTCCGGGGATACTCTGCCCTCGTCGACTTCGAGAAACTCGGGTACGGTCTCACGGCCGTTACGGAGATTCTGGTCTCCAAGGGGAGGCTGCTTGAAATGGAGAAGGAAATCGCCAAGCTACCCGGGGTCATCGCGGTCTATGACGTGACGGGCGAAATCGACGGGATCGTCGTGGCGAAGTTCAGGGACCGTGAGGAGCTGAGCCGCTTCACGAAGGGACTCCTGACCATGCCGTTCGTCGACAGGGCGATAACACACGTCGTACTCACCACCGTCAGGGAAGACCTGCGCCTCCCTCTGTAGGCTTATATCGCCGGAGAAGGGCGCGAGACCTACTCCTCATGACAAAGATCAGGGTCAAGCTCGGCTCAGCAGAGGCGGAAGTGGAAGCCGCACCGGAACACCTTCGGGAAGCCATCGACCTGGTCCCCGACCTGGCTTCCAAGCTCACCGGCTACGAATCCAAGATCTCCGATGTAGCACAGCTACAATCGCAGGACGGCCTCCGCGACGCGCTCGTTCCGTTTTCACCGTCGTCAGTACCAATGGTCGTCCTGGACAAGGGGGATTCGCTCTCCGACGTGATAGGGAAGTTCTTCTCTGACCCGTGGGGTAGAGACAGAAGGAAGCTGTCAGACGTAAGGGAGGCGCTGCAATCCTACGGCCTCAACTATCCGAAACAGTCGGTTGCGGTCGCGCTCCTCCGCCTCGCGAAGACGACCAAGCTCAGGCGCTTTAAGGCGGAAGACGGAGAGTTCGTGTACACCTCGTCCAACCTCTCAGGCCCCCGGCCGCAGGCGCACGAGGATTCCCTCGATTCTCTTTCTCCGCTCCCAGACCAAACTAACTAGCCCGGGATGTAAGACTGACCCAAACGAACGTTAGGCGGACCCAGGGAGTAGCCTGCATGCGTTCCCTGTCAACTTCGACTCTTACAGTGACGCCCGAACTCAAACAAATCCTGGCCGTCAGGGCGCAGAAGGCGCTCACCTTTTCACGCGGGGGGAGCCTCTTCAAGTCCTGGAACCCATTGCTGATGAGGATGAGCGTCGTACCGGGCAGCCTGTTGAGATAGTAAACAAGCGGCTCGCGCTGTTTGGCTAGAAGCGCATCGACTTCATCGATCGCCATACTAACTTGGTCGATACCTTGGTTTTCTCGAACACCTGTTTGAGCTTCGTCATCTGCCCCCCGGACTCGGCGGTGGTGGGTGCTGTAGCCCTGCCCGTTGCGACCGTGGTAATTCAGAGAGAGGTAATCAAGGTTGCCTACAAGCATCGCTTTCACTTATCGACACTCCTCCGGGTCGGGAGAGAGCTCTGACAGCGGCGCTCATATAAGGCTGGGTTCGGAGAGCACTGCGGCCTTGGCGAACCACAACCGGAATGGTCAGCTGCCGAGACTTGTCGCCGTGGCACTCTTGATTGTCATCAGCACCCTGTCTTCAAATTCTTTGGTTCCGGCGGTGCAAGCAACCCCTTCGGTCATCGCGACAATTCCCCTTGATTCAATCGGCTCGGGCCCTACGGGCGTAGCATTCGACAATTCCACGGGCGAGATCTTTGTCGCTAACTTCAACGACGACACAGTCAGCGTGATATCTGACACTACATACGCACTCGTGACGACAATCGCCGTGGGGAGAAGCCCAATCGGAATCGCTTACGACAGTGCCAAAGGAGAGGTCTTCGTCACTAACTCCGACCGTGGTACGGTCAGCGTGATTTCAGACGCGACCCACACTGTCGTGGCAACAATCATTATAGGATCTGGCTCCCGCCCAGCTGGAATAGCCTACGACGGTGCGAAGGGAGAGGTCTTCGTCGCTAACTACGGCAAAAACACAGTGAGCGTGATATCAGATGCGACCAACCAGGTCGTTGCGACCATTCCGGTCGGGCTGAACCCGTTCGCGGTGGCCTACGACAGCGCAAAGGGCGAAGTCTTCGTGGGAAACGCTTTCAACGAGACTGTTAGCGTGATCTCGGACTCGACGAATGCCGTCGTAGCGACCATCCCCTTGCCCGGGGGGCCCGCAGGCATTGCGTACGACAGCGCTAGAGGAGAGATCTATGTTGCTGGCATCTTCAGCAACACTGTGAGCGTGATATCAGATGCGACCAACCAGGTTGTGGCAAATATCGATGTCGGCAGAAGTCCTTTCGGGGTCGCGTACGACGGCGCCAAAGGAGAGGTGTTCGTTACGAACCAAAAAGACGGGACCGTGAGTATCATCTCTGATGCAAGTCACGCTGTCATAGCTACCCCACATGTCGGGTCAAGCCCAGCCTGGGCTGCCTACTCTGCCTCCAAGGGAGAGGTCTTCGTCACAAATCAGTTCAGCAATAGCGTCAGCGTGTTGTCGGACTCTTCGAACGCAGTACTAAGAACAATCGGGGGGGACCGCCCAAATGCCCTAGCCTACGACCCCGCCAAGGGAAAAATTTTCGTGGCAGGATGGGGCGGGGACAACTTGAATGTGATTTCCGACGCTTCAAACAGGGTCGTTGAATCCATCCCTGCAGGTTCCGGGCTGAGGGGAATCGCCTACGACCTAGCCGCAGGCGCGCTATACGCAGCCAACTTCGACGATGATACCGTCAGTGTGATTTCTGACTCGACGAACACTATCTCTGCTACCATAGCCGTGGGCCGGAACCCGGTCGGCGTAGCGTACGACAGAGGCAAGGGAGAGATCTTTGTCACCAACTCTGGACGTGGCACTGTCAGCGTCATCTCGGACGCGACAAACACAGTGATAGCGACAGTCATCGTGGGGTCTGGGCCGACTGGTGTAACGTACGATGCGGCCAAGGGGGAGGTGTTTGTCACGAACGAGGGCGACAATACCGTGAGCGTGATAGATGATACTTCCAACTTGGTTGTCGCAACCATCCCGGTGAAGTCACGTCCCACTGGAGCAGCCTATGACAGTGCCAGGGGCGAGATTTTCGTGACGAACACCGGCGACGACAGCGTGAGCGTAATATCGGACGCGACCAATGAAGTCGTCTCGACAATCCGCGTGGGGTGGGGTCCTTCAGGGGTGGCATATGACAGCGCCAGAGGCCGAGTTGTCGTAGCGAACCAAGGAGACAATACGGTGAGTGTGATTTCAGACTCGACCAACAGAGTAATCGCCACGGTTGCGGTAGGATGGGGGCCGGCAGGAGTGGTCTACGACAGTGCCAAAGGAGAGGTCTTCGTCGCTAACCAGTTAGGCAACAGCGTGACTGTCATTTCAGATGTCGGCAGTTCCACAACAGCGACGACTTCAACCTCCCCCCCGGCTTCTTCAATCACGACTACCTCCAACTCGACTTATCTGAACTCGACATACGCTCAATCAACAGCCTCGTCGACCTCTACAACATCGGGCTATCAGGTCAACGTGTGTAAGATCTCTCCGGGAACCCAGTGCACCTTGACTTTCATCCTGAGTGCTGGCGATGAAGTGTCTGGCTCCATTGGGATAGCGGGAGGCTCGAGCAAGGACCTGGACTTCTGGGTAACCGGCCCTTCAGGGAGCAGGGTATACGACGGAGGGAGAGTAGCAGGAGACGCTGGCTTTGCCTTCTCAGCCGCGCAGAGTGGTGCATATACCCTGCATCTCGACAATTCGTTCTCGATAATCAGCAGCAAACAGGCGACCATTCTCTTCAGCGCGGGATCCACAATCGCCTCGGGAGGAACCCTGGGGACGGGATTTGTCATGCTGGCAGTAATCACCTCACTAGCCATATTCGTTTTGGTCCTGCTGCTCTTCCTCTGGAAGCGACGGAGTGCGAAAGTCATATCAGCATGAAGTCTGCTCGTTGGGGCGTGTCGTCTATTTTCGCCTCAACGACCCTGTGGCTGAAACTCCAGGTTTTCGTGTCCGGGTTCGTGGTGATGGCCCTCGAATTGCTCGGGAGCAGGCTCATCACCCCAGTGTTCGGCAGCTCGATATGGACTTGGGGTAGCCTCATCGGCGTTGTCCTGGCAGGACTGTCGGCGGGATATCAGGTCGGAGGGAAGCTGGCCGATCGTTCGCCTACAAGACGGAAGTTCTCGATGATTGTGTTCGTGGGAGGTATCATGACTGTCTTGGTACCCCTCGTTGCTCCCTTCGCAGTACAGCTTTCCGTCTACGCTTCGCTCGGGGACAAATACGGCCCGCTCCTCGCCACGACCATGATCCTGGGTGTCCAGACTTTCGTACTTGGAATGACGGCGCCCTACGCGGTAAGGATAGCTTCGAAGACCATCGCCTCGATCGGCAATGTGGCGGGCAACCTGTACTCGGTGTCGACGATAGGAAGTATCGTGGGCACATTTGGAACCATCTTCATCCTGATTCCCGCCTTCGATATTAGGGTCATCATTTCCGGGCTGGGTCTCGTACTCATGCTTGTCTCGCTGCCAGCGCTTCCGCGGAACTCATCGTTAGCCGCAATCGCGGTCCTTTTTCTGGTACTCTCCCCTACCTTTGTCCAGGCGGCACCGCAGGCACCAGCCACCAAATACGGCGGCTGGGTCGTTTATGAGAAGGAGACGCCTTACAGCACCCTTGACGTAGTCGACTTTGACAGCGTGAGGATTCTGTATCTCAACGGCCTCCCCCACAGCGGCATGTATCTGGGGAACTCCACCCAGCTGGTCTTCCAGTATTCGACATACTTCAACCTGGGGATGCAACTCGACCCTGGAGCGAAGGACGTCCTCTTCATCGGGGGCGGGGGTTTTTCTGGCCCCAAGTTCTTTCTTGCTGCATATCCGCACGTGCACGTTGATGTGGCAGAGATAGACCCGGATGTGATAGACACAGCCCAGAGTTACTTTGGCCTCAAGCCCGACCCGAGGCTCACGATTTTCAGCGAAGATGCGCGAGTTTACCTCGGAGAGACAGACAAAACGTACGACCTTGTGATTCTTGACGCTTATGCGAAGACATACGTGCCTTTCCACCTCATGACAAAGGAGTTCTTCAAACTACTTTCAGACCACCTCGCAGAGAACGGAATCGTCATCTCCAACCTCATTGGTTCGCTGGAAGGTGACTCGTCGAATCTTGTTCGCTCGTACTACTCGACGCTCTCCACACTCTTCAATGACTCGGCCTTGTTTGAGGTGGACTATCCAAATTCCTCCAGTGTGCAGAACATCGAGCTTGTCTTCAGAAGGCCCCAGGGTCAGCCACTTGCGTCAGCCATCCAGCAGGTCGATGAGAACATCACAGCCCTATTCGGAGAGGCAGCCGCAGTAGACATCGCCCCGACGGGAGGCTATGTCCAGCATATGTATTCCTCCAGGGTCAGGGTCGACGACGTTCCCCTGCTGACCGATAACTATGCGCCAGTGGAGGCATTGCTCAATCCCATCACGGGGGAGCCATATTCCCTCGAGCAGCAGTTTGGGAGGCTCGTCCCGACAACCCAAGTTCCAGAGGGTCAGAGCCTATTAATGATTGGAGAGGCTTCGATCTTGGGAGTGGCGTGGCTGTTCATTGCCTCAAGGAAGTCCGAGCTTGGTCCGATGGAGAGCTCGGCGTAGCGAGCCCACATGCCGAAATAGGCCTTGTCAGGTAGTGCACTGTCTCGGTCGGGACGCTGAGGCAACTTCGGGGCGGCCGATGCCCTTTCCCCCAAGCCAATGGGAGAACTTCTCGCATTCAGTCTTGGCGCAAGCCCAGCCGGCTCTCAAAGGAAGCCCATCTTGGGTCGCCCCAGTAATCCTTGAACCAGGGCATCGTCCGGAAGTAGAGAAAGAAGTGTGACCTTTCTTCGTACCCTCTTTCAAGGTATGAGAATGCCTCGTCTGTTCTTCCTGTGCCGAACAGTGCGAAGGCTATCGTCACCTTGTCAACGTATTCGACCTTGGAACGTGTTTCCAGTCGCTCAATCATCGCGTTAGCATCTCCGCGCCTCCCGCCAAGTCCCAACAGGCAGGCAAACGCAGCTTCATAGAAGGGGTCATGTCCAGAGATGGCCGCCGCCTTCCCCATTTCATCGATTGCCTTGTCGGTCTGTCCCTCCAAATAATAGGCCCACCCGAGGTAGCAGCGTGCACTGCCGTATTCGGGACTGGCATTCACGACCCTCTCGAGTTGTTCGACCCCCTCCTTGTATCGCCCGAGTGCGAGCATCTGCTCCCCCACGTTCTGACCGATGACTCGTGATAGGGGATCCAGCTCCGCTGCCTGTCTGATTTGTTCAAGGGATTCATCAAGCCTCCCCATGATGCGTAGATGAATCGAGTACCAATGATGTGCGGTAGCGTAGCTGGCTTTGAGGGCCAGCGCTCTCTTGAATTGCTCCTCCGCCCCACGCCAATTGAAGTCGTACATGCTGAAGACAAGGCCGAGAGACGCGTGTGGTTCCGCCAGCACAGGGTCGATTTCGATGGCTTTCGTCGCGCAGTCCTTGGCCTTGGGGTATGCGTCTCGGGGTCTCTGCCATCCAAAGTCAGGGTATACGACATAGCAGTCGGCCAACGCAGAGTAGGCCAGCGCGAACTTCGGGGCTCGTCTGATCGCCTCTTCGAAGTACGCCACAGCGCTGTCTGTGCCGTCCTTCGTCCGTTCGTTCCAATAGAACCGACCCTTAAGATAGAGCGTGTATGCTTCGGCGTTCTCTGTCGGCTTTCTTTCCATCAAGAGCCTCTCGGAGTCCAACAGGTGCACCTCGAGCTCCGAGCTGACCTTGGCTGCGATTTCGCTCTGAATCGCGAAGACATCGCCCAGGTCTTTGTCATACGCTGATGACCAAAGATGCTCTTCGGTAGCCGTGTCGATCAGCTGTACTGTGATTCGGATCTTGTTGCCCGCTTTTCTGACGCTACCCTCAATGAGTGTTCCCACTCCAAGTTCCCTGCCTATCTCCGATGCCTTCTTCTCCATCTTCTTGTAGGCCATCACTGAAGTCCGGGCGATGACCCGTAGTTCCCTCACCTGAGACAATTTGTCAATCAGCTCCTCCATCATTCCGTCGGCGAAGTACTCGTCCGCGGGGTCTGGACTCATGTTGACCAAAGGTAGCACGGCTAATCTGTAGCGAGACAGGACTGGTGGAATGACTAGGGCGGGCACAGCAGCGGGTTCGGTAGCCTCTGCGACATTTCCGGGGAGATAAAGCAGTTCTCGTTTCTTCTTGCGCACCTTGCCCTCCCTGTCGTTAGTGTTCCGGTAGGAAACCGCGGCAAGCAGCTTGCGATTTGCAGGGATATCCATCCCGGCCAGGGGGATTCGCATTTCCTCTTCCTTCCTGAGCCGCTGCCCTTTCAAGGATCTGACAAGCTCCTTCGACCCTGTATCGAATACACTGACTTCAAGTTCAAGGGCGTCAGTCGACCCGACATTCTTGACATGCACATTTGACGATCCCTTCACTAGGAAGATTTCCAGGTGGGACCGCTTTCGCTCACGCCTGATGGCAAAGAGTATTCCTGCGATTCCGATCGCCGCGCTGATCACCCGCGTAGGAGTCACGTTGCTTGCTATCCAGCTGGTTATCGCCTGGACAGGGTTGTCCTGGGGCTGAGTGGTCTGTCCCGTGCTCGAACCTTGGGCGGTCGAGGGGGGGACCGTTGCGAAAATGGCCCCAATCAGGATAAGCGCAAACACACGCTTCAAAGAACGGTTTCCCCCCAAAGTCAATCACGAGTTCTGAGGCTTGGGATTAATACGCGTATTCCCACGATGATGCTGATTGGACGAACTGGCTTACTTTGGGACGAGGTCCCGACCTCGAGGCTTGAAATGAGGTGTGGTCCTCTTCCTGCCAAGCGGCTTTTCCCTCTCGCCTCTACACTGTCTAAAAGCTTCGATTTGGGTGTCATCTTCCCCGCGTGGAAACTAATTAATCCGAGGCTTTTCGTGCCAGTGGCGGAGTTCTAACACAGTATTGTCTTCAGATAGAGGGCTAGTGGTTTCGGTAAGCTACGGCGACAGCAGGGTGGAGTTTTCAGGTCCCCCCGAGGTCGTGATGCGGTCCCTCCACGAATTCATATCGAAAAATGTCCCGAACATGGACCTTGCGAGGGCCATTTCGGTAAACTACTCGCTCAACGACTTAATCCAGATGTTCAAGGACTACGTGCGCGTGACCGAGGAAGGGCCGAGAGTGTGGGTCCAGGACAAGAAATTCAGCGACAGGGAAGTGATCCTTCTCCAGCTGGTCGCAGCGAGGATATCGAGCCTGAGCGGGAGGGCCCAGCCCGATACACTGAGCGTATCTGAGGTTGAAGCAGCCACCGGACTATATCCCAAGACGATCAGCTCAAGGCTGAGCGAGGTGACCAAGACAGCCCAGGTGGAAAGGGTCGCAGCCGAAGGCGGGGGAAGGTACAGGATCACCACCCTCGGGGTGAACAGGCTCAACGAGCTTCTCTCGAAGAAATCGAAGCCGGTGTAGTCATAGGGTCAGGCGCGGTCAGTTCTTTAACGGGTGCTTCTGCACATACCGGTAGTTGCGCATGCTCCCGTCCCTGAAGAGGGTCCCCTCCCTTACGAGGTCGACCAAGGTGTGGGCCACGGCCGTCCGGTCGTAGTGATATCCTCTCCTACTCATCTCGTCGTGGACCTCTGACAGGGCCTTCGGGTTCCCGAACCATCCTTCCTTCCACATCGTCTGCAGGAGCCCCCTGCATGTCTCGAACCTCCTGTTGTCGCCTTTCTCGGGTTCCTGCTCGACCAGAGCCGGTTCCTTTGACGCCATCCCCGCGAGGACGCTTTCGACCGCCTGCTGCACCCTGTCCTCGGGGGAAGTGATCTCTACTTCCCAGGATCCCCTTTTCAGCCTCACTGTTACGGTGGGAGGTCGCTCGGGTTCGCTCATGTGTGCCCGCCCCTGCCTGTTGTTATTGGCCAAGATGCGCAACTCTTATTAACCCACCGCGGCATACTATTGGTGGCCAACATGTCCAACAGTATTTTAAGCCTTCCCAACAGCAACGGACCCGGCCTCTTGGACTCTCTCGCTCTGGAGTTCAAACAATGCTTCCAGGAACTGGCGGACGACGCGGAACGACACCTCTCCGGCAGGAAATTCATCTTCAGCAGATATGGGAAGGAGATCTACCCGTACTTCGGGGAGTCGGAAACGGCTCTGGTCCCTGGGTGCATAATTCCCCTCAAAGAAGGGCGACCAGTAGCATCCGTCGACTCGTCGTGCGTCCTTGTCGGAGAGACATCGGAGGGGGCCCTCTACGCCGCGCGGACCGCGGTGGGGGTGTCCTTTGAAGGAGCCGTGAAGAAGTTCTTCCGCTTCGGCCCCATCCTCGTCTATGCGTCGAGGTCGGGGGTAACGGGGCTGGGCTCCTCCCTCTCCCGTCCGGAACTCGCCATGATTCTTTCGGACCACGAGATCGCCGAGAGGGTTATACGGAACACGATAGAGCGGAGGGTCGTCGAATCGTTGCTGGCGAGCGACGAGGACCTGGTGGTCATGGCCGACGGCTCGCTGAAGCACCCCTTCGGACAGTTCTCGCGTCCGCTTCCCAGGGCGCTTCTGAAGGGAAGTTGCCTCGTCGGATTCTCAAAATCAAGTAACCTGATCTTCTCGGAGGCAGCCGCATGCTCCCTTACGAAATCGGTCGTCCCGTCATATCATCTCCTGGAAGACGGGTCTGTCAAGACCCTACTGGCAAAGTTCTCCCCCGACGGCCTGGTCTTCAGGCTCGACGTAGCCGACAACAGCGAGCCTGTGGAGACGACGCTCGGCCGGATACTGTGGAACGACGCCTTCGCCGCCGGGTATCCCGAGTCCCTCAAAGTGGCTCACCACCTCTCCACTTTCTCGAAGGCCGACGACCAGGCGCTGAAGGCATACGTCACCAAACGGTTCAGGCTCCGCAGACTCCCGACGTTCACCCTGAGGTCCATAGCCCTCGGGAGTTTCAAGGGAGGAGCATAGTCCCTGAAGATCCTCAAGAAGGAATCCGACAACATTCTCGTGATCGCGTCCCCGAAGGAGCCCGCCCGGGTCGGGGACTACCTCATCGCTTCAGAGGAAAAACGGTGCCTCGTCCTCCAGATCTACGACGAGCGCTATCTTGACGTGGAGGGGGTCGAAGAGGAGATTGCCAGAGAGGAAGTCCTTTCGGCCTCGACCCCGGGGGTGACCGAGGACCCGACCGACCTGTCGACAATATCATCACTCATCCGTGACATGAGGATCCTGGTCTGCAAGGCCCGCGGGACCCTGGCGAAGGGGAAGCTTACTCCAAGGATAGACTGGATGCCGTCGCGCACGAACTCCCGGGTGTCCAGGCTTCTGGTCGACGAGCTCGAGGCTGCCGTCGCCCCCCTCGGAAGAAGAAAAATCAGGGTAGGCACCGTCGATTCCGGGTCGGAGTTCTCAGTACCGGCAGAGACGCTGGACGGAAGGATAACTGTCATCACTGGCCGGAAGGAGTCGGGGAAGTCGCATCTGGCGAAGATGCTGCTCAGGGGGCTGTTGGAGCAAGGTGCCTACAGCATCGTCTTCGACTTGAACGACGAATACGGGAGCATCGGCCTCAACAGGTACGGGGAACGGACAGAAGTGCATTCGAAGGTGAAGGTTATGAGGCCGGGGAGGGAGATGAAACTCTCGCTTTCCGCCGTGGGGCTCAGGTCAATCACCAATCTCCTTTCTCACTCGCTGGACATGCCAGGGACCTCCCTCAGGGAGTTCGTCAAGATATGGGAGCAGCTCGAGGCGAGGGACGAGCTTTCCCTCGTTTCAATGGAAGGGGCCATTCACCAGTGGAGGTGCAACGAATTCGTGAGGGACGCCCTGTTCGCCCGGTTCCACACGATCGCCTCATGCGGGCTCTTCACCGACTCCAAGGACCGGCAGTTCGACCTGGAGGGTTTCTTTTCGGGGAGGAACGAGGGAGGGTCCCTGGTAGTTTCGCTGAGCGGGGTGTCGCCCCTCAACAGGCGGATGGTCGTCGAACTGATACTCTCCAAGATGGTGGAGCTGCTCGAGCAGAAGAAGGTCCCCCCGGTCTTCCTATTCGCGGAGGAAGCTCATCTGTACCTCAGGGAGACATATTGGGAAGACCTGATTACCAGGATGCGGCACTTCGGGGTATTCACGGTGTTTATTACGAATCAACCTGACGCCATCGACCAGAAAATCTACAGGCAGGTCGACAATATCTTCCTCTACAACTTCAGCAACGATTCAGACCTGAACCTGGTTTCACAGGCCTCGATGGCGGACACCGACACGGTGAGGGCGATCGTGAGGACCCTCCCTCCGCGGATGTGTCTCTTCCTGGGATACGCCGTCAACAACCTCCCTATCATAGTCAGCGTCGACCCCTTCGACTCCCCCGCCAGCGGGACCACCAGGCGGTTCTTCCAGGAAGCCATCGAGCTGAGCGCCTAGCCGGCTCATCCCCCCTGGATTACGTTGATCCCCGAGGCTGCAACGACAGTCCCGGTGAAGCACGCGTTCGACAAGAAACCCGAGCATATCAGCAGGGCGGGAGTGGGAAAG
Organism: uncultured Nitrosopumilales archaeon; assembly: GCA_964568185.1. Classification (GTDB taxonomy): domain Archaea; phylum Thermoproteota; class Nitrososphaeria; order Nitrososphaerales; family Gagatemarchaeaceae; genus UBA183. Next base: position 380,674 of record CAZMON010000002.1, on the reverse strand, counting down.
CCTCACGCAAACAACAACCGAATTGAACGATTGAACGGGACGATTCGTGAGAGAGTGAAGGTTCAACGCGGATGGAAGACGATGGATACTCCTCTCGCGGAAGGCCAGCGCATCCAATACAACTTCGTGAAGCCCCACATGGCGCTTCAAGGGCAGACTCCCGGAGAGGTCGCAGGGGTCGGCGTGAAGGGGAATGACAAATGGATGGAACTACTTGCGAAGGCTATGAGCAAACATCGGCCTTGACCTCACGGGCAAGGGCAATCTCCTTTTCTAACAATTCGGGCTTCAGGCCTAACTCATTCCAATATTCAGACTTGGCCTTCTCCATCACCCCAACATATTGGTCTACTACCAGACATAGAATCTCCTTGTTTTCCTTCACAAGTTTGCTCACGAAATAAGTGTCGCCGTTGCCACCGAGAGCCTTCTGTGCTACCTTGACCTTCTCCGAGAGCCTTTCTATATCCTCTCTCAGAAATTCCACTTCCCCGGTTGATTTTTCGAGTCTTGTCAGTTTTGAAGCATAGTAATCCAACGCCTTCTTGCCGACCCGAAGAATGTCGTATATCTGCGCCATTGCCGCAATACTCATGGATTATCTATTATCTCCTTTGGCGCTCGGTCTTCAACGGAACTTAGACCATCACCCGTCACGGAACAGGGGGAGAAATCACCCAATAACGGAACAGAACCAAAAACTATCTTCTTCACGTCTCCGACGGGAAAAAGTGGAATTGTCTTTGATCAGTTTCACCAATCTCTTTCCTCTTCCTTTGCAATTCCTGCATATTCCCTTATTAGCGACTGGGAGGATGAATGGTTCATGAGTGGAAGGCTTTTCCAAGGACAGACACAGAAGCCAGATCCTGCCTGCGGGTACTGCGGAAGGAGCCTGAGCACGGGATTCTATTATCTGTGCCATACCTGTGGCGCCGCCTACTGTTACGCCCACAGTCCCGCGAAGTGTGATCACAGGAAAGTAAGGCTCCCACCAATCAAGGCTTCAACGAGCAAGGCATAGAACTCAGACCCGATAGCCACGGAACATTGAAGGAATACGCAGTTCCCTTGGTCGCCAATCGTTCCGTTGGGATCGAGCCAATGGCTTCCATATTGCTAAAGCGGATTACTGTCGTGTCCAGTGCAGGGTTCATGTCATTGACGCTGCGGCATTTGGACACGGTGTCGATTGACTTAAGACAATCTGGGCTGAAGGTCAAGCAGTTGAGCCGCGAGGTCCGCAGCGACCGCGCCCCTGCGCCGGTGGGCCCATATTCGCAAGGTGTTGACGCAGGCACAGTGTACTGCGCAGGTCAGTTGGGAACGGACCCCTCTACCGGTAACCTCGAAGTTGGGATTTCTGCTCAAACCCGGAGGGCGATAACCAATCTGGGAGAGGTGTTGATATCTGCGGGGCTCGACCTGCGCAACATCGTGAAGACGACGGTCTTCCTGGCGAGCATGTCCGAGTTCTCGGCCATGAATGAAGAGTACGCAAAGCACTTCGTCGCCCCATTTCCGGCAAGAACGACCGTCCAGGCTGCGGCGCTTCCGATGGGTGCGCTGGTAGAGATAGACGCCGTCGCAGTTCGCTAGCCAGTCGACCGAGGAGACCACGACTTCCTGTACGGGCCTCGACTCCGCTTTCGCGCCTTCTTCTTCCTCTCCGCCGTCGTTTCGAGGCGTCCCTGATCGACGCTCATTTCTTCATTTTCGCGTACGCCACCATGCTGACCATTCCAGCCACCCTGAACGCGAAGTCCTTGAAGACCAAGGCCGATGCGGAGTCTGGCTTTGCATACACCACCGGCACACCCAGGTCCGCCTGCACCCTCACCTCGGTGTCGAGGGGGAGCTCTCCAAGGAAGTCGACATTCAGGTCAGACGCCGTCTTCCGGCCTCCGCCCGTGGAGAAAATGTGGGTCTTCGTACCGCAATGTGGGCATTGAAAGTAGCTCATGTTCTCTACGATTCCAAGTATCGGGACGTCGAGCCTCCTGAACATCGCGAGCGCCTTCGAAGCTATGCTGAGGGCCGCATCCTGGGGGGTGGTGACTATCACCACTCCGCCCAGCGGGACTGTCTGAGCAAGGGTGAGCGAAGCGTCGCCCGTTCCGGGTCCGAGATCAACTATGAGGTAATCGAGCTCCCCCCAATCAACCTGGGTCAGGAGTTGCCTGACAGCACCCGCAACCATCGGTCCCCGCCAAATCAGAGCGGCCTGTTCCTTGTAGAAGAAACCCATCGACGCGACCTTGACCCCGTAGGCGACAGGTGGGATGATTATGTTCTCTCTTACCCCGACCTCCCCCTTTACACCCATCATCTGAGGGACGCTGGGACCGTAGACGTCCGCGTCCAGTAATCCGACCTTCGCGCCGGTCTGAGCCAGCGATGCAGCGAGGTTCACAGCTATCGTCGACTTCCCCACCCCTCCCTTCCCGCTCGCCACTGCGATGATGTTCTTCACTCCCTTCAGCATCCCGCTCTCGGCGTAGTCGCGCGTCGCGAAGACCTTGGCTCCTGTCTTCATTTTCACCTCTATCACTCCCGAGACCCCGGCCACCGCCTCCCTCGCGCCCTCTTCGATCCTGCTCCTTAGCGGGCAGGCAGGGGTGGTGAGATTGAGGGTGAACGAGACCGTTCCTCCGTTGACCGAGACGTCATCTACCATGTGCAGCGAGACTATGTCCCTGCCCAGCTCAGGGTCGGATACCCGGGACAGGGCGGAGAGCACTTCTTCCGTTGTGGGCATTCCAACCCCGAACCCCTTTTCCGCGTATAAAATACTAGCCCTCCAATGCCGACATCACCAGATGCCAGCCCCTGTGGGCAGTTCCCCAGGCCGGTGGCGGAGGATTTATCGCGCCCCCGTCGACCGCCATTCACGGTCAAGTTGGGTGTCCTTCAGATTCTCCCTGTGCCCGGCATTCCCGAGGTAGCCGAAGGGACCGACCTCGCGAGCCTAACCGTGGCTGCCCTTCGGAAAGCCAGGCTCAGCCTCGAGAACCGGGACGTGTTGGTGGTGAAACAGAAGATTGTGTCAAAGGCCGAAGGCCGAATCGTCAAACTCGAAGGTGTCAGGCCCGGGAAGAAGGCGTTGAGCCTCGCCACTCGGCAGGGGAAGGACCCGCGGTTGGTCGAGCTCATCCTGAGGGAATCTGTCAGGGTGGTCAGGGAGGGGCACGGGGTCATAATCACGGAGACGAAACAGGGCCTCGTCTGCGCGAACGCAGGGATTGACAAGTCAAACGTCCGCATAGGCTTTGTCTCCCTCCTGCCTTTGAATCCTGACTCGAGCGCCAGGGCCCTTAGACGAGGTCTCGAAAAGGCGACAGGAAAGAAGTTGGCGGTGGTGATTTCGGACACCTTCGGCCGCCCCTGGCGGAAAGGACAGACGGATGTCGCCATCGGCAGTTCAGGGATCGCCCCGCTGCTGTCCTACAGGGGGAGGAGGGACCGCTTCGGCTATGAGCTCCGCGTCACCGAGCCCGCGGTGGTCGATGAAATCGCAGGCGCGGCAGAATTGGTTTCTGGCAAGCTGGCTGGGATCCCGGTCACGATCGTGAGAGGAGCCGAATACGTGAGAAACGACTCCGGGGTACGGGCACTCGTGATGGAACGCAAGATGGACCTGTTCAGGTGATCTGATGAAAGTCGTGGCCCTGGCCGGTGGGACTGGGTCGGTGAAACTCCTCCGGGGCCTCGCCAGCATTCGCTGCGACCTGACAGTGGTTGCAAATATAGGAGACAACGTCTGGATGCATGGCCTCTACATCTGTCCAGACATTGACATAGCCATGTACACCTTGGCAGGGATGGCAGACAAGGAGAAGGGCTGGGGAGTCTCGGGAGACACCTATCGCGTGCTGAAACAGCTGCGCTTACTGGGTTCGGAAACTTGGTTCAATCTCGGAGACCGCGATCTGGCGACGCACATTGTCAGGACGGCGCTGGTCAGAAACGGGGGCTCGCTGACGACCGTCACCGCTGATCTCTGTCGGAGGCTCGGGCTGGGAACTAGGATCCTCCCGGCGACCGACGACCCAGTCGAGACCCACGTCGTCACCAAGAAGGGGAAGGTTCACCTCCAGGAGTTCTGGGTGAAGTTGCATGGTTCTCCCCGAGTAATGGCGGTAATGTACCATGGTTCGAGAACTTCGAGCCCTACCCCCGAAGTCACTACTGCGATAGCCGAAGCTGACCGGGTCGTTATCTGCCCGGCCAACCCGGTGACTAGCATAGGCCCCATGCTCGCGATCCCAGGTTTCAGAAGGGCCCTCGCTGTCACCAAAGCGAGGGTAGTCGCGCTTTCCCCTATGATAGGAGAGCGTCCCTACAGCGGTCCCGCGGGGAAGTTGATGAAGGCAGTGGGAATCTCTCCGACGTCTTCGGGGGTGGCGAAACGTTACTCTGAATTCCTCGATGTCATCGCCATAGACAACAGCGACGAGGGACAATTGCGAGTCATCGAGAAGCTCGGGATTCGCTGTCACCTATCCGACACCAAGATGGCCAAACATGCCGACGAAATCAGGCTGGCCAGGGAGCTGCTCGCCTGTTGACCGAACTCGCAGTTCTAGTCCCCTTCAAGGGCGGCAACCGGAAGTCAAGGCTGACGGGCCTGCTCGGCATCGAGGGCGCGGCCAGATTCGCCTGGCTGTTGCTCGAGGACCTTCTTGACGTCCTTGCTGACGCTGGGATCCTGAACGACTCATTCGTCATTACTTCAGACCCGAAAGCCCTGTTCCTCGCGAGAAAAATCGGGGCAGGCGGGCTCGCGGAGTCCCGCGACCTGGGTGTCAGCGCGGCAATCGCAGCCGGGATGGCGAAGTTGAGGGAACGCGAGCGATTCTTGGTCCTCCCGTCCGACCTTCCGCTTCTGTCCGCGAGAGACCTTCGAAGGATACTCGATTATTCTGACCAAGGCTTCGTCGTTCTCTCACCCTCCTCTTCCTTCAGTGGAACGAACGTTCTTATGTTCGGAAGACTCCAGGCTCCTCCCCTGCGGTACGACGACGACAGCTTCTGGAGCCATCTGTCGGGAGCGGCCCACAAAGGGTCCAGGACGGCAATTGCTGCGAGCCGCGGGATCGTCTTCGACGTCGACTCAAAGGAAGACTTCTTCACGTTGGCCCGTGCGCGGATAAATATACGGTCGGTTGCCTTCGCCAAGAAGGTCGTGTCCGAATGGGGCTCCTGATAGAAAACTGCAAGATTCACGGAAGAGGGAACGTATCAATTAGCCTCGAGGGGGGCCTCATCTCCAGTATTTCGGAAGACACGGTCCAAGGTTCATCTCCGAAGGCTCCGCGAATCGATGCCCGCGGCGGGTCGGTCATGATCGGCTTCACTGACTCACACTGCCATCCCTTCGAATACGGGCGTTCTCGACGTAGCCTCGACCTCAGGGGAACCAGCAATATAGAGAGCATAAGGGGCCGCCTTTCAGGCCGCGTTCAGAGATGTCCCCCTGGGGAATGGATAATCGGAAGGGGATGGGACCAGGAAGCGTTCCCCGAGAGACGAATCCCGGACCGGCTCGACATTGACGAAGTCAGCCCCAACAATCCGGTCGTGCTTACACGGGTCTGCGGCCACATCGCGCTCCTAAACACCAAGGCCATCTCTGCCCTTCCGTTCGACGACAGGCAGGGGCCCGAGTACGAAAGGGACGCGACTGGAAGACTCACGGGAATAGTCAAGGAAGGAGGGCTGGACGTAGTCTACTCCGCGATGCCCCGTGAAAGCGCAGAGGTGAGCCTGCAGGACTTGGAGGCTTTCGAATTCGAGGCTCTCAGGAATGGACTCACGGCCACCCACTGTATCGTGTCCCCCGAGCGCTACAAAGAAGAGCTCGACGCGTTAACTCTGTGGAAGACCGGAGGGTCAGGGAGGCTCCGCTACCGAATCTACATCCCTCCGGAGGCCGTCGGGCATGTCGACGAAAAGGGCATGCGCGGTCTTTTCGGCAATGGCGCAGCGCGCATCAATGGAGTCAAGGTTTACGCCGACGGCTCGCTTGGTGCGAGGACGGCCGCCCTCTGGGAGCCCTACTGGGACGAGCCTGGAAACTCGGGCCTACTCCGTTACAAGGATGGTGAAATCTCGACCATAGTCGAGAAATGCCATTCGCTCGGATACCAAGTCATCATACATGCGATCGGAGACCGCGCCATTGACCAGGCGCTTGCCGCCCTGTCTGCCGTCGCGGGGAGCGGGAACCCACTAAGGCACCGTATCGAGCACGCGAGCCTTCTCCCAAAAGACCTGAGATCGAAGATGCGAAAATGGGGGATACGCGCCGCCGTCCAGCCTTGCTTCATCACTTCCGATTCTTGGGCGGAATATCGCCTTGGAGAAGAGAGGGTCAGAGACCTCTATCCAATCAAATCGATGCTCGAAGAAGGCATACTTGTTTCCGGTAGCTCGGACTCGCCCGTCGAAGTCGTGAGCCCGATCATCGGCATGTGGGCTTCCATGGTGCGGGGGGCTTTTGCACCGGAGGAGAGGCTGACCCAGGATGATGCGCTCTCCCTTTACACGACCAACGCGGCGCTCAACGGGTTCGATGACGGGGCAATAATTGAGGAAGGAGGTGTTGCCTCCCTCACGGTCCTCGACTCCGACATCGAGGGAATGCACCCTGCGATGTTGAGGAAAGTCGGGGTGGCAGCGACGGTGGTGAGCGGGGAAATTGCGTATTCCTTCGAAGGCGCGGGCTAGGGGACCCCGTCTCCTTTTCAGGAACTATCCTGTCATACAATCGTAGGTCAGGAGCCTGGACCGTATCCCCCAGTGCAGAAGCGGGACTGGGATTAGGATTCGTTCCTCTATCGGCTGATGGGGGTTGACCCCATCGATGCCAGTTCGGCGGATTCGCGCGTTCCGCACTGAAGAATCGGGGTCGGAGGCTAGGCGATGTAAGGGGTGCTAGACGAATCGAATCGCCTGACGGTCTCGAAGCTCCCGTTGTCTCTGAACGCCGCGTACTTCGAGAGCTCGGGGAAAAACCTGTCCAGGGGTTGCACGGCCATTTCGCCGGCCAGGTGTTTGTTTCCCAGGAACCCTTCGGTTATCTTCCTTCCGAGGATTCTCACCTCGCGGTCGTCTGTGTACCCCAGGCTGTGCAGGTATTCGTGGAGAAGGACCATGAAGACATAGGAGTTTTTCCTTGCCCTGGACCTCGAGAGTTTCTCCACTATTCTCAGAATGTTCCTGTTCATCACGATGGAGTTAGATCCCATCTGATGATAAGCCCCCACATTGTTCGGGATGTCCCCCAGGACCAATGTGAGCCCTGCCCTATGCATCCGGAGGCTTTGTTCGGCGGCTGTTTTCACCATGGCGAATATCTCGTCGAAATCCTTCGCTGACGCGAGCAGCCTCCCGTTTCCGGTCAATGCAGTCAAGAGTTTAACATTCAGGTTCGCGCGCTGATAGATAAGCCACTCCCTCAATCTCTTAGGGGCACCACTCTAAGGTGCCGAAGATTTGTAATGGGGTCGAATGGGGCTATTTGGAGTACCCATCTCTATCGACTACCACGCTTACGATCCCGTTGCGACAGGTGATCCTTGCGGTTCGTGGGTCAACCAGCGGAACCCGCCTTCTCAAGACGAAGCCGGGCGTGTCTATTTCAATCGACCTGACCTGCACTCGGACGTGGACTTCGTTTTCCCTGAAACCATTGGAATGAAACAGGAAAGTGATCCGCGTCATCCCCTCGATAAGCTCTCCCACTTCTCCTTCATCTTTGGGCAGTCCATCAAAACGAAGTCCGGGCGACAAATGCGAATCAAGTCTCTCCTCCGCACTCCTGACGAGTTCCGCCAGGATGCTTTCCAGTCCATCGCGTTCACCGGCCGTCATTGTCCACTACTCCTTCCATGTCGTAAAGAACTACCCCGAGGTCATCCCAACGGAAACTTCGGGAATCAGCCCCAAGTGTTCTCAACCGACTACTTGTTGGCCGAAAAGCTATCCCCGCTTGTGTGTATATCAACCTGTGTATATATGCTCGACTGATATGCTGCTATCGTCATAGCTGTATAATCTTATATACAGTCAGAGAGCGAAATTCACGGCCGATGCGGAGATTGCAGGTCGTGTTATCCGACGAAGCTGAACAGAGCCTCAGGGATACGATTTACAAGACGAAAGGAAGCTGGAAGAAGGGTTACATCAGTGAGGCTGTTGAAGAAGCAATTCGGGAATGGGTTCTCAGGAATTCAAGATCCACCGGGGTCAAGCGAGCAAAGAAGTCTTGATGGCGGGGTAGCGGAAGCGTTGTCTACGTTCGACAACTCGAATGGCCCATAAACAAAGGGCGAGGCGCAAAATCCATGGGACTGAGCGGTGCTGGGGTCAGGCCGAGGACCGGCCGCAGTTAACGCAGAATGTCTTCGAGACGTCAAGTTCCTCGCCGCAATAGTTGCACTTCGGGGATGTCTGCAACTCAGTTTCTGGAGCATACCTCCTTCCGATAAACACAGCAGCCTCAAGGAGGATTATCACCGGCACGAACAGAATGACATCCAACAGCGGTCCTCCGTCGGGTGTAATGAAGGCGGTCGCGACGTAGGTAACGGCCCAAATGATAACACGGTTCTTCGAGAAGAATTTCGGGCTCAGGACCCCGAACCTGATCAGAAGGAACACGAACACCGGGGTGGTGAAGGCCACCCCGCTGAAGATCACACTGAGGAAGACGACGAAGTAAAAGTCGGACACATCGAGGACGGTCTGAGCTCCCACAGCCACGAAGAAGGGCTGAAGCGCGAAGAAGATGAATTTCGCGAGGATGAAATACCCGAAGAGGATCCCGACCAGAAACAGGCCGGTCGCCGCGACCACGACCGGGTATATCGCGCCTCTTTCCTTTTCTTTCAGGGCGGGGTCGATGAACCTGTAGACCTCATACGCGATCACCGGAACATCAAGGGCGAATCCAAGGACCAGAGATGCCACCAAGAGTACCTCGAGGGGTTCGTTGACGTGAAACCCGATCAGCACCCACCCGGGAGGGAGCACGTAGCTCCTTATCCCGTCCAGAAAGAGCTTGACCGGTGTGGTCCAGTACACGTTGTCAAGTCCGAGGAGCTCCTGTGGGCGGAGGGGGAGGAGGAGCACCAGAACGATCGTTAGGACCAGGCTGATGAAAATGACCTTGAATCTGCGCCGGAGCTCTTCGATGTGCTCCCCTAGTCTCAGTCCTAGTGACAATCAGGGGCGCCTTGTCCCCAGTCAAGATAACGGTTCCGTTGGGTATTACTGATTCCTGTTCTTCGCGACGATCTCTTGAGAAATCTGTTCGCGGGTCTTTCCTTCAGTGCTGATTCCCATCTGCCGTGCGGTCTCCAGGAGCACCTGGTCTCCTGTCTTCTGGGGGGCGGATTGGGGAGGCGGGGTCACTGAGAGCGTTTCTCCCACTTCCTTGGTAGCTGAATCGAACTCCTTCTTCGCCCTGCCGAGGGCTCTGGCAAGTTCCGGAATCTTGGCCGGACCCCATAGGAATATCACCACAAGGATTACTCCAATGATGATGATTTCGAGCGCGTCGAATGCCATTTGCTGGTAACCTTGCCTCTCGCTGGCTTTTAAAGGTTAGACGCTGTCTTGAAACCTCCGAGCGGGTTCAGCCCGGCTTGCCCTGTCTGGGGATCAAACCGGGAATACTGTTTTAACTGTCTCAGAAAGAGCGCCAATCGTTGCCTCTCGGGCGCACCTTTTCCAACTACTGGAAGCTAACCAAGCCCAGAATCTGGGGGCTACTGGTCTTTACCGGGATGGTCGCGATGCTTGTGGCCTACAAGACATCCTCCAGCGTAACATTCTCCCTCCCGATTGCGATTACCTGCCTCGTTGCGCTCACCCTCGGCAGCGCATCGGCCGACGTACTCACCAACTACCACGACAGGGACATCGATAGCAAGATGAAACGCACCATGAAGCGGCCCCTCCCGAGTGGAGAGATCAGGCCACGAAACGCCCTAGCGTTCGGCCTCACAATGGCGGCGTTGTCTGTCCTCATCCCTCTCTTCTTCATAAACATCCTCTCCGCTGGCTTTATGCTCATAGGACTCCTTGACAACGTGGTAGTGTATTCGCTTCTGCTGAAGCGGAGGACCTGGCTGAACATCATCCTGGGAGGAATTTCAGGCGGAATGCCCGTCCTCGTGGGCTACTCGGCAGCGGCAAACGCCGTCACCCCCATCGCCCTTTACATGTCAGCGCTGGTGATAGTCTGGATCCCCACACACATATGGAGCCTGGCGATATTCAGCAAGGCAGACTATGAAGCGGCCCAGGTGCCAATGCTCCCCGTCGTCTTTGGAGATAGGGTCGCAGCCATCTGCGTGGCCGGGACCAGCGCCCTCCTCGCGGTGTTCTCACTCGCGTTGATCTTCTTCAGCCCCAGCATCTATTATGCCGTTTCGGCCACAGCTCTGGGTGGAGTGGTGGTGGCATACAGCGCAAAACTTGCCCTCGACCGGAAGAAGGAGACCGCGTGGACCCTCTTCAAGATAACGAGCCCGTACCTTACCCTGATATTCCTGATTCTAGCGATCACGATCTAGATTCCACCAGAATCGCAGGGTTCCCCCATCCTCCGCAGGTCGCAATACCCGTCTGCATGACTGGCTCATTTGGTCCCGCGATCCCGGAAAGGACGAGTCCGCGTTGTCCCGTTAACCGTTTTTCATATACTCGTCATCCAGTATTGAGCAGTTCTCTTCTATGCTCCCTGGCGAATATCAACGGTCAGAAGAGCTTGGAGACCGCGCCACAGCTTCGGAGGCCACTGGAAGTCATGGCTCCCGAGAAAGAGTACACCCTGATCGCCAGCCTCCCCAAGAACAGCACTTCTCTCGCGGTCCAAGCCGAAGAAGCGGGGGCAGACGCCGTCCTGTTGAACATCGACGGCGAAGATGGCTCCCATCCGAGCCATTTCGGGAGCTACGACCTACACGACGTGTACATCAACGACGTCATCTCCACTGTCAGCATTCCCTGCGGCATTCTCGTCGGAGGGGCCAGAGTACTCACAGAGGAATACTGGGAGCGCGTGATGTCGAGTCAATTCAGCTTCGCAGAAATGTACGCCCATCATATGCCCATGTTCGTCCTCTCGGACTCGAGGCTGAAGAAGATCGCAGCAATCTCGACCGGGTACATACTCGAGCAGGTGAGACAGCTTTCGCAGATGGACGGGGTCGAAGCGATCGACGTTGCCACGGTTCCGCCTTCATCAAGAGGGACCCCCCTCAGCGTCCTCGACTACGCTACAATAGGAGTGATCTGTGGGCTTTCGGCAAGGCCGGTCCTGCTTAGGACCCAGAAGAAGCTCACCCGGACCGACATCTCCAGAGTGATTGCCCAAGGAATCAAGGGGCTCGTGATAGACCCATGCATCCTATCAGGAACTGATGAAGGGTATAAAGATGAGCTGGCGGCCCTCGGCCCACGGCGACAGTTCACTGACCAATAGTGAGACGATTCAGGCGGTCATACTGGCCGGAGGACTCGGCACCAGGCTGAGACCGTACACCTTCCTGGTTCCCAAGCCGATGCTCCCTGTCGGCCCGAAGCCGATACTCGAGCACATCCTGGAATGGTTGAAACAGAACGGGATCACCGAGGTGGTTGTGTCCATCGGTTACCTCGGTAAGATGATACAGGACTACTTCAAGGGAGGGCGAGAGTGGGGCATGAGAATCAGGTACGTCACCTCTCCTCCGCTCGGGACAGCAGGACAGCTGAAGGCGACCGAAGATAAGATAGCGGGAAGGTTCGTTTGCGTCTACGGAGATGCCCTGCTGGAGATGAACCTTCGTGGGGTGGTCGACTTCCACGCCAAGCACAAGGCTCTTGCGACGATGACCCTCATGAAGTACAGCACCGAACTGAAATACGGTTTCATGGAGACTGACAAAAAGGGTCTGCTCACAGAATGGAAGGAGAAACCTACGATCAGCGGTAACATCAACGTGGGGTGCTTCGTGATGGAAAAGGAGTTCCTGAAGTACATCCCTCGCCGGAAGATGTTCGGGATGGACCGGGCCTTCGGAAAGGCAATGAAGGCTGGAGAGAAGGTCTACGGACTCGAAGTCCATGGCCAGTTCACTGACATAGGTGACAGGAAGTCCTACCGGCAGGCCAACGACGATTATCTGAAGAAAATGGGAAAGGTGCTGTAGCCAGTGAAGCTCGTCGTCTTCGAGGACGACGCCCTCGCTACATTCGGTCCTATGACCCTGCTCAGGCATGCCAGCCAGCTGAGATGGGGGACCAGGACCCTCCTGGACTCGGTGATGGAGAACACCACAGACGCCACCGATGTCTCGGTGTGGGGAAGGAACGAGCTGAAAGACGCGACAAAGCTGGCAACGGGAAAGCAGTACAATCAGAAGCAGGATGGCTGGGTCCTACTTGTCAATGCCCGGGCCAGGCCCGACAAGCGACTTTTGTCCCTCACCGGAAGGACGACCCAATTCGCCGCCTTCTCCGGCAAGAACCTTGTGGCCGCAAGGGTGAACGTCTCTTCTCTAGCCCCTGGGGTGATCACTTCCAAGCAGGCGCTGAAGGCCACACAGGGTCAAGATAGGTCGGAATTGCCTTCCAATAGTCTTTTCGAAGGCTATTGGGACCTCGTCGAAAGCAACGGCATCGCCCTCGCCGCACAGGCGGTCCGCTTTGAGAACGCCCTCCAAGTCCCGGATACGGTCGAAGTGCGTGGTCCCATGTCGAACCTGCGAATCCACGGTACCGCGGAAGTCGAACGCCATGTGACCTTCGACACGAGGCTCGGGCCCGTCGTCGTCGATGAGGCCGCTTCAATCGAAAGTTTTTCTCGCGTGATGGGACCGTGTTACGTAGGCCCCAAGACGAAGCTCCTCTCCGCCGTCCTAGGAGCAGGGACTTCCATATTCGGGGGGTGCAAAATCGGAGGCCAGGTGGAGAACTCGATTGTCATGCCCCACACGAACAAGGCGCACCTGGGGTATGTTGGCGACTCCTATGTAGGTGAATGGGTCAACATCGGGGCTGGAAGCAACTTCAGCAACCTAAAGAATACCTACGGGAATGTACGCCCCGAACTCCCGGGGAGGCGGCTGGACTCTGGAATGATGAAGGTTGGACCAGTGATAGGGGACATGTGCAAGATATCGATTGGGGCCCTCGTCTTCGCCGGAAAGTCCGTGGGGGTGGGGAGCCACGTAACCGGGTTGGCAGACAGGGCGGTCCCCAGTTTCACATACTTCGTTGGCACGGCGAAAAAAATGGTTGAGCTGCGACTCGAATCGGTCCTCGAGACCCAGAGGCGGATGATGGAGAGGCGCGGAAAGACCTTGGGCAGAGTCGAGGAGGTCCTGGTCAGGACGGCCTACAGGCTGTCCTCGGCCGAAAGAAGGGAGGCCGGAGTCAAGAGGGGAAAGATCACTTGAAGGCGCTCTTCTTCACTGACGTCCACACAAGCGAAGAAGCGCTGCTCTGGGCGAAGAGAAGAGGAAAGGATTACGATGCAATGATTGTAGGAGGGGATCTCACAAGAGGAGAACCGCAGGAGTTCGTCGGAAGATTCCTTTCCGCCGCCCTGACGACCGAGAGACCGGTGTATTTCGTGCAGGGAAACGCCGACGCGCCATCCACCCCCGTGCTCAAGGGTGTCATGTCGCTCCACGCAAAGACGGCGACGCTCGGGAAATACACAGTGGGAGGCCTGGGAGGTTCGAGCGCCACCCCATTCGGCACCCCCTTCGAGCTGAGAGACGAGGCCGCAAGGACAGTTCTTGATTCGCTCGGACACGGCGACATCCTGGTGGCACATTGCCCTCCGTTCAATACGAAGTGCGATAAGGCCGGGGGGCTGCACGTGGGTTCGGTCCCCGTCAGGGAGTACGTCGAGAGGGAAGGGCCTGACCTTGTCCTTTCGGGACATGCCCACGAGTCCCCAGCGCTAGACAAGATCGGGGCCACGACTCTTGTGAACGCAGGCCCTCCAATGGAGGGGAGGTTCGCCGAGGTGCATCTTGAAGGAGTCCTCAGCGTCGAGCTTAAAGCGGAAAGTCTGAGGGGTTAGGTTCTAACAATACTACCGTGAAATCGTTTGCGCAACCCATTTTCACAGGAAAAGCTACTGAAAACCGATAGCATGAAGGTCCACGCCACCTATGCCGATTGGCCGTCTCTTGCCAGAAGGGGGTTCGGGACCAGTCTGAAACTCCCCCGGAAGAGTTTCGATCGGGCGTACCTCCTCGGCATGGGTGGTTCGGCGTCGGGAGGGGACATCATCGCCAGCTGGCTTACGGGGCGGAAGGGAGTGGAGATAGCCGTGTTCAAGGGCCAGACACCAATCAGGGACATGAGGGGCGCCCTGGCGATCGCCTGTTCTGCTTCAGGTGATACCCTCGAGACCATCCAGATGATGAAGACCGCTGTCGCGAGGGGCGCCACGGTCGTTTCGATTTCGGCCGGTGGGAAACTCAAGGAAGAGTCGGCGAAGGCCGGGGTCCCGCACTTAGCAATGCCGAAGCTCGTTGCCCCCAGGTACACCCTCCCGTTCATCATCTTCTCTTCACTTGCAATCCTGAACCAAGGGCTCAGCCTGAGGTGTGAATCGCAGGCGAACGAGACCTTCCGAGAGATGGACATCACGGCCGCGGCAGTGGGGGTGAACAGCCCCACTGACAGGAACCCTGCAAAGAAACTCGCGGTGTCCCTTATGGGACACACCCCCGTGATCTATGGGACGAGGGTCACCCGGGGGGTCGGGGTGAGGTTCAAGAACGTCCTGAACGAGAACGCCAAGAAACACGCGCTCTTTGAAGGCCTTCCGGATGCTTTCCACAACGACATTGAATCGTGGGAAGACCCGAACACGGACTTCCGACCTGTCTTCTTGCGCCATTCCGACGAAGAAGAGAGGGACAGGCGGAGAACGTCCGCCATGGTCAGGATGCTGCTACGCCTCGGGAGGAACCCCATCGAGGTCAGGGGCACGGGAAGGTCGAGCCTCTCCCAGCTGGTCAACATGGTCTTCGAACTCGACATGGCATCCTACTATACGGCGATAGGGCTCGGAAGAGATCCGTTCCCGGTCCCGCTCATCGATAGCTTGAAGCGCGAGCGCTAATTACTTGATTCCAACGAGCTGCGCAAGCTCCTTCCTGGCATTCGCCCCCAGATGCTGTGCCGCCGCCTCGGGACTCGCCTCGTTTACGTAGATTCCTCCTCCCAACTCGAGCCCGGACCAGTGCGGCTTCCTTGGATAGACCTCTATGTGCCAGTGAATCTGCTTCGTGGTCTTCTTCTCGGACGAGCTGTGAAAGACCATCGTGAAATCATGAGAGTCGAGGGCCTTCGTCATCCCTCCCAGGGTAGACCGGAGCATCAGCGCAAGATCCATCATCTCCTTCTGGGACAGCTTCAGGATGCTGGTCATGTGCCTCTTCGGGTAGATCCAGAACTCGAACGGATGTGTGGAGACCCAGGGTGAAAATGAGATGAAGAAGTCTGTAGCAAGAATTTGCCTGGGACCCCCAGTTTCCGTCGACACCACCTGGCACATGGGGCAGATTCCCAGGTCGTTCAGGGAGGTCTGTACCGTGTCCGCCTCTTCTTCGACAACGGGTGGGACTCGCGGGGTTGTGACTATCTGGATGCTCGGGTGGACAGCAGTTGGGGTCCCCTCTCCCGCGCTGTTGGCAAATACCAGGACGTAGCTGACTCCCTTCTGCGAGTAGAGCCACCGGACCTTGTCCTGCAGAGAGGCCAGAATGTTCGTCCACTGCTCCATGTCGATCTTCGAGAAGGGCTGGTCATGCTTCGGACTCGCCACAAGTATGTAGTGGTACCCTACCGCTGGCTCGCTGTAATGAGGGTTCTCCCCGTATGACGGAGGGGCGTTCGGAGTAACGAGTGGGTTCTTCGACGGGAAAATCCGGACGGACCAGTTCTTGATGATATCTCCTTCGGAATCCGTCTGTTTTATTAGAGTGTCACCTCTCTTGACAAGCACCAGGTCGGCAGGTGGCGTCAGCTCTTCGTTTCCAGGGCAGAAGTTGCACTTCTCGGCCTTTTGAGGAATCACCTGCCCAGCCTTGAGGCCCCTGTCGGGAAGGATGATGGAAAGTTTGTCCGTAAAATAATCCTTCCTGATTTCAACCATTCGCGCGGTCGCAAGGCCCAGTCAGGATATTAGGATATTGACTGCCAACAATGCGACGAAATGCGAATGGCGGCATCAACACAATCATGTAGTTCTTTTCCAGGAGAAGCCCGGCGTCGACGTTGTCTTCACGCCTGATTCAGTAGCGAACAGTAAGCCTCAGGTATGTTTGACGCCCTCCCCTTCCCCAATGGCTTCACCTCGGGGAACGCTTTCCTGACCTGGAACCCCTCCCTACCCGCACCAGGTATCCTTTCAGTCAGCAATACCGATCCTGGTAAGATGGTTCCAAGGGCGACCAGGCAAAGTCAGACCTGCCCGGACTGGTGGAACCCGGGGAGATTGGGAAAAAGAAGGAACCAGCCAAGAGGAAGAGCTCCGCCTCCAACACAACCAACGCGATCCTTCCCCCGTTTCCCTTGCGACCATTAGATGATGATCCCGCAAGCTGGAACGTGGCCATCCCCGCAAGGCGACCCGCTCTGCATGTCGACTCTCTTTGACGGTTCGAAACCACGAAACGGAGATATTGGGTCGTAAACGAGCTCCAGTGGGCGAACAATGAAGATCGGATACGTTCTGCTCGACGGGTGCGCGGACCGGCCGAATCCCGCGCTCAACTTCACCACCCCACTTGAAGCAGCTTACACCCCCAACCTTGACGCTATCTCCCGCAGGTCTAAGCTCGGACGCGTAGTAACTGTGGGGAGGGGGGTCGCTCCAGAATCTGACATCGCGGTATTCAACATGCTGGGCTATGCCTTCGATAGAGGTTACCCGGGGAGAGGGGTCGTGGAAGCTGTCGGTTGTGGGTTGGAGGTGCGGAATGGGGACCTAGCACTGCGGGCTAACCTAGCCTCGGTCAGGGGAAGAAGGATCATCGATAGGAGGGCGGGGAGGGACCTAACCCAGGACGAGACGAAACGAATCGCTGACGAGCTGAACAGTCTGTCGCTCACTGGCGCCAGCATAGAGTTCAGGGGGACGGTGTCATATAGGGGGGTGCTCCTGATCAGGTCAAGCGAGCCCCTCTCTGCGGAGATTACCAACACCGACCCGGCCTACGCCAAAGTGGGCGGCTTCGGGGCGGCGAGGGAACCAAACAAAGCTGAGGCTGTGCTTGCCTGCGTGCCGGAAGCCAGCACGCGAGCGGCCAAGCGTGCCGCGGAACTGGTCAACGAATTCACTGAGAAGAGCATTGAGTTGTTGTCGAGGAGCAAGGTCAACGTAGACAGGTTGGCCCAGGGCAAGCTCCCGGCCAACTGTGTCCTTCTTAGGGACGCAGGGGACCACATCCAGCATCTGGAGCCCTTTGAGAAAAAGTACGGACTCAGAGGCACAGCCCTGGTGGAGATGCCCGCCGAGGTCGGGATTGCGCGTATGCTTGGCATGAAGATGGCGAAGGTCGCTGACAGAAGCGACATGAAGGAGAAGGCGAGGTTGTTCTCCCGGGAGCTCAGGGAGGGAACCGTGGTCTATGTCCACATCAAGGGGCCTGACGAATTCGGCCATGACGGCGACCCGATCGGGAAGATGAGGAATATCGAAACAATCGACCGTGAGTTCTTCTCAGTCGTTGCTTCGCGCCTCGACAACCTGACGGTCGGCATCTCTTGCGACCACTCCACTCCGTGCACAATCAAAATGCATTCGAGCGACCCAGTCCCCGTATCGATCACGGCGGAGAAGGGGGACCACAGGCGATTCACAGAAAGAGATGCAAAGGCCGGTTCCCTCGGGCTACTGAAAGGGAGGGACGTCCTGCCTAGGGTGGTCCGTCAGGGATAGGGGCTGCTGAATGTCATCCCACTCCTAGCCTACCCGTCAGCAAACAAGGAGGAGTCACGCTGGCGGCTCAAAGCAGGTCCTGCATCTCGGTTCGTAAATTTCCTTACCTCCGACGACAATCACAGGGGAATTCCTCGGGGCCAGCCTGCCGCCGACAAGCCTCTGAGTCCTGCTTGCCTCTCTTCCACAAACCACGCACACGGCGCTCAGATATTGGACCCTGTCCGCCCGTGCGGCGAGGGCAATGGTGGTGCTGAACGGCTCCGCCTTGAAGTCCATATTGAGACCGCAGGCGATGACGCGAATGCTGTCCGCGAGCCCGTCGAGAAGAGCAATGATGCTTTCTGGGAAGAACTGGATCTCGTCGATGCCGACTACATCGAGGGCTGTCATCTTCGTTGTCTCCTCGATCCGGGCCAGCCCGTCCCCGTCGGAGGCAACCGAGTAGGCGTCGTAGCGGAGCCCATTGTGGGTGACCACCTCCCTTGAACTGTATCGGCTGTCGAAGGCGGGCTTGAAAATCCCTCCCTTCCTCTTGGCATAGACCTCCCTCTCGACGAGCCTGATGAGTTCCGAGGTCTTCCCAGAGAACATCGGCCCGATTATCACTTCGAGAGTCAACTCTCGCTCCGCCCTGATGTAGTCGATTTCTCGGTCCCCCTCAGGTCGGCGAACATCTGGACCTCGTCGATGAACCTGCCCTTTCTCAAGATCTTGTTTGGCACCACCCCGACCCTCTTGAACCCCAGCTTCTCGTACAGATGGATTGCCCCCACGTTTGTCTGGAACACCTGAAGTTCGAGTAGCCAGACCCCTAGCCGGAGAGCCTCCCGCAGGGCGACATTCATCATCTTTTCCCCAATTCCGGCCCTCCTGTAGCCATCAATGATCACAATGCCAAGCACCCCCGTATGCCTGACATCATAGAACCCGCGCCTATGGATGTCACAATTGCCAACGAGCTTGTCGTTTACGAATGCCGCAACGCTAACTACGTTGTTGTCCCGCACCCCTTTGAGGACCCCCTCGAGGAACTTCTCTTCATCAGGACGTGTGACATACCTGTCCAAGGAGACGATCCCGAGATTGCGGTTGGTCCTCCTTTCCTTGAAGAGAGTCGTCGCGAACGTAACGAGCAGAGACAGGTCTCCCTTCTGCAATGGCCTGAGCACCATCTTCTTCCCC
Organism: uncultured Nitrosopumilales archaeon; assembly: GCA_964568185.1. Taxonomy (GTDB): domain Archaea; phylum Thermoproteota; class Nitrososphaeria; order Nitrososphaerales; family Gagatemarchaeaceae; genus UBA183. The sequence goes on along the minus strand of CAZMON010000002.1, from coordinate 361,527 downwards.
CCATCGAGGGTGAACCTCTGGGTCGGCCTCGGACGTCTCACGCTGTCGACATGATTGAATGCGCGTCCCTTGAACGTTTCTAGTTCGGGAGGCAGTCCCCGCCTTCGTCAAGGAAGAGCCTCTCAACGTCCTGGCCCTTCCTGGCCACGGAATACTCGCCCTCCCCATTCCTCATGAGAGCGAGCGGGCGATCGGGCCTCCTCCCAGCCGCGCCAGCATCGGCACCAGCGAACCGATGACTATCGCCGTGATTTCCGAGCCGACATCGAAGGCGACCGCGGAGAAGTAGGCAAGGGCTATTCCGAAAGTCAACAGAAGGACGAAGGCTCCTGCGGCAAGCGGGATTAGCGTGCCCCGCCTGCCGACTAACCTCACCCCGCTTCCCGCGGCCCAGGCTGCGAGGACGAAGAGGAGGACATCGGCACCCCAGGGGTCGTAGGGGAAGAGCAGCCTGGTCCCCGCCAATGTGAACACGACCGGGTAGTACGCCACAGAAACAAATGCGGAGCCGAGGACAAGGCTGGTCTGCCAGCCAGGGACCCTCCGTCCCGAACGCGCCTTTATTCCGACCGAGGCCCCGCAGACAGCCAGCGCGCCCAGGAATGCGCCGAGCCTCAAAGGTTCGAGCCCGTCCAGGCCAGCGCTGTAACAGATTCTGGGGTCGCAGCCGAGGAAGACCAAGTAGGAGAACCCTCCGATCCCGACAGCGGCCGACGAAGTCGCGGACACAATGTCATCCATGAACGTTCCAGCGGAAACAGAGACGATGAGAACAACGGCGGTGAAGAGCTCTGTCCTGAGCCCGGACATCATCCCGTAGAGCGGATTGTACGTCAAGAAGTAATAATTGGTCACCCGCTCGATGAGTATCAGGGGACCGAGCGTTGCCAGAGCGAAGAGAGTTCACCTCAGGGCTATCCTAGAGTCCACGGAACGATGGGGCCAGTCCCACTAGTAATCCATTGTTACCATTCACGAACTGTTCAATTGTTACCATTCACGAACTGTTCAAAGGACACGCTTCGGCCGAGGCGGGGGTGGCCTCATACTGGGTTTACATTCTGAAGTGTTCGGATGGGACACTATACACTGGCTACACCACTGACCCGAAGAGAAGGCTTGCGGAACACATTGCCGGACGAGGCGCGAAGTACACCAAAGGGAGGAGGCCCGTTGTAATGCTTTACGCGGAAAGGAGGTGGTCCCTTCATGATGCGCTCCTCAGGGAGATTGCAATCAAAAAGATGAGCAGGGAGGCCAAGTTCGCTCTTGGCAGTGCCCACGAAAGGCACAGCTAACGCTGGCGAGAACGGACTCCCGGACTCCATTGGTTTCGCTGTTTCTACTTTCCGACGACTATTTCGATCGAGGAGACGTTTCTCATTTCGGCGCCTTCGCCAACGACTTCGGTGTTGATACCGATGTCTTTGACTTGGTACACCCCATTGCCGAGCCTCTTCGTGACGATTTCTGCCACGTCGACTGCTCTGCCGATGGCCATCCCTCTTGCCTTCACGACTATCTCACCGGCCTGTGTAAGCTGGATGAGTGCGCTCATGGCGTACTGCATCACTGGCTTCTTGCCGACGAAGATGTGGTTGGAGGGCGAGGTCCTCTGCATTGGTGCAGGGGCTGATTGCATTGGCGCTGGGGCTGATTGCATTGGCGCTGCGTCCTGTGCGCCAGAGCTTTGTTCCTCTGATTCGGTTGAGTCGGATTTTCTTTTTGGCATTGACTGACCTTGTTCGCAAAGGCGCTCGAAGCAGATATTTAACGCTATGGGGGTTGCAACGGGGAATTGGTCAGTCGTAGTCGCTTCTTTCTACTTCGTTCGAAGCCCCCCCGGTCAGAAGATATCTCTTGACGTTTTCGCTGGCCCTGAGGAAGGGCACGACGAGGGGTTCTCCCAGCGGGAGTCCGGAACTGTGAAGGGTACCCCCGAAGTTGGGGAGGTCCCACGCTTCGGTGTCGAACACTTCCTTTCCCTCCCTCTTCCAAAAGACGTCCGTAGCATACCTGCTCTCAGGCCTTTCCTTGAGCCACATGGTCAAGCCCTCTTGGACCACAGTCTCCCCCCGTCCGACATTGACGATCAGCACGTTTTCGTTTGACAGCATCAGTAGTTCGTAGGCGAACAGGCCACGGGTCTCCCGATTCAGTGGAAGCGCAAGGACCACAGCATCGGCTCGTCCGATCGTATCTCGCAATTCCGCGGGCGAGTGCCTCTCGTCGAAGGATTCTGGATGTTTGAACGACCTCGATACCCCCACCGTCTTCATGCCGAGGGACCTGCTCATGTTGGCAACCTCCGAGCCGATTTCGCCCGCCCCCACGACAAGTAGGGTCTTGTTCCGCAGCTTGCGGGGTACGACTCGTCTGTTTCTTGAGTGGAGGCCCTTCGCCAGACCGAGCAGAAGGCCCCAGGCGTGCTCTGCGACCGGCTCAGTGTAGCCTCCGGCGTTCGAGAAGATCCTCACCGAGGGCGGGATTTCCTTCAGAGGGAGGGCGTCCACACCGGCCGAGACGCTCTGAATCATCTCGAGCTTTCCCATCCTCCTAACAAGGTCAGGCTTTACGCGGGACGGGAACCCCATCAGGATCCTGCACCGGGCGATGGTGGCATCATCGGCCGGAAGGATGAAGACGTCGAATTCTGAAAGGACCTTCCTTGCTTCCGGAGGAGGCTCGTCTGTCAGGAGTATGCCCGTCCGCAATCTCTCCGCCTGGGACGACCTACTTGGTCAGTGCCTTTATCGGTATGTCCTGTGTCACTCCGTTGGGGAGCGAACGCCTGATAGACACCGGGAGGGCGTCCTCTTCGAGTTCCGCGGTCGCGATTTCAATCGGCCCCCTGTACCCCACGTCAAGGGAGACGAAAGGGGGAGCACCCATCGCGATCTGAAGAGACCTCGCCCCGACAATCCTGGCCTTCTCGAAACGGGTGAGCTTCGGGGGGCCAATCTTTACTTCGAATGCAGCCATAGATGGTTGCCTAGATTTCTTGAGTGATTTTGCGGGAGCCAAAACAGAACCTTGAATCAGTTTTTCCCCTCCGCGGTCGTCTGATAAGTCTTTCTTGATGAAACGAGAAAAAGTGATAAGAATCCGCCGAGCGGAGGGAGGTTCGATGTCTGTGCCGGGGTCGTCAGCGGGTTCCGTCTCCCGCCTGGACTGCTCTGCGGTCGTAAGGGGAAAGGGAGAGGCAAAGGTCGCAATCTTCAGGCACATGGCCCCTCTTACCATCAACGCGCTGGTCCGGACCCTCCCCCTTCAGGGACGCGCGAGCAAGCAGCCAGCCATGGTCACCATGTTCACCCCCCTGCGGGTGGGTGTCGAGAAACCTCGAGTCTCCTTTGTGCGCGGAGACATGGCCTTCCTGGCTTCAGGAGGTCTGCTCTGCTTTTTCCTGAAGCCGGCAAGCAGCGACAGGCCCTTGAACCCCGTGGGCAAGGTAGAATCAGGAGCGGACCTCTTCGAAAGTGTCGGGACCGGTGACGTGATAACGTTAACCCTACTCACAGGCTTATAGCCGATTGATCCAGTCGCCACGGAGAAACGGGACTCTAACTGTTGTCCTTCGGTGTTAGACTGTCGCCCAGACTACGTGCCCGCTGTAACCGCCATACCTCCTGAGCAGGCTCTTGGCTTCGAGCCCTCGGAGAATCCCGGTCGCGATGGACGCGTTGACGCCGAGCGCCCTGGACGCGGTGTATACTGTGATCGCCTTCAAAGGAGTGAGGCTCTTGACCATTTCTGCCTCGGTCATCTTCGGGGCGAGGAACGGAAGTCGCTTTTGCTGTTGAGGACCCCCCTTGGGCTCTTTCCCCTCTTTCTCCTTCTTCCCTTTCTGCGCGGAAGCGTCTTCCTGCTTCCCTCCGGTGTCCTGCTTCTTTTCCATTGACTTCAGGGATTTCTTTTTGGTTCCTCCCATTACTGTTCTCGGCCCCCGCTTGGAGTAGTGGAATTAAGGCTTTATTCACGATTCAGCCAAAGCACATTAAGGCTGCCAGACCGCTACAAATAGCGCATTGGACTATTCCGAGGTTGCGGAATCATACGCCAAGCTGGAGTCGCTATCCGGTCGCAACGAAATGACGGAGGTCTTCGCCTCTCTCCTAAAGAAGACCCCGAGGGACGAACTCCCCATGCTCGTCTATCTCACCCAGGGGAAATTGCGCCCCGACTACGAAGGCGTCGAGCTCGGACTGGCTGAAAAGATGGCCTTGAGGATCCTCACCGCCGCGTCAGGATCCCCTCCCGATGAAGTCTACAGGATCTACGTGAAAGCGGGGGACATAGGCACGGCGGCCGAACAACTCCTCGCAAGGAAATCGCAAGGGACTCTCTATTCCGAGAACCTGACCCTGGAGCGGGTCTACGCGACACTGTTAAAGGTGTCTCGACAGAGCGGGGAGGGTTCCGTGGACGCCAAGCTGCGGGAGGTCGCAAGCCTCCTGAACGACGCGTCTCCTTCCGAGGCCGAGTTCATCATGCGGACCTTCACAGGACAACTGAGGCTCGGGGTCGCAGACTACACGGTCCTTGACGCGTGCGCCCTCGCCTTCCTCGGAGAAAAGAAGGAAAGGGCACAGGTCGAAAGGGCCTACAACGTCCACCCTGACCTCGGTTTCATCGTCCGGACCGTCGCGTCCCGAAAGCTGAAGGGGGTCATGGCGGTAAAGATTGAAGTCGGAGTCCCCATCAGGCCAATGCTCGCTGAGAGGTTGGACTCTCCCAAATCAATCGTCAGGAAGATGGGGCAGAAGGTCATCGCGGCCGAGTACAAGCTGGACGGAGAGAGGCTCCAGATCCACAAGCGGGGGAAGAAGGTCACGCTTTTCTCAAGACGGCTCGAGGTGATAACCGATCATTATCCTGACGCGGTGAGACTCGTCGCCGACAACGTCATACCAAAGGAAGCCATCCTGGAAGCCGAGGTCGTGGCCATCAACGAAGACACGGGGGAGTACCTTCCGTTCCAGGAGCTCATGCACAGGAGAAGGAAGTACGGGATCGAGGAGACCATGGCCGCCTATCCCGTCGCGCTCAACTTCTTCGAGATTCTCTTTGCCAGCTCGAAGGACGTGACCGGCCGGCCCTACTCAGTGCGAAGGAAGCTGCTCGAGGAATCGGTAAGACACTCGGAACGGACACGACTGGTCCCTGCCCTTCGTTCCGCCGACCCGGAGAAAATCGAGGAGTTCATGGAGGAGGCCATCCAGAACGGCTGCGAGGGGCTTGTCGTGAAGGATCTTGAATCCCCCTACAGGGCCGGAGCCAGGGAGTTCGCCTGGATCAAGCTGAAGAGGGAGTACAAGAGCGAGTTGACAGACACCATAGACCTTCCTATAGTGGGAGCCTTCCACGGAAAGGGAAGAAGGGCGGGGACGTTCGGCACATACCTTCTTGCGGCCTACGACGACAGTCGCGCGACGTTCTCCAGCGTCGCGAAGGTTGGGACTGGGTTCTCCGACGAGGCCCTCGAGAGGATCCCGAAGCTGTTGAAACCCTTTGAGAGCCACGTGAAGCCGGCGAACGTGGAGTCGAAGATGGAGCCGGACGTTTGGTCCGGCCTCGTCTCGTAATCGAAACGATTGCCTCAGAGCTGACCCTCTCGCCGATACACACCGCTGGCCTGGGAAGCGTCCGCCCCGGGGCCGGGATCTCCCTTCGGTTCCCGAAGTTCACGGGAAAGGTGAGGGATGACAAGCGCGCCGAAGACGCGACCACCGTCGAAGAGCTCATCAGCATGTACAATGGCCAGCTGAAGAAGGTCGAAGCCAGCCGCTAGGGGATGTCTTCAAGGCGGGCGTATCATGGGGCCACCCGTGATTTTCCGCAACAGTATTTATGACAGAGGAGTTCACGCCACATCGAACATTGATATTCCTGAGGCTGCTGTTTCCCGTCTTGCTAATCGCCGCATTCGTAGTGCAGGTGGTCGCGGTCCACGGTCAAGGCTCGTTCTCGGGATGCTCCGCAGACTCAGGCTACTACGTGGCCTCCCTCAACAGCGACATAGACCCTGGCGCCGCGGATTTCCTGTCTGCAGCAGTCTCCAACGCGGAGTCAGCCTGCGCGGGCCACATAATTTTCGTCCTTGTGACCAATGGAGGCGATGGAGGGAGCATGGAGTCGATGGTCGATTCCATCGCGGGCTATCGTGGATGGGGAGGCACCTTCGTCACCCTCATCGCCCCCACTGGGGCTCACGCCTTCTCTGCCGGGTCGTACATAGCAGAAGCGTCGGACAAGGTCTACATGGTCCCAGGGACAACCATCGGTGCGGCGACCCCCATAGTCTACGGGATCCCGACGGGTCAGGAGAACACCACCCTCAGGAAGGACATCTCGGCCTTCACCTCCTACATGCAGGCCCTGACATCGAGCAACGGAAGGAACGAGACTGCCACAGGTCTGATGGTGACTCAAGGCGCTTCCTATACCAACGTCATGGCCCTCCGATATCATGTGATCGACGGCGTGATCAACGCGTCTTCGATTCCTGCTGCACTCGTCGCCCTCGGGGCACCGTCTTCGTCCCCTATCCACACCCCTGACATCAGGTCCACGTTCATCTCCATACTTAGCAACCCGAACGTTTCGAGCCTGCTATTCCTGATCGGGGTGTTCGCAGTTCTGGCTGACATCTACCATCCGACCTTGGTGCTTTCGATAGTGGGGGTGGTGGTGATAGCCCTCGCCCTGTTCGGGCTCGGAACGTTCGGGGCTTCCCCCCTGGCCGTCTTCCTGATGATAACGGGAGCCGCTTTCATCTTCCTGGAGGTGAAGATCCAGCACGGGGTCAGCGCAGTGATAGGGGTGATCATCTTCGTCGTCGGCTTCCTGCTCATCTTCCAGTTCCCACCTGCGTCTCCCTCCCTGCCCGGAGTGAACTTTTCAGGGATACCGGAAATCTCCTATGCCCTAATAGCGGCCCTGGGGGTCGCGATAGTCATAGCCAGTATCTACCTGCGATCGATCCGTGAGGCTCTCAAGAACCGCCCGAAGGTCAACGACCCGCGCATGGCTCTCGGACGCGTAGGGAAGATGGAGACTGACCTGGCTCCCGGAGGGAAAGGGGTCGCCCTCGTAGGGGCCGAGCAATGGAGCGTAACGTCCTCCCAGGAACTCAGGAAGGGAGACACGATAAAGGTTAAAGAAGTAAACGGACTCGAGCTAGTAGTAGAGAAACAGGCATGATTCCCATATTCGATTCGGTCCTCCAGACCACAGGACAGATCACTTCCTACGTCATCTATGGCCTGATCATCGTCGTCGCCATTGGGGTCATCGGCACGGCGATAAAGATCATCAGGGAATACGAACGTCTGGTGGTCTTTAGGCTCGGTAGGCTGATAGGGGCAAGAGGTCCCGGCGTGGTCATAGTCTGGCCACTGATTAACCGCGTCAACAAGATAGACCTTAGAGAAAGGTACCTTGAAGTCCCGCACCAGACCTGCATCACGAAGGACAATGCACCCACCGACATCGACTTCCTGATCTACTACAAAGTGACCGAGGCGACCCAGAGCGTCGTCCAGGTCCAGAACTTCGAAGGCGCCTCGATAGGGATTGCGACCACGACCCTCAGGGCGGTCGTCGGAGACATCCCGCTGGACGAACTGTTGGCGAAGCGCGAGCAGATCAACAATGTCCTGAGGACGAAGCTCGACGAGGTGACCGAGAGATGGGGAATCAAGGTGACGAACGTGGAGATTAGGGAGATCAGACCACCGCAGGACGTCCAGGAAGCGATGGTCAGACAGATGTCTGCGGAAAGGACGAGGCGCGCAACTGTCACAGAGGCGGACGGAAAGAGGGAAGCATCGATCCTCGTGGCCGAAGGGGAGAAGAAGTCCAACATCCTCAGGGCCGAAGGGGACAAACAGGCGGCGGTCCTCAGAGCCGAAGGCTACGCGGGAGCGCTGAACCAGATCTTCTCGGCCGCCAAGGGAATCGATTCGAAGACTATGGTCCTTCAGTACCTTGACACCCTGAAGGCACTCGGCGCAAGCCCGTCCACGAAGTACATCTTCCCGATGGAGTTCACCTCGATTTTTGCAAGTTCCATGCGGGACGAGATAGCCAAAGCCGCGGAAAAGAAGGACTAATTAGCACCTACGTGCGAAGTTAGGCAGTCTCTGGGTTTTTGACCTGTACGGAGGCCCTCAAGGAACCGCCCGCGACGCCGGAAACAAATACTCCACCGGAGTTGATTGTTGCATTGCCAACCCTAATCTCTCCAGTAAGTGGTTTGGGCTCGGAGACAGAAGAGACAGCGCCCGAAACCAGAGAGACGGTTCCCACCATTAGTTCCTTAGCCTTTTCCAATGGCAAGAATCCGGGGATGACTGACGGATTGTACCAATACTCCCACTGGTACGTCCTCTCCTTCTTGTACTCCCCTGAGCCTCCTAATTCGGAAACCGTGACTTCTCCTCTCACTTGAGTGCTGATGTCTGTTGCTCTTCCGACTCCAAAGAATACTGGCTGCTCGTTATACCGCGCTTCGACTATCTTAATCTCATCGGTATCGAGTGGCATGCTGGCCTCGAAGGGGCTCGGTTTCTTGTCTTTCTTGCCGAGTAGCCACGACATCGAAATGGGCCGAGTCATAATCGGCTTAAAAAGATGTAGAGCCTCCTCGGAGTGACGATGAAGAATCATCCGGATGACAAGGTGATAGAGCCCGAACGCCTCCGTGCAATTGACTCGGAAACTGGTTGGGAATATCCCTTCAGGACGTCAGGAGACCCCATTGCCATGGACGAACTCCCACGCGGGGACTACTTTCATCATTATACATCCGTGGATAACCTTACTCCCATCAAGATGGAAGGGCTGCATTCTTCTTTGGAAACGAATCAAACTCAGTATGGGGAACCTGTTCCCGAAAAAGCCGAGTATCGTCTTTACGCGTGGCCCCAAGAAAAGGATTGTCTGGGCAGCAACAAACTCCGGAATGAGGCTAGGCAGAACCTCGGGCCACAGACTGGCGCCAAGGAGATAGCCTTGAGATTTCCGAGAAAACTGTTCGAGGGAAGACCGATGTGGTTCGACGACAGATACGGCCCGAATGTGTGGAGCATCTACACCCTTGATGTTACAATCCCTAGCACCTACTTAGAGACCTGTGTATCAATGCGGTTCTTGAAAGGGAGCTATGTGGGTGAATGGCAGCCTATTGTCTAGGCAAGAGGGCACCGGCCTCATGGGCTAGGTTTGCCTCTCGCTTGCGACTCCAAGTCCCTGAGCCTCTCATGGGATTGAGCCGTTCAAACATGGGGCATCCGAACCTTGCTCACGAACCCCATTAGGCTTGTTGCAATTGAATCTTGACAGACCTGCTGTCGCAAGTGCCAGCGCATCAGCGGAATGCAGCCTTCAACCAGTCGCTTGGTCTATCCTTGCCGAATTCTTCATCAAGGAGTCCAACCTGACTTGGTTGGGATTCCCCAAAGTACTCCCTCCATATTCGTGTTGCATGAGGAGCCATGAATACTACCCTCTTCTGATTTCGTCTCATCGCTTGTTTGAAGGCTCCCCTGACAAACTCGTCGTTGAAACCGTATCCTATGACTATCAAGTGTTGAGCAATGTCGAGGTCGCGTTTTAGCCCAGAGAACATTTCAAACCAAGGATAGAGGTAGAGGTCTTTCTGCTGGATAGGATATAGCATCTCTTCCTCTTCTACTCGTCGTCTGCCATAGGTCGTGGGCTGAACTGGATAACGGATTACTTGACCGTCGCTCAATCTGAACCAATCTACAGAGCCATGCAACTTAACGAGTTTGATGCGGCCGTTCCCTTCCTCACTGACTCTATTTGTATTTAGGACCGAGCGTAGCGCACCAGCGTCTTGGAATAGGTCGTTTATTTGAAGGACTCCCGCGGCGAACCTTTCCAATACGTTGTCGTAATTCGTCGTATAGACTGCCCAATCACCATGTCGGTATTCAGTGGATTGATATTTCACGGTGTAACCTCCAAATACCGTTCCCACTGCTTCGAAGAAATTCCTGTAAACTGAGTCAATCCGCTCATTTTGCTCTTCACCTACAACGCACTTTAGCCGAACATGACGCCTAAACCTCTCAAGGAGCAGGGAGGCCGCCTGCTTGTCTCCGTCGTTAGGAGCGTACGTCCCTTCCGCTAGGTCGATTCCCTTGAGGTGAAGAGCATAGGCTGGAACGAATCCAAGTTCAGAGAACCTCGCGTTTCTTGCGATGGCTTGAATAACGCTGAAAACAGATTCAAGGTCTACGTAGTCAAAGGCAGCCTTCAGCGATTTGGTGACCGATGAATAGAGGTTGACCTCCATGGGAGAGGCCCCTGTCGAGGTGTCGTTCAGTTCCTTCTCAAAGGAAGCGACGAACTCTCTCATCGTCGGAACTCCGAACGGTGCTGACGCCCCCGCTCCAAGAAATATTAACGGGTTAGGCAAAGAGAGTTTCCCGTCCCCATATGGAGTACGGCTCCTGCGACATCATTGCTGCTTGAAGATTCGATGGTTCCGTCATGGTAAGAAGAACCTCAAGGTAAGATAGATTGTCATGAGAACGCAACCCAATACGAGTGGCCAGTTCTTTCTGACCCAGTTGGCGGGGTATTGGTCAATGGCAAACTTGGCGACGCCCGCTATGAAGGCCCAAGTTGCAAAGAACTGGAACACATCGTAGGCAGTAGCGAGCGGTTCGGGGACGTTTGATGGCTGGGGCACCTCGAATGACGTAACTCCAAGAAGTGTCGTCTGAGTACCAATTGAGATAGGCGCTACGACAAGGAAGGCGTAGACCTTCCATATTCCGACCGAGGTACTCGAAGTCGGAATCTGAGATGTGAACCTCAACGTCCCCGAGGCTAGGGCGTTTTTGACCATAGGCATGGCTGGGTAGTACGGATAATTCGAGCCGAACTTGAACCATATCGAGTTCGCCCCAAACGCAGTCTGGACAAGGGCGTCTCCTACGGGAAAGGAGGCGGTCAGAAGTCCGCTCGGACTTATCAAGAAGAGATGAATATTGACGTTGCTAGAACTCGTATCAATGGCGGTTGATGGGGCGAGTGAGAAAGTTATGTTAGCGCCCCCCACTATCACATTGCTGGCTGGCGAGAGAACCAGCGGCTTTCCAGCCTTAAGGGACAAGTTCTGGTAGAGTGTGGCGATGGCGACAGACATGGGTATCGACTTCCCAATGGGTTGTCCATTGAAGCTGTAGTATGTGACAAGTAGGGTCTGCTGAGAATCCGGCGCTGGCGAAAGCGAGAACGCGCTGGCACTCGAACTCGTCAAACTAGGAATCATAGGGACTATCCATACCATGAATGGTACGAGAAATCCTAGAAAGAGGGCTGTACCCCAAATCCGAGGCTTTTCCACGGACTGACTTGGTTCATGATACACGTATAGAGTTTTGGCCTCTGATTGAACTGACACGATTCAGGTGGGTTGTCCGAAACTGGCTCTAGGGAAACAAGCCTGTCGTGAAAGTTATGAGACCGCGGAGAAGAAAGCAATGAGCAGAATTAGGTCAAGGACGCTAACTATTCCCCCTCCAATTACCGTGAATGGTAGAAGCATCAGGGGCAGGATGACAGCGAACCCGAAAAGACCCCCAAGGAAACAGACTCCACCAAATATCCCCAACCTATGCATCTTTTTCTCAGCCGAGAATCCGCCTCCTGCAACGGCCGCGACAGCCACACTTCCGATGACACAGGCAGAACTTACGCTCGCCATCAATACTATCAGCAGGTCGAAGTACTCCTCCGCAGAGAGGAACCACAGAGGAACCTCGAAGACTTGTCGAGACTGCAAGACGAGAGTCAGTGCAGCGAAGGTGATTGCTCCCAAGAATCCCATTACAGGGAGCATTTGTTTATGAAACGGGCTCTCCTGCTCGGAATTGCTCATCTCAGTTCTTTGGTCTCCATCTTCGCCGAACCCTTCTCATGCTCTCCACTGATAGACTTAGTGCTGCCGGGTTTGACCGGTTGTCCAGCCTGTTAGTCCGCCAGTCTGACATTGAACCTTCGCTTAGAAATACGCTCTAAGACTACTGTCTTCCCCTTAATCTGGATGCCTTTTTCATCGCATTGTCGCTCTAATAGGGCGAAGCGATTGAGCAGGTCAACCAAGGAAAGATACAGAGTGTACCGCCTGTCATGGTAACTGACCTCAACAATCGGTATCTCCCGGCCATGGACGCCCCTGACTTTCCTTGCTTCTGTGAGTAGTTTCAGCCTATACGATTTTCCCACTTCAATGAGGGCATTGAGTGGCTTTGGAAAGTCAGTCGGCTCTCTTCCGTAAATCTCCTTGTACAAGTCCGAATAGCGGCCCATACTGAACTGTGAACTGAGAACTGGCCAATATGAACTTACCACTCGCCAATACGAACAGTGAACTGGCCACTGGTAACTGACCAAGGGCCGATTTCATCATCCTTTTGAACAAAGTAGTATTCTGAAGGTCGAATGGCGGGAAAGGGTCGGAGCAACGCTTTCGCAGGCCACGTCGTGGGAACCTGCCTGCAAGTGTCCGCTCTGGCTCCCCGACACCGACCAAGATGTACCAGACCCCTTTATTGGTGTCGGAATCTTTGACCGTGGGAAGGGCACGGATTCGGTGAAGACAAAAGATACCTAACCTGCCCTGCCGAGCGAACTCAACAACTGCGAATCACTTCCACCGAAGAGCGACTCCCCTCCAATTTGGGATTCGGGTGTCGGGGTGATAAATACGGAAATAGCGTCTTGGAGAGTGTGCCCGAACCTCCAAACTACCAAAAGACGGTTGCCGTTCATGACAAATTCTGCCGTATGTGCGTGAGTTACAAGGACGGTCTATGCGTGAAGTATCAGGTTCCTGTGATTCACAATTACACGTGCGACAGTTGGAAGAGGGATTGGGAGGCTCCGGAAGAGCCGAGATGAGAGGCCCCGGCTCAGTGAGAATTACTCGGGTCGGAATTTGAATACAACTGAGCACTCCCGACACGATGAGAGCATTGTAAACCGAGGTTGACCTACTTCCCAAATGTTTGAGCGGCTGACACTACCAGTTTCTCCAGATAACCAATATATAGAGCACTGCAGGCTTGTATTGAAGTCTCTATGAGCGGCTGACCGAGATGCTCCTTGGGGGGATTCTGTAATACAAGCGAAGATGTTCCAATATCAGAAGGCAGACCGACATAATACATCTCAGTTGAACCGTCAGGGAGTTGGATTTCCCATCCGGTTCCTCCAAACCTGTCTCCAATGATTAGTGCCTTGGCATTTGGAGGAGGTGGCCCAAAACGTTTCATGTCTGCGGGCGTTTGGAGTTGCTTGATGTGTAAGCGATTCGAGACTCTCGTTCGGCCTTCCTTTAGGATTTCAGACCGCATCTCATAGAAAATTCTCATTAGAGGGTCTGATTCCATTTCGCTCCGATACTTGGCATACCACTCGTCAAATTTCGGCTCGGTCGTTCTAAGGTGCTCTAGAGCATTGGTGACAGCCCGTCCAAAGACAACTACGTTCTGAAAGGCTGCTAACCTTCGGTCTGACCTGCCTTCCTTCAAGTCCTCAAGCCCCAACTGGGCTGTTCTGAGGATGTCTCGTGCCTGACTCAGCATCTCCTGAGTAGTAGGGGGTGACGTAATCGGTTCTGCGCCTTTCTGAGGGTGTTTCATTTCGAGTTAGGACTCTTCGCTTCTCTCAATGCAACATGTTTCGGACGCTGAGAAGTAAGGTTATGAACCAACTTGGCATGTTCAAGCCGCTTTGAGTTTGCGGGCATCGGCTTGAACCTCCTTCTGCAGACAGGACAGACCCAACGAATGGACTTCTCTTTGGCGGCGCTCCTCAATGCTACGCTCCCTAGCAGTCCCTTCAATTTGTGCCTTCTGTTACGCAGTCAACCCTTTGGTATGAGTTTCCTTGTAAGGTGGATTCGAGAAACGACTATAACAACAACTCCGAGTAAAACTGACACGACTCCGAACCCCTTGAATGCGTAGGAGTAGGTCAAGACCCACGAAGCACACAAGGCGTTGAATGGACAAGTCAGTGAGTAGCCATATGCGAAAAGGACGACGCCTACAAGGACTAGTCCAACCCCACCAATGTCAACGCGTCGCATATTCTCACGGTAATTGCAGCACGATTTAAGCGGTGAGGGCCGTTCCCCCGCATTCAGTCAAGGAGACCATGAGGGTCGGCGAGGGCATTATCCCGCTTGGTCTTCAAGGCGACGAGAGGGAGGGCAGTCCGGAACTGTCCGCCTTTCTCTTCCATGACCCTGCTAGGCATAAGCGTATTTGCCCGTGGTGATAGGGTTGAGCGCTTGGTTCTGCCAAGATGGGCTGAAGATATCGAGAGGAGTGAGGAGAAGTATCACAGGAAGTTGGTTATTCTGACAACGATGGGAATTACCATGCTGGTCTGGGGAGTAATCTTGACCTTCATATTCACCTATCCATCTTGGGTATCGCCCCCATCCCTTCCTCTTTCCGCATTCTACACTTTCGTTCCCTTCTACGCGCTTTACCTACTGAGGAACTTGATTGTTCCCCCGCCGAAGGTCAGCCAGCATGAAAAACTCGCAGCCCGCTTGTACCTCATTGCGGATGCAATACCCAAGACGCAGGGAAACCCAGACGAACTTGAGAAGGCGAACCGCAACATTCGCAGGAATTTGGGGCTAATCGAGGATTCGCAGGAGGGCATGAAAGACAACCCATTGGCCTTTGGTTCAGCGCTAGAGAACTTGAAGGCATTGGGAGGGCTACTCCAACGAGTCAGCAATTCATAAGCCGCCCAATGGAAGAGGAGCGGATTCCCCCGATTACCTCCGGCTTGGAAGCAATGGGGAACCAGATATTCCTCGACCAGATTTCTGCCCTGAGGGTTACGTTATGTATTGACGCGCAGCGCGCGCTTCAATTGGAATTCTTCCAACAGGTCAAACAGAGTGGTTTGGCGAAGGTAGTTTCGGCGTTCTTTCCACAAGAATGGCAATATTTCTCGATATAGTCTTCGTTTTGATATCTGTTCCATTGGCGAAAACAGTCGGCGCAGAGCGGTTTTTCCGTATTGAGTCGGATCTTGTCACGAGATCGGATGCAGTAACCATCTTCTGAAGTTCGGTTCTCGAACGAACGTGAAGAACGTACTGTGCTGGTTCTTTCAATTCGGCCTGAAACTTGGTTTCGTACCAGATGCGGAGTTTGGGTTATGGTGGCCTTCTTAATCAGCCGCGAAACGTATTCTCTAAATTTCTTCGCACCATCATCGTTCTTCACAATCATTGCGAAGTCTTTCGAGTCAATGATTGACGTTCGATGCATGTTCATCGAACTAATTAGAATTCTTTTCTCATTAAGGTAGATCTTGGCGTGCAGATTTGGAACCAGATACACTTTGACCTTATTGGCATGGAGCCACTCCAAGTCCTCAGGTCTGTGCGGAGTGGCGTCTTCTCTTATTAGGAATTTGATATCGACTTTTCTAGATATTGCTTCGCGCATCTCTTCCTTTAGATGCACCCACAATTCGATAAACGGAGTAACGAAGATGATACTTTCTGATGCACTTCTGATTAAACCGTAGAATTGCTGCTCTATCTCATCATCGAAGAAGGCTCTTTTTTCATCCTTCGCTAGGCCTCTTTCTGTTGATGACGACATCATGGATAGGTAGGTTTGGTATGTATATCTCATTATGTGGAGAACTATCCTGAGCATTCCAGCGGGTCAAGAAGAGACGAAATCCAAACCTGACGTCTTTACCAATTGTGGGCGTGTGTGTGCTTACGAAGCAGTCGTGGACCAGAGAGCATTGGCACCGTTACTCATGATAACGAAGCCAGTGACTTGTAGTCCAGGATTTGCTAAGCCAGCAGCGGAAGCGGCTGTGCAGGTGCCTGCGAGTGTATTGCCAGGAGTGACAGCTGAAGTTGGAGCGAAGACACCGGTGTGCCCGACGCCGCCCCAAGATATGCTACACGAAGCAGTTGCTGAGGCCGCAGAATTGCCCGTATTGGTGAGGACTACGTCACACGCTTCAGCGGGAGGTGCGCCTCCATCCGATGCACATGACTGTGCGCTTGCCTGGATCTGTGCCGTCCCGGTTGTCACGCCTGATCTCGTGTATAGTGTTAGCGTCGTTACCAGAGTTGAAGTCGTCGTCTGGACGAGAGTTGAAGTTTCAACTACGGTGCGCGAGGATGGTCCTCCGTTGACATATGTCGTGATGAACACAAGGCCAGCTCCCGCGACGAGCCCGACAATGAGAAGGGCTGCACCGGTGACCTGACTGGAAGCTTTTCTCCTCATGCGGCAAGAGGAAGCATGTTAGGTCTAATAAAACCAACGAGCAAATTGTCTCCATAGAGCCCTTCTTCGGGTAGACTATTCTTGTTCTCATGTGAATTCTACTCCCGGGCTAACTATCACTTGTGAAATTGAAAGGTATGGAAAAAGAAACCACACCGGGAATCTTTTGCCATGTGATGGCGCGGAGGCGGCACGCCCCGCGCCGTGTCATGGCTTGTTTTGTAATTGTTGAGTAAGTAGTTTGGTGAGTTGAAGGATTTGTTCCTTCAGTTCTTTGTTCTCCTGAGCTAGTGATCTTGTCGCCAGTTGGTTTGTCTCGCCAGTTAGGGCGAGTCTTGCCATCAGGTGGGTTTCGTATTCCTGAATGAGTTCGGTGTCTGACATCAGGCTGTAGATGTCTGGCATGTGTCCGTGTGTAGGTTTGCTGCCCATTAGTATCATCCAATGGTTTGGGTTCATCTCGTTTGCTGGGATTCTCTCCGCGGTTGTCTCGAATCGTTTTCGGAAGTAGTGGCTGGTGAGTCTGACCTTGTACCTTGAGGCTGCGAGCTTTGTTATCCTCATCCATATTGTGTGGTAGTTTGGTATGAGACATTTGTAGCCGAGTCTGATTGCCTTGTCGAGTAGTCGTTCCGCTAGGTCTTTGGGGATTATGCACGGGTGGTTTATTCCGTTCTTTGCCAGTCGGGCTGGTATGTCTAGTAGGGCGACTTTGGAGTTCTCGACCAGTTGCACGCATGCCAGCGGTAGGAGGCTGAGGGCTGCTCGTCTTTCTGCGCCGTAGGCCATGAGGTCGATCGCGTCTTGTTCGTCTGGGGTTAAGCTGTCGTCGAGTCGGATCGCCCTTAGGATTGGTTCGCTGATTGGTTTCGTCTTTGAATCGCTCGATACGTGGATGTGCATTTCTAACGGGGCGTAGTTCCGTCGGAATATGCCCAGTATCCGGGCGATGTTGTTCGCTGTAGTTGCTGAGTTGGCGTCATCTGCCTTCCATAGCTTTAGCTGCCGTTCGATGCTTGTGTCTCTGGGGTTGCTTCGTTTAAAGTCGATGAGTTCATGAATAGCCGTCGATGAGATTGGCTTTCCTAGTATTGCTAGGAACTTGCGGACCGAGGTCAATGTTATGATTCTCACGGCTTCGCTGATGGGTTTGTTCGTCCTGTTCAGGTCGGCCCAGTAGGTTCGTATGGCTAGGTCTTGCTTGAGGAGTCCGTTTTCGGCTGTGGCTATGGATGGTCTCCGTTTATGGTGGAACTTGAGACGCTTCTGCTCCCATAGCCTATTATCTTGAAGTTCTCAAGCCTTGACGCGAGCACATTTGTCGGGCCCCGAAAGCGAACTTCAAGCAAGGAGAAGGACTGTTGTCGTACTGCAGGATGAAATGCGCAGAGTCCTCGACGCGGGGAGAGTTCTACTCGATGAATACGCCGCGCTCTCCAAGGGGGACAGGACCGGAGTCGCATCCGCCCTTGAGAAAGTGAAGAAGGCGGAGGAAGATGTCGTCACGCTCAGAAGCGCGCTGATCAGGGAATTGTCGCAGGTCGGGACTCTGCTCGTTAACAGAGAAGACCTTCTGAGGGCCGCCTTTTCGGTCGAGGACATTTTCGGACATCTGAATGGCATCGCCTTCAAGATGTCTCAGGTCCCAAAGAGCTCTGCAAAGAACAAGAAGTACAAAGAAGCGATAACAAAACTTCTAGGTCTGCTCATCGACGGCATCTCGAAACTGAGCGAGAGCATCCGGGCACTTTCGATAAACCCGGACCAGTCGATTCAGATGGCCGCACAGGTCCAGAAGATAGAGAGTTTGATCGACGGGAGCTACAGGGAATCGGTCGCCATGACAATGAAGATTGCAACCAACATGAAGGAGCTTATCCTCGTGAAGGAGCTGTTGGAGTCGATAGAGGACTGCGCCGACGCGATGCTCAGCGCCGCAGACGCCAGCACAATCCTGGCACTGGGATTGTAGCCATGCCCAAGAGGGCGACGGGCAGGCTCTTCGAGAACAGGATAGTCGTTTGGGACATCGAAGCCTCCCGCAGGCTATTCAAGGAGGGATATTACGGAAAGCCCCTCGGAATACCAAAGCCGAAGGACTTCGAATTCGACGCCCCCCTGATACTTGACCTGATGGAAGGGTACTACCTCGCGGCGAAGAAGGCCCTCACGGTCGAGAACGAATCTGGGAGTGAACTGACTTCGAAGGAGCTCGTTCGGATCTGCGAGGGCTCCTACACCGACTTTGCGGAGAAGTTCATGGTCTATCGAAAGTTGAGGGAAGCCGGCTACGTGGTGACCCCGGGGATAAAGTTCGGGTCGGACTTCGCCGTCTACGAGCACGGTCCGGGAATCGACCACGCTCCCTACATCGTGCAGGTCATGTCCCCGACCTCGACTATCACAGCTACGTCCATGGTCAGGTCCGGTAGGCTTGCGACGACAGTCCGGAAGCAGTTCATAATCGCCCTCTCCGACGTCGACAAGAAGTCGGTGGAGTTCCTGAGGTACGACTGGTGGAGGGCCTAGAGGAGGCTTACCCAGTTGGGGACATCAGAAACACTCGCGGATCCCGACAGGATCACGTTGGATTCATACGTCCTGGTCTTCAGGGACAGGAGGCGGAAATGGCTCATCAGGCCTAGAGACACGCCGAAGCTGCACACGCACCTGGGGATCCTTGACGTCACATCGCTGGTGGGAGGCGAGTACGGGGTCGTCACCACCACTTCGATGGGCGACGAACTCATCATACTTCGGCCGACCATCGAGGACATCATAATGAAGCTCTCGCGAAAGACCCAGGTCATCTACCCAAAGGACCTCGGTCTGATGATGGTCAAACTGGGGATTCATTCTGGCTCTAGGGTGATTGAAACCGGGACGGGGAGCGGAGCAACGACAGCCCTAATGGCCTATCTCGTGCAGCCGGGTGGGACGGTCTTCACCTACGACATCCGACCGGAATTTCAAGAGGTCGCGCGGAAGAACATAGAGAAGGCCGGGCTCACGGCCCACGTCAACTTCAAGATCGGGGACTCCCGCCTCGGGTTCGAAGAAACCGGTACGGACGCAGGGGTACTCGACGTCGGGGACCCGTGGGAAGTGGTTGCCAGCATGAAAAAGAGCCTGAAACCCTCGGCTCCCATGGCCGCAGTTACGCCCACGACGAACCAGGCCGAGAAACTCGTCGCCAAGATGAAAGAAGAAGGGTTCGCTGCCATAGAGACGGTGGAGATATTGATGAGGCACCTTGAAGCAAGGATCGGGATGACGAGGCCTTCGAACATAATGGTAGGCCACACCGCCTATCTCACCTTTGGCAGGTCAACCTCAAAAGGAACCTGAAGCATCACAAGGGTTTTAAGCCCACCACGGGCGCGCGAAGCGAACGATGAGCCGCAGGCCATATTCTGGAGACCTTTCCGCAATGCTTTACCTGGCGCCCTTCGCCATAAGCGGCCTCTACGCGATCTATCTCTGGGTTAACACCGGAATATCCGCCGTCCTACCTTCGAGCGTCTACCTCGCGGTGACCCGGGACCCGTATGTATTCCTGGCAGGGACCGTGGCGGTGCTTGTGGGTCTGGTGATCGACGAGTCCGGCGTCGAGGGGCCCGCACGGCAGGGAAAGGTCGAGTCATTGAGCAGCATGCTGCAAGCGATGGCAGTCGCAAGCCTCGTGCTATCGCTCGTTTCGGCGCTCTATGCAAACGGATTTACAGGCATCTCTGGAGCGGCCAACGACTTCATAGTCGGGAGGTTCTCGTTGGTCTTCCCTACGATGCTCGTCCTCCTTAGCTATCTCATCACGGCGAAATTCGGCCTGAACTCTCTCCGCAACACGAAGGTCCTGGGGGTAGTAGCGATGCTGCTCGTCCCGGTTTGCATATACGGAGTAGGGAGAAGTAGCGTTACCCTGGGTGTCGGAGGCGCCTTTGTTCTCATGATCATCGGCGTGGTGCTCCTCGTCATGCCTTGGCGGAAGGCCGATACTCCGAAAGAAGCCTAACGTTTCACATTGAAAAGAAGCGAGCCCGGAAGATTCCTCCCCCGAGGGGATTCCGCTTTCACTATCAATTGCATGGGCCGTTAGTATCCTTGGAGAGACGGGTGTTTTCCGGACAGAGGTTCAGTTGGGCATCTTGCCGAAACCCGGGAGGGAATCTACTTTGACTGACGTGCTCGCGGCATTCGTCGGCATAGGTTTGGCTATGTTTGTGACCGAGTTGACCGATAAGGACGCCCTGCTGATTCTCGCCCTGGCCACGAAGACGCGAGCTCTGATCGTCTTCCTCGCCGGATCGACGGCCTTCGTTTTGACCGCGGTCGTGAACGTCACGGTGGGGGCCGTCGCCATAACCTATGTTCCTATCCTATGGATCAAGGTCGCCGGAGGGAGTGTTATAGTGGCCTACGCCGTATGGGAGGCGAATGGGCTGATCGGTCAGAAGCTCGTTTAAAAGGAGGAAAAGAGACTCTCTGAGAAAAATGACGTGAAGAGGAAGTTCCTGGGGATGGTCGCGGCTCTGGCCCTGCTTGACCTTGCAGGGGACGCCACTCAGATCCTGACCATCGTGTTCGTGGCGCAATATTCCTCCATCTGGCTGGTCTTCGTTGCCACCTGCGTCGGCCTCATAGCGGCGACCGCTATGCAGACCATACTGGGGAAGGGACTAGGCAAGATCCTTACCCCTCAGAGGATCAGATACGTTTCGATAGTCGTCTTCCTTCTCCTAGGGGGATTCATAATAGTCTCGAGCCTGGTCCGAGAAGTTAGGTCGGTGTCCCCCACTCTCCCTGGCAAGGTGCCTGCCCCGGTCCCGTCCTTCGACTGGGGTCACGTTCTTTAAGCACGCACGGTCGGCGAACGGGGTTACATGTCAGAGCTTACCAAGGACGGAATGGTCGCCAAGAAGGCAGACAACTTCGATGAGTGGTACACTCAGATCGTCCTAAAGTCCGAGATCGGTGATTACAGCCCTGTCTCCGGATGTATGGTCTTCAGGCCCTCAGGCTATGCCATCTGGGAGCACATCCAGGAGGCTACCGACGCCCGGTTCAAGCGGATAGGCATCCAGAATGTCTACTTCCCCCTGCTCATACCAGAGAGGCTCCTGAAGAAGGAGGCCGAGCACGTCGAGGGGTTCTCACCCGAAGTCGCCTGGGTGACGGAGGCCGGCAAGTCGAAGCTCGAGGAGAGGCTGGCGATAAGGCCCACTTCCGAGACCGTGATGTACGAAGTCATTTCCAAGTGGGTGCGCTCCTGGAGAGACCTCCCGATGAGGCTCAACCAGTGGAACAACGTCATCCGCTGGGAGTTCAAGCACCCCACCCCCTTCCTCCGATCCCGTGAATTCCTATGGAACGAGGGGCACACTCTGTTCGCCAGCAAAGAAGAAGCAGACGCCGAGCGGGACGAAATCCTGGGCATATACAAAGCGATAACCGAGGAATACCTCGCACTGCCTGGATACATTGGGCGGAAGACGGACAGAGAGAAGTTTGCGGGCGCGGTGGCAAGCTACAGCATCGAGCATCTGCTCCCAGACGGGAAGGCGATTCAGGGTCCGGACTTCCACACTGACGGGCAGAGGTTCTCAAAGGCATTCGAAATCGTGTTCATCGACAGCAGCGGAGAGAAACAGTTCGCCTGGCAGAACACCTGGGCGCTGACGACGAGGGAGATAGGCGTCATGTTGGCGGTCCACAGCGACGACAAGGGTGCCGTGATCCCGCCCAGGATTGCTATGATACAGGTCGTCATCGTGCCCATAGTGAACGATGAGAACAAGCAGGAAATTCTCTCCGAGGCCAGGGTCCTCCACGACCGTCTCGCGGGGGACTTCAGGGTCAGGCTCGACGACAGGGACCATCTCACCCCGGGCCGGAAGTTCAACGAATGGGAGTTGAAGGGAGTCCCCCTCAGGGTCGAGATCGGACCCAGGGACCTGAAGGCTGGCCAGGCGGTCCTGGTAAGGAGAGACACCGGCACCAAGAGGGCTGCGAAGCTCGTCGACCTTGAGTCGGAAGTCGGGAAAGAGCTCGAAAGCATCGGCCACCAGCTCCTTGAAAAGGCGAGGAAGAGTCTGGAGGAAAATACCCGCTCGACCGACTCCCCTGACGAACTGAAGAAGATACTCAAGGAGAAGGGAGGTGTTGTGAAGGTCCTGTGGTGCGGGAAGGAGAGCTGCGAGGAGGCGCTGAAGGAGAAGACAGGCGGCAAGATCATCAACATCCCCTTCGAACAAGAGGCATTGAAGGGGGCCTGCATCTCATGCGGCGAAGAGCCGAAGATGCAAGTGAACTTCGCAAGGTCCTACTGACAACGAAGCCGCCGGCGATCGCATGGCCAGCAATTGGTCAGAGCAAGAAGAATGTTCGACCATCCTTCCGATTTCTCAGACCGCGGAAATCGGGGTGGCGGCGGAGTACAGTTTCTTTGCCTGGTCGTCCACGCTCATGGGGAGGTCGACCTTTGAGAGGGCTATCAGATGGAGGGAGAGTGAGGATGCCGCGATTCCGAAGCAGGCGCTCCATAGGAACTCACGAGTCCTCAGGTAGATCGCCACTATCGTCCCTGCCATGACATCCCCTGCCCCGGTCGTATCCACGACCTGAACCTGGGGGACCGAAATCGTGTAGATCCTTCCGCCATCTAGGACGTGGCATTGGTCGGACCCAGACGTCACCAGCGCTTTCCTTACGCCTATCGATGCGAGCTTCCGCAGGGCCTCCTTCGCGTCGTCCTTGCCCGTAAGCGCCTGGGCCTCCTCCCTGTCCATCTTCAACGCATCGACCTTCGGTAGGATGCTCTTGTCCTCCAGTTCTCCGATTGAAACATGGCCTTCACCGTCGAACTTCCTGACGAACCCCTGCGGGTCGAGGAACGTGAAATCGGAGCGGGCGGAGATTTCCGTCAGGAGCTCAGGGGTCACCTCCCCTGCGATGGGGCTGACCAGGGACGCATCATAGCGCCTGTCCGTGAGCTGGTCCTTCATTATGTCTTCGCACCTCGAAATGAGTGTCAGTGTCCGGTCGTTTCCCATCTTGTTGATTTCGAAGCGGGTCGTAGGTCTGCCCAGGCTCCTGTCCACTGACCGCAGGACGATCCCGTTTCGCGCAAGCCAGACGGCCTGTTCATCGGGGAAGTCCGGTCCGACCTTTGTCAAGGCGGTTACATCGTGGCCGAACCTGGCGCACACGAGGCCCGCATAGCATGGGGGACCTCCCACAGAAGTGATCTTCCTCATGGGAAGCTGGATGCTGTCGATGGTGATGAACCCTGCAACCAGAACCTTCAAGCGGCGTACCGCCCTCTCCCGTTCACTTAAGGAAGCTCGTGCCACAGCCATCAATCATTTGTGTCAATCCGACCCGTCTCATGAATGAATCGCCAATCCGAGCCATATGTTTAAAGAGGGTCTGAGCCTCGACGGGAAACGAACCTTGACAAAGAAGAGAAAAAGTCGAGGACGCTCCAAGGGAGGGAAGGGGAGGAGCGGAACCATCTACTGCAGCAACTGCGGCGCTAGCGTTCCGAGAGACAAGGCGAAGAAGGTTACGACTAGGATGTCGCTCGTGGAGCCGACGCTCGCTAGAGAATTGAGGGCTGCAGGGGCTTACATTGCTTCTCCCACGACCGTTCGCTACTATTGCATTTCATGCAGTGTGCATTACGGCATTGTCAAGGTTCGAGCTAAGAGCGAAAGACGGAACTGGTAGCTCCTCCAGCAGAATACGAAAGCGACCTTCTAAGACACTTTTGGCTTCGACGACTTGCCAAGTGATAGGATTCCTTCTTGCAATCCGGGAAAGGGATCAAGATTACCTGTGATGGAGTCCGGGACAGGGCCTCGACCTGGGTCGTCGTGAGGCAAAGCGAGTTCGGATACTTCTTGTCGAACACGCTCCCGCGTTGCGAAACTGGAAAAGCCTGACGGGCGCATGCGGTGGGCCAAATCATGGAAAGTAGAAGTCGGGGGCCTCGGCGTCCCGGTCCTCAGCCGGTTTAGCTCGTGCTGCTCAGAATCGTAACACCAAGAAGCATCGCTTGGCTTGGGTCATCGGGCTGATCAGAGTACTGGGTACTGAGGGGCAGGGATGAAATGGTGTCGACGACGTTCATGCCACTTATCACCTTCCCGAATACGGTGTATCGGCCGTCGAGGTATCGGTTGTCCTGGAGGTTGACGTAGAACTGCGAAGTCCCGCTGTTGTTGTCCGACCCTCTGGCCATCCCCAGATACCCTCGGTCATTGTGCAGACTGGAGTTCCCCACTTCAAGGGGGACGGTCTGGCTTGAACCCCCTCTACCCCAGGTCGTGCGGTCACCCCCGCCGTCGCGGGTCAACGGGTCCCCCGTCTGGATTACAGGGGGGCTGGTGGCAATCCTGTGCCACACCAGGCCATCATAGAACCCCGAATTCAACAGCTTGACGAAGTTGGCAACGGTCAGGGGGGCCGAACCGGGAAGGAGCTGGACCTCGAAGCATCCCTGAGAGGTGTCCACTCTGGCGTAGGTCGCATGGGGGTCGGGGATGAGGGCGCAATCCGACCCCTTCGGATACAGGATGTATGCCCCCGTCGCCACTAGGACGACCAACAGGATGGTGGTGACTGCCAAATATCGGTTCCTCCGGCTCGGCGTCCTCCTCGAGCCAGGTTTCTTGACCATGACAGCCCGCAGTCGATTCGGAGAGGTTGAAATATCGTTCGGTTGCGGAACTGCTCAGTCTAGCGGGCAACGTTATTGAAGTCGAGAGCCCTGCCCCTGGCCGTTTGGCCCTGGACCATCTTCGTCTTTCCCTGACGAGAGGGAACCTGTGGCTGTATATCCTGTCCGAGCTACGAGTGGCCCCCGCCAACCCCGCCGAGTTAAAGGCCCGAGTCCGCCGGAGGCACAACTTCTCCCCAGCATCGATAACGTTCTACTCTGTCCTATACAAGCTCAGGAGAGAGGGCCTGGTCCGGAAATCCTCGGATTCCTTCCGATCGGCCTATGAGATCACTGGACGGGGAACCCAGGAACTCGAAAGGGCTCTCTCGCTTATGGAAGAGACTCGAAATGGTCTGTCAGGATACACCCAGGGCCCTTGAGGCCCGGAACGTCCTCTCGACGAAGGTGAAACCTGCGAGGAAAAGCACCGCCAGCACCCCCCAGTCCGTCAGCCCCGATACAGAAGCCAGGGATACCACCAAGATCCGCTCGCTGCGCTCCCCAATCCCGACCCCCGAGAGGCTGGTCCCCAGGGACTCGCCGCGGGCCCGGGTGTAGCTTACTAGGAGGCTGAACGATAGGGCAAGCAGGACAACGTGGGGGCTGGCGTATCCACCTGCAAGGATCCCCAGAAAGACACCGACTTCCGCCACCCTGTCAAGGGTCGAGTCCAGGAACGCCCCCTGCTTCGAAATCCTCCCGGTCGCTTTTGCCACCGCGCCGTCCACGATATCAAAGAATCCAGAGGCGAGCAAGAGGATGCCGCCCCCTAGACCTCCATACCTGCCTAAAGACCAGAAGGCCGCGCCGGAAGCAAGAGCCAAGATAAGACCCACGAATGTCCAAGAGGTCGGCCCAAGGCCCGTCCTCGAGAATCCCCTGCCGATTGACAGGAAGTAGCCGTCGAGCCTTTCTCTGAACTTGTTGAGCACTCGACGCTGGCGTCTCGCGCAACATTATATATCCTGAATCGGGTTCTGGCTGACCAGATTGGGGAAGGTCGACAAGGGCGTAAAGTGCAACATCAAC
Organism: uncultured Nitrosopumilales archaeon; assembly: GCA_964568185.1. Taxonomy (GTDB): domain Archaea; phylum Thermoproteota; class Nitrososphaeria; order Nitrososphaerales; family Gagatemarchaeaceae; genus UBA183. The sequence goes on along the minus strand of CAZMON010000002.1, from coordinate 335,454 downwards.
AGTTGCGGCAACACTGCCCAGCGCTCGTTGAGCCGCGCCCAGCTGGGCGGCAGCGGACTGAGCCTAGGGGGGGAGGGACGGAGAGTCTACCTATGTCACGATCACTATAAGGAATGGAAGAAGGCGACCAAGAAGTCGAAATCTCTGGAACGGTCTCGTTGGTAGAACGGAGTTAGCCAAGGTTGAAGATCCTGCAGATGCACGCTGATTTCATCGAGTACAAACCGGTGAAGAAGGAGATCGCGGACGCCGAGGAAGCCGACCTGAAGCTTGTTCACGAGGATGACCTCGTGGTGCTGTTCACCGCATTCGAGCGGGGAGACGACGAGGAGCTAGTCAAAAGGGCGATATCTGATGCCAAGGACTTCCTCGGGAAGCTCGGGGCAGCCAGGGTGATGCTCTACCCCTTCGCTCACATCAGCCAGGACCTTGCGAGGCCCAAGGACGCCCTGAAACTTCTAGTTTTCATGGAGGCGGAGAGCAAGGCAGCAGGCCTGACCACTATGAAATCCCCCTTCGGATGGACGAAGGCACTTCAGATCAAGGTCAAGGGGCACCCACTCGCCGAGATGTCGAGGAGCTACACCCACCAACCTGGGCCCGACACATTTCCGCCCGCGAAGCCAAGACGGGAGCAGACGGACTCGGAGATACAGTCGCGACTGAAGCGCAGCGACTTCTCGGGCCTCCCCGAGACCGATCACAGGGTCATCGGAGAGAAGCTGGACCTTTTCAGTTTCCAGGAGACCTCTCCTGGGATGGTCTACTGGCACGACAGGGGGCTGAAGATCTGGAATGCCCTGATCGACCTCATTAGGAGGGAGGAAGCCAAGCAAGGATACATCGAGCTGAGCACACCTTCCTTGGCCAACTCGGCCCTCTGGAAGGTAAGCGGGCACTGGGACTTTTACAAAGAGAACATGTTCGTCACAGAAATGGGAGACGAGGAGTTCGCACTAAAGCCGATGAACTGCCCTTCCACGATGCTCTACTACAGGTCGAAGAAGTGGTCCTTCCGTGACCTGCCCCTCCGGGTCGCCTGCTTCGACACCCTGCACAGGAACGAACTCAGCGGAGTCGCTAGCGGCCTCTTCCGGGTGAAGAAGCTCACCCAGGACGACGCCCACATTTTCGTGACGAAGGAGCAGGCCCCAGCGATCATAGGGGAGCTCCTCGACCTGATGATGAAGATGTACCATCTCTTCAACTTCGAATTCGAGGTCAGAGTCTCCACCATGCCCGACGAGCACGCGGGGGCAAAGGATGAATGGGACGAGGCCACCACTACGTTGGAGAAGGTCCTCTCTTCAAAGGGTCTCAAGTACACGATAATGGAGAAGGACGGGACCTTCTACGGCCCGAAGATAGACGTCGACATCAAGGACTCGATGGGGAGGAAATGGCAGTGCACGACGATCCAACTCGACTACCAGCTCCCGAAGCGATTCAACCTCACTTACACCGGTTCCGACGGCAAGGAGCACGAGACTATCACGGTGCACAGGGCGATCTTCGGGACCCTCGAGAGGTTCATCGGGGTCCTCCTTGAGCACTACAAGGGCAGGCTCCCCGTCTGGCTATCCCCAGTGCAAGCCCGGGTCGTCCCCCTTACCGGCGCGAACAGGGACTACGCCGGGAAAATCCTGACATCCCTGATTGACTCTGGGATCAGGGCCGAAGGGGACTTCGAATCAGGGACCCTAAACGCGAAAGTCAGAAACGCGCAGATCCTTCAGGTTCCTTACGTGATAGTCGTGGGGGGGAAAGAGGAGAGCGCCGGGACGATTTCGGTCAGAACCAGGGAAGGGAAGCAGGAATTCGGGGTGTCTGCAGAAGCCTTCCTCGCCGGGTTCAAGGAAAAGGTAGCATCGTTCCAGTGACCTGTTTCTCAGCCTATCCCTGGGGAACCTGCTGAGTCACGCAATGAAGGGTCCCCAGGCCATGAACTATGGCCCGGCAGTCCATGCCGACTATCTCTCTCTCGGGAAAACTCCTCCCGACGATTTCGATCGCCGCCCTGTCGCTGTCCCCCCCGAACATAGGTACCAATACTACGGCGTTCCCGATATAGAAGTTGATGTGACTGGCAGGGAGCCTACCCCAGTCCGACTCGACCCTCGGAGGCATCAGGAGACCTACTATTTCCAGGCCGTGGCCGTCCTGGTCCGTAGCTTCTTCGAGTCTCCGCATGTTTTCCACCAGTACTCCATGGTTGGGGTCAGACTCCGACACCTCTGCCGCCGCGATGACGGCCCTCGGCCCGACGAACCTGGCGATGTCGTCGACGTGCCCGTCGGTGTCGTCGCCTTCGATCCCCTTTTCTAGCCAGATGACCTTGTCTACGCCAAGGTTCTCCATAAGAGAAGATTGTATCGCCCCCTTGCCCAGGCTCGGATTCCTGTTCTCGTTCAAGAGGCACTGCTCTGTTGTGAGCATGCACCCCCTGCCGTTGACGTCGACCGAGCCTCCTTCGAGGACCATCCCTGGTGAGAAGATAGGGAGCCCCTCTGATTTCGCCATGCGGTCCCCCGCTTCATTATCTGGCTTCAGGTCAACATACTTGTTCCCCCAGGCGTTGAAAATCCACTTTGTGAGTGCGACCCCCTTGCCCCTGACGTATATCGGTCCGTAGTCCCTCACCCAGACATCGACGGTTCGGAGCCGACGAAATGTGACGTTCCCATTCGCGTCGATGAGCGACCTGACCCTTGCCTCAGTCTTCGGGTCGTCGACCATGATCCTGACCTCCTCGTCTGATGCGAGCGCCTTTACTATCTTCACGTATGACGCCTCGACAAGCGGAAGTATCTCCGCCGGGAACGTATCGGGATTCTTTGGCCAGGATAGCCACGTCGCCCTGTGTCTCTCCCATTCTGCCGGCATGCTGTAACCAAGCGAGGCAGGTGTCGGGGCCATAGACACTCACGAGATTCGAGAGTACGTTCGTGGCTTCCGGTTCCGAAGGAAGCCCCACCCTCCTTCAATAGTCTGGGCAAGGCCGAGGTCGCAAGGAACGACGAACACCCCTTCACGGTCCCCAGCCCTGAACAGCACCTTTCCGAACTGGTCGGAGACGAACGATCCTCCCCAGAACGTGGTCTTGCCCTCGATTCCGACGCGGTTGACCGCGCATACAACCGTGCTGTTCGAGATGGCATGGCCGACCTGGACCGCCTCCCAGGCCGCCTTCCAGTCTCCCTCGACCGGTTCGATGCCTCTGACCCACCCGATCGCGGTCGGGTAGAAGAGGACCTCCGCCCCCATGAGCTTGGATATCCTCGCAGGTTCTGGGTACCACTGGTCGAAGCACACCAGAGTCCCTATCTTCCCTCTGGAAGTATTTGCGACGCTGTAACCGTTTCCCGGCGAAAAATAGTCCTGTTCGTAGTAGTGCTTATCCTGGGGGATGTGCACCTTCCTGTACTTCGAGACTACCTTCCCCTTCTCGTCGAAGATTACAGAGGTGTTGTACCTTTTCGCGCCGGATTCCTCGTATATCGAGCCTCCGATAAGCACGACCCCATCCTTGCGTGCCGCCTTGGACAGCGCCATTGTCGTTGGGCCTGGGACCTGCTCGGGGGTAGCCTTAGAGTCGCGCTCGGCAGGGAAATATCTCGAAGAGAAGAGCTCGGGAAGACAAACAATCTCAGCCCCCAGCTCGGCGACCTCTGAAACCATGTCGGCCGCTTTTTGGAGGTTCGACTGACCTCCCACGGACATCTTCATCTGGACGATTCCAAGTTTGACTGAGCGAGTCAATACAAAGCCCGACCTCCCCATCCGCGTATGTTCAAGCTCGGCCCTTCACTTCTTCGTCACAGGCTGCTGAATGAGGAACCCAGCCCCGGGACCGGAGACATCGGTGACGGCCATGTAGAATTCCCGTGCGGGACCGAGGATCTGGTAGCCGTCGTTCAGAAGCTGTTCGAGGAAAGGACCATAGGTCATCCCGAACTTCTCCGGAGGCCCTTCGTGGCGAGTCTCCGCAACATCCACCTGCGGCAGCTCCTTCATCTGATATCTCCCGACGGCCTTGAACTGGTCGGAGACCGGGATGCACGCCTCGCTCCTCAGTTCCCCCTCGGCAGTCTCGCTGGGGTTGTCGAAGAAGAGGCAAAAAGGGTATCCGCTCTGTTCTATCCTATGGGAGTCGATCCATGCCTTCAGCTCGCGCATGTCTCGGCCTATCGTCGAGTACGACCCCGTGTGGGCAACCGAAGCTACGATCATCTTGGCTGCCACCGAGAACCTCATCGAAGGGGTCGCCATGGGCTTCTAATTCCCATTCTACCCACGAGTATTAAAACCGGAGCGAAGGCCAAGAAGCGTTTTCCCGAACTCCTCCCGGCAGAGGGAACCTGTGGAAAGATGTCTACCATGTCTCCAAACTTTCCGTCAGCCTTCTTCTGGCTCCAGTCCTCAACAACAGATTCCAGCATAATGGAACGGAAGCTGCGACCCTAGGACCAGAAGAGGTCCAGGGTCGTCGCCCCCATTATCTCGTCGAAGCTGAAATCCAGGGCGTCGAGCATCTGGTCGAACATCGACTGGGCGTATTCGATGTACTTGTCGGCGTCTATGTCCTCAACCCTGGCAAGCTCCGCCGGCTTCACGTACGGCGGGTTCTTCGTCTTGACATAGGCGATTATCTCTCCCTGGCGTATCTCCCTCCCCCTGTCTTCGAGGAGCTTCGCCGCCCTGACGTGCTGGGGGGTGGTTCCGTCGTACTTGCCCGTCGGTTTGCTCATCATCACGTTGAACGCCAGCTGTTCCACGGGGACCTGCTTGTTCTTCAGCCTGCTTACCATGGTCGTGAGAATCTCCTTGATCTTGGCTCTCGCCGGTTCGAAATCTCCTTGGGAGTTGACCTTGCTGAGCACGTCGAGGGCCTGGTAGAACGTCTGCTTGAGGAATTCCGGGGTCTGACTCTTACGCCCCGTAAGGCCCTTGATGTCCGGCGTCCCGTCGGGAAGGACCCCGAAGTAGTTCTTCTTCCTGCTGCTGAAAGCAACGTACCTGTAGGTCTTGTCTAGGTCGAGGTCAACCCCAACTTCCCCCTCTGCCCACCTCGAGACTGTCATGATCTGGTCCTTCGACGGACTCTGCAAAAAGATCGAGTCTGTGTCGCTATAGAGGACGCCTATCCCCAGCTCCTCGCACTTCTGTATCGTCTTCGTTATGGCATACCTCCCGAGGGCGGCCGTCGATTCGGCGACAGGAAGGCAGTAGAAAGCAAAGCTCTCCATCCCCAGGCTTCCATAGGCCGCATTGAGGATGACCTTCAGGCCCTGGGTCACAACACCATAGAGCTCATGGTCCTGCTTTGAGAGGTTCGGGTCTTTCGCGAGCGGTTTGTAGTGGTTGACCCTGAGGTCTCTAAGCGAACCCACCACGAGGCTGGTCACCCCCTTCCTCCTCTTGCAGACCCAGGACGCTGTCCCCGGGACCTCGTTCGACCTGCACTCCGGGTGGCGGCAATTCATGGTCTCGTAGGACAGGTTGTACACCTTGATGAGGCTCGGATACAGGCTGGCAAAGTCCATGACAGAGACGTCGAAGTGTACCCCTGGCTTCGGCTCGATGACGAGCCCGCCCTTGTACTTCTTTCCCTTGATGATTGCCTCCGACGACGCCCCTCCCTTCTCCGCCAGCTCGTCCTGCCGTGGGATTAGGGCGCCCATCTTTCTGTGCTCGTAGTAGAGCATGCTCCTGATCCAGTTGGACACCCCCAGCCTGGCTGCGTCGTTCATCGGCATCTTCGCGATTCTTGCGATGACGAGCAGGAGCTTCATGACTACCGAGCCGCTCATCGACGTGAGCTCGTACGTGAGCTGGGAGTCGTTCAGGCAATACTTTGCAAGCTCATTGACAGGAAGGTCTCCGATGTTCCCCTCGAACTCGATCTTCGACTTCCCCAGGAGCGCTTCTGCGATCCCGTTCAGAGTCCTGTCAGAGTATCTGTTGCTGAACGCGTATACTTGGATCGACTTGTTGAAGAAGAACCGGTAGAGGTCGATGTGAATTCCATGCTTGGTGGACGCGGCGAGGCGCTCCAGCTGGATGGGGTCCTCCTTCTCCCCGATGCCCAGTCCGTCGGCCCTGTGCTTGAGGTACCTCAGGTCGAAGTCGTCCCCGTTGTAGGTGATCACGACAGGATACTCGAGCAGTTTGGAGAAGCAGGCCCTGATCAGGTCCGCCTCCTCCCCGAAGACTGTGACCCCGGGATCTGGCAGGGTGTTGGTTCCGTCTCGTTTCAGGACGTATACGATCTTTTCCTCCTCGTTGAAGAACGACACCGCTATCACGGGGAGCGTCGCCTTCTCCGGGTCCGGCATCCTTCCTTCTTCATTGGCCACTTCGATGTCGAGGGCTATCCTGCGGAAGTCGGACAGGGGCTGCCCTAGGAGCTCAGCCCACTCGCGAAGATATGGTCCGAACTCCGGCGGGTTCTTCCTGAAGACCTCTTCAAGAGAGCTGGAGACCAGGTCCGGGACCTCGTGCCGCAGGGGCTGGACCTTCCCCCCTGCGACCCGGTAGTAGGTCCCCATTCGGAGACCCTTGTCGTAGGAGTAGTTCTCGTAGTACTTGATGTCGGCTTCCCATGCCTTGATTACATCTCTGATGCTGTCGTTCCCTCCCCCGATGGCCAGAGGGTCGGTGACTTCGATCTTCCTCAGCTTGACGGTGGTGTCGTTGAGCAGATCGAGCCTTTCTACTTCGGTTATCGAAACGACATCTCTCCTGTTCTTGATGGCCCCCAGCTCGCTCTCCTCGAGCCTAGTGAAGCAATACGGTCGGTGGCCGGTGTTGTCTTTCCAGAGCCAAAATCTTCCCGCCCGGGGGTCGTAAAACTTCAGGACTGCAACCTTCTGGTCGCCGTCGTAGGTCGCCGAAGCGAGAAGTCCTTCATCGAGGTCGGTGACAGGCTTGGTAAGTTCGGCGAGCCTGGCTGCAAGGACGGTCCCGCCAGACATTGACTGCAATCAGTTTCCCATTGAGCATTGTCGCACGACAGATAAGGCTAACGCGGGCTCGTCGTCGGCTACACCACCATTTATATCGGGAACTCCGAGCGGCTGACCAGATGCGTGTTCTCGACCTGCTCCGCACCAATCTAGGCTACGCCTTCCTTGTGGCGGGAGTTGTGTGGCTTGCCGTAGTCTACATTACCGAGGCACCCCTGAACCTTTGGCCGGTGGTGGCCTTCTTCATCGGAGGGGCCCTTCTCAAGTTCAGGCCTGGCGAAAGGCTGACCTGGGCGTGGTCCGTGTCCTCCACGACCATGGGGCTATTGCTCGCCGGTTATCAGGCATATTCCTGGATACCGTTCCTTGCTGGAAGCGTCTCGACACTGGCGGTCATTTCCCTCGTGGGATTCACCGCATTCGCCATTGTGCACCTACTCCTGCTCTACAGTGGCAGGGCTGCTCCCACAAAGTCTGCTAGCCGATCTTAGACTTCAGCTGCCTCAGGAAATAGACGGAATACCCCGATATCACGAACAAGGCCGAGAAGGCCTTCGTCGCGAATACAAAGCTCCAGGGGACGGGATAGTTGCTGTTAATGAGGTCCGGGATCGACGTCCCCCGCTGGAGAGCTTCCACGGTGTAGATGGCCCCCCAGAATATGAAATTGTAGATCACCTCGTAGGCCGAGGAGAACGCGACCACGAATCCCAGCACCTGCAGGAGGGACACCACCGAACTGGGCCAACGGGATATCCTCGTCTCCCAAAGACGGAGCCCGGAGTAGAAGAGCGCGACGCATGCCACGCTGAAGTAGGTCACCAGCTGCGCGAAGTAGGGTCCGAAAGGCCAGTAGACGTCTACCACTACTCGGCCCCAGGGCTGTCCGGGGGATACGTAGGATTCGTAGGCCCCGTAAACGAAGACGGCGATGATAGTAAGCAGCGAGACCCAAGCTACTACAGTAAAGACCAGTCTCGTCTTCGGGTCGAGGCCCACAATGGCGGCCAACGTTTCTCGCGGCTGTCTCGGCGGCGCTTTAAGGATTAGCAGTTAAGGAATACGGCTTTGGAGACAAAGCATACCAGGCGAGTAGCGTCTGGAACGGGAGCTCAAGGTATGCCCAGAAGAAGACGCTTGGTAGCACGAACAGCGTCGCGGTTACGAAAATGGTCACGTGCACGAGGTTCAGCCCTCCTTTCACGGACCTTCGCAGGAGGAATCCGAGCAGGGCCAATATCACCAGGGCCCTGAAGAACAGCGGTACATGGGTCCCGAACGCCGTGTAGACGATTCCGCTCAGGCTGGGATTGATGCTAAACCACGGCTGGGTCGTTACAAGGCCAACTACTTCTCTGGCGGTGACGAAGGTCACGGTGTCGGATACGAAGGTTGACGCGTTCCAGGCAAGAAACGGGGCTGCCACGGCCCCGGCAACGGCGACTCCGACTGCCGCTTCTTTCAGCCTTCCGAGCTTAAGGTCCTTCAAGAGGAAGAACGGGTAAGCGAGCCAGATGAACTGACTCGACGCCAGCCCAAGGCCCAGGAAGACCGCTGAAATAATTGGTCGCCTCCTTTCCGCGTAGGCCAGCGCGAGGCCCATGAATGCCATCCCGACCAAAGCATTGTTCGGAAACCAGGTCGAGAACAGGATTGTGAAAGGGATTGCAAGAAACACAATGGCACAGGTCTTGGCCCTGCCTCCTCCCAAGGCATACAGTCCCCAGGCAACCACCACGTCGCATGCGATGAGCGCCACCCTAACGTCGGATAGCAGGCCAAAGGGCAAGAGGACGAGCAGCAAGCCCGGAAGATAGGCGAAGACATTAGCCGCCCCCGGCGTCTGAAGCCCGGCGGGCACGACATAGGCGAACCCATAGGGGTCGACCCCGGCGGCTAGGGCCTTCACCGCTTGGGTGTCGTAGTAGTAGACATCGGGGAGATAAGGAAACGGGATCGCGAGCAGCACCAGCCTGACGGCCAGCCCAGCGATGAGCGCTGCTGGGAAGAGGGTGAGAATCCGCAACCAGGCTCGGCGCATGCCAAGGCGGATGAATCTCATATACTCTTGTGCGGCGGGTCGTAGGGGGAATCATGGAATTCATCCCGATCAACCTGCCCGACCTCGGGGAAATGGAGAAGCGGGCGGTCGACTCGGTCATCGAGAGCGGCCGGCTGACTGACGGGTCGTTCGAAGGTGGGAAAATGGTCAGGGAGTTCGAGTCGAAGGCAGTCAAGCTTCTCGGCGCGAAACACGTAGTGGCAGTCAACTCAGGGACGGCGGCCCTGCATTCCGTCCTTCTCGCCATGGGGGTAAAGTCCGGCGACGAGGTCGTGGTCCCCTCGTTCACCTTTGTCGCGACCGCCAACATGGTCTTGGCCTGCGGGGCGAAGCCGGTTTTCGTGGATACCAGAAATGATTACAACTTGGACCCGGCGGAATTCCGCAGGGCGGTTACGAAGAGGACGAAGATCGTGATACCAGTCCACCTGTACGGGTATCCCGCGGACATGGACGAGATACGCGAGATAGCCGAAGCACATTCCATTCGCATTGTCGAGGATGCGGCAGAGTCTCTTGGGGCCGAGTACAAAGGGAAACAGACGGGGACGATTTCAGACGCAGGATGCTTTAGCCTCTATGCCACAAAGGTCGCAACCGCAGGCGAGGGAGGAGCCGTATCTACCGACAGCGACGAGTTGGCGGACCGGCTCAGGTTTGTCAGGAACCACGGAATGCTGCACGGGTACGATTCCCGACATCTGGGCTTCAATTACCGACTCCCCGAGATGGCGGCTGCAATTGCTTCGGTCCAGATGGACAGGCTTCCGGGGTTCTTGGAGGCTAGAAAGAGGAACGCAAAATTTCTCATGGAGAGGCTTTCTCGGATCGAAGGGGCCGAGTTCACCCAGGTCGGGAAGGACAGGACCCACGTCTATTATCTGTACACTCTTTTCCTAAGGAAGAACAGGGACAAGATCCTGAAGGTTCTGAACAAGGCCGGGATCGGCGCCGCGGTCTACTTCAAGACGCCGGTGCACAACACTCCCCTCTACGCGGATCTGGGCTACTCGAAGAAACGGCTCGCGGAGACCGGCAGGGCCTGCCAGCACGTGATCTCTCTTCCCGTCCATCCACGACTCAACAGGGAACAGTTGACGCGAGTCGCCGATGAGTTCACCCGCGCGGCGAGAGACCTTCTTTAGGATGGTCCAGCAATTGACGACAGGCCCCAAGGTCTGCGTCGTGATCCCCACTTACAACGAAAGGGAGAATATCCGACCTCTGGTTACCGCGATCAAAGAAGCGGAAATCCCAGAGCTACAGGTCCTCTTCGTCGACGACTCGAGCCCGGACGGCACCAGCGAGGAGGTCAGGGCAGTGTCGGGGACCGAGCCATGGGTCCATTTGTTGACAAGAGAGGCAAAGAAGGGGATAGGCTCGGCGTATCTCGACGGGTTCAGGTTCTCAGTTGCAAATTTGGACCCTCAAATCGTGCTGGAGATGGACGCAGATCTGCAGCACCCCCCCGGAGTGATCGGTGCCCTCGTCCGAGCGGTCGATGGTGGGGCCGATGTGGCTGTGGCGTCCAGGTATGTCGAGGGCGGAGGTGTCGCCGGGTGGAGCTGGTCGCGCAGAGTAGTCAGCAGTGTCGCGAACAGATATGTCAGGGTCCTCCTGGGCCTCAGGGTCAAGGACTGCACATCCGGCTTTAGGGCGTTCAACCTGGGGGCGATACAGACGCTCCTAGCCTCCGACCTTCCCACCACAGGCTTTGAGTTCCAGGTGGGAGTGCTACTGGCGCTGAAAACAGGGGTGAAAATAGTGGAGGTGCCCTTCACATTCCAGCCAAGGAAGGCCGGAGTGTCGAAGCTGGGATTGCGAGACATGTTCACTTTCGCGATTAGGGTTGCGAGGATGGCCATCTGATGATCGGGAAAATTGCCTGCCGTGGCCCGTTTCCTCAAGATAGGACTGGCGCGAAGGCCGAGGGGTCCACCAAATGGCTGACGATATTCCAGAACGCGAGCAAGAATATGAAGAGAGATGGACAAACGGTCGGATAGAATCATACTGGCATTTGGGGTGGTCGTGGTCGTGATCAGCCTTTATGTTTCCCTGTCGGAATATTATTCGACCTGTGGGCCGTATGGCGATTGCGAAGAAATCCAAAGCATCCTATTCCTGGCGTTTTTGGGAATGCTGTCTGGTGTGCTCTTAATCGTGACTGCTCTTGTGAGTTGGTTCCTGAAGTTGCCCGATGTAAAAGTCCCGAGGCTTGACAGCGCCGAAGAAATCGGAGGAGAACCCGAGAACTTGACAGAGCCACGTGTTCTGCTTCGTTAATGGGGGGATAGGTCATGACGCTTCGATTGGGGGGATAATATCTTCCGCTCGTTTCTTGCGCCGAGCGGAGAGCTTAGGGATTCCGAGAACGAGCGCAATGCCTACCCCCAGTATGGCGGGAATCGTGAACGGAAAATGCACGATGGCAACCGCGTTTTCGGCGACAAAACCAACGAACAAGAGGCCAAGAAACAGCCCAATTATTGCGAAGAGAGAGTTGACGAGATACCAGCGGAGCGTCTTCTTCCGAACTCGTGAGCCTCGGGTCAGCTCTCCTTTACCTCACTATCGCTCGCGTTCCTCAGTAGTGTAAGCCATTTGTTCTGACCCTCTACTCCGACTCCCGCCCTCTCTGCGGGTGTCTGTCCTTCTAAGGCCTGATGAGGCTTCACGAAGTTATAGTGAATCCTCTGTCCCTCGGCAATCTTGGAAGCGGGGTTCTTCCATCCGCGTTGAACTTTCACCCTTTCTCTGAGGGTTCCGTTGAGCCGTTCAATCCTGTTATTGTTGGAGTGTCGCTTCCTGACTCCCGCGTTGGCGACGTGCTGAGGCCTCTGTGATTCGGGGAGTGAGGCCATCAGGGTCTTGTATGAGCCGAGGCCATCGGTGAAGAACCCGTGACCTTATCGGTTTCCCAAAGGACAGTTGATATCGCAAGGTAGATTTCACCACCCATACTGATTACAAGGTTCTTGGTCAAACCATCGAAGAAGATGTTCCGCCAAATCGTAACGCGCTCGAAGTCGGCCATTGAGGGTTCGAATTTGTGGGCGATGTTCCGACTGGCCAGACCGAACCGCAACCGCCAGACAAAATCGCTCTTCTCTTGTGGCGTGAGTTGCCTGATTCTTGCGAGTTTGTCCTCAGTAAACTGAACGCCGCCGAGGACGCCAATGGAATCGTTGCTCGCTCTGGGGAAGGCGAAGTTCACGTGTCTATTGTCATCCGGCCCGAAACTCACTTCGAAGTTCACATCGGCTTTCAGGTCTGGAATCTTCTTTACTGCGTAGAACTCTTCTCTCAGCCACTTTTCGACCTTGTTGATTATCTCTTTTTTCCTTGGCGGGCTTGCTCCAGACAATTCACACCGCTAACTCCTGTTGAGGAATGTCTCGAACCCACTATCGAAGAGGTCTAATTTTCTCTTGACCGATTCGGCCATGCCATCAAGTTCGATTTCATTCGCCGCACGGATGGTGACTTCATTTCCGTATGTGCTATCTGGGGTCTGCGGATTGTCGGGTAAGAACCAGACTTGAGGATGCCCGCGTTCAACTCCCACGCTCGCATCAAGTTCTTTGTTCTCGATGAGTTTGATAACAAAATACCCTAACTCGGCAACGTCTTTCATACCCATGCTCGATTTCCAAAGCGTCTTGAGAAAGGCCGCCCCGTATGGAGTTCCGCTCCCGATGGTCTCGTATGTGTTCACGGGACGATGGCCTCCCCAAACTCCGACAAAGTTGAGTTGTGATTTGGCTCCAATCCTCGACGCAATCAAAACTGCGAAGTCCCGCACAACAGCAGTCCCATAGTTCTTGAGGAGTGCTGCGTGGACATCTTCCACCAATAGGATGAAGTGGTGTGCTGGAACGCGCCCTCGGTCTTGCATAGCAACCTTCACCCGTTCTTTGAAGGACTCGAAGTAGTCCAGATTTCCTGAGGCACCCCAGACGGTAAGGTCTACGTTATGGAAGAGCTTGTCGCCAAGACCCGAATAACTTCCATCTGAAGATGTAATTCTCCTGTCGGCGACCAGCACCACTCCATCCTTGCACCTTGAACCCAAGATGAATGTCATATCCTTCCGAGTCATTGGGGCTCGGAATGGGTCATTAGAGGGTTCGGGTATGATTAGTGGTGGGATGTAGGTGGAGGGCGCGGGGAACACTCAGTCCATCCCCCCAAGCGAAGCGTCATGACCTATCCCCCCATTAACGAAGCAGAACAGAACCACGAAGAGCAATACAAATAAGCATGGAATCAGAGCGGTTACTGTTTGTCTGTAGAAACTCCCAAGGAACAGCCGGCAAAGGTCTTTGCGGCTGCCGTCTATGAATGTATAAGGTGTGGCACGAGGACCACACAGGAAGAGCTATCAAAACTTCCGGAAGTCAAATGCATCTGCGGCTACCGAGTTTTCAAGAAAGCTCGTCCAGCAGTGGTTAAGCAGATCAAAGCAGTCTGAGCTACTTTCTCGGCTTGCCATAGGAAATATTCCACTCCTCGTCAATGTTCGGCAATCGGCTAACACTGCAACCCTTATCTGACTAACTGTTTATGTAGAAGAAGAAGCGGGCACGCCTAAATCAACCATGCACCTCATGCAGAGCAAACAGAGAGCCGCGATCCGCGGCTACGGTGCGTACCTTCCGATTTACAGATTGCCTACGACCGAGATCGCCCAGGTCTGGAAAGGAGGCGGATCCGGACCCAACGTGGAGAAAGCCGTCGCTTCCATGGACGAGGACACGATGACCATGGCCTTGGAGGCTTCTCGAAGGGCAATGAAGATGTCAGGGACAAAGAAACTAGGTGCCATATTCGTGGGGACAGAATCGAAGCCCTACGCGGTGAAGCCCACCAGCACGGTTATCGCCCAGGCCCTGGGACAGCACCACACCCTTGCTGCCGACCTCGAGTTCGCGTGCAAGGCAGGGACCGAAGCCATTCAAGTGATAACCGGACTGGTCGGTTCTGGGATGATTGAGGCAGGGTTGGCTATAGGGATGGACACCGCACAAGGGAGGCCCGGCGACGACCTCGAGTACACAGCCGCCAGCGGGGGCGCAGCCTTTGTCATCGGCAAGAACGACAAGAATGCGATAGGGGTAATTGATTGCAGCACATCCTACGTGTCCGATACCGGGGACTTTTGGAGACGGGCCCACGAGAGATATCCGAGGCACCTCTCGAGGTTCACTGGAGAGCCGGCATACTTCTTCCACATCGAAACCGCGGTGAAGACCCTGTTCAAGGAGACCGGGCACAAGCCCACGGACTTCAAGTACGCCGTGTTCCACCAGCCGAACCCGAGGTTTCCAGTCGAAGTCGCGACGAGGCTTGGTTTCACCATGGACCAGATCAAGACCGGGTTGCTCAACCCAATGATCGGGAACACCTACGCGGGGAGCTCCCCGATCGCGCTCGCAGCCGTCCTGGACGAGGCCCAGCCCGGTGACAAGATACTGTTGGCCAGTTTCGGCTCCGGGGCGGGTTCCGACGCCTTTTGCATCGACGTCCTGGACGGGATAGAGAAGACCAGGGGGATCAACCAGACGGTGAAGTCGATGATCCAGCATACCTCGAGGATCAACTACTCCACCTACAGCAAGTTCAGGGACAAGCTCCAGAAGTAGGGGATCGATTGGGGAAGTCCAAGGTCTATGTTTCTTCAGCGGGATTCACGAAAGTAGGGGACCACTGGGAAAAGTCGATCCTCGACCTCGCGGTGGAGGCGGCTCGGAAGGCAATGAAGGGCTCGCCGAAAGTTAAGCCCCAGCAGATATTCGTCGGGAACATGTTCAGCGCCGTGGGGTCGAGTCAAGAGCACATGGGCGCCCTCCTGGCCAGCGCCCTCGGGCTTGCCGGGATTCCAGCGTTCAAGATCGAGTCTGCGTGCGCGTCTGGGGGTTCGGCGTTCAACCTCGCCTACAACCTCGTGAAGGCAGGCGCCATCGACTCGGCGCTGGTAGTGGGGGTGGAGAAGATGCGGGATCTGGAA
The DNA here is from genome assembly GCA_964568185.1 of uncultured Nitrosopumilales archaeon. Taxonomy (GTDB): domain Archaea; phylum Thermoproteota; class Nitrososphaeria; order Nitrososphaerales; family Gagatemarchaeaceae; genus UBA183. The sequence goes on along the minus strand of CAZMON010000002.1, from coordinate 320,417 downwards.
CCCGAAGCCACCTCGGCGGCGCTCGCAATGGCCGAGTCCGCAGAATATACTCAATTCGTGGGGGCGACCTTCGCGGCCCTCAACGGCCTCCTCGCGAGGTACTACATGGAGAAGGAAGGGGTCTCCCGGGACGAGCTGAGTTCGATCCCGGTCCTGGACCACGCCAACGCCGTCACGGCCGACCACGCGCAGTTCAGGAAGGCGATAACTCCGGAGGTGGTGAGCAGGTCAGGCATGGTGGCCGACCCACTCAGACTATTCGACTGCGCTCCGGTCGGGGACGGGGCTGCCGCTGTCATGCTGGTGAATGAAAAGACGGCGTCAGGCGCCAAGAAGAAAATGGTGGAGGTTCTAGGGGGCAGGGTTGCGACGGCGGAATTCAGTCTCTATGAGAGGAAGGACATGCTCGACTTCAGGGCCACCCGCGTTGCATTCAAAGGGGCGATGGCTGATTCCGGTCTGGCTCAGACCAAGTTGGGATTGGCAGAGATACACGACGCCTTCTCGGTCGTTGGGGCACTATCGCTGGAATCAATGGGCTTTTCGAAAAGGGGGATGGGTCCGAAGGACGCGGTGCAGGGGAAGTACAGCCTTGGTTCGGATCTCCCGATCAACACCTTCGGGGGGTTGAAGGCTAGGGGACATCCTGTGGGAGCGACCGGGATGTACCAGATCGCGGAGGTGTACCTCCAGCTGACCGACCAGGCCGGCAAGAACCAGGTTGAGAACGCCGACTACGCCCTTACCCAGAACGTCGGGGGGGTCGACACGACGAGCGCCGTTCATGTTTTCGGGAGAGGTTCCTAGGTGGCAATACAGTACTGGAGGATTCGTGACCGCTACTACAGACTGGTCGGGAGCAAGTGCCAGAACTGCGGAGACGAGTTCTTCCCCCCCGTATACCGATGCAGAGGCTGCGGTTCTGAGAGGATAGTTGACAAAGAAATGCCGAAGACGGGCAAAATCGTCACCTACACTAAGCTCCACGAGCCTCTCCCCGGATTCGAAGCCCAGGCCCCTTTTTTCCTAGCAGTCATCGAGTTCAGCAACGGAGCGAGGGTCCTGAGCCAGGTCGTGGATTCTCCAGATGAACTGGTCAAGACCGGGGCGAAGGTGAAGGCCACGGTAAGAAGGGTGAGGGTCGACGGTGAGTCGGGGCAGATTCTCTACGGTTACAAGTTCATCGTAGAATAGCTGCCGCCGACGCGCCCAACGCCTTTATACTCCGCAGAAGCACAAGTAATAATATGACATTTGCACGCAGAAAGAAGTGGGCAGTAATTCGAACGCGCAGACACTCTTCTCATCAAAACACGCTAGAACAGCGCGCGAATCGGTCCTCGAAGACCGGCTAGATTCCAAGTCAAGATTCCAGAATTGGGAATGATTAGTGACGGTTGTGTCATTGATCGGGCGATAGTGGATAGCTGGACTGCCGAGTTGAATGGTCCGGGGACTGGACTGTCCTTCGTTGATGGGGGGTCTGGTAAGGTCGGGGGAGTTGCTTTCTATGGAACGAGAACCGCGGCGGCGATTACCGAGGTCCATAGGGCTTTCTTGTCACCAGTAGCGGACTGCGCGACATGCGATGTCCGGATGATCATCCCGCTTGACTTGAACAGCTGCTTTCGCTCGTCCCATGCAGTTTCAGGGTCGAATGAAATCCCCATGGTCGTCGCGAGCATTGTTGCGGCCAGGTCTTCGGCGTAGTCCCCCGCCACATCCTCGTTCTGCCCGTTGGAATGGTGCTCGGAAATGTACCCGTAGTCCTTCTTCTTCGATGGTATGGCAACCCCCACTGACGCGCTGATGAGCCTGTGGGGCTCATTGGTCGAATTCCTTGCAAGCATCACGAAAGTTATCTCCCCGGGCTTCAGCAGCAGGACACCTCTCTCCCTGGAGATGAGCTTGCAGCCTGGTGGAATGATGCTCGATACAGTAACCAGGTTGCAGTGTTCAATCCCCCCGTCTCTCAGAGCGAGCTCGAATGACTGGAGCTCCTCCTTGTGTTTTCCCACACCATTGGTCAGGAAGAAGTAACGCGGAATCAGGGGGGTACATCCGCAAGGGTCCACACCGTAGCTATTGAACGCTTCCCTTCCATCTTGCGGCTCAGCTTCCCATCGTCACCTCTTCATCCGAAGCCTGCGGTTGCGTGGGCGATTCTCCCCAGCCCTAGATTTGGAATGAATATAACCCGATGTGGCTGCCATCGGTTCGTGGTACTCGAAGCATACCAACTGATCCAGGACCTAGCGGTTATCATGATCGTCTCCGCTCCGATTGCTCTGATCTTCCACAAGCTTAAGCAACCGCTCATCATTGGCTACATAGTCGCGGGGATCATCATCGGTCCCAGCACTGCCCCCGGTTCGCTGATCCTCCACCAGGACGTGGTAAACTCCCTTGCCCAGGTAGGGGTAATCATGCTGCTTTTCGTCGTCGGCCTGGAGTTCCCGGCGGAGAAGCTGACAGGGACTTTCAGGAAGGTTGTGACCATCGCAATGGTCAAGGTCGCTGCAACTTTCGCGGTCGCCTACCTCGTCGGCGTGGTCCTCAAGTTCTCTCTGTATGACAGTCTGTTCGCAGCACTTGCAGTAACCGTGACTAGTACCGTCTTCGCCACTAAGATCCTAAGCGAGCTTGGGCTCCTCAAGGACGAGGCCACTACACTCGTCGTATCGGTATCCATAGTCGAGGACGTCGTGGTCCTTTCTGCATTGGCCATTCTTCAATCGGTTGCGACTGTTGGGAAACCGGCGTTCTTCGAGCTCGGCTACTCCCTCGGCCTCGTCATGATTTTCATAGTGGGGACCCTGGTCCTAGGCTCCCGCATCGTACCGAGGGTCATCAACTCAATCGGGGACTACCGCCACGATGAGATCCTCATCCTCGTCATGCTGGGCTTTGCTTTCGGCCTGTCGATAGTTGCGAGCGAGATTGGAATCTCAGTCGCGACTGGTGCCTTCCTCGCGGGGGTCCTGATCGCCCGCTCCAATTACCACGAAACGTCGAAGCTCCTTGCCACTCCCCTCCGGGACATGTTCGCTGCCCTGTTCTTTGTCTCCATGGGGGCGCTCATGGACATCACTCTGATCCCCATCTTCTTGGCCCCCGCTCTGATTCTGGCTCTCGTGTCGATCTCCATGAAACTTGTTTCAGTCCTCGGGGCCTCGAAGTCGATGAACTACAGCAACCAGGTGTCTCTGAAGGCGGCGTTCGGTCTCTCCGCGTCCGGGGGAGAGCTAGGGCTCGTAGTAGCAAAGGGAGGTTCCGACGTTTCTGCGACAAGCGCGTTCCTCCTTCCTATGGTGGGGATAGTCACTCTCCTCACCACCTTCCTCTCCTCGTTCATCATAAGGACGGGCTGGAAGGTGCTAGGAGAAACTACCCCGACCCAGGGTGCAGATGGGCGACCTGTCGCCGCAGCGGACGAATACTCTGGGGAGCGTCGGACGCGTCAATAGGCTATCTTGTGCTGGCTGAGTTGAAGCAGGGCGATCTTTTGTGGATGAATGGGGTAAGAACGATAGGCGCCAGGCCGCCAACTATCCTAAACGAGGATGAACTGCGTCACTTCAGGGAGGATCATCGTCGGATGCATGGCTCCCCTCCAGAATCGCCTAAATTCCACTTTGAGATAGCATTTATCTCGGCATCCTCAGCCTTCCTCGCCAGAATGTCCTTCGACGACGTCGCCAGGCTTGCCCAACAGAAGGGCTTCTTCTTCAAGTCGGCGGAAAGCTATCCCAACTCCCCGGCGGGGTTCTGGGAATACGGTCCGCTAGGCGTCACCATGAGGAACAACCTGGTGGAACTTTGGAGGAGGCACCTGGTCAAGAGGGAGAGGATGCTGGAAATTGACGGGGCCCAGATCCTCCCCAAGGGAGTGTTCGAAGCTTCGGGGCACCTCGAAGGGTTCACCGACCCCTTCGTGAAATGTGCCACCTGCGGTTCTGTATTCAGGCCGGACAAACTCCTCGAAGAGAAGACGATGGGTTCCGTTCCCGAAAAACTGACCGACACCGAGTATGACGTCATGATGGCTGACGCTGGAGTGAAGTGTCTGAAATGTGGGTCCAAGCTCTCCGGGACGGGTAGGTTCAACATGATGTTCAGGCTGGGAATCGGACCTCAGCAGGAAGAGGCCTACCTCCGACCGGAGACCTGCCAAAGCATTTTCGTAGACTTCCCTCTTCTTTTCAAGACCCAAAGGGTCAAGCTCCCGCTGGGAATAGCCCAGATAGGCCGCAGTTTCAGAAACGAGATTGCTCCCAGGCAGGGGCTGTTGCGGCTTCGGGAACTAAACCAGGCCGAGATTGAGATTTTCTTCAACCCCAAGCGGGCCGACGACTCCCGGTTCGAGGCAGTATTAGGGGACCTGGTCAATTTCGTCGCCCCCGATGGAGAGAGCCAGGAGCGGTCAATATCAGATTCTATATCCGACGGGCTCGTTCCTAGCAAGCTGGTGGGCTACTACATTTCCCTGATGCTCGGGTACTACGCGAATGCGGGGATTCCGAGAGAGAGGATGAGACTCAGGATACTTTCGGAGTCGGACCGCGCCTTCTATTCCAGGGCCGCCTTCGACCTCGAAGTGAACCTCTCGGTGGGATGGCTCGAACTCGTCGCATGCAACTATCGGGGAGACTACGACCTGTCGAGGCATTCAAAGCTCAGTGGGACAGATTTCTCAGTGCAAGACGACGGTGAGAAGGTCCTTCCGCACGTATTCGAACTTTCAATGGGCATCGACAGGAGCCTTTACGCGGTCCTCGAGTCCTCAATGAAGGTCGACGGGGAAAGGAAGGTGCTCGGACTGAAGCCGTTCCTGTCTCCCAGAAAGGTCGGGGTCTTTCCTCTCGTAAACAAGGACGGCCTCCCCGAGATGGCCACCGACCTCGAGTCCAGGCTCCAAGAAGAATTCGATTCCTTCTACGACGACTCTGGTTCCATAGGCAGAAGGTATGCCCGGGCAGACGAAGTCGGGGTCCCCTTCTGCATCACCGTCGACTACGATTCGCTGAAGGACAGGACAGTCACCCTGCGGGAAAGGGACACCCGAGGACAAGAGAGGGTAGCGGTGGACGTGCTGTCGCAGAAACTGAAATCGGAGACTGCGTTTCCTCCGATCAGGCCCTAAGGGAATGCGAGAGTCCAGAGGAGAAAGGCTGAAAGTGAGACTCCTCCCCCGAACAGGGTGGCCAGAAGGTTCACGACGTTGTTTTCGATGAACGGGCTCCCTTTCATCACTATGGTCTTCTCCCCGCAATGGCGCAGCGCTTCCGTGGGCTTCAGACAGACCACACAGTATCCTTTGCGTTGGACGAGGGCGCCGAGGACGCTGTCAGCGACAGACCCGGCTACTCCTCCAACAACCGACACCCCAGCCACCAGCAGGCCTCCGGAGAGGTCGAATCCCAGGGAGGGAACGACCCTCAGGAAAAATGCCATGACCCCCATGATTAACGAAGCCAGGACTGCTCCGACGAACCCGAGTGGGGAAACCCCGCCCGATGTCCCAGGGGGTACGACCTGGGAAGGCCTCGTCACCATCCTCGGTCTGCTTTGGCTCAACAGTCCGAGCTCGGTTGCGGCAGTGTCGGCTGCAGCCGTCGAAATCGAACCGATGAACAGTGCGGCAAAGAACGGGCTCGGAAAGAAGAACTGACTCACTGCGAAAAGCGAACCAGCGCCCCCGTTGGCCAGGATGTTCGGCCAGTTCCTGGCCCCGCCCTTCTCTTGGGCTCCGCCGAGTCTCTTCTTGTAGCCGTATCGATACAGTGTGAAGACGACCCCGAGGATGAAAAAGACCGCTACAGTGACGAACCAACCCAGGCCGCCCCCGTAAATTATGACGAGGCCTACCCCGACGCTCGCCAAGAATCCCCTTCCATCGATGGTCTTCAGGAGAACGGCGGCGAGGGCGACAAGGACGACGAGCGCGAATTCCCCCAGGGCGCCGATGATTTCGAGCAAAGTCTTTGCCCGCCGAAGGACTTGCTGTAAAAAGCATTACCGCCTTCGTGCGTGGGTGGTCTGGTGCTTACGCGCTTCCCTGAATAAATACACGCAAAATCTCGGTGACCCTCATTGGCTCGGCTACTCTATGGAATCAGCCCAATCGGGTTGGGGCACGCGACCCGGTCCCTCGAAATAGTCCGCGGGCTTGAGAGGAAGGGCGTCGAGGTGAAACTTGTTTCGGGGGGGAAGGCAGCCGAATTCCTTCGGGAAAGAGGAATTACCGTCGGGGACATCGTGGTCGACCCAGTTCCGCGGGTAGTCGACGGCGAGATGAAGGACGCCTTCATTTGGTACGTCAGGTCCTGGATTGCCTTCAGGAGGACCAAGCGGGCGACAAGGGAGATCTTTGACGAGTTTCGGCCAGACCTCGTTGTCGGGGACGAGGAATTTTCTACTCTGACCCTGGCGTTGGAGAGGGGGGTGCCGAGTGTCATGCTCAGCGACGAGTTAGACCTTGGCTTCGCCCGAACCCGGATTGCCGGGTGGCTGGAGAAGAAGGTCCTGCGGTGGTACAAGGGGCTCCAGACGCAGGTCTCCATGCTGATCATACCGGAGTTCGGGGTTGATGAAGCAAACATCCGCCGTGTGGGACCAATGGTCAGGCCGCTCACGAAACAAAGGACGGATCTGTTCAAGCAGCTCGGACTCCCTCCCAAGGGCAGGATTGTCCTGTTCAGCTTGAGCGGGAGCGGGATGGGAATGCACCTCCTTGAAGGGGTGCGCTCTGCGCTCCAATCCCTGCATGATCCCGAGGCGATTTTGGTCGTGATCGGAAACCGGGGCCGCAAGCTCTCTGGGGATCGGCTCTATGACCTCGGGTTGGTCCTGGACGGCCAGAACCTGATTGCCTACGCGGACTTGGTCGTGACCCTGGCGGGCAAGAGCACAATTGACGAGGCGGCATGCTACGGGACCCCCATCATCGCAATACCACTGAAACACCATGCTGAACAGGAAAGGAACGCAGCCTCGCTTGGGTTCTCGCCAGAGGACAGGTCAAACCTCCCCGCACTGGTTGCCGCGAAGTTCGGCAAGCGCGAAGAACCTCAAAGGTTCGATGGCATCGAGAAAGCTACGAACCTCATTACGTCGATGTTGCCCAAATAGGAAATCTAATACTAAGCACTCGTGGGATTTGGGTGTGCCCCTTTGAGCGCTAGTATCATCGACTCCTCGCTGGGAGCTTTCGAAAGAGCAAGGACGAGCCCCTCCCTTCTCGCGAGGTCCACCGCGAGTGGATCGACTTCCTTCGGCCCGTATATTATCACCACCCGCGGCTTCAGCTGGGACACCCTGATCGCCACCAGCGGGCTCCGACCCATCCCCACCTTGGTGAAAATCAATGCCCGTTCGGTGGTGGCCCCGAAAATCCTGTAGAAGTCGTAGCCGGACAACGCATAGATCGTCTTGATGCTGTCGACGACTGTGTACCCGTACAAATTGATGGATTTCTCATCGCCGACGAGCACAGTCCCTTCCACCGCCTCGATTATCCTGGAGGCTGGGACCGGTGTCCGAAATTCCCCAATCGAAAGGATGGCTTCGTCCTTCTCGTTTGACACCAACTTCGACACGACGCGGTCTCTTCCTTCGTCGAGCCTAACAAGAGCGTCGACGTATCTCCTGACGAACTGCACTCCCGGGGAAGGGCGCCTGCCGCTCTCGTAGTCGCTCAGGACCGAAGGCGAAATCTTGAGACTCCTTGCAAGAAGTACCTGTTTTATCCCCAACTTCTCCCTCCAAGCCTTCATCGACCTCCCCGGATCGTTACCTGCGACTATGTTGCCGGCGATCTTCTCAACTGCGTCTGTCGAAGCTCGCTCCAAGGTTATTCGCCTCTTGACTAACCTTCTTTAAGTGTGTGTCGATGTCCGACGGATCCTCATAGCGGAAGTCAGTCGCACTATTGCTAGCTCAGAGCTTTCTCGCAAGCGCGGAGACCTGCTCCTTGACAGCCCTCAGCCCGGTCTCGACTGTCTTCTGGGACCTTGTCAGCCCAAGGTCGCTGAGCAGCCGTTCGCCAACCACACGGTCGTTTCCCTCTGAAAGGCGCGTCAGGACCGTGGGCTCCGACGACGCAACGCGTCCTGCGACAATGATGGAAAGCGTTCTCAGGGCAACAAGCGTCTCCAATCCTAGGAATGACTGGCATTCTACATGGTCCATGGCAGCAGTAAGGTACTCCGCTTTCCTACTGATGACGCTGAACCGAGGCTCAGACCACATCGCCCTCGCCCCGACCGATCCCTGGCGCCTCGACCTGAGCACGTCATGCAAAACCCCGATGCCCTCGAGCCTCGCCCCGTTCGCCGCCCTCGAGGCCCGCTCGAGCCCAGTCCCCTTCGAGAACGCCTCGAAGTTCCTGGAGGAGCCTCTTGATTCTTTCCTTAGCTGGTGCAGGAGATGGCTGGGTGCTGGCACTCCCTGACGGGTGTAAAGCCATGCGTATCCGTAGTCATAGGAAGCTCGTAGGAGCCAGTAGTCGGCGTCTTGTGTGGCCCCCTTCCCGAGGGCTTCGTCGGCCCGCCCCAGGGCTTTGACAGCGGAAGCGAGCCTCCCCTGGGCGCTTTTCCTTGCGTTGACCTCGAACACAGCGGTGTTAGTGGCTGAACTTGTCGACATGATCAGTGCAGAATCCCTGATCGCCCTAACCCTTGCGAGGGCCAACGCGGCTTCAGGATTCCTGGGCTTCAGCAGCTCCCTCTCGTTCAGAAAGAGCAGGTCAACGAAATAGTCCTTGAGCTTGAGGGAAGCCGGCGGCTGCCGCTCATCCGTAACTATCACTACGTCGAACTCGCAGGACGGCCTCTCCAGACCCAAAGAGTGACATCCGATCAGAGCCACCGCGGTGTTCCTGTACTGGTCGAGTATCTTACGGAGGACGTGGGCGGGGGCTACGCTCTCCTGTCTCACGTGGGAGCCGCGATACGGTGTGGATAAAACAGTTCGCGTGTTAAAGGTCGAAGCATAGGGGGCGGGGTATTAGTCATCCCACATCCGCTCGAAATAATTGCAAATATCACACGAGAGAGTGCTGACCGATTCTGTCCCGTGTCTGGGCAGGAAGTGAGAGGGAGAAGTCCTAGGGCCGGTCCTACCTGTCTAGACTTGTTCATGTTTGTCTACCCTGAATGTAATACTTCCCAGCCCGACCACTGTCAACGCTGTCGAATCAATTAGCACGACCCAATTATTGAGAACATCACGCACAAACGGGATAGTCGCATTGAAATTGGTCGCCGAGAGGGACACATGAATAGGATGGGATTCTCTACTTCTTCGTTCAGACCTACTTCAACGAGTTCAAGAAGGCATATCAGTCATACAAAGCCGACCTTCTATCTGGAAAGGGCAACCTCCAGCAGATGTTCGACTTGGCACTCGAAGGAACGACGCTCCTCTTCTTGGTCAAAAGTGTCTACGACCCGAATCTGACGGATTGGGGCTGGCTACCGAAAGGCTATGTTTCGGGAGGGGCGGTGGTTTTCCCCCCTAAGTTTGGGCCGATGCCACCGAACGATGACCTCCAGTCAGTTAACAGGGAGAACTCGGAATGACCTCAATCTACGGACAAGTTAACAGAGCCTCGCTTGACATACACTTATGCCCTCAACAAAGGAAAAAAATGTTATTTCTTGAGTAGCGAAGAACTGACCGCCGAGCTACTTGAGAGGCGGAAAGCGCTACTGGCCGAAATCACCGCCCTCCGTGCGCTGTTCGAGGAGAAGCTCCGGGGAGGCAACACGGTCGAAGTCAAACGGGTAAGGCTCGTCGTCCCGTTCTGGGGTGGTTCGTTCGACAAACCATCTCAGGAACGGGACAGAATCTGCTGACCCCTACACAAAAGCATATATAGAAGTTCGAGGGGCGATTTCTGAAGAACTAACAATTTCGGTAGAGATTGCTATGTTTTCAGACAAGGATTATTCAAGGCTGATGAAGTTGCAGAAGGCGCTCGACAAGTGTCCTCGTTGCGGGAAGGGCCCAATGTTGGTGGATACTGCAGGGGGAGAGTTGTTTTGCGGGTCCTGCGGCTTCGTTCTCAAAGAAAAGATCGAAGACGTCGGTCCGGAGTGGCGCTCATTTTCGAAGGAAGAGAAGGACGACAGGAGCAGGGGGGGAATGCCTACCTCTATCGCGATGCATGACATGGGCCTGGCCACAGTCATCGGCGGGCTAAACAAGGACGCGTCTGGAAAGTCTCTTTCTTCATCCATGAAGGCGACGGTGGAAAGGCTGAGGACCTGGGACAGCCGGAGCCAGGTGCACGAGCCGGTCGACCGGAACCTTCGGCAGGCCTTCAGCGAGCTCGACAGGCTCTCGGACAAACTGTCGGTCTCCGACGTAGTCGTCGAGAAGGCGGCCTACATCTACAGGAAGGCCCTCGAGAGGGGGCTCGTCAGGGGCAGGTCGATTTCGGCAATAATCGCGGCATCACTTTACGCGGCATGCAGGGAAACCCAGACCCCGAGGACCCTGAAGGACCTGGCCGCCGTCAGCAACGTGAAGAAGAAGGACATCGCGAGGTGCTACAGGCTTCTGATCAAGGAGATGGACTTCAAGATGCCGGTAGTCGATCCGGCCAAATGTGTGTCTAGGATTTCTTCGAAGGCGGGGCTATCCGAGAAGACGAAGCGGAGGGCTCTTGAAATCCTAAAACGCGCGGAAGAGACCAGGATATCGGCGGGCAAGGACCCGATGGGACTGGCTGCCGCGGCACTCTATGTCGCCTGCACCCTCGAAGGCGAAGACAAGACCCAGAAGGACATCGCGGAGGCGGCGGGAGTCACGGAAGTGACGATACGAAACAGGTACAAGGGCCTAAGGTCTACCCTTGGAATCTAGAGTCTAGTCTTCCTTTATCAGCCTGGCTTTCCTGATTTCTTCCAGCCTGTCCCTTGGGAACAGGTTCGGAAAGTTCTTGGAAAGGATGTCAAGATAGACCTCGGTCTCCGGGTCGTCCATGAACTGGAACATGTACCTGCCCGTGTATGGAGAGGGCTCCCCCTCTCTCCTCAGAAACTCGATGTGTATCAGGGGGTCGCCCTGCCTGATCGTTATCGGGGACCTTTCGTTGCTCAGGTTCACCAGCTCCAGGGCGAGCCTCCCGACGAACCCGCTGTGGACCTTCACGGAGTTGAGAAAAGAGAGACCGAGCCTCCCGAACTTGCTCTTGGAAGTAAGGTGTGCCACGCAGTCCGGGGGGGTGAAGACTATTTCCCTGGATATCATGTTCCTGTGCTCAAGATAGTTCAGCGTCCTGTCCTCCCTGACTGTAAGGACGTACCCGTCCCCGTCGAAGGCGTTAGGGTCGGATGGGTGAATCACCCGATACTTTTCGACCATGACTTTGAGGATTGAAGCGCCGAGGACCGTCAGGGTTATCCCTCCGTCCTCTGCGTCAGGCCGCTTATGAACTTCAGGGCTGCTCAGGGACCGGCGTAGGTCGGCTCCTGAGGAGTCTTACCGCCCCTACGTACATCACGACCAACAGGGACGAAAGGCCGAAAAGCCCAAAGACATCCAACGCGACGAGCTGCTGGAGCGAGTACCCAGGGTCGGAGAGCCAGGGTATGCCGAAAGCCCCCTGGCCGAAGAACGCGAAGACGCTGGAGAGATAGTTGACCCCCCAGTGGGCAAGCACGGCGACGTGGAAACCATATTTGATGTACAGGAACGCCAGGACGACTCCCCCGTAGGCTGCCTCGGGGAACTTGCCGATGTCCCATCCTCCGCCCCCGCATAAACCAGGGATTCCGACATGGCAAGCCCCGAAGATCAAAGAGCTCGCGGCTCCCGCGACCCAGATGATCACTATCGTGGCCATGTTGTTGTCCAACCCTTCGTAGGCCGCGGAAGGCCTCCAGAGCGCCCGCAGAGACACCCTTTCGGGACGCCCAAGGGACACCAGTGCAACGACCAAGCCTATCAGAAGCACCCTGAACCCGAACTCTTCCCTGAGCGGGGCAAGGGTGAACCCCAACATGGTCCGCAGCGGGTCGACCTTGGTGAAAGGGTCGCCTACAGGGGAGCCGGCCGCAGCCACGAAGCTGTCGATGATCCCTGCGGTAAAGATGAGGAATCCGATTGAAATCAGGGTCAAAAGTGCGCGGTTTGTGAAGAACTCGGCCACCCCAGACTCTAGCCCCGACCTGATGGCCGAGACCGCACCCTTCCCCTGGCGGAGAGCAAGAACGAACATTGCGACATGAACTCCGGTAAGGACGATGAAGATTCCTCCGAACGATAAGGGGAAGGGGAGGACTACCAAGATTGGTCCAAGAAAGAGGATCGGAGACCCGAGGCTCTGGGACGAGGTCTCGTTGGAAAGGTGGGTGAAGAATACGGTGTAGACTCCGACCGGAAATGAGAGTATTACGAGGTAGGCCGCCACCATGAGAAACAATAGAAAAAGCGCTGGCAGAAACGCCCACACGGCGCTCCTCGACTCTGTCTGGTTCAATTCTTAGGCTCTCCCTTGGGGTCAATCAGATCCTTCTCCAGGAAGACCACGCCGCGATAACCGCACCTCGTGCAATAGTAGTCTTGGGGTACAAGCCATCCTCCAAGGTTGCTCCCAGCTTGTAGGGGGTTGAGGCATTTCGGACACAGTTTCCGAGTGGGGACGAAGGGGCTCTTCCTGCTCAAGCCCGGCCGGGCATCTCCTGGTTCCTCAGAAGGCTGCAAATCGGCCGTCGCGACTCGGGGAGGCTTAAAACGATATCATATCTGATTTCCGTTGGCGTTTTCAGGCTGCGGCTCGAACGGCTTGCAAATATCGGTGCAATAACTGCGGCGCCCTGTTGGATTGCGAAGACGTTTCCGGGCTCCCCAAGTAGTTAGTGACAGCCTCGGGGCCTGGGGTCAGGCCGAAGGTCCCTGGTCGAAGAGTCGATGGGCTTCGTCGACCGACGCGTTCTCATGGACTATCGCCCTGACCGCCTTTATCATCGCTACCGGATTTGACGACTGGAAAATGTTCCTCCCCATGTCCACCCCCGCCGCGCCCTTTGAGAGGGCGTTGTGTGCGAGCTCCAGTGCATCGCGCTCGGGAAGCTTCTTTCCGCCTGCAATCACCACCGGCACTGGGCACGAGTCTACGACCTTTTCGAACTCTTCGCAGTAGTAGGTCTTGACTAGGCGCGCCCCCAGCTCCGCGGCTATCCTGCAGGCGAGCCCCAGATACCTAGAATCCCGATTCATCTCCCTTCCCACGGCCGTGACCGCGAGCACGGGCATCCCGTAGCGCTCACCTTCGTCCACCAGGCTCGAGAGGTTGAGCAGCGTCTGCTTCTCCTTTTCCGAGCCAACGAAGACCGAGACGGCGACGGCCGAGGCGTTGAGGCGGAGGGCCTCCTCGATCGAAGTCGTCACCACCTCGTCTGAGAGTTCCTTGAGCACGCTGGTGCCCCCTGACGCTCTGAGCACGACGGGGACCCTCTCCTTCGGGTCGATGGATGACCTGAGCGCCCCCCTGGTCAGCATTATCGAGTCTGCGTAGGGAAGCAGCGGGGTCACCGTGCGGGTGAGATTCTCCAGCCCGGTGGTCGGGCCCTGAAAGTACCCGTGGTCCACCGCAAGCATCAGGGTCCGCCCACTGCCCATGACTCTCGAAATCCTGTTACTCATCCCATAGTCCATTCTTCCTACCTTCTCGCGGGTGAGTCCTGACGTGGGATTTTAAGCGTGACGAGGTTCACTGGCCGCTACTTGGGAGTGATAACGACTTTCATTCCGAGCCCGCTAAGAGCGGCCTCCAATCCTTCCCCGAATTTCTCGAGCGGGAATCGATGTGTAATGAGGGTACGGAAGTCGGGCCGACTAGAAGCTATTAGTTCCAGTGCCTTTGCGGTTTCCACGTCGGTAGCTCCGTAGCTCGATGTGATCGTGACTTCAGAGGTGTACACGTCGCTGATGTCGTAGTCGAGCTTGGACCCCTTGACCGGAATCCCAAACAGGCAAACTCTCCCGCCTCTGCGGACTGACCGCAGGGCTTGAGCCATGGCCTTCTGGCTCCCCGATGCGACAATGGCCAGGTCGGCTCCCCTTCCCCCGGTACTCCGCCTGACGGTTTCGGGCACGTCCTGCTTTGTCGCGTTGATCACCGCCGCCTTCCCGACCCTCTCTGCGAATCGGAGCCTGGGCTCATTGACGTCGCTGATGAGAACGTCCGCCCCCATCCTGTCCAGTAGGAGGGCGTGCGCCATCCCCACGGGGCCGGCTCCTACGACCAGGACTGAGTCCTCCTGATCCGCTTCGCACCTTTCGAGTGCACGGATGCAGCATGCGACAGGTTCTATCATGGTCGCCTCCTCGAAACCTACACTGTCCGGGAGCTTCAGGACCCCTCCCCTCTCGACGTTCCAGGACGGCACCCTGAAGAACTCGGAAAACCCTCCGGGGAAGATGTTGCTTGTCTTGTAGTCGCTGCACATGGTCTGGTTTCCTCGCAGGCAATAGTGGCATCTTCCGCACGAAACGTGGTGATGAGGGAATACCCTGTCACCTTTCTTGAACTCCGAAACAGAGTGTCCTACGGAAGTGACTACTCCGACCGCCTCGTGGCCGAGGATGGGCATTGCAGCCGTGTACTCCCCGCGAAGCTTTTCGATGTCCGTCCCGCAGAGTCCGCAGGCCTTCATTTCGATGATCAGTTCCCCGGGACCGGCCTTGGGGATTGGGACCTCGGAGGGGCCAATTGGCGCTCCTCCTGGCTTTCCTCTTTTCAACAGGATTACCTTCATCTTTCTGGCATGAATCCGGATTTCAGGACCGATATAAGCCAGACCAGGCCCGATTGAGAGAGGACCCGTGGAAGGATAGACCTCTGGGGGCAGACTCTCGCCCCGTTTAGCTTAATATCGCAGGGCCGCCGGTGCGTCAAGGAGGATTCGTTTCGTTTTTGGGAGTACCTGAGAAGATCAAGAAGATAGAGGAAGACCTCCTCAAGACGCAGGTAAACAAGAAGACCGAGCATCACGTTGGCCTTCTGCGCGCCAAGCTTTCGAAGCTGAAGGCGGAGCAAGAGGAACAGCAGTCCAGGAAGTCGGGTGCGACCGTGGGGTTCGACGTCAAAAAGTCCGGGGACGCGACCGTCGTCCTGGTCGGGCTCCCCAGCGTCGGGAAGTCGACGCTGCTCAACCGCCTCACGAATGCGAAGTCGAAGGTGGCATCATACCAGTTCACAACTCTGGACGTCGTTCCGGGGATGATGGACTACAACGGGGCCAGGATACAGGTCCTGGACCTTCCGGGGATAATCAAGGGGGCATCTTCTGGGAGAGGTTTGGGGAAGAGGGTCCTCGCCGTCGCCAGGAGCGCCGACCTGGTACTCTTCATCGTGGACGTGTTCCAGCCAGAGGCGAGGGGTATCTTGGAGAAGGAGCTGAGGGTCACCGGGATCCGGGTCGACGAAGAGCCCCCGAATGTGACGATTGAGACCACCAGCAGCGGTGGGATCGCGGTCGCGACTCAGGGGAGACTCACCAAGATGACAGAACAGCTCGTGAAAGAGATGCTCAGAATCTATGACGTAAACAGCGCCAGGGTGCTGATCCGGGAAGACATTGATGCGGAGAAGCTCATCGACGTCCTCCTTGGCAACCGGGTCTATGTGCCTTCCCTGACCGTTATGAACAAGATTGACCTAGTAAACACGGGGTTTACAACCGAGTTGGCGAAGAAACTGAAGTACAAGTTCGTGCCGATATCTGCAGAGGCAGACGTCAACATCGCGGCACTGAAGGAAGAGATTTACGGGACGCTCGACTTCGTCAGGGTTTACATGCGACGGAGGACGGGCGAGACTGACTTCGTGGAACCCATGATCGTCAAGAACGGGTCTACTGTCCTTGAGGTGTGCAACAAGGTCCACAGGGCCATGAAGGACGACTTTCGCTACGCCTTGATCTGGGGGAAGAGCGTCAAGTTCGGGGGGCAGAGAGTCGGGATAGCCCATAGGCTGATGGACAAAGACGTGCTCACAATAATAACCAAGTGAGAATTACGCGTTGAAAGTGTCTGATCAAGCCAGCAGAACACTTTCCATTCTAGTCACGCTTTTATACTAGAAAACCAAAACTGTTCTTGGAAAGGATGACAGCGTCCCCAGATATTGCATTCATAGAGAACATATTGCAATTCGTCGGAGTGTTCGTCTCATTCTCGATCGCCTACGTCTCGTACCGAGGGGTCAGGCAAACTGAAAGCTCGTCTCTACTCAGGCTGGCAACTGCCTTCACGTTCCTCGGGTTCGGCTTTCTCGTCGAAGGGATTGTGGGGTTGGGGGGAGTGGTGTCGACATTGCCGGCTCTGGCCACGTCAGTCGTAATAGCCGGGCTGCTTCTCGAGACCACAGGTTACTTCTTCCTCGCCTTCTCGCACGCCGTCGACGTCATGCTCTCGAAGCGCATGAGAACGGCCCTCCTCGTATTCCCAGTAGTAACCCTTTCAGGGACTCAGCTCTCGAACGTCCTGAGCATACTGTCGTTCTACTTCGTTCTCTACGGCGTGGTCGAGACCATCTATTCCTACGCGAGGACGAGGCGGCCCGACACGCTCGTGATCGCTGTCGGTCTGGCCCTTGTGGGCGCCGGGACCTTCACCCAGTGGTTATCACTATTGTACCCATTGCTTGATGTTCTTTCACTACTTCAAATTATAATAAAAGAGGTGGGATTGCTTATCCTGTTCATACCCGTGTTAGGCTTCGCCAGGAAGGGAGTTGGAGTGAAAATAGATGGCACAGTATAGGACCCAAGTCAAGATAATCGCCGATGTCTTGAGCACCGCCAGGGACATGAACACAGAAGGGAGCGGGGTGGGGATCACGACCCTCCTCCGAAAAGGGAACCTGTCCTACATCCGCATGAGCAAGCTTCTTTCCGAACTCGTGGGCTCAGGGCTAATGGTCGAGCTCGACAATGAGAAGATTTCAAGGTACATGATTTCGGACAAGGGGCTACAGTTCCTCGGGGCCTACTATCAATTCGAGGACTTCGCCCAATCATTCGGTCTGCGACTGTAAGACGGACACCGCGCGTGTCCGAAACCAGTTTATACTCCAAGAGACGGCCTCAATTCCAATGATCGGGATGGTCGGGGCCGGCAAGGTTGGCGCCCAGGCGGCCCTTGAGATTGCTTCCACCGGACTTTCTGACATCGCTCTCGTGGACATAGTCCCAGGACTCGCCGAAGGAGAAGCCCTCGACATTAGCCATAGGCTATCAGACGCAGGGGTCGATGTCGCTGTAACCGGGTCGACCGATTACAGCACCATAAAGGGGGCTGATTTGGTAATAATCACCGCAGGGCTGGCCAGGAAGCCGGGGATGACCAGGATGGACCTGCTCGCGAAGAATTCGGTCATCATGACTGATGTGGTCAAGCAGATTGCGAAGAACGCGCCTGATTCTGTGATCCTGATGGTCACCAATCCGATGGATGTGATGACCTATGTCGCGCTGAAGGTCTCAGGACTTCCAAAGGCCAGGGTCGTCGGTCAAGGCGGCGTCCTCGATAACTCCAGATTCAAGTACGTCCTCGCACGCAAGCTCGGGGTTTCCCGCAGCTCGATCACCTCGTTGGTGATGGGGGAGCACGGGGAGAACATGATCCCGATAGCCAGCCATGCCGACGTGAACGGGGTCCCCCTTTCGAACCTGCTTACGGAGGATGAGATCCAGATGGCCATCGAAGACACCCGCAAGGTCGCCGCAGAAGTGATCACCAAGAAGGGAGCGACGATTTTCGCCCCCGGAAGGTCGGTTGCCCGCATGGCGAATGCTATCGTGAAGGACACGAAGGAGGTGCTGGGGGCATCGACTTACCTCGACGGAGAATATGGTCTGAAGGGACTCTGTATCGGGGTCCCGGTGAAGCTCGGCAAGGGCGGGGTCGAACAGATCTACGAGCTGAAACTATCAGACAAGGAAAGGGATTGGTTCAACAAGGGTGCCGACACTTTGAGGGAAGCGATTGCCACTCTTGTGCCGAACCAATGACAATGTTGACTCGTTATTTATCGCTGTTGAGCAAGAACATTAAACTCACCCGCAATGGGGTCTAGTCGGCGTGATAGTGGGCATCCTCAAGGAAAAGGCGGAGGGCGAGAAGCGGGTCGCCCTGGTCCCTGAGTCGATTCAGAAGATTAAAGAGCTGAGCTTTGAAGTGGAGCACCACGCAGGGGAGGAGGCCGGCTTTCCGGACTCGTCTTACTCAGGGGCAGGAGCAAGGGTGGCCGACGATGCGAGGAGCATAAACCTTGACGCAGACCTGATACTGAAGGTGAGGGCCCCCTTTCCAGATGAGGCAGCTCGGTTCAAGGAGGGGTCGGCCCTAGTGTCCTACCTCTATCCCCTCAACAATCTGGAGGCGATGAGGAAGCTGTCAGAAAAGGGAGTGACAGCCTTTGCGCTCGACCTGATGCCTCGAATCAGCCGCGCTCAGGCAATGGACACGTTGTCCTCTCAGGCGACAATAGCTGGTTACAAGGCTGTCATGCTCGCTGCAGACGCACTACCGAAGATCTTTCCCCTCATGATGACCGCGGCGGGCACCATCGCCCCAGCGAGGGTCTTTGTCCTCGGGGCCGGAGTGTCCGGACTCCAGGCGATAGCAACGTCCCACCGGCTGGGGGCAGTGGTGGAAGCGTACGACGTCAGACCCGCGGTCAAGGAGCAGATCGAGAGCCTTGGCGCAAGGTTCGTCCAGCTCCCCATCGATGCCAAGGATTCGCAGACGTCGGGAGGATACGCGAAGGCCCAGTCGGAGGAATTCTATAGGAAGCAACAGGAGCTTCTGACGGAGCACACGAAGGCGTCAGATGTGGTGATAGCGACCGCCCTGGTGCCGGGGAAGAAGGCACCCGTGCTGATATCTGAGGAGGCGGTCAAGGGAATGCGCCCCGGCTCAGTGGTCGTGGACATGGCGGCAGAGCAGGGAGGCAACTGCGCGCTGACCGAACCAGGAAGGACGGTTGTCAAGCACGGCGTTGTAATCATGGGGCCGCTCAACGTGCCATCGAGCATGGCGCCTCAGGCGAGCCAGCTCTTCTCGAGGAACGTCGCGGCGTACATCGGGGCCATAGTCAAAGACGGCCGCCTGAACCTCGACCTCAACGACCAACTGGTCAGGGACCCCATGGTTATCGCTAATGGGGAGGTCGTCTACGGTCCGCTCAAAGAGGCCCTGGAGAGGAAGATGCAATGATACCCATATCGTCCGCGGACTTGGAGGTCAACTTCCTGATCTTCCTCCTCACCACCCTTCTCGGACAGGAGTTGATCAGGCACGTTTCGCGGTTGCTTCACACGCCACTCATGGCCCTAACCAACGCCATCTCCTCCGTTTCCTTCATTGCGGCTCTCATTGTGCTTTCCGAGCCCGGGAGCGAGTTGGTTTCGTTCCTTGCCGGTTTGGCCGTAGCCCTGGCCGCCACCAACATAGTCAGTGGGTTCCTGATAACGGACCGCATCCTGAAGCTCTTTGAAAAGAGGAAGCCGAAGAAATGACCGACCTTGTTGCCGAGTACCTCTACGTCGCCTCGGCCGTTCTCTTTGTCCTTTCGCTGAAGTTCATGAGCGAGGTGAGGACGTCCCGGCTGGGGAATTTCTGTGGCGTTGCGGGGATGGGCTTGGCGGCGGCGGCGACTCTGGAGGCGTATCACGTCGGGCGGGTGGACCTGTTGATTGGGGGGGTCGTCCTAGGGGCCGTGGTGGGGGCGCCGATTGGGCTGAAAGTGGCCATGACGGCCGTCCCGCAGCGGACAGCGATGTCGCACGCGTTCGGGTCGCTGGCAGTCGCACTCGTCGGAGTGGCGGAATATTATCAGAACACGCCCAACATCGACACCTTCACACTTTCCGTCCTCTCTGCTGAGATGATCCTAGGATTCCTGACCTTCACTGGCAGCTGCATCGCCTTCGCGAAGCTCCAGGGGATAATCTCCGGCCGACCGATCCTTTACCGGGGCAGGACAGTTGTCAGCCTCGGTACCCTGGCTGCGGCGGTTGTTTCAGGAGTCCTGCTCGTCGCATATCCTGGCCAGGAGTTCCTCCTTCCGGTCCTGTCGGCCCTGGCGCTGCTTTTCGGGTTCCAGCTGGTCATCGCGATAGGGGGAGCGGACATGCCTACTGTCATAGCAATACTCAACTCCTTCGCTGGCCTCTCAGCAGCAGCGCTGGGCTTCGTGCTCAACAACAAGCTGCTCATAGTAGCCGGGTCGCTGGACGGTTCATCGGGTCTCATCCTGGGACTAATCATGAGCCAAGCGATGAACAGGTCTTTCACAAACATACTCTTCGGAGGCGTGGGAGCAACATCGACTTCGGGCGAGGCCCAGTCAGGTGAGCCCGGAAGGACGGTCCAAGCGTACACGGTGGACGACGTGGCCACGATTCTGGAGAGCGCCCGCTCGGTCGTCTTCGCTCCGGGTTACGGGATGGCGATGGCCCAGGCACAGCATGTAGTCAAGGAGATGGCAGACGTCCTGAAGGCGAGGGGGATCGACGTGAAGTACGCGATTCATCCGGTCGCAGGAAGGATGCCGGGTCACATGAACGTCCTGCTCGCGGAAGCGCAGGTGCCCTACGAGCAGCTATGGGAGATGGAAAGAATTAACCCGCTCTTCCCAGAGACAGATGTTGCCATCGTGGTGGGCGCAAACGATGTGACCAACCCCGCTGCCCGGACTAGGTCAGATTCCCCGCTGTATGGCATGCCGATATTGGATGTGGACAAGGCCAAGACAGTGGTATTCTTCAAACGGTCGATGGGCGCCGGCTTCTCGGGAGTGGACAACGAGCTGTTCTACAACCCGAACACCATGATGGTTTTCGGGGACGCGAAGAAGCTGGTCAGTGAATTGGTCACTGCGATGCTGAAGCGGAGCTCCTAGGTCTGGGGTTGGGGATCCTAAAGGATGGGTCGGGACGGCCCCGGGACCCCAGGGTGGCATACAAGTACACGGTGAAGCTCAAAAAGATCCTCGAAAAGAGCTATCACATCAAGGCCGAGATCGGAGCCACGAGGGCTCCCATCTATGCTGAGGTGAAGGAGTTGGAGGGACTGATCGGGAAACCGAACCAGGTCGGACAGACGGGAACGACCGTCACCTCCAAGCTGTACTTTGCGGTGGGGATAAGCGGCGCCCTGCAGCACAGGGTGGGGATGCGCGGTTCGCAGAAGATCGTGGCGATAAACACCGACCCTGCTGCCCCTATTTTCAAGGTCGCCCACTACCCGATAGTCGGGGACCTCTACGAAGAGATGCCGCGGCTGATGCAGCTGATTGGTGGAGAACATGCAGCCTGAATTCGACGTCATAGTCGTCGGAGCCGGCCCGGGGGGAGCCGCAACCGCCCTGTCTCTTGCCCGGAAGGGGACCAACGTCCTGATGCTGGAGAAGGCCAAGGTACCCGGAGAGAGGAACATGACCGGAGGGGTGCTCTATGGAGACTACGAAGGAGGGTGGGGCCTGATTGGCCTTGTCCCGCAGTTCGAAACCCTCGCCCCGCTCCAGCGGCGAATACTGACGAACGAAGTAATCGTGCTCGACCGTCCCGATCTGAAGAAGGGGACCAGCAAGTACTACAGGCTTTCGCGAACCTCCCTCCCTGCAAAGCTTGGCCTTTTCCCCCTGGACTTCGACACAGGTCATGATTACTCGGTCCTGCGACGGTCCTTCGACAGGTGGTTCGCAAACGCCGCGGTCGAGGCCGGAGCGATGCTCTCAACCGAGACTACCGCCGAAGACCTTCTGATTGAAAATGGGGCAGTGGTCGGTGTAAGGACGACGAAGGAAGACCTGAGGGCGAAACTCGTCATAGATTCCTCGGGGGTCTCCTCGAACCTGGTGGAGAGGGCGGGGCTCCGGGGAAAGTTGTCCCCGAGACAGCTCTACCACGGAATAAAGAGGGTCTACAAGCTTGACGAAGGGACGATAGAGAAGCGGTTCAGATCCAAACCCGGCGAGGGGAGGGCAATGTTCTTCCTCGGGAACTTCATGCACGGGATCGGGGGAGGGGCGTTCATCTACACAAACCGCGATACCCTGTCTGTCGGACTGGTTGTTTCTCTTGACTCCATGTTGCGGGCAACGACAGAACGTTTCGACGAAGTGGGGAAGGTTCTGGACATCCAGGACGAATTCGAGGACCACCCCATGGTCTCCGAGCTCCTCGAAGGAGCGAAGCCCCTCGAATACTCTGCCCACAACATACCCAAGGGATACAAGTCGATTCTGAAGAAGCCGTACTTCGATGGCTTCATGGTCACAGGGGACGCACTCGGGGCGTTCGTGAAGATCGGACCCATGATCGACGGGATGAGGAGGGCGATCACCTCGGGCATGATGGCCGCCACCGCCTACTTGGCTGCCAATTCATCGGGGTCTTTCCGGTCGAAGAACCTCTCCCGGTACAGGGACTTGCTGACCCCAGTCTACGAAGACGTCGGACGGTCGGGGAGGGACAGCTTCATCTCGGAGAGCTCTCTTGTCTATCACATCCTTCCCAAGATTATTTTCGGGTCGAGGATCATAGCAAGCACCTACCGGTTCTCCCCACATGAGTCGCGTTCCTCCAAGAAAGACTCGATCCAGCGTGTGCAGGAGGGGACCTCCCTCCTCGACTACGACGAGGACGAGTCTTATCCGCACATCAAGGTAGACACAGCCCTGGCCTCAAAGTCGGTGACGAAGCCCTGGGTCCCGACTTGTCCGGTGAACTGTTATACCATCTTCACCGAGAAAGGGGTCTTTGCCTCCTACAAGGATCTATTCGACCACAACTTCGCGTCCCTGGGCGGGAAGGAGGGGGTCAGCGGGGCAAGAAGGAAGGCCATGTCACAGACCCTCGACGACGTGGCTGCATCCCAGTTAAGGTTCGACCATGTTGCGTGCGTCTCCTGCGGGACCTGCGGCTCCATAGGGCCTCCGGAGATGGTCACCTTCGGCCACGAAAGGGACGGGCACGGAGCCAGATACAAATACGGCTGATACCTGGACAATTCATAACGCATAAAACCTCGATACTCAGGGCGACAGCGAATGCCAACGGACAGAATTCTTGAATTTGACGAGGGCGGGATCATAAAGTCAAGAACTTCAGGCTCGCGGGTCTTCTTCTTCGTGAACGAATAGATGGCATACCAGTATCTAGACAGTCTCGACAGAACGATAAGTCAGCATGAAGACTGGAGGATCAAGGAATGTCTGAACCTGATCCCGTCCGAGAACAGGGGGAGTGCCCATATGCGGTCAATGTTCATGACCGACCTCGGAAACAGATACTCCGCCCCTGACAAGTTCTACAGGGGGACGAAGTTCGTCGACGAACTGCAGGCATTGACCGAGGAGATAGCGCGCAAGGTCTTCAACGCCAGGTTTGCGGACGTACGACTCCTATCGGGGCACACAGCCGACATGGCCGTCCTGCTTTCGCTCACCAACAGGGGGGACAGGGTGATGTCCGTGTCTCCGGACAACGGAGGCTATCCGGGGATCACCCACCAAGGGCTCGGGAAACTCCTCGGGCTTGAAAACCACTATTTTCCATACGACGAAGTCATTGTAAACATACGGACCAAGGAGGCCGGACCCCTCATCCGAGCCAAGAAGCCAAAGGTCATCTTCTTCGGCTCGAGTTTCATCCCGTTCCCGCACCCAACCAGGGCCCTTTCTGACGCCCGTGGCGACGGCATCAGCGTCTTCGACGGGTCGCATGTCCTCGGTCTGATCGCGGGTGGGGAGTTCCAGGACCCTCTCAGGGAAGGCTGTTCTCTCCTCATCGGCTCTACCCACAAGAGCCTCCCCGGTCCCCAGGGAGGGATAATACTCTCGAACAACGAAGAAGTGTTCTCGAAGGTGTCCGGGAAGATCCACCCCGGGATAGTCGACAACGTCCATCTGAACAGGGTGGCAGCCCTTGCCATCGCCCTTCTCGAGATGATGCAATTCGGGAAGCAGTATGCGAAGGCCGTGGTCCAGAACTCCCAGGCTTTGGCGAAGGCCCTCGCGGCCAAGGGAATCAAGGTCAGGGGCGCATCGGTCGGGTACACGAAATCACACCAGGTTCTTTTGGACTACGAGGTGGTGAAATTGAAATCGATCTCTGGAAGACTGGAGCAGGCGAACATCATCGTAGACAACGGCGGAAGAGTCGGAACCTCTGAACTCACCAGGATGGGATACGGGACTGCGGAGATGGAAGAGGTCGCCGACCTGGTGAGCCTCATCATACTGGGAAAGAAGCCAGCCGAACTCGTGAGTAAGGGGGTCAAAGCTCTCGTAAAGCGGTTCCAGGAACCAAAATATGTCCTGAAGTCAGTCCCAAAGGGACTGGCGTAATCCTACTGGTGGGCGATTCCGAGGCTCTTGTCGGTCAGCTTCATAGACTCCTCTCGGTTGTAGCCCCCGTGAAGCGCGCGGATGGCGTCGATGTTCTCCGGCACCACGATCGCCTCCTGGTGCACGGCCAGAAACAAGTAAACCTCTCCGTCAACCACAGTCACCGAATCCCTCCACACGGTTGCTTCGTAGACATCGTTCCGGGGTCTTCCTGTCTCCCTTGCCCAGTCCATTATGTTGGCGGTCGATTTGAACCCCGACTTTCCGTCGATTAGCATCATCCTGGGCGCGGACGCCAGCGCCCTGATGACGTCTTCCCTCGTGGCCTTTTTCTTGAGGCTGAGTATGACGCTGTGCAGGTGCATATGCGTCGTGGGGACCTTGAACGCCATGGTGACTATGCTCAGCCCCTTCAGGACGGCTTGGACGTCCGGGCCGTGGTGGGAGGGGAGAGTCGTCGGGTCTAGGACTATTGCATCAATCGGCCCCTTCTTCACGTCGTCGGGGTCGGTCGCCCTCCTGGCTAGGACGGCGCGAGCACGGGACACACCTATTGACTTGTCGACCGCGTTTATCGTCCTGCAAAGGCCGGTGGTGTTGCACGACACTACCTGGACCCTCGACTTGCCCTGGGCTTCTTCGTAATTGCACTGCGCCACAAATGATACGTCTGCAACGTTATCTCCAGCGCCGCCCTGAAAGACTGCCTTGACCCCTGCCTGGTGGTAGCCGGGCCAGTTCAGTGGACCCGTGTCCTCCGGCGCCGCATCGACGACCACATCGACCCGCAGGAGCAGGTCGTTAAGCGTACCCTTCACGTTGGCCCCGGCCGACCTCAGGACTTCGAGGCTCTTCATGTCGACGGCGTAGAGAGGGATCCCCTTTTTCTCGGCCAGCGCGGACTTGTAGTCGGGCCTGGTCTTCGTTATCCCGACCAGCTCCATGTCTTCCTGCTTCATGACTGCGTCTGCGACCCTTCTGCCTATCGTCCCGTAACCGTTGATTCCTACCCGGATCAAGCTAATAATGCTCCTCCCCTATCCTCATAAAGAATTCCTAGCTCCTTTTCCCCCACTTTTCGGCTGCCCGTTCCAGGGCATCGATCAGTGGCATGCGCTTTCCCGCAAGATATTGCACAAGCGCCCCTCCGGCAGTGCTGATGTGGTCGATCTGGTCCGGTATCCCGTACTTACGCAGGGCCGACGAGAGATGCCCTCCGCTGATTATCGTGGTCGCGAGAGAGCCCCCCATGGCCCTCAACAGGTGCTCGGTTCCAAAGCCGAATTCGTCCCATTCGAACGCTCCCGGCGGCCCGCTCATGAACACGGTCCCCGCCCCCTTGATGTATCGCTCGTATCGCTCTACCGTCTTCGAGCCGATGTCCAGTACCTGAGCCTGGGCAGGCAACTCGATGACCGGAACCTCCTTTCTGCCATTATCTACCTTGATAGCGACGTCGATGGGGACTGCAAACCGCTCCGGGTCGTCGTCCATCAGCTGCCTGGCTTTTAGGACGAGCTTTTGTTCTGAATCGATGCCCAGGTCCGACCTCACCTTCCCGAGAGCCTTCAGGAATACAAGCCCAACGACCCCGCATAGAAGCACCTTGTCGGCGCGTTTGTTTGCGATCAGGGCGTCGATGGCCTCCATCCTGTCATTCACCTTTGCACCTCCTAGCACCGTGACATACGGTCCCTTCTCCACGGAAACGATCCTGTCGAGCATACGCAGCTCTCTCCCTACTGTCCTTCCCGCACAGGTCGGTACGAGTTCCGCGAATCCCACTATGGTAGGGGTAGAGCGGTGCGCGGTCGAGAAAGCGTCAAGCACGCAGGCGTCAACGTGGTCCTTCAGTTTCCTGACTAGGTGAGTGTTCGACGCGTCTGAGGGCTTGTACTCCTGGTTCTCCTCTGCGGTGAATCGCAGGTTGTCAAGAACCAAGACCTCCCCATCGGAGAGTCCGTCGATGGCATTGAGGGCCGAAGGCCCGAATACGTCTTCCACGAACTTGACCGGCTTGCCGAGGATCGACTCGAGAGCAGCGGCATGGAGTCCGAGGCCAATGTAGTCAGGCCTCCCCACCCTTCCTTGATGAGACGCGACCACAACTTTGGAATTCGAAAGGTCTCCAATTGTTTTCGCCGCCTCCTCTAGCCTCGCCTGCTCTATGAGTTTCCCAGTTTCAGGATGAACGGGCGTGTTGATGTCAACGCGTAGAAAGACCCGCTTTCCCTCAAGGTCGAGGTCTTCCAGCGTCAGCATCTTGATTGGCATGGCGCCTGTTTCTGCGCAAAGCCCCACCGATTATATGCGTTGCGACCGGCTGTGCTCGGATAGGATTCGATGACCCGGCTGATGACGATGACTGGATTTCTGGGAGTTAAGATAATGGAGCGAATCAATGGCGTGGAAACGCCAGTGTTATCTTAACAGAGGTGTTCAGGACATCCACAGGCAAGACAAGACAAAATAGACGTCCTTTGCGGGGTCTAAGACGTGCGGGACAGGACTCTTGCAGTTCTTTCGGGGGGTTTCTTCCTCCTGTTCGTCCTGTCCGCCCTGGCGGTCTTTTCATCTGAATGGTTGCGTTCGATGGACCTTCAGACCGCTCTTCGGTTGAACCATCTCCAGCTCGGGTCTTCTGTCGACTCTGTTCTGGTGGGGGCGTCTCTTTATGGGAGAGAATATTTCTGGGGAGGACTGATCTTGGTCCTCTTGGTATTCGGGGACAGACATACGCGGGTGGTCGGATTGGGGTTGGCGGCGTTGATGATAGTGGGGTTCGTGGCGGGGGATGTTGCCAAGGTCTTGATAATCAGGGATAGACCACCATCTCACTGTCCCCTACTGTCAGAGGGTTGCGGGCTCAATGGGTATAACCCGATACTCGTACGGATTCTCCCCCTCGACACTGACTCGTCCTTCCCCTCCGGGCACGCGCTCATCGTTTCCATCGGAGCCGCGTACTCCCTGGTTGCCTTCCGGAAGAAGTGGGTGGCGGTATTGCTCGTGGTCGAAGCGGCAATCGTGTGCATATCACGGGTGTATGTCGGGGTCCACTTTCCGACCGATATCCTCGGTGGGTTCGCCCTCGGGGCGTGCATATCACTCGGGGGATATTTGATCGGACGTCGGTACTTCTCTTCCCCTCTCCAAAGAGCCGCCGACGTGGTGACGAAGGCCCTCCGCGAAGGTCCGCTCGCGATATGAGTCTCAGTGTCAAGCTTATAGAACGCTGGAGAGGGTCGGCCCAGACTGGACTTGCAGAATGAAACCCTGACCAACATCTTCTGGGGATTCTTCTTCATCTGGATAGGGCTCGTGGCTGCCCTCAACAACGGCGATTTCTATTCCCTCCTCAACGGCGCGAAGTACAGCGCGATACTCGGCTTCGGGACCGGGTTCCTTCTCCTCGGGATGAACCTGTTGAGAAGCTCATGGCGACTCAAGGTCGGTTCGCTGACCCTCGGCCTGGGGGTGATACTGGTGGTCTTTTACGCGCCCCAGGTCTTCTTTGGCCTTGAGACTGCATTCTTCCCCACCCTCCTCGTGATTCTGGGAGTCGCCCTGGTCATCGGCGCGGTCCGCGCACGAAACTACCTGTAAACACGCACTTCATTCGTCAGCCAAAGCTCATGATGAAGCCGTGGGAGCGTGTGTGTATGTCGTACATCTCCTGATAGGGGGTCACGAACGAGCAGTAGGGACAGATCAGCAGGTTGGGAGGCAGCTTCTGGGTCCTCCTTCTCCCTGTCCCGACTAGCGGGTCGGGGGAATGTACCACAATGATATCTCCGATCTTCTCCACGGAATATTGGAGCGCGTCCTTCCGCTTCGAGACGAACTCTCTGACAAGCCCAAGGACAGAATCCGCAGTCGGCGCGATTCCATCGAACGCATCAATTACGATATCAAAGTCCCTGACCAGCGCGACGGCGTTCCCATCCAGGGCGTCGGAAATCGAGGACGCCAGAGCCAATTCCTCTTCCCCGCTCAGCTCCCTCGTATCGATCTTCAGCATCAGGGAAACAAGGACCTGCCCTGAATTGAACCTTTTTCCCATTCAGCTCTGGACCAGTTCGTTCCAGCCCTTTGCTATGTGCCAGGTATGCTTCAGGAACCCACCCTGAGGAGCCCGGTCGGAGGCGGACTGCAGTTTCAGCTGATACACGGAAGCGGTCTTCTTCTTCTTCGCATCCCAGACGAGGACGTTCTTCTCGACGAACCCCGTGTCGAGCAGCTTCCTGAGCAGTTTAGTGTAGAAGTTGTGGTAGCTGTACTTTACCCCTCCTTTCCCTGACTGGAGCTCTTTCGCGAAGTACCTCATCTCGCGCTTCGACATCGAAAGGGTCGGATTGGCCTTCATCTTCGTCACCATCAGATTAGCTGCCGACCTGGTGTCCTTCCTCTCACCGAACAGGAAGGTCAGGACGTCTCCGCCGTTGACCACTTCGTCGCTCCACCATAACTTGAGGCTCTTGCTAGGCAACCTAGGCAGTTCCCTTCCAGGGTTCAAATTTAGTTGGGAACGCAATAATTGTTTACCAAGCGCTCTAGAAAGGTGACAAGCAACCCTCGGTGGTCACTCACCTCGATAATCTGCTCTGAAATTTTTTGGAAGAAAAGGGGAATCCGAGACGGCGACCGCCCTGCTAGGGCTCAGTCAATCGTCCCGGAGTTGTTGATCGTACCCGCTGGGCTGATCGACCCGCCGTCGACTGTGCTGTGGATTGTCCCGAAGTTGTTTATGGTGCCTTTGTTCTTGATGAGGCCGAAGTTGTTGATCGTCCCAGGGATGTTGTTGACGATCACTGCCTTCAGCCCGTTCGTTAGGACCCCCGCACTGTAGTTGTTGACTGTACCGTTATTGGTGAAAGTAGCGTGGTTCGTCAGGGTGAGAGTCCCGTTGTTGTTGATGGTCCCCGAAGCGTAGTTCACCAAGGTGCCGTGGTTCTCGGTCTTGAATACAGCGCCGTGAGAATTGGTGATCGTGCCGTGGTTCTTGATGTTTCCGTGATTCCTGTCGACAATGGTCCCCCAATTGCTCACGGTCCCGAAGCTGGTGATCGTTCCATGGTTGTCGTTCCTGATGACCCCGAATTTCAAGTTAGTCAGGGTGCCGTTGTTCAACAGCTTACCGTGGTTGCGTATCGCGAAGGTTCCATTGTTGGTGATGGTTCCTGAGGCGAGGTTCTTGATGACAACGTGGTTGTCACCGGAAATCCTGCCTTTGTGGGCGTTTGTGATGGTCCCCGAATTCGTCAGGGTCCCGTGGTTGTCATTGTTAATGTTCCCCGAGGCATGATTCGCGATGGTGCCGAGGTTTGTTATGGACGCATGGCCATTGGTAGATATCATGCGGTAGTTGTCAATCACCCCGCTTCCCAAGTTGATGAGATGTGCGTGTTTCAAGAGGACAATCCTCCCCTTCGGCAAGTTGATTATCGAACCGTTGTTGGTGATAGTCCCTGCTCTGTTATTGATGGTTCCATTGCTGCTGATGGTCCCGCCAAAGAGGTTCGCGAGTGTGCCGTTCCTGATCGCGACACCGCCGTATACATTGATCGTTCCTGAGCTTGAAAGGGTGGTATTCTTGGGGATGACGAGAGTCTTGTGCTTCAAGATGGTCCAAGTGTCCCCGATGGTGCATGTTCTGGTTGCGGCGCTCCATGACCCTCCGTTTGAGACGCAGAGTCCGCTTCCAAGTGGTCCGCTGACTGTGAAACTTACCGCATAGACTGCGCTGATCCCGCCCGTAAGGGCGGTTATGGCGAGCAATCCAAGTGTAGCGAGTACTAGCTCAATTCGAGATCCTTTCGAATCTCCAGAGCTTGATACGTTCCTCATTTTCGAGTTCCTAGGCACATACACAGTCTTTATGCTTTGTTGCCGTTTTAGCTGTTCAACGTTTTTTCAAGGCCTTCCGAGGCGGGAACAGGGACTTTCTCACGGGGGACGCCGCAATACTGACCCTCGCCCCTTTTGGGGGCTTTCAATTACCTCGCTGTCACGAGAGACTGAGGTGGGGCAGGCAACGAGTGCCGTCCAGACATCTCATCGGTTTTCCTGCCCCGAACATGTGGGAGTCGAAACCCTTTAATGGGTAATGACGGGCGGATTACCCAATTGCAGTTAAGGCTACGCGAAAGTAACAGATCCTCGGGGATTTCGAACACCGTCGTCGGCGTTGTTGTCCTTGTCGTGATCATAGTCGCCGCACTGGCCATCTACCTTTACTCTACCTCTCCATCGACTGGAGGGCCATCTTCGAGCACAGGTACGACGACGCATCCTTCGACTTCCTCGACGCACTCTTCTACAACCTCGGGGACGTCAACTGGGTCGACTTCCGCCTCAAGTTCATCCAGCTCATCAAGTTCGACCAGCTCAAGCTCTGAATCCACCAGTGAGACATCCTCGACGACCAGCACGGGTGGAGGCTATTGATGCGTACATATTCACCTACACATACACGATTCCCCTGAACACAGTCACCCACACGATCACTGTAGTCACCAGTACTCCATAGGCACAGAAGGTCCTTTGCGCGAAGGCAACCGGCAAACAGTCAACCCTGAATTTCTCGTTTTCCGCCGATCTGGCACTCAGCCTGCCCCGAAGATAAGTTCCCCTCAAGGGGAACACCGGCAGGCCTTCCCGCTTATTGTATAGTGTATCCTAGAAGGACATAGCTGACCCCCTGGAAGCAAAGCATGGGGATGCTTCTAGAGGGGTGTTCTCGGAGACAGCGAGTGACCCTACAGGGGAACGGGTCAGGACCTCAGCCCCCCGTCACGACCCCGATGGCGGGCCACGGTCAATTTCCCTCCGCGAGGACTACTTTGTGGCGTGTGACCCCCCGCCTCTACACCCACATTTTGGCCTGTCGCGGAGGATTTCTATTCGTCAAGGAGACGCCCTTACGAAGGCCTTCAGGGCTTAATAAGGCGAGTTCGGGAGCGGGGTTATGAAAATGGAAACCGGACTCGGAATGTGGATCTGCATCCTAGGTGTCGCTGCCATCGTTGTTGGTGGCGCAATGTACGGGGCCGCCTACAGCCCCACAACTGGCCTTGGCATCTTAGGATTAGGGATAATCCTGGTCATCGCCGGAACTGCATGGTGGAAGATGAAGGGGAAGAAGGCCCCGATGACTGCATCAACCCAGCCAGCAAAGCCTGCGACGACATCGTAGGCGCCCGAACACATCAACACGCGCGTTGGGGCACTAGGTCCTGATGCGCTCCCCCTTTCGTTCTTAGCTCGCAGGGCACCCGCAAGATCAAGAATTACACTACGTACGTTTGGTCATGCCCCTTCTCTTCAGGGTTCTCAGAGTGATTTCCCGCCCGAGGGGGGAAAACCTGGCGCATCAAACCGAGAACATGGCGGCGCTCTCTGCTTTATCTACGTTGATATCGACCTAGATACAGACATTGCCAGAGCTGGTCAAGGGACGCCCGTTCCCACCAAAGTAATGGTCAGCATGGGGCAGAGAGTGTGATCATCAGTTCGATGGCCATCGCTGCAAACGCCGTTTCCTGAGAGCCAACACCTGGGGCAGCTGTTGTCCCCAGACTGATGAGCGGTCAGTTCTTGTTTCCGGTCCCCAGGATCAATCTCCCCAACCTGTCCATGAAGGAGGGAGGAGGAGGCTGTTCCTGGAAGTAAAGATCGAGGTTCAACAGGCCTCTGTACCCGTCTTCGCCGTGTCCAAGCCTGAGGAAAGGCCGATTCGAGCATTGCGCGCCCACGCTGGCCAGAAACCGTCTTCCGTCTTCCGCCGAGGCTGTGGGGGACGCATGCAAGGATAGGAGGTCTCCTGAATCCACGTCTCTCGCGAGCCAGAGGAAGAACCTGCGACCTTCGACAAGGACCTCTGAACCGTCGATCGCCACCTCTCGCCTGTAGGCCTTGGTCTCTGGAGGAATGTTGGTCATCAGCGATACGTAGGAATCCCTGACCCCAATGTAGGAGATTCCCCCCAGCATTTCTGCTACGGCCCGGTAGGAGAACCCGGCGCTGCACAGTGCGGCGGCGACCACCTTCTTGTCTACAGCCATCCTGTTTCGTTTGAACGCCCTTGTCGAGATTGCCCACTCCGAAGCGAAAGACAGGACGTCTAACCTTTGCAATCTCCTGTCATCCGATGTTAGGATAACCCCACGTGTGAGATAGCGTAAAGGGTAGAATTATCTTAACGGCTGAGTGGATGGGCGTTCACCCCCTTCCTCCCGTGTCATCATGCGGCGAGGTGGATGCGGATGAGGTAGTAGAAGACGAGGGCCAGGGGAACGAATACGGAGAGCCACCTGACCCGGCTCCAGGCGAAAACCTTGGCTCCGTCCAGCGGG
This sequence comes from uncultured Nitrosopumilales archaeon, assembly GCA_964568185.1. Lineage (GTDB taxonomy): Archaea > Thermoproteota > Nitrososphaeria > Nitrososphaerales > Gagatemarchaeaceae > UBA183. The sequence goes on along the minus strand of CAZMON010000002.1, from coordinate 287,693 downwards.
CCCACTGGCAGCAGATTGAAGAGCGCCAGGAACAGGTTCAATTCGACTCCCCTGACCCCAACATAGTGCCATATGCCCGTCCCGACCATGGTCAGGGGAAGGAAGGCGATTGCAACCCCTACGTTCGTGAGTGGCCCAGCGAGCGATATTTTGCCGTTCTCTTCCTGACTGATGTTCATTCCAGAGATGTATGTCGCGCCGGGAGCGGCGAAGATGAAACCGATCAACGACGTCATGAGCGCGAGCACGAGTCCGTAGGGCCACATTCGAAATTCGGCCCAGTATCCGTACCTCTGGGCCATGAATTTGTGACTCAACTCATGGAGAACGAACCCCGACCCTATCGTGACAAGAGCGGTCAGGAACACAAGCTCAAGGTAATAGGCGTCGCTGCTCGCGAGTCCGCCGTTGAGCGGGCCGATCGTGCTAATGGAAAAGGCGAACCCGAGCCCCAGCCAGGCTATGATTATGTCCCGTACCTCTATCCTGGAGAAGATCTTGTTGGTCCTCTGTGCCGTGGGGCCCATGAACGCGCCTGCGGCGTCGGTGCGGGTGAAGGTATTCTGGGTCGGTGCGACGACCGTCCTCTTCTGGCTGAGGTCACCCTTGCATTGATGAGCTTCGGGGAGCCTGTGGTCCCCGCAGAAGACTCCTCCGCAGTAGTTGCAGACGAAGGGTAGAGCCTCTTCCTTACCACAGAACTCGCAATTCAAGATAGACCGGCCCCGGACTCCACCAAATCCCCGGAAAGGGGTTCTTAAGATTGCTGCGCGATGGCGGCGACGACCTTTCTGCTACCGCCATCCTGTTTCGCCCGAATCCCCCAGGGGGATTCGCCCACTAGGAAGCCATCGACAGGACGGGTAGCCCTCGCGATCTTTCCTCGCCTGGGGCCAGGTTGGCAGCTCGAGGGACTTGGGGGTAGTGGGGTTGGATCATCCTAACGACTTGGCGGAGATGCCTGCGCCACCCTTGCCTGTGCCGGCGCTAGCCAGAAACGACTACTACGGTCCCTTGCATCCAAGGATGAAACCCGCAGTGATACTGGTAGGCCCCGGCCTTCGCGAAAGTGAAGTAGAACGACCCAGACGGGGAGAGGGAGCCGGAATCGAACGCGAAGGAATCGCTCTTAACCGTGTGAGTAGCCCCGTCTTTGTTGACCCAGGTGACGGTCGTTCCCGGAGGGACATTAAGGGAAAGAGGGGCGAAGGATTGGGCGGTGGTCTGCAGGCTTGCCCCGTGCGCGATAGTGATCACGGCGCGGGGAGGTCCAAAGACGACCGTTGGCATCACCCCCTTCGGGGCGTCCAGCCTGACTCGCGCCCACTGAATGGCTAAGGAGTTGCCTTGGTTCGTGAAACCGATCCTGGTCGGGAAATTGGGATATTTCCCTTCTACGGGTTGGGTGGTGTTGCCCACCGAATAGTTGATTGACTGCTTGGACGTCTGGGGCGAAAGCGCCTCGACGCTGTAGACGCCCCTCGGGGACGCATTACCAGCAGAGAAGAACCCGTTTTTATTGCCGCAGGGGTTGGCCTCACCGGTCTTGTTCCACTGGTCCGGATAGACTCTGCCGCAATCAGCCCTGATGTAGGCTCCTGCCCAGTTCGGCCTGCCATTGCCATCGTTGTGCAAGGCTCCTGGTATGCGGATGTAGCCCAGATTGTTGGTCGGTCCCAGTGAAACGACGGACGTGTCAAAGACTGTCCCGGGTCCGAAGCTCCTCCTAGAAACGAAGTAACCGGGTGCCGCCCCGAAATTGACGACTAGCCCGTTGTTTCTGGAGAAGTTCCCTCCTCCTGTGAGATTGGCACTCCAGGCGCCGTTCGAAGTCCTCGCCTTGAAGTTGTCATAGAAGGTGAAGACTCTCTTACCATTGTCATACTGGCCATAGGTTGAGCTTAGTTGTGGTGCTTCGCCGGTGTAGGAGTAGAATGGGCCGAAGAAGTTAGTTGAGAGGCTGCCGAAGCCCATGAATATTGTGAGGCTCCCCAGCGCGGGGATGTTCTTCGGGATCTTCAACCAGTAGATCGTGGAATGGGAAGACCTTGAGTTTCCTGATTCAAGCCAACTGGGAATGATTGCACCTGTCGCAGTGTAGAATCTCACGTTCTGAAGACCTGCGGCTTCGAACACAGCGTATATGCTTGAATTGACTACCAGCATCTGGTCGTAGTTCCTCGCTGTGGCGACCGCCTGTGAGTTCTTGAGCAGGATTGGAATGTAGGCGAGGATCCCGCGGGGGACCTTCGACAGACTCTGGAAAGCAAGCCCCTGGAACACGTAGAACGCCGGCTGGCGTTTGCTGTACAATGAGACGATGGTGGCGGGGTCTGTCTGGGAGAAGAGGGTGTAGTCGGCGAAATTGTCGGTGTAGAACGGGAACAAGGCGCCCGCACCGATGGAGACCGAGAACTTGTAGATGGAATTCATCCATGTCGCGTCAATCTGGGCTCTCGTGGGGTCGTGGGCAGGAGCGCCGTCGGTGCTCCACGCCTCCGCTATCCAAATGGCCTTGCCACCATGCCCGTTCTGTGCCAGAAAGGACTGGGTTGATGATTGGCCTGATGGCGTGTAAGTGTCGAACCCGACGAAGGAGAGCGAGGGAATCTGGTAGCATCCCACCAGATAGGCGACGTAAAACGAAGAGCGGCCTTGGTTGAGGCTGTCAGCTGCGATGGCGACGCCGACCTTGGTGTTCGGCGAGGCGGAGACGACGGCGTCCGAAAGGTTCCGCGTGAGGCCGAGCCATTCGGTTGCACTCTGAGTGAGGGGGTTCGTCGTCACGTCGGAGATCATCGGGGCGTACCACCCTGGCTCCTTCACTACAATGTAGTAGTCGGGGTGGAAGGTCGACGCCAGGGTCTCGACCCGCTGCAACCAGGCCGCCTTGAACTGCGACCATGGTATCTGCCCCCCGCTCCTGTACCTCTCCGCGGAGGCGTCGGCGATGACCAGGGACTTCCCACTGGCCTTCACCTGGTCAACAAGCGAGGAGACCTCTGCCTTAACGGCCGCATTGTTGCCCAGCCATGCGTCGTAACCGATGTCGATTCTGATGCTGGAAGGATTCGCGCTCATGAGCATATCCATTTCGGCCTGCAGCACGGCGGGCGTACTGCCTGGCTTCGCGATGTTGGCGTACGATGCGCGCGTAAGAGTGCCTCCGAGCTCCATGGGGGAGACCGCCGAGCTGGTGATGGCGTTTGCGGGCGGAAACAGTCCCGGGACAGGTCCCACGAGCAGAACTGCCACCACTGCCGTGAAAAGTAGAACTTTAGTGTCGGACATACTACAAATTCACCAACGAAGTCCGCGGCATTTATGCTTTCTCTAGGTTGAAGACTCGTCCAGACATCAGAGCACGACGTTTGATGCTGGGAGAGCGCAGGGCTCACGATCGATGGACCCCCAAAGATTCCAGGAGAGGGATAGTCAGGTTCGATGCCGCCGGAGTCCAGGCTTCCCTGCGGGCGGCGGAGCTGGTCTCTGTTCTTACTGTTTCTCTCTTCCTACTTTTGATTCGTCTACAGGTACTGAGGGAACAGCCACGTCGACCAACGGTTCAGGCGGCGGAGTCGAGACCATGGTGTAGCCAATCCATGCTAGTATCGCTAAAATCAGAGCAACGGCAATGAAGGAAGTCAGTCGCAAGGTCGTCTCCCATGCTACCAACATCAGGAAACCATATACGAGTATCCCGATTACTGATCCTCCTACAATCGAGGCCCCAATTGTGCGGTCGTTTGCCATTGTCCTAATGACGCCGTTGATGGTCGATTTAAACACTCTTGGTTTGACCCGGCCTCCCTCCTTGGACGGCTCAAGTCAGTCGCAGCGACAGGCGCCGATCTCATCACCTTGCACCTAATTCATGAATCGCCGGACCTCAGAGTGGAATTGGAGGTCGGAATCGACAGGAGACTACGGGCCTTGATTCAACCACTGAACGGTGAAACTTGACCCGTCCGCACTAACTGGTGACGGCTGCGCCTTCACCACAGCAGAGTTGGATTGGCTCACCATGGAGATGCGCTGGACTGAATTCCCGAAGTTCCCGAGGACCTCTGTATGTCCACCTAAAGTGAGTGCACAATTCATCGTCGTCGCTATGTTGGTGTAGTCCATTCCGAACTTCGCCGTTCCAAAGTTGGCCAGTGAAGCCAGTCTGCACTGAACAAGATGCAGATTGAGGGGGCCTCCACGATGAACTCGGCGGAGCTCCTTGCGGCGCCCGACACGGTCGATGTCCACTTGAATGTCTGGCTGGTATTGAAGTTCTCTATGGCAACTGAAAATGCCCCGTTTGCGAACCAGACTTTGGCCCCGATTACGTCTCCTGGTCTGACGGTCAGGCCTGAGATCGAGTGCGAAGCCTGAGGGAAGAACTCATACCAGGCATAGTAGGTGGGGACGCCATTTCGGCAGTCCGAGTCGGTTCCGATCTGTTCGACTGTGCTGGACTAAAAACCGTCGATGCCAACCCAGAATGAGGAATACAAAGTCCCCGAACCCGGGCAGCTGACACTCTGGACCTTCCATGTGGCTTGTGCCATGGTCAGACCCCCGCGCCCCGGTAAAGCGAATCCGCTCCAATTGGTGCTCGACACACTCCCGTTCGATGCCATTGCCATTGGGGTCGAAGTAATCCCCGGTGTGGTTATCGCCCTGACAGGGACTACTTGGATAAAGGAAGCGACAAGAAGAGAAGCAGGTAGATTGGACGCCTTCGTCAATAATCGTTTTGGTCCAGCTTACGTGGTAGTCCTGCTGAGGCTTCCACTGGTCCCGGTGACTGTGGACGAGCCGGTCGGAGTATCCCCCGAGGTACTCACAGTCAACGTGCTCGAGAACGTCGGGTTGCCGTGACCGTGTTAGAGCCCGAAGCGCCCTGAGCGACTGTAATACCACCTGCGCTGCTCAAGGCGAAGTCGAACGGTCCTGTCAGCCCGACAACGAAACCTTGGCGATCGCTGTCGACCATCCCGAGAACGATGAAGATGTGCGGTACTCCCCTCCGACCCAGAAGGTCGATGCGACGCTCGGGTCAGTAGCTGCCCCGAAGTAATCACCGTATCGGCCGCTGGTGTCCACCGCCGAGCCTGAAGCCAGGACGATCGGGCTCTGGAGGGTGTTCGCAGGGTCGGATGCAAGACGGCCCGTCGCGTACAGGGAGGGATACAGGCTCGATGACGATTGCCCGTATACTGCGACCAGGTCGTTCGAGCTATCCAGGCTTACGGCGGGGTAGAAGAGGTAGTTGCCGTTCGAGGCGTAGTCGAAGTCCGAGACCTTAGTCGGTGCGGAGGTACCAGAAGTTGTCAGCTGTACGAACCTCAGGCACGAACGGCTTGAACTGTCACCGCCCGGAACGCAGGCATCGCCGCTCGAGAACCAGAGCGTGTTCGATCGCCAGACGGCGCTCAGCACGCGGTCGTCGTTGGTCGCCAACAGCTTGCTCGTGCCCGGTTGTTTCGCGTCCGGGGGACTGCTCAACGCGTTGATTGGGAATGAGTACTTGATGACCCCTACTGCGCCCGGAGGTGTGCCTGAGATAATCAGGAGTCTCGCTGTGCTGGTAGACCCCACGCCTACCGTGGCCATGTAGAAGAGGCCTGAGGACGAGCTGAGGTGCCTTGCCGGGTGGACGGAGAATTGTGTTTTGTCAGGGGAAAAGGTGGCGAAGTCTACCGAGCTGGCTCCAGCCACGAGTTCCGCTTTGTTCAGGACCCAATACTGGAAACCCTTGTAGCTGCAGATGAACCTCAAACAACGGAAGTCGTTCGCCGAGATTACGAACTTGTCGTCACTGACGCCGATGAAGGGCTGGTCGGGAAGATAAGAGCCAGAAGAGACGAAATAGACCAGCCACGTCCCGGTGGGGTCGTTGGTAGTCGACACCGCAAACTGAACCCTTTTGTTTGGAATGTCGATGACCGATGCGAACCATCGATCACTCAAGGAGTCGTACAGCACCTGGGGGTCGCTCATCGAGGAGGTTGAGAGCCCGAAGAAGCCCGACAGGGCGAAGGTGCTCTTCGCGACCGTGCCACTCTTGAAGTAGATTATCCCGGCCAGGTTGACCGTCTCGAACACGTGGCTCGGCCCGACGGCCACATCTACATCTGGTGGAGAACAGGCGCACGGGTTCGGACTCCCCCCTGGCGCTCCCGCCAGGATAACGCCTGAGCTGACAGTTAGCGGCCCTAACGTCGTTGAATCTACAATCACCTTTTCCGCTTGGCCCGTCGGCACGAATCCGGGAGCCTCCGCCGAGGTCTTGGCCTGCGAAAACGCTGCCGGATCTGGCACAAGAAACGGAACCTTTTGGGCAACGCCCGCTACGTCACCAGCAGCAGCGGGTAGGTCTCTTACCGTGACCTGATGGACCAGGCGCGCCTGCCCCAGCGTCTGAGTTCCGTCGGTGGGCCGTTGCGCAGCGGAAACGAAAGCTGGGGTAGCCAGAAGGAAAGCTATGAGCAAGCAAGCCGTGGATAATCGCCGGAACTGCTTTTCAGGAATCAAATCAGGTACCTCCGTATCGTCGGATATTGAGCAAACTGACGTGGCAGTTTCACCACGGGTTCTCCGACCAACTTCGAAAAATCTAACCGGATCATCCTATTAAACATTGTTGAATCAGGCTCTCAAGTTGACGGGCCCTCGGCTTTCGGATTCCGGGGATTCTGTCCCATGGGGTCGAGCGCCTCGTAGTAGACGGATTCTGTCCGCCTCGCCATCTCCGTTTGTGTGAAGCGTCTCAAAACTGCTTCCTTCCCTCGATTTCCCATCGCCTTTGCCTCTTTCCCATGCTTGAGGAGGAATGTCATCGCTTCCGCCAGGCCCTTTACGTCACCGGGTGCGACGAGGAGGCCCGTGGAGCCGTCGGTGACCACTTCTGGGATGGCCCCCGCCGTGGTGGCGAGGCACGGCTTCCCGGCAGCCATCCCTTCCAGCAGGGATATGCCAAACCCCTCTATGAGCGAAGGGAGCACTACCATGCTGCAGGATGAATAGGCCCGCCTGAGACTGTCGGCACTCAGCCTCCCCGTGAAGATGATTGAGGCTCCGAGCCCGAGTGAAGCCGCAAGCGTCCGCAGGGAAGCCACGTATGGTTGTGGGCCGTGTCCCACGACCGTTAGGGTGGCCGATGCAACCATGCTCCTGGACTGGCTGAAGGCCCTGATTAGGTACTCGAGCCCTTTGCTCGGTTCGAGCCTCCCCACGAACAGGACGATGTCGCCTCCCGGCGGGGGGGCCGGAGGCTGTCCCGGGGGTCCGCCGTCCGAGAGGTATGAAGGGTCGACCCCGTTGTAGACTACCCGGATCCGTTCTGGCGGGACGCCAAGGTATGCGCAGACCGTCCTCCTGGTGAAGTCACTCACCGAGATGACAAGGCAGCTCTCGCGAATGAGGAGTCTTTCTGATAACGAGGTCAGCGCCTGACGCATTCCAGGGAAAAGGAGCTTGGTCCACCTTTTGGTGAAGTGAAGGTCTGAAATGAGCTCCGCTAGGTGAAGATGATGGACCGTCACGATGACCGGCGCATTCAGCGAAACGAAACCGACGGGGATTGAGGGGTAGTCAAAAGTAAAATGGATGATGTCGATACCTTCTTCCGCTGACAATCTGGATAGCTCCTTCCTCGCTCTCAACATGAAGTTCGCCACTCCTAGGAGGGGCAGACTTGTGCGGGCGACGCGGAGTACCTTGTAACTTTCAGGGCGCCTGTCCGCTTCGAAGTATCCAGTATCAGGTGTGATTATCGTGACATGATGACCCAACCGACAGAGGCCCTCGGCCAGGCTTCGGGCGTAAGAGGCCTCACCTCCCACAGAAGGGGGGAACTCGTAAGTTACTAGGCAGACCCTCAATTGCTCGCCTTCATTCCATTGGGTTCTTCGAGGGCACGTGCATAGGCCTTCCGAAGTGTTCTAGCGGTCACATCGTAGGAATAGCTTTCTCTGGCCGCGGATGCCGCCCTCCTCCCCAGCTCGACTCTGCGGGACTCGTCCCTGAGGAGGTCGACGATTGTCGCCGCCATGGCGGCCGGGTCGCCGTGTTCCACGAGTACTCCGGCGCCACCAGAGAGCATGGTCGTGAGCTCTCCAATTCGCGGAGCGACGATCGCCTTCCCCATGGCCATGTATTCAGGAACTATCATCGGCGAACTCGCCCGATGGAATGAATGATTGCTGATCACATGGAAGACGGCATCGGCGGCGGCCATCATGACAGGCATCCAGGGTCGAGGGACGAAGCCGGTGACGATCACATTCTTGCCGAGCTTGAATTCGCGGACCATTGCCGTGACGTCGAGGTCCCCCGCGCCCACCATCAGAAGCTTTGTTGCCGGGAGCGCCTCACAGATCTTCTTGAATATTGACAGCGCGAAGGAGTGAAGCTCTCTTTCGAATCGCCAGTATGCGCTGGTGTACATCAGGACGGGGTGCCCGAGCAGTCCGAACGCGCTTATCGCGGGACCTGCGTCCACCCCTGGGTGGAACAAGTCGGGATCAAAACCGTTCGGGACTTTGAAGACCCTGTCAGGGGGGACCCCAAGCTCGAGCATCTGAGAACGGAGCAGCTCGCTAACCACTATCACCGCCTCGGCCGACTTTGGGATTGTCCGTTCGAAGTAGTTTAGCAGCCAGCCCTTAGGCCCGTAGTTTCCTGTGTAGCTCGAGTATCCGCCGTATCCGTCCCAGTCCTCCATGTCGACCACCAGGGCGCCACTGGAGCTCCACTTCCCCAGTCTTAGAAGTGTGGATGTGAAAGGGCTCGCCCGGTTGACATGCATGATATCGGCGTCGCGGGCCGCCCGTGACGTGAGGTTCAGGTTTCCAAGCATTTTCAGCTCGAGAGGCTCGTCCCAGAAGACCCGAGTTGCTGCCGTGGTCTTCTCTTGGGACGCCCCATTGGCAGGCTGACCAAGATCTGGAATGAGACTTCTTCCGGTACCCCGGACCCGGGGTCTGCGCATGATGAACTCGGTCCTGTATCCCTCCCCGCGGAGAGACTTCCCCAGGCCTTCCTGCCTCTCGTTCGACGCGCTGCCCTGGCGGAGATGGTTGAAGAAGACGACTCTCTCCAAGTCTGGAGTGCAACGGCTCTTCACGGAGTTAAAGATGTTTGACAGGCGGCACATCGGCTCCTGAAGGTCACTTGGGCAGTAAGGAGAAGAACATGGATTCGTATCTCTCCACCGTCACATCCCATGACATCGACTCGGCGAATCCGCGGTAGCGATCCGCGCCGTCTGGCCTGCTGAGAACCCTAAGAATGGCATCGGCCAAAGAAGCAGGGTCCTCGGGTCTTGCTAGCTCGCCGCCTCCCCTTTTGACGAGCTCGTTCAAACCAGGGATATCACTCGCCACAACGTGCTTTCCTGCCGAAAACGCTTCGAGCACAACGAGCCCGAATGCCTCTCTTCGGCTTACGCTGGGCAGCACGAGAACGTCGCAATCGGCGTATAGCTCAGGAAGCTTGTCATCTGGGACGTTCCCATAGAAGACGGCCCTTCCGTCAACCCCAAGTTCCTTGGCCATCTTCTTCAGTCGGTCGGACTCTGGTCCAGTCCCTACAATGCCGAGGGTGATGTCAGTTCCGACCTTGACCAGGGCTGCGAGAGCCTCAATGAGGACATGGAGACCCTTGTAGTCCTTCAACTGCCCGACAAACAGAAGGCGCGCCGACTCCCCAGGCTTCCTGGTCTGGGCGTGAGAGCGTGACATGGGCATTTCCACGCCGAGGGGGACAATCTGGAGCCTGTTCAGGGCGTACTTCAGCACAGAGCTGGTCTCCGCGTATGAGCGGGTCGAGCACACGACGAGGTTCGCCATGTCGATGGCGAGGAGTGCCAGGTGAGCATACACCACTCCAGCCAGCCTCCCAGTCACGCCCCACTGGCGAGTCTCGGCATCATTGTGATAGGTCAGGACCACCGGCTTCCTTCTGAGCTTGGCGAAGAGAATGGCCAGGTCGGTAATGGTGGGACTCATGCCGTTGATATGAGCAACGTCGTATTCTTCGGTCAGAGCAGAAATTGCGATCCTTGGAATCAAGGGCGCTTCAAAAAGATGCCATTTCTCGGGAAACCTGATTACCTCTATGACCCCACTCTTCTCCCTGTGGAACTTTGCTTCCTTGCCTCTGCTGGAGGTGACGACCGTCAGATTGTGCCCCCTCCGGGCCAGACCCTTGGTCATCTGGTGCACGAAAGTTTCAACCCCGCCCCTTGATGGCGGAAAGCTTGAGCAGATCTCAAGGATCCTGAGTGGTCTTCGTGCTGGAGCCACGATGATCAGACTTGTTTCTCCGGATATAAGTAATCTGAACTTTCAAGCTCATGTAATCGATACCTTTCCTTCAATACATCAATTGCGCCGGATTTCCGAATCCAAAGTAACCACCCCTTCAATCCGACGACGGGAGTTGAAATGTCTAAATAATCGACGGCGGCCGCCTGACCGAATGCGATTCTCGGTGCTATTTTTGCTGTCGCTCGTCTCATTGATGGTCGGGGTAGGGGGGTCCGCTGCTGCAACACAGTCGAACAACCCACTCCTCCTGGTCGTAAAGTTCAGTCTGAATCCACAGCAGGTCTCCCCGGGAGGAACGGCTGTGGCGAACGTCACAATCATGTCTGAGAACTCATACAACGCCTCCGGCGCCACTGTATCATTCACGGCTTCCAACCAGCTCAGCATTGCGGGGTCGGGGTCCACCTTCTTCGTCGGCGACTTCTACGTCGGCAAGACGAACAGCGTCATCTCCCGGAGCTTCACGTTTGTGCTAGGCGCGAGCCAGGCAGCGAACTCAGGTGTCTATCCCCTCTTTTACACGTTGAACTATCAGAACAGCACTGGAAGCCGCCTGTCTTCTACGGGCCAGCTCTATGTCACAGTGTCTGGGACACCAGCACAGCCGCTTCTGGTGGTGAGCACGGTCTCCTTCTCGAGGAGCATCATAGCCCCCGGAACGAGCTTCGAGACGACCCTACTCGTGAACAACACTGGTACTGAGACTGCGTACGCGGGTGTGCTTGCGGTCGTCCCTGGAACCGGCGTCAGCCTCGTGGCTTCGTCGGGGACCGGCTCGCTTGTAACCCTTGCGCCAGGCACAGGCGAAAGCGTGACCTATCAGATGACATCTGCATCGGGGCTTCCATCGGGCTATGTACCTGTAGATATCCGCTTGGCCTACTCCGACAGCAACGGTGTTGGTCGCTCTTACAACAGCTCCTTCAACATCCAGATTACATCAGCGCCCGATGTCAGGGTAGGGAGCTTCGCTCTGAGCGTCGCTCCGTTGCGGCCGGGGGTATCTTCGGTCTTGAGTCTGTCGCTGTTGAATGTCGGGGGTGACAGGGCCTACGACCTCTTAGTCACGGTGAGGAGTGCAGCATTCCTCACGGGTACCGCAACCAACTACCTCGGGTCTGTCGCTCCAGGGGGGTCTGCCCCGGCTGCGTTCTACCTGACCGTCGCGAACACCACTCTGATAGGGGCGCAGCAATTCTCCATCAACATATCGTATTCTGATGCTGTGGGGAACAGGCATAACTTGTCAAGCGGCTACTCCATCAACGTCGAGCCCTACCTCCCTCCGGCCGTTACGGTGACAAACGTTCTTCTGGCCCCGCCAATACTCGCCGACGGGAGCCAGGGGACAGCCACTATATTCCTTAAGAACACTGGGCCGACCGAGGCGACGAACGTCAGGGTAAGGATCACAAACGGCACGGGCATACTCACGTCCAACTACTTCGGAGTGGGCACAATGGGGGCTGGCGACCAGGTGACGCAGGTCGTCGGGCTGAGCGTCGAGCCAGGCATGAAACCGCAGAGCCGGACGATGCAGGTGAGCGTGACCTATACGGACGCGAACGGCAAGTCTTACACTTCTACTGTCCCCTATCAGACTCAGATCTACGCGGCGTACAACCCGTTTTCGCTGGTCAACATCCTGATTGCCTCCGGGATCGTCGTCGCGGCGATGGCAGTACTCATAGTGATGCGCAAGCTCGGACTGTTGGAGCCATCAGCCATCCAGTCGTGACGCCCGGGTTGAGACGGCGCGTCCTTGTAATAGGCCTTGATTCTGCCCCCCTGGGCCTCATGCTTCCTTGGGTATCCAAGGGGCATCTGCCAAATTTCTCTAGAATATTCGGTCAAGGCTCTTCCGGCGAACTGTATTCGGCGATCCCCGTGACACCAGTGGCCTGGTCATCCATCTACACGGGACTCAACCCTGGGAGGCACGGGGTACTCGGTTTCAAGAACCACAAGCAAGGAACCTACAAAGACTTCGCAGTCAACTCCACGATTAGAGACGGAAGAGACGTCTGGGATTTGGCAGGTTCTGCCGGCAAGAAGGTGGTGGTCGTGAACGCCCCGCTGACGTACCCTCCCCGCCCCGTCAACGGCTCTCTCGTCTGCGGGTTCATGGCTCCTGGGACTGATCACGTCTTCACCTACCCCGAGTCTTTGGGGTCCGAGCTGAAGGGAGTCGTCCCCGGCTACAGAATCGGAACGGCCCCCACGCACCTCAAGGGGCTCTACCGGCGTGAACTCATCCGGACCGTAGAGATGGTGGGAGACGCCGCCGTCCACCTCATGAAGAAGATCGACTGGGATCTTTCGTTCGTTGTCTTCAAAGAAACCGACGAGGTCCAGCACACCTTCTACGACCAGCCGGAGTCCATGCTCATGCTCTACAAGAGGGTAGACGCCATCGTCGGAGACCTTCTCGACATTGCAGGGGAATCAGCCTGCGCGTTTGTCGTGTCCGACCACGGCGGGGAGCCTTTCGAGAAACGGTTCAACGTGGCAGAGTTCCTCCGCAGGAGCGGATACGTGCGGCTGCGCCCTGCCAAGGCGAGCCTGACGACTTCGGTCTTCCGGACCGCAGCCCGCCTGATATCTTCCGCGCGGCTTCAATGGGCTTTCGACGTCCCTGGCGCGAAGAGGCTCATGGAGGGGCTCATCAAAGCCAGAGTCTCATCTCTCGGCCCTAACGCGGGCGACGACTTCTATTCCGGGCGGATAGACTGGCCCAGGACGACGGCCTTCATCTCCTCTGGAGTGGGTCTCAGGCTGAACCTCAAAGGCAGAGAGCCAGAAGGCAGCGTCGACCCCCAGGAGTACGAGTCAGTGAGGAGCAGCATCGCACTGCAGCTGACCGCCCTAAAGGATCCGGAGAACGGACACGCGGTCTTCAAGTACGCGCTTCCGAGGGAAAAGGTCTTGTCGGGTCCTCACGTGAAGGAAGCCCCCGACATCATGTGCCTCCCAGGCACAGGATACCTCCCAACTGAGGCACTGACCAGCTTCGACCCCCTGTCCTTGACGACTTCTGGAGGGTCCCTTTTCAGCAGGACTTCGCCCTGGTCCGGGACCCACTCCCCCTATGGGTTGGTCGCCATCAGAGGGCCGGGGGTCAAGAAGTCCACTATTATGGGTGCAAAGCTGGAGGACATCGCCCCGACCATCCTCTATGCGCTGGGCCTCCCCGTTCCCAAGGGCCTCGATGGGAGGGTAATGCTGGACGTGTTCGACCAGGAGCATGTGAATGCAAACCCGGTCTCATGGGGGACAGCCGAGACTCCTGACATGAAGGCGGCTCCGCGTCAGCTTTCTAGAGAAGAGGAAGCCGTAGTCGAGGAGAGACTAAGACAGCTCGGATACCTTTCCTAAGCCTGGCCTGTGAAGCTCTCCGGTCTGACCTGGAACAGGAGGACAAGGGACGTATCGAGGGGCCGGTAGTATCGCTCATTGATGTAGCGGTGGAATTCGGCCGTGAGCGAGTTGTAATCGGACAGGGAGATCACTAGGAATTGGGGATGGGTCTTCTCGATTGCATTGGCCGAAATGACCCAGTAGGTAGGGAATGTGCCGCGGTAGGGAGTCGTCAAGGTCTGATTCAGGACCGGCAGGAAATTGTAGTTTGCCGGTCCTCTCATGAAAGCGATCGTCACATTCACTTTATTGAGGAAGAGATACACCGCCACCTGGAGCCTTGTGGTGGCCACGTATGAGTTGGGGGAGTGATTCAAGCCGATGTAGTTCACTATTGGAGCGATCTCGTCCCAGTCGCCGAATCCGTTCTGATAGAAGTAAGGGACCGCGGCTGTGTTTATCGCCAGTCCTGAAACCATCAGTCCCAAGACAAACATTGAGCCGACTGCGGTCAGGTTTCGTCTTCTGAGGCTGGAACCCTCTATGGCCAGCTGTCCCACTCTCCCAGCCATTACGAAGAAGAGCACTGCTGGGTAGATCAGGAAATACGACCTCCTGTCAGGGTAAGTGAAGGCGAACGCGAGGAGGGCCAGAAACAGGATCAGGAGGAGCCCGTCAGCTGTGCTCCGCCTCATGAAGAAAGCGATAATGAAAAAGCCGACAACGATCGCGACGAGAGCATTCCACAGGGGGATGTCTATCATTATCAGGGGGAAGACCTGAAAGGGATTAGTCGAGGAGACGTGGAAGAGGAGCGTGACAAAGTGGGTGTAACCCAGTGTAATGAAACTGCCCGAAGCGACAGTCCCGACGAAGGAGCTTGACTGCGCCATCTGGAACCGTGTCACCAGATCCCAGTAGAATGGGTTCACGTTGCTGATGGCCAGGTCGAGCAGCACTGGCAGCGTGCAGAGGAACCCCACCCCGAAATAGGCTGCGGCCTCCCGGGGCGGAAATCCGTCCTTTAACTTGTTCCGGTAGAATAGCAGGAAAACGACAAGGGCCACGCCCATCACGAGTGACACGTACTTGGCATCGAGGGCCAGCCCGAAGGCGACCCCTCCGGCAAGGCTCTTCTTCATGTCTCGTTTCTTGACCAATCCTTCCCAGAAGAAATAAGTCGCAGCCAGGATGAGTAACGACGCGAGCGCCTCGATGTAGATCAGGCGGCTGTACAGGACGGTGAAACCATTGATAGTCAAGGCGAACGCTCCGATGAACCCCGCTTTCCGACCGTACATCGACTTCCCCAGGTAATAGGCCACAATCACAGACAGGGACCCTGCAATGACCGAGACCCACCGTAGCGTGTCCAAAGCCCCGCCGAAGAGGGTGAAAGCTACGCCTAGGACATAGACCATGAGCGGGGGCTGGTCCCACATCTGTGAGGTTGGCCAGACCCAGTTCTGCCCGACAAGCTGGTATGTCCTGCTCGCGTAGGTAAAGTCGTCTGGAAACGCAATAAGCGCGGAGAAGTCGAATCCGCGTATCACGAGAGCCGCGGCGAAGAGGGCGAAGACCGCCAGGAGCTCCAGGATGGTCGGCCGTTTCAAGTTCTTCCCAACGGCCTCTGGGCCGTAATTATCCGTTTGGGCGCGGCGCTATAGAAAGGACAAATGTGGCCCTGGGGGCCATTTACTTGTGTACGACTCCATTATCGTAGGGTCATCGTTCGAGTGGATTACGAAGATGGATCTCTACACGCCAAACGACTGCATCGCAGGGCGTCTCAGGGGGCTGGAGCTTGTCGCGCTTAACGGAGGGGTCGCGGCCATGAAGAACACCCAACCGGATGGCATGGTCGCCTATCCTAATCCGTACGTGAAGTAACTCGCAAGAAGGGCCATCGACGAGGGGAGCGAGAACATGACTGATACTGCCTTCAACAGACTCGCGGTCGAGGAAGGTTGCTCCGCACTCGGAGCAACCCAAACCGCTTCTTTCGATCTCAACGCCCCCGTGGGGTCTCGCCTATGGAACTGGAAGGACCCTAACAGTGCCTCTCATCCAGCTGTGGAAAACGCAGTAGTAATCGAACGTCCCTGGCGCCGTGAAGTCTCGATTGAAGGTCTCCCCGGGTCGTATCCAGCCCGAGGAACCCCTACCATCAAGGAAGGTGACGGTGTCGAAGGCCAATGAATGACTTACCCACGTCACAGTGCTGTTCACTCCGAGCACAACAGTAATGTCTTGAGGAGAATACTGCCAGTAGGTAAAACCTTCTTCGATGTACACCGTAGGTACGTGCGCTGGCGTTGGCGCAGACGCCGCCGATGTGAGTGCAATCACGATGTATCCAGCGAACGCTAGCGTCAGTCCAAGAGACAGTGCCGGCGGCAGCAGCCACCTGGCAGGATGTGGTCGGGGGGCCCGAAGCACGGACACCCACGTGCTCACGTTCGAGAAAGACCGGTTACCTGGCGAGGCGCGCACGAGATAGTACAGCCCGGGGAAGACGGCGGCCATCCCGGTCAGAACCATCGCATAGCCGAGGAACGCCTGGTCCGAGGTCGAAGACAGCAGGTAGATGGGAGCCCCGACGCTTAGCAGGAAGTACCCGTACGCCGTGTGTGCGACCACAAAGAGCGTGAACCAGACGATCCTTACCGTCTGCGTCACCGCAGGAATCGCCGCACCTACCATCCCGCCGATCGCGAAGAAAGACAGGTGTTCGAGGGCGTGGACAAGGGGACTGAGGATTGCGGCGTCCCAGGAGGCGGGTAGGTGCCAGACGACCGCCAGCGCTGAGGACAGCACTACGAGCACAAGTCCTGAAACCTTCATCAACTTGCCCGTCCCTTTCCTCCCCGAGACGAGAGGGTAGGCTACAATTGCTCCAGCGGTCCCTATCAACACGTGCTGGGCCATGTGCCCGGCAAGGTTGACCTCAGCCGCGTCATTCAACGGGGGGAACGCAGCCGTAAAGGCGAAAAGGACCACCCCGAACAGGGAAGGGGAGCTCAGGGCATGTAGGGCCTTGGCCAGGGCATGGGACCGAGGTTGGTTTCCGGATCGCAAGTCAGTCGCGTCTCGGGTGTGTCCGGGTTAAGAGGTGGGCGGGGTGGGTCTACCGCCCGTCGGAACCTTCGACAGCTTCGGTACCGCCAAGGATGCCGGGGTCCCTCTATGAAGAAGAAGGTGGCCGATGCGCGCGTCGAAGCCGTAGCCAACAATCACCATCGAGAACACGACCAATGCACCTCCGGTGTAGTAGAAATGCAACACTATCAGGTTGATGAACTGGCCCAGGATGCCCGGGGTCCCCTGGAGACCAGTCTGGAAGTGCTGCACCATCCGCACAGAGTGCTCGACTACGTGATACCCCTGGAAGACCGTAAGCCCCATGAAGAGATATCCTACCGCCGGCTTGTTCCACACCCAGCCGTCCTTCCGGTGGAACTCGCCCACGAAGAAGATCAGCACGAGGCCGACGAAAAATATCGTGTTGTATATGGCATGCACCCATTCGAGGTCAAAGGTCCCCAGCAGGCCGTGCGCGGGCCTGATTCCGAGGACAAACGCCTGAAGGGCCTGCGCCAGGTGCTCCGGGAAGTGCATAAGCTGTAATACTAGGAAAATCAGTATGAGCAGAATCAGTCCGTCCGTTGGACCGGGCTTCGGGGGAGTCGCTGGCTGACTCCTGAACCTTACCAGAATGTATGTCACAAGCAGAATCGACGCGGGGATGATGATGGCCCAGGAGTAGATGTTGTTTATCGGGGCGAATAGCGACGCAATGTCCAACTACGTCCCCGACCCTGAAGGGGTTGCCGGGTGCGTCCCCTCGATTATCTTAACTGTCTGATCCGGCTGAAGAGGTCCCAGCAAGTCTACAGTTCCAGAAGGCCAGAGGACCCGGACGGTTCTTAAGCCTTCGCTTCCCAGTCCGAAGGTCTTTGCTAGGTCTGTCTGACCGAAGGCCACGTCCCCAGATAGCACAAGCTGGGTGATAGTCTTTCCATCAGTCCGTGTCACTTGTATTTCAGCCCCTATCCCCGCACGATTGCTACTCGTGCCCTGAAGCACGATCTTGATCCAGTGGTTTGTCCCTCCGGGATTGATGAAGACGAAGGTAGGAACCGTGACGATTTCACCGTTGATGAAGGAACCGTTGATGTCATGGCCATAGGAGGTATAGTCCGCGTCATTCGCGACGACCATGTCCGGGTATCCATCACCGTTGAGGTCCCCCGTCGAAAGCCCGCTACCTTCTTCCCCCAAATTAGTCGTCATTCTGGCCCCTGTGGTGTAGTTGACCCCTAGGATGTTCAAGATGTGGGCCTCGACGCTCACGTCTACGAACTGGCCGTTCCCCATGTTCTCGAGCAGGCGCCCCGGGCTGTTCATGCAGTAGGAGCCCCTCACTGTGGGGTCGCAGCGAGTGACCCCTCCCACCCAGTATATCGAGGAATACCCGGAATTGGTGACATCGGGGAATATCGCTCCCCACCCGAACTCCCCGGGTTCAAGCCCGTCCTGAGGTACGGCTCCGAACCAGTGGCAGCCTGGGTGGAGGGTCATTATAGTCGGCGGGAGCCTAGTGCTCCAGTCCACCCTGACCTTGTTCGACACATATGTGAAGTTCGGAACGGGAATCTGCGAGCCGTTCACCGTGCGTACTGACACTCCATCGTAACGGAGCAGCGCGTTGTATCTAGTGAACTTGATCGACCCGTTCGAGAAGGTCTGGGGGTTCGCGAAAGTGTTCGCTCCCACGTTAGTTACGAAAAGGCTCATTTTCCCAGTCCCATTGAAGTCCCAGAGGCCAACGTCCATCCAATTCCCCTGCATGTACAGGCTCGTGTATCGGGTTATGTCGGTGAACGTTTTATCCCCATTGTTGTGGTAGACAGTTATGGGGTTGTCCTCGTTCGCGACGAAGAGGTCCGGGTAACCGTCCCCGTCATAGTCATACCACGTCGCGTGATGCGATATCTGCCCCCTTGGATTCACGATTCTGCCGAGGCTATCGACCGGAGGGCTGGACTTCAGCACCGCGGCTCTGTCCGAATTCCTGAGAGGCAGGAGCATCTCTCCTGCGACTCCGGAAGAGTTGGTGATGTTGGCGAAGGTGCCATCCCCGTTGTTCAGGAAGAGTTGATTCGGCTCGGCGACAAGGTACTGAGGCGGGAGGCCTGCGTAGCGCTGACCAAAGAAGTCGACGTCTATCGTGTTGGCGACGAAGAGGTCCAGGAGGCCGTCCTTACTGATGTCGACCCAGGACGAGCTTTCGCTGTTGTAGTTCCCCCCGGACACCCCCGCGAGTTCTGTCCTGTCAGAAAACACGGGCACCTGAACCACCCTCCCGTCAGGAAGCGTATATGGCACGTTTCCATCGTTGTGATAGAGGACGTTCCCTGCTTCCCCCGGATTGTGGAACCCGTAGGTGGGTTGGTACCCGGGAGGCTGGCGCTGGTCGTCCTGAGTGAATATCCCGATTAAGGAGCTGGTTACGTAAAGGTCGAGCCTGCCATCGTTGTCGTAGTCACCGACGGAGGCGCCCGTGCTCTGCTTTCCCAGGTCTCTCACGTTGGACATCGCCCCGGTTTCGATGAATCGTGGGAGGTTGTCCTGCCCATTCCCTATGTTGATATACAACCGGTTGCCCAAATCGTTCCTTACGAGGTCGAGAGATGAGTTGTACATGAAAAGCGGAGCGTTGTTGTGAGCGATGTACACGTCGGTCAAATTGTCCCCGTTCGCATCGAAGAGGACCACCCCGTGAGGCCAGTCTCCCTCTTGAATCAGGGCCGACCCGATGTTCGAATCGTTTAGGACTGAGCTCGCGTCAGTGAACGGCTTGGTGGCGGACCTCACCTTGTCTCCCGGAGTCGGTGCCCGCCCGCCTCCAAAGATTCCCCCGATGTTCAAGACTGAGTCGCAGAGGCGCCCGAGGGAACTCGCATTCGCGTAGATCGCGTCTGTCGAAAAGCTCTCGGCGATTATCGGGAAACCGAGGATCAAGATGAACACGACGGCTAGTATAATCCTCTTTCTACGCAACCAAAAGACTGCCGGACATCCGGAATATACGCCTTCCGGCAACCATTCGGGCTCTCCATCTATTGCCTATCCTGTCTGGTAATCGCCCCCGTTACGTCAGCTGTCCATGGCTTGAATGAACTCCTACCGAAAGGCAACTGTTAAGTTCCCACCCGCGCACAATCCACCGAATCTGAATACTCCGTAGATGACAGAACTCGAGATGAGTTTGTAAGCACTGATGCAAAGGCAGCGGAAGTCAGGGACTACCGCAGGCGTTGGAGCGTTCGAGTCTCTCGGCAGAGTCGAGACAAATGTCGGTATCGCAAACGCGACTATTGTTGATTCTGTTCCATCTTTTGGGGTGGTCGCCGAGGGCGTTCTATCTGGGGTGGTTTGTCAATTGGTTGTTCCACTCCGCGTGGCGACTGCCGTGACCGTAGGCGTTCTGGTCTGAGTCTCCCTCTTTGTATGGATGGCCTTCCGCATCTTCATACCCCATCACCACTCTTAGCGGAGACTCCCCGACCGCACCGCCAATGACGAAATCCCCCGCCTCATTCGGCGCGATTGATTACCAACTCAGGGTTATATTATTATACGAAAATGATAACTTAAAGTTACATATTGTAGAACTAATTTTTGGACTCCAAGATACAATAGGATAGTTATTTACAATGAAATTTGATTGAGTAAATGATTTTACTGGTGAATAGTAACATGAGTTCAAGTCATGTGTTTCTATTGAACCTGATAGTGCAACCGTATATTGTTGTCCAATAACATATTTTGTTATTCCACATATTGTTATTGAATAGGTTGATGTTGAATTTGTTATTGATACTAACCAAGCAGGGTATAATTGATATGAGCATGAGACAACTTGTTTCATTGATATTGAATAGGATGAGTTAGGAGTTAATGTATAACCGTTGGATGGATATTGTGTTCTACAATATGAACCATTACAAAATGATTTTAGATTAATTACACTAACATAGAATGAATATCTATTTATGTAAGGTTTGGAACATGGAATAGTAAAATCTATTTGACAACCATAAGACATTGTTGTTTTCATTAATGCATTTTGATTAGTTATTCCAGCATGAAATTCATATGCTGATTGGCAACATATAATTGGATATGGTGGAACTTTTATATCATATGATTCAGATATTATTTTGTTATTTATGCCTGAATACGCACCTGTTTGAATTGAAGTAGCAAATACGGGTATAATAAACATGAAAATTATAGAAAGAGAAAATAAAAGGCTCCTCCTTCCAATTGGGAATTCCATTATTTGTTTCTCCTATTTTAGTTATTGAATGTGTCCTGCCAAGTGATTGTGAATGTGAATACAGTCGCCACCAATGCCCACGGGTCGTTTGATTGGGTGACATAGACAGTGGTCGTCGCTGTGGTCGCGTTCATGACGAGGGTGGGTATCAACATACCAGAAGGCTCGGCTCTGTCTCTTAAGAAGGTGTGGCACTTAGACCACCACTCCAAGCGGAACACCCCGAACGACCACTCCGCCAGAGGAACAGAATCCTATTGTTGAGACCGCGAGTATCAAGGCGGTCTTGCGTTTCAGTATTCGGTCGATGTATCCTCTGAATTATCTACGTCTTCTGCCCGACTTGCGATTCTGATTAGCCTCCTGGACCCGTTCTTCCCCAGTTCAAAGTCTGCCTCCTCGCCTGTGCGTAGGTTTCTCGTCCAGAGCCAAGTACACCCCGAAACCTTCTTAGAACGTGGGTCCCTCCGGAAGGTAAAGGGCCTCAAAACATGGAAATTCTGCGTCAATGTTTTTGTATGCACCCAGTTCATGTGCCGAAGGAGTTGACCCGAGGATGAGCAGTTCGGACCAGACGTATGACGTTGCGATTGTAGGAGCGAGCTTCGCCGGGTTGATGGCAGCCATTACCGCCTCTTCATCGAACAGGGTGCTACTGATCGAGAAGAGAAGACGGCCGGGTTCTCCAGTAAACACCACGGGCGCCGTGCCGATCGAGTGGCTGAAGAAGGCTGGGGTTTTTCCCCCCGCCGAGTGCATCGCCGGCAACCTGAGAGGAGTGGAGCTAATCGCTCCGAACGGGCAGGGTGTAAAAATCATGACCCGAAATCCTGACACCGCAATGTTACACCCGGACGCCTTTGTGGGGTGGATGGCAGATAAGGCGAGAGACAGGGGTTGCACGATCCTTACGAACACGGTCTTCCGGGGGGTCAGCGGTAACAACGGTGCGCAGAAGGAGCACCGAGACGGAGACGTCCTCTCGGTTTCCACCTCCAGTGGCACCTTCCGCTCGAGATACGTCATCGGGGCCGACGGGGCAGCGAGCAACGTCGGTCTCTCCGTCGGGCTCGGCGCGAGGCCGGCCGCCGAGGACCTTCACATCGGGCTCGAAATTACGGTCCAGAACAACCAGATTCAAGACCCGGAAGTCTACCGGATATACTTCGGGCACAACGTCGCCCCCCTAGGGTATGCTTGGAGCTTCCCGGAGGGCGCAAACAGGCTCCGGGTCGGCCTGGGGATACCGAAGAGTCTCTCGATCCCAGCCGTAAGAATGCTCGACAGGTTCCTCAGCAAGTACCCCGAGTTCGACACGCCGGTAACGAAGAGTAATGGAGGGATAATCCCGACAGCCCCGCCACTGAAGACCGCTGTGAAGGGGAACGTGGTGCTGGTCGGAGACGCGGGGCACTTCTGCAGCCCGCTTCATGGCGGAGGAATCTGGTTCGGGATGCTGTCGGGGCAGCTCGCGGGAATCGCGCTGGCAAAAGGCGACCCCGAGATGTACGACAGACTGTGGAAGGCGGAGCTGGGAGGAGTCCTTTCGAGGCATTACAAGCTGAAGAGGGTGATTGGCTCCATGACAGACGAGAACTTCAACGACCTCATCAATATGATGCAGGCTTTCCTTGCGGCTGGTAACAGGGAGGTCGGATTGGCCCGCAAGCTCCCCGCCGTCTTCTTCTCCGACCCTGGATTCTTCCTTGAGATGGCTATGAAGTCTTCCAGGCAGGGCCTTACTTTGGACGTGATCAAGCGCATGCTCATTCCGAGCTTCAGGATCGCATGAAGGCTGGGGCAACAGGCAACACTCCCATCAATCCTGAAGGAGCCATCTCGTTCAGCGCAGACGAAACCCCCAGTGGCGCTTAAAGATGGCTTGACTCGAGGCCGGGGAGTTGCCTTCGCCAGTTCTCGACCTGCGTGCGTTCAAACTTGCCCTGGCGGGGCCGTCGGTCTTCTGGCACTTCCCGGTCTTCTACGTGCTCCTCTCGTCAGGGCTCTCTCCCGACCCCTTGCGGCTCTTCCTGCTTCTTATCGTCCTGGTGGTAAGCGCCATCTGGGGCTTTCTGGTCAACGACTACTTCGACCGCGAGTCCGACGCCAGGAGCGGCAGGATGGACTCAGTCCACGGCCACGGCCTGAGCAAGCCCAGGATGTACTTCCTCATCCTGTTCTCGGCTCTCCTGAGCTGGGTCATCGTGTTCGCGATTGGAGGCGGAGACGCGTTCAAGGTCGTCCTCGCGGTCAACTATGCGATTGCGTTCTTCTACTCCGCGCCGCCGGCGAGATTCAAGATCAGAAGATTCTGGGGGTTCCTCGCGAACTCTCTGATAGAGAGGCCCCTCCCGATTCTGGTCCTGCTTGCCTACATGAACTTCTATTCGGCAGCGACCGTAGTTCTGCCCGTGCTGATGGAGCTGACCTGGAGCGTCTTCAAGCACCAGGCGGCAGACATCAGGGGTGACGCGGAGGCCGGCGTCACCACCCTCGCCGTGTCTCTGGGCGAGAAGAGGTCCAACATGATAGTCCACTCGTTCCTTAACCCGGCGAGCGTTGTTTCACTTGTCGCTCTGACGGCTCTCGCATTTTTGAATATCCCGGGCCTGTCTGTTCCACTCGGAATTGTCCTCCTGGCGATACCCTTTGGCACCCTCGTCGCTCGTCTTGCAGAGAAGAAGGGGGCGTTCACTGTCTACTTCACGCGGACCGACCCCCCCTACATTGCTGTGCTGAACCTCTCCTACAGATACCTCCTCCTTCCCGTGATGGCGGCTGGGGTGTTCTTCTTCCGGCCCGAGTACCATCTGTTGGTCGCCTTCTTGGTTGCGTCCCTGCTCTTCCAAGCCCTCCATTACCTCCGCCTGCTGAAGTCCGTGCCCAGCGCCCGCCCGGGTGCGCAAGGGACCCCCTAGCCGCCAGGCGGGCGGCGGCGCCGATGGAATCCGACACCAGACGTCCCCAAGGTGCTGGCCGGGATGCGCGATGGCAGCGTCGGAGGGACGCCGGATCATCCCTATGGGGTAGGGGCGTAAGGATCCTAGGCCGCGTACTCTTCGGGGGAGGTCTTCCAGCGCCCACCGCGGGAGCTCCATCCCTTTCGCTTCAGGGAGGGCGCCGAACCATTAGCAGAAATATGGGTGCACAAGGACGTCTAGCCGCATGCCGAGTGGTCTCGGAGTCCTGACTGTGAGGGAGCTCAAGAAGTGGCTGAGGGCGCCTTTCCCGGCCCTCGGCCTCTTTGTTGTGCCAGTCGTCTGGGTCTTCATATTCGGGAGTGCCCTGAACGCCGCATTCTTCTCTTCCGGGGCGCACCCGAGCACGCTGGAAGGCGCCCCCGACTACTTCAACTTCATGGCGACGGGGATGGCGGTGAGCATGAGCCTCACATATGCCGGAAGAACCGGCGCCTCCCTCTTCACCGACAGGTTCACTGGCTACCTGGACAGGCTGCTGGTGTCCCCCGCGACTCGGTCCACCATCATAGCCTCGAAGATCATGGGCGGCATGGTGCTGGGAATGATTCAGGCGTTAATCCTAATACTGATGAGCATCCCCCTCGGCCTCAGCCTGCGGTATCTCAACCCCATCTCAGCATTCCTCATTCTGGGTACTTTTCTTCTCCTCTCATTCGGCTTCTGCTGCGTCTTCCTCTTCATCTCGCTGAGGATTAGGCGGTGGCAGTCTCAGCAGCTCGTGGGATCGCTGGTGGTCACACCCATCACGTTCCTCAGCAGCGTCTTCTATCCTGTTTCGAAGCTGCCAGCCATCCTGCAGGGGCTCGTCCTGCTGAACCCGCTGTCATACGCTGCAGACGCCAGCAGGGCACTCTTCTTCCAGCCGTCAGGATGGCTCTCCGCGACCTTCCAGACAGATTTCCTTGCGCTGCTGATCTTTGCCGCGGGCTCCTTCGCAGCCCTTCTGTTCGCTTACAAGAAGTGGCTATAGAAGGACACGAAACAGCTCGGCGGGACCGCCCTCGGCTGATAGACCGGAACCCTCACAAGAATCTACTGCGCTCGAACTTTCGCCCTTCTGCGAATGACAACGAAGACAAGGATGACCGCGGCTACGGTGAGAAGGAGCACAGGGACTATTATGCGCGCCACAGGGGACGGGCCTATCCCGTAGATCTGGGTTGTGGTCTGACTGACGAGCTCGGGAGTGCTCATCCTGTCGATGAACCAGATCCATATCTTCGCCGTCACGGGAAAGGAGCCCTGGGAGGCAGTTTGTATGGCCACAACTGAGAAATTGAAGGTCTGGTGGCTTCCTGCGGGGATAGTCTGGTGGATGATGAGCGGGGACACGTACAGCATATCAACCGGAGCAGAGAGTTCGAGGATCAACGGCAGGGATTCATTTGACGTGTTCGAGACCTCGAGTTTGACAGTGAAGTTCTGCCCCAGGTACGCGTAGCTCGGAACGGTCGCGTGGTAGAGGCTTACATCGACCATTATCGCGCTTCTCTCTGTTGGAGTAAGGCCCCCCGTGCCTGCGGAAGAGGACGCGGCCACCACGAACCCTGTATGAGCGGACCACAGAACGAGCAGCGCAAGCAAGACGGCGACCCCCATGAGTGGCGTCGGCTTTGCGCGGCGGTCTACCAGGATGGGAAGGCGACGGGTTCGAAAGGCTTGCAAGCTCTATCTTCGTTTCCTGACGGCGGCTGCTGTCAAGAGCAGAGCTACCACGGCTATGACCGCAACCACGGCCACGGTTTCAACCGGCGAAAACGGGTTCCCGTGACCGCCCTCAGTGGTCGTAGGGTTCAAAGAAGTAGACGCAGTAGTGGTCGACCTGTCTGATCTGGTGGTTCCCCCGCTCACAATTGACGTGGTCGTTGTGCCTCTTGGGACGTTCTCGAGCCCCGCGGTGATATTCTTGTACATGTAGAAGACAGGTGTCCGCTGCTGCTGAAGGCCGATGATCTGCGCAGGGTCCGCCGGAGAGGTGGCCGTGAGGTTGTAGGCAGCAAAGGTGTTGGTGAAGAAGGGGACCATCATGGTGACGCCCTCTCGCTCCCCGAAGTAGTAGGCCGCCTTTATCCATTTCTTGTCGAGCGTGATCCTGCTCGGGTCGAAGACCACCTTCCCGCTGCTCTCGCTCCAGCTTTCAGCCATCCAGACCGCGAGTCCCCCACTGCCGTGGGTGGCCAAGTACGAGTGCGTCACGTCGAAGCCCGTTGTGGTGTAGATGTCAAAGCCCATGAAGCTGAGCCCGTTCGTATTGCTCAGCCCGTTGAGGTACGGGACGTAGAGAGCTGGGTTCTGGTTGAGGCTGTCAGCTGCGATGGCGACCCCGACCTTGGTGTTCGGCGAGACTGAGAGGACGGCCGAGGTCAGGTTCTGGGTAAGGCCCAGCCACTGGCTGGGGTCCCGGACGAGTGGGTTGGTCGTGACGTCAGAAATCATCGGCACGTACCACCCTGGCTCCTTCACAACAACGTAGTAGTCGGGGTGGAAGGTCGACGCCAGGGTCTCGACCCGCTGGACCCAGGCCGCCTTGAACTGTGACCAGGGGAGCCGGTTCCCCAGCCCCCTGTATTTCTCAGCTGAGGCGTCGGCCAGGATGAACCCTTTTCCGTCGCTCCTCATCTGGCTGACGAGCGACTTCAGCTTGTCCTGCACGGCCGTGTTCCCGTTCAGCCAGGCGTCGTAGCCGACGTCGATCCGGATGTAGGCTGCTCCGCTGCTCTCCATGAGGTTCAGGTAGCCCGCGAGGACCTGCGGGGTGTTGTACGAGTAGTCGACCTGGCCGTAGGAAGCCGGGACTATCATGGCCGCGAAGCTCATGGGCGTGAAGTGAGTCGGCTGCCATGCGACCAGCTGCTGATCTACCCAAGGCTCCGTGATTTCGCCGGATGTCAGCCCGTCCGAGAAGCGGCTCGTCCCCAGGACAGTAATCGCGAATAGGGCCATCAATGCGACCGCGATCAGCGCCGTCGTCAGCCTGCGCCGCTTCCTGATTGATGTCTGCAAGCTTATTCTTCGACCTCTCGGCCCTCCCTGCCATATATACGATTGGTGAGAGCTTCACGATTCTGGTGGACCCTAGGTGCCCTTTGAGGGTCCTGGTCTCGGAATCATCGCCGCCTGAGCAGACGCTCTTTGGCGAGCAGCTTCACCTGGTCCTCCTCGGCGGAGGCTTCGGATTCGGTTGACGTGTGCCTCAGGAAGACCTGGTTCAGGTCGGTCTTCTGCACGCTTAGGGTTTCAACCTCGATACCCTTCACGGCGAGCGCCAGAACGAGCTTCGGCGTCACCGACCCCGACGCCGCAGTCTCCACCTCGCATAGACTCCCGTTGACTTCGACCTTCATCACCCCGGCGACTCCGCGCAGGAGCTGCTCCAATCCTAGTCCCTCTGCCGGTTGCCTCAGCCTGAGGGTGACCACTTCCCCCCTTATGCTGTTCTTCAGCTCCGTGGGCGTTCCTACGGCCTTCAGCCTTCCCCCGTCAATGATCGCGATTCTTCCGCAGAGCTGATCAGCCTCTTCGAGGTAGTGAGTCGTCAGGAAGATCGTCACATTATGTTCCCGGTTAAGCCTCCTAACGTACTCCCATATTGATGACCTGGTCTGTGCGTCCAGCCCGAGGGTCGGTTCGTCCAGAAAGACGACCTTGGGGTCGTGAACGAGCCCCATAATGAGCTCGAGCCTCTTCTGCATGCCCCAGGAGTACGTGTTCACCTCCCTGCCTGCCGCCTTGTGCATATCTACGAGTGAAAGCAGCTCTCCAATCCTCTTCGAAAGCGGCTCGGACGAAATCCCGTACAGCTTCCCCTGTATCCTGAGATTCTCCCTCCCGGTCATCTCACGGTCGAGCGTCATCTCCTGCGGGACGACCCCTATCACTTTCCTGACTTCTGCCGGATGCTTCGAGACGTCGTACCCACCGACGGAGGCCGAGCCCGAACTTATCCGCGACAAGGTGTTGAGCATCTTGATTGTGGTCGTCTTCCCAGCTCCGTTGGGTCCAAGGAAACCGAAGATCTCGCCCTCCTCAACGTTGAAGGTGATGCCATCGACGGCAAGGACGCTTCCGTAGAGCTTCGTCAGATTAGACGCCTCGATGGCTTTCATCTGTTGAGTTTCTGACCGGAATGGATGGCTACGACTTTAAGGCTTTTTGAAGGAGAAACAGAAGCCAGAATCTAGCGGTCCCCTTTGAACGCGAATGAGTGCGAGGCGCTCCTGGATGGCCCATTTCAGACCCCCTGGGGGGAGCCGACAGGCCTCTGATTGGATTAGGAGGTGTGCTGCAGCCTGCAGGAGCTGGGTCCTCTTGCCCTAGCTCACGCGAGGGCGTGGAACTGTCGCGCTCCCTCCGCCGGCGAGGGCGACCCGTATCATCAGGATGCAGATTATGGCGGTGGTGGCTGTGAAGATCAGACCTATCAGAGGCCTGTATGGCAGCCTGGCGTGTGCCCCGTCGTCAAGGGCGGGGGGATAGCTGTTCAGCCAGACGGACAGCAGGATAATGACGAGGAACGCGGTCAGTGCGGAGAGGCCCGGGAAGAGCCCCAGTGCGATCATCGATGCGAGGAGGAGGTATGACAAGGCTGCTTTCGCGATGTGCAGACCTGAGCCCCGCTTTACCAGCTCCCAGTAGGTCCTGGCGGAGTCCCTCATGAACCTGAGATAGAAGGACGCATCGACCGTTATTTCTTTCATATGGAAGGCCTCCTCGGACGAATCTGAGATTATCTTGAAGCCTGCCTTTCTCATGCGGAAGCTGAACTCGCTGTCTTCGTGGACGCGTAGCCTCTCGTTGAAGAACCCGACATCTCTGACGGCTTTCATCGAGACCATGTTGCACCCGTTCCCCACCTTGTATGCACTGTGGGGACCCATTGGGACGGCGAACGCGCGGAAGAGTATTCCCGCCCGTTTCATCGAGTTTCGTCGGTCCCAGGGCAATGCCGCAATCCCCGTTGCGGGATCCCGTCCGAGGATCCCGACGAGCCGAGAAACGACGTCTGGCGGAGCCACAACGTCCGAATCGAGGAAGAAGACGTAGTCCGTCCCCTCCGCCATTTCGAAGATCGCGTTCCGTGCGCGAGAGATGTTGGACTCCAGAGCCATCACGCGAATGCTTTCGTATTCGTGCAGATGCGCGGTGCGGAACTCTTCAAAGATTCTGGTCGTGCCATCGGTCGAATTATTGTCGACGAAGCATATCCTGATGTTCTTCTTTTCGTAGTCAAACGCGAGGACCGCCTCCAGGACTCGCGGGAGGCTCCATTCCCGGTCGAAGGTTGGCATACCTATGGTGACGAGGGGAGACTCTCTGGACAATGGTCCTACCATCTGTGGTCGACGCCTGGGAGAAGACGCGCACTGCGAGCGAGGGTTCCCGCGAGCAGAATTGAGCGATAATCCCCGCCGCCGTCGGGCCGGGGGCGCGGAGGGCGGTTCAAAGGTAGCCTAGTTCCCGAAGCCTCTCGGAGATCGAGCTTTCTTCGGAAGGCGTAAGCGCCGATGGCGCAGGCGCAGCGGGGGCCTCCTTGACACTTTCCAGCTCGGTCATCATCGCCTCGAGCTCGCGCGGGTGTGCGGCTGCGTCCACCGGTCTCCCGCCCTGAGAGAACTCCTCGACCCTGAGCGTCGATGTTTCGACGACCAGTCTGAAGCCACCTCTGTACACAGCCTTCAGGGGCCTGTCCACTCTCCTCCTGACCTCTTCAACCTTCTCCGCTAGGTGCGCATCCAAGTTGGGCGGAGGCGACTGCTGTATCCCGAAGGACTCGGCGATGGCGGACTCCCTGTCTAGCGCGGGACCCGCGTCGCCTCCCTCGATCGACTCGATGACAAACGAACGTACGTTGGTGAGGCTCTGGTAGCCTTCAGCCGGGGGCAGCTTCTTCCCGTAGGGGCGCTTGACCAGAAGCGGGACCCTGAGGATTTCGTCGTGCAGGAAAGTCCCGTGGCCGTAGTACCCGCGCTCTTTGAGGGCCTGCCCATGGTCGGAGGTTAACACCCAGAGCGTGTTGTCAAAGGCCCCCTTCTCCTTCAGGACCGAGACCAGGGCCCCGAAGTGAGTGTCCAGCCTTGAAGCGTTCGAGTAGTAGCCGTCTCTTATCTCGCGCAGGACATCTTCCTGCAGCGCCCGATATCCATACAGGTCGGCCAACCCCACTGTGGGGAAAGGTCCCCTGTTGCCAGCCTGCATCTCGTAACCGACATAGGGGTCGTGCATCTCCATGAAATTGGCGAAGAGGAAGTAGGGGGGCTCAATCCTGGCCCTGCGGACCTTCTCCACCACCAGATTCCCGTACTTGCTCCGTGGGAAGTCAGATTCCTTCCTGAACCTTCTGATCCGACGCGTCACCGAGTAGAGGCGCACCAGCTTCCCCAGCTGGCCTCTTCTCAGGAACTTCCAGACAATCTCCCCCCTGCTTCGTCCCTGCTCGAAGGTCTCACGAACAAGGGACATCTCTTCTGGGGTTGCGAGCTCGCCTTCGTGGAACTTGAACGACTCGAAGCCCCTGCTGAAACCTGACCTCAGGGTGAGCATCGGGTTTACCGGGATGCCAATCGTCTGATAACCTTTGGACTTCAGCACCTCAGCCAGCATGGTCCCTTTGACTCCCGCGGGCATACCCAGAAGGTCTACCGCCTTCCGTTCGCCGGTCTCGTGAACCCCGTGTTCGGAAGGGTAGTTTCCCGCGAAGAGCGAGACGTGTGAAGGGATCGTCCAGGGGGAAGGCGAGATGCAGTCCGGGAAGGCCGTCGCTTCTTGGGAGAATGCGTTGAGGTTCGGTGTGACCCCCCTCCCGTTGTAGGCGCCGAGGACGTCCTTCCTCATGGCGTCGAACACCAAAAGCACTACGTTCGGGAGGTCCGACAATGTCTGGACGTGGGAAATGTTTGATATTAGTAATTGTCGGCGTGAAATCCAGGCCGGAAACGGCGAGGGGGGTTGCTCGCGTCCCCCCTTCAGGCGCCCTCGACGCAGCAATGGAATCACCGAAGGAAAAGCCGGGCCTCTGTTGTCTGCGCAGCCCTGACCAGGGCCGCGGTCAGTTACTCGTACCCAAGCTGCTTGAGGCGTCCGAGCACCAGCTCCTCGTCGGTCGACGCGAAGCCGGACCCGGGACGCGTGGGCTCAGGCATGGCAACCTTGGGGACTTTTGTGGACAGCTCTTGAATTTCAGCCGCGGTGAGGTCCCCCGAGACCTCCTCAACCGCGCCGGTCTCCCGGTTCACGAGGACCGACCCCTTCTTGGCCACGATTCTCACCCGTCCACTTCCCACACGCCCCAGGAAGATCCTGTGCATTTCCCCGTCCTCAGTGAACTCCCCAGTCCGGTAGTTGTCTTCACCCCAGCTCTCAGCCACGGCGTATTCGGCCCCGATTCGGCATGTGTCCCCCTCCGCAGCCTTTTGTACCATCTTGGGAATCTCGGCCAGGCTGATGACCGGTCCTTCAAGCTGAAGCCAGTTCCGGCCGCCCGGAAATCTGACAAAGAGCGGAACCCTCAACAGGGCCTCGTCGAGGGAGAACCCGTGCCCATATCGTCCATCATCCCCTAGGAGCTGTCCATGGTCCGAGGTGACGATTATCAGTGGATCGTGCTTCATGAGCTTCGATGCCAGTTCGACCCCTCTGGAGACGGCCAGCGCGGAGTGACGAGGATACACCTGTTTCCACCAGCTCGCCCGCGGAGGCATCCCGAGCAGAGACAGCCTCACTATCAGCGTATCCAGAATCCACCAGACATAGGGCTGATGAGCCTCCATCAAGTTGAAAAATGCGAAGAACGGCTGTTCGAATTGGGTGGAGCTGACCGCGCTGAGTATGTGCTTCGACCCCTTCTCGAGCTTCTGCACCCCAATCGCCTTCAAAAGCCTCCCGATGGCGTCGAAAGCCAGCCACCTCAAGAAGCTCCCTAGGGTTCCTCTTTGGAGCAGCAGGGGCATGAATCTCTGGAAGACCGGGGACCCCGCTGGTCCAGGACTCTCCTTGAGCTCTCCAGCTTGGTTGAAGAGCTTGTACCTGTCGAAGACAAACCCGAACTGAGGGGTGACAAAGAGGTTGGCCGAGTTCCCATAGGTGGCATACCCCTTCCGCTTCAGCGTATCGAGGAGATTGTTGCTGCCAAGCCTGGCCCTGGAGATCCTCATCATTTCCCTCCAATCGACGCCTTTGTATTCGCGAACCCCATGAGCAGATGGCAGCTCGCCTGTGAACATCGAAACGTGAGACGGCAAGGTCCACGAGGAAGTCGCGACCGCTTCGAGTTCAACGAACCCCATGTCTTTCAGTCTGTCCAGGTCTCGTGCGTAATCGCCTCGGAGGGTGTCAAGAACTATCAGGACTACGTTAGGGCTTTTCAAATAAGTTCCCTGTGAGGCGAGAGATTCGGCGCGGCGCAACCGTATTTCTGTGTTTGTTACAGGGTCCTGCAGAAGGAGGCCCTACCAGTCATGTCGCTGACGGCGAGGGACGGAGGGCCGTGTAGGGGCAGATGTCGGTCTGATGGCGGCCATGGGTCTCGCGTCACTGCATCCGAGATAATCCTTCCAGAGACTGACAATGAGACAAGGCACTCCTGCGGACCTCGACGGTTGAGGGGGCCGCCTCCGCCCCCCAAGCTCGCCCCGAAGGCTGATCGGGATGGCACTGGAGAAAAGGCGAAGCGGGAAGAAGGTCTTGTTTAGGGTCTACGCGCCGGAGATCCTTGCCTGTGAAAGGGGTCCAGTATCATCAGGCTTATAATCTGACCCGCGAAGGGTTCCCAATGCAAAGTCAGGCGAAACCTGATGCCTTCGCCAGAGTATCCGCACTGACGTCCTCGGTCTCGATTATCGGCCTGATTCTCGTTTCGGTCCTGATCGCAGGCATCGCGGTTCCAGCAAGGGCAGACTCATCGGCCGCGATTTGGACCGACGCGCCTGCGTATGCCCCTGAATCTCTGGTGACAATATTCGGCACAGGTTTTACTTCCTCAACCGACGTTTCACTGCTGGTCCTCGTCCCGGACGGCACTAATTCGAGCTGGACAACTCAGACTGATGGTTACGGGAACTTCACAACCTACTATCAGCTCGATTCAGTGAACGGGACCTACACTGCCACTGCCGAAGATGGAACGAACATTGCGACGACGACATTTGACGATGCACCTTTTGTGGGAGGTGTGGTTCTGACGCCCGATGTTAGGCTAGTTCTGCAGGGCGGGTCCGCAACCTACACGGTCACCGTGACCAGGGGCCTCGTCCCGGTTGTGCCTTTCAACACTGTCCTCACACTGGTAGCTTCCACTTTGCCAGCTTCAGTAACGGCGACGTTTGCCTCCTCGACTCTCCACATTGGGGCGGGTGATTCATCAGGCAGCACTACTCTAACCCTTGCTACAGTCTCCGCCACACTGGTGGGTAGCCATCAATTCCAGGTGAATGCAGCGGGGCCAATCCTACCGAACATCGACCACAAGATTAGCGGCGTCACTACTCTGGTGGTAGTACCTGTCCCGACCCTTACCAACCAAGGAGGGTGTTCATTCGACACGAACCCTACGGCAGCTGGGAACCAGTTCAGACTGATATTCACCCAAGACCCTAGCAGCCCAAGCACCTATTTTGCACGGGCATCTAATCCGGGGCAGTTCGGACTGAATGCCTTCAGCGGAGGGCTACCTGCAAACCCTGTGAGCCTTTCCTTATCCATACCATACCCATTCGTAACCCAGGGTTCAGTGCCTGTCCACGTTTACAGCGGGTTGGCCTACTCCGGGGGGTGCCTAGTCCCGAGCGGAGATGACCTCACCGACTCCTTCGCGGTAGGGGGGGCTAGTACGGTGACCCCTAGCGGGCACACCGGTCTGGCTCTGGGCGATTACGGGTCATCACCGTCTATCGGCACTACCTCAGCGACCCTGACGATAACAGGGACCGTGCCAGCTTCAGGCATAGTCTACGTTCAGGTGCACCTCGACTTTGGCCTGAAAAGCACCGCCGGCTACGGCAAAGACAGCAGCAACAACGCCATCAATCCTCTCACTGCAGCAGTCCTGATTCCGAACCTAGCTACGATGTCGTTTTCCGTAAGCGGGGACCTGAGTTCGACTTTCTGGGTTCAGAACGAGAACGTGTTCAAGCATGACCCTGGCTTCGCTGGGATTGTACTCGATAGGTTCGGGACCCCGATTCAAGGAGTGAAGGTGCAAGTCTTCTCGTCTTCTGGGACTTTGATCGGCACGGCGTACACCGACCGCGACGGTTTCTATTCTTTGAACTACAAGCAGACCGGGAAGGCGGCCACCTACTACGTGAAGCTGCCTGCATACGGCCTCTCGAAGGCGATTACCCTGAAGGCCAACGCGATTGTTGTAGTCGACTTCGCTGTAGTCTAGACCAGCCGATTTGCTTTAGGGAAGGCAGTCGAAATCGCATCCCTTAATTACATGTAATTAAGAGGAGAGGGATTGGCTTCTGCGAAGAAGTACACCAGCATTTCAGTCCCCGTAACTCTGCACAAGAGGATAAAGGGGATGATGGTAAATACAGGCTTCAAGTCAGTCTCCGACTACGCAACCTACGTTCTCAGAGAAGTCGTGGTAATGCACGAGACCGAGAGGATTGCAAACCCATTCACCACCGAGGATGTCGAGAAAATCAAGACCAGACTGAAGGCCCTGGGCTACATCTAGAGGGAAGGCGATTGCTGGCTAGTCCTCACGGCAGAAGGCTTGTAGATTTGAGCAAGGGGCGGAGGATGGGCCCAGACGAAGCCAAGTCCCTCCCAAGGCTTCAGCTCATGGAAGAAGAGACTGTAACCATACTGAATATCGTCGACGGAGTGTTCAGCCCGATCGAGGGGCCTATGGGTCAAGCTGATTTCGTATCTTCCGTTGAAGAGATGCGGCTTCCCAACGATGTTCCATGGCCAATCCCTGTTGTCCTACACATCTCTGAGACCGAGGCGAAGTCTGCCCCTGTTGGGACCGAGGTCGCCCTTGCTTACGGGGCTGATACGGTGGGAGTCCTTTCGGTGGAAGAGGTCTTCGGGTACGACAAGAAGCACTACTGCTCCAAGGTCTTTGGAACCTCTGATCTGGCACATCCGGGGGTGAGCAAGACGATGGGCGCTGATAGCCTACTTGTCGCTGGGAAGATCTCACTTGTAGAGAGGCCGAGCAACCCGTTTGAGACGAGTACCCTTTCGCCAAAGGAGACCAGAGTTCTCTTCGAGGAGAAGGGATGGAAGACCGTCTGTGCCTTCCAGACCAGGAACGCTCCCCACATCGGTCATGAATACCTGCAGAAGACGGCTCTCTCGTTTACGGACGGGGTCTTCATCAACCCGGTCATCGGCAAGAAGAAGGCAGGGGACTTCAAGGACGAGGTGATCCTGGAGGCATACAAGGCCCTGGTCGCGCACTACTTCCCGCCGCAATCCACGGTCCTCAGTATCTTGAGGTACGAGATGCAGTACGCCGGGCCGAAGGAGGCGATAATGCACGCGATCATGCGCAAGAACTTCGGCTGCACCCACATCGCGATAGGGAGGGACCACGCGGGCGTGGGGAACTTCTACAGGCCCTACGAGGCGCAGGAGATCTTCAAGGAGTTCCCGGACCTCGGGATAACCCCGATATTCTTCAAGGAGTTCTTCTACTGCACCAGATGCGCCGGGATGGCGAACGAAAGGATCTGCCCCCACCCGGAGGACTCTCGTCTCACATTCAGCGGCACCCGGCTCAGGGCGATGTTCGAGGCTGGGGAGAGGCCCCCGAAGGAATTCATGAGACCCGAAGTCTCGGAAGTCATTCTAAGGCACCCCGCACCCTTCGTGGAGGCCCAGAAGGCATGAAGCTCCTGATCCTCGGACTTGATTCCGTCCCTCCGGAACTTCTGTTCGAAAGGTTCCTGGACAAACTTCCGAATATCAGACGGCTCTATCAGGATGGTGTCCACGGGGTTCTTGAGACCTGCAACCCCCCTATCACAGTCCCGGCATGGATGGTCATGTTCTCAGGGAAGAACCCAGGGCGGCTGGGAATCTATGGTTTCAAGCACAGGCGCGGGGCGAGCTACACCGACGGGTACATTGTGAACTCCGGAACCATGTCAGAGCCGACGGTCTGGGACATCCTGGGGAAGAAGGGGCTGAAGACCTGCCTTCTGGGCATCCCCCCCTCGTATCCCCCGAAGCCGATCAATGGCAACCTGGTGACAGACTTCCTGACCCCAGACTCCCAGAAACAGTACACTTACCCATCCGGGCTGAAGGCAGAGATCGAAGCCCTGGTAGGGGAGTACATGTTCGATGTGGCCTTCCGTGTCGAGGACAGAGACGAATTGAAGAAGGGGCTCTTCGAGATGACCGAGAAGAGGTTCAAGGTCGCAGATTACCTCGCCAGGAAAAAGGATTGGGACCTCTTTGTCGTCCACGAGATAGGTTTTGACAGGCTTCACCATGCCTTCTGGAAGTTCTTCGACCCCTCTCACCCGAAATACGCCCCCGGGAACAAGTACGAGTCCGTAGCGGAGGAATACTATCGCTTCGTTGATGACAGGGTCGGAGAACTCATCGAAGCCGTCGGAAAGGACGTCGCGGTGCTTGTGATGTCCGACCACGGCTCCAAGGCCATGAAAGGCGCCTTCTGCGTCAACCAATGGCTGATCCAGCAGGGATACCTCAAGCTGTCATCCAAGCCCGAAGGAGTCTGCGAGCTCGAGAAGGCCACCGTCGACTGGACTGGGACCAAGGCGTGGGGGTGGGGAGGGTATTACGCGAGGATCTTCTTCAACGTCAAGGGAAGGGAGGCACTAGGGGTCATCGAGCCTGGGGACCTCGAACGCTTCAAGGACGAGATGAAGGAGAGACTCTCTAGCATCAGGGACCCCGCAGGAAATGCAATGAACAATGTGGTCTACGAGCCCCAGGAACTGTACGGGGAGGCGAAGGGGGACAAGCCGGACTTGATGGTCTACTTCGGGAACCTTGACTGGAGGTCGGCGGGGACGATAGGCCACGACTCCCTCTATCTCTCTGAAAACGACACCGGCCCTGACGATTCGGTCCACTCCATGGAAGGTGTGTTCATCTTCCGAGGAAAGGAGAAGGGCATGGGGAGAGACCTCGGCCGGATCCAAGCCGAGGATATCGCCCCGAGCCTGCTCAGGCTCTTCAACGTGGAAATCCCGGCAGACATGAAGGGGAAGGCGATCGAACTCGAGTGACGGTGACGGTCGCATGGGATTCGTCCTCTGGCTGACGGGCCTCCCGGGGTCGGGCAAGTCTACCCTGGCGAAGTTGATTGGCGAGCGACTGCGCTTCGAGAATGCTGAGACAGAAGAGCTTGACGGGGACGAGGTCAGGAAATGGCTGAGCCCATCCGAAGGGTATTCCAGAGAGGACAGAGAACGGCATTTGAAAAGGGTCGCCCACGTGGCCGCACTGCTTTCGAAACACAAGGTGGCCGTCATCGCGTCGTTCGTCTCCCCCTACAAGTCTTCCAGGGACTACGCGAGGTCGGTGATCCCGGGATTCGTCGAGGTGTACGTCAAGTGCTCGGTCGAGACATGCAAGAAGAGAGACCCAAAGGGGCTGTACGGGAAGGCTTCGGCCGGCAAGATCTCCAACATGACCGGGGTCCAAGACGAGTACGAAAGTCCACTGAATCCGGAGATCACCGTCGACACGGAACACTCTATCCCACAGGAGTGTGTGGCGGAAATCTTCTCTAGGCTAAAGGCGTTCGGATACCATCACGGTCCGAGTTCTGCCGCTGGCAGAAGCCGAGGCTGACCGTGTCATGTCGTTTGAGTTCAGCACTGTGATCTTCTTCGCGCTCCTCTCACTGGGAGCTTCGACCGTGAACGGGGGGCTGGGATACGGTTACTCCTCGATTTCGACCCCTCTCGCCCTCCTGGTGGTGATCAACAGGATACTCAATCCGGCCTACGCTCTGCTCGAAGCCTTCCTGAACACCGTCATGCTTGTCTCCACGGGAAGGAAGAATTTCAGGACAACGCTCAGGAGGACGACCCCCGTAATAGTCACGATTCTCCCAGGGGTGGTCCTGGGGAGCCTCGCACTTAGCGCAGTGGCCCCGACCTGGGTCCGACTCCTCGTCTACGTGCTACTCCTTCCTCTGATACTGCTCCAGGCGGCAGGGTACCGGAGGCCCATAAAGAACGAGGCCGCCGCCGGAGCACCTCTGGGCCTCGGAGTGGGTTTCCTGTACTCTCTCACAACAATATCCGGACCTCCCCTCGCCCTTTTCTGGAACAATCAGGGGCTCGGTAAGCAGGAGTTCAAGGCATCGTTGTCTCTCATTCGGATAGTCGAAGCATACTCCACATGTACTGCATACTACTTTCTAGGCCTCTTCACCCCCGATAGTTTCTCCCTCTTCGGAATCATCGCCCCGCCCGTAGTCGTGGGGATTCCTCTCGGGATGTTGTTGGTGAGAAGAGTGCATGCCGAGACATTCAGGCGGATCTGCATGAGCTTCGACGCTTGGATCGTCGGGTACGGCCTCACCAGGGTCTTGATGTTACGCGACTTCCTAATGCTGGGGGAGGTCGAGGCAGACTCGCTGTTCGTCCTGATCTTTGCAATCGACGGGGTCCTCCTGTACAGGTTCTTCTACGGGCGCACCCGAAGGGCCTCCCCAGCCCCGAGTGGGATCGCTGACCCACCTCAGGAAGAATCCCGCGAAGAGGGAGGGTAGATTAACTTGCTGAGGATTCTGGATTCGTATGCCTCAGGGCAATCATCCCGGCTGCGATTCCGAGGAGAATCGCCGAAGACTCGAACAACAGTGACGCCTCAAACGGGAAGGAGAAGATTTCTGCGGTGAAAGGGAAGAAGAGAGGAAAATTACCGTTGGATAGGAATGTGTCGAAGCTCAAATGCGCGAGCCATGAAGCGACGGTCACAAGAATGATCGCGCCCGCAGGCCTCCCCTTGCGACTGATTGCGTAGGCCAGAACGATTGAGGCCAGAGTGATGAAGGCGAAGGAGTGGGCGGTCCTGTCCAGGATGGGAAGGACGAGCACCGAGAGCAGATGGTCGGAGTCGATGAGGGCGCTCTCGGACACGAGAAGCAGGGCCAGGTCCTTTCGCCGGGTCGCGATTCCTGCGGCCAGACCGAAGAGAAGATGCCCACCTATCTCGAAGACCAAGAATGATCCTGGATATTCAGGGAGAATCTCAAGTCTCTGTGTGAAGGCAATCCCGATGACGCTCCAACTAAGTGCCAGGGCCCCGTAAAAAATTGATGCCTTCAGGGCCCATCTCAGTGCGGACAATTCTCACACCTTTCTATTGTCTTGGTCTCGGCTCTTGGGAGGGCGTTGAAGAGTTGCCTAAAATCGACAAACCTCCATGAAATGGTGAATGGTTCCTATCGTGAACGCAGGGCCCAACCCGAGCGACGCGATGATGATTTCCCTGACCTCAATCCTCGAAAGTATGGTTGTCGTCTGTTCGACATTCGTGCCCATGAACGAGCTAGCTACATCTGTCCTTGTGTAGGTCGCCTCTGACGGAGGAACGACGGTCCGCCTCTGGCTCAGATTTCCCTTGCATTGATGCGCGGCGGGGAGCCTGTGATCCCCCCAGAAGATCCCTCCGCAGTAGTTGCATACAAAGGGGAGAGCCTCGTCCCTTCCGCAAAATTCGCATTTCATCATGAAGAGGCGCCCATGAGAACAGCGAAGGTTCTCCTTTGGCCCAGTTCTTAATGTTGTTGCAGAGTGAGGGGAAAAGATTCAGTCAATCCCAGCAGCACCAGGGCGGATGACTATTTCAGAGAGATAGGACCGATGGCGAACTCGCACTCTGAGTCGCCGCGGAACCGACACTTGCCTTCCTTGCAGGCGACTTCTACTCCGAAAACCCCCGACGCCGAGCCCTCGAAGTACCCCCTCATGAAACTGCACCCCCGACTCACCTCGTGTGCCGATGAGCACTCGAAGCAGTCTTCAAGGCGCAAGGTGAAGGTCCCCTTGGGTTCTTCAGAGACCCTGACCGGCACGCCCCAGCCCAACGTTGATAGTATGGGCCGCAGCTGCGCCACGGATTTCTTCGCCATTTCTTTCCCCAAGAGGCGGACAAAGACGCGGGCGTTCTCTTTTCCGAGGGAAAGGCCCTGCTCATGGAGTAACAGCTCTCCCCCGCTCCCGAATTGGCTGACGACCTTGTCGAACATGTGTGAAACACCCTCCCTTGGCAGCATCAGGTACGACTCTCCAGATTCGGTTACGATGCCGGTGTGGAAAGAATCCACCAGGAGGCCGTCCTGGCTTTCATTGACTTGGCATTCAATGACGAACCTTGACGAGGTCAACAGCTCTTTTAAGCCGCCTGCGGCCTCCGAAGTGGAGATCGCTTCACCGAAGGCGCTCCAGATCGCGTTCCCATCCCCGAGTGTGTAGCTTACGCTCCCGAGGAGGTTTATCCGCTCTCTGATCAGATCGAGGACCCCGCCGAGGGCACCTGGTACGTCTTTGAGCGTTGCGACGAAATGGAAGAGTTTCTTGCCCTTCGAATAGACATAGGGAAATTCTCGTCTCTTGACCCTTTTCATCGCTCGACTTCCCAACGGCTGGGCCCGCTATTAAGCAATACTTGCAACAATCGTGCTTGTTCTAGTTCATTCCCAAGGTCTTGTCGACGACCTTGGATAGCATCGCCAATCAAAGGCTGCCGAGCTTGATGTATTTGGTTAGGCTTTTGCCAGATCCGAAAGAAGGTCCGACAACTTGGATACGGTATCATCTTTGCTTGGGGCTTCGACGACCAGGATCTTGTACAGGCCCGAGAGTTTCCTCGCATCTTCTGAAAGGGAAGGACTGACGCACAGTATGGTGTGCTTGTTCCCGATGTCGTACGCCTTTATGAAAAGTGACAACACTATGGTCTCGTCGAAGGAGGCTGTGCCAAGAACTACGTCACACACAACGTCGACCCTAGAATCTGTGCTCGTTCCGAAGGTGAACGTGTGTCTGACGCCAGATTTTCCAGTGACATTGAACGGGCTGGACACTCTGCCCAGTTTGGCCGCCTCTTCCCTGACCTTCACCATCGTCGCATCCAATGAAGGAAGGTGCTGGCTGCTCAATTTTGCAGCCCCTTGGGAGCATATCTTGTCCCCTCGTGGAATCCCCGATGACCGCCAGGTATTTGCGATGAGTCCATGGACACTCGGTCCCTGATGTAGGACAATTCACTTAAGGTTTTTCGCCGCGGGTCGGAACATTTGATGCAGGGAAATTAACAAGGTTGTGAAGCCCACTTGCCTGGAGGACTCTTCCATGGGAAGTTCCTCCCAAGCGATGTGAAGCGGAGCTTGGATCGATCGGACAGACGATCTAGTGGACGGGGCCCCGGCGGACTGCAAGTGGTCGGGATAGAAGCGACAGGGTATCCTAAGTTCTGCGAGAAGACGCAGTGCCTGCGACTCGCCACTTGGAGGATAGGGACAGGTCCTCATTACCTGGCTTTGTGTCCAAGACACACTCTGTCAGTCATGAGAGACAATAGAATCTGGACGGGGTTCCGTTGACGGATGACGATGGCCGATCCCTACTGAAGTAAAGGCATGCTCGCCAGGCATCAGACGCCTCGAGTTCTTTTTATCCATCCCTCGGGCAAGGTCCTGCTGCAAGTTTCGTGAAGAAAAGGATAGTTGTTGCCTTGATCGCCGTTGCCTTGTTCATCTACTATGTCACTCTTGTTGCCGCATACTCCGGCTCCCCGGCAACGGCAAGGCCTACGACTTCCGCAACTTCCACGGAGACCGTGTCCGTGACCAAGTCAGTCTATGTAACGAGTACATCGGTATCGACCGCCTACTTGACGACTTCCTCGACTACCTACGTCAATGCGACGATTACTCAGACAGTCGGTTCGACTGTCCCCCCTGGGCCTCTCAATTTCACACTTGTAGTTAGTTGCCCAGGTTGCACTAACTCCACAACGGACCCACAGTACTATTCGGGAACGATTCTGAACGGTACAGCCGGCGACACGGACGCTACAGTGCTTGCTGGTGAAAGCACGGAGCAGGTCGCTTACACTTTCATCGCGCAACCCTCCCAATACCTTTCGGGAACCTGGTCGATTTCATGGCAAGTCCTGCTTTACAGTTCGACTGGTACCCTAGAGCTCAGAATCTACAGTGCCGGGCATCTCTTCCTGGATCGGACTACGGACCCCTCAACAGGGTACCTCGATGGCAAAGTCCAAGTGACAGTGTCCTGATCTTGACGGCATACGGAGTGAAGAAGAGCCTTGGAGCGAGGCGAAAGAAAGCACTCGTTGTTCTTCTCATAGCCTTGCTAGTACTATCTGCCGTCGCCGGATTTGTCTTCTATCGGTAACGATGAGTTGATTTCTAGCGGGGTCCTCGGCAGGCCTCAAATGGCGCTATATGGCGTCCCAGAATACCTTGTTGGCGAAGGCTTTCGCTGCTTGAGGCGTAGCGCTACCCACGCTGAGTCCCGTCGGTATCAGGTCTCCGCTTTGATTGAAAGCGTCCAGCAATCCAGCATAGGTATCTATGGTGGCTTGGACGTCAGTCGCACAAGCTGCCTGAGCTGCTGACAGAAGGCCTCCATCGCTTGTCCCAAATGCCTGTACGTTGAGGAGTGCTCCGATCCATTGCTGGGCCAAGATCATCTCGTGTTGGTCAATTGCCGCTCTTGGCTGGCCATTCGAGAGCTTCGAGATGCTTGCCCAGAAGACGCCCATCGCCTGGCTGTCGGTGGTCACAGTGACACCGCAGATGCTCGCCCCGCTTGGGTGCGCGGCAATGTAACCCGCCCATGTCGACTGCATGAACGTCAGATGGGTTGCCCACCATCCGATTGTCCTCGTAGGTTGTACAAGGACTTGGAAGCACTCGTTGGTCGGTGTGGTTGAGTTGGATGAGAGGAAGTTGCTCGTATCGGGAGTGTAGTAAGCCGCGAAGCAGTAGAAGCCTGCGGCGCTGGGTGATACTGTTCCTGATTGCGCCGCTCCTCCGCTGAGCACCACCGAGCCCAAGTCAAGGGCGCCCGCCGTGCCTGAAGTGCATCCAGTAGCCGAGGACAGTGGTCCGCAGAGCCAGAAGTGGATGCTCCCAGTCGGGACGTCGCTCGTACCCGGCGCATTGACGGTCGCCGTGTCGAAGGCCGAGGTCCCGGCTGAAACCGACCCTGTCTGGCTGGACGAAGTCGTGGTCACAGTGGGTGCCACCACGTGGAAGCACTCGTGGGCTGCGGTCGTCGAGTTAGAAGCGAGGAAGTTGCTTGTGTCAGGAGTGTAATATGCTGCGAAGCAGTACCATCCTACTGCGGTCGGTGACACGTTGGTCGACTGCGCCATGCCTGATGATAGATTGATCGGCGACCCCAGTAGCGTGCCTGAGTTGCTGCATCCCGACGCGGACGCTAGCGGGCCGCAGAAGTAGAATTGTACGGATCCGGTAGGAGTACCCGCACTTGGGGGAATCGCGGCTACCGTCACCGTGTCATTGACCACAGTGCCAGGGTTCACGACCCCTTGCGAGCTCGAAGACGTGGTCGAGTTCGTCGGAGCTACCACGTGGAAGCATTCATGGACGGCAGTAGTCGAATTGGACGCCAGGAAGTTGGTAGTGTCAGGGGTGTAGTAAGCGGCAAAGCAGTACCATCCTACCGGGTTAGGTGACACGTTGGGCGAGAGGGCGCTCCCGTTCAACAGAGCCACTGGAGAGCCTAATGCGGTACCCGCGCTGGTGCATCCGGAAGCAGAGCTCAGAGCGCCGCAGATGTAGAACTGAATCGACCCAGTTGGGATGCCCGCACCCGGTGGGACCGCCGCGACCGTCACTGTGTCATTGACCACAGTCCCTGGCGATACTGTCCCTTGCGAGCTCGCTGAGGTCGTGGTCGTCGTCGGTGCAACTACTTGGAAGCACTCCAAGTCGGCGACAGTAGAGTTGGAGGCTAGGAAGTTGCTCGTGTCTGGAGTGTAATAGGCCGCGAAGCAGTAGAAGCCTACCTCAATCGGGTTGACCACTGCAGAAGTCGCGTACCCTGAGGCGTTCAAAGCGGCTGGACCTAAGTCCTGGGCAGTCAGGTCGCTCGAAGTGCAACCACTGGCGGAGGCAAGTGAGCCGCACAGCCAGAACTCAACCGACCCGGTAGGGACGTCCGAAGTCCCGATCGCAGCCACCAAGGCGGTGTCAGTGACGGAGTCTCCAGGTGAGACTACACCGGTTTCACTCGCAACCGTGGTAGTTTGCGTGTGCGCGACGACGTGGAAGCACTCGCTCTCCGCACTCGTCGAGTTCGAAGCGAGGAAGTCTGATGTGTCTGGCACGTAGTAAGCCGCCCAGCAGTAGAAGCCGACGTGTGTCGGGCTCTGTGGACCAGAAGTAGCCGAACCGTTGACCAGGGCGACTGGCCCATCTACCGCAGATCCGGTGATGGAGTCGCATCCGGTAGCGCTCGCAAGCGGACCGCAGATGTAGAACTGAACAGTGCCGGTGGGGATGCTGGATGAGTCAATCGCATCCACGACCGCCGTGTCGTTGATAGCCGTTCCTGGGTCGACCGATTGCATCTCGCTAGATGTCGTCGTTACAGTGGTGTGCGCTACCACGTGGAAGCACTCTAGGGTCGATGTCGTAGAGTTCGATGCCAAGAAGTTGCTAGTGTTTGGAGTGTAATAGGCCGCGAAGCAGTAGAATCCAACCAGGGTCGGTGATATCGAGCTTGAGTTGGCCTTCCCGCCTGTCAGACCGACTGAACCGAGCGATGTACCGCTATTGTTGCATCCTGCGGCCGATCCAAGGGGCCCACACCAGAAGAACTCTACTGAACCAGTCGGGGTGCCCGCTGCAGGCGGAACCGCAGCCACAGTGA
The DNA here is from genome assembly GCA_964568185.1 of uncultured Nitrosopumilales archaeon. GTDB lineage: Archaea > Thermoproteota > Nitrososphaeria > Nitrososphaerales > Gagatemarchaeaceae > UBA183. The sequence goes on along the minus strand of CAZMON010000002.1, from coordinate 242,815 downwards.
CAGAGTCGAACACAGCTGTTCCTGGGTTAACAGTTCCTGTCTTGCTCGCCCCGGTCGTAGTCGTTGTCGGCGCCACAACATGGAAGCACTCATGGACAGCCGTAGTGGAATTCGACGCGAGGAAGTTACCTGTGTTTGGCGTGTAGTAGGCGGCCCAGCAGTAGAACCCGACCACTAGCGGCGCTCTGTTGCCCGAAGTGGCCATTCCGCCTGACAGAGCCACCGGGGAACCTACCGCTGTGCCCGCATTCGTGCACCCGCTTGCGCTGGCCAGAGGTCCGCAGAAGTAGAACTGAACTGAGCCCGTCGGGACGTCCGATGTACCAATTGCGGCCACGATTACGCTGTCATTAACAGATGTTCCAGGCAATACGGTCCCTTGCGAGCTGGATGTCGTGGTCGTAGTTGTTGGGGCTACGACACGGAAGCACTCGTGAACTGCTATGGTAGAATTAGAAGCGAGGAAGTTGGTCGTGTCTGGTGTGTAGTACGCCGCCCAGCAGTAGAAGCCTACAACGGTCGGCGCGCGGTTCGGAGAAGTGGCAGATCCGGATGACAAAGTCACTGGTGAACCCACAGCGCTTCCGGAGTTGTTGCAACCAGATGCCGAGGCTAAGGGACCGCAGAAGTAGAACTGAACAGACCCTGTTGGCGTTCCAGCGCCACCAGGTACAGCGGCCACCGTCACGGTGTCATTAACGACGGTCCCAGGCGCCACGTTACCCTGTGAGCTCGAGGAGGTGGTTGTGGTCGTCGGTGCGACTACGTGGAAGCACTCGAGAGTCTTTGTGGTGGAGTTTGAGGCCAGGAAGTTGCTTGTGTTAGGTGTGTAATAGGCTGCGAAACAGTAGAATCCAACTGCGATCGGGGAGATGTCGGACGAGTCAACTGCGCCCGATGACAAGGCGACAGGTGACCCCAGCGCGGTCCCTGAGTTAGAGCATCCAGGAGCCGAAGTAGCAGAGAAGCACCAGTAGAACTGTACGCTACCGGTCGGAGTGCCTGCGCTAAGTGGAACCGCGGCTACGACCACATGATCGTGTACCGCTGTGCTTGGAGCGACGACCCCGGTTGAGCTCGACGTTGTGGTTGTCGTTGTCGGGGCTACAACTTGGAAGCACTCATGAGTTACAGTGGTTGAATTCGAAGCCTTGAAGTTCGAAGTATTCGGCGTGTAATAGGCGGCGAAGCAGTAGAAGCCTACGCCTCCAGGCGAGATGCTGCCCGAGCTGGCGAATCCAGACGACAAAGCGACGGGAGAACCCAAGGCTGTCCCCGAGTCGGAGCATCCTGGAGCTGAAGTAGCAGAGAAGCACCAATAGAACTGCACGCTACCGGTTGGGGTACCCGCACTCGGTGGGACTGCGACGACTGTGACGTTGTCGTGCACCGCTGTACCTGGCAGAACGGTTCCCTGAGAGCTAGCAGTGGTCGTAGTCGTTGTCGGCGCCACTACGTGGAAGCACTCGAGAGTGGGTGTGACTGAGAAGGACGGCTGGAAGTGACTTGGCGGACTGGTCACTGGGGGCGAGTAATAAGCGGCGAAGCAGTAGAAGCCAGTTGCGTTAGGGGATATTGCACTAGAAAGCGCCGAGCTTGCAGAAGCGTTGAAGCCCGCGAGTGAAACGGGCGATCCCAGAGCCGTCCCTGTGCTGTTGCTGCAGCCCGATGCAGACGCAAGGGGTCCGCACCAGTAGAATTGGACTGTTCCAGGAGGCGGACCAGCGGACGGCCTCAACGAATTGACGAGCGCTGTGTCGGTCACAGAAGTCCCGGGATTGACAACTCCAGTTGAGCTAGCGTGCGTTACGGTCCTCGTCTGAACGCATGTGTCGAGGTCGCCTAGAGTGTAGTCGAAAAGCGTCGCGGTTAGAGACTGCGAGCTCCTCGTATCCGCTATGACGCCAGTAAAGCAGCCAACGCTGGGTATGAGGGCCGTGAGGTCGATGCCCATCTCGTAGAACTCCGCGGTGGCGACGCTATTCGCAGGGATCCCGTGCTCTTTGGCGTCCGTAGCCCATGGGAATCCTCCTAGTGTGGCATTGTTCACCCTCCCGCAAACCGCGTCGGTCGCGCTTGCAACCCTGCAATCGACTCCCGTTGCGATGGGAGACGTGTTAAGCGCTGTTCCGACCCACTCGTATACGCTGATCTCAGTAATGATTCCCCCGTTGGTAAATGCTGAGAGGACCAGGAGGTCACCCGTCAGATGACTCCCAGTGAAGGTTGCGGTACCAGCCGAGTCGTCACATCCGATCTTTGATTGTAATATCCAGAATCCAACGTTCGCGTCACCTTCGTCTGAGAACCTCTCCATCCCCAGGTATACGATGTTGTGGCTGTTGCTCGGATTGATGAACGCGACTCCGTAAGTATGTATCAAATCGATCTTGCCGTTCACGTTGTTGTCAGCGTTGCACTGCCATCCAGATATTGGCAAAGTGTCTTTGCTGCCGGTAGCAAAGGTTGTTGGGTCTGGCGTCTTGCCACAAATCCCTCCCGCTCCGACGTTTTTCAGTCCGTCACAGACCCAAAAGTCCGCGATCGCCGCAGCAGGAAGCGTCAGGGGAGTTCCAGTGCTGCTGAATAATCCTGCCCAATCAGTCGCGCCTCCCGCCGGTGAATCGATTGGATTCGCGTCGAGTTCGAATAAGCCTAGAGCATGAACAGCAAGAGCCTGCGAGACACCGAAGGACAAGATAATGAGCGCGGCCGCAAAGGTCAGCATGGATTTCCTCGAAGACAGGCCCTTCCTCAACTTGCCTGAACCTACCCGGCTGGCCTGAAAACGAGCCAATTGCAACTCGTGCCTCTGGTGGGCATATAAACTAGTATGGAACATATCGATTGGAAATCTATATCAACGAACGTATCAAAATCTGCAGGTTTGTCACAGATGAGAGCGCGGGGCGACTATTTCCCGAGCCAGAGTCTGTAGAATCAGAAAGGGATTAGGTTCCTCCTTCTCACATGCTCTTCGGTAGGTCCTTTCCGCAGTTGAAGCACCTCGCAGACCCGGTCGGGTTCTCCGTCCCGCAGTTCCTACAGTTAATCTTCGTTGCCGGGTAGGAGTGCCTCAAGCGTTCTGGGTCTGCGTCACATTGACGGACACCGGGGTCGGCATCTCCTTCCTCTTCTTGCCGTGCCAGAACGAGGCGCCCAGGGAGGCGATCGAAGCAGCCCAGATGACGAAGAAGCCGTTCCCTGTCGATAGCACGACCGGCCCGTCCGGATATATCAAGTAGGGCGCGACCGTGATTATCGCCATCCCCACCACCCCGAGGACTCCCGTCCCGAGTGGGAAGAGGCCTGCGAGCCCGGCGATGACCAGCAGGATGAACGCTATGAGGAGAGCGTACGCATAGGTGATGGCCTTTACGTTGCCCGCCGCCTGGACCGCCCCCAAATCGCTGATCCACGGGTAGACCGTCTCGTAAAGCGTCCCTGACAGGGAGCCTGTGCCGAAAGGGATTGTAAAGATTGAAGCGAGGATTACCAACCCGAGTGCTATCCCGAGTTTCCTTCCCGGAAGGAACTCCAAGCGTCAAAACTGTTCACATTCCTTATATCAACTTATACGTGGATCCTCGTCCCGCGCGCCCGCCCAACCCGGCACACTTCACCCCCCGGAGCGACTTTGGCATTTTTCAGATATCGCATGGCATACCGGTTATGGTAATTGGTAGAATTCCAAATAGCACACCGTCGCCAACGCTCTACCTATGGTGACAAAGAAAGTGTCGGGCAAAATTGCACGAGGCGGAATCTGGATTGGTAATCGACAGGGTTCAAATGCGATATCCCATAGCAATCGTCAAGTAGAGGCGAGAGATCCATGCCCCCCCTAGAGTCTCAGGCGGAGGACGTTAACACCAGGACGGTCCAACTTGTCAAGCTCCTCACGGAAGTCGGCCCTGACATACCCGCCATCTCGAGAAGGCTGAGCCAGCACAAGGAATCGGTCAGGTACCGGTACAAGGAGAGGATAGTGAACAGGGGTTTCGCTGTGCAAGCCGTAGTCGACCACGAGAAGCTTGGGCTGAGGAGGATGGTTGTGATTCTCGACTTCGCCCCCCAGTTCAGCAACTACTCGCATCCCATACTTGTGTCCATGAGCGAGGTCTGTTTCCTGGTCAGCTTCGCAAAGTCGATGCCGTACGGGCACTACGTGGTTGACCTGAGCGTCCCCAGCTCCCAGGTGGAGAGGGTGGGGTCTTTCTTCAAAGGCCTCAGAGACATGGGAATGCTCACAAAGCTGGAGATCCTGGAGTTCGACTGGTCCCGTTTGGTCCCCATGCAGCCTGACTGCTTCGACTTCGACACTGGAAGGTGGGACTTTGACTGGTCCGCCCAGAAGGGCCGCAACTACGTTTCCGCAATGTACGCCCCCTCGGAGCAAGTGAAGTTCGACCTGGTGGACCTCCTCATCTTGAAGGAGATGCAGATAGACGCGAACAAGTCCTTGAAAGAAGTCTCCGACACCCTCAACGTGAACTACAAGAAGCTCGCATGGCACTATACGTCTCACGTCCTTACGAGACACCTCATCCGGGGGTATTCCGTGAACTGGATGGGGACCAGGTACGACCCGGAGATCGAAAAGGCCCTGCACAGGCAGCACAGGTATATCGGCCTGGAGCTGTTAGCCAGGGACCTGACTGACAATCAAGTAGTCTCCCTGAGGCAGCAGCTCAACAAGATCCCGTTCCTGTGGGCCGAAGCCGTGGGGAGGAACTACGCCGCCCAGCTCACGTTCCCGGTGGACTGCGTGGTGGAAGGGATGCAGTTCATAACGAACGCGATCGCCGACATGAAGGAGAGGGTCGAAACCTTCGCCATAGACCAGACCGACGCAGGGAGGTTCACCATACCGTTCAACATGTACCAGGAGGAGACGAAGAAGTGGGCCTTCGATGGTACCGACTTAACGAGACGCTTCGAAGAACTCGTCATCAAGATAAAGAAAGGGCGATCCTAGGCAGAAGCCTAGGATGTTCCCCAGCCGCCGATCATCTGTAGAGGGCTGATGCGTACACCCAGTGTGGCGAAAACAATGCTAGCGCCACCCAAGGCCAACATTCCGATGCGGATCTTCTCGTCTAAGGTCATGTTCAGGGAGGTGTACACCAATCTCTTTTAAGAGTGTGCCTACGCATGGGAAAGCCGATTTCTGGTCAGGTGAAATCTAAATCGACTTAGTCCTGCCGAGTTGAATCCTAGCTCCTCTCTCCGAGGCTGGACAATCACGGAGTCTGTAATATAGATTCAGAATCTAGATTCAAGGCCATATCTCACCGGGATTCGGTAATAACGCGTCTTCTCCACTCCCGGGACATTTTCCGGGGGTGCCCACCCACGAAATGAGCCGTCAGAAATGAGGAACCTGGGACTACCTGCGTGGAAAGCTGACGGGGATACGGCTAGGCCTCTGGTGTTTTTTATCCCAGTCCCTTGCAGAACCCTGCCCCAGCGCAGGCTCGGGACTCGGCTGAACATCCAACCCATCTAAAGGGCTAATGTCGTCAAAAATTGACAAGATTTCTCATTTCGCCAGTTTGCTGTGCGCCGTCCGGGACTGAAGCCAGCATGCTGCTGCTACGGATCGCCGACCAGGGGGCACCTTTGAGCGGGGGTTTGTTCTCAAGGAAGAACGCCACAATCATTTGACCGGCGTTGCGGGCCGAGGACAGAAGGAACAGGCTAGGAGCTATCGGTTCTTCAGTTAGAAGATTAGGTACGAGATGACTCCGAGGATGATGATGTACGGGATGGCGCTGATGATCACGGCCGCTACTGCCTTTCCGGTAGTCACGTCGAGGGACTGCCTCGCGGCAATGATGTATGCGATGAATATCCAAATGTTCACAAACAGACCGATAAATGGGATTATCAGCAGGACTCCGGGCGATCGCGCGTACCCCGTCGTCCTCCAGACCTCTCCAGGCGTGGCCACTCCGTGGAATACCTTCGTTCCGACCAGGTACAGCAAGTATGACCAGATGGCGAGCCCGATTATCGTGATGGCGAAACCCTCGGCCGCCGTCAGAGGGATGTCGCCGACAGGACCCCCGATGAAGAGGTCGCCAATGGCGAGGCCTATAGCCTGAGCCACGCTCACCATTCCTATTATGTAGAGGGATTGAGTGTTCGCGCCAGGGTCGTGCTCCACCTGCTCGTAGATGGTGCTGTCAAGTTTTATCGCCCTCAGCATCCTCCGTGGCAGGCCTTCCTGCGCAATTTGAACCGTGGGAGTCTCTGACTGCTCTGTTCCCATTCTCCCCGTCGTCTTGGTCAAATTTCCCTCCATATATCTCTAAAGTGCACCCTGGGCCCGGACCGCTCTCGGGGCAAATGGCGGGCCCGGTGGGAGTCGAACGGTATACACTGCCAGAAATGGAGCCATTAGGTTTCCGGTCTAGACGAGCCTTGAGAACTCGTCGTAGACACTCCTCCTATGGCCGACGTATAGGACGATAATCCGATTGGTCCCCCTGTCAACTTCGTAAATGGCCCTGTAGTCGCCCACCCGGACACGCCAGAACTGTGAGGGCCTCAGCCGGTCTCCCTTTTCCGGTCTTCCTTGAAGCTCCCTCAACTCGTCCAAGTTTCTGCTTCCAATTGAAGCTGGGAGCTTTTTCAGTGATCTCGCGGCCTTGGGATGGAGCAGGACCGTGAAACTCAAGAAGCTTCCTCAAGAGGAAGCAAACTTTCCGGATTCTTTCTTGCCTCGTCGCCCCTCTTCAGAAGCATCTGGTAGAATTTCCGCGTGCGTTCTCTCTCGTTGTAGAGGGCCACAATCGTCTTGATTGCCTCGCTCCTGTTCGAGAACTTGCCCTCGGAAATCCATCTGTCTATCTCCTCCACCATCTCCTTGGGAATCCTGACCTGTACCTGCGTGGTGGCCATACCTTGTAAACGTGTCTGTTTACACCGATTTAAGCATTCAGCCGCAACAACGTGCCAAGTGCTCCTGACCCATCAGTGTTCTCCTATTCAACCCGACGCGCACCAGAAAAATCGGAAGGAGGTCAATCTCCCTAAGACGGACCAGAGCCGCTACAGAATCTGTCTCAATACGCGGCTATTCGTTCGTCCTGGGCGCAAGATGCTGGAAGTGCTCTTCTCCCGCATGGTCTAGACTGAAGAAAGGCCCGACGTCGCCTGGGCCTAGGATAGTGATCCCATGGTCGTCGGCGAACTTGGCCATGTCTCCTCTCGGCCTCCCGCTCAGGTTTACTATTACGGTCAGCGTCTTGGTTTCTGCCATCTTGGCGGCAGCCCGCAGGACGTCCTGCTCCGTTGCCTCGGTGCACAGGTCAAAGCCGTAGAAGTAGGTCCCGTCGGTGGCAAGGAACGAGAACCCGTGCTGGGTCCCGGACTCGCCTGTGCGCAATGGGGGCTTGACGACTTTCCAGCCCGCAGTGCTCGCGTGAATCTCCAAAAGCAGCCTCTCGAAGTACATCGACTGGCTTATCGCGAACGATTGATTAGTTAAGCGAAAAGCCGCTTTTCCTTCGTCCCAGGGCCGTCCTTCCTTGCAAACGGCAGGGGCCTGACTCGCAACTCACCATTTCCAGCCTTGAATAAGGAGAATTGCTCTGGGCATCCTCTGTCCCCCCTACCTCCTCACGGCCGCCCAAACTCCGACTCATTCCCTCAGTCCCCCTTCGACGTCACCCTTCCACCTCTTCAACAGGAGGTTCCTTCTCGATTCGTACTGCTTCCTGGTTATCGCCCCTTTCTGAAAATCATCTTTCAGTTTGACGAGGTCACTCGCGTAGTCGAACGCCCTATCCGTCGTCTCAGGGGAGGTCTCGTCCCCTGGCACCGGCGGTTCAGGCGGCGCTTCCTGAGGTTCTTGATCAGAGGGAGGCTCTGCGAAGAACTCAACCGAGAAAGTGATCTGTCTTTGAACCATCAGGTTTGTGAATTCTAGGAGGTTGGCAACGTCAACGTCGTATGACTCGTCTGACTGACGGACTTTGACCGATTCGAGGTCGCCTTCCGCATGGTCTACTCCGATCCAGAACGCCGCCTCGACGAACCCTTCGAACTTCTTTGTCTGATCAGGCCGACCTTTGGCATAAACTGTAATGATCGGCTTCAAGCGTAGAGAACTCTTGATATCCTGGAGACTATAAGAATTGTAGAGCATCTCCCACCCCAAGACCCGATTCTGGGGGCCACTAAATCAAAGTGGGTGTGTCTTTGCCCCCTAATGTGGCCCTCTAACGCGCCGACACGGCCTGACACCCAGGATTCACCGGCTCCCCTGCAAGGCTCCCTCGACCCGCTTCTTCCAATCGTTCAGGATTTCTTTCTTCATCGAGTCCCTCTGCAGCTTCGTGATTCGGCCGCTGTCGAACTCGGCTTCGAGCAGGCTGAGGTTCGCCCTGAAGTCGACGCCTTCAGGTTTCAAGAACGGGGTGGCCCCCACTACAGGCACCACAGGCCCCACCCTCGGCTGGTGAGAGCCTCGCCCCCTGAGGAAATACCAATAGAACCCGGAAACGACGGCCACAAGTACCACCAAGTTGAGCATGAAGGTAATGACACTGGGGAAGAGTATGAAGGAAGCAATTGATTCCACTAAAGCCAACACGAAGAAAAATGCCAGTCTGAGGCCTCCGTGGCCCTTCAATGCCTCGTGCCGCGCCGGGAGCACGATATATCTGTAGCTTGCCGACCGTTCGGAGCCTATGAGTTTTGCTCGATCAAGCGCGCTGGGCAGGTCGAGATTGCAATGTAGGTGAAAGGCGACTCCCAGCCTCCGAGCATCCAAGTCTCCGCCACGGTCGGGCGTCTAGTGCGTCCGCTCCAAAGGCGTATTACCCCCCCGAAGCCACCGCGGCCATTCATTGAGCGACCCTGTTGACGACGCTTACGAGAAGTACATAGCGCCCATTCCGGACTTGGAACCTGATTCCAAGATTGAATGTCTCAGATGCGGTTCCGAAAACGTCGACAGGAGGACGGGGTACAGAGGGGAGTACAAATGCGCCGAGTGCGGCTACTTCTGGCAAATCGGGGGAAGGTACGCGACTTAGACCGGAGGAATGTTCAAGTCTCGCCCGGGGCAGAACTAAGAATGCTTCGTGAATCGGGGCCCATTTTCGGACTCTCCTCCGTAGGCTATTGAAGAATCTGGGTTCGGTCCCCATTTGGCCCGCTGCACCTAGGCGCTATCGCTCAAAGATACGGAGGTGACGGTGAAAGAAGTCGTGGGGTGGGTTCACACTGTGTGTTTCGGATTAATGGGCGAGATTTCGCTCAGTGGATTTTCAAAACAGATTCAGAATCCACTCCGCTTAAATCTACAAGTCGGATTTCTTCTTTCAGGAATTCGGAAGGGCTACTTCTTTGACGAAACATTCTCGGCACAAATATTGGAAGGTCACCTTTCTGGCGGTTCCGCTGCTCCTTTTCTTGACGCTGCCATCGGTACCGACTGCCTATTCCGCGAGCGCAGTCAAAGGCACGTACGGCTCCTCGACTACCGCGGTCACGTCGGGCAGCGCATCATTCGGCAGCGCCGTAGCGGCTGGTGACATCATCGTTGCTGCTTTTGGCACCTCTGTATCGATCTCCTCGTTCTCGATCTCCGACTCCAGGTGCGGGGCCTTTGCCAACTGGAAACAGGCAGGAAGTACCGTTACGAACACTGCTTCTGTTCGGATCTGGTACTGTGTTGCGACATCTAGCGGGACCGACACCGTCTCAGTTACCTGGACGACATCGGCTAGATACACGCTCGACGTCTATGACCTGACTGGCTACACATCGGCAGGGATGACCACCGCCACGGGAATGGGTACAGGTACACCAATTGCGACGTCCACATCGCTGACCTTCGGAAGTTCTGCCTTTCTCGTCTCTATGGCCGGACTGAGCACCTCGAGGACGATAAGCACGTTGACCACCGGGTTCTCCACAGGCGATTCGACGGCGACGACGCTATACGCCCATGGGGAATACTCGACTTCAGGGGCGACATCACCCACTTCTTTCTCAATAACGAGAAGTACAGGGACTACTTCGTGGGCCTACGTCGGCGCGCAGTTTCCAGTCGCCGTGACCCTCCCCATCAGATGCACCATGGCAGAATCGGGAGCCACAGCAGCGACAGTATCAGTATCCGTGTCATCCGGGAGCGTCTATCCCGCCTCCGTCACATGCAACGGGGGAACCACGAACCTCCTAGATGTCGGTGCGTCGGTCACAGTGACCGCGACAGAACCAGCCGACGGGGCAAACACGCGCAACCGATTCTCCGTGTCAGGCTCTGCTTCGACTACTACCACCACGACCAGCTGCTCCTCGGGGACCTGTTCCACCTGGTCAATGAGCAACTACGCGCAGGTCTCAGAACAGTTCTCCTATTCCGTGTCAGGAGGAGGGTCGCCTACAGCGCCCACGCTCACTTGCTATCAACTAGGAGTCCAGGGATCATGCTCGACGCTGGGAACCACCCCGACTGCGTACTGGCTCGAATACAATACGGCGTGGAGCATCAACAACCCGCTGAGCGGCTCGAGTGCGAGCCAGAGGTGGGAAGCCACCGCCGGAACCTCCGGCACCTCCGGCGCGGGTGCGTCAGTCGCCCCTGTGTACTACAACCAGTACGGCTTCACGCTCGCATACTCAGTCGCCTATGCCGGCAGCGGATATTCGGCACCGTCCCTCACTGCCACCCAATTCGGCGCCAGCTACACCCCGACGTTGGGAACTGGCGGCGCAACCTACTGGCTCGACGCTGGCGCCTCCTGGAGCGCAACGAACCCGCTCATCGGGTCGGGCGCGACCGAGCGATGGCAGAGCGTCCAGGCAGTCTCGGGAACGGTCTCTGGGACGTCGCCCACAACCTCAGGGGGGTCCCTAGCCTTCGCCTACTATAACCAATACAAGCAGACGCTCAGCTACTCGGTCATCGGCGGAGGTTCGCCTACAGCCCCAACCCTAACCTCGGCACAGTCTGGAGCCCCGTACTCACCAACGCTGACCACAACTGCAACACAATACTGGCTCGATAACACCGCTTCCTGTTCCGTGACCAACCCGCTGAGCGGTTCCTCCTCGACGGAGAGATGGGATACGACCACGGTCTGTCCGACCGTGAGCGCATCCCAGACAATCGTCTTCGCCTACTACCATCAATTTGCCCTGGTCTACTCATACGAGCTCAGCGGAGGAGGCTCGCCAACTGCCCCCAAGCTTTCCTGCACTCAATTTGGGTCCGCTTGGCCTCCGAGTCTTACGACGTCAGCCACTTCGTACTGGTGTGATAACTTGCAATCTTGGAGTGTCTCACCGAACCCCCTGGCTGGATCTGATTCCCTTGAGCGGTGGCAAACCACTCAGATGATCACTGGGACGGTCTCGGCTGCGCAGACAATGGTCTTCACGTTCTACAACCAGTATTCCCAGACGCTCTCCTACAACCTGAACGATGGAGGATCAGGCTACAGCGCACCGGCGACGATCGGTGGTCCGCAGTTCGGTTCGGCGTACAACCCGACTCTGACCACGTCAGCCCTGGCCTACTGGTTCGATGCGGGCGGGACGCTCACCTTCACCAACCCACTGACCGGGAGCGGCTCGGCCGAGCGATGGGTCGAGGATTCGGCCTCGGTACCCTTGACCTCTTCCAACACGGAGGTCGTCCAGTACTACCACCAGTACCAGCAGTTCCTCTCCTACACTGTCACCTACGGCGGGTCAGGGTACTTGGCCCCGACTACGACCGGGCTTCAGCTGGGTTCTGTGTACGCGCCCACGATCACCACCTCTTCAGCGGGGTACTGGTTCGATGCGTCTGGCAACTTGGCTTTCACGAACCCTCTTGGCGGCAGTAATTCGACCCACAGGTGGTACACGACGACAGAGACAGTTTCAGCAACTGTCCAGGGGACCAGCTCGATTAATTACTACAACCAGTACCACCTGGAAGTAACCGGTGGCCACTTCATCTCCTACAGCACACCCTCGCCCACTTCTGACAACTGGTACTACCCTGGTTCGAGCACCACTGTATCATCCGACTGGGTCTGGAGCGCCATCAGCGGAGAGTCCCGGATGGCCATCATCACCTATCAGATTGACGGCGGGAACCAGAGTCAGACTAGGGCCGAATCGGGAACGCTGACCACTGCCCAAGTGGTCTTCGACACAAGCCACGCGGTGACATTCGCGTCCACGGTCCAGTACTACCTGGCGGTCTCCGGCGGGAACGGCGTCATCTACGGAACGCCTTCGCCCACATTGGACAACTGGTACGACTCCGGCACCTCCACCGCCGTGTCTTCGGACGGCGTCTTCGGGAGAAGCCTGGGAACCGGGCAGAGGATCGCGTCATGGGACATCGACGGCGGGGCAAACATCACGGTCGCTACAACCGGGAATGTCACGACCTCCTCGATTACTATGTCTTCGTACCACACCGTGACCTTCGACTCTGCGACTCAGTACCTCGTTACGTTTGCTTCCAATCCGACCCAGGGAGGGGGTCCGTTCGCGAGCACCGTGCCTCCTATCAATGGAGACACCGGTTGGTACGACGCCGGTTCTGCCGCATCCATTCTAGCCAACGCCGAAGCATACTGGTCTTTGACATCGTGGAGCGCGAGCAGCGGCTCGATAGCTTTCGAGTCCACGACCTCAGAGTCGACGACAGCCACAATCGGAGACACAGGGGTGATAACGGCAAGCTTCGCAGTTACCACTCCACTCTCGGCTGGTGAAATTGCGCCAACCTCTCCTGCCATAGACAGGGGCCAATCGGTCATACTGACCGCGAATCCTGAAGGTGGCACTCATTCGTACTCATATCAGTGGTACACCGGGTCTGCGTGCGTCAGCAACAACGCAATACCTGAGAAGACGTTGTCGCAATACCCGACCAGGACGCTCCGGTCGAACAGCATGTTCTCAGTGCGGGTCACTGACAATGGCGCGGGAGTACCTGCCCCCAGTTCCTGCGCCAGTGTCAACGTGGCGGTCAATCTCCCCCTCTCGTTGACACAGTTCTTCGTGACCTGGGAACAATGGGCCCCGACACGGGCCAACGTCACTTTGACAGCCGTACCCTCCTACGGAACTCCACCATACTCCTACCAGTGGCACACAGGGTCCACCTGCGCTACCGACAGAGCGATATCAGGGCAGAATAAATCAACGTATGCCAACGACAATGTGACGCCGACGTTCATAATCTCATACTCGGTCAATGTGTCAGACAGTAGCGCCGGAGTTCCATCTTCGAGCATCTGCCAAAGCAGCTTTACGGTCACATACGCTCCTATTCTCATCCTCTCCCCCTCCTCGATGGATGCCGGACAGAGCGTCACTGTAAACGCGACAGTCAGCTGGCCCGAAGGGACGCCACCCTACTCAGTCACACTCTACAGCGGCACAAGCAGGACCTGTTCGGCTGACACAACCGTAGTGAGTTCGAAGACCGGTCTGGTCGGAAACTCGACTATCTTCTCACTGACGGCTCCAGGTTCCACAACCTACTACTGCGCCAAGGTGGCAGACAGCGCAACCCCACCTGCCTCTTCAAGTACATCTGCGGCACGGTTCAGAGTCATCTCCCCCGCGACGGCTCTGACACTATCGTGCAACCGCGTCTCCTTGGTTGTAGGGTCAACATTCACGTGTAGAGCGAAGGTCCAGGGGTCGGGCTCTGCCCCGACCGGCAATGTCACTTGGTTGAGCAGCGGCCCAGGCATGTTCTCGAGCACAACCTGCAGCCTCTCGCCAAAAGGCTTCGCCGGCACATGCTCGGTAAAACTCGTTCCCACCGCTGCAGGCTCTCCAGTGGTTCTCACCGCCAGCTACGGAGGGGACCCGAAACACGATTCATCCTTTGGAAGGAAGAGTCTAACCGTGACGATGAAGACTACGAAGACAACGGTCTCGTGCGCCCCCAAAGGGCCTGTGGCAAGCTCGCAGACTATCATCTGCAGGGCCACGGTGACTGGCTACCTGCCAACAGGAACTGTGATCTGGTCTCAGAGCGGCAAAGGTTCAACCACTTTCACCCCTGCTTCGTGCACTCTCACAGGGGGCTCGTGTTCGGTGAATGCGACAGGGACGACGAGTGGCAGGGTGACATTGAAGGGGACATACGGCGGGGACTCGAACAACAAAGGTAGTTCCGGGAAAGTCGGACTGACCGTCACGAAGGCGAGTACAACCACCACGTTGTCGTGCGCCCAAACGTTCATTCACCGAGGTGATGCGATCACCTGTACCGCGACCGTGTCAGGTGAGTACCCGTCGCAGACCGGGACTGTCGCATGGTCAAGGGTCTCTGGAAACGGGGGAGTCTCCTTCTCCTCGAGGACCTGCACCTTGTCGTCAGGGAGCTGCTCAGTGACGGTCACGGCTACTGTCGCAGGGAGTGTCGTGATCAAAGCGACTTACAGGGGAGACCTCAACAACTTCAAGAGCGTGGGAACGCTCATTCTGGCGATAACCTAGGTCCCCCGTTTAGTGAAGGGGCTCGTTATGCGCGTTGAGGACAGCGCGCGACGATGGTCCCGGCCAGGGTCCTCCTAAGTAACATGCACGTCAGGAAGCCTGCGGTCACCGTCTTGACAGGCTCAATTTCCGCCATTGGGCACTATTGAACTCGGTTTCCCATACTCGAGCCTCGCTACAATGCAGGCCGACTAACCCGGACGGGACTAGGTCGAAAATGCATGAGATTCTGCCTCGAAAACCGCGGGAAGGTTCAAAAGCTTAAGACGTGAATCGTAACTGGATTGCCACGACATGAGCGAATCGTTCCCCACTGCGGTCGGTAGGGTTGAATACAAGAAATACCTAGACGAGATGGAGGCAGAGCTCAAGAAGATACTTTCAGAGGTCGGCCCTGGAAAGACCCCGGAGCAGATCGAGGCGACTCAGACGAGGCTGCAGGCAGTCCTACGGAGACAGGTGAAGAGCCTGGCAAAGGAGCTGGGGCTATCAGGAAACCATGTGCTCGTCTTCCTGGCAACTAGCACCATACTCACTACCGCCTGGATCTCATTCGCGCTCCGGAAGGAGACCTCAGACTTCGCGAAATCGCCAGAAGACAGGTTGGCACTGACAGACATGCTTAACGCATTCGACATCGCGTTGGCCAACGTGATCGCTGCGGGGAGCAATTACGCGGACCTGGCAATCAAGTAGTCGGTGGCCACCTTCCCAATCTGGATTCCGCTTCCACAGCCTTTTAACCATCAAAGACGCCACCCTGAGTGATTGGCAGGCCTAACTGATTCCCTCTTGCAGACCGTCATTGACTTCTTACGGACATATGGTCTCCCAGGGCTCGTCGTGCTTGCGATAGTGTTTTCCGTGGTTGTGATCGCGATAGTCTTTCTCTCGGTCTGGTTCGCATTCAGACTGTCTGGGCGGAGGGCCCTCACCAAAGCGAGGCATTCGCTTGTCGCGGAAATGAAGTACAATGCCAGAGTCTCGAAACAGATCGTGGAGTACGCCGATAGCCAGCTCAGCGGGGAGACGTCTGTGGCCCCTATCCCCCGCTATCAAACCCAAGCGTTTCTTGAATACAAGAAAGTAGGCCTGGCAGGCAAGCTTCCGATGAAGATTGCAGAGGAGCTTGAAGCGCTCTATTTGAGCAAGGAGAGCGTCAACGAGGCCGGGAGGAGGCAGGAGGAGCTAGCCTTTGGGCCGGCGGCGGCTTTTCCCAACGCCCACACCCTTCGCCTCGAAAACCTGACGTACCTCCGGGACACGGCCCACAACATGGTCGAACCTTACCTCGACAGGCTGAAGACTACCCGGCTTTAGAGAGGAGGTCGCCCGCTACCTCATGATGTCATTGACGAGCTTCTCGTAGGACTGTAGCATCTCGTTCCCCTTCGCGGTCACGCTGTACCTGCGTCTGTTCCCGTACTCCTCCACCTGGACCATGGCGCTCTCCAGGAAGAACTTCAGCTGGTTCTGGAGGACGTTCCAGGAAAGGTTGGCCCTGTACATGACCTGGGTGGGCTTCCCGTATCCCTCGGCGATCACCTTGAGGATGTCGACTCTTATCTGCAGAATCGAGCGCCTTCCCTCTGTCTGGCTCTTCAGGAGGTTCCCCCTCGATTCCCTTTCCGGGGGCATCTCGAACTGTTTGACTTCCATCAGGGACGAAGGGGGTCCCGAGTGTAAATAGGGTTTGCCTAGTGCAAATACGGATTGCAGAACCACGTGCGACCCCTGCCGGTGTGCCGGGTGTTGTTCCCTTTCGAAGGGGGCAGCTTGACCCGCTTTCTGCGGGCTTGTTCAAATGAGCTGAACGCAAGGATGGTGAAAACAGATTCGGCCTACACAATGGCTTTAACCTCGGGAGGCTGAGCAAAGTCCAATGTCGCAAGAACAACCGGAGAAGGAGAGCGGCGCCAATGGCTTCGTCGAAAGCCTGAGGGAAATTCAGGGAGAATACATAATGCTGGGCGAGCTCTATGAAAAGCAGAAGAGCTACGCACTGAAGCTCACAGAAATGATGAAGACCCTGCAATACGAGGTCGACACCACGATCCCCATCCGCCCCGAGGCGATGGACCTGCAGTGCCGGGCCGCCTACCTCGTGTCCGAAGCCGTCGTAGTTAGTTATGACATGAACGGAGGAATGCGGTCAAGGCCCCTCTACACCCTTCCCGGGGCTGCAATAATCTCAATCATTGAGGAGTGCGCCCCGGAGCTAAGAAGGCTGATCTCGGATAAGAGGCGGATGGAGAGCTCGAACGTGAAGTCGATGGAGAGGGTCCTAAAGGAGCTGAAGAGGGCACAGGCGACTTTCAAGCAAGCGAAGAAAGATGAGATAGAAGCCGAAGAGGAGGAGGAAGCCAGGGACGAGCCCGCAAAGGCCCGCCAGGAGGAGGTGCGACCGCTGAAGGAGCAGGCCGAGGTTGTGCCGCCGACCCGGCCGCAGACGCGGGGCCAGAGAGACGGCTTCGCCTTCAGGGGGAGCTACGGTGAGAAGCCTGACGTGTCGACGATCTCCTCTTGAGCCTGCCCTCCCAGAGAAGCTCATCTCCATCACCCCGGTGAATCTTTGACATGCTCGAAGATGCGAAGGACAGGGCGAGAGCTCGCCTGGCAGCGGCCAGACTGAGGGAGACCAAATACCTGTTGTCCTTCGACCTTCGCAAGCTGAATCGCAAGCTGCTCATACTCTTGTCGGTCTTCGTCGTCCTGAACTTCTTCGACGCCCTCACAACCCTTGTGGCCCTCGGCGCGAAGCCGAACTTTGTGGAGCTGAACCCGATCGCTTCGGGCTTGTTCAGTTTGAACTTCCCCGGATTCCTGGTCGCCCTGACCCTGAAGTACATGCCAATATTGCCCCTGGCGTACGTGACGTTCCTTTCTCCCGAAGACAAGCGGGAGTTTCCCCTCCGGATCGTGAAGGTGAGCGGCCTGGTCGCCCTGGCCGCTGCGGACCTCTTCTACCTGGCTGTTGTCGGATCCAACCTGTCGCACCTCTTGCTCTACTACATGTCGGTGTGGTGAGCCTGCCCGGCTTCGAAAACGTTAATACCCCAACGGGGGGAGAAAAAGCTGCTTGATCGACGAGACGGGAATCAGTTTTTTTTCAGGAGTGGTGAAGTTCTATTCGCTGGCCGATGTCAGGAAGTATCTGAAGGAGATGCTCGAAAAGTACCAGAGGGAGTTCGACAGGTCCTCTAACGTGATCGGTTCGTTGCTCAGGAGCGAGGGACAGAGGGGGATGGAGGTAATAATGTCAAAGGGATGGGCGAAGGTGGGTTCGATGTACGTGAACGTCTCCGACCCAGAGAAGGGAGGGATGGAGGTGATCTTCCAGCTATTGACTGAGATGAAACCCAGGCTGGCCAAGACCGAGGAGGTCATCAAGACCTTTGAGAGCGTGGAGGCCCTTCCGATACCCACCGAGGCTACCTTCCTCTTGTACCTGAGGGGGGGCGTGCCCGAGAGGCTGGTGGTTTATACGACCGAGGGAAGACCACAAATTTTCAGTTTCAGCGGTAAGTTCGATGCGGTTTGATGCTCAAAGGACTTGATCAAGTGGCCGCTGGTTTCGACCCGAGTCACTCAAAAGGTTATAACTTCAAGGTCGGGTGGCAGTCTCATGGTTGAGGTAGCGGTGCTTGTCGACAGAGTCGACGCCTCACGCCTCTCGGACAAGGCAAGCGAGAACTCGAAACCGAACTACAAACTCAACGTGTCCCTGTCGGAGAAGGACAGGACTAGCGACGCCTTGGTCCTCAGTTTCGTCCTGGAGCTGTTGGGTCAGCCTCAAGTGTCCAGGATTACCGTGCAGGGTACTGCCACAATCAGGGGGAGCAAGGAGGAGGTACAGGAAGAATTGAGGACCCCGGAGGGGAACGGCCCGCCGAAGGTGCTAGTAACTATCTATGAGAGGGTGTACGGCATGATCTACCTCGTCGCCGGAACCCTCATGGTTCCCCGCCCACTGCCCAATCTTGTGAATACCGTGTAGTTTCCTCCCGACGGTAGAAAAGAGGTCCTGTGAGTAGCCAGTATTTGGAATATGCACGTAAAGGCTTATATCGAGTTTGTGTGTTCTTCAAGCCATGAGCGGCCTCTCGGCCAGAACGTCCCAGCTCCCCCGTGACGCTGGGGGGCAGGTAAGGCGGTCTCCAATGGAGATGGTCTGCGACATACTTGACGTGCTCTCCCCGGGACCGGCGAAACCCACCCACATTCTGTACAAGGCGAACATGAGCTGGAAAGTGTTGACGGTCCATCTCGAGTTCCTGACGGCGAAGGGGATGGTCCAGAGGGAGAGTGAAGATGGTGGCAAGCGCTGCGTATACCGGCTGACCCCCGACGGCAGGTCGATCCTGCAGCTCTACGTTGGTCTGAAGGTTTGCCTGGCGCAGGGGCTGAGCAGGGAATCCAGTGAGGAACTCAGTAGGTTGGCTGGTACGCTTGCAGCGAGCCCACCACGAACGTCCGCTTCTCGCTGGTAGGGAAGAATTCACTCAGAATGGCCTCTTGCTTGAGAAGCAGATCGGCAGTCTCCCTGTAATGTTCATAGGCCTTTACGAAGGCCTGTCCCCTCTCTGTAGTTGCGTACTTCCTTTCCTTGGACCTGAATTCCAGCGCGCCTCTGGAGAGGAGTTCGGCAAAGTACGAATTGAGCTGCCTGAGGTTTAGGCCCGACTCGTACATTATCCGGGTCTTCCCATTCCCGTAGATGGCGGCCTTCAGAATGTCATACTTGATCTCGTGCGTGTCCCTTCGCTTATGATTGCTCAACTGCTCATAAGCTTGGGCCCGCGACAAGGTTAAGGATTGTAGCCGTTCCCCCAACTTCAGCGTCCGCGATTCATCTTTTACGGAGAAGGCCAGGCTTCAGCCAACGCGCTCTATGAGTATCTCGCAGACCCCGTCCCCCTTGGCCAAGCACCTCTGCTCCGTTACTCTGTGGGTCCCCCCTATGACCGCGTCGCAGACCCCTCCGGTCAATCCGACCAGGATGTGGCAGACGGGCTCGCTCGCTTCCCTCCTGTGGAGGCAGAAGAAGCAGTCTTTCACTACGATTCGGGCCTCACCGGAGCTCAAGCTCCCACCGTTCAGCGAGAGCTGACCCCAGCCCGAGTCCCGGGATGAAGACTGAAGGACCTCTAGAGCCTCGGGAGGGACCTCACTCTTCTTGGCAGCCTCCCCCAGGGCCCTGCCGTAGCTGTAGCCCATCCTCTGGAGGATGACAGCCGCCCCAGTGATGAAAGTAGACACCATTTCCTGCTCGATGTTTGCCCAGCCTCTGGAAGAGAGGGTCAACAGCCGGGACCCGTCCTCCCTACGCGACACGATGCCCTTTTCGAGGTCGATGGCGAAGACCTCCTCCTTGAGAACTTCCTTCTTCTTAGCCCTGAACAACCCTGCCTGTCTCCATGCTCAAGGGCACTGTATTCGAGGCCTCCTTCTTAAGATAATTCTGTGCGTTTTCCAATCAGGTCTACCCCGAGTAGGGCTTCCTCCCCATCACGACGTGGAACGGGGGGAAGCTGGAGAGCCGGAGCCGGTGGACCTCGACGTCGCTCATCCCAACCCGGCGCAGATGCTTGGCATATTCCAAACCGTTTCCGGCGTCGAGGATCCCAACCCTTCCCCCGTCCTTGAGGATCCTGACCACCTCGTCGAAGAGCGCCTCCCTTTCCCCCGCAGCTACGCGGTGGATCGCCACCCCTGACAAGACAGCGTCGAAGGAGCGATCCAGGAATGGTAGACTGGAGGGGAGTCCCTTCACCGCCGAGACTTTCCCTTCCACGCCTTCTTTCTTGGCGTTCGCCCAGATGGAGAGGTGGCTGTTCCCCGAGAGGTGAGACCTGCGCCAGATGTCGACCCCGACAGCGCATCCTGACTCGAGCCTTTTAGCCGCCATGACCATGGCGAGCCCGCGGCCGCATCCCAGGTCGAGGACGATCTCGTTCCCGCCCCATGGCATACGTGTGATGACCTTTTCCATCTCCCGCACCTTCCCCGATGCACTGCTCCAATACAATGCGGCCGTCACAGCGAGAATTAGGAACCCGACCGCAGGCCCGACGAGTAGGCCAAGCCTGGAGAGGTCGGGTTGCGATGTTCTCGTATAGGCCGAAATGAGAAATCCGATAAGAATGGCAAGAATCCCTGCAATTGCGAGCTCGAGGATCGTCCGGTGTTCGTCTATCCCATAACCTGGCCTCCCCTTGGTCAGGACTTCGGTCGCAGGGGGGCTTCTGTTGGCTACAGTAGACTCTCCCTTTGACACGCTAAATGAGACTCGAAAGGGTTCTGTTATAATTCTTATCCTGCTGAAGGAATCATTAGACCGGTATCGGGATGAACGAGCCTGCCACTACAATCGCGAGAAGGCTCACCCCGACAAGGGCGATGGCGTGTTTGAACCCGTCGGACACGCCGCTCTCCCCCATTTTGCCGGCCACTATCCCGATCACGAAAGCGTCGAAGACTGCGGTGGTCAGGAGCAGGTCGATTACCGTAGGGTCAAGGGTTTGGGTCGCTGTCCCAATCCCCGAAGAGCCTGATGAAGACAGAAGGTAGACCATGATGAAGGTCGTGAGGATCACCATTACACCGGCGATGTAGGTGATGAAAACGAACGGCCGGAGCGCGGCCCTCCTCTCTCCTTCCATCTGGTTAATGTCTCTTGTGAATTCAGCCATGTCAGAGAAGCTCCGGATCGTACCTCCGCCCACGTCGACGACTTCGATTAGGAGGACCCCGATCGCCCTCGTTATCCAGCTTCCGACAGCGGCCGTGAACGTGGAAATGACCTTGGAGAGGGACACTCCCCACGACAACTGGGCCCCCATCTTCTTGACGTGCTTTGAAAGAGGCCCGTAGTGTCTACCCCCCAGCCTTTCTATCGCGACTTCCGGGGAGAGACCAGTCTTCCGTCCCTCTGCGACGTCCCTGATAAACTCCGGTAGCATTCTCTCGAGTGAGGTTCGTGCCCGGGAGTACCGGATCGCATCCACTGCGGGGAGGGAAGCACCCAAGATGAGGGTGACAGAGACTCTTTGGTAAAGATGTATTGGTAGCGGAATGAAGTAGAAGACCGCCGCGACTGGAATCGTATACATGAAACGCCGGTAGGGTCTGTAGTCCACGTAAGGCCATTTGGGCTGGACGGCATCGATCAGCCAGATGAAGCCCACGGATATGAGGGGAATGATGACGAAGGCGAAGAAGTACAGGCTGTTTAGGGCCGATAAGTCGTGACTGATGAGCACCTGGATCATGTAGAGGGTGTAGAGCACCATCCCCAGGACGACCGTGATCGTGAGATACGCCTCCGCCATGGTCCCGGTGGTGTCCGCGGACCTCTTCACTTCCGCGGCCTTGTTCTCTATCACGTCACGGAGCTTGAGCTGGACGTAGGCCAGAAAGTTGCCTCCGCTCTTGAGTATCGCAGTGTAGCCGAAGAGGAATTCAGAGAATCGCCTGCTCGGATTCCACCTTGCGGTATTTTCGATGGCCGTGGTCGGATCCTGACCGAAGACATCCACATCCAGGAGGATGCGCTTCGCCTCCTTGGCCGCCGCGGGAAAGAGCTTGAGACTCGAGATGCGCCTGAGCGTCGCGAGAGGAGATACGCCTCCCCCAGCGAGGACGGAGATGTACCCTATCACGAAGGGGAGTTCGACGTTGATGGCAGCAGCACGGCTTGAGGCGCTCAAGCGGGGGGCGTTGATGAAGATGACAAACACCAGGGGAATCGCGACGACGAAAGCAAAATCGTAGACGAACGACAGTGGTGTGAACCCAAGTTTGAGGAAGGCAAAGCCGATGTAGATGCAGACTGTGGCCACGGCCCCAGTAATAACGGTAGACAGTAGGGCCACCGCAATCAGTCCCTCCGGGGTGATTCGATAACTGGACTTCAAGATGGTATCTCTCAGGCCGGGAATCGACCGTGAAATCCTCATTGACTGCGAGGCGAAGAGCCTGAACGCGACGCTGGTGAGCTTGTCGAAGAAGGTCAGCTTGACCTTCGGGGTCTCACTCCTGCGAGCAAGAGATATCTTGAAACTCACGGGCGCTGACCGCCGGACTTCAAGTCACCAATGATCTCGGCGACGGCTATGCCCTTGGCCTCAAGCTCGCTCGTCGCGGTCTTGAAGAGTTCGTCTGGCCTCGACACGTACAGCTCCAGAATCGGAGACAGCTCCTTGAAGTTCCTTATGCCCTTGCTCTGTACCCAGCGCAGTATCAAGGCGCGCCTGTCTATCTCCTTCAGGATGTCCTCCAGCGGGATGCCGTTGTCCCTCGATATCTTCTCGAGTTTCGGGCTCTTATCGTAGCTGGCCTTGAACGTGTCAGAACGCGCTTCCCACCTGAAGGCCCTGGAAACCTCTTCAGAGCCTACGATCTCGTCCAGGGCGACGACCCGCCTCACCGCCCTTACACCGCCGCCCGGCGCAGGGACGGCGATTCTCCTGATGACGAAAACCAGGTCGAGGAACGGGAGGAACGCTTTGGGGACGTTCATCGGCGCTGAAATGAGCCTCTGGAGGGCCGACGAGGTGTCGTCAGCGTGGAGCGTGCAGAGGCCGCCGTGGCCCGTGGCGATCGCCTGGAAGAGGACGTAGGCCTCTTCTCCCCTGACCTCGCCGACACAGAGGATGTCCGGCCTCATCCTCATCGCGGCCTTGACCAGGTCGAAGAGCCCCACCTCGCCCGCCTTCTCCTCGGTGGCTGCGTAGCTCTCCCTCGACACAAGTGAAGCCCAGTTGAGATGTGGGATGTTGATCTCCTGCACTTCCTCTATCGTCACCAGTTTGGTATTCAGACGTGTGAGCGTCACCAGGGCGTTGAGGAGTGTGGTCTTCCCGGCGCCGGTTGAGCCGACTACGATTGCGGTGGCCCTGTTCTGCATCATGTACCAAGTGTAGGCAGCCATCTTGTAATCCAGCAGGTTCAGGTTGAGCATGTCGATTATCGTCAGAGGGTCCTCCCTGAACTTCCTGATTGTGGCAGTGCTCCCCTGGGGCGAGACTTCCCTTCTGAAGGTGGCCACGAGCCTGTGCCTACCCGGAAGGGTTCCCTGCACGATAGGGAAGGCTGTCGACACGTGCTTTCCGGCCATGTGGGAAAGCCTTGTGATCAGGTTGTCCATCTGCTCCTCGTCACTGATCATCATGTTCGTCTCAAGGCTCTCATACCCCTTGTGGTAGACGAAGAAGGGCTTCGCCAGGGCGTCGATGGAAAGGTCCTCTATGTTCGGGTCGCGCATGGTGCCGTCCAGTATCCCGAAGCCCACCAAGTCGCGCTCGGCAAAATAGATGATCTTGGACCACGATGCCGCCGGGACGCGAATAGAGTACTTCAGGAGGATCTTCCTTGCTTGATCGGCAAAGTATTGCCTCGGGTTGACCTGCTCCCTCGGGACTGTGAGCTCTGCCTCCAGTGCATCGAGAAGGTAGGAGTAAATCGCAGCTTCAGTCTGGGTGAGTGGGACCTCGTCTATGTAATACCTCCGGGTCGACAGCGGGCTCTCGGCTATGACGGCGTAGGCGAAGGGGCTGTTGACTGGGTAACGCTCCTTGACCTTCCAGGACGGCGGAATCTGTGTCCCTGTGAAGGGGAACCTGACCTTCACGTTCTTCAGGAACTTGAAGCGCTCAGCAATCTCGATCTGCTCTGCCTCTCGGTCCTCCTCTGGGATTGCGGGTCTAGAACCCGCTGGTTTGATGGTTGGCTGCTGCCTCGGGGGGGGCCTCGTTGGGGTGGGGGGTCGCTGTTGTGCCGCTTGAGGAGCCGTTGTCTCTGGTGGCTTCTGGACTGAAGAAGATTGTTGAGGAATGGGTGTCCTCTGGGCGGGCTGCTTCGCCTGGTCGGGCGATGGGGCGTTGATGGCCGTCGGTCCAGGAGTGGCAGCAGGAGAAGGTGTCGCTGCTTGACTGCTCCTTTGGATAACCGTCGCCATTGGTTTTGATTGGGGCTGGCCACCCTTCGGCGCTGCTTCGAGTGAACTCACTGTAGGCGGCTTTGGGTTAGGTTGGCTCTCAAGGCCGACCTTATCCTCATCATTCTTCTTTCTCCCTCTCAGCCAATCGAAGAAACCCCTTGGTCTCTCGTCTCTATTGTTGTCAGACATCTAAGACTTCCCCCGACGCGTTAGTTCCATGTTTATAACTTCTATGAAGGCCGAGTCCATCGACCTTCTGACCTAATGATCTGCGGGAGAAATGATCTTGTGTCCGGTCTTCGATGGCATTCGTGAATACTTTGATTCTGCCCAAGACAATGTTATGTGTCATTTTCATCACGGGAAGAGAACCGTTGTCTGACCGCTGCTCGGAGAATTGGTTGCATCTCCCAGGTAGGCTGCGCTAACTTGGATAGTTCCGGAGAATGAGCCGTTGGGGACTTTCCAGTCAATCTGGCATGATGATGAGGTGGCACTCACGAAACTGAGCGTGCAGATGCCAGAGGCCGGCGTGAAGATTCCCACACTTGCTCCTACGTCACAAAAGTTGCCTGCGACCACACATATGGCCGACCATGCAACGGCGCCAGTGGGTGTTGTGATTCCCACCACAGTAGCAGTGCAGACGATGTGCCTGTTAGATCCAGTAAGTAGCACGGAACCACAGCTTACTGTCGTTGTGCTGGTCGGATTGAAGGTGACCAGAGTGGTACCCGAGCTCCCAGGATTGTTGGCGTCTCCTCCGTAGGAGGCCGTTATTGTGACGGTCCCGGTGGCGCCCTGGGTGTAGGTCACGCTACATGTGCCTCCGCTGAGGGTGCAGGTCGTCGCGGGCGTGAACGTCCCGGTCCCGACGCTGGAACTGAAGGTCACCGTTCCGGTCGGCGACGCGCCCGATACGACGGCGGTACACACAGTGGGATTACTAATCAAGACCGTCGCAGGACTACAATTGACTGAGGTGGCAGATGTGAAGGTGACCAGAGTGGTACCCGAGCTCCCAGGATTGTTGGCGTCTCCTCCGTAGGAGGCCGTTATTGTGACGGTCCCGGTGGCGCCCTGGGTGTAGGTCACGCTACATGTGCCTCCGCTGAGGGTGCAGGTCGAAGGAGCAGTGAACGTCCCAGTTCCCGCCGTGAAACCTGCCGTCCCTGACACGCTGGAGCTGAAGGTCACCGTTCCGGTCGGCGACGCGCCCGATACGACGGCGGTACACACGGTCTTCTTCCCGGCCAAGACCGAAGGAGGACTGCACCCGACTTGAGTAGCGGAAGATATGACCTTCACACTTGTTGAACTCGAACTTGGCTGGTTGTTCGAGTCTCCTGAGTACGATGCGGTGATAAGAAAGGTTCCAACGGTTGTGTCTCTGTATGCGACTGTGCAAGACCCTCCGCTCAGGTTGCAACTCAGAGGAGTGAACGTTCCTGTGCTCGAGGCGGACGACCAAGTCACCGTCCCGGTCGCCGAAATTGGGGTGGCAGTGGCCGTACATGTCGAGGACGTCAAGGTGGTGATGGTGCTAGGGGTGCAAGTTACCGAGATGGTTGACGAGGCGCCACCCACATTCCAGAAGATCGAAGTGAATGGGATGTTCTCGCCGAACAGCTGCGTGGAACCGACTACGCAACCTATAGAACCAGATACGCAGGCCAGCGACCCATGAACTATGATGAAAATCGGGGTTGCTGGCTCCATGTTCTCCCATTTCGAGCCTGCGACGGCCGGTGGGTTCCCTGTTGCTGGTGCTACGAAGTAGAATATTTTACTCTCACCGTACGCCAACGGGATTCCGGTGACACCATTTAACGTACTCCGGCAGGAAGAAAGTGGCGCTATATTGCTGCCTGCTACACATCCGATCTCCCAGACCGCTGAAGTGCCCCCGAACGAACCACACGATGAACCCGTAGTCGCACAAATCAACACGGCTTGCAAGTAATCGTTATCATCGAACATCAAAGTCCTTTTGTTCGGATCAACATTCGTTAGATTCAGGCCAAAGACGAAGTATCGAGAGCCGGGGTTGACGATGGAATAGGCGAGCCCCTGCTTGGCAAGAATGCAATTTGACGACGGATAAACGCCGATGACTGGCGAGCAGCCCGCGCCAGTCAGAGTATAGTAGTTGAAAGTGTCGAAGTTGAACGAGATGTAACCAATCCCGAACGTGGACGACGAAACGCAGTTCGACGATATGGTGCAGCTGACAATGAAAATCGCCGTAGCCGTCCCACCAGATGAGTCACTCGCTGTCACTACGTAGGCACCGGCGGCAGCGGTGCTTGGTACAGTGAAGTTCGCTACGAAGGTTCCACCAGCGGAACTATTGACTGATGGAGGGACAGTTGTCTGGCTAACCCCATCGAACTTGATAGTTATCGGGGAGACTTTGGCGAAGTTGCCTCCGTTGACCTGAACGTTGGTGGCCGCTGGGCCGCTGAGTGGACTTAGGGAGATGATGGGAATCACTACAGTGAAAACTGCGCTCGCTGAGTTCCCCGCGCCATCGAAGGCGGCTACCGTGTGCGGACCGGAGACCGCTGTGCTGGAGACTGTGAAGTTCGCTACGAAGGTTCCACCAGCGGAACTAATGACGGATGGAGGGATTGTTATTTGGTCAAGCCCATCGAACTGGATAGTTATCGAGGAGAGGTTGGCGAAGTTGCCTCCGCTGACCCGAACAGAAATACCTGTTGGGCCCGTAATTGGATTCAGAGATATGAATGGAAGAGGGTTGTTTGATGAAGTGGTGACCGTGTAGATGGCAATTGTTGAAAGTCCGTTCACGTCGGTGACATTGACCGTGTGAGGACCAACGGGAATCGTAGGGTCAACAGTAAACGTAGCTGAAAAGGCGCCAGTCGAATCGGTAGAAATAGTCACTGGACTGGTAGTCTCGGTAGTTTGGGGAGGCGGATAGTCGATTGTGACCGAGGCAATCGTCGATAGTGGCGAGAAGCCATTTCCTGTTACAGTAACGGGGACGGCAATACCATAGGGTCCCCCGTTCGGACTCAAGACTATCACCGGAGATGTTACAGTAAACACCGCGCTTGCAGTATTAGTGCTCCCATCGGTAGCCCTGACAGTATGAGCAACGGCGACCGAGGGCGGGACAACAAACGTCGCTGAGAAACTACCACCTGAGTTCGTTGTGATGATCAAGGGAATAGTGGTCTGAATCGAAAAGGGGGGAACATCGAATGCGATCTTGACTACCGAAGAAGTAGCAAAGTAGGACCCAGTCACAGTCACGTTTGTGCCGACAGGTCCTGAGTTCGGACTTAGTGTAATCGATGGAAGCGCGTTAGGAAGGGGGGGAGGAGGGTAAGTCGCAGAGAACTGGTTCCCCGTGCTAGTGATGAAGACAATCGAAAACTTGTCAGTGCTAGAACCAGGTTTGAAGCCGGTATCTATGACGCAGGGGGTTCCTGAGCAATCTATCGTACTCCCAGGATTGATCGTTGATGGAAGGGTCGGAGAGGTTGAAGTGACCATGGGTCCGAAGGCTGGCACAAGGGAGTTCTTTGTGGAATTGAGAATCCACATTCCTCGAATGGACACGGCTATGGTGCCCGTATTCTGAACCCAGACGCCGACATTTCCGATGGACACTACGCATAGTGTGGGTTTCCAAGGGGCAACTGATGGAAGCAGATTATTCGTCCCGTCACATGACCTCAGCAGGAGGCTCTCCGCACTCTTCGCTTGAGCCGCCTGATTCGCTGCAGCCTGACCCCTATCGTAATTGTTGAACGATGTGAAAGTCAGCAGTATGAAACTCAGGCCCGCGGTGAAGACCATCGAGAAGAAGATCACACCGGCGAGGACCCCGGAAATCGCCTTCCGCCGAGTTGCGTGCGTTTCTAGTTGCATATCATAGGCTCCCCTTAGAATTTCACCGTTATCTGGGCAGTGCTTCCGAACTGGCCTAGCACCTGGAATGTATAGCTCGTGCCCGATGCGAAGCTGAAGCTACCCGACGGCGCCCAAGCACACTTCGATAAATCAACGACAATTGGGCTTACGACGAGAGTGGCAATCGATACTGTTGGATCAAGATCAATCGTGCAAACTGGTGTCGGGTCGGACGTTTGATAAACGATGGCCTTCAAAATCGTTTCGGGGTTGATGGCGCCATTGTTGTACACGTAGACGTTCGCCGTTTGGGTATCAGTCATCGTGGCGAGAACAACCACCTCTCTTTCGTTCAAGAAATCGATGTTAGCGGCCGCGCTGTTGCCCACTGCCTGGGAGCTCACTCCCGTCTGGCCATTCACAAACCCAATCACCGCGGCACCGCTCACCAACGTGATCGCAATCATGATCAATGCCCCCAGGACCTCGCTGACCGCAACCCTCTTCCTCGGTCGTATGAAACGCAAGATTGTCTTGACTCGACGGCCACTTGAATATATATAATCGTTATGGAGCGGAAACCATAACTCTGGCCGTCCAATCTCTGTAGAGAATCCAGATTCTTCGCAGGCCCTGTCACTTGATCGCTCGTGTGAGTTCTGTCTTGGTAGCACAACGGTAGCGGCAGAGGCCCTAGACCAAGGCTAGACTCGAGAGCACCCCTTCACTTACCTCGTACTGTTGGGCTGTCAGGGTATGGGCAGTTCTGGTACCATCCGCCAATCACATTTACCCTGTCTCCGATTCGGTATCGCCGACCCACCGTTACCGGATGCATCCTTGACCAAGCCAGGAGGAGCCGATGCTGCTAGTCGGGAGAAGGCTGGGTTCTTCCGCTTCCACCAGGAGGGGAACTCACCATGACCGCAACCAGGAACATCGCCAGCACCACGCCCATTCCCATAGTGATTAGCCCTGCGGCCTGATCCGAAATACTGATGAGCCACGCCCCTGCGACGATCGGAACAGCGACAAGGAAGGCCATCCCCCCGGCGAGCCTGAACACGATTTGCAAATCTGTTTTTAACCGTTAATAACGGTTTTGTGCGCTTTTGTTGAGTTATGACGCGAAAAAACCACTTGAGGACCGTAATAGAGCATAATCTGGATTTACTTCTCGAAGGCTATCTAGTTGAAATTACAGAAAAGATGAGAGCGCACGCCGTGTTTCAGGCCGTGCGCTTGAAGACATTGCCTTCAGCTCGTTTGCCCAGGTCCAGAGGGACCTCCTTACGCCCTTCCCGCGAAGTAGACCGAGGCTCCGTTGCTAAGTGATACCGACCCAGTCACCAAGTCCCCCGATTGGATTGTGAACCCTGTAACGGTGCAGCTCACATTCAGGGTCCCTCCTGCCGGAACTGTTCCTCCCGAGCCCACGGAACCCAGTCTCGAGTTCTCAATGCAGGAACCGGCGGTGTCTACGTTGCGAGCGCCGATGTTGTTCAGGAGGACGTTACATACGCCGCCTGACGCGCTGGATGAGCAACCAACGAACTGGGCAGAGACCTCCGGGGAGGTTGCGTACGATCCCAGCAACCCAAAGGCAAAACCTGCAACCATCACGTTCGAAATAAGCCCGATAACAATGAGAACCATGGTAACCACAATTTCAGTCATGCCGCTCCTTTTTCGTGGCTTCAGCAGACGAGACATGCGTCCCTTTCCCCAGGCAGAGCAAGAAAGAGATTTTGGCCGAAATCAACGAACTCAATACCTGATCTGAGGGAGAAGGTAAGGTAGCATCCTTCGATTCCACGCTTTCTGAGTTCGAAAAATAAATCACGAGATTCCCTGACTTGAACTAGATCAAAAACAAAGGAGAGCGCACGCCGTATTCCAGGCTGTGCGCCTGACGTTATAGCCATCTGGCTGTTTGTTGTGCTTAGGACCAGGTCCCGGCGAATTGGACAGTGCCGCCATTGCTAAGGCTGAACGATCCTATTGCTTGAGAACCGATTGAGTTCTCTGGAGTGCCTACTACTGTGCAGGAGTATATTCCGCTATTGCCTGCGGTGATGCTACCCGAGACTACGGCGAAGGCACCTACTTCGTTGGCACCGCCAAGGCTGAGTGAGCAGCCAGTGACTGTTGCACTGCCGCTGCCCGTGTTACGGAGAACTGCTGTACACACAGCGTCTGTCGCTCCAGTGCACGTGGTGACTGATCCGGATACTAGTGCGTTGGTCGTGAAAGACCCGAAGAGGCCGAACACGAAGCCGGCGATGGCTACTGCTGCGATGAGGGTGATGGCGATAAGGATGACTGTTGCTAGGACTGGTGAAATGGCTTTTCTTTTTCCCTTTTGGAAGATTTTCATCTTTGTGATTTCTGCAAAGTTATTTTGCTTATAAAAGGCGTGCGGAGTTTCTATCTGATTTCCTAGTCAATATTTGAACACCATCACAAACCTTAAGGCAACAGGAGCCCAGCCTTAAGGCAACAGTTGAGACTTAACCTTTGATCGTGGTAGGCGTATCGAGACCCCGGACGAGCGGGAGCTTCGTCACCAAGGGGGGAAAGAAGCCCTATCGAGGGAACAGGAAACACTGGTACGTGTACTACTACGACGACCAGGG
Organism: uncultured Nitrosopumilales archaeon; assembly: GCA_964568185.1. Lineage (GTDB taxonomy): Archaea > Thermoproteota > Nitrososphaeria > Nitrososphaerales > Gagatemarchaeaceae > UBA183. The sequence continues at coordinate 211,876 of CAZMON010000002.1, read as the reverse complement.
CAAGTTCCACAAGAAGAGGATAAACGCCATCGAGGTCCCCTACTACGGGTCCCTGATCAGGAGGAGGGGGTCATACCTCTGCGGCAGCTGCGGGACGAAGTTTCGTTCGTTGAAGGACACGTGCCCGGCCTGCGGTGCTCGGGCTGGAAGGGTAAGGAAGGGCCCTTGACCTGAACCCTGCCGGTCTGCATGGCTCGCGCGAACGTTCTTCTGGCAGGCGCCAAGTCCAGGAGGAGAGGGTCGACCCTGCGATAATTCTCCATTCTAGGGGCTCATTGCGCTCCGACAAAATCCTCAGGCAGACGCCGTCAAGTTAGCGGAACCTTCGATTGGTTCTGTCCCGTCTTCGGGTGATTTTTCGGGTTGTTCCGTGAGGGTGATGGGTTACGGACTTGGAGCATCTACCCTTTCGAGGTAGGCCGATTCGGAGCTGGGGTCGAAGACAAATGCAAGCCTGTTGTCTTCTAAGAAGTCAGTCCCGATGAGGCTCGGTATTGGTTGAACCTCTCGGAGCGTCGGTTCGTCAATCTTCGTGGGTATTAGAACCCTGAATTTGTGCCTACAACGGAATGTCTTGTCGTCGGTAGTCCTGAATGCGGCATCGCCTTCCAATTCATACTTGTAGAACTTGTTGCCAGCAAGACGAGTAAGGTCTCCACTCTGCCAATTCTTGATGGGCAGACCGAAGGTAAGGGCATCGCGTGTCGAAATCGTAGTGAAAGGACTGCCGCTATCTATGACCGCGCTAAGTCCGTGGAACACCCGCATCTTAGCAATGTGGATGGTGTAATGCCCAAACGCGACCTTCCGCCCACTAAAGAAATTCTCTACTGTGAGAGGTATTCGCAAGGGGCGCCTCTCAGAGTATGTAGGCTACGCCCTTCTGAGGAATGGATTCGATTACGAGGAAGGCAGTGTCTTCCCCCTTCTTCTTCACATCTTCCAGAAGTGTTGTAACGCTATCACTGCTGTCCACGACGCTCTCACCCCTGACAGCGAAGACCTTCCCCTCGTATTTAGTGCGGAGTTCGTCGTAGTGCTTTGAGATCCAATTCCGACTCTTCTCTGTCGCCTCAATGGTCTTGAGGATGTCTGTATCGCTTGGTGCCTGCTCGCTCATGTGTATACCCACATTGACGGTTCCATTTAACCTGTTTGTTTGGAATGTTTGACGGGGGGCTTGGAATCGCGTTCCTTGGGAGCATCGGCGTCCACCCATAGGATTATGGCGTGTTCGAGTGCCACTGTAAGGCTACCCTTCTTACCACCAAAGTCCTGAACGGCCTTCATTCGTAACTTCTTCTCAAGCTCGTCTGAGATGACTGCGTCGATTCTTCCCATTTTCCCACTTACCCAACGGTGGGAAGGTGTGTATATAAGTTATGTGGGTATCCGCAACTCTTATCCACTGTTTGTGTGTATGTGGGTGTGTGGAAAGATGAGCCAAACAGGAGTTGGAAGAGGGCGAAGAATTGAGAAGTGGTTCGTGAAACAAGACTACGATGGGAATTTCATACAGACGAAGATAACGGACGAACAGACAAGATGAAAGAATCGTCATCACCCGAATTAATACAGTGGAAGGAATCACCCGAAGACGGGACAGAACCCTTCGACTGTGAGATTTGTTTATATATTGATTACTGCTGTGGTAATCTATATGTCCTACTATGAACTCTGGGCGATTCTGGGAAACTGGAAGTCAGAGTTCTCGACGGAAGACTTCGTCAGTGCCTTCTCTAGTCCCGACCCGTCTAAAGTCCTGTACGACATGGCAAAGAAAGGCTTCTTGGAACGGATAAATCGGGGAAAGTACAGAGTCAACAGCTCGGAGAGCTACCTGAGCTCACGGTATGATGTCGGTGACGCGTATGACCTCTTGAGAAGATCTGGATTACCTTATGCCCTGACCAAAGTGGACGGTGTGTTTGTGTGGACAAAGGGCGGGTACAATGCAAACCGGTTCTTTGGATCCTATCCGATATACATCAAGGTCAACGAGACAGACGTCGAAAAATGGAGAGAATACCTCTTCATCAACGGAAAGAAGTGTGTTGTGGAAGGCTCAAGACCGACGGAAACCCTTTACGGCATTTACTTTGTGCTCAGTCCAACGACCAAGGTCGAGTACGCAGTCGTTAATGGGCTGAGTGCAGACCCGCTAGAGAAAGTCGTCGACTACTGCAAAAAGAACCTATACGCGTATGCTCCAGCGTTGGAGATGCTCGATAAGGAGTACGATCTTGGCCTGAACGCCGAATACGAGAACCCCCGAGTGGCTCCATGAGTGGCCAGAGCCTCATAGCCAGAGAAGCTGAAGTTCTGAAGACTCTGCAAGCCATTCGTCAGATGAGGGAAAAGTTCACCCTAGTAGGGGGCTATGCCGTTAACGCCTATTCGACTCTTCCGCGGTACTCGGTTGATTGCGATTTGGTCGTCGCCTTTCCACAACTTGTGCGGTTCTCATCATTTCTCAATGGTCAAGGCTACACGGACAAAGGGGCGACTCTTCGCAATGAGATTGAAGGGCTGGAGACCCGGAAGTTCGTCAAGATGATAGGTGGGGAGAAGGTCTCCGTGGATTTGCTGGTTGATGGAGTGAGATGTCGCCAAACCGAAGCTGTCTGGAAGGAGGGAGAGTTTAGAGAAACATCGCGGGAGCTGCGCGTGACAGGCGTCAGCGGGTCGGCGTTCTCGAACGTCGCCTCAAGGGACATCCTGATTGCAATGAAACTGCACTCAGGAAGGGACACTGACTTGAGAGACGTCGTGATGCTGGCGAGAGACGCCAATTGGGAGAAAGTCAGGGAACTGGGCAACAGGGGTCTGGGTAAGAAACTGATCATTCAACTGAACAGAGAAATTGCAACTCTGAGCGACGGACAATTTGAAAATCAGCTCAAGGCTGCCTTCGGTTCTAGACAGAACGAAGGTGGGCGTATTACGAGGGCCGTAGGCGAAATCAGGAAGCTCCTGAATGAACTTTCAGGGTCAAGGTCCGGGGCTGAAGATTAGTTGTGAGCTAGGGCCACATGCCGGACCGGCAGTGCGCCGAAAGGGCTTGATGTCGACCCGGATGTGCACTCCTACAGGTCGCCGATCCCCGTATTTGGAAATCCGGGGCGTGAACACGTGATTTCGCTACGACGGCTTTCCACCTGGTGGAAGCTCGTGGGTGACTACATTAATGGAAGACGTAGTCACCTCTTGAGCGTAGCCTTAAGCCGCCTGTACTCCTTCAACATCAACTCGAGGGTGGGGCGAATGTTCCCGGCAGTCTGATATGCTCTGAGGGCCTCATAGTACTCCTTTCGGTTTTCCAGTTCTATGTTCAAAGGGGGTAGATTGTGCTTGAGCAGGATGTTGATGAGGAGGAGTCTTCCGACTCTTCCGTTCCCGTCCTGAAAAGGGTGGATGGTTTCGAACTGGTCGTGAACGACGGCCGCCAAAACAAACGGAAGATACTTCTCATTATTGTCGCGATACCATCGTGCCAGCCTTCTCAACAGGGCGTCGACTTGACTTGCTGGAGCTCCCTTGTGTACTACAATGCCAAGATTGTCGACGACCGACACTCCGACTCCGCCCCTCTGCCTCGTCTCACCGGCGAACGGCTTGGAATTCTTGAAGACAATCCTGTGGAGGTCTTTGATAAGCTCCAACGAAATCGGGTCCTTGGTTTGCCTCAGGTGCTTGACGGCTTCCGCGACCCCGAGTGTCTCAGCAATCTCTTCCTTGCTCCTTTCCGGCCATTGCTCATCGGCAAGGACCTGCTTGACCTCCTCTTTCGAGACGGTGGAGCCTTCGATTGCGTTCGTGTGGTACGTGAATTCCTCGGTGAATACCTTCCAATCGTCCTCGCTGAAGTGGGCCAGCTTCACCCTGACCTTGGTGGTCAGAAGAGTAATCACTCGCATTTCCTTCGATGACAGAACGGTTCTGTACGGATCGCCTATGCTTTTGGCCGACTGAGCTTTCTGCTCCAGCCTTCCCTTCGCTTGCTCAGCGAGCCTTTCGACTTCGTCTCTGCCTAGGTCCGTCCCCAAAAAGACTCTGACCTTCGCCACTTTGGCGCCCATTCGGTAGGAAGTCGCTAGGTAGTACTTCTTCCTCCCTCCCACTTCACGCGTTTCTATGTGCACGTAACAAGATAGGTGTCTACATATTTAAGCAATCCTCTCTGAGGTGACTACGCAACCGCATGGCCGCAGTCTCACAAGTATGCCGTATGCTGGCGCAAAATTAATTGATTGAAATGCTCCGCTTAGGAAGGACGTAAGGGGTGGGCGGGATGATGAACGCATAGAGGAGACCGACTATATGCGTTCACGATGGCGTCGTGCAGTCTCTTCAGACCAGAATCGGTGAAGTAAAGCAAGGAAAATCAAAAAAAGGGGACTAAAGCTGACCGAGTCTGAATAGCAGAAGCGACGCTCTCTTTCTGGCTCGATTCAGCTTCTTGTTGGCTTTTTGGCTCACTTCTACCGTTGACACGACTTCCACTATTCTTTATCGCCTATTATATCTTGTTGCTTTTGGTTCTGTTAACTTGATGGCTCACCGCTCAGGCGCCTTGGCCTGTCTCCGAGGCTTTTTGATCCTCCTTCTTAGCCTCGGCCTGTTCCCTTCCTCGCACGATCTCGAACCTTGAATAGCTTTCACCTAGGACCGCTTTCACCGCCTTCAGTGCTCTGTCCCCCAGGTCGCCCCCGTTCTGTTCGCTGTAAGAGTACGCCTGTTTCTCGAAGAATACGAGCGCGAGGTCCCATCGCTCCTTCAACTGCCTGGGCGACATACGCATGACAAACTGAATCACAGTCTTGTGAGGTAGTTCTCCAGTATCCTTGAAGGAGTGGAAGATCTGGTCGCCCACCTTGCGTGCGTCTTCGAAGACCTTGTTCTCTGGCGTCTTTGTACCCCCCACCCCCCTTTCCCAAACAACACAATTAGGGGTTGCGTGTGCATGCGTGTGTTGGGTGAGCGCCGGCAACCTACGATTCTTTCATTATTCTATGTAGGATTTGGGTTTTCCACTTATATACCGGCCCCCCTCCTTTTTGAAGACAACTATAGTTTCAGGTCGCGTGTGTGTCATGCGGAGGCTCTCCGATTAAACAAGACATACCTGAAGACCTCACTTCGACCAAAGACGATTGGAGGCTGGGGTAAAGAACTAGGGCAACGAACCCACGATTTCGATTCGAGATACAGAATTAGTGTGGACCCTTCCGGCCCATGCGCTTCTTAGGGGTATTCAGTCGCGTTTCTCGGATGCGATGAAGACCAGGAATCCTCGGTTAGACCTGACAATTTCCTTAACTGTCTTCTCCCACAGCTTACGTTCTCTCTCACTCATCTTTGATCAGCTTTCTTATGGTCTTCTCCAACTCATTTAAGGTTGCCGTCGCGACCCCCGCCCTGTCAACCGCGGTAACCAGCGTCTGGTCCTTCATATCAAGTGAACGTCCATTCATTCTTAGGAAAGCAGAGGCCGCAACCAAAGCTGTCCTCTTGTTACCTTCATGGAAGTGCTGTCCACTGGCTATTCTGTAGACGAGCAGAGAGGTCTTTCGAACCAGCGCCTCCTCAAATTCCTCCTCGTTGTATGTCCCTGCAACCTCATCAGCAAGAGATTTGATTCGTCGCTCGTCCTCTTCATCAAATTCGTGTCTTTCACCAGTGAGTAAGACTACCTCCTTGTTGATTAACGTGAGAGTCGGGAAGTCGAGATTGCGAATAACCTTGCTTACCAAACGCTCGTCAATCGCAAAAGAGAGATTTAACCGATTTGACACTTGAAAGAATGAGGCGCATCACATTACACCGCTGAGAACCCAGCCGGGGCTCGAGACGAGGGACCTCCGAAGTGGAGGAGCTGGTTGTTCCGTGGAACCTGTGCAGAACTGCAACGGTGATTAGGGCTGAGGAACAGTACGGCTTTTCGTCTGGGACCTGCCGCTGCGGGAGAGCGTTGGTCTCCCAGGACGACGTCCGGTTGTGCCCCGAATGCATGAAGGAACGGTCAGAGTGCTCCTGTGAGCACCTCTGACGGAGCCTTTTCTGTTTTCACCGGATTGAACCGACCCATTCCCGTCAGTGATATAGATCAAGTGGAATCTTCCTTCGCAGGCAAACAAATCTTGGAAGTGCTTCAGGGCGCGCGCTCTCTCTTTAGCGGTCCTAGCAGATCTTGGAGCGGAGTAGACTAATGGGAATGGCTAGTTCGAGCCCTTCCAGGTGACTGAGAAGCTGGACCCCCCGGTGAGGGCGGATGTCTGGGCGAGTAGCTTAAGCGACCGGCTGACCATGTCGATCGACTGGACGCCAGTGAAAGAACCGAAGTTCCCTGCGACCCCGTTGATGGTCGCGCTGCAGTTGGAGAAGTTGACTATGCCGAAGTTGGCGAGCTTGGTGATGCTTCCGCCGATAGATGGCCTTTCAGCAATGCACTCCGCAGAGGACCTGACCGCCCCGCTGACAGTGCCGCTGGTCGAGAAGGACTGTGATGTCGTCACGTCGGTGATGGTTGTGGTGAACTGGCCGGCTGAGTAAGTGACAGAGGCTGTGAACACATCGCCGGGGTGGACTGTTATCGTGGAGATTGTCACTGAGGCCGCGGGATAGAACTCGTACCAGGCGGAATACCTCGCCGCGCCACTGGAACAGTAGGCGAGGGTGCCTGTCTGCTCGACGGTGCCGGAGTTCAGGCCATCAATGCCGACCCAGAAGGAGGAATAGGTGGAGCCGCGCGAGCAGGTCACGGCTGGCTGGACCCACGAACCGGAGACGACTGTGACTGTGCCGCTGGAAGCCGCGACGCCGTAGCCTGCCCAGTTGAGGCTGCGGGAGTCGGCGAAGGAGATGTTGCGGCCGTTGAACGGGGTGACTGCCAAGGCCATGGGAGATGCGAAGACGGGCAGAAGGAGAACCGCAAGAACAAGGAGAGAACGGGCTGACATCTGGGGAAAATTCGGTAGCCCTAGTATTTCAGCGTTTTGTTGGATTCCTGAAATCTTCACTCGAGGTCCGAGGGCTATTGGGGGGGCGGTCAGGCACTTTGGCCACTCTCTCCGAGACTTGTCTGATTCCCCTTATTGGCCTCGGCCCGGGCGTCCCTATCTCGCACGATTTCGAACCTCGAATGGCTTTCACTCATGCTCGCTTTCACTCCCTTCAGCGCTCCAACGCCTGGGTCGTCCCCGCTTTGCTCGTTGTACGAGTACGCATGTTTCTCGAAGAATGCGACGCGAGGGTCCCAGTGCTCATCAATCAGATGAGTTCAGGGATTCTTTGGTCCGAAACACGAAATCCGCGCGGAATGCGGGCATCAAAAGCGCATCGGAGTCATGGGTCTCGGTCCCCTTTGCCTGCGAGTCGTTCATCTCTTTCAAGGGGAAGTCCGTCTGAGCATCCTCTTGCTTCGGCACAATCAAGGCTTCGGCCTTGAACTTCTTCCCCTTGAGCGCGGAGACAACTTCGCAGAAGGTGCTACCCCGGACCCCACAGGCGTTCCCGATTTCGCTGACCATCCTAGCCTCGAGCAACTTCGCCGTAGGGCCGAGGATCTCGTTCGCCAAGTCGATGAAGCCCCTCGGGTGTTCAGGAATCTCATCGAAGCTGAGGCCGTACCTGCTCTCGAGCAACCCGAGGATCGTGTCCCTCCCAGCAAGCCCAAGATCTCCTAGGCTCGACTCGACTGCGGCCAAGATGATCTCATCTACGTCTGTCGCCGTTTCCGAGCCCCTCTTGTTCGGTCCTCGTTGAACCCTCCTGACAGTTGCGACTGGCGGTTCGCTGATTCGCCGTTCCCGTTCTCCTGGAATGACCTGGAGACTGTCCTCACCGGCTCGGAACGCGTTCATGACCCTCAGCATCTCTCCTGAAACCCTCTCTAGAGCACTGACCTTGACGGCTTCAGATCGACACTTCTCTCGGATTAGCCTTTCAATCTCTGGAGAACACGCTTCCAATATCGAGACAATGGTGTCCGTGGGGAAGCTCCTTAGAGGTCTAGATCTCATTTCCCTGGGGACGTCGAAGATTACCACGACGGCTTCCGACACAAGATAGGCGGCCGAGCAGCGTTCCTTCAATGCTGCGTTGGGTATCAAGATGAGGGAATCGACTTCCCTCAGCAGGGTCTTCGTCATCTCGGAGAGATGGAAAGTGAGAGTCTTCTGCTTCTCTTTCAGGTCCGCCAGCCTCTGATATTGGTCCTGAATGGACGTCAGACCACTCTTGAGGTCATTCATATTCCCCCCTTCCCCTAACCGGTTCCCGTCGACATCACTGGAGGTCCCTAACTCATGCTCGGTAATCGCTTCCCTGCTCATCGGCAGAAGCTTCTCATGACGGTACTTCGCCTTTTTGACCGAAATAGAAGCCCTACCAGAGGGTCAGTCTGGGAAACGCCCCAGCTCCAATTCAATTTTGAGATAATTTCGTCAGATAGAGGCACACATCGCGTAGATTCGTTCGGGCCGCAATACAGAGCACTAATCCATAACTGTTAATATTTATCACAGGGCTGAGAATCCTATGCAGAAGACATCCAGACTGCCGGTGGTTCATCTCAGGATTGGCGTGCTCTATGTCGGCGCCATCGTTGCGGCTGTCGAAACAGCCATACTTGGCATTGCCACCTATGCGAACGAACTCGCATTTCCGGTCTCTGACTCGACCTTCTGGATCACGTTAACGGGGCTTGCACTGGCTTCAGTCATTGGGGCGCAGGCCTACGTCACGCTCGCTGGCACCCGGGCTGAAAGGAAACAGAGGCTCGCCGATAAGATTCAGCATTACCACGAACTCCTGAAGGAGCACGCGTATCAGGAATGGGTGAAGACATCGCCAACCCGACTGGACGCTTTGTCTCCTTCCGAAGTCGGGAAGGACAGGTCGCTCGAAAACCTGTATCTTGCCGGGCCAGCATTCGAATCTTTGACAGTGAACGACCCCGACCACAATTATTACCGTGACGCCTTGTCTCACTTGTTCGCATACCCCGTCGTTCAGACCGACCCTGCCAGCATCAGTCCTTTGCTCGGAGACGGATTGAAGACCTCTTTCCAGAGCGTAGGCGACCTGGTCGAAGGCATCAGTAGGTACTCCAAGGATCACAACGCGAGGGTCCTTGACTTCTCTAACTGGGAAGCGCAATCACTCAAGAGCATGACAAAGGAATGTTCACTGAAGCATGACTACAATGGAAGGCACAGTACCCCGAACATCACACTCTCTCCCGAGTCTATGAGCTTGGCCAACCTCATGAAGCACTTGGACGGCCAATCGCGAGAAGACCCGAGAAAGCTAGTCGCAATCGCCGTTGGGGAGTCGGGTGAGTGGGTCCTGCGTTCAACAAAGGCCAACACGCCTCAGAGTTCCAAAGAGGATTTCGACGTTGCTTCGAGTTCCAGCTTAGAGAAACTTAAACAGCTGAAGAAGCTGATAACTGCATTCTCTAGGGAGCGTGCGAGGAGGCTCCAGCCCCTTGCCGAGTCGACTGCTGTGTTTGAGCAGGCATGCGGCCTGACTAGACAAAACCTGCAAATCATAATCAACGCAGTCGACAGGGGAACCTTTGGAGGGAAGTGCAGGACTGAGGAAAGGTTGGCGACGGCCTGATCGTTACGAAAGAGTCACCACCTTTCGACCCGATTTTCCTGAAACAAACTATTGACAAGATTCTCACTGTCTACTTTAGATTTGAACTCACTCAGGTAGTCTCAAATCCGACCCACCGAATCCGTGCTTTTTCAGGGGTCCCCAGACGTCACACCGTTGTTATTGTTAGGAAGCTCCAACTTCCCTTGGACCTTCCGTCATTGCTTGGGAATGACTGATAGGATTCCCGCACGCGTGAGGGATTCTAATGTTTTATTCCTGACGTAGGTATTAATCGATTTCCAGCTCTGCAGGTATTCATGGCGGGACTCGGTTGGTAGTTTGATCGCATTGAGGGCGTTTTCTCTGCCCGACGATTCCCTGAATCTCTTTCTCACAATTGATTCGGCAATCTCATGTCCGGTCTTCGAGAGACTCTCGACAAGTTCCTGTTCATCAACTCTCTCATCACTTGAATTGAACATGGCATAGATGTCGAAGATGTCCTTGTACAGATCTTTGATTCTGCGGATCTGAATGATTGCCATCTTGCCTGCCATTATCGTCTCAGGTGACAGAATTGGAATCGCGGCCTTTACGTAGTCTGTGCCTATGTACGACTTTGGTTGCCTGAGCTTGACTATTCTTAGCTTCGCCACATTGGAGACTGTCACGTAGAATTCTGATGGGATTTCGGCTGACCGAAAGGCTTGGGAATAGCTCTTCGTGAATGCAATGGTCCCCTTCTTGATTTGTGATGGCAACTCGGAGTCATATTTCTTGAATCCTTTGTCTGTTTCGAGACCGTACCCACGTTCCGTGAACCCGGGAATATTGGACAAATCTGACTTTATCAAGTGTAGATCGTCCACCTCTGAGTAGAAATCGAGGTCGATGCTGAACCTCTGCAGCTCTCTCGGCAAGTATGCGCGAATCCCATGCCCGCCACCCAAACAAAGGGTCCTTTCTTTCGCCAGACCCCTCTCACGCAGGTCTTCGAGAGTAACCATCAGGTGATATTCCCTTTCGACGAAAGCCTCCGGGAATCCGAGTTGCCGAGCGATCCTTCGAATTTCCGCGTTTGAGACTATGGGAAGCCAGACTCCCTTGCCTTGGTTATTTCGTCGAGGACCCTTCCCAGCACGTTACGACTCTCGGCAAGTCTATAGAGTAGATGCATGTCAATGTCTTGATTGGAATTCACTATGGATTCCGCTATGTTCTCCACCAAAACCTCCGATTTGTTCTCAGCGATCGCATCAACAAGAAGTTTCTCAGGCCTTGACACTTTAACCAGGCCGATGTTCCTAGCGGCGGAGAGATCTCCGTCACGGATTACCTGGGTGTTCGACATCAACTCTTTGGCAAGAGTTTTCCCGAGCATCATTTTGATTGCTCTCCGTAATTCCGAAGGATCGTTAGTCCGGATTTCGATTACTGGGTTAGGTTCTGCGTCCTTCACATTCAATTGCAATTGGAGTGCCGCTTCTCCAGCTAACATTGCGTTTTCGAATCCCTTTCTGGCCAGGTACGCCAATGTCAATTGCATCTTCTCTTGCTTGTTATTCTTCAAGGATATCAGGAATGGGTAGACTACGTCGATTGAATCGTCTTTGATTTGGACCCGTTTCTCCCTGCCAACCTTCTGAAGAGAAAGAACGGGGAGAGATGAGGCGCTGTGAAGTGCGGTCGGATACGAGAGATGAGACTCTCTGGCCAGTTGAGCGATACTGGACTCCCTATGCAACGCAAGTTGCTCGAGGAGTCTTCCATCTGCATTGTGCATGCTTGACATTTTTCTATGCAGGTATTTTCCGAGCCTACCTATTAAGTATATTTAATAGATTAGGACTTGTTAGGACCTCAACTCCTGCAGGTCGGCGATTAGCGAAAGTGGCCAGAGTATACTGGTAAACTCCCTAGAACCTACGATTCCTTCAATATTACGGTAGGACCTGTAGGATTTATGCAATATTCTGCTATATATACCGCCCCCACCCCTCCATTTGCACATAAAGATAGTAGCAGCTCGCGGGTGTGCGGGTGTGTCTGGCAGAAGCTTCCAGATTTAACAAGAACTTCATTATGTGGATGTATTAGTTGCAATGTGGATGTATTAGTTGCAATAATCGCAAGGTCGGTCGTGGCAGTGTCTGGAGCCGCTCATAGGCATCATCTCTGCCTCAGGCCTGACTCCTTGGCCCGTCAGTCCTGGGCTTTCCATGGCTTCTGACGAAAGCGATGATGTCAGACTCCGATATCACCCAATTCCGGCCGTCTTTTGTTGCCGGTATCAGACCCTTGTTTGCAAGCACTCTGAGATAGTCGGCCGAAACGGACGACAGTCTTGCAGCCTCATTCAAAGATATTTTCTTGTCACCCGGTTTCTGTTCGATCGCTCTTAGGACCATGTCGAGGTGTTTGAGGACATACTGAGCCACGAAATTCGCCAGAGGTCTATAGTCTCCTGCGTCCGCCCTGGTCAGACAACTCAGGTATTTGGTTCGATCTGAAAGGGGAATGATGACTGGGAAGTACTTCTTCTTCATCAGAACGAGATTGGTAAGCAGTCTGGCCACTCTGCCGTTCCCATCGTAGAAAGGATGGATGTATGCGAACCTGTGTAATGTGATGGCAGCGAGTTCTACCGTCGTGTATTCGTCAGGATTGTCATTGACAGCGGAGACGAGCTCTTCCATCAGCCTCGGCACGTCGTAGGCAGGCGGGGGTATGTGTTTTGAACCGCTGATCCTGACTTCCCCTCTTCTGAATCTGCCGACTTCTCTCGCTTCCATGACGTCTTTCATTATGATCTGATGCAGAGTGAGAATGTCTGACTCCGTCAATCTCCTCTTTTCCTTCGCCAGCGACTCGACGTACTCGATTGCCTCCGGGTGGTTCCTAACCTCGTATATCTCCCTCAGACTTTTCCCCCGGATTGTTTGTCCCTCCTCGATTACGAGTTGGGTTTCTCTGAGCGTAAGACTGTTTCCTTCTATGGCGTTGCTGTTGTAAGTAAATTCTGTTCTGAAGACGTCCCTCAGGTTCTTGAGCACATCTTCTGGGTGTGGTCTCATCGAATCGATCAGCTTCCACTTTTGAACGGTCGTTTCGTGAAGCGCAGGTTTCACAAACCGCATTCTTTCTATCGTATACTCGAGAGTATACGATAGCTTATAAACCTTCATTATAGCATACTAAATAGTATACGATAGAAGGAGAAACAATCCGTCCCAAGAATCCAACCTCGAGGCAACAACGCGCTGCGAAGCCCAAGTGAGATTAGGGCCGTCTCCTCGACGCTTGCTTGGGACGGTCGCCTTTCCGCGTTCAATGCGTGGCAATTCGACCTTTGTAGGCGTATTTACGTCGGATTGGTCCAGTCTCAAGAAGGAGGATAAGCCTTGCGGGATCCACTTCTGGGATACGAGGGCGAGACGTATCGAGCCCGAACCAAAGCTGGAGGCCCGGGCCGGGCCCAGTTGCGGACCGAGGTGATGCTATGCGCAGAGCGAGGGCACGACTAGAGTTCCCTTACCTATGAGGTGATAGCTTGCTGACCCGTAATTCGTGAAGTAAGTGCCGCAGTGCTCAACAAAGTGCGACTCTGGGATGAGCGGCATGAGGAAGAACGAAAGACCAAGGACAGCTGCTGCCAACACTACCATCCGTGCCTTGTTCAAGGTGCCAATTTCCTTCATATTAAGTCCGAGGAAGAGGACGAACAGGAAAGGAAAAAGAGGCAACAAGAAGAGAGGGGGAGATGGGGGTCCCAGATGTACGATTGTTAGGCCATTCAGAAAGAGAGAGCCAGTGAAACCGATGGCGCCAAGGCTCCAGAGGAAGCCAGTTCCTGAGAATGCAATCCCGGCCCGGACAATCCTCGACCTGATTCCCGGCTGGAAAGGGACAGTTGTGTTTCGATTTCCGAGTTGATACACGGCGAACAACATAAGGCTCAAGGAAGTCCACCCCAAGAGAAGTCGGGTTTCTCCCAAGAATCCCCAGGGGTCCGGAGGAACGGGAACCCCCGGCCCTATTGACGCGATTGCCCAAGTCCCCCGAACTGAGCTACTTACGAAACCAATTGCCACTCCGAGAAGGAGAGTCGCAACGAAGCCAATTGGAGCCGAATTCCAGACGATTCCAGACCTCATGGGTTGTATGAGCGGGTCCTCTGACAGCTCCCTTCTCTTCAGCAGCCCGGCGAACACGAGGGGAACGCCAGATACCGCAAAGGTCGCCGAGAGCAAATTGAACAACCCGGCAGCGCCATGGCCCTGGTAAGGCGACCCGTACGGTCCAAAAGGCCCCGTCAGATAGGCAATGATAACTGTCAACCCCAACAAGATGGCGCCGATTGACACCGTAGTCAGGTCCCTGTGCGGCTCTATCACAAGCCTCGATGACGAGGAGGGGCGATTTTAGCATTACTCGATGCCAGCTTGCACCTCTCACACTTGATTCCCATGTTTACACAGAGCAAGGACAGGTCAATGAGGATGAGAACAGACCCAATGGAATGACCAGACTCCATCGTTGCATTTCCGAGTAGTTGTTCTTGACATATCTGTCTTCGGTGGTCCAATTGGGCCGCCTACACGGCCTGATAAGCCTGGCCAGTCGTAATGCTTTTCTCAGGTCGCCCCTATTGTGGCGCATGGGGCGTCTCCACACAGGAGGGCTTGGCCCGAATGCGAATCTCTGGGGAATTTGCCTGAGCCTAGTACTTATGTCCGCTTTCTCACCTGTTGCATATTCTGACGGCCAGGTCGTGTTTTCTGTCTCCCAAACAATTGAACTGGGGTGGCTCCCCCGAATTGTCGCGGTCAACCCGACAACAAACCTAGTCTACGTGGCGTACTCGTTGCAAGGCGATCCTTTTAGCAGAACCCCCCAGTTCATATCAGTAATCAGCGGTGCGAGTGGCAATGTGCTTGAGAATGTAACCGTTGCCGGCTTCGTGTGGTCCATCGCAATTAATCCAAGTACAAGCTTGTTGTACTTGGGTGAAACGTTCGGTCGTGGGGTCACCATTTACTCCTTCGTCTCCGTAATTGATGCAAACACGAGAAGGGTAGTGGCGAACGTGAGCCTTGGGAGCGAGAATATCGTCGGACTGAGGAAACCGACGAGTATCGCAGTCAATCCTTCCACGGGGATGGTATACGTAGCCAACTACCAGTTGGGGCCATCGGCTTCGCCCTCAGGGTTCACAAATGCTGTCTCGGTCATAGACGGGAGGACTAACAAATTGGTCGCCAACATTTCTACTGGGGCTCCCCCATCAGGGGTGGCTGTCGACTCCGTTACGAACAGAATATACGCAGCACACGGCGACGACTTTAGACAGATGGTGTCAGTGATTGATGGTGCAACAAACAAGGTTATTGCAAACGTGAACGGGACGCCTGGGGCCGCCTTGGATGTCGACACCTCGACCCACATGGTCTACGCTCCGGACTCCGGACTCTCTCATGGGATTGTTCATGTGATAAGCGGTGTGACCAACAGAGTCGTGGGTAATGTAACCGTCGGGCTCCGCACCTCATTAGTCGCCGTCAACTCCGTTACAAGTGTTGTCTACGTTTCAGGTTCGCACTGCGCAGTTCAACAAGATTGCTCTAGTTGCTGCGGCGGAGAAGATACAATTTACGCCATTAACGGCTCGACAAACACCCTGTTGGCCAACCTGACCGTCGGCTCACCATTTTTCAACTCAGTACAAAGTCTCGCCGTCAACACTGCAACGAACACGGTCTACGTGGGAGGATATGTCTCAGGGAATGGGATTGGGACCTCGGAAAGAGCTGGACTTTTCGTAGTTAAGGGACTAGGCGCAAATCCTGGCAGTGAACAGGGCGGAGGTATTCCAGAGTTCCCATTTCAGCTCAGCTTCACGCTCTTGGTTACAGTTGCAGTCGTGACATGGTACGTCCTCGCGAGACGCGGCCTTCGAATCGGCAGACTACCCCAGACCTAGACCTAGGATCAACACCTTCCCCATGGGTCACCTTCTTTGGATGACTACTCCCGGGCCAAGTCGTCCCCGGAACGATTCAATCAGTGATAGCCCTAACATAGGGGCGAACCCTAGTCGGGCTTCGACTTCAGTTTCTCAACCCCGACCATTCCGCAAAAATCGTTCCGGGGCATGTGGGAATCTAACCCGCCGATGTTAATCCCGGCCGAGGCTCGAGACGAGGAACCTCTGAGGTCATGCCCTCGTCTAGCATCCTTCAATCTATGGTAGAAACTAGGAACAGAGTGCCTGCTACGAGATTGATGACGTAGAAGAGCAGGAGTGCTCTGGCAGGCTTCTTGACATGTCTCCTGAACAAGACAACTAGGAAGGCCAATTCAGGCAAGGAGACCCATGCTAAAATCAGCGCTAGAACAAACGGATAGGATGAGTTTGTGTTGTAGAAATGCTCCACAACGCCGATTGGAAACATGAAGAAGCCGTAGGCTGGCGTAAGACCAATTGATTGGTATGCTCCGCTAAAGAAGGACGTAAGGGTGGGCGGGATGATGAACGCATAGAGCAGACCGATTCCTAAGAGAATCCAATCGAGGAAATGGGTTTCCCCTCCTAGCGTGCCGTTCATTGTCGTTCACTGGACTTTAGTTCTATATGTCTGTTGTCTGGAACGTCTGACTTGACGAAGCGAGCAAAACACCCAGTTACACGAGATTGTATTGCCGGTCGCAGGGCCCCAGTCCGAGTTGCAGTCCCGGCGACCGAGAGTTAGAGTTGGATCTCGGGAAATGGATTCGAACCCATGTGGGTGTAGCCCCATCCCGGGGGGCGCGCGCGTCTGTGTTCTGGATGCCTTCAGGGCAATTCAAATACTGGATGGGTGTCGGGTGTGTCATGGATTCGATAGTCCATTTCGAAATACCTGCCAAGGATACGAAGAGAGCAGCCGAATTCTACAACAAGGCTTTCGGCTGGCAGACACCAAAGGTCCCAGATTTTGACTACTGGAGCCTCATCACCACAGCATCAGACCAGAAAGGGATGCCTTCCTCCCCAGGCGCCATCAATGGGGGAATGGGCCAGAAAGGGAAGATGGCCCCGGACGCGGTTACGGTCACGATTGGTGTGGCTGACATTGACAAAACAATCGCCAACATAACGAAGCTCGGTGGTAAGCAGGTAGGCAAGAAGGACGCCGTGGGTAACATGGGGTTCTCGGCCTACTTCAAGGACACCGAGGGCAACGTTATCGGTCTCTGGCAGAGCTCAAGAGGGATGTAGGAGCAGGGGCTTGGGCCCCTGGCCGTCCTTTTTCATGGATTACTGTCGTCTTCCGGTTCTGCAGGGTCATGCTCTGGCGCGATGGATTCGAACCCATTCAGGCGCTGCCCCCTAGCCTGGCCATCTAGGAAAGGTAGAATAGAGTCATGTTAGCTAATCTGAGCGATATTCGAGCTTATCTGGAAAGCATTTGGGTTCCCATCCCGCCAGGGGGCATTTTAGCATGGGTGAGACGGTATATGTCGGAATCGCCTCCAAGCTCCAAAGGGATCAATTCTTGGCATTGCAGGAGAATGTCTTTGCCTTCGACAGTCGCATCCGTTTCTGCGCGTTGCTCGACACGGCGGGCAGGATTGCCGCCGGGGGGATGAGACCAGGCCTGAAGTCCCTCGAGCCAGGCGAAGAAGCAGAAAGGATCGATGTTCAAATGGCCCTGTCGGGGGGATGCTTCGCACTGCTGGCCAGTACCTGAGCAAGACCAATTTCATCATCGCCCACAGAGACAAGATGATACTGATCGCGTTCCCGCAGGAGAACGGAGCAACTGCGCTGGTTACCTCCGAGCCAGACTTCCCGCTTGAAGAAACCAAGAAACTTCGCGTAGTTGACGAGAGCTAGATTTCGACATAGTTGTCAAGAAGAACGCGAAACATTGTGCGGATGACCGTCTGGGACTCTAGAGAATAAAAAAGGGAAAGGAAAGCTGCCTTTTACGACAGCTTTCTAATCAGAACTGCTAGAACTAGTACTAGGGTTATTGCTGCAAGAACAGCGACTACGAGGACGTAGGTCTGTTCTGCTTGGACTGCACTGAGGATGCTGGTGGCTGTGTTGCCGACACCGGAGACTCCGCTGACGGCGCTGCTGATGGTGTTGACTTTGTCGCTGATGCCGGAGAGCGTCGTTGCGGTCGCGCTCTGGGCGCTGGTGATCGCTGCCGTTATGGCGGCGGTCGAGGCGGAAATGTCGCTCGAGATTGCGTTCTGAGCGCTGGTGATTGCTGCCGTTATGGTGCTTGTCGAGGCGGATATGGCTGCCGTTATGGTGCTTGTCGAGGCGGATATGGCTGCCGTTATGGTGCTTGTCGAGGCGGTGATGTCGCCTGGCAGAGCTGCGATGGCGGTGTTGATGCTGTTAAGGGTCGCAGTCATGCTGTTAAGTGTCGCGGTCATGCTTGAGAGCATGTCGGCGATCGAGTCGCCGGCTGTGGTGACTGTGAAGAATGCGTAGGTTTCCGGACCGTAGCTCCCTGCGGAGATGGATGCGTCATCAGACGTCAGTGAGATCACGTGCAATCCCGGTCTGAAGCCTGCCCCGATGAATGTGAGGTTGAGCAATCCGTTGTTTGCTGGTCTGACGAGCCCATGCCAGGCTGCGGAAAAGGTTGAGAAGTCCGTTTGCTGATTGTCGATGTTGACAGAGTAGACCGTCTCTGGGTTCAGTCCCTCGCCGAGGGCCATGACGTTCCCGCCGAATGTGCTGTTGAATGAGCCAGGGATGACTACGAAGCTTGGAGTTACTGTGAAGTATTCGTCGGCGATGGGGAAGACCCCGTCGTCGTCCATCTCTTCACAGAAGGACTCGGAAGCCTCATCGCAGGGCGGCCCCTTGGGTACTACTGCGTAGGTGTTTCCGTAGTCGGTGAAGTCCTGTGTCGCAAAGTCCCAGACGGTCACCCAGTGATCGCCACCGTAGGTCTCTGGGACCCAGAAGGTGACTGTCACGTTGAACCTGCCGTTGGCACCCGTAGTGCCGTTCGCCAAGTTGTACTCGTTCCCATCACCAAGGGATATTTCTTCCCAGTACAGCAGTACCTTGATGTTCGCAGGGAATCCGTATGCATAGGCCCAAACCTGTGTGTCTGGGTTGCTTGCGGTGCCGTAGTTTGGACTGAGGATCAGTGTTGGATTCATGTAGACTTGGAATGTGTAGTATACCCCGTTGGAGACCACCTTGACGGTGTGGATTCCGATGGGCAGGTTGTCAGGGATTGTCAGGTTGAGCCCGAAAGTTCCCTGATTTGTTGGAGTGCTTCCGGCCGTCGTTGTGCTTGTGCTGTTGAACGGATTGAACCCTGTCGAGGTGCCGTTAGACACCCAGAAGGTGACTGACCCTCCCCATGACCAGAAGTTCCCGGCTATCCAGAGCATGCCTCTGGCATAGACGTCCACTGGTTGTGGGATGATTGGTGCGATTCCAGTGTCGTTTCCGTAGTATGTTCCTGCTGTCGAATTGACCACTAGAGCGCCGCTCTGCTTGAATGAGATGACCTGAGTGAAGACTCTGGACGATTCGGTGTACGTTGCCGGCGTAGCGGGTGCGATGTTCGCCAAGAGGGTGTGTGGGTAGGTGTGCTTGACCGCCGTGATGGTTATGACGTCGTTGAACGGTCCACCTGTCGGGTTGACCGCCTGCTTGGTGTCGAGCATGTTGTATAGGTTGCTGAAGTAGCCGTTGGAGGTCGTGCTCACGCTCGTCTGCCACTGGCCGGACTTCACTGAAGCCCCGCCCGTTGGCCACGAACGGAAGGTGTAGGAGTAGTTCAGGTCGATGAGAGTGTTCGGGGTGAATCCGCCGCCCAAGACCTGGACTGGCCTGTCTGCCGGCCCGCTCGTTGGGACGATTCGGATGCCCGCGGCTATTGTGATGAACTGAAGGGCTGCGACGGATGAACCGTCCCAGACCTTGATGAACTTGTAGCCTGCGGCGAAGTTGATTGGCAACGGGCCTTCAACTACCTTGCAACCAGGTGTGCAGACGCCCAAAACGTTGGTCGTACCTACGTAGTAGGTCCCGTTCGGTTCGACCGTGCCGATCAGAGGTGTCGCGAGTGCAGACACCAAGAACGGTCCTGCATACTTTATGTCGCTTGGGCTAAGCAGCGAGAAGCCGTCCTTGCTAAGCATCAGGTTGAACTGTGCGCCGGAGAAGGTGACAAGGTCGATTCCCCCAACTGAGAAGAAGACCGTCAGGTTACCAGAAACCGAGCCGCTCGCGGGATCGGTCTTTGCGCCAATGTTACCTGCCGTTCCGTTGACGAATCCTGTCGCAACGGTGGCTGCGGTAATGGTTGGCGCTGCATCTGAACCTGTTTGAGAGAGTACTCCCAATTTTGGAGCGCCCCCTGCTATTCCGTGGACGACCCCAATCGGGACCAAGGTTATGATTGCTGAAACAACTAGAAGTGTTAGAAGTGTGCTAGTGCTAAGTTTTCTTTCATACGCGTTTGAATGCGTATACATTATTTTCATAAAGCCCTTTTCAAGAGAGCTATATATACTGGATGGACAATTGGTTCATTTGTCGCCGAAAGCGGTCTAGGAGCCTTGAAAGTTGCCGAGAACGACGCGCAGGCCTACTCTCCTCGGGAGAACCGGCGAAAGAATACAGAATCTGGATTATCTCAACGCTTTTGGTTCGATTTGACCTCCATGTCGAGTTCCCGCCATTTGTCATTGGATTCGGGGAGGCGAGTTGTTTGGAGTGATGTCATCTTACCTGCCCCGTGGGGGCCGAGGATGCTAGGGGCGGTCTGCCAGAATGGATTCCCCGATAACGTCCGCCCCGCGTGAGATATTCGGTATAGCGGTAAAAGGGAGACATGCCAGTCCACCAAGGCCGCGAATCGGAAAGCAGTAGGTTCCCGTGCCCAGCAAGGCCCCTGGCGAGGGGGCCAGATGGATTGTTCACGTTCCAGAGATACAGATGGAGAATCTATCGCATTTCCGTTCTAGCACTAAGATTCATGCATTTCCTCGGAAATCTCGCCTAGGGCTTAACTACCTCGGGGCAGCAGGAGGTAATCGTGTACTTCGAGAATCTGGTACTGGAAATCTACGCGACGAAGGCCGGACTGGAGGTCATCAAGCCCGCCCGTTGCCAGGGGACTTCCGGGATAGAGCACAGATTCTCGTTCCTTACCTCCGAGGGCCCCCGCATGTACGCCTTTGATGTCTATCCTGAGGTCGGCGAAGTCGAGGTCATCCGCACCTACCTGAAGAGAATGGACACCGGAGCGGAGACCTTCCTCGTCTGCCTGAAGGGAAGGCCCACCGCCGCTGGAAGCAGGCTCGCCTCCGAATACGGTCTGCGGGTCCTAGGACCTGCCGATGTTGAGGTGGTCTTCGACTCGATTCGCACTCCCGCGAGCAACGGCTCCGGAACCGGCTCGACCCTTCTCGTCTGACCCTCCATCATCGAGGCCGTAAGCGGCCCAAGCCCAGACTGAGCTGATCAACCACAAACTGGCCTCGCAATCTTTGATTGTTTGGGCGCCTACCTGACCTGACAAGGCTACGCGCGGGGGCGTCTTCTGAACTCGCTTCCATGCCATATTTCGTAGAAGCCAAAGAGTACAAGAAAGAACCCAGTAGAGTACACGGCGCCGTAGGCGCCTGCCCCACCGCCAGTTCCAACATGGTTGCCGCTCAAAAGAGTAACGGTGACTCCGCCTAAAGCTGCAAGCAACATTCCGAATACCATCAGAAGGATCCCGTAGGTCTGACCTTCCAGCCGTTCGGTCACACCTGCTATCCAAATCGACGAACCGAATATGATGATTAGGCCTAGCAAAAGAATAGAAGTACCCATTTAGCGTGATGAGTAATCCGAGGATTAGTACGAAGACTGATCCGATCAAACGAAAGACCGCGCTGATGTTCAAGGCTTTTGCCAGGTATCGTTACTTACCGGGACCTCGATTTAAGGGGGGCACCTACCTGAACTGAGAAGTCCCGGCCGGGACGACACCAAGAGGGACTCGGTTTGGATCTAGAATGCTAATATAAACGCAGATTACCCGTTAGTCTATGGATAGATTTCTGATCGAGTCCCCCCATGACCCGGGAGACTGCAAGAAATTGGTGAAGAATATCTATGCACAGGGTTACTTGCATAACTGTGACTGGGGATGTGAGGGTGGAGTCCACAAGGCATGGGTCATAATAGAGGCAGAGAACGACAAGCAGGCGTTGTGGGTTGTCCCACCTATCCTGCGGGACAATGCCAAGGCAATCAAGCTCGTAAAGTTCGACCCCGAGATGGTCAAAGACTGGAAAGACGAGTAAAGAAACGAATCTCCCAAGATGTTTGAATGCATGCCACCCAGCGTAGATATCTGAAGGGATGACCCTGAATGAAGTCCCTGCGCACAGTGGACACTTGTTCCCGCGACCCAGATTGAAGATTCGAATGGGGTATCGCCCCTCATTTTGGATTTCAGTTGGGGCGCCTACCCTTAGGCGATAGCGCCTTACAAATCGTATTTTATCTGATAGTCAGCACACGGTAGTCCTTGGTTCTGTACAGGAATCCACGATTACGGTGACCTCTCAGCAAACAACTTCATCAAACAGGACACCGTTGCAACTCGGTCTAAGCGAATTTTGTTCCCTACCTGATTGTGGCGTCCGCGATAGTAACCGCCGGTCTATTGATTGCGCGCTCAGTGACGAAGAGGAAGTCTCCAACTCAAAGTGCGACAAATTAGCATTAACATGCTATAGCTTAGCCGGCAGCAGGGAATTGGCAACCGAACCGACAGAGTGGGAATATGCATAAGTAACGCCCTTACCTGTTGAGGTGTGTGAAGACGGGCAAGGATTTCAGCAAAGTCCTTGGGGAGTCGGTGGGGTCCGTTCTTCGTGGTGTTCTGGGGGAAACCCCCTACCAGGCACTTCTTTTCTACCTGAAGCTTTCCAATCCTGAGGATAGCCCCGCCACACTCCACGAGGGGTTCAAGAGAGTATTCGGAGAAGCTGGTGCCGAAGTTCTCGAGAAGATCATGATCAGGGAACTCTTCTCACGCCTTAGGCTAAAGATGAAGGACGAAGAAGCCGACTTTGAGAAGCGAGTTGCCGAGGGTCGTGAGATATACCTGGAGACAGTCGTTGGAGGGCAGCGGGGATGAGCTCCACGGACAAGGTCCTAGGGAGGCTACTTTCATCAGAAGTCAAAGCCGACCTCCTGATGCTATTCCACAAGAACCCTGGACTGGTGGACACAAACGAAGGCGTCGCCCGTCGAATCGGCAGGACAGGAGATGAAGTGGCAATTGAGTTGAAGGACCTGCTGGACCTGGGCATTCTGAAAGGCAGGAAGATAGGGAATAAACAGATTATCCAACTGGATCGCGAGAGAGACAGAGAGGTGCAAGCCTCGTTGACAGAGTACTTCAGGGGCCTTCAGAAGTGAATCTGCTATGAGAATACAGACGGGAATCGAAGAGCTGGATAAGATGCTTTCTGGGGGGTTCCTGGAAGGTGACTCGGTCCTGGTCGCCGGGAGCGCGGGGACAGGGAAGACCACACTGGGCCTGCAATACCTCGTGAATGGCGCGACCAAGTTCGGAGACAACGGAGTCTACGTTACATTCGAGCAGCTCCCTGACCAGCTCTATAGAGATGCGAAAAGTTTCGGCTGGGATTTGAAGAAGCTTGAGGACGAGGACAAGCTAAGGGTCGTATGCACTTCACCAGATTTGATCCTCGCATCTGACGGCGGCGAACACCTCCTTGATACCTTCATCCGCGAAATAGGCGCTCGTAGGATAGTAATCGACTCAATCAGCCACATCGCCATGTACCTAGACGAGAAGGACTTGAGAAAGGAAATCTATCGCTTGATCATGTATCTGAAGACGAAGGGACTAAGCTCCTTGCTTTTGTTTGAGGCCCCCCAACTCATAGGACCGGTAAGTTCCATCACTGAGAGCGGAACGAGTTTCTTGGTTGATTCGATAGTCATGCTGAAGCCGGTCGAGATGGAGTCCTCGATGCGGAAGGCACTGGGAATACTGAAGATGAGGGGTAGTGACCACGACAAGAGACTACGGGAGTACGAAATCACTTCTCAGGGGTTCCAGGTTGGAGCTACGTTCAAGGAATACGAGGGGATCATGACAGGGTCCGCAAGAAAGACGACAACCATGGAGGAGGCAGTCGGGAGGTTCTCACAGGCTTTCACTGAAAAGAAGAGGGTGGGTTGAGTTCTGTCAATACAGGCTCGCGATGCGGCGTCATTGAATCCTGAAGACCTCTCCGAGACTTGTGCTGGCCCATGCTAAGCGCAGCCCGCGATCAGGCTCAGACCTCCTCCTTGGGAGTTACTTGCTTGAGAAGCGGCGATCCGGTAAGGAACAAGGCCCCATGAACGCTAGATACGCAGGATTGGTTCCTATTGCAATCCTATTGGCGGTGCTTCTTGCCCTAGTCGTATCGTTCTACCCAGAACCTGACCTTCCCCGGACACCAATCTTCGTACTACCATATCCATTTTCCTCCGCGCATTCGCTGTTCCTATCGGCCGCCGCACTGATGGTGGCGTACTTTTTCGCTCGAGGCTTCATTTCAAACGGTTCATTCAGTCTCATTGCTCTGGGAAACGGGTCCATCGTTCTCGGTCTCGGATTCTTGTTGTCTCAGATACTCGGAAATCCTCCGTACGGGGGTCCCAACGAACTCACTGGGATTTCGAGCATCGTCTTTCTCGCTTCAGGCATCTTTTTCGGAGCCTTTGCGAGCCTGAGCGTCATCGGCAAGACCGTCAAGCTCGGTAGGCCGCATACTACTCTGTTCGTTAGCTATATTGGGGGCGCCGCCATTGTCGGGCTGTCTATCATCCTCGTCGAGACGGGGTCTGTGCCACCTTTGTTCGTCAAAGGCGTGGGTCCTACTCTGCTAAGGGAGGAATTTCTCGGGGCAGCCATAGTCCTCTACTCGTATTCGTCTGTTACGCTCATGAGAGACTTTGCAAAGTCTCATACACCCATTCTCTATTGGTTCTCTCTTGGCCTGGGGGCCATTGCGGTGGGGTTTCTGAGTGCTTATCTCGGCCGATTCCCTGGCGGACCGTTCTCTTGGCTAGGCAGGTTCTCGGTATCTGTTGGTGGAGTCTACATGTTGATCGCGATACTGGAGGCATATCGCGGGGCTGAACCGAATCCCACTGGGCCCGCTAAAGAACAGGCCTGATTGGGGCCCCTCTCGTCAATAGAGGTCGTACGACCCAGAATCCATCGTAGCCATCCCAATGGAGAGTGCTGTCAATGCACCCGTGAGTGGTGAACTGCTGAACCGCCGTCTTGCTCGTCCCAACGATAATGGAAGATTCGTTGATTCCGTCTTCGTTTTCGAAGAAGAATAAGGTATTCAGGCTCCATATTGCCAATCCGTCGTAGATATATTTCCAGGGCCCAAGATCCTATCCATGAGCAGCATCATTGCTCTCGTAACCCCTAGGCGAACTCGAGGCACGAACAAACAGCAGCTGCTTCCGAGGTCCATTCGAGTAGTGTTCTCCGTCTTCCTCCTAGGCATCTTTCTTGGTGGCTCGTCATTCGCCCCGATAACCCCGCCAGCTCCTGCCTTCACAGCCCAAGGAGCGGATTCCTTGATCCCCGGAATGATGGGCGGCGCCGACTCCAGCTTCACCACGCCCTCCTCGCGGGAATTGTCCTGGACTTCTGGCGCCTTCCCTACTTTCCATGGGAAGGTCGTATCGCCGCCACTGGCGTCCCCGGCCACACCGTCTTCTCAGGCTTCCACGTCGACCCACTGGTACGCCGGTGCCTTCTTCAGCGGAAGTCCTGCGACCGCAAGCTCGGTGGTAGCGCGGATTGCGACTCCGCCACTGCCGAAATCAGACGAGTTCTACTATGTTCTCGCCTCCGTCTGGGATGACTCAGGGAGCTATGATCAGATTGGATTCGCCGATGTCTACGGGGTTTGGGGGCTGACCTATTCGTGGACGAGCGGCCCATGCAGCAACCTGACGTATAATTTCAACCCTGACGCGATCGAACTCGACCCCTCTACCGCCTACACATTCTACATAACAAGCTCGGGAAGTACCGACGGGGGTGCTAGCGGCATATGGTTCGAGGCGTGGACCGGTACGACCAAAGTCTGGTCCCTCTTCGCTCCCAACGGCGCCACAGCCTTGAAAATCGCCCCGACGAACTGCGGCTATTACGACTACACCAACTACGAAGAAGTCTGGAACACCGATGTTCCAGGGGGCTCGCCCAATTTCGACTTCCGATTCTCGACGAATGAATGGCTCGGAAGCAACTGGACGGCCTCAGTCTGGGCTCCCTTTAGTGCCGCACGCAGTCCAGAATCCGTGCCCAGTCGGGTGACAGTGCACATCGACGGCGAGGCCGTCGACATAGCAAACGACCGCAGCGCGCTTGCAGCTGAAGTGGTCGCCCCGCCCGCACTATCAACCGACACAGACCAGCCCATCTTCCTCAGGGGTGCCCCGCGGCAACCGTGTCCGATCTAATGGCAGTTGTCTCTGAGCTCATCAGGCTTTGGCCGCGCCAGCAATCCTGCGCGCCATTCTGCGAGTTTCGCATGCGTGGACACCCAGGGGCCCTCAGGATGCTTGGGATTCTGAAAGGTGACCAGACCGCTCTGCTGGGGGTACGACCTGCTGCCCTCTGGTTCCTTGATTAATGCTTTTATGTGTCCAATCCGAGCTTCATATTCGTAGTGAGAATCACTATGCGGGCAATAGCCGAAAGACGCAATCTGCCCGGAGTCCTATCATCTGCCCTGGTCATCGCGCTGATTGTAGCGGCCCTTACGTTTACTTTCTCAACCGCAACCACGGCTACGATAGGGGTCTGCCTGCATAATAAGCACGTCCAGTGTGGAACGACCTCAACTGTCACCGTGATCAATGGGACGACGATCACCGTAACCACGATAGTCAACTCCAACACCACTACGATAATCAGCGTCATCAACTCGACGACTACGATAACGACAACTGTTACGGACACGCTTCCCCAGAATACGACAACCACTACTGTGACACTGCCACAGAATACGACCACCGTTACGACGACGCTGCCCCAGGACCCTGCCACCATCACTGTGACATTGACCCACGATACGACAACCACCACTGTTACACAAACGGCCCCCACTCAGACAGTGACCATTGAGAGGACAACAACGACTCGGACTGTTAGCGACGGTTCGGTGCTTACGACGACGGTTACGGAACCTACAACAGTAACTCAAGTTGAGGTCCGAACCATAACCATTGAACCCCCAGTCCCTCCGGGTCCAAACCAGAACACGACCATAACTCAGACTCAGACCAACTCTGTGACTAGTACGGTCTCAGGCCAGGCCTCATCAGTTACTCTACCCGGTCAGACTCAAACAGTAACCAACACCGTGACAAACACGAAGACTGTGACGGGTCAAGGGCCCAGCGTCCAAGACACTTACATTCCCTGGATCCTTGTAGTCGTTGCGCTTGTACTGGGAGCAATCCTGGGATACAAGATCAGGAAGCCATAGGAGTACGAGATGCGACACGGTACGTCACCTCGACGATGTTAGAATCTCCGACTAGTCTTTTGATCTGAAGTACCAGCGATCGCATACTTTTCACAATAAACGGATGTGAAAGTAGGCGAATCTAGACCTGCCTGGTCCAGGGAGCTCGAGGAGGGAACGTACAACTCTAGCCTTGTCTAGGTCCGCTGACGAAGCCTTCGAAACAAGGATTTGGCGATCCTCGGTCTAATCTTATCTAATGAAAGGCCAAGGAATTTTGGCCTAGCACCTTAATCTTGTTTTGGCCTTCGTGAGTAACGTTGATGCTGGACAGCGCGGAGACAAAGTACAAGTTGAGATGGAGCTCTGGAGGGAACAGAAATGCGGCCTTGCTGGAAAACCGGACAAGGCCTCAATCGGGCGAGGTCGCAAGAGCCTATCTGCACAATCACAGAGACAATCACGTGCTTGAAGAGTATCTAAGTCAAATCAGCGACTGACGCCTTACCGCGGACGCGGTCCCAAAGCACTTGTGTTTGATTGGTTTACTGTGCGTCGACCGGGGGTTTGTCCTTCTTGACCCCCAGGATTTCATTGATGTAGGCTTGCAACTCTACGCTCGATACTTCGGCGGGAGCCGGAGCCCGCTCCTCCGTCCTTGAGGCGCCGAACGTGTATTTGTAGACGTACTTCGACCGGCCGGACTCTAAAGATCCCATTGAGGTCACGTTCTACCTGGTCGGGTATAAGGGATTTCGGAGCATATCCAGACTTCAGACCCCGGAAGATATGGATTTCAAGCCCGGTTCAGCTTTGCAGGCTCCAGTCCTGAGAACGACGGCCGACCTTTCATTCAAACGGTGAGTGGAGCGGCCACTGGAGCCGAGGCCTGGACCACATTACCGGTCCTCGACAGCCAGTTGTCCATCGGGTACAACAGGCTCCTGATCTCTGCAAGTAGCTCTTTCTTTCTTCCGTCGTTTACGTAGTACGGAGGATATTGGCCGTCGCGGTACCGTGAGGTCAGATCCTTACCGAAGAACCTGTTCACCTGGGCTACAACTTCTTCCAAAGTCAGGCCGCAATCTTTCATCAGTTCCACGAAGTCGGTAGCCTCCACGTCATACTCAGTGAAGAACCTCCAAAGCCTGATGCCAAGGCGGAACTCCTCCGGAGGCACTTGGGCCTTCCTCATCAGGGCCTCGTGGGCACTCTTGTGGAGAACGACCCTTTCTCCTTCGACGCCTTCAGCCCCGAACGGCCTGAACCCGAAGGCGAGGTCGAGCTTCCACGCGACTTGTGTGACGTCTTCTACGAAGTGCAATACCTTCCATCCGTGCTTGGGGACTTCCACAGAAAACCATTTCAGGTCCTTCCTAAGTTTCCAGAGGGAAATGTCAATCGCCTTCTCGTCGGACAACGGCAACAGGAAGCCAAGATACCTCCCATCGAGGGCCTCCACAAACTCCTCCCACCTTGGCCGCGCGTTCTCCCAGAGCTGTCTGTGCATCAGCATGGCAGCCTCTTGCCAACCCCACCTGAGCCTGTAGACTTCCACCCCGTGGGAAACGAGTCTTTCTAGGAATATCTGCGATCCGGCCTGGACCACTTCGAGGGGGTAAGCGCTGAGGATGTCTGGCACCAGGACCCCTCCTATCTCGACTGAAGTCTGATCCTGAACTGCGTATACGTGAACCAGACACCTGAGCGCCGAGTCGATCTGCGACTGATTGAGCCCACGGATTTGCAGTTCTGCGACCAGAGATGGAAGGTCCACATGGCAGTCTCGAGAACCTGAGATGATAAGCATTGACGAGCCTGAAGCTAGATTCACCATTTGGATGGAAGGTCTGCCCTATGTTCGGGACGCGAGGCGAGGCAGGACTCTGAGCTTCAGAATGGAGGCGCGAAGGCGAGGCGCCGTTCAGAGGAAGACCAGGATGGTCAGAGCCGTGAGCGTCGCCATACCTACGGCGAGCAGGGCGATTACGACCGCTTCTTCAGTTTCCATGTCCTGACCAGCTAGTGACTACCTGAACGTTAAGCTTTGTGAATTTCCAGTCTGTATTGCGGATCTGCCGGCACGTCAAACGCCCTAACCAGGGGCCATCTGACCGCTGACGGGTCGATTCTGTCTTTTGCATCCGGCGGCTTCAGCCAGTTCTCCAGAAGTAGTTGCAGTGCCTGCAGCAGTACTCCCCCATGTGCCGAAAACTGGTGTCGATGTTCGAAGACGAGCAGCGGAGGCACCTCAGCTCTGCCCTGTATCGAAAGATTTCTAGCGAAATCACGAATACGGGGTGGCATCAGGGAATAAAATCAATTGTGGATTCGGAATCTAGAGGGATACTCAATTCGAAGCAAAACCCCCCTTTGTAACGATGAGGAACGAATCTGGCTTCCGGCTCTACGTTTTTTCCCAAGAGTCGGGTGCCTGTTGCTCCGAAAAACCCGAAAAACAAGAAGTAGCCTGGAGACTAGGTTCTGAACATGCGAAGTTCAACGGCCGAGCAAGGCCTCCGGCGGCTAGTCACAGGGAACAGGTGCGACGTGCAGAGATGTTACGAAATGGCCCTCTGGCTGCTGTCTGATGGGGACGAGTCCCTGCACCTGTGCGCCAAACACATCCGCATCTCTATGAGAGACCCGACACGTTGGAAAAGAGGTTTCAACGCCTCGGTCGACGGCCAGACCTGAGTCTCCGAAGCCTGCTAGGATACTTCGACTGATTTTGGTTCGAACCCGCGGACTACCCGACCCGGAGAGAGAACCCAGTGATCTTCCAGGCGTTGCCGCATTCGTTGCACTTGTAAAGAGTGAACCCGAATTCGGACGGTGTTATCCGGTACAATATCTTAGTGGAAGTGCATCTCGGGCACGTGACCGGCGCCATCCGGTTGAAAGAGACGTCTGCCGCCAGGGCGTCGAGCGCCTTTATCAGGTATTCGTGTTCCGTTATCTGAGACCGAAGCCCCGCGGCGCTCTCCGAGAAGGCTTTCGCCTTCGACGGGTCGCCCAGTCCTTCGATCTTGGCCAGGCCGAGATTCATCTTTCGCTCCTTCTCGAGTTGCCGCATCTTCCCCTCAATCTTCACTACAAGCTCCTCGACTGCCGGCATCAGCTGTTTGGCCTCCTCCACTCCTCTCTCCAGGTCCCTATGCAGTCCTTCCCTTGCCAGTCGTATGTCCTCGAGGTCTTCCGTGTCGCCTCCTCGGGCAAGGAGCTCTTTGGCTACCTGCATCTTCGAGAGTAGGGCGTTGATATCTTGAGCTACTACTAGGAGTCTCTGAAGCCTGGGGTCGGCGAGGGCCACGCTGATTAGCTGGGGATTCTCGGTACTCAAACTCGGTTCGCTGCCCGGCTGGTCGAAATAAAGATTCCCCATCCATGTTACCGTGAGATGATGACAAGAGGGCCCTCCGCGCACCTGAGGTCTGGGAACCCGTTTGGCACAAGTCTTCGGGAAGCTCTCCCCGGCCCTTGGGCAGGAAGCAGTCCTGCAGGTAGACGCAGAGCTGGAGGTGATCTTCGGTCATTCAGGCAAACAGGTCTTGGTCAAGGAGTTCGAAGGCAGATACGGGGTCTCGCTCAGGGATGCGGTCGAGCGACCAGATGACTTCAAGGCAGCCCTATTCTGCCTCCTGGGTGAACTGGGCTCCACCCTTGTAATGGGCAGGATATCAAAACGCGTGGGCCGAAGCTCCCTCCTTCGTCCGAGGCTTACTGAAGCGTGAAGAAGCCGTCCCTAGACCGCTTCGAATCCTGCTTCTATCTCGGACTTCTGCTTCTTCCTCCTGCGCCTTAGGAGATAGTATGAGACGATCGCCGCGGCCACGACTGCTATGACTATCAAATACCAGAAGCCTATCACCTGCTGGATTAGGGTCGGAGCGGGCTTCAACGGCGCCAAGGTGACTCCGATGATGAAGGAAGCTGAGAATGCTCCGGTGCTCGCAGAGGTCCCCCGGGCCGTGATATTGAACGAACCCTGTTGCGGCGGCGTGAAGGTGGTCGTAACGGTTCCAGAATTGCTGGTGGTGCCGGATGAGGGCTTCACAGACCCGCCGTTAACTGTCCACGTGACGTTCAAGCCTCGCAGCGGAGCCCCCTCGAACGATGCGGTGAAGGTGAATTTCGCGCTCTGGTTCGAATAAATGAACGAGTTTGAAGTAGTCAACTGTGGAGAGGTCAACTTTACGACGAGCGGGCTGACCACCGAAACCAGGGGGGCTTGGGAGGAGACCAGCCCCTGGGAAGTGGCCGTCAAAACCGAAGTCCCAACCCCCTTCGTGCTTAGCGAGGTCGAAACGAAGTTCTTCCCGGCTGGAATCTTCAGCGAAATGTAGTTGTTGATCAGGCTCTGGTTTGAAGACGTCACTATCACTGTCGTGTCTTGCCTGGCCCTCGCTGGGTTCCCTGTGCTATCTTGCAGCTGAACCACGAGGATCGGAGGATTGATGCTGGAGACGACGTTCTTTGGGGGAGAGATGTAAACCTGTAGCTTTGAGGGTGCGGGTATTATCATCTTTACACCAATGGCGGAGGAGGCGAGGTTAGGCGAGGTCGCTGTTATGTTGGCGACGCCGGATAGCGCGCTAGTCGCTACCGGGGCAAGGACGGAGAGGCTTCCCGCAGGGATTGTGACTGGCACCCCGTTGTCGCCGGGGACTGATGCCAGGGCGGACTTGTCGGATGTCAGCATCACAAGCGTGGGCGTAGCGGAGAGCGCGGGAGCCCCCGAAGACGTCGCAAGGCTCACTTCGAGCGCATTGTAGCTATTTCCGTCGGCGGGGAGGGCGCCTGGGAGGAGCTTCAGCGCCACCTTGGTGGGCACACAGGGCCCGTTGCAGAAGTTGGGGGCAACAACGGTGACGAGCCCTGCACCGCTCGTATATCCACTGGCCGTCGCCGTCAGGACAGCCACCCCGCTGGTGGAGGTGCTGAACGTTCCCCCGGCTGATTGCAGGCTGCCCGCAGGAATCGTAAAGGCGGTCTGGCCAAGCGTCGCAACCACATTGTTGGAAGAAGTCAAGAGGACGTTTACGTCCGACACGGCCTTTGCCGGGTGCCCAGCTTCGTCGAGCAGCTCAATCCATACCGACCCGCTGTCGGTGCGCGGGAGAAGTACCGATGGTGAAAGGAGCACCCGGAGCTTGGAGGGAAACCCGCTCGGGGTGATTGTCGTCAGCTGACCCGGATTGCCGGAGGCCAACAACAACCCCTCTGCGTGGGCGGTGATCATCGTGGACCCTGGAGTGGTCGTTGTGGTAACGCTAGCGACTGCATAGCTCTTCCCCGCCCCAATGGAAATCGTGTTCGGGACCGAGGCGATGTTCGTCAGGGACGAAGAGAGAAACACTGTGATGTCGCTCGCAGCCAGGGTCGGGAGGTTTTTGGAATCCGTCAGGGATACAACCACTGACTGATACGAACCGCCATCGGACGGTAGCTTAGGGGGAGAAAGCGTGAGCAGGAGTGAATTCGGACGCCCCGGAATGGGACTCGGCACTGCTGCGGAGAGAGGCAACACCTGCCCCAAGATAATAAGCGTCAGGCCCAGAATGGCCGCTTTAGAGCCTATGCTCAAATTCTACTCCTCTGCACCTGGGATATGGGTATTTCAATACTTAGGATGCAAGATACTGAATGCGACACAAAGAACTCCAAGAACGTGCTCCCGCGCTATCCGCTCGCGATTTCCTTCTTTATCTGCTCAAGCTGCCTGAAGTACTCGAGGGCAATCCTGTCCCTGTCCTCTTCGTTCATCATCGTCGCTGCCGCATATGAAGCGATCTCAAGCACTTCGTGGGAGGTCCTGAGATGCTCGACGAGGGCAGTCTTGTCGCCCAGGTTTCCGAGGCCGCAGATCCTGCAGCCGTAGCTCTCGGGGTCAGTATCCATGTCTTTTGGTGTTCGGCCTGAACAATATAATAATTTTCGCGGTACCCCGAAAGACCCTGCCAGCCTTCTATTGATTCCTCCTAATCAATGGACTGTCAATACAGATGGCGAAGTCCCCACGGGGTCTGGATGGGCCAGAGGTCCCGGTCAGGAATGGAACACGGAGGGGTCAATGGGGGAGTCGGAGTACATGGTCGCCCCTTCGGTGCCCTGGCCCGGGAGATGAAGAAGGCCGAGGAACCCGTTCCCCAACGCATCGCACCCCACTGAGGTTGGGTTTATCGATGGGTGAGGTTGAGGGGCGGGGGAGACCAGAGACCCGAAGGCGGGCACTATGTCGCTTCCCCTGAAATTGACGAAGACAGCACCAAGAGTCTGCATCATGTAGGCGCCTTGCACGATGCCGCCAGGAAGGGCGGGCGGGCTGACAGCGGGGTTAACGTAGGTGGGGTGGAAAGAGATCAATCCGAGGTAGATCCCCTTCGTAGGTGTCCCCGCAGAGGAGAGAATCGCAATCGTGAAAGTGCCGCATGCCACCACTCTCGGGGAGCTACCATGGGACTGCTGAGCTGCCTGAGTGACGACCCAGCTTCCAGAAATGGTCCCTTCTGCTCGCACCGGGGGCGGCCCCAAGAGTGCTACCAGGAGGGGCACCATGATGACGACTGCAATCAGCCTACGATCCATAGCATCCCAGCGGCCAGGAACGGATAAGTGGGTTTTGTCGTTTCTCGTCATAAACGTGGCCGCAGAGGCCTTCAGACGGTGTAAGGAAGTATCTCTATTCCTTTGGATGAGAAGACCACGGTGTGATATCTCCTGGAGTGCTCGGCGCCCCTAAGCTTCCTGACCATGAACCTAGTCTTCAACTCCATATCATCCGCCAGGTAGTTCTCTATCTCGAACACTCCGTCCGCCACAAACTCTTCGAGACCCTGGGAGTACTCGCTGACTCCGCTGAACCTGCTGACTGTCATGATAGTGGTGATTCCTTCCCTCTTCAGCGTCTTGTAGATTAAGTGCATCAGGAAGCTGTAATCGAATTTCCCCGACGCCCCGCTCAGGAAGGCAGTGAGGGAATCGATCACCAGCCTTTTGGCTTTCACCTCGTCTATCGCCGACAGTATGGTTTCGAGGTTCGAGCCCATTCCTCTCCCTTCTAGCGCCTCCAGGTCCAGTAGCCTGACCTTTTTCTGATCCTCGAGGGGTTGGAAGTCAATGCCGAATTTTATCATGTTTCTCCGCAGACTGAAGACGTCTTCTTCGAAGGTCGCGTAAACGGCCGGCTGGCCAAGCTCCTTCGCGCCCTCGTAGGCGAACTCTGACGAGAAAATGGTCTTGCCTGTTCCGATTCCGCCCACAAGAAGAACGAAATCCCCCGCCTGAAGGCCTCCCTGGATCAGGCCATCGAGCCCAGGCACCCCTGTCTTGACCCTCTTCTCGGTGGCGTCAGGCAAAGTCTTCACTGGCCCCATGGACGCTTTCTATATCCTTTTTGTCTCCTGTTTCAATTCTGTTCCGTAGTCAGTTGGTCTGAGAGGATGTTTCAGATTGGTGGGCGGGACGCGCCCCGCGCCTCAAGAGCACCACTCCAGCCAAGAAGAATACTAATGTTACAATGATAAGCGAATCATCCACCAAGTTGCATAGGTAATTACCGTGACGGCATGGTTCACTTGCGAGCAGGGCTACAAAATACACCCCGATTGCAATCAGAGACACCCCCGCTGCTACGAGGACGATTCTCAACTTGGCTTTCGGTCTTGGGTTGGCACTTATCAGTTCTCTGCAGTCGCCCACCTCTGATGGTGGACGCTTGACTTGAGCAGTGCTAACCACCTGTTCTCTTCGTGAATCCCGATTCCCGCGACCTCTGCGGGTGTCTGACCACGCACGCAGGCCGCCACCCCAAGTGAAGCAGGCGGCCGCCACCCCGCGAATGAAGCAGAACCCCTGTCTCAGATGGCCGGCCAATGCTTCGCGAGGAGGGATACGACGTTTATAAATGACCAGCGGATAATGGATTTCAAATCCACGTTCCTTTATTAATCAAGTTCCATTCCTGGTGATAGTTGGGCTCCCTAGACAAGCTACAGAGGAGGAACCAGGACTACAAGCTCCTCGAGACCATCAAGAGGGTCGGGGTACAGAACTATTCCCTCCTGGCCAGGCTGACCGGTCAAAACGCGGAGACCATCAGGTACAAGGTTAGCAAGCACCTCTCCAAGTTGGGGCTCGCCACCACCATCAACGTGAACTACGGGCAGATGGGTCTGTCCATGGGGATCCTGACAGTCCGCCCGAACGGGAGCTCGGGGAAGTCCTGGACCGACAGGATGTCCTACGTGGTCTTTTCAGGCAAGAAAATGGGGGTCAACACGCACTTCTGTCTTGCGGCGGTCCCCTACAGGCTGAAGAAGAAATACCTCGACAGCCTCGAATTGATGAAGTCCGAAGGATTGATTGAAGACTTTGAATACAGAGAGCTCTACTGGATGAGATACCCGCCGTTCAGGCCGGAGTTCTATAACTTCGACAGGAGGACCTGGAGCATGGACTGGAACAGGTTCGAAATGACCTTGAGCGAGATAGGGCCGGCGTTCATCTCGGTCAACAGGGAGTCCGACATCGACTTCATCGACCTGAAGATCCTGAGCCTAATGATGAAGGACCCCGCGATGCCCCTGGCGAGGGCTGCGAAGGAAATTGGGGTAAACCCCCGGACCGTCCGCTACCACCACGCGGAACACGTTCTGAAGAACTCGTTCATCTTGAGCAACAACATCAGATGGATAAGACCCTTCCAGGACGGCAGCCCGGGCAGCGTGATGCAGGCCGTAATCCTGTCGCACAAGCTTGACGAAAGCGGATTGACCAAGGTCAGGAAGTTCTGCAACAGCCTCCCCTTCACGTGGCTCGAAGCCGGGACCGAGGACAGGACCTACCTCGCGCTTGTAGACATCCCGATGGAAGAATTCCAGACGTGCATGCAGCAGATCGAAATGCACCTCCAGGGGGCCAGCGATTCATATGAGGTGGCGCTGCTCGACGCTTCGAAGACGACCACCCTCACCATCCCCGACGAGATGTTCGAACCGAAGAGGGGATGGAGACTCTACACCCAAGCAGAGAAGGCCGCGGCGCAGGTGGACAGGGAAGCATGAAGGCCTCGTCAGCCGCCTACGATGAACTGGTGTACGGGGGGCACTTGCTGGCGCTCGGGACCTCCGGCATAGCGGCAAGCGTCACATTCGTAATGGGGAGAACGCCGTCCTGGGACTTGCTCCTGATGGCATACCTGTTCTCCTTCGGCGCCTATTCCATCAACAGGGCCTCTGACTTCGATCAGGACAGGCTGTCACACCCGAGCAGGACGGCATACTTGCAACGAAGGCGCGGCGTCCTCCCGGCGGTGGCGGCGGCCTCCTTCCTGCTGGGTTACGGGCTGGCGCTCTTTCGCAACATCTACTTCTTCGCGGCCCTCCTCATTCCGCTCTCTCTTGCTCTGGCTTACAGCGTCAGCTCAGAGCGCATGGCGTCTGCGACCGGGATTTCAAGGCTCAAGGAGGGAATCCTGACCAAGAACGTAGCGATCTCGTCGGGCTGGGCGCTGATCCCTCTGTTGGTTGGGCTCTACTACTTCGAGCTTCCGAAGGCGATCCTCGTCCTGGCCCCATTTGTATTCTTGAGGCTGATGGTCAATACGATATTCTTCGACCAGAGGGACATCGAGGCCGATGCAGTCTATGGGGTGAAGACCCTTCCTGGCAGGCTGGGACTGGCGGGCTCAGCTAGGGTCATGAACCTGCTCGACATGGCCTCGGGGCTCTACATCATTTCAGTAGCTGCCGTGGGACTTGTCCCATACTTCGCGGCAGGCTTGGCCGGATTCACCCTGTATTCGGTTGCCTACAGGTGGTACGCGAGCTCTGGGAAGCATGTGAACTCGGTCAGGGACCTGGTAGCTGACGGCGAATACGTGCTGTGGGGGGTCGTGACATACATTGGGCACCTATGAGAGCGAGTGGTTCGCTATAGCGGATGCGGAGATGGACCGGGCCCTCGCCCCCTATGTGCGCGCGGTGGAAAACGAGCTCCGGAAGCACCGGGACCCGTCCAACAAGTTGATGGGAATGGCCTACGACTTCGTCGAAGGCGGGGGGAAGAGGCTCAGACCCTCGATTGCGCTGCTCGTGTGCGAGTCGTTGACGGGTTCATACGAGGCTGCCATCCCCATAGCCGTGGCATACGAGCTGGCTCATGCTGCATCCCTGACCCAGGACGACATCATAGACAGTTCTGCGACAAGGCACAACAGGCCGACTGCCCACACCATGCACGGAGTCACCACTGCGATCCTCCTGTCGGACATGATGCTCTTCGAGATATTCCAGATGTTGGCGGAGTACTCGGAATTCGACATTTCAAAGGAGCAGCTCACTTCACTACTATCGTATGTCTCGAAGTCTGCGAAGGAGGCCGCCGAGGGGGAGTTCCTTGAGATGGGCCTCTCCGGGAAGGACAACTCGACCCTGGAGGAATACGTGAGGCTCGCGGGACTGAAGACGGGGGCGCTATACGGGGCGGCTGCGGCCTCCGGGGCGATTATAGGCGGAGCCAAGCCGAGGGTTGTGAAGGACATGTACGACTTCGGCCTCAACATCGGGATCGAATTCCAGATGGTTGACGACATCCTGGACCTGACCGGGAGGAGTGAGGAGATGGGCAAGCCGATGCTGAAGGACCTCCAGAACAACGCCTCCAACATAGTCGTGATACACGCTCTCGCGAAAGCCGACGCCAGGACGAGCAACGTCCTGAGGTCGACCATGAAGCGCAGCGCCTACGGTCTCGTCGACGTGGTGGAGCTGCTGGGGATCTTTGACGACCTCGGGTCGGTGGAATACGCTGCAGAGCTCGGGAAAAAGCACGCGGAGCTTGCGAGGGCGAAGCTGAAACACCTCCCTGAAGGGCTGCCAAGGAGGAACCTGGAGAAGATAACGCTCTGGCTGGAGGCCAGGAGGAAGTAGCACCGTATGGAACCCACGGACCTGCTCATCCCAGCCATACACCTCGTCACCCTCCTCATAACCGGGACTTCGGCCGTCTATGTATACAGGCAGAAGACCACAGATTATCCGCAGGTCAGGAATCTCCTGGTCATGGTACACATCTTCTACATGGGGGTCGTCTCCTTTGAATTCGCCAGGAACTTCGTCCCAGCACCCACCGACCCTCCCTCACAATTCACCGGGACCTTCCTCTACGTGTACACCATATCGAACACGAGCTTCGTGCTCGCCGATGTATTCCTGCTGACACTGATCGCGGTGGCGATCTACTACCGGCCTGCCGGCAGGCGACTGGTCGGCATCCTAAGGGAGGTGGGGAATCATCAGGCGGGGGCCACCCTTCTGATAATCTACGGGACCTACATAGCCATCGCGGAGGGCTACCTGCTGGCGGTCCCGACAGCGTTCAGTTCGCAGACTCTTCGCACTATCTTGGGAACCTCGGTTGTTGCTACGCAGTTCGACCCGTTGTATCTGGACATGCTTCTCGGAATCCTCCTGGTTTTCATAATCTACCCGTCGACCCTTCTGGCGGCCGCGCGGAGGCGAACCGCAGACACTGAGGTAAGGAGGGCGTTCGCCATCCTTCCAATCGCCTGGGTGGGTATAGGAATAGACCTGCTCGTCTTCAACGGCTATCTTCTCAACGAGGGGATAGATGCCAGTGCCCTAGGGTACCTGTTCGCAGCCGCGGCCTTCTCGGCAACTGCTGCGACCTTCAGGCGGGCGACACTATTGTCGGCATTCTTCCAGCCGGGGATCGCCCCTGCCCCGTCTCTGTCAACCGCGACCGCCTTTTCCGGCCGGTTGGGGCTCAAGACGGAAG
This sequence comes from uncultured Nitrosopumilales archaeon, assembly GCA_964568185.1. GTDB lineage: Archaea > Thermoproteota > Nitrososphaeria > Nitrososphaerales > Gagatemarchaeaceae > UBA183. The sequence continues at coordinate 172,921 of CAZMON010000002.1, read as the reverse complement.
ACATCATAGGCCAGGAGTTCCTTATGGAGGCCGACCCATCGTCCAAGTTCGAAGATAGCATTAGAGACTTTGTAAACGAGCTGGGGTCAAGACAGCACGTAGTCTTCGCCTTCACGGCCGGAGGGAGCCCCGTGCACCAAGCCCTTTCTGGCTCGGGCAATGTCAGGTTCTTCACCATGACCAGGAAGGTTTCATACCCGAAGCCGGGCGAGAAGCCTGACGAGGTGTTGGTCCCGACGGCGGACCAGTCGGTTCTACTCAACGTTCTGGACAAGGCCATCACCTCGAACCCCGACCTGAAATTCGGTGTGATATTCGACAGCGTTTCGGACCTCATACTTACTTCAGGCCTGGAGTCGACCTACAAGTTTCTCAAGCAGGCGAACGAAATGCTCAGTAGCGGGAAGGTAACCACAGTCTTCCTTCTGACCAGCGGAGCTCACTCAGACAGGGAAATCAATGTAGTCAGGAGCCTTTTCGGGAACCAGCTTACGTTCAGGGGCGGGCATCTCGCAGTCCAGAGGGCAGTGAAATCGTAAATGACGCAGAACTAGGCAAAGGCCCTAGGGGAAAAACTCGAACTCGCACGAACTGTCACCCTTCGAAAGGCACTTCTTCTCGCGAGCCGAGACGTCCTGACCGAAAAACGCGGACAACGCTCCTGCCAGGTGCCCCCTGATGTAGTTGCTCTCTGGTTTGCCAGTCCTGAGTCCAACGCATTCGAACCCCTCCATCATCGTGACTTTGGCCCTACTCTGCTTTACGTCGAGGTCCATCAGGTCGACTATCCCCCAGCCAGTGGCCGAGTAAATTTTCAGCATCTCGATGAAGCCTTCCTTCGACCTCGGCCTGTGGGTCGACATCAGGTTCCCCCAAGCCGCCTTACCGTAGGTGAAGCCCTGTTCGTAGATAGACTCCCTGCCTGTCTCAGGGTTTCCGGACTTCACCGCCTCCAGCATCGCTCTCAACCCTTCCGTTCTCATAAGAACGGCCCGGTCACCATTGTTCCAAGTGAGCGGAAAGTTCAGCGAGTCGGACAGGAATCCTTCGACGGGAGCCTTGACCTCCACGTCTGAGGCGTAGACCGAGGATTCGACGAACTCCTTGAGCCAGGCAGCGTCCATTCTTTCGTTGGTGGTCTCCACGAAGAAGCTCACCTTCGCCTTGGAACCAGTCGACATGCCCCCGAAATAGCCTTCGAGCATGTTCATGTCCCGGACGGCGAGCAGGTTCGTCAGGTTACCAAGGGCACCGGGCCTGTTCTCAAGATGGAGCGAAACCAGGAAGACTTTCCGCTTGGGGTCAAAGTGAAAGATCATGACCTCCTTGTCGCGCTCCCCCATGACTATCCGTGGGGGCCATTGAAAATTACTTAAACTTTGGAGTAGCGACGGCTTGGTTTGCGGGGTTTAGGCGAAAATTAGAGGGACCGGTGGAGCGATCCTATTGTTACTGAGCCCTTCGCTAAGGATGGCTAGTACTCGACTCGCTTCTGCACCGGTTGGGATGATCCCATGGCCTCTACGACCTTCATGTAGTCTCGCAGTATCTCTGTGCCGGTCTGGGTCAGTTCGTAGCGCCTCCTGGTACCCAGGTTCTCCTCCGTGAGGAAACCTCGTCCTACCAGCGCCTTGATGTTCCCCTGGAGCGCAATCCAGGAGAGATTGGCTTTGTACATTATCTGTGTGGGTCTGTCAATACCTTGGGACACCACCTGAAGTACGTCCATCCTGATTTCGAGCTCTGACCTGCGTGCCGGGCTCTTCTTCGAGCTTGGTACGCCGAACATGCCCGAGACATACGACTGGGACACTGACATCTTGAACAAACCAGCTGCTCCGGTCTATATATGCATTATAGATTATTGGTCCATTTCCATGATAGCTTGGTTTCTTGGGAGCCCAACCCTATCCGTCCCCAGACGGGCCCGACGCTGACCGAGATGCGGCGGGCAAAGTGTATCCAGCATCCATAACGACTAATATCTCCTGCAGTTAGTCATGTTCGTGGGAATCCTCCCGAGGGATTGGAGACGCCAAAGCAGGGTACAGAAGGCCGATCTGCCCGAGGTCGTGGCCAGACTTGACTCGGCCCTCACTTCTATATTTAGCGAGGACGGTAAGCAGACGGTCCTCTACTACATGAGGGAAAGGTATGACCTGACACTCGACCAGGCCTTCGCCGACCCTGTCAAACTGGAGAAGGCTCTGACAGGTCTGCTGGGAGAAATCGGTTGGATGGTCATAAAGCGCAAGATATTGGAGCATTTCTGGGAGAAGAAAATAGAGATGAGCGACATGAAGGTGGTTGAGTCGGCCTCGCTCCGTGAGGCCTTCGGTTTTGTCCGAAACTTCGGTTCACTCGCCCTTCTCCGCAAGTGATACCTCACTTCGCTCGGGCCCAATGGGTCGAAAAATCGCACTAGCCTGGCTCGCCGAACGGCTTTGGGTACTGGCCTCATCAGGGCTCTTTCGATTCGTGACACCCGTCGGCAACAGACGACAATCCATGTGGGAGAAATTAGCTGGATTCGAAGACCTTTCGTACCGCCCTGTGGCCTCTAAATCGGCTCTTGCCACATGCTAGGATGATCCATACGGAAAATGTAATCTGAATCGCTGAGCAGCGAATCAATGCAATGCGTCGAACAGTCCCCGGGTTGAATGCGATTCCGTCAGAGAGTGGGGTCATTTCGACTTCCATTCATGACTTATAATGTTACGCGCCCCTAGGTGACATGTGGCAACGATCAGACGTTCCGCCGCCCTCATACCTTTCTTACGACTAGCATTCAGAAATCTGATCTGGGCCGTAGTCCTTGATCTGTTACTCGTGGTTCTGGCAATTGTGGCCCATTCAATTTGGCCAAGTCAAGACACCTACCTCCTCGCGGTGCTCGCGGGAATGAGCCTGGGGTTCCTTTCCCTGGCAGCTCTTGTCTTGGGAACAACGTATGCGCTTAAGGCGTTTCCTGCTTTCAGGAGGCCGGTCATTTTCCTCATCCTGGTCACATCGGCGACGCTGGTCGCCCATCTGTACATCATCAACAACCCAGGGCTCCCTGACTGCCGCGACGTTTCCAAGGACCTGAACGGGTGTATCATGGATGAAGTCTATTACGTCCCTACGGCGGAAAACATGCTGAACGGGACCCAGTGTGGTCCGACCGTGCCGAACTGCAACCTCGAGCACCCATTCCTCTCGAAGGCGCTGATTGCTTCTGGGATTGTGGCCTTCGGGGACAACGCGTTCGGATGGAGGATCTTTGAGGTCCTGATGGGGACCTTCAGCCTACCTCTGCTCTTCGCATTGGCATTGAAACTCTCACGAGATAGAAGGGTCGCCTACCTTTCCTCAACCCTCCTCGGACTTGATGTAATGTTCTTCTCGCATTCCAGCGCCGCGCTCATTGACGTTCACATGGTGTTCTTCGCCCTGTTGGCTTTCGTGATTTACTTCTACGAAATCCGGATCTGGAGAGTCGACAAGTTCCTGCTCGCAGGGGTCGTCCTGGGCCTCGCGGGCCTCTCGAAGGAGACTGCAATCTTTCTCGCAGCGACTCTCGTCACCTACCATCTTCTGGTCAGCGAGGGCAGGTCTGTAACGAGGGTAGCAGAGTCCCTCAGGATTGTTGTGGCAACCGGCCTAGTCTTCATACTGGGCCTGCAGGCCTACGACTCCCTCTTCGCAAGCGGCGCATTCCCATCGTTCCTCAATCAAATCCAGTACATGGTCAGCTACGGGTCGTCCCTAATTGGGCCTGGGTGGACTTATGGCAGCGGAGTCCAGATTACGCCCTTGAGTTGGATGACCTATTATCAGCCTGTGACATACTACGGAACCAGTGTCTCTGTTTGCACCAACCTCGTCAATGGTACGTGTCTTGGACCCCCCTACACATACGTCGGAATAGCGTATTACGGGTTCACCAATCTGCTTGAAACCTGGACAACCTACGTATGGTTAGCTCTCGCCGCCCTCGTAGCGTGGCGAATGTTCAAACCCAGACCAGGCAGCCTCGATGAGTTCGGATTTGTCAATCCATCAAAGACAACACTCACCGGGGACCAGAAGGTCGCCGTCTTCTCGCTACTTTGGTTTTCGTGGAACTACTTCCCCTACCTTGCCTTGTTCCTAGTCGGGAGGGTGACGTACCCGTTCTATTTCATACCAGCACTTCCCGCAGTGGCCTTGGGGGCGGGCTTCTTGCTCACTCGAAACTGGCTTCCTCGTTACACCCCCATACTCTACGTTGGGTGTGCCTTCGTCTTCTTCTTTGTATTCTTCCCGGAAAAGGCGTTCCTTCCAGAATGGCTACGGGTGGCCATTGGACGGTAGTTCGAGGCGATGATGAGAGAGAAGTTCCTTGTCAAATGCCCTACTAACACCCAGAGGGGCCCTGCCTATTGTCAGAAACAAGGTTGGGCCATTCTTAGGGCCCTGTCTGCCCGATTCCACCGATCAGCTCTGTCTGCTCGCGAGTCGCCTCGAAGATCCTGTTCCTCAGCTGTCGCATTCCATCCCCTCTGGTCGCCGAAGTCTTGACCGTCGCGAACCCCTCGAACAGGGCATCAGGGACGACCCCCCTCGAACCCTCTGGCAGGAGGTCAATCTTGTTCAGCACCAGGAGCACCCTCTTCGGGTCGACCCCCAGCTCCCCCAGTATCTCCTTGCAACTCCCGAACTTTATCCTGATCGAGTCTACATCCTCGCTGGCGTCGATGACTAGAAGCACGAGATTGGCATAGGTGAGCTCCTCGAGGGTCGACTTGAACGACTCCACCAGGTATGTCGGGAGCCTGGAGATGAATCCGACCGTGTCCGACAGAAGAATGCGTTTCTTGGATCCGGGTACCGCGATCGCCCGGGTCGTGGTAGTGAGCGTAGTGAAGAGCTTCGGAGACTCCTCCTTGCTCTCCGATGCGAGCCTGTTGAAGAGAGTAGTCTTCCCGCTGCTTGTGTAGCCTGCGAAGGATACGAAGGGTTCGCCGAGCTTCAAGCGTTCCTTCCTTTGTAGGCCTCTGCTGGACTCGGCCCTGGCCAACTTCTCCTTGATCATTACCATTCTCTTCTTGAGCGCCCTGAACTTTACGTCGACCGCAGTCTCACCCATGCCTGAGAAACCCGCCCTCTCCCCCCTGACGGAATAGCGGACGGCGTCTCTGGCGCGAGGCATCTCGTACTTGAGCTCCGCCAGCTGGACCTGGAGCTTCGCCTCGGTAGTGGCAGCCCTGAGGGCGAAGATGTTGAGTATGAGCCTCTCGCGGTCAACGACCTCGGCGTGGACGGCCTGTGCGAGGTTATTCGCTTGGGACGAGGTGAGGACCTCATCGATGATCAGAGTGTCACAATCGTTCTCTGCCACGATCTGCACGAGCTCCTGCGCCTTCCCGACACCTACGCCGTAGGACGATTTTATGATTTGTTTTTGGGTAATCAATTCCTGGACGGAATACCCAGCCGCCGCTGCCAGTTCCCTGATCTCACGCTGCGCGAACTCATCTGGGTAGGTTACGATTGTAGCTTTCATGTGAAACAAGCCTTCCCTCTGCGGTTACAAGTTCCGGAGCCGAAAGAGAGCTTCGCCGCTCAACTAAAACCTCACCTGAAACCTAGGCCGCCGGAATCGCTCGTCCGTACGCATTCAAGGCACCTGAGTCCACGGGGGGTCCTGTAGAGTCGTCCGACTTCCCCGCACTTTGGGCAGAGCTTTGGCGACTTCGGAGACTGGAGGTAAGGTTCGCCCACAGATTTAGCGCCTCCTAGACCTTCTCCGTTGAGTTTCCTGGTTGTCCAGCTGCACACAGACTGGGCACACCAAGTTGGTCGTCGAACCGTCCGGTTGAAGCCTGATTTGATGAGTGACGCACAATTCACGCTCTAGTTGATTCACGGATTGCTTCGCTCTTCGCCCCTTATAAAGGGGCGACCCAACCCTTCCAATGGACTTCAAGGGGTTTTCACGTTTGGAATCTACCAAGGGCTCAGATGACCAGAAAATGAAGGCGATGTTCATAGCCTTCAACGAAGCCTGGATGAAGTACTGGGAGTCATACGTCAGGCTGCAAGACAGGCTCTATGAGACCATGAAGGCGGCGAGGCAAATTTCCTGGCTCGCCGCGACCGACGAAAGGAAGATGAGCGAGATTAATCAGGAACAACGAAATCTCTTCGCGGAGATGCCGAGACGGCTTGACTACGCTCCTCTGGGCCAGATTTCACGAGAGATGGAGAGCGCGCCCACCAAGATTGCCGAACTCGAGGCGACCCTTGCCCAGGAGGAGGCGGACTGCAAGAAGCTGGAGGAAGCAATCGCGGTACTGAAGGAAAAGGCGGAAGCATTGAAAGAAGCAGTGCGGACCCTCGGGCACCAGTGACAAAGTTCCGTCTACCTTATACGGGGCAAGAACTAGAGTCGGAATAGACAAAGATGAGAGAATCTTCAAAGTTGGACAAGACCCGTCTGCCGGCGGACAGCTACGAGACGTGGCTGAGTTCGCAAAGTGGGCCGACTCCGAAGGTAAACCAGCAACGTACACCCCTTAGGGATTCTTATGAGGCATGGATGGACAAGCGAATCGAAAGCCACTTGAGTGAGGGCTCGGACAAGAAGCGCCGATTCCAGCATCGATGAGCCCGACCTGAAACTGCTCGCAACTTTAACAGCGCGCGAAATCGGGGGTGAATGCCGGACAAATGGAGGAACCCGACAACAGCTATTACGAATCCAACCGATTATCGAAGCGGTGGAGGAGGAACCTCGCCAAGATGATCCGTGAGCTTCTCCCCCATGGCTGGGAGGAACTGGATTTTCTCGATGTGGGGGTGGGAGACGGATACACTGTCAGGCTTGTCAAACCGTCTGGAGAGGTGAGCGGAATCGATTTCGACAACGAGGTCATTGAGGAGGCGAAACGGAGAGGAATCCTTGCACAGTACGGCTCTGCCTACGAGATTCCGATGCCTGATGCTTCATACGACATCATCCTGTGTGCCGAGGTCTTGGAGCATCTCGATAGGCCCGAAGCAAGCCTGAAGGAGATTGCCCGCGTCCTTCGTCCGGGAGGTCTCCTGGTTGCGACGACGCCAGTACCAAGCCTGAAGTGGAGGCTGCTCTGGTGGGTATGGACGAGGCTCGGTCCCGGCAAGAGATGGAGCAAGATACCCCACGTCTCGGACCTTCACATAGGAGAGCATTCGGCTGAGGACGGAGGGCTCGAAGCGATGCTGAAGGCTTTAGGATTTAAGATAGTCCGGACCGGAGACTGCAACTACGGGATGGTTGCCGGCCTCCTCGCCAGCAAGGGTATTCCCAAGGCCTAGACCGACGGAAGGCTGGTCCAGGGTCTTCTGCCTCCTGTGAGGAATGAGCGAGTACAGGTTCCATCCTTCGCGTCTCAGGACTGCCAAACCCATCCAAAGCAACATTATCGCTCGGAGGAGGGCGAAGTCCTGCGGGAGGGTGAACGGGAGGGTCGGGCATGCTTGGGAGGGACACACCGACATTGGCAAGGGGGTCGGAAGGAACCAGGTAAGTATGATTAGAGCGTTCGCCGCATCCCAGAGGTAAGTCGAGGGATGTTCGACGGAGAGTATCGCAAGGAACGGAATCAGGAGCAGGTTGAACTGCGGCGAATAGATGTATGTCCCCAGCAGGTAGGCGACAAGGGCGAGGAAAGACTTCGTGGCAACGTCCATCTTGAGTGTGTAGATCCGGAGCAAGAGGACCCCCATGATTGCGAAGCCGAAGTATTTCGCGACGATGCTGAAGGGGTCCTGGAATATCCAGATGAACCAGGCGTCCTCAAGCCCGTAGTTGCCGATGTAGGTGTATGTCTGGAACCAGTTCCCGAAGTTGACATACATCAGAGGCAGGTTGAGGGTCGCAATGACGACGCCCATCACCCCGATGAACTTGACCGAACCGCGCTTCTCGCGGATTTGAATGAGGTACACGGGGATCAGGACTGCACTGGCCAGCTTTGTCGAAATCGCGAGTGCGAGGGTCAGGGCCGACGTCGATTTCCTCCCCGTGAGGAGGGCCTGCAGGCTCAACATGACGAACATCGCATGGAAGAGGTCGTAGTTGTAGATCCCGTAGATCAGGACGCTGGGAAGGATGAAGTAGAACGACTTCAGGTCCCGTCCCCGGAGCCTGGCAATCTTCCAGCATGACCAGACCAGGATTATTCCTGCGGCGAGGCTCATCAAGCTGAACGCGTTGTAGTATCCTGCCTGGTCCCCGCCTACGACCCTGGCGATGTAGGTGATTATGCCTGAGACAGGGGGATACTCGAAGAACTCAGAAACATAGGGAAACTGCCCGGAAGATATCCAGCCCCTGCCCCAGAAGGAGTTGATGTCGTTGTAGAGGTTGGGGACCGAAATCGGGTTGTGAAGCTCGTAGCTCAGAAGGAGACCGGCGATGATTGATGAAAGGGAAGCATAAAGAGCCGCCCTGTGCTCCATCGATGGCGAAGCTCAGAGTTGCGTATAAAACCCTTGATTTTGAGGTTCTGACAATTTCCCGCGGTCATTGATTCTCACTCTATCCAATGACACGACGCGATTCCTGGATCCATGATTCATGGCTCTACACTACCTGGCTTCTGATTCATGCAGCATGTCGAGATATCCTGGCCAGTCAAACGGACTCACGGCGGAGCGCTTATTAATCAATCCCGATAATGCGAGTGTGCATGGTGTCATTCGGGGTGCCAGACCTGACACTAACCTTCCTAATTGCTGCGATTGTTCCCCTCATCATCGGGTTCGTTGTAGGATTGATTGCGAAGAGTGTTCTGAAGATTGGATTGGTCCTAGCTGCAATTGTTATTGTCCTTATCCTCCTTGGGATACTTACTCCTGACCAGGTCTTGTCGCCTATTCTATCTCTGTTCAAGTCAGGCGGGGCCCTGAATGCCGAAGTCACAAAGCTCGCGGGCTACCTTCCATACTCTTCAATCACCTTCATCATCGGTCTTATCCTTGGATTCCTGAAGGGCTAGCTTGAAATCCCGGTCTGTCGTAATCCCGACTCCTTAGTACCTGCGCAGTCTTAGTTTCAGTTGTGAATTCGCGCCTAGAACTAGCCCAGCAGCCATTCTTGAGGCGGTCCGGAACCACCAGCGCAGTCGACGACTCCGCTCACCCTGCGAAGGAATGACGGGCACGCAAAACAAACGAGGAACCCCACCTCCTTCTTCACCACCGGACAGTCCACGCTCTCTTTCTTCATCCGGGAGATCGCCTTGGGGCTCGCTCCACCCTTCAGGGTCTCGCCCACAACCTTCGGAATCTTCTTGGGCTTCGGCGAGGGATACACCTTCACCTTGAATTTGGTCTCGAGAGACACGAGGCACTCTTGGAGGAGTCAGGATAAAAATCTGTCCAATCGAGTGATTCCTGAGTTGTACGGCAGGGAATCAGCCTTCGAGACCTAGCCTGTTGGTAGGTAGGCAGCCGTGATGTTGACCCCATTGAGGGAGTTGAGGACCAGGGAACCATAACTGGAAGACTCCACCTCGTTGACGAACAGAACAACCCTGTGTGTCGAGTCGGCCCGGAATCCCATAAGGTCTGTCGAGTTGAAGACCACCGGCCGGTTCGTCCCCCCGATCGATGCTGTGTGGAATGTCGCGTCCCATGTCTGGAAGAAGTGGCTCAGCGTATATTGGGTAGCCGCAAGATGGGATTCGACATGAATCAACCCGGTGCTGTCGTGGGTGTGTAGCGGCTCGAAACACCTCCCGGAATTGACGATTCCAATCTGGGAAGGTATGACGACGTTCTGCCCATTGATTTTTATGTACAATTGAGGGTGGATGTGGAATGCGCTCCCTTCCATTCCCAGACACTGAAACGGAAAGCCAGGAGGAGTGTTATTTGAAGAGAATACGTAGGCGATAGAACCTATACCTATTGCGGTCGCAACAATGAGAATGATGATGAGGCGGCCCAGGCTGAACCTAGATTTGTTATGTCTTTTCGGCATTGGTTGTGTTCCGCCCTCGGCCCGGGTGGCTTATCTTCTAAACCTTGGCTATGCCATGAGCCAAACTTAGGGGATTCTAGCATCCGCAGGGCCTTCAAGGGTTCCTGCGAGACAGCTGAGTAGACGTATTCCTAGGTCGTAGCTGACCGCCGGACTTCGCGTCCAGAACCCAGCCTTCGCACGACAAGCGTCAGGAACACGGCGACAAAGAAGGAGATAAAGTAGCTCAGGTCAGCCCCTCCGAACCAGGACCGTAGGGCTCCGACAGGATATGAGTACGCGAGCAGAGGGACCATGAACGGGACAGATACGAGGATAGATATCGCGTATACCGCGAGAACTGGCAGGTCCCAGGATTTCGGATGTGTCGCTGATTCTACGTCAGTCTTCTTCGCGAGATAGAAGTCGACCAGGATGATTCCGAGCCACGGCATTATCCAATATGAGAGTGCAAGGAGGAAACTCTCGAAGAAGAACTCGAAGCTGGCCCCTACGACGAGGACGACGACGAAACCCACGGTCCCCCCCACCGCCACTGTCTTCCACCTGGCGGCCTTGACGTCGAGGACGAGCGCGGAAAGCGAATTCGTGTACAGGTTCAGGGCGTCTGCCGCGAAGGCGCCCAGGATCAGTGTCAGCATCGCGATCCCCCCGTAGCCTCCTGCGAAGAAATACAGACCGCCGAAAAACGTACCATTTCCCGATTGTTGGGAGGTCAAGCTGCCCACCAGGGCCCCTACGACCTCAATCGCGAACGACGCGATGGCGCCACCGGCAAGTGCGAGTAGTGTGATATTTCTTCTGGAGGTAGTGCGCGAGAGATATCTCGAGTAATCAGAGGCATAGGGGGACCAGGACATCAGGTATGAGAACGATGAGACCAGCGCGACCCCGAGGGCCCCGAAAGTGACTGCCCCTGCCGAGCCAGCAGGGACGTACGAAAACGCAGTCGCGAGGTTCGGTACCGCGAGGAGGAACATAGCCAGGAACAGAATTCCAAGTACAACCGACATTATCTTCTCGAATAGGTGGATGAAGTCGTGCCCATAGATGGCGATAACAGCTTGTATCACGACATATCCGGCCGCTGCCGCAGCGAAATTCGCGCCCGGGACGGCAACCTGCAGTGCGATTACCGCCAGAATGGTGTTTATTGAGAACCAGCCTACTGTGCTTATCCAGTTCAGGCCCCCCGGGATGTAGTTCCCGAAACGCCCGAACGAAGCGCGCGAAGACAGCATCTGAGGAAATCCGAGGCTCGGCCCCATTGCCGCCGCCAGACCGAGGAATATTCCTCCCAGGAGGTTGCCCAGAAAGAGAATCGGTATCGCCTGTGAGACCGTCAGCCCGAAGCCAAAGGGGGGCGGTCCTGGCAGAACACAAAGCACGCCAATCACATAGTCAGCGATCGTCAGATTCGCCGCGAACCAGAGGGTGAAGGTCCGCCTGGGGGACCCGTGGCGCATCTCATCAGGAACGTGTTCAATCCCGACCCTCTCGACTTCGACCGGCTTGTCTGCCAATTGTGGAGGGGGCTGCCGGTTCCCGTTCTAAGCTTTTCTAGCGAGCAGCCTAGGAACCAAGGTCGTCGGCGAGTGAGAGGAGTCTCTTCTCTAGGCTTTCCTTTCCCGAGAGGGAAGCATGAACCGAAAGTAGCTTCAGTTGCCTGACGACATCCTGATCAGTCTGCTTGGAGAGCCTTGCGAGTTCTTCCTTGCCCTTCCCTGAGACTATGTACCTGCGAACGTTGCCTTCCCTCTTCGGGAGCTCCGTAATCAGGCCCTTCTTCAGGAGCTCTCCGAGAATCAGATAGATGGACCCCGGTCCGGGTTTCCACTCCCCCTTTGTGGCTCTGACTATGTGGGCCGCGAGGTCGGTCCCAGACATTGACGAGCCTGATAGGAGCTTCAGGGTAGCGAGCCTCAACATCCCTTTCGGTACGCTGATCATACCTCCACCCGAATACAGGCGGCTAATTAGGCCTCTTTTCCCGCGGCGAGTCTATAGAGATTCGCCCTCCCCAGCATTAAATATCGAACCGGGTCAACGAGACCCATGAATGACGCCGCCGGACCTGAGGGACCTCGATGAATACGACACGTTCCAGAGCCTCCAGAGTGCTCAGATGGTCCTCGATACTAATCGGGATGACGACGTTCTTGGTCCTGGGCACGGTGGCGTACTCGGCCTACGAGGACTACAGAGGAGTGACGACCCTTTTCGACGCGGGCTCAGGAAGGAAGCTCATCACGGTCGAGAGGACGATCCAGGGCCAGATGGTCACCGTCACCTTGAACGCAACGGTCCCCAATCAGGGACTCTTCACGATCGAGGTCGACGTCTCGTGCACCGGTCAGGTCAATCCGAACATTGTGTGCACCCCGGCGTCCGTTACAGTTCCCCCCGGGCAACGGGGGACTCTGACCTTCCAGTTTGTGGTCAAGGACGTGACCAAGATACCGACCGGGGTCCCGTTCCATCTCAACGGCACCACCTCAGTAGCGATGGTCCCGGTCGCGTCAATAACGGTCGGGGCTGACTTCGGTGCATTCGTCACAGGAGGATCCTAGGCAATGTTCGAGACGATGGTGTCGCGTCGTCGGCGGGTCCTGAGAGCCGCGGGGATCCTCGCCCTCAATCTTGTCCTCTGGGTCATCATCCCCCAGTACCTCGGCTCTCTCCTCTCGAGCTCGGTGCCATCGACCCCGCTCGCGATCCCCGCATTCATCTACACCTTCGGTCTAATCATCGCGTTGTTCCAGGTGGTCGCCGCCCTGACCGAGGGAATGGGGATATCCGTCCCGTTCGTCTCAGCTTACCATCTGGTCACCGCTTACTACATTTGGGTAGTGACGCAGGGGGGTCTCATATCGGTGGCGGCCAATGGGACCCACATCGTCCTCTACTTTACCCCTCTCGTCTATCTGATACTGGTTTCCCCGCTCTTCGACGCCTTAAGGGCGCCCCTGGCCTACTTGCTCCAGCGTAGGCAGGTCCGCGACCAGGGTCGCATCTCGATTCAGGCTTAAATCGGTCGGAAACCCGCTTCCGCAGGAATGAAGTCGTTCTGCATATCGCACATCAAGGACGTCGACGGTCTTGGGGCGGCCGGCATCGTCAGGGCGGCGACAGGCGCGGAGGTCCTTCTTTCTGACTACGACACGCTGATGGAGGACCTCGGGAGGGTCCCCCCGGACACCGAACAGTTCGTCCTGTGCGACCTCGGCGCGGACAATTCGAACATTGACGAGTTCATCGGAAGGCTGGGCAAGATTGCGCGGAAAGCGAAGACGACGTACATCGACCACCATTTCATGTCCCCCTCGACAAAGCGGAGGATCAAGGCGGCAGGGGTTAGGCTAGTTCACGACGATAAGGAGTGCTCGAGCATGCTTGCATACCTGACCTTCAGGAAAGAACTTCCTGAGAGGGCTAGGATGATCGCCCTCTGCGGTGCTGTGACGGATTACATGGATGGCTCGCCGAAGGGGAAGAAGATGATGGAGCAGGCCGACCGGCAGTTCATCCTGCTGGAGGCATCAATGCTTTCGTTCGCCCTCGGTAGAAAAGGGACGGCAGACGGATTCCCGCAGAAGGTCGCCGCGGAGCTTGCCCTCATGAAGCATCCTCACGAGATAGAAGGGGTGCCAATATATGCCGTCGAGCAGCTCGCCGAGGTTGAGGCGCTGGGGAAGGAAGTCAAGACAAAGGGAAAGAAAGTCGGGAGGTTGGCCTATATGGTGACGACCCAGTACTCGACGGGAAACATAGCAAAGCTACTCATCGGGGTGTTTGAGGTCCCGGCCGGCGTCGCCCTGAAGCAGAAACAAAAGGGATGGTACGAGGTCAGCCTCAGGGGGACTTCCGAGTGCCGGGTTCATCTCGGGAAGACGATCGACCGAATCGCGAATCGTCTCGGCGGGAACGGGGGCGGCCACAGGCTCGCTGCCGGTTGCAGAATCCCTGTAGGAAGGCTTGACGAGATGCTCGAATTACTTCGGAAGAAGGTATAGCGGCTATTTTGTGCATTTCACGACAATTGAGCCCCCCATCTGGGTCTCGTGAACCTCGACGACCCTGAAGAACCTGCGGAGCGCCTCTCTCAGTTCTGAGTTGTGCAGGACGAGGACGTAGGTGTCGAATAGGGATCCGTATCCCAGTCCGGCCCTCCCTGCGGTCAATAGCCCGACCAAGCCGGGCACCGTTCGGACATAGACCCCCAATGCGAAGGTTGCGAATGCAGAATCAGGCTTACCAAGGTCGCAGAACCCGAAACGCCCCTCTTTCTTGATGACAGCGGCTACACCGGAGATTGCCTCGCGCAAGTCCAAAGCATCTCTGAGGGCGAATCCCGAGACCACGCCATCGAAGACGCCGGGGCGGAAAGGCAGATGTTCGAAGGTACCCCGCACCCTGTTCTTGAACGCCGACGCAGACAGCATCACCCCCGACACATCCAAGAGAACGGGTTCGCCTCCTCCGGCCTCGATGAGCTTCGACATGGTCCCTGGTCCGGACCCGAGGTCGAGCACGAGGTCCCCCACTCTGACCGCAAACCCGACCGCCTCAGCCCTCATCCTCTTGTCAGAGAAGAGGGAGATCCGGCTCGATGCAACCTCGTATGATGGGGTTATCCTCTGAAGGGAATTGACGACATGAGCCCACTTCTCCTGCAGGCCGGGCGACCTGCTCCTCATTCGACGCGGTCGAACCTTTTCATGGCGTTTGCAATGTTGTTTGCAACGTCTGAGGCCGTGATGTGGAGCCCGAGCTCGTTTGTTGCCTCTTGTCCCGCGGATCCATTGATGTAGGCGGCTGCGCAGGCTGCCTCGAACGGGGACACTCCTCTTGAGAGTAGTCCGGCGGTGATTCCGGTCAACACGTCACCCGTCCCGCCCACTGTCATGGCAGGTGAATGGGTGGAATTGAGTCCCACCTTCTCTCCATTGGAAATGATGTCGATAGGGCCCTTCAAAAGCACCGTGACCCCCGCTTCCTTCGAGTGCTTGCTTACAGTGCCTATTCGCTCCTCGAGGTCTGACGTGAGCTTCTCTCCGAACAACCGTTCAAACTCCCCCGCGTGCGGAGTCACCACCGAATTGGTGTTCCTGAGCGAACTGATGATCTGAGGACGGAGCGCATCGGCGTCGACGACGAGCACCCTACCCTCTCCCTTGAACTCGTTAATCGCGTGGACCAGCTCCCCCGGATTCTGCGGGCCCAGCCCCGGACCGACTGCGAAGCAGTCAACCTTCTTGACCCAGGCCAGAAGCTTCGAAACATTCCCCCTCGTCAGCTTCGCGTCAGGAAGGGGGACCACTATGAAATCAGGAGAGAGCGCCCTCACGGAAGGGGCGATGCTGGCGGGGACGGCGAGGAAAACAAGGTCCACCCCTGTCCTCATCGCTCCCATCCCGCACAAGAGAGGGGCGCCGTGGTACAGCCTGCTCCCTCCGACCACGCAGACCGTGCCGTTGTCCCGCTTGTGGGAGTCCTTTCTCCGCGGAGGAACGACCCTCGACACGAACCCCGCGTCTATCATTATCCTTTCCAGCCCAATCACCTAGAAGTTGTAGTGCCTCGCCTTCTGCTCCAGGGTCACCAAGGATTCGATTGGGCAGGTCAGCCCGAGCCTGCTCTTCAGCTTCGACATCGACTGGTCGACTGAGGCTATGGCAAAGACACCCACGATCTTGGCCTTCGCCTTCTCTGCGATGCGCGTAAGCGCTTCGATGGTCGTCCCCGACCTGACCATGTCATCGACGATAAGAATGTGCTCCCCCTTCTTCAGGGAGGCCTTGGGCAAATAGAGGTATTTCACCGAAGACGGAGAATACACGGCCTTCTGCTCGTAGAAATCTTCGACCCCCAGGTCGCGCTCCGCCCTTGCCACCGCCAGGTTGGCGTTGAACTCCCCCGCCACCTCGACCGCAAGTGGGACCCCATCCACCTCCATGGTCACCACCTTGTCAACCGGGACGAGGCTGAACTCGCTGAAGACCACCTTGGCTATCTGGCTCAGAAGCCCGATGTTCGACACCACCGCGCTGATGTCATAGGCCCCGTCTCGGGTCACCCTGACCTCGTCGAGGATCATCTTCCTGAGCAGCTTCTCCCTGAACGTGGCGATGAACTTCTCGGACCTCGCGGCGCTCGGCAGGACATGGCCCCGGACGTACCGGCTGAGTATCGGGGCGGACAACCCCAAGACAGCGGACAGCTCCCTGTAGCTGTAGCTTTTCTTCAGGGTCGCAAGGAGCTCCACAGAAGAGATCCTCATCTTGACGTCCGCCACCCTGCTCAATTCATTCCCCCGTTGACTTTTGCATGTGGATGTTGATTAGTGTATCTACATCTGGAAGGAATGCACAAGTCCCTGAACTAGTGCCCCAGGATCGCACGGATGGCGACAGGGAGGAAGTCCTTGACAGGGAAGTAGAGGAAGAATATGGCGAACGCTCCGAGAACGTAGACCAACGCCATCCTGGGAGGGAAGAAGTCCCTGGTGATGAAGTATGCCGCTCCTCCGGCGAGCGCCGGGATCGCAGGGATGATGTAGAACGGGTAGGTCACCCTTCCGTAGAGGAACAACAGGATGTATGGAATGTAGGCCCAGGCCAGCCAGACCAGCAGGAAGGCTCCGAACCTGGTTTCGGGGTTCACGGGGAGAAGCGTGTGGCGATCCTTCCTCAGCCTGTAGACAAGCAAGGGGACCCAGGCGAACACCATCCATACGACTACGGGGTTCGCCATTCCGTAGTATCCGACGGCGATGTATGTCACGCTGGCGGCGTTCACTACGCTCACTGTCACCGTCGTCACGAGGTACGCGACGGGGGTGTAGAACAACAGCCAGTCGGTGGGAAGTATGGGAGGCCCCCCTGGCATCGAAGGGAACTTGCACCAATAACCGGTCGTCGGGGAGCATGCGAGGACGCTGGCGATCAGGCCGGAACCGTACGAAAGCATGAACCCGATGTGCTGGTAGAACCAGGGCTGAACGCCGGATGTGAACAGGGTGTCGAAGAGTTGGATGGCCCCGATGAACACAGCCACCGTCGCCAGTGTCATCTTGGCAAGCCGGGAGGACAAGGGTTTCAGCCCGTCCCGGCGGAAGAGGAGTTCGAAGTTTACGAGTGCGAGGAGTGAAAAGAGTGCCGTCTCCTTGGAAAGCGCAGCAAGTCCGAGGAACACCCCGGCTGCCACGTAGTTGTCAATCTTCCATAACGAAACCTTCCAGAAATAGAAGATGAACGCGACGAGAGAGAAGAAAACGATGGGTACGTCGATTACACCGATGGATGAGTGGACGAAGAACATCATGTCCAGGGCTAGCAGTACGGTCGAGAAATAGGCCAGCCTCTTGTTTCCGGAGGCGAGGAGGACGAGGCCGAAAAGGAGCGGAATGCTCAGCGTCCCGAGTATGATATTGGAGGCCCTCCAGCCCAGGTCGTTGACCCCGAATACCGCCATTCCCGCGGCGATCAGCGCCTTCGCCAGAGGTGGGTGCTCTAGATTACAGCCTGGGGCATAGGGGGCGCACTGTATTCCGTCAAGAATTCCTAAGGCCGTGGGGACATAATACACCTCGTCCATCACGCAGCCGAACACCCCACTGGCCTCCCCCGGATTGGGAACGTGATAGCAAGTGAGGAGCTGGTATTCGAGCCTGAGGGATGACGCGGAGGTCACGTTTATCGTCCCATGCCAGTTCTCGTTCCCCTGTACCTCGGTCGTCAATCGGAACTGGGTCGATGACGACGGCAGCAGGGGGTCCGAGTTTGAAGGCAGCGAGACGAACCCTGTGACCGGGAGGCTTCTGTTGTCGAGGTAGAGCGACAGGTTACCGACCGCGCTGTCCCCGACGTCGGTGATGTTGACGACGAAGAGTGAGTTCGAGGTCACTTTGCTTGAAGAGATGAGGAGGTGTGAGTCGCCGAAGGTGGATCCCACCAGTCCGCCTACTGTTCCATCGGTGAAAGTGGGAGGGGAGTTGACGACGTACAAGTGGGCGATGAAGACGACGAGAGTCAAAGCCCCGACGAAGAGCAGGGCCCTCCGCAGGTCGGGCTTTCGAGCAACCAAGTACCGGAGCCCGAACGCGGCAGACAGGAACGCCCCGGAAAGGGCCACCAGAGCGAGGACCTGAGAGGAGACAACCAGCAATTCGGAAGGAGCGGCCGCGTTGCCCGCCAGCGTCATCAAGAGCGCGACCACCGCGAAGAACGAGACCATAGCTGAGACTCTCATGATTCGTCTTCCAGCACCTCCAGTGGATGGAGACCCATTCCCTTCGATTAACACGATCGTTGCTAGACTGGACTGAATTTAAGATTGCCCAACGGGCGGGGTGGGCGAGCTTGAAGTTCGCCTTCGAAGTGAAGGAGTCTGACCTCATGGGGAGGGTCGGCATTCTGAGGGTCGGCAAACACGTGCTTGAAACCCCATGCCTCTTCCCCGTGATTCACCCGGTCGTCCAGGCCGTCCCGACCGCAGAGCTGAGCAAGATGGGGTTCAAGGGGATCATGACGAATTCCTACATCATCTACTCGAGAGTCAAAGAAGAAGCACTGGAGAACGGGGTGCACAGGCTTGTCGACTTCGACGGAGCCATCATGACCGATTCGGGAGGATACCAGGTACTGGAATACGGCGATCTCGGCCTTGGCTACGGCGAAGTGGCGTCCTTCCAGGACAAGATAGGCTCCGACATGGCGGTGACCCTCGACCGGCCCACCGGTTATTCGCAGTCCAAAAGATACTCCAGAGAGACGATGGAATACAGCTTGAAAGGAGCAGTAGGGACGATGGACGAATTCAGGGAGAGCCAGACCGTCTGGATAGGTCCAGTACAGGGAGGACTGTTCACAGACCTCTTGAAGCGCTCGGCGACGTCCCTGATCCGGGCGGGCTTCGAATTCCTTGCCCTCGGAAGCCCGACCCAGGTGATGGAAAACTACCGTTTCTCGGAGCTTGTCAAGATGATTGCGGCGAGTAAGAAGGCGATACCGTACTCGGTTCCTTTGCATCTCTTCGGCGCCGGGCACCCATTAACCATGCCGCTCGCGGTGGCCCTGGGTTGCGATACGTTCGACTCCGCGAGCTACATCCTTTTCGCCAGAAGGGAGAGCTACATGACGGAGAGAGGGGTCGTCGCGCTTCGGGCGATGAAATATCTGCCCTGCAGCTGCGGGGTCTGCTCAAGGACCAGCGTCACGGAGCTCCTGGAACTTGAAGCAGGCCAGCGAGTAAAACGACTCGCGGCTCACAATCTGTGGCTGCTCAGAAAGGAAGTGGAGACCTGCAAGGAGGCGATAGTCGAGGGACGCTTGTGGGACCTGGTGCAAGAGAAGGCGACCGCCCATCCAAGGCTCCACGAAGCATTGGCGGATATCCAGAGGGAAGGTAAATCATTGCGCGAAGGGACGCCCGCCATGAAGGAAAGAGGGTTGCTCCTGAGGACGAAGGCAGACCTATCCCGACCTGAGGTCGAAATGTCAAAGCTCAGGCTGGCGGCAACGAGGAAGAGGCGGGCGAAGAAGGCGGTATTGCTCGTCTCTCGTGCTCCCCCGGCCGGCAGGGTCAAGGCCCAGAGACAGAATCGTTCGAGCGAGGCGCGTGACCTATACAGGCTCCACCCCATCTTGGGCCCGTATCCCGCAGAACTTGATTTTGTCTATCCGTTCACGCAGATCGTCGCTGCGAAGGACCTCCCGAAATCGACAGAGAAGGAAGCGGTTGCGGTCCTGCGGAAGATGGGATATTCTTCGGTGAAGGTGGTCGGAGAACGTGGTAGCAGGGCCTATCTTGGGACGAGACTCATGAATAGACGGAAGCGGAGGGCTGTTTCTCCTTCTGCTCGATGATCTTGAGCTCCCCTTCGATGACTTCCGCACCCTTGATCAGAGGACCAGTGTTAACAATGAACCCGTACCGTCTCGAAAGGAAGTCAACGGCTGAAGCGGCCGCCCTCGGGTCAACCCTTTCGGTGTTGGAATAGGCGAGTATGGCGTAGGCCGGAAAGGACCTCATCTCGAAGAAGTTGAGAAGCGAGGCAACCGGGCCGACTATCAACCTGTCCTCCTCGATAACCGGTTCGTCCGGGAGCCCTCCCTGCCTGATGAAGGCGCTGGTCATAGCGACCTTGTATGGATGGTCGTCGTTCTTCAGGGCCTCGTCCAATCCCCCGACAAGGGCGACTTCCTTCACTCCCGCCGCGACAACCCACTCGGCGAGCTGCCTGTAGAACTCGTTTTCCCGTTCTCTGACGGGCGATACCTCGGCCTTTAGCAGCGCCAGCCCCGAAGCCTCGAATAGCTCGTAGGGGGTCGATATGCTCCCTTCGCCTTGAGAGGCGACCGCCGGAGCATTTTCGTAGTCGATGAAACACTTCCGGCTGGCCTTCAGCTCGTTTATCAGGAATTTTACAGACCAATACCCAGTGGCCCCAATGCCGTGGAACCCGGCCACCAGCGCGAGCCCATCTAGCCTCGTCCCTTCAGGATGGATCTTCAAACTGATCGACCCTGTCTGCCTCCGGTCTATAAGTTGAGTTCTCCCGGTCGAGGAATTCTGGTCCAGCTCAAAATGGAGAAATGGATTCGGCGGCAGGTCTTACCTGACCCTGGTCTATGGGCACCCGCTTCGCGTTTCCCCTTCTGAGGAGGAGGTCTAGCGTGACCAGCGCGATTATCGCGACCACGACTACGAGATGCTCGGAGACAGCAAACGTGGACGAAGGTCCGGAAAGCGTCGCCGTCAACTTGGCCCCCATGTCAGCGACGGAAGAGGTGATCTGTGACTGGGCTGCGAATACCGATGAATTGAGGGAACCCAGCTGCAGGTAGAGCGAGTTGCCAAGAGTCACCAACTGCGACCTGAGAGAATTGACCGATGAGTTTAGGGCGACGACCTCTCCGCTAAGCGACTGCCCCAACGAGGCGACCTGCTGCTGCACCGAAGTGAGGCTCCACCTCGACCCCGGACACAAGGTCCTGTGGGTCGTTGAGGCACCCAGCGCCGAGGTGGTGAGGGACTTCGTCTACGACTCAGGCCTCAGCCGGTGGAACGATTTCGAGTTCTACATGGCAAGCAGTCACGATGAGATATCGTCCTGGACCGAAGGCTGTCCACCATCTGGTGGGTGGGGACAGCTTGCCGTCATTTTTACCTCCTGACTCGGTTTCAAGAGTTTGTGTGGAGAAACCCTTAAACAGAGAGAAAATTTCGGTTATTTCAAGAGTTTTCGATTAATTGGAAGTGAAAGTCTTGGGAGCCGCCAGGCAGGTCGGCCGCTCCGCCTTTCTCGTGTCTCACAAGGACAGCAAGATCCTGCTCGACTACGGTGCAATGACCACGAAGGTCCCGGGGTTCCCGATGCACGTTCCCCCCAAGGACATCAAAGCGATTGTTCTCAGCCATGCTCACCTGGACCACTCGGGGGCGGCGCCTCTGCACTTTCTTGGCGGGAAGATGAAGCTGCACGCGACGCCGGTAACTTCCGAACTCTCGAACCTGCTCATCCAAGATTTCATCAAGATCTCGGGCCAGTACCTCCCGTTCGAGTTCCTCGACCTCATGGCGATGAACTCCAACACGGTGAACCACGGCTACATGGAGCCGTTCCAAGTCGGAGACTTCACGATTACGTTCTACGACGCTGGGCACATACCCGGCTCCGCGGTAGTCGCGGTCGAAGCCGGTTCGAAGAGGCTCCTCTACACGGGGGACATCAACGGAGACGAGACCCAACTCCTCGGCGGGTCCTGGAAGAATCTCGGAGAGGCGGACATGGTCATCACAGAAAGCACCTACGCGACGGCAGACCATCCACACAGGTCAGAGGCAGAGAAGGGGCTCGTTGACTTTGCCAGCGCAGTGGTCGAGAGGGGAGGAGTACTTCTGGTCCCGGCATTCTCAGTAGGACGGGCGCAGGAGATTGCGATGACGCTTGTGAAATCGGGCTTCAGGCACCCCATCGCCATGGACGGGATGGCGCTGAAGGTGAATGGTATACTGATGAGATATCCGGAATTCCTCAAGGACCCGACCCTCCTACAGAGGACCCTCGAACAGATGGAAGATGTCACCAGCTGGACGCAGAGGAGGAGGCTAGTGAAGAGGCCGGGAGTGGTCGTTTCTCCGGCAGGGATGCTGGTGGGCGGATCTTCGATATTCTACAATGAGCACCTGTCGCAGGATGAAAAGAACGGAATCGCAATAGTCAGTTTCCAGGTCCCCGGGACCCCGGGCAGGACGCTCCTCGATAAGGGACTTACCATATACAGAGGAAGTCCGACCAAGGTGAAGGCGGAGGTGAGGAGGTTCGACTTCTCTTCGCACAGCGGCAAGACTTCACTCCTCAGCGACCTGAAGGGGGTCGGGGGTTCGCCGAAGTTCCTCACCGTTCACGGAGAAGAGGCGTCTTGTCTGGCCCTTGCCGAGGAACTCCACGCGGGGATGGGGGTCGAAGCCACGGCCGCGATGCCCGGTCAAGAGTTCGTGGTATGAGTGAGCCGACGGCAGAAAAGAAACGCGTCACCCCCCTGAACGTCCTGAATGCCTGCCTGATCGTCGTGCTGTTTCAGCTCGTAGCCATCCTTCTCACCTTTCAGGACCTCCCGGCACTAAGTCAGGTAGTCAGCGTAACCGGGCCGAGCTTTGCTCCGGCTGGTACCTCTCCGTCCGGGTCGGTGGGAAACGTGGTAATACTTGTCGTGTTCGCATTCGGTGCGACCGTAATCCTTCTTCGGGTTCTGAGGCGCAAGATGGTGCTTTCGTTCAAGTTCCTGATTTTCGGGTCGACGGCGGTATCTGCCTTCCTTCTGACCTTCATCACAGTCGACAGCCTGGCCCATGGGAACGTTCCGGCAGAGGTCGAGCTGTACCTTGGCATCGCCGTCGCTCTCATTCCAGTGGCCCTCGTCGGATACACGGTCTTCGTGAAGAATCATCCAATCATCTCGACCGCAGTACTCGCGTTCGTGGGCGCAGAGGTAGGCAGC
Organism: uncultured Nitrosopumilales archaeon; assembly: GCA_964568185.1. GTDB lineage: Archaea > Thermoproteota > Nitrososphaeria > Nitrososphaerales > Gagatemarchaeaceae > UBA183. The sequence continues at coordinate 149,923 of CAZMON010000002.1, read as the reverse complement.
TTCTTTGCGTCGACCCTCGACCTCGGGACGGCCCTTCTCCTTCCATTGGCTTTTTCAGCGTATGATATTTACGCGGTCTTCCGTGGGCCGTTGAAGCATCTCATCGGAACCGCCCCCGGAATCGCTCTGAACGGCATGTCCGTTAAGCTGGGAGAGTTTACGCTCGGACTAGGTGACGTGGTATTCTACTCAATGATACCCTCTCTTGCCTACGTTCACACGGTTAGTCCTCCGATTGTCGCAGCATCTGCGACTCTCGCGACGATTCTCGCGATTGGGGTAGGAGTTCTGACGACACTTGTCTTGTTGACTAGGAAGAGGCTGCTTCCGGGGCTTCCGATACCAATGTTCCTGGGAGTGTCGGTCCTCGTGGTCTACCTTGTATGACCTAGATCTCTTCCACTGGGACTTTGATCCCCTTGATCAAGGCATCCGCCTCTTTCGATGTTGTTTTTAGGGTGAACAGACCTCCGTGGGTCCGCACCTTGACCTTGGCGGAGTCGCCGCTCCTTACCACCCTCACCTCTGATGCGCCTTCCAGCATGGTGGAGAATTCTTCCTTGGACTTCAATTCTCGGGGCATGGAGACCCCGTCGCGAGGCTGCTTTTGAAGCCTTACAATCGAAGCGCAAATCCAAGAAGGGGCTGAAGGTTCAGCACGGTTAGAAGTCGATGAAGAACCTCTCGCGGAAGCCTCAGAATCCATTACAACTTCGTGAGGCCTCATATGGCCTTAGACGGGCAAACCCCCGCAGAGGCGGCGGGGATTGACCTTAACCTCGAAGGGAACCGATGGATGCAATTAATCAGGGCGGCGAAGGCCTCGAAGAACGCAATAGCACACAATCCCGAAGCGGGAGACCCCCGAATGAGTTAATACGAAAGGGGTAGATGGATGAGTAATGGTGTCTCTGAAGAACTCGTTGAAGGGTTGGGGCGAGACGGTCTTGGCGACCTCCCTCTTGTTAATGGGTTTCGGCGCATTCATCTCAGTGGACATTCTGACAATCATAAGCACTGGTCTGCTCGGAGGGTTATTTGTCGGGAGTTTCCTCTATGGTCTGGGGTTTGTAATGTTCAAACTCATTTCTGCCTCCATGCCCCCAGAGGGGTCGGGCAAGAGACAGAGGTTCAATGTCGGGGAAAGGGTTCTGATTTACTTCGCGGTCATGGTCGTTATCCTCATTCTCAGATACTTCGCATTTGGCTCTCTCTGAGCCATGCACACTTAACGCAACTGGGAGAACCCGAAGGGCTTAATGCACAGCCAACGCATTAGAACCCTCTCGATGAACAGCACGCTTAATAACCCGAAAGAAAGGTCGATTATTCAGCGACACCGAGAGACGCTAGGATGTGAAAGAACGAGTTTCGGACGAGGGAATTATGGAAGCCGCGGCGGAAGCAGTAGTGGAAGCAGCGGTGGATTCAGGTCCTTCAAGCCTAAGCCGGTTGAAGTAGGAAAGGAGTACGACGTTACTATTTCCGAGATCAGCAGGCGGGGTGACGGCATTGCAAAGGTCGATGGTTTCGTCATCTTCGTGGCCGGCGCAAAGCAGGGCTGGCAGGGCAAGGTGAAGGTTACCCAGGTAGCCAACAGGTTCGCCACTGGTAGTCCAGTGGGCGCTGAGGGCGTCACGGGTGGATCAGGTTCCCAGACAAGCGAAAGCACAGAGACAGGAATGTAGGGTCCTTCGGGGCCTTGCACTGTAGCAGGCGGCCTGTCTCCAACGACGGCCGCTCCGTTTCATTTTAGAAATCGATCTCCTGGGTGCCCTCGCTTTTCGAGAAAAGGGATTTATGCTCGGATGGCGTCGATGCAGCCATGGTCTTGTACGCGAGGGACATCGTGGAGAAGGACTTCCTTTCCCTGCCCCAAGAGACCACAGTACTTGAGGCCGCGAAAGCGATGAAGGGTTCAAAACACGGCTTCGTTGTGATAGGGGTTCCAACTCAACCCCAGGGCCTGATAACCGAGTGGGATATACTGTCAAAAGTTGTGGCCGAGGGAAGGGACCCCGGGAAGGTTACGCTAAGCGAGATAATGTCATCAGAGATCATCGCGGTGCAGGCTGGGGAAGGAATCGAGACTGTGTCCCGGCTGATGAACGAGAAGGGGATCAGGAGGCTCCTGGTGAAGGACGGGGACGTTGTGGTGGGGTTCATCACGTCCAAGACCCTGCTCGCAAGGCTCAACGAATATGTCGACAGGGTGTCGGCGCAGATCAGCAGGCTGCAGACTCCCTGGTTCTAGAAGGAGAGTTATTGTTTGACGGTGCTGGTGTATGTTGATGGGCTCGCGGAGCCCCAGAATCCCGGGGTAGGGACCTACGGATACCTCATCTACGACGGTGAGAAGAAGCTCGCAGAAGGAGAAGGGTTGGCAGGATACGATGTCACCAACAACTACGCCGAGTACACTGCCCTGGTGGAGGCGTTCAAGAGACTGAACGCGCTTCGAATCGGGGGAGACATACTTGTCCGTTCAGACTCAAAGTTGCTCGTCGGGCAGATGAGCGAATCCTGGGCAATAAAAGGGGGCGGCTACCTTGAAAAACTGAAGGAGGCAAAGGACCTTCTGAAGGGGTTTGGCTCTGTTACTTTCGAATGGATACCCAGAGAAAAGAACTCCGAGGCCGACCTTCTTTCCCGAATCGCCTATGAGAAGCACAAGCGGTAGCCCTGGCCGGACTTTGTCGGCCTAGGGAGGAGCCCCTCCAGATGAGCCGCGGCGGGGGGCCAACCCCAAATGGGCTCGGAAAGTGGATTCCGTGAGATTAGTCCCGGACACCATGGAAGACGCGTGCATCATGCGTTAGGAGTAGTTTCTCCGCTGCTTTCTTACTAGGATTCGCATTTCACGACTGGCATTCTTGTCGATGTGATCATGAGTTTGCTCATGCTCTTGGGATTCGATAACTGTCACGAACGCCTCATGCGCTCGCGTACCTGAGAGGAATCTTAGTGCATGCCGACATCGTGAGGAAGCAGGAATTGCAGGAGTATGCTTATGCCATACACCACAACCAACATGATCCCCACTCTCAGACCAATCTCTTTCTTGAGCATCGGGATCAAGGCGATAATTGTGACCGACGTAACCAAGATAATCTGGTAGGTTAGGATTGTTGTTGGCACTATCTGGGCAAAGAAGCCATCATGGTACATAGCTCCAAATACTGCGACCGCGAGCAACAAAGTGTTGTTTAGAATCTTAGAACCGAGAACATTTGCTACAGCGATTGAAGCACCAGCCGCTCCCTTCCTTGCAAGAATCATCATCGACACCTTTTCTGGCATTTCACCAGCAATCGGACTAACAATCACCGCCAGCACAATGACGGATACACCTGAATCAACCGCAAGACCTTGTAGCGATCTTATGAAGGGCTCAGCTCCGAAGAATATTCCAACAGTACCAATGACGAAAATCAGCATGGCCTTCAGCATCGACTTGTCGTACCCTTTTCTCTCAGCACGAACTTGAGGGATGTTGACCGATGTGTGTTGAGCGATACTTTGATTTGTCATTTCTTGTGAATTCCTTCTCTTCTCCATTCTCATTTCCCTGAACGCCAGAGTGAGATATGCGAGAAACAGCCCCGTGAAGATGATTCCGTCAATGTAGTTATAACCGTCAAAGAAGAGAGCTGCACTCACAGTACTCGTAACAACCAGGAATATCTTATCGAGTTTGAACATACTAACGTCAATGCCCCTCAGAGGAGCCTTGGACATTCTGGTTGTTGCGATAAGTACCATGATTGCTAGTCCAATTGTCATCATTAGCAGGTTGCTGCCAAGACCAGCAGCCAAAGCAGTACCGTAGAATCCATCAGAAGCGGCGTAGACCACAATTGCTATTTCTGGTAACGTTGTGGCCACGCTCATGAACGTTCTTCCTATGAATCTCGCACCATACTTCGCCGCCAGATGCTCAGCACCATATGACAATAGGAAGCTGGCAACTACCAGTTCTGCAAGCCAGAATAGCATGCCAAGAAGATGGTTTTCCATCTAGAGTTCTAGGTCCCTCTGGAGGTGGGTAATAATCTGACTGGTTCTGATAACTTGGAATTACTTCGGGCTATCTGATTGTAACGGGCCCGGTGGGGTCCGAACCCAGGCTCCTAACCGACAAAGGGGAGGTGTGGGATGGGCCGGGAGGGGTTTGAACCCTCGGCCTTCGCCGTGTGAGAGCCTGACGGGAAGAATCCTGACGTCCTACCAGACTAGACGACCGGCCCCATAATGGCCGCGAATCCTGCGGATATGTGTCTTACTTCTTCAAGCCGACGGAGCGGTTTTTCAGCCTAAGGTCCGACGTCTTGCACTTCCTGCACCTCTCCGCCTGGAGTGGGTTTCTTGCCCCGCATCGAAGGCAGACCTTGAGGAACAGGCGCCGCTTCTGGGCTATCTGTTTCTTGGTGACGTCGGCTATCGGCAAATTCTCGTCAGAGCCCCTCTAAATCCGCTTTTCAACTTGTCGCTTCTTTCAGCAAGATTGGGACCTGCGACGGCGTCATTGCGACCCTGACCCCTGCCTTTCTTAGCGCCGCGATCTTGGATTCTGCGGTCCCGTAGTTCCCGTAGATGATCGCGCCGGCATGCCCCATCTTCTTTTCCTTCGGGGCGTGTCTCCCAGCAATGTAGGCGACCACGGGTTTCCTGTTCGAGGAGCGCGACATGTGCCTCGCCAGTCTCTCCTCTGCGTCCCCTCCGATCTCTCCCACCACCACAACAGCCCTCGTCTGCTCCAGCCCTTCGGCAAAGTCAAGGCAGTCTCCCATGGTGGTCCCCGTGACAGGGTCGCCTCCAATCCCCAGGGCCACCGATTGTCCAAAACCGCTCGTTGAGAGCTGGTCCGCGATCTCGTACATCAGTGTGCCGCTTCGGGAGAAAAGGGCTACCTCCCCCGGTTTAAATGAGGGAGCCGGCATTATTCCCATCTTCACCTTTTGAGAGGGGATGATGACCCCGGGACAGTTGGGCCCGATAATAGAGGCTCCCTTCTTCTGGGCCATATCAAGCAGCTTCAGGGTGTCGCGGACCGGGACGTGCTCCGTGATGACCACAAGCAGTGTGATGCCGGCCTCGAGGGCTTCCACCCCCGCCGCTAGAGAGAACTCTGCCGGGACGAAGATCACTGACGCCCTTGCTCCAGTTGACCCAACAGCCTCGGTTACCGTCCCGAAGACAGGGACCCCCTCGACCGTTTGTCCTCCCTTGCCCGGGGTCGCTCCCGCAGTTATGTTGGTTCCGTATTCGAGCATCAGTCTTGTGTGGAGGCGACCAAACTTCCCAGTGATGTTCTGCACGATGATTGGCTCACCCGCCGACGGCAGGATCATGGAGACTTCACCACCGCATCAACGGCTTCCTGCGCGGTACCGAACAGCTTGACAGGGGTCCCTTCCAGTGCCTTTCTCGCCTCCGCCTCTTCAGCGCCGCTGACCCGCGCGAATATCGGCTTCACTGGCCCTTCGGAGAGGATGGTCTTCATCCCCTGGGCGACGTCGGTCGTTCGTGTTATCCCACCGAAGATGTTTACCAGTATCTTGTCCGTCTCGGGGAGCCGGTTCACCAGTCGGAGAGCAGCTTCAATCCGGTCCTTCTGCGCACCCCCGCCAAGGTCCAAGAAACAGGCGGCCTTTCCGCCCGCGTCCCCGACGAGGTCGAGGGTCGAAAGCACGAGGCCCGCGCCGTTCCCCACCACTGCGATGTCCCCGCCGAGCCTTACAAAGGCGAAACCCTGCTTGGAAGCCTCGCCTTCGAAGGGGTCCTCCGGGTGCAGCTTGGCGAAATCAGGATGCCTGAAAAGGGCGTTGTCGTCGACTATCACCTTGCCGTCCAGGGCGAGCAACCGCCCATCGTTGCCAACTGCCAATGGGTTCACCTCAGCCAACTCACAATCCTTCTCCCTCGCCAGTTTCTCGAGGTCGACCAGAATTGGAACGAATTGGGCCGCTTCGGGACCTGACAAGCCAAGAAGAGATGCGACTTCCCTGCCGAAAGCATCGTCGATCCCCGCAAGGGCGACCTTCCTTACAACCTTGCCTGCCATAGTCTCCACCTCTATCCCCCCAGCGGCCGAAGCGATGACAACGAACGCCCTTTCGCCCCTGTCCAGGGTCACGGAGAGGTACATCTCCCTCTGATGAGGATAGGCATTCTCGACAAGGATTGCGGCGGGTTTCTCGCCCCCAATCGGAAGGTCGATGATTTTCGCGAAAGCTGCCTCCGCTTCTGAGAGGTTGTTCGCGACCACAATCCCTCCTGCCTTTCCTCTACCACCGGCAAGGACCTGGGACTTCAAGACGACAGGAAGACCGAGCTTAGAGAGTGCGGCGGGTAGCTCCGAGGGCTGACCCACAAGGACCGAAGAGGGAATCGGAACTTCGTACTCCCTGAAAAGTTCCTTGGCCTGGTACTCGAAAAGCTTCACGACACCCGCGGACCAGACTGTGGCGATAAACCTAGCGATGGCGGACTTGATGGGAGGGAACTAGTCGGATGTCGCCGATGTCCCGCTCTACGTCCAGAGCAATTAAATAACCGAAACGAGCCCGTGTTTCTATGGAGAACCAACCACGGCCTGAACCAATGGCACATAGGGAACCAAACACGATCTACGTGGGCAAGAAACCGACAAACAGAAAGAAGTAACTCTTCTTCTGGTCGCGTGGACTACGTTCTTGCCTGCCTGACACAAATCCAGGACATGACCGAAGTGCTTACTTTGAAAGCGAGGGGAAAGGCCATCTCCAGAGCGGTGGATGTGGCGCAGATCCTGACGAAGCGCTTCGCCACGGACATCAAGGTGAAGAGCGTCTCCATTGCCACGGAACAGGTAGAAAGCCACGTTGGCGGTGGGATGAGCAACGTATCTTCGATAGAGATCAAGCTGCACAGACCTGAACACTCTTACGCCCCCGGGTCTCCCGGCCAAAACTCTCCAGAACTCCAAAAATCTTATCCGTAGGTGCGGGTTGGGACGCACAGAGATTTGCCGATAAAGCTCCCAATCTGCACATTCGATGCCAAGACGGGCATCCTCTGCGGGAACTGCGAGTCGAGGCTGAGGAACGGAGAGATAACCAGGGCCGACGTCGAGGCTTCAAAGGCGCTGATACGACTGGCCGACAAGATAGGGGAGCTTTCTCGCGTAACCTTCAGGAGAGCCTTCGAAGCCCGGGGGAGTCACGTCCTCGAGTTTGAACAATCCGACATCCCCCTTCTGAGGTCCAACCCGGGACTGAAAGCCGAGCTCCAAGGGGCCCTCGGTGGAAAGGTCTGGATAGTGGGGGCGGGAGGCTCAGAACGGAAGTTCCTCGAAGATGTCTTTTTCCCTTCGAGGGTCCTTACGGTCAACACCGTCTGGCTCCCCGATGGCGGAAAACGGACGAAGGTCATAGTGCCGGGGAGGAGGACAGAGAGGCACTATGGTGACTTCGAGACACTGCGCGATGCTGTCAGGCAAGCCTGCGGAATCGAACTCCTCGTAGAGACCGAACGAGGGGCGCTTCCGGGGGCCCGCTCCTAGGGTTGAAGGGTCTCCGGGTCCCGGGGGAACAGGGTCGCTTCCTTGATGTTGGACAGGTTGAGCAGGTAAGCCACGAACCGCTCGATCCCGAACGAGTAGCCGCCGTGGGGCGGGACACCGTACCTAAAAGGCTCGGTGAACCACTTCAGGCCGGCTGCGCTGATGCCCTTCTCCTCGATCTGCCGGACCAACCTCTCGTGCCGGTGCTCCCTCTGGCCCCCTGAGGAAAGCTCGAGCCCCTTGTAGACAAGGTCGACGGACCTGGCGAACTCCGGGTCGTCGTCAACTCTCATCACGTAGAACGGCTTCGCCGCGGACGGGAACCGGTTTAGGAAAAAGAAGTCAGACCCAGTGTCGTCCTTGATTTTCTGGGAAAGGGCTCTCTGGGATTGTTCGTCGATGTCCTGGTTGCGGGGAAGCTTGTGCCCGAGCTTCGCGAGAGTTTCGTAGGCTTCGGGGAAAGCAACCTCCGGAAACGGCGTCTCGGGCTTTTGTAGTTCGAGCTTGAGCAACGCGAGTTCTTCTGGACAGCGCTCGAGGACCTTCTCGAGGCCCGCGATCACCATCTTTTCCTGGACCCTCATGGTGTCACTCTCATCCTCCAGGAATGCCATCTCGGGCGCGATCGTCCTGTGCTCGCTCAGGTGCCTGGGGGTGTGCGAGAGCTCTGCCCGCCAATTTGTCCCCAGGTCGTACACCCGGTCGAAGCCACCGGCGATCGTGAGCTGCCTGTGGAGCTGCGGGTCCTGCCTGAGGAACGCGGGCTTGCCGTAGTAGTCGATCTTGAAGACTTCGGAGCCTCCTTCGGAGATCCCCCCGAGTATGCTGGGTGTGAACGCCCTGATGAATCCACTGTCCCTGAGATATACCTCGAACCCCTCGACGACCGCGTTTTCAATCCTGAAAATCGCGGCGGTTTCTGGCCTCCTAAACTCAAGAGAGCGCCACTGCAAGCGGGTGTCCAGAGATGCAGGGGTCACCCCCCGCGGGTCGAGCGGGAGCGGGGTCGCTGACTTGCTCAAGACCACTATAGCCTTTGGCACCACCTCGAACCCGTGCCGCGATGCCTTGCTTTCCTTGACCGTCCCAGCGCACGATATCACGTCCTCCTGCCTCAGAGCTGCGATCGCCTCGCTTAAGTCAGAGCTCACCACCTTCTTCGGGGCAGCGACCTGGACGATCCCCTTCGAGTTGCGGAGAAGCACGAAGCTTATCCCCCCGAGGACCCTGACGTCATGGACCCACCCCGTCAGAGAAACTTCTTTCCCGACCATAGACAATAGCTCAGGAGGAGAAAGCAGTTCTCGCAATGCCAGGCGGTCGGCCCAGTCAGATAAATAGGTTAAAGGGCCTTGAAGTTATCAGACCACTGCGTATACGCCCTCACTGCTTCGGCCGACACCGATGGGCGCCTGCTCCTCATGACTTCTTTGAAATCAGTCAGGTTAATTGGCCTCGTCTGCGTGCTCTTGTCGAGCGCCTTTCCACTCTGGAAAAGCTCCCTTACGACTCTGAGCTGAACCCCCTGACAAATGTCCTTGATGTCGCTACCTGTATAACTCTCGCTCAGCTTTGACAGAGCCTCAAGGCCAACCTCTTCTGAGAGAGTCAAAGGAGCAGTGTACATCCTGAACTGATCACTCCGGGCGACATTATCTGGGAGAGGAACGAGGATCCTCTTGGCAAAGCGGCGGAGGAACGGGGGGTCGAGGGTCCACGGCTTGTTGGTCGCCCCGATGACGTAGAGGTGTAGATTCTTCCCTTTGTCGTTTATCCCGTCGGTCTCTCGCAAGAACTGGTCCCTGACCCGGACCTCCCCCCCGACCTCCTGCCCCCTGATGCCCAGGAGGGAGTCGATCTCGTCGACGAAGATGATTACCGGCTTGTTCTCCGAAAGCATCTTGCGGGCGTTGGAGAAGAGCTTGGAGACGTTCTTCTCGCCTTCTCCCAGCCACTTGCTCATTATGGAAGCTGCATCAACGGAAATGAAGTAGCCGTCTATCTCTGCGGCGGTTGCCGCTGCGATCATCGTCTTCCCGCATCCCGGCGGCCCATAGAGCAGGATCCCGCGGGGCCACCCGAGCTTGAACAGGTCAGGCCTGAGGAACGGGAACACGATGGACTCCCTGATCGCTGACTTGCAATCCTCGAGCCCGACCACATCGTTCCACTTTACGTCAGGTTTCTCTGTGATGACGAGGTCACTGAACGACGCCTTCAGCTGCTGTACTACCTGAGGGCCGTGGCTGGAATTCGCGTTGGTGGGTTGTGTGCTTCCTCCGCCCTTCTGCGGCAGGCTCCAGTCCATATCGGGCGATTGGTCATGGGGGAGGAGGCCGTGCGCTGCCTGGATGGCCTTCACCCGCTCCTGGTATGCCATGGCCCGCTCGGTGTACTGCTTGTTCAGCCGGTAGTCTGGGTAGAGATGGACGAGTTTCACCAGCGTCGAGATAGCCCTCTGGTACATCTGGATCGCCATCCCATGCGCTCCCTGGGAGTCGAGCCTGATCGCTTCGGAAGCGTATTTCTTGGCGTCGTCCTCCAGCTCTTTTGCGGCGACTACGCTCATTTCTCAGAGCCTCCGCTGTCGCTGAACTTGACCTTCCCCTCGGACAGTAGCTTGAGCATGGCCTGTTCCACGTCGTCCGAGGGCATCTTGAGCATGCTCGAGGCATCGGTTATGTCCACGTTCCCGTTGTGGATCGCGGCGTACTGGAGGACCTGCTCCTCGGCGTCCTGGACCGTGGGGGTCCTGTAGATTGTTCCCAGTAGAGCCGATTCCTCTTCGTCCTCCTCGCCTCCGGCCAGGAGGGGGACCCTTTCATCGAGGCTCTCCGCGTTCCTCTGAATCTGTCTCGGTGATATCGCGAGCGTCCTCTTCATCTCTTCCGCTCGTTCCTCTGCGAGTTTCCTGGCCTGCTCGACCAGTTCCTCCCCGTTCTCCGTCTGGATGTTGAGGCTGATCGATGGCGAAACATTGCCCATCTCCGCCATGGTCTCGGCCAGGGTGTTGCTGATCTCGTCGGAGGCCTGGTCGAGCGACGGGACGAGCCCCTGGACGGTCTTGTTCACCTTCCGCAGCACCTTGAACGCCATGCTCATGTGCATCATGACGTCACCGACGTCGACAATGCTTTCGAGCCTGAGCACGACCTGTGTCAGCGCGAGCTCGCTTGCGTACACGACCTTCCCAACCTTCCTGAGCTCGGCCCACTCGTTGGCATAGACCGAGGCCTTCGACCTGTCTTTCGCCATCATGGCCTTCACCGTGGTCTCGAAAAGCGATTTCCTGCGTTGTTCAAGCTTGACGCGGAGATTTTCGAGCTCCCTCCTGTGCAGCTCGATTTCCTTTATCGTGGACGCGATTTTTGGCTTCACGTTGTCCTCCTTTCTGAGCCCGATGAACTTCAGAGGGTCGCGAACAGACAAATACGAAGCCACAAGGTTGCGCGCCAATAATCACAGGCTAGGTCAATATTATCGATACAAATAAGTGAAACTTTGTTCGACTGCTCGTCGGACCGTTTCCGGCCCCGACGTCACGACTCCTCGACAAATCCAGTTCGATGGCCCGGAATCGACGTGCGAGAAGCGTGTCGCGCTCTTGACAAAAGAAAAAAGAGTCCGGGAACTGTTCGTTCCCGTCTCTTAATAGGAGCTTTCTGTCCCAGCTTCTGCAGAAGGCAGTGTTGAGGGGATCTCGGGGAACTTCTCCTTCATGCGCTGCTCCGCGACCGCGGATGCCTCGGCCATAATCCGCTCCGCGTCCTCGTTTGCAGCCTCGAAGTTCAGTGAGTACCCGCCCACTGTCCCTGCGTCTACCAGGATACTGCTCAGCAGTCCAGAGATCTCGCCGATCTCGCTCTCCGCTTCAGGCAGTACGCCCACCAAGCCTTGCTTGACGTTGCGTATGACTGACATGGCTGGAGTGAGTGTGACAACGATGTCACCGAGTTCTGTGATTGTGTTGAGTCTCAGTACTATCTGTTCTAGAGCGAGCTTCGCCTGTGTGACCATTTTGTTCATCTTTCTGATCTCGGCGAGCTCGTTCGCAAATACAGATGCGTGCTGGGTGTCGTGTTTCTGTAGAGAGCTTACGACCTTTCCAAAGATCGAATTGTCCCTCTCTCTGAGTTTGGTGGATGTCGAATCGAGTTTCGCGATTTGCACTTGAATTTGTCGGGTGGCTAGATCGAGCCGCGGCTTTAGAGGTCCTGGATTCCTTACGGAGTCCTTGACCTTGTTACCGAAGCCCTGACTGTTTTGCTTTTCCCATTTTCCTGCGAATGCAGACATTAGCTTCGAATATCACAGGCTACTAAATTCTCTATCTGGGAGATAGTATAATATTGTTCACAACATCATAAAGAATCGTTCCTTTCTCAGTATCGGAGGATTTCATTGGTCTAGGAAGGTTCTAGAGGATGGAAACCCCCCCTGACGCGCATGCAGGTCGCGTTCATTTCCGATGTGCACTCGAACCTCGAGGCCCTGCAGGCTGTTCTGGCGGACATCGGTGCAGAACCTATCTGCTGCCTCGGGGACCTGGTCGGCTATGGGGCCGACCCGAACGCGGTCGTGGAGCTCCTGAGGAAGCGAGATGTCACCGCAGTGCTGGGAAACCACGACTATGCGGCCCTGACCGGAGACACGGGAAACTTCAGTACCAGGGCGGCGCTGGCGGCCAGGTGGACCAAGAAGATGTTGGCCGGGGAAAACGCGGATTTCCTCAAAGGGCTCTCAAGGGCGACGACACTCGAACTGGGAGCGGTCCGCCTGTACCTTACCCACGGCAGTCCTGATGACCCGCTCTGGGAATACGTCGACCCGTTGACCCATTCGCAGTTGTTCGGTCACTATCTGACGAAGCTTGGAGTCAGGGGGATCGCCCTGGGTCACACCCACATCCCCTATTCTTGGAGCGGGCCCGAGGGTTCCGTCTTCAATCCGGGCTCGGTAGGCCAGCCGAGGGACGGGAATTGGAAGGCGTCGTATGCGATGGCCTCAACCAACGAGAATGGACTGGTCATCGAGCATCGGAGGGTCGAGTACGACGTGGAGAAAGCCGCAGAGAAGATCAGGACCGCAGGTCTCCCGGGTGAGCTGGCCTCGAGACTGCTCGCGGGCCGTTGAAAGGTTCTGGGTAGTCTTCGGTTTATCCAAGTGTTACTTCTCCCTGTGTAATCTCGGTTGATGGCTTGAACTGGCTCGCGTTGGTGGGCAAGTTTATTGAGTCCCCACAGTCCAGTCTTTCGGCCTAACCTTCATGGTCTCACAAATCGAGCATTGGAGATACCTTCCATCTGCCATGAGTCGCCAATCATGTTTGTCCTCTTCGCAAGGCTTCGGAACTGGAGGGCTAAGGCGGACGTTTGTGGTGCTCACTGCCCCGCATCGGTCGCAAACTCGCCTAACTTGACCCAATGAAGTGAATATACCCTCGCGCTTCTCTACCCTCCCCCAACGATGCCCGACCAGCAAGCAGACAGGATTCATTTTGTGTCGCTCTCCATGCTTGCGTTCTGTATTAGGGTTAGAAGCTTGTTGGTTCCCTCGACTTTATTCACGCTCTGTCGGCTGGCGTGTACCCGTTGAAAAGGTATAACGTCGCAATGACAGAGCAGATTGAAGCGGCTCTTGAGAAGGAACGAGAGAAGCGGATGCTCGACTCAATCCCTGAGACGATAAGGATGATTCTAAGTGAATACCTCTAACGAAGTTAGGCCTCCTCAAATGAGTAGTCTGTCCACGATTGGAATCTTAGTGTGTATACTTTCTCAATGTGTTTGGAATCATCCCATGCGACTACGAGTTCAAGAGAATGAACTTGATTGTCTCTTAGTGAAGCATCGTAATCTGAATCATGGATTACAGAGTCCAGCCGAAGGTCAGGTTCAGGCGAGGATGATGTTATCAGCGACAGAATTAGTTCGTGTTGAGGTATTGGTTGTATGGTGATATGGGGGGGTAGCGTAGCGGTTCCACTGAGCCAACCCAAGACCAAGGGCTTGCCACCATCAACTGATATCAGCCCATAGCAATCTTTCGCCGAGGATTTGCCAGTGTTTCTTACTGAGAACCCCAATAGTTCCCTATCTGGGGCGAGGTATCTTTCAGCCTGAATCTTCGGCCGCATAAAAAACTTCGTAATCTCGTCGAAACTTCCAGTAAGAACCAAGGAATGACGAGGATAGAACCTATGACCGCGAGCAGTTGAATCCAGAAGCTGCTTAGAAGGCCGCTGTCCGACATCAGGCTCCATCTCAGCACTTGGGTTATTTGAAGTGTGGCACGAGCTGACGCTTAACAGGGAGAACGCGAGCCGTTGGTTGAACAGAATCCTATTCGGGGGTCTGTCCAATCATCGAGAGATTTTCCCCTTGTCAACATTCGGGAGATGGGTTCTGCTCTGCTTCAGCCCAGACCAACCTCTTCTAAACCACCTAACGCAGAACCACAGGAAGATAGGTAATGTGATGACCACGAAAGCGGCTACCGATGCGTCCTGAAGTCCGCGAGGAATCAGGCGAACCAACCTGAAGAAGAACAAACCAAAACGGGGACCTCAGACACGAGCTGCCCAGATTTCATCGATTACTTTCTGCGCTTCAGGGCCGCATGTCTCTTGAACAAGAGCAATCAGTAGCGCTGTTTCCCTGTCTGCCTTCCAGAACTCCGCTTTCCCTGTGCCCTCAAGACGTTTCGTTTCTCCCATTTCGCCCTGAGTTGCTTGGCGAGTTCGACACAGGACTCGCTTCGAGGCATAAACTCCCAATCGGCAGACCTGTTTAAAAGAAGTATTTTCTTACACGCGTGCGATTCGCTTGAGTCGCAAGAGAGCATCGAAGCAGGGGAAGAAAGACCCGTGGGAAGCCTTCATTTTCACTCTGCTCTTCGGCCTGCTCATCTTGATAGCTGGCGGATTGAATATCTACACGATTGTCATCGGGTCTGGCATAACTTTTCTCGCATTCGTAGAGTTGCCGTCTTTCCGTCTTTACTTCGAACTCAAAGTCAACAAACTCACGGGAGCGAACGTCTTCCAAGTGAGCGACAGCGAAGTCTCTGATTCCACCGTCATCGGCAACGTCAAAGGCCCGCTAATCATACAGCAACCTCGAACGCGAGAAAAACTGGTAGAACCGAGATGGCCCATTCGGAGCAAGTTCACGCTGGATTCAGACGAACACAATTCAGTCAAGGTGAGGATGAGGAAAGGCCAGAAACTTTCTGGTGAGGTGAAATCAAACGGCATGATGGATGTCTACGTTATGAGCCAATCAAGCCTACGCACCTTCGAGGATGGCGAAGAGCCTAATCCATACTGGTCGGCAGATGGGGTCACGGAAACAACCCTCGACTTCGAAAGCAACGCCGACAGAGATGCTTTCGTGGTCGTGTCGAATGAATACGGAGAGGAGAATGACGACTACGTCCTTCAAGTAGAGGTCATGTTACGAGTCGAGTGACGATACTCTAACGCGCCTTACGAACCACTTCAGAGATAGGCAAACAGTAACGAGCCGAGAATGGTAGCTGCTACTCCAACAACAAGTATCAAGACTGTTTCTGCCGCCCAGAACCTCTTGCCCTCTTTCATCACGAGTGATGCCCTATGGTTCTGTCCACCGAAGTTGTTCCCAGACCATCCACCTGCGAAGGCAATTGCGATAACTATCCCCCCAGCAACCAAGTAAATAGGGTGGGACGGAGTTGGGGGGCTTTGGTTCGAATTTGGAGCGCCCGCGACTAAGAGGACGACACCCGCCATTCCGATTAGTAACCAAACCGTGAGTGACCTAAGTATCTTGAGGAAGTTTGAGTTGTGTTTCGAGAAGAATGTCTCTAGGTCAGCCGATTTACGTCGCACAATTTGTTCGTCTCCGTTTATCTTGACAAGGTCAGTTTCAGAACACACTAGTCGGATTTCTGCTTCTTTCGCATGGACTTGCCATTCGAACTTATGAAGGACGTCGGGCAAAAGCGGGTCGGATAGCAATGCCTTCGTGTCACTGTATGATTTTGAGAATCCACCAAAATTGATTTCAATTTCTGTCGTTGACTCGGTAAGGTCTTTTACCAAGAGAGACTCCAAAGCGACAGTGTCCGAAGGAGAAAGCAGACAGAACGAGGTGTGACCTTTATACGTGAAGGGCAACTATATTCTGCGGCACTCGGCACAACATCATCTTAAAACCGTTCTTCCGGATGGGGTCGTCATGATGCCTCGGGAAAGGGATGATGTCAAGCGGGTCAAATCTGAACGCACCACTCGCTCGCATGTTACAAAATTAGTGGGACGTTCTGACTCCGAAGGCACACTCAGCGTAAACTATGACTGGAAGAGAATAGAATCAAAGGTCCGAGAATTCTACGACAAGACCGATATCCACGCCCTCGTGGCCAAGAAGCTAATCCGCAAGAAAGCAGTGGGATATGTCGAAGGCCCGCCGACTCTCAACGTGCAGCCTCACGTGGGGCACGTTAGGGGTAGGGTGTTCAAGGACCTCTACTACCGTCATTCCACCCTCAGCGGTGCCAGGGTCGTCTTCAGGGGCGGATGGGACACCCAGGGACTCCCGGTGGAGCTGCAGGCCGAGAAGGAACTGGGACTTACCGGGAATAAGTGGGAGAACCTCAAGCGGGTGGGAGTCGAGAAGCTGGTCGAGGCTTGCAAGACCCTGATAATGAAGGTGCAGAAAGAATGGCTCGAAGCGGACCGCCTGCTGGGGGTAAGTCTGGACCAGAGCCGCGCCTACCTGACGTACAAGGATTCCTACATCGAGAGGGAGTGGAAGTACCTCGAGTCAGCGTGGAAGCGGGGCCTTCTGGGAGAGGGGTTCCAGGTCGTCGCCTATTGTCCGAGCTGTCAGACTTCGCTCAGCCACGCAGAGGTCTCCCTTGGCGGATATGAAAACCTGGAAGACCCCAGCCTCTACTACAAGGTCAAAGCTTCGGACGGGGCCTTCCTTGTTGTGTGGACGACGATGCCGTTCACGGTTGTTACCGACGAGTTTGTCGCAGTCAAGCCCGACGCCGATTACGAATACGTCAAAGTAGGGAGCGAGACCTGGGTCGTCTGTGCGGACAGGAAAGAGTGGTTGGCAACAGATCTGGGGATCATGTTCGGTGCCATTCTGAAGACTGTGAAGGGGAAGGACCTCACCGGGCTGAAGTATGCACATCCTCTACTCTCGAGGATAGGAGGGCTTGCTAAGCTCGCGGGAATGGGGAAGGTCCACACCGTGGTCTCCGAAGAATTCGTGGACACCACAACTGGGACGGGGCTTGTGCATCTCGCCCCCGCGAACGGCGAGGACGACTTCTCGGTCGCTCAGAGGCTGAAGGTCGAGGTCTTCGCACCATTCGACGACCAGGTCCGCTTTACCCAGGAGGCGGGGGAATACTCTGGGATCTTCGCCCGCGACGCCGACGCCAAGGTGATAGACGACCTCCGGGAAGGAGGGGCCCTCGTAAAAGTCGGAAAGCTCACGCACGAATATCCCGTTTGCTGGAGGTCGGGGCACAGGATCGTCTGGCTCACCAGGCGAGAATACTTCTACTGGGTCGACAGGATCAGGAAGGACCTCGTCGCCGCGGCCGATTCCGCAGAGTACTTCTTCGAATCCCCGAAGAACAGGTTCCTGGAGTTCATCAAGGAGTCCCCGCCCTGGGGGATAACGAGGGAACGGGTATGGGGGAGCCCCCTCCCGATATGGGTCTGCGAGAAGTGCGGAGAGAAGACGGGGGCGTTCTCCCGCAGCAGGATCCTGGAGCTCGCGTCTGAACTCCCAGACGGGAAGGACTTCGAACTACACAGGCCCTGGATAGACAGGGTCAAGCTAAGGTGCCCGAAGTGCGGGGGGACTGCAACGCGAGAACCCTTCGTCCTTGACACCTGGCACAACAGCGGGGCTTCACCCTACGCGTCATTCACAGACGAGGAGTTCCGGCGCCTCGTCCCGGTCGGGTTCCTCACCGAGGGGATAGACCAAACCAGGGGCTGGGCCTACACCCTCCTCGTCCTCAACGTGATAATGTCGGGGAAGCCTCGGGCGCCGTTCAAGGCTTTCCTGTTCCAGGGGCACGTCCTCGATGAAAAAGGGCTGAAGATGAGCAAGAGCCTCGGGAACGTGGTATGGGGGCTGGACCTGCTAAGGAACAATTCCGCAGATGTCTCCCGGTTCTACCTCACTTGGAAGGGTTCCCCGGAAGACTCGCTCAGCCTCGACACGAAAGAGATGGCGGGCAGACCATATCAGGTGGTGAACACCCTGTACCATCTGCACCTGTACCTGAGGCAGAATGGGGCCGTCGACGGATACACCCCCGAACGGCACACTGTGGCCTGGGCGCAGAGGGGCCGGCTCCTTACTGCCGTCGATAGATGGGCCCTCTCGAAGGTGGCGGCTGCGAGGAAGGGGGCAGCGGAAGCGTACTCGACTGGCAAGTACAACGTGGCATGCAGGATACTCGAAGATCTAGTCATCTCGCATCTGAGCCAGACCTACGTCAGGCTCGTCAGGAGCGAACTCTGGAAGGACGATCCTAGGGAGAGACGGAGGCGACTGGCGATATTCGCGGTCCTGGGGGAGTCGTTATGCGAAGCCGACAGGCTGTTGCATCCAGTGACTCCGTTCATTACGGAGTTCCTCCATCAGGAAGTTTTCGCGGAGAAGAAGTGGAAGGTTCCTCTGCTGGTCGGAACCCACACCCGCGGACTGGTTACCGGAAGGGGAGACGAGGCTACCATCGATTTCGCATTGAGGGTCGAAGAGGCCTGCAACTCGGCGAGGACAAAGTCGAGGCTCAAGAGGCGATGGCCCCTGAAGTCGCTCACCCTGCTGGTCCCAGCTAACGAGTCGGGAATCGCGAAGGGTGCATCTGGGACCATAGAGTCGATTTGCAATGTCAAGAATGTTGAGGTCACGGTTTCGGCCGCCAAGTTCCCCGCGTCGTTCGAGTTGAGTCCGAACCACGCGAAGATAGGGGCCCTGTTCAAGCAGCGGACACGGGATGTACTGGCGTCGCTCCCCCCGAGGACCGGGAAGTCGGCACTGGCTTCGTACTTGTCGTCAAAGCCGGTCCGGGCGGAAACAAAGGCCGGCGATGTCGAGGTGCCGCTGTCCGCCTTCGAGCTGGTTGTCCGTCCCGCCGAAGGGTTCGAGGTCGCGGAGAAGGACGGGGCTTTCGTGGCCGTGGCAACCGTCCGGGACGAGGGTCTGGTAGCCGAAGGACTGGTCAGGGACATCGCACGCAGGCTTCAGGCACTGCGCAAGAAGAGGGGGTTCGTCCCGACCGCGATCCTCGGATTAGCCAGAGTCGCAGGCCTCGAGAACGAAGACCTCGCCCTCCTGAAAGGAAGGAAGAAGGAGATAGCGTTCCTGGTCAGGGTTCGCAACGTCAAGCTTGGAAAAGAACGAGACGGGGGGAAGGCCTGGGAGGAAGACGACCTCGATGGGAGGCCGATTTTCCTTGATGTCGCCTAGAGCAGCTTTCGTGCGATTCTCGACAGGCCCTTGAGCCATCCCGGCAACAATGAGTCAATGAAATCCATGTCCTCTTCATTGTAGGCCTTCAGGAGCTTCATCACAAGCAGATAATACGCGAACCCGATGGGGATCATGGCCACCGAGGCGCCAACCAGCGCGAACCTGCCTACGCCGGAGAGTTCGGCCCCTCTCAGGACGGCGAACATGAAACCTGCGGTCATGGCTGAGGCGCCTAGGGACCTTAGGTACGCCCGGGCGTCAAGGACCAGCCTTCCGCTGCGCCATACGAAGTAGGCCATCGACCCCGACATTATGAAGAGCATCACCCCTCTCCCGAGTGCGATCCCGAAGAAGCCGAAGTGGGGGACGGTCAGGACGGCGACAGCCACCAGGCCCAGAAGTCCCAAAAGGTTGCTCAGTGTGAAGTGATGAGCCTTATCCTCCACCAGTAGGGTCGACGAGTAGACCGACCCGACTGCAGTGAATGAAATGGAGATGGCGATCACAGCCATTACAGGCGCTCCGGCGGCGTAGGGGTCCCCGAAAATCCTGAGCAGGAACGGGGATATCGCTGCGAGCTCGAAACCGATGGGGACGGCAGACAGGCTGATGTGCCTGGTGTACGCCCTGAGCATGTCGAGCTTCCTCTCGGTGTCTCCGACCATGTTGCTGAGTGCGGGAACGAGGACATTTGTAGCGGCGCTGGGCGCGAACGACGCCACAGCGGCCCCAACTGTTGCTACGTTGTAGACCGCAAGAGGCGGGAGTCCGAGTTGAAGGAAAGCCAACAGCTTGTCGGTCTGTGAGACCGCCAGCCCCATCAGAGCCGCGAAGAATACGGTCACCATGTACTTCATGACGGGTGCCATGCTGGTCGCCTTCCCCGACCCTCTCCCGACAAGTCGGAACGACTCAGCGTTGGCCCCAACCGCCAGCAGCAGGTCGCCTAAGGCGAACCCGATGAAGATCCCGGACGGGCCCATTCCGATCAGGAGCAGTGCCGAGGCGAATGAGTATCGAAGGATCCCGGAGGCGATGATGAGCTTCCCCGCGGTGATTGCCCTGTCGGTTCCGAGGAGGGTGTAGGCACCAAGCTGCGCGAACGAATAGACAAGGGCGTCGACGCAGGCGAAGAAGACCGCATTTGCCTTATCCGGACCGGCGACAAGGCCTGCGATGGGGGAATAGGCCGAGACCACGACTATGGTGACGGAGATCAGACCGCAGAGGGCAAGGGAAAGCGCGTACACTTTCCGTGCGGAGCCGTCACCAGCTTCTCGGTAGCGTGAGAGGAAGCGAGTGACTGCTGGCGGAGTGGCAACGACCCCCGACCCCACCAGTGGGAGGGCCAGGACGGAAATTGTCGCCGCAGAGATGAGGACGACGTTCAGGAAAGATACGAGGCCGACCACGGCCTGTTCTGAGACGTAGTAGTTGGCGAGCAGGACGAGGAAGACGGTGTTGAGAACGAGGATGGTGATGTTCGCCAGATAAAGGGCCGCGACTCCCTTGGCGACCTTGGCGTCGGTCTCTGTCAATAACGGCGGCTGCGCCGCGGTCGGCCTATATAATCGGGGCTAGTCCCCTTTCACATAGTCCGAGAGAGAACTCTGGTACGGGGCTATCGTCCGTGCCGAGAAGCCCATCCTGCGCAGGTCTTGGGCGAATTCAGCCGCGAATCCGTGGGTCGTGTAAACCATTTCAGGCGATACGCTCTCCACTAGTTTGATCAATTCGGGGTAGTCGCAGTGATCGCTCAAGGGGAAGGCGTAGTCGGCGGCGATAGAGTGGCGGTACCCCTCTTTAACCGCCCAACCGCTGAAGGCTACCGTCACGGCTCCGTGCTTCTTCTTCAGGTGCGACATCAGGGGGGCCCTTCCGCTTGACATCGGAGCTATCATGACCCAGGGCCCGTCCGGGAGCCCGTCTTTTTCGGCCGACGGGCCAAAGCCCTTCCCGGTCTCGAGAGGGACTCCATGCTTGATGTAGATTCTATTCATCTCTGCGACACCCTCGTGGATGAAGAGCGGGGACCAGCTCGAGAAATAGTAACAAAGAAGTTGAGCCTTCCCGAGAGGGTATCCCATCAGCACCACCGGGCGGCCCCTATGATACATTTCGGCGATGAGCCCGTTTACTTCCTCGACGAGCTTTGCGGTCTGCGGAAACTGATACTCCGGGCTCCCGAAGGTGGTCTCCATGATCAGGGTGCGGGCGTGCTGCGTCTTGCACTTTCCGAGGAACGCCCTCTCCCTCCCAGAGGCGTCTCCTGTGTAGAAGACGTCCTCCCCTATGCGGATAGCCCGGGAGCCTAAAATGTGTCCCGAGTCGAGCAGCTCGACCCCCTCGATTTCCTCGCTTGTCTCGCCCAGGTCGTACCCTCTTGCGGCCGCGAGCTCGCTAGTCTGCTTAGAGGCAAGGACCTTTTCGCGCTTGGACGGGTTGTGCATATGGTCGACGTGGGCATGAGAGACGAAAGTGTAGTCTGCGTGAACTGGTCCTTTCGGGTCGAGCGAAAAGCGGAGCCCTCCCGAGTCCACTTGTATGCCCCCGTTGGAATATACCTTGACCCCACCCAACTCAGATTGCTGAGATGCTTTCGATTATTAAGCTGTTGAGACCCTAAAGGCCTTCCACTCCCCAGGCCCGACGGTCACATCGAAGCTCATGGTGGGGGCGACCTTCAGGATTCCTGACCTGGTCCACGTCTCCTTCGAAGGGTCGAATTCCTCGAGGGGGGAGCTGAGCTTCTTGGACAGCTCCTCGGCCCTGGGCGTGAAGGAGACCGCTGACTGGATTCGGTTCGGGGATGCGTTCCCGACGCAGACAACCTGGCCAGGACCGTGGAATGACAGGGCAGTCAGATCCTTCTGGTTGGACAAGGCCGGTTCAGACTTTGCGAAGAGGAACCCGTTCTTGTGCGACCCGCGTACTCCGCTGACAAAAGTGGACACCTTCCCGGCGGAGCGTCCGACGAAGACGGTCGCCGCGCTTCCGACCCAGAACTCCCCCGCAAGCCAGCGGAGGCTGGACGAAAGGGCGGGAGAGAAAGCGGCGGGACCGGGCCCAGTAGAAAATCCGAGTTCCCCTTCCACAACAGCCTCGATGAATCGGGAGGCGGCAACGGGGTCGCTCTTCTCTCCGTGAATTTCCTTGCCCTCGACGTCGACCCAGTATGGAAATTCCCCCGGGTTACCTCCGAACCTGACCGCGTCGTCGGCCGAGAGCTTTCCGACCTTTTCCAACATGAGGCTCCCGGTCCCCGACAGTCCCGAATGGTAGCATAGGATCGCATGGGCGAGGGCGGCCCTCGTCCAGTACCCCCCGAGCTGGCCCTGGCCGTAGGTGCCGTTGAAGTAGTTCCGGTTGGAGGTGGGGACCGTTCTCGGACCATACCCCGCCTCGAAGTCGTTCTCAAGCAGTCTGTGCGCAGCCGTTTGGGATTCAGGGGCGGCTGAAACGCATCGGTACCAGGCCACCGCCGAGTCGATCGTGTCCTCGAAGTGAAGCTTCCCAGTCAGGTCGAGAGAAAGTGCGAGCATCCCCCTCTCGTCGGTCAGTCGTTTCCTCACCCCGTTCAGGACCATGTCGGCCCGCTCCCTGAACCTCCCGCCGTCGCTCCCTTTCGCCAGGAGCCGCGCCAACTGCGACGCCATAGTCAGCGCCGAGGAGAGGGCGAGGGACACTTCTGGGACCTCTCCGGTCGGATACCCTTTCCCCAGGAGCCGGCGCCACCCGTTGGGATGGTCCGGATTGAGCCTCACTGCGGCGTCGACCGAAGATTCCATGAGCATATTGGCGACCTTTCTCAGCTGGGGGTACATGCTCCGGGCGAGCTTCTTGTCCCCAGAGAGCACGAGGTACCGGGCTGCAGATGAAAGGTAGACCGACGATTCCAGGATCCCGGGGCTGCCAGGGTTCTGGGAGTGAGACAGCGCACCGACCCTGCTGATCATCGTACGAAGCGCCGAGATCACCTTCACCGCGGATGCGGGTTCGACATACTCCAGCCCTCTCAGGACTTCGCACAGGTCCAATACATTGTCCTCGTATTCCACCCCCTCCAGGGCGGCCAGGGCCCAGGCGAACGCGCGGGTGACCTGGGGGCTCGAGCAGGAAAAGACCTTCGGACTTTCTCGAGTCGGCCTCTGGCTCTGCTGCAGCTTAGCGAACTCTGCCAGCGCGTCCTCCAGTTTCGTGGCATGATAGATGGAGGCGAAAGTGAACGAACCCGTTTCCTGGGCCTCGAGCTCGATTTCGTGGAGGGAAACGATGAGGGCCTGTCCGGACATCCCAGCAGTACCCTCCGGGACCTCTCCGGTCTGGACCGCGTCCGTCGCCCTTCCCCTTTCCGTGGTCATGTAGAATCTCTGGGGCTGCGGGATGGCACCCACGACCCTGGCGGAAGGAGGGTCCGACACCTCATCCATGGCCACGTGGCTCCCCCTGTTGAACGCGTTCACCCCAAGGGAGCCCCACGGGAAGTTCCTTTCTCGGAACTGGGCTGCCGTGGGGTCCCAGACTGCGATGATCTTCAGCCTCGTGGGGGATGTCCCCAGATTCCTGACCTTGACGGTCCTGAGATACCCCTCCTTTCCGGCGTCGAGAAACTCTATGGTCTGGGCGACCTCGATGGAGTCGAAGACCCTCCCGGCGAGCCCGGCGCTCTTAGGCTGGACACGGAAGCTCCAGTCGGGCTTCTGAGCCTGGACCGTCACCCCCGCCTGGACTTTATAGAACCAGACCTGTTCCCTCCCGAAAAGCAGCCTCCGTTCCCTCAATGACTCGAAGGAGCGGACCGAGCCGTCCGCCTCAAACATCAGCCTGCAACCAGCGGCGCGCAGCTCGACGGGCTTCCTGAGCATAGACGAACGAAGGGGTTGTGGTCTTCCGGGAACGGCTTCCATTGTAGCGCCCATGACCACTGCATCACTTGCGGACGGATAATATCAAGGAGATTAACTGAAATTGAGCGGGTAGGTGCCCAGGATTAACCCGTGGCTGTCCGTTTCCAGACCGGTCCGGACGAAGTGTCTTCGACCGATATCCCCTCGGCGAGAAGCTCCAGGCGGATGCGGTCTGATTCGGCAAAGTCCTTCTCCTTCCGGGCCGACTCCCTCCTTTCGATGAGGGCGGCCAGTCGTGGGGTGAGTTCCGCGGACCCAAACTCCAAAACTCCGAGGACCGAGTTGATGCGCCGCAGCTCCTGCAGGATCCTGACCGATTCCTTCCTACCGATGTGGCCCTTGTCTATCAGGCCGTTGACCTTCTTTACAAAGCCAAACAGGACGGCGATCGCAGCAGGGGTGTTGAGGTCGTGGTCCATGGCCCCTTCGAAGGTGCCGATGAGATTTGCTTCGAGGTCCCCGGAATCCCCCGACCCTCCCTTAGCCGACTGGAGCCTCAAGATGAACTCTTGCAGACGCACCCGCTGGGACTTCGACTGTTCCAGCCCTGACTTCGTCAGGCTCATCCGGTCGCGATAGCGGGATGATATCAGGAAGAGCCGGATGGTGAGGGGGTCCCATCCCTCCTTCATGAGGTCCCTGAGATAGACGACGTTGCCCACCGACTTGTGCATCTCTTCCCCTTCCACGTTGAGCATCTCGGAATGCATCCAGTACCTGACGAATTTCTTGCCTGTCGCCCCTTCCGACTGGGCTATCTCGTTCTCGTGGTGCGGGAACTTGAGATCGAGTCCTCCGACGTGGATGTCGAAGGACTCCCCGAGGTATTTCAAGGACATCGCCGAGCACTCAAGGTGCCACCCGGGCCTGCCCTTCCCAAGCTCCGTCTCCCAGTACACGTCCCCGTCGTCGGGGTCCCATGCCTTCCACAGGGCGAAATCGTTAGCTTCCTCCTTTTCGTAGTGGTCATGGGCGACCCTGGCCCCGACCTTAAGTTCGCTAGGCCTTATCCCGGAAAGGGCGCCGTAGTTCCTGAACTTGGTGACAGCGTAGTACACTGAGCCGTCGGGGGCCTTGTAGGCGTACCCCTTCGCCATGAGCTTCTTGGCCAGGGCGACCATGTCGTCGATGTGCTCGGTGGCCCTTGGATAGCGCTCTGCCCGCTCTATGCCGAGGGTGGCAAGGTCTTCGAAGAACGCCTTCTCGTAAAAGTCGCATAGTTCCCTTCGGCTCTTCCCTGAAGACCGCATGCCTTTGATTATCTTGTCCTCAACGTCCGTGATGTTCATGACCTGGACGACCCTGTACCCTTTGAACTTCAGATAGCGCCGCAGCAGGTCTTCGAATACGAACGTCCTGTAGTTCCCGATGTGTGCGTAGTTCCAGACCGTAGGGCCGCAGGTGTACATCTTGACTTCTCCTTTCTTGATGGACTTGAACACCTGGAGCTTGCGGCCCAAACTGTTTCGGAACCTGAGGGTCATAGATGAGCGCCCAAGTGTCGCATCAAACGGAAAATAAAGGGAACGGGAGATCCTGAATTACTTCAGTTTGCCGATTCTGAAGATTTGCTTGCCGCAGGAGCCGCAAACGCCCTTGATGGCAGGCCGTCCGTTCTTCAGTTTGATTTGCTTGGGATTCTTGATCTCCCTGTTCTTCTTCTTTTCGTAGACGCAGTATCCTGTTACCAACTGCCTCGCCTCCAATTCGCTCGGTTTGATATATAAACATCACCTAAACGCCTTGATTTGGGGTTTTTCGGCCCATGACGTTGTTTTCGGGGCGAATCTGAGGCACAGGGGCCATTGGGCAAGGTCGAGCCACATCGGATTTTTCCATAAATGCCACCGATTGGGAAGGCCTACCGTCTTCGATGTCCTGAATTTCTAAACAGGGCGACTCGTTGGGTAAGGGTCTGGCGCTGGAGACCGTGTCTTACTGCCGCTTTAGGACCAAAGGGGGGGAATATGACTCCTTAGGCCACAAAGGTCGGATTCTGGGCCCCGCCCGCCTTCGGTAGAGTAAGGCGAATCCAATTATAGATAATGGCAGGAGCCGGCTGGTAGTTTGTTCGAAGGCCCGAAGGAGAAGAGTGCGGTGGCGTCGCTCGTTGTCGCGCGGGTGGTGTATGCCATAAACTGGCTGAACATAGGGGCGATATTCTACCTGATGGCGCCTGACCTCAGCTCAGGGCTTTCGGGGCTGGGAGCGCTTTCGGCGAGCTTCTATCTCGGGGTTGGACTTGTGCAAGTTCCTGGAGGTGTTCTTGCGGCGCGATGGGGACCGAAAAAAGTAGTGATGGCTGGAATCATGCTTTCGTCGGTCTCCACGCTCGGGATAGCGGCATCGGTCTCGCTTGCGGAGGTCGCTGTCCTGAGGTTCCTGGCGGGCGCGGGCATGGCTTTCGTATTCGCTCCGGCCGTGGTCCTCGTCGCGAGGCTCTTCAAGGGAAGAAGGTCGGGGACCGGGGTAGGTCTGTTCAATTCTGCATTCAACGTGGGGGGAATTTTCGGCCTCTTCGTGTGGATCGTGATAGCAACGGAGACCGGATGGCGGCCCAGCCTGGCGCTCAGCGGGGCGGTCGGGATTGTTACGGCACTCCTTGTGCTCAAAGTTGTTCCCGACGACGAAGTGAAGAACGGCTTTAGGCCCGATTCTACCACTTTAATCAGTATACTCGCCGATAGGCAGTTAGTTTCCCTCGGGTTGGGAACGCTTGGACTCAACGTGGGCAACATTATGATCTCGAACTTCATGGTCTACTACCTTGTCAACGAGTTCAGCCTGGCGGGGAGCCTGGCCGGCCTGATTTCGAGCATCATAGTCGTGGTCCCGATCGCGACAGCTCTCTGGGGGGGCAGGCTCTACGACCGCATCAAGAAGCCGCGGCGGCTCATGCTGCTTTCCGACCTGGGGATGGGAGGGGCGGTGCTGCTGCTTTCGCTGGCTCCGGGGGTGTTGGCTGCGATGGCGGCCGCAACCATTGGAGGAATAGTGTCAGGGGTCGGGTTCACCGCTTCCTTCGCCGCAGCGAGAGACCTCAACAAGGCGCCTAGCGAGTACGACGGCCTGGCGGTTGCCTGGGTCAACAGCCTGTCCCTGACCGGGTCGTTCTGGCCGCCGGTCCTGTTCTCGTATCTTGTTCTGGCGTCGGGATACCCTGTCGCATGGCTGGGAATCGCCCTCATTTGCCTGGCCATGCTCGTTCCGGTGTCACTGCTGAAGGAAGGGGTCCCGGTCAGAGAGGAGTAGCGATAATTTCGTCCCCTTTCTTGACATTGACCTCGAGCCCGGCGACGCCGATTTCCTTGATTTCGGGGACCGGAATACCCAGCCCCTCGATTTTGGACCTGTGTCTTGTTATGGCCTGCATCCATGCCTCCTTCCGGTCTTCGACCTTCGGCACCCCCAGCCCGGACTTTGCCGCGATTGCCTCGAGCTTCTCGTCGTACTCGAAAAAGTCCTTGGGGAGCTTCCAAAAGTCCTCCATAGGCTTGAAGAGCAAGGGAGAGAGATAGATGAAGCCGTGTTTCATCTGGCGCGATATCATCCCCTTCTGATCAGCCGTCATGAACTCCGCGAGCCGTTCAAGCATGGCGAGGGTCCCGGTGAGATGTCTCGATTCATCTTTCGTTATGTTCCTGAACGCGGTCGCGTAGACCTTATTGGTCGAGCGCTCCCCGACTTCCTTGAAGATGAGCTGCGCGCCGATTTCTGCGAAGAAGAAGCTTGAGAAGATGAGCTCGAGCGGGTACTTTTCCCAGGCCCCGTTGAACGCGCTCCAATATCGCCTGCCGTTCTCGTAAAGGGCCAGGATGTTCCGGTGCGCCTTTTCCTCAAGCACCGTCTTCGGCTTGAATCTGTAGGGGAAGTTGGGACAGACCCGGGCGCATGCGCGGCGGCAGACCTCGTCGTGCCTGCATTCGTCGAAGGCCACGGCCGAGAGGAACTTCTTCGTAGGGTCTTCGAAATTGTGCGTCGCCGCCTTGACTGCAGCCATCCCGAAGGCTCCGATCCCTGACTTTTCGAAGAGTGCGAGCTTGGAGAGCCAGTAGGCCTGGGCTACCCCCTCGTCCCCTGAGAAGTTCCTGGCGTCGCATTCCTCCCATGGAAGGTCGACCGGGCTCCAATTCTGCGGGAACCAGAGCTCATAGGTCTTCAGGAGGGTCTCAGAAACAACGTCCCAGTTTCCAGGAAAAACATTGCCACCATCGGACTCGCCCAAACCTAAGCGTCGTTAGCGCACTTTCCATTCTAGTGTAAATAGGTTGCGGTGATGCTGGTCAGCCTGACTTCATACCAATTGCCTGAATATTGAACGGCGATGCCCACCGAATTTCCATGTCCCCGGTCCCGAGGAGCTGCTGCCCGTGCGCCAATCCCGTCTTGATCACTTCGCGGAATCCTCATTACTTGCGCCATCTTCTTTTCCCTTAGGTCTTGAAGACGGAGAGCTTTCATAGTTGCCGAGTCAGTGGCTCACGAAAATAGGGGTGTGATACCGAGACCTTGAAGACAATAAGAGTGGTTCATATCGCAGTCAGGGAAGGACTGCCAAGACCATGAGCAAAAGATCGGGAGTGCTAGTTGCGGCGGCTATCATCGCGTTAACCGTCTTGACCGGAACCTATTCATACAATTCGCGATCTGTTCCATCGGATTCCCTGGGTTGCAGCGCCCCCCGTGGTGATATCCTCATCATCGCCGGTCCCTCAGGTTTCAACGACAGCGTAGGTCATGCGCGGCCATGGCCGATTGTCACGGTTCAGAAGGGGGATACCGTTCACCTTTTCGTATGCAACAAAGACCCGGTTTCAGCCCACGGATTCGCCATAGACCACTACCTAAACTCCGGGATGGCGATAAGGCCAGAAAGTAACTTTAGAGTGTCGTTTGTGGCGGACCAGGGAGGGAACTTCATAATCTACTGTAACATCTTTTGCCCCGTCCACCCCTTTATGATAGGCCGACTTATCGTCAAGCCCTGATCTAAGTGCCGAGTCGCGCTTCTCCGCGAGGCCTGCTGAAGGCGCAATAGCAGAGGATGGGTTATTTCGGGCACCGAAGGATTACGGGAAGACCTCCGAACGTGTATTACTCGGATATCCTTGGACCAGCGGGGATGCAAGGATGCTCAACAAAGCAATACAAGAGCTGCCACAAGGGCCAATTGTTCGACGAGTCGAGTCTAGAAGCCAGATCCGTCAGAGCTGCTTGATTCATCAATCTCCAATTTCAAAGGAATAAATATCTTTGGCAGGGGGCGACGGACGTAGGTCAGATTGCTCGGGGGAAATCTCGCCACTGCGCCACCCACAGTGGAAATTTGGAGTTCACTATTCAATCTCTACAACACGCTGGGGGCGATAGCTGGAGTTCTGGTCATATCCTATCTTGTGTACAACGTCGTGAAATACAGGAGAAGGGATGGGTCTTTGAGGGCCCCAGAAGACAGAACGGGTGAAAAGGTCAACTGGAAGAAGGTCCTCTTCACTTTGACAATCACGTCCTCTGTACTTTTCGTGGTCGAATTGCAGACCTTCAATTCCGTACCCCTCATCGTGCCTCCCCAGGCTTCAGATGCTCTTCATATCGGGGTCATAGGTCAGCAGTGGTCATGGACGTTCGTATATCCAAATGGTAATAGGTTGGTTGGAAACCTGACGGTGCCCGCTGGCAGGGTCGTCATCCTGAATATCACTTCCACGGATGTAACACACTCTTTTGCCATTACTGGCCTCGCCGTTGCCAAAGATGCCAATGTGGGGAAGTACAATTCGCTGTGGTTCATGGTACCTGAAGCCAATTCGACATATGTGATTCGGTGCAAGGAACTCTGCGGCGTGGGCCATGCTTTCATGACCGCGAAGATGACAGTGGTTGACCAGAGTACCTTCGACAAATGGATTCAATCAGAGGGGTCGACGTAGGTCATGAACTCTTGGTTAAGGAGGTGGCTTTTCACGACATATCACAAAGACATAGGGCTTCTTTATTTTGTTACGTCCCTTTGGTTCGGCTTCATAGGTTCTATCCTCGCTTTGCTGATCAGGACACAGCTCTCTGAGCCGATGAATACTCTGCTCTCACCCGGGAGCTACAACCAGGCTGTGACTATGCACGGTTTGATAATGATCTTGTGGTTTCTGTCTCCCCTTGCCATTGGACTGGCTAACTACTTCGTTCCAACCCAGATTGGGGCTAAGGACCTGGCCCTGCCTAGGCTGAACGCACTCGGATATTGGCTTTACCTTGCTGGAGGCCTAATCGCAGCCCTCGGGTTTTTCATGCCCGGAGGCAATGCGAGCGGCGGCTGGACTTCATACGCCCCACTGTCCAGCTCCCAATATAGCCCTGGTCCGGGCCCCACTTTTGCCTTCGCGGGCCTCATCCTTCTTGCCGTATCGATTACACTGGGCAGCGTCAATTTCCTCCTGACCATTGCCTATCTCAGGGCGCCCGGGATGACGTTCTCAAGGATGCCAATGTTCACTTGGTTCATCGGATTCACGATGCTCCAGATGCTCTTGGCATTTCCCACTCTGATATCAGCCCTTCTGATGCTGATGACTGATAGGGTGCTAGGGACGTTTTACTTCACGTCATCTTCCGGGGGAGCTCTGCTTTGGGACCAACTGTTTTGGTTCTTTGGCCATCCGGAGGTTTACGTGGTACTCCTCCCCGCGTTTGGGGTTGTCGCCGAAATCCTGCCCGTGTTTTCGGGCCGACATCTTGCAGAGAAAAAGATCATCTTGGGCTCGACGGCATTGATAGTAGTCCCCCTGAGCTACCTGGTATGGACGCACCACATGTTCATCACCGGGATCAACTTGAGCACGCAGGAAGTCTACAGCGTCTCGACACTGATAATATCGATACCCTTCGATCTGATCATCTTGGCATTCATAGGGACACTGTCTCGCGGAAGGGTAACCCTCAAGACCCCAATGCTCTTCGCGCTTGGCTCGATTCTGCTCTTCATAATTGGCGGCATAACGGGGGTTTTTCTTTCATCCTTCGTCCTGGATGTCGTATTCCGGGGGACATACTACGTCGTTGCGCACTTCCATTACGTCATGGTGGGCGCAGCAATCTTCGGGCTCATCGGAGGAATATACTACTGGCTCCCGAAGATGACTGGCAGGATGTACAACGAACGGATTGGCAAGATTCACTTCGTGCTTTCCTTCATCGGCTTCAATTTGCTGTATTTCCCCATGTTCTTTCTCACCGACATGCCAAGACGGGTCTATACCTACACGGCAGACACGGGCTGGGCCGGCCTGAATCAGGTCGCGACAGTCGGGGCGTTCATCTTCGCGTTAGCACAGATCTGCTTGATAATCAATCTAGTGTCAACTTTGCGAGGGGGCCCAATTGCTCCACGGAATCCCTGGGGCGCTGAGACTCTGGAGTGGTCAACGCCAAATGACGGCCCGGCCGTGCCTTCCGGTCCAGATGTCATCCCCACGACCGGAAATCCCAGTCTTTGGGACCGTCCGGTTCGGGAGGCGCTTCCGAACGGGGCTCCTCACCAGACCACAAGCTCGAGTGCCGGGGCCGCCCAGCAGTCTGGGACGAACGGACCCCCCAGTGCCAGTATGCAATATGCACACGCGGCGGGACACCTATCCTCGAGGCCTGTTTCTCTCGGACTCGCCGCTATTGTCTCGGTTCTTGGAATAGGCTTCCTGGGATACTGGTTCGGCCTGCCGTTGCTGTTCCTTGGAGGGGCCATTCTGGCGTGGACCCTGTTCGGCTGGGCGAAGGATGACCTCCACGAGAAATTCTCGGTAAACGAGATCCTGGGTGAAAGGTGGCCCTTCCACCAGACGGTGAAGCTCAAACTCGGGATGTGGATTTTTCTCACTACCGAAGTAGTCGTTTTCGGATCGGTATTGGGCGCCTACCTCTTCATCAGATCACAGGTCCCCTACTGGCCAGCACCTGGATTGATACACGACATACCCCTAGGCCTCACAAACACCCTGATTCTGCTGACGAGCAGCCTGACTGTTGTCATTGCGGTCCACGCCATCAGGGAGGGAAATCAGAGACTCTTGCTCGCAGGGCTCTCCTCTACGTTCGTTCTCGGCGGTGTATTCATGGGGATAAAAGGGTCAGAGTGGTATCAACTCTTCCATCTTGAGAACGCATTCAACTTCACGGCCGGGCTCCCGGCAAGCGTATACTACTTCACAACTGGACTGCACGGAGCCCACGTAATCGCAGGAATGCTTGTCACGGCTTATCTCATCAAGAGGACCCTGAACGGAGGATTTTCGAGCCAGAACCACCTTGCCGTCGAAAACTTCGGATTGTATTGGCATTTTGTCGACATCCTGTGGGTGTTCATATTCCCACTGTTCTATCTCATTTGAGTTGATTTGATGAAAATTGCTCTGACGATTGGTATCTGGATCTATCTGGTGGCCGCTACGGTGCTGGAAGTCGTGATTTTCTATCTTCTTCCAGCTGCCGCCATAGTAAATTTGAGCATTGGGATCCTCGCAGCGAGCAAGGCCGTTCTGATAGTGATGTACTACATGCACCTGAGGTACGAATCGCGGTCCATTCAGTTTCTCATCCTTCCCCCCACCCTTCTCGTAGCGGTTCTGATTCTCACTCTGATATTCTCGGTCGGGCATTAGGTGTAAGTTTTGGAAATCGAAGACGCTGAGGAAGGAGGGGACGGCAAGCCGGGGAAATTGACCCTGACTATCCTGGTCCTCGTAGGCGTCCTCATCCCTGCGCTGATTGCGGCCTTCCTCGTCTATGACCTTCAACCGCCCTTCACGCCTGGGCCAAACACAACGGCCGGCGTGCTGGTCATCATCCCGTCGGGGGCCGGTTCCCCCCAGGCCCTGAACTTCGAACCAGCGACACTAAGAGTTGTAGCGGGATTGAACAGCACAATAACGTGGAATGAGAAGGATCCGATACCACACACTGTCACTTCACAGACCCTTCCGCCCGGCGCAAGTAGTTTCGACTCACCACAATTGAACAAGGGCGACTCCTATTCGGTTACGCTAACCGTGCCAGGGACTTACAAATACTACTGCAGGTATCATCCTGGCTGGATGATAGGAACCATAATTGTGTCGGCTCCTCCAAGTGGCTGAAGTGCCCATGACCCCCTATCCTCTCTACACCTCCGAGCCTAATCGTTCATGTGAGTCTGGAAGCTATATCTAGCTCGGATTTGCGTTCCCTGAATCGTGGTGGGATGGCGGAGCGGTTACGCGTGCGCCTGCAGTGATACCGTCAGTGAGCGCATTCACGAGGGTCCGAAGGCGAGTGGGGAATCCTGTTCGCAGGAAGTCCCTCTCCCACCTCTTTCCGCATAGTCGGCCCGGTGCTACACGAACATGGCGAACATCACAACAGCCGCCACTGTTACTAGCGATATCGTGTTCAGGACTTTGATCAGGGAGTTGATGGCCGGACCCGCAGTGTCCTTGAAGGGGTCTCCAACCGTGTCCCCCATGACGGCTGCAGTGTGGGCGGGGGAATTCTTACCTCCGAACTGACCGGTCTCGATGTACTTCTTCGCGTTGTCCCAGGCCGCCCCTCCGTTCGTCATCATGAACGCGAGAAAGACTCCCGAGACCACGCTGCCAATGAGCAGGCCGCCGAGAGCGATAGGGCCCAGGACAAGGCCCACGATAAGCGGCGTCCCGACTGCAAGTGCCCCGGGGGCTGCGAGCTCCCTGATGGCTGCCGAGGTGCTGATGTCTACGCACTTTGCATAGTCGGGCTTTGCAGTCCCCTCCATTATCCCGGGTATCTCCTTGAACTGCCTCCGGACCTCAATCACCATCTTGAACGCAGCCCGCTGGACTGCGCCGATCAGGAAGCTGGAAAAGTAGAACGGGAGGAGACCCCCGATGAAGAGGCCTATCACGACGTGGGGGTCGCTCAGGTTGAAGGAGATTGAAGAACCAGCCGACAGCCCGTACTTCGCGAACAGGCCGTTGATGGAGATCTGGCGGTTGACTTCTGACTGGAACGCCTCGAAGATGGAAACGGCCGCCAGCGCCGCCGACATGATGGCAAACGCCTTGGTGGTCGCCTTCGTGGTGTTTCCGATCGCGTCGAGCTCGTCGGTCACCTTCCGGACCGAATCATCGAGCCCCGCCATTTCCACGATGCCGTTCGCGTTGTCGGTTATCGGGCCAAAGGAGTCTATGGTCATGATGATACCGGTGAGCGACAGCATCGACATCGTCGCGATCGCAGTGCTGTAGACCCCCATCAGGGAGTTGTTCCCGGAACCAACGTATCCCAAGTAATAGGACGATATTATGGCGAGGACGAGGACGACGGCCGAAGGAGCCGTGCTACGGAGCCCGTTGGCGTATCCGGCGAGAAAATTGGTGGCAGGTCCTGTGTTGCTGGCTTCGGCGATCCCCCGCACGGGCCTGTAGTTGTATGATGTGTAATAGTTCGCCACGTTCTCGATGGCCACCACCACGACCACCCCTACGACGGCGCTTGCTGAGAGATAGTACCCGATTGTTGCTGAGCCGAAAAGGGCCTGGCCCATGAGGAAGTCGAGGAAGATCGTGATTACCGCCGTGATGATCAAGGCCACGTTCAGGGCTCGAAGCGGGTTCTCACGAATGGAAGACCGTATGTAGAAGCTCCCGACTATCGCCCCGATGATGCCGGATGCGCCCAGGAGAAGGGGATAGAGGAGCAGTTGGTTCTCACCTATGACCGACAGCAACGAGGCAGAGAGGTTGAGGGCGGAATGATTGAGCCATATCAGGGCTCCCAGGATGAGAGCGGCAATCGCCGTGACGACGTACGATTCATAGACATCGGCTCCCATCCCTGCGCAGTCCCCTACGTTGTCCCCGACGTTGTCAGCTATGACGGCAGGATTCCGAGGGTCGTCTTCCGGAATACCGGCTTCAACCTTCCCCACGAGGTCCGCCCCCACGTCCGCAGCCTTCGTGTAGATCCCACCTGAGACCCTCATGAACATCGCGATTAGGGATGCCCCGAAGCCCAGGCCAGCAATGGTGGCGGGATTGGTGGCGATTTGGTTGCCGAACGCGAGATAGAAAACTGAAAGCCCGAGGAGGTCGAACCCGACGACGGTCATTCCCATGACCCCACCTCCCCTGAATGAAAGCGCGAGTGCCCGCCCGAGCCCGGACTTTGCGGCTTCTGCGGTCCTAGAGCTCGTCCTTACAGTAACGGCCATGCCGATGTATCCTGCAAGGGCTGATAGGGCCGCCCCCAGCGCGAACCCCGCCGCGGTGGCCCCACCTGTCCCACCTGGAACGTCTATCAATGCGAAAATTACTATTGTGATTGCGACGGCGATGGGGGTCACGACCTTGTACTCCCTGCTCAGGAATGCTCCTGCCCCTTGGCGGACGGCGTCTGCGATCTCAACCATCTTCTCGTTGCCGCGGTTTTGTCTTTTCAGGTAGAGGCCGAGGACGATGGCGTACAGGAGGGCTACGACCGATATCCCGAGGGCGAAGAGGCCGAAATCAAGCGACAATTGTCTGAACGCGCCGACATTTTCGTGTTATAAGCTTGACGGGTCCCGAATATGAGAGGCACTTTGAGACGAGGCTTACTCGGTCTAAAATAACAACTGTTAAACGAGAAAATCGAAAATGAGCAATCTTAGCTCTACTGAACCTGTTGCCGACAAGTCATGGTTCAAGGCGCTCGGCAGAAGGCGCGTCTTCGCCTTCTTTCTGGGCATTCGCACAGGTCGCACTCGATAACACCGTCATGGCAGAGAGTGATATCTTCAATCATGTGGTTGAGGAAAAAAGATGTTTTTTCTTCATCAGTGTCTTGCAGACATCTTTCTCAAGGCGTAGCCGGCGATAAGGGGGAGGACCGTTGTCACGTCGGCGTAGAGCGTCGTCGTCTTAGCCCTTGGTTTCACCTTTCCCCAGGAGACCGCTTCCCTGACCTGAGCCCCGCTTAGAGACCCGTCGTACTCGACCGCCGTGGTCACGTAAACTGCATAGTCGAGCCCTCCCCTGAATTGGTTCCACCAGAGCAGGTGGTGCTTGCTTATCCCCCCTCCGAGTACCATAGCCCCTGTGCGCTTGGCTTCTGCGACGATGTCGGACAACCTCCTCTCGTCTCCGATCAGGTCCACCTTGAAGTCGCGGTGGCGTTCAGCGAACTGCCAGATCTGAGACCCAACGGCTCCGTCCATGATGCCCGGAATGAATACGGGGACGCCCTTCTTCTGGGCCCAGTAGAGCAGGGATCGGCTCGAATTGAGGTCCCGGCCTATCTCCGCAGAGAGCTCTTCGGAAGTGGTCGTCTTCTTCCCATTGGCGTAGAGTCTTGAGAGGAGTCCCTGCATCCTCTTTTCGATCAGAGGCCCGTAATCATTCAACGGCACCAGAATGTTCCCCAGCCTGTGGAATCCATCCTTCAGGAGCTCGGTGTCATCCATGTCAAAGCTTCCGTGGTAATAGTTCCCCAGGGTCCTGGCGATGTCATGGTCGAGGGTCCCGCTGGCAGTGATGATTACGTCGACCAGCCCGTTCCTTATCATGTCGATCAAGACCCCCCTCATCCCCGTGGCGACCGGGGCCGCCGGGAGGGAAAGGAACTTCGTGCAGTCCTTCTGTCTGCACATTGCGCTGAAGATCTCGGCTGCTTCTGAGACGTTCTTGGCCATGAAGCCTCCGCCCCGGCCCATCCGGTCCACGAGTCTGACGATCTCCTCTGATTCGGGCGCGCCATAATCCGTCACTTTCCGGAGCCTAACGCCCTTCAAATCGGCTTTCCGCGGAACGGTCTGGCGCATTTAACTCTTGGCGGGTCAGTTTCGGTTCTGGTAACTAACCGTCTGTCGGTTTAAGGTGTTAACTCCCGTCTGCCGGGTTATGGGTCGGTCGGGGGGGCTCCCAGTGTAGACGATTTCCCACTTTGTCATTGATATCGACCTGAGTCTCAATGGTTAGTTGGTATAGCCAACCACGTCCGCCGAGTTTCGAGACGCGGAGTATTCTGCCAGTTACAGGGCGATGAAACCACGCCCCTCTGTCGTCGGCAACGATACCGAAAAGCATCCCGACCGTTCCGAACCGCTTTCCTATCTCCAGTTGTTTATTCCCCCCATGCCAAGGGAAGCATCGGACGGGGACTCCGCAATCAAGTATCGATTCTGTTTGGTATGAATTTCCTCTTGCGTTCCCCGTGTAAGCCTCCGAAGCAACCTCTCCAATGGCTTCGTAAAGCGCACCTTCAGAAATCCTCGATAACGACTTACCATCTTGAGGCTTGACATTGAAGAAAGTGCCGAAGTCTTTCAGCTCCAATTGCGCCGCAATTATCATTCCCTCTGGCAACCATTCCAATTCGCGATTCTCATCAAGGTGCACACTGTCGCCCCATTGATAATCATCTACAAGGAATGTCAGTTCCACGCCCCAAAAGGCAAATTGTGCGGATTTAGTCTTTCTTGGAGGCGTTCTGGATGATTGTAAAGCCACTTGTTTACTCCCTCAACCTTGATTCCCGCCTTGTCTGCTGGAGTTGCGCCTTTCAGCCCTTCGTGCGGCCTGATGTAGTTGTGGTAAATCTGCACACCCTTCAGAATAGGGGTGTCCATCCTCTTAAGACCCCTCATCACCTTCTCTCTATCGCGGACTTCGCCGTTCATCCGTTCCATCTTGTTGTTGTGTATCGCTCCCGCTAACTCGGTTTCCATTGCCCCGACCCCTTCCCATATGCGTCGGGCGAAGTCGGACCGTTCCCGGGACAAACAAGAGGGACCTGAGCTTCTTGGCAGAGTCATAGCGGCGCATCCAGTCAATCCTGGGCCTCGTCCTTTTTTCCCTGGTCAACATCGCTATCGTCTTCGCAGCTTTGTCGGCACGGCCGCTCGTCGAGTCGAATTCCAGGACCTTCTCCTTACCGAATGTTTCGTAGCAATCTGCTGCGACAGCCCCGATAAGCTCAGCCTCAACATTTTCCCTGACCTTCGAATTCCCGTATCTCCTTGAGAGGAGGCGCTCCTTCAGGACATTGGGCTCACACCTGAGCACTACCACCTTCGAGACAGACCGCCGGCTGAACGCGTATGGAAGGAGGTGTCCGTGAAGAAGGGCAGGTCCGTCTAGTTCGCGTAGGACCTTCCTGCCAAGGAGCCTAGCGTCTACGACTGGGGTCTGGCCTCTTCCAAGCAGGCCATATGAGGACGCAAGGTCATTTAACGAGTAACAGGGGATCCCGAGCTCCGCTGCAAGGAAGGGTGCGATGCTCTTCTTCCCGGTACCGGGGGTCCCCGTCATCCCCAAGAAGCGCGGCAAGTCCCTAATTCGGCATCACGGAGAGTGCGAGGTAGTAGATGGGAGCTAACAGTACCGGGGCGAGGACGAGGACCCAGAAGACTGCGACGAGGAGATTGTTGATGAGGTCTTCAAGCGGGGAACCCTCTTTCAGGAGCTCGACGAGCTTGGTCAAACTCCGCTGTCTGATCGCCCCTACTATGTGGACCAGGGTCGCCTTCAGCGAGTAAAGGATGGACCCGACTGCTAGTTTCGCGAAACTCAAGAGAGGACCAATCGCGGGCACCATGCGCACCTCGTCCGTTTCCAGTTTCTCTGATAAACCTATGCCGTCTGGACTTGCGCCTTCAGCTTGGTCTGGAAGTGCGCCCGAAACTTCGCGAGCTTCGGGGCGATGACGACACGGCAGTAGCCTGCTGACGGGTTCCTTTCGTAGTACTTCCTGTGATAGTCTTCGGCCGAGTAGAATGTCTTGAACGGGACGACCTGAGTAACAATGGGGTCTCGGAAGGTCTTGTCTGCGGTGAGTTCCCGGATTATGTCATCCGCGTCCCGCTTCTGGGCCTCGCTGATGTAGAAGATTACTGACCTGTATTGCGACCCTTCGTCGGTCCCCTGCCTGTTGAGGGTGGTGGGGTCGTGGGTGGCGAAAAAGACCTCCAGGAGGTCTCTGTATGAGACCGCATTCGGGTCGAATGTAATCTGCGCTACCTCCGCATGCCCGGTATCATCGGAGCACACCTGTTCATAGGTCGGATTGGGGACAGTCCCTCCCGAGTAGCCTGGTTCGGCCCCTGTCACCCCTCTCATTTGGGAGTAGACGGCTTCTGAACACCAGAAGCAGCCGTTGCCCATGGTCGCAGTTTCGAGTTCGGACACGATATCCAGTCGGAGGTAGCCGAGATTAAAGGATACAGGTCGCGCCGCCCGCAATCCTGAGGGGATTTCCATTTAGGTCTACGACCACTGCCTTCATTCCTTCCCAGACGGGCACGTCGGTCGTCAGTTCGGCCAGGACCCTATCGTAGCCGCTTCGCATGAACTTCGCAGGCACCATTGCGCCAGGGAGTTGAAGGTGGAGGTCTTTTCCGAGAGTTTCCCGCCGCTGGGATACAGGTAGAATGCGTGGTCAGCTATCGACGCGATTCTGGCGCAGCCTGAATCTTCGCGGGGAAGTCGGCGGTATCGAGGAATGAGATGTGGCGACCGGAATCTATCCTGTGGTAGACAACGATCCCCTCGGCCTCGCTTTTCTTTGCCAGGGCTGTCTCGATCGCGCCCTTTGCCAACGGGTCTGTTCCGAATACCCCTACGATAATCCCGTCCATCGCCGACGCCTATCTGCGGGGTCGCTTCAGGTGGTTATCGAACCATCGTATGTAGTGGTTCAGCCTTGTCACTCTGTGCTTCGGCTTTCCTATCCTCGACAGGTCATGGTTCTCTCCAGGGAAAAGCACGAGCTCTGCCTCTTTTCCCAGTTGCTTCAGCGCGGTGAAGAATTCGAGCCCCTCTACCATCCAGCAGCGGTAGTCCTCCATTGAATGCACCAGCATCAACGGTGTGTTGACCTTCTCGACGTACCTGATCGGGGAATCGTTGAGCAGTTTCTCTTCGGCGTTCCAGGGGTCGCCACCCACCTGGTCGCGGGTAAAATAAGGACCGATGTCCGAAGTCCCCCAGAAACTAAGCCAGCTCGAAATGCTCCTGTCGGTCACGGCCGCCTTGAACCTGTTCGTGTGGCCTATTGCCCAGTTGGTCATGAACCCCCCGTAGGAGCCCCCGACGATTGCCGCCCTATCCCCGTCCATCTGGGGGTAGATCTTTAGGACACGGTCGAGTCCTTCCATGAGGTCGTCAAAGTCCCGCGTTCCATAGCTCCCCCTTATGTCCGCGAACTTTTCGGAATAACCGTCGCTCCCCCTGGGGTTCATGTAGACGACAGCGTATCCTGCGGCTGCGAATGACTGTAGCTCGTGCATGTAGGAATACCCGAAAGCCGTCTTCGGCCCTCCGTGAACGTACAGCACGACCGGGGCCTTCTTCTTCGATTTCGGAAGCATGACCCAGCCTTCGACCTCCACCCCATCCGACGCCTTGAAGCTGAATCTTTCCGAAGGGATGATGTCAATCTGTTTCTCTGCTTCCGAATTCAGTGAGGTGAGCTTCTTCTCCCCGCCTTCCTGAATGTAGAGCTCCTCAAGGTGCGAACCGTCCATGGCCACGAAGGCCACGGAGCGGTCGTGTATGTCGTAGCCCTCTATGCTTCTGTTTCCACCGATGATGAGTTCGGGGGCCCGGCCGGGGATGGCCCTGTACAGGCGGACCGCACCTCCGTCACCTTGAAGATAGTAGATGCCTTCCTTCCTCCAGACGATGTTGCCGGGGCCGTGCGCCTTCGAACGGGCGTCGGAATTGAGGGAATTGGATTTGTTCCTGTCGACGCTTTCCACCCTGGATCGCTTCTTGGTCTTCACGTGGACCGTCCAGATGTGGCTGTGGGAGGCGAATCCTGCGGGAAGCTCGTCCCCCGAGATCGCGACTTGTGCGTCGTCCGGGCTCCATGCCACAGAGCCGATCTGCATGTTGGAGCGGGTCATCTTTCGTGCCCTGCGAGTGTGGAGGTCCATGATGTAGAGGTCCAGGATGTACGGCTTCAGGTCGTCAGTGTTCGCAAGATAGGCTATCCTCTTCCCGTCGCCAGAAAGCGCGAAATCCGCCACTTCGATTGCCCCCTTCGTCAGCTGAGCGGTCTTGCCTGTTTCGACGTCAATCGAGAAGAGGTGCTTGCGCTTGTCGAAGACGAATCCCAGCCCGTTGAACCAGAAGGTTGGACGGGTGATTACTTTGACGTCGTCCTTTTCCTTCTTGGACACGTCCGATAGGTAGAACACCGTCTTGGAGTCGGATGACCACTGTGGGTTCCCGACCCCTTCTTCACGCTTCAGGAGCAGTCGCGCCTCGCCTCCCGTGGCGCCGATGATGTAGAGGGCGTTCCCCTTCTCATCCTTGCCAAAATTCCGTTTCGAAAGGAATAGTATCAATCTTCCGTCGGGGGACCAGAGGGGGTCCTGGTCCTTTTTCCCCGTTGTGAAGCGCGCGGCTCTGCCTCCTCTC
This sequence comes from uncultured Nitrosopumilales archaeon, assembly GCA_964568185.1. Classification (GTDB taxonomy): domain Archaea; phylum Thermoproteota; class Nitrososphaeria; order Nitrososphaerales; family Gagatemarchaeaceae; genus UBA183. The sequence continues at coordinate 108,579 of CAZMON010000002.1, read as the reverse complement.
GAGTCTGCGATGTAGATATCAGAATCGTATCCGTCTTCCGCAAGGTTCGCACGCCTTGACGAAAATACGATCTTCTTCCCGTCTGAGGAGAAGCTCGGGGCAGATAATAGGGAGTAGAGCTCGAAATCCGAGGTCCGGATTGGTCGTCCCACAGTGGACTCGGTCCGCATCGTTTTCTTATGTCTTGCCCTCACGACTTAAAATGAGAGGAAATACGCTGCTGCTGGCCACCTTGACTGACGGGGTGGTCATAGTCGGTTCGTTCCTCCTGTCCTTCAAGGCTGTCCTCCTCGAAGGAAGCGAAGTGGCAATCCTCTCGGTGGCGACCGTCAAGCAGCTCGGAAAGAGCAACGTCCTGTTGGGAGTGGTCAGGGGTACTACTTCGAGAAGAAATCATTCAGAGAGAAGATAGAGAGGCTGGGAGGGGAGGTTGTAAAGAAAGGCCTGGAGCGCTACGTGGGAGAGAAGCCCTCGGGCGTTCTTTTCTCCATGACTACGAGCATATTGTATTCGTCTTGGCAAGGCAATCAATGCCCCGGGCGAGATTTGAACTCGCGTCGCTACCTCGAGAGGGTAACATGCTTGACCGGGCTACACCACCGGGGCCTGGTTCAGAAGCCGCAATTCTTTCGGAATTAACCTTTGGTATGCACAACCCATGGGCTCATGAACCGTACCAGAAAACGGCTTAGGGCCAAAAGACAATGAAAGGAAGCGTCGCGACTCATTTCGGGCGGAGAAAGCCACACCCTTTGACGGATTCGATGCAAATGGGCTGTGCGCCTAGGAGGTCTGTTTCAACACCGTTTTCGCGGCTAGCTTGATGTCGGAAGGCTTGACAGTCTTCCTTCCGGCATGGGCAGCCAGCTCTACCGCAGCCTTCGATATCTGAAGTCCCACGGACTCGAGCTCACTCCTCAGCTCAATCGCGGCATCGTCTCCAACCCTTTCGGCCCCGGCCTTCTTTATCACCCTGTAGACTGCCGCTAGGCCGAACTCGGAACTGGACATCGGTTGTATGAAGGGATGGAGCGTATTTAAAAACCTTTAGCCGGCTCAAGGACTGCGATAGGCCGTTTTCGGGCCCACTGAACCCCAATTCACCCCTATTTCGAAAAGAAGAAGGAAAAGGGAAGCGAGGGCCACTTGCGTTCCTCTTTGGGTCTCAAGGACGAGCAGTGGGCTGAAATATCACCTTCGGGAGGCTTGAGCGTGCGTTTCATCGATTCTCACGTTCACATTAGCGACTACAAGTTCCCGCGGGCGGTGATCGAGGCGGCGGGATTGGCTGATACGCTTCTACTGGCCGCCAGCGTCGACAGGAGGACCTCCTTGGCATCCCTGACATTGAGTGCGGAAGCCCCCGAAGTCGTGAGAGGATTCGTTGGGGTGCATCCTTCGGAGGCAGCCCAGGAGGAAGGGTTGGGGTGGCTGAGGGACGCCGCACGCGGGGCCGCAGGGGTGGGAGAGATAGGCCTGGACATGAAGTACTCTCCCGACTCCCCCATGGACGTTCAAAGGAAAGTATTCCTGGAGCACCTCCAGATTGCGGAGGAGTTCGGAAAGCCCGTGCAGGTGCACTCGAGGGGAACAGAGGAGGAATGCATTGCGACTGTTTCGCGGTTTAGGCTGGAATCGGTGTTGCTGCATTGGTTTCAGGGAGAAGAGGCACTGGAGCTCGCAGAGGGAAAAGGCTACTTTGTCTCCTTTGGCCCGGCCCTTCTGAGTTCCAAGAGGCTTCAGAGGATTGCACGAGCCTACGACAGAAGCCTGGTCCTCGTGGAGACGGACGGCCCGGTCCCGTTCCCGACCCTGGGCGGAGCAGAAGGGCCTGGACTCATCCCGTCAGTGATCTTCAAGCTGACCCAGATCTACGGGAGTGGGTTCGACGAGGTCGCAACTTTGGTCAGGGACAACTCCCTGAGGTATCTAAAGTCCGAGAAAGGTTAAACACCGCACCAGTCTGGGCTTCTCCAATTGGATAGGACAAGGAAATTCGCCGAAATGCTCCTTCAGAGGCACCCTGAAGCGTTTGGGCCCGATTATGACAAGAACAAGGCGGCACTCGTGGAACTCACGCTCATCCCTTCCAAGCAGTTGAGGAATCACGTTGCAGGGTATCTGGCAAGGACTCTCAGAGTAGACGAAGTAGAAACTCCCGAAGAGAGCCCGGAAACAACAGAGGAAGAGAAGGCAGAGTAACCGCCTTGGCCCACGACGGTGATGAGGTCAGGGTAACAATACGACCAGTCGCTTCGTTGCTCCCTCATGAGGAGACCATCCCCTCCCATGTCCAACAGGTCGCCGAACAAGTCACCCGGGATGGTGTCCAGAAAGACCCTGTGATTGTAGACTCGGCAAGCGGCGCAGTTCTGGACGGGATGCACAGGCTCGCTGCATTTGCGAGTCTCGGGCTGCAAAACGTTGTCTGTTCTATCGTCGATTACTCGTCGCAATCAATCGGCCTTCTCAGGTGGGCCAGGGTCTACTCGGGACCCGGAGAAGCCAGTCTGCGCTCGACGTTGGAAGGGCTAGGAGCGTGGCAGAAGCGGAACACCAATGATGGATTCAGGATGTTGGAAAGCAAAGAGTCAACCCTCATCGCCCTGGTTGGGGGTGGCTGCTATCTCCCGTCTGGGCCTGGAAGGCTGGAGGAGGGTTTCGACATGGTAAGGAAGATTGACTCGGCTTCAGGGTCCGCGATTTGGCGCAGGACATTCATTTCTGAGGATGAAATCGACGTCCCCATCAACGAGGGAGAGAATCTGGTAGTCCTAGTTCAGAGGCTCGGCAAGCAGGACGTGGTCCAGGCAGCACTGACTGGAAGGCTGTTCCCCTGTAAGACATCTCTCCACACGATTGAATCGAGACCTGTGGCTGTGAACTTCCCCCTTGGGGAGCTCAATGGAGCTACGACGGGGACGCTCAGAGAGAGGTTGAAGGGAACGAACCGAAAGACCCTCCCGAGGGGCTCTCTTTACGGGGGAAGAAGGTATAAGGAGAGTCTCCTGTTGCTGAACGATTAATGATAACCGTACGGCTTCTGGGGCACATCAAGACAGCCGTAGGCACGGCAGAGGTTTCACTTGGGGAGGACGCGTTGGATGCAGCAGAGCTCGTGGACAGGGTTCGGGGCATGTCAACGGCCGAGGACCCCGGATTCACCAGATACAACACCATCGTCATGGTCGAGGACGGCGAAGCGTTCGTGCCGGCTCCCGGAGGGAGGACGCTCAGGAACGGCGAGAAGGTGGTTCTGATCCCGTTTTCTCATGGTGGTTGAATCGAGCCTCCGAATCAGGTGCTTCGTCATGGGAAAAGACGAAGACCCGGATGAGGCTAGGCGAAAAGCTTCATCGCGTGGCAAGGGCGTACTGATCCAGGCCGTGAAGGAGGGTGTCGCGACAAACGAATTCGTAGTCGAATTGCTCGTTGCACAGACCCTGAGCGCAAAGAAATCCGGTGGGCTCTTGGCAAAGAAGGAGGAAGTCGACCTTCTGTGTCGACTTGCCGGGACGACCCAGATATCGGAGGCGTTGATGCGGGCGGGGGCAGTCAAGGGGCGTCCGTTCGTCCTTGTCCTGGCTGGAGGAGGCGACGAGGTCTCGGAGCTTGGGAGGGGGCTCGCTTCAGCAAGGCGCCTCGAGCGCAGAAAGGTGCTCGGGGAGGAAGAGCTGATGAGGGTAGAAGGAGCTGCACTGCTCAACGTCTTGAAGGGCTAGACGGCCCGCTTGAGCTTGGGGATGCTCAATATGTCGCTGGGAGCAAGAACGGAAACGGTTGTGTACTCTCCGAAGATCTGCAGAAAGATTATCCTGTCGGGCTCGTCCAAGCTGACCTTCCTGTCGACGATGTCTGCGATGGCGTCGATGAGCTCCTTGTCGCTATAGGGCGAGTCGCGGGCCTCGATGGTTATTCGGAAAGTTTGCCCTACAGAGATTGACGAAGAAAGCTCTTTCACTGCCCTAGAAATCTGGTCCATCTTGGTGTCGACGACCCCGTCGACGGGAATTACGCGCATGATGAAACGGACCTTGAACGGCTCTGACCTTACGAACTCGGAAAGGAACTTGACCAAAGCCTTCGGGTTTTCAGCCTCCACTTCCAGGACCCCGTCATAGGCCGACCGTTCCACCGAGAACTTGCGGGTCCCCGAGAGAAGCGCGATCTCCTTGAACTCGGCCGAGGCCCTGGCCTCGAGGCCCTTTGCCGAGGTGACTATCAGGTTCAAATCTTCTTCAGTCCGTGACCCCGATTGGACCCCGCCTTAAAACGATGATATCCTCCCCCGATGCTTGCACGACCGTGGAGGGCTTACCACTGAGCCTCCCGCCATCCAGCACATGGTCGACTTCCTGACCCAATATGCGTTCGGCCGCCTTGGCGGTCCGGCATGGAGGCTCGCCAGAAATGTTTGCGCTTGTGCCTGTCAGAAACCCCCCGCATTTCTGTATCAATTCAAGGCAGGGCGGCGAGGCTGGGACCCGGACGCCGAGGTTCCTGGTACCTTGATGGATCTTGGGAGTCAACGGGAACTTCATCGGAGCCACTATCGTCAGGGGCCCGGGCCAATACTTCTTGGCGAGCAAGCCGGCGGCGCGGTTGAACGACACCAATCGTTGGGCGGTCTCCAGGCTGTCGCATAGGATGGGAATCGGCCTGTTCTCCCTTCGTTTCACATTGAATAGCCTGAGTACCGCAGCCGGATTCTGAGGGTCGCATCCCAAACCGTAGACAGTATCTGTCGGGAAAACGATGAGCCCCCCTTCCCTCACTTTGGCCGAGGCGATTGCAATTGCGGAGGAATCGAACTTCAGGATCCGGGAGCCAGTCATGAATACGACGTTTCACCGAGAGCTTTAATAGACTAATTGAAATCGCGCTGGCCGTCAAATGTCAGAGGAGGACCAGGAGTTGGAAGACGAGGATTTGGATGAGGATGGTTGGGAAGAGGACTCGGACGATGACGGACTCTAGTACATCCTTCTGAGTTCGACTTTGGAACGAAGACCATCCCAGACTTTAAGACCATTGCCCGGTCCCATGGGAGGCGCAGTATGCGGACACTGATCATCAATTTCAAGAACTATCGAGACGTAGGAGGAGAAGGATCCGTAAACCTGGCCCGCGTAGCGGAAACCGTTTCGAAGAAGACCGGACAATCGGTGATAGTGGTGCCTCCATTGCCGATGCTAGCGCTCGTTGCATCCAAGGTAGGCATTCCAGTATTCGGCCAGACGGCAAGCATCATCTTAGGAGAAAAGACCACAGGCGCTCTCACCCCTGAAGCCCTCAGGGGGGCAGGAGCAGCGGGGACTTTGCTCAACCACAGCGAGGCCCGCATGCCACGGAAGGACATCGCCGAACTCGTCCCGAGGCTCAAGAAAATCGGGCTCAAGGTGTGCCTATGTGCCAGGACCTCCAGGGAAGTGTCCGCCCTCGCTGAATTCCGTTCCGACTATCTCGCGGTCGAGCCTCCGGAGTTGATCGGGTCAGGCGTCGCAGTTTCGAAGGCAAACCCCGCCCTGGTATACAAGACGGTGAAGGCTGCGCGGAGTGCAGGTTACGAAGGGAAGGTCCTTTGCGGTGCGGGAATATCTGACGGAGCAGACGTCCGCAAGGCGATTGAGCTTGGCGCCGACGGCGTCCTGGTCTCGAGCGGGGTTGTGAAGGCTCCCGACTGGACCCGCATCATCACGGAACTCGCAAACTCCCTCATCTGAGAATGGGGTCGCTCCGTATATACAACATAAAAGGAGGCTTCTGGCGAGTCATTTGAGCGTACAGAAGCAGATGAGCCAATCAACGCCGAACCCGTTTGACAACGCGCTTGAGCAGCTGAGGATCGCTGCCGAGTACCTGAAGCTCGAGGACGGGATACACCAGATGCTCGCCCACCCAAAGAGAGAGGTGACCGTTTCGCTCCCCGTACGGATGGATTCAGGGGAGACGAGGGTGTTCACCGGGTACAGAGTACAATACAGCGACTCCCGCGGGCCCTCCAAGGGCGGGATAAGGTATCATCCGAACGTCTCCCTGGATGAGATCAAGGCCCTAGCCTGCTGGATGACCTGGAAGTGCAGCATAGCCGACATCCCGTTCGGGGGCGCCAAGGGAGGTGTAATCTGTGACCCGAAACACATGTCGATGGCCGAGCTCGAGCGGATGACCCGCCGATATACGGCCGCCATCGCTGACTTCATCGGGCCCTACAGGGACATTCCAGCTCCAGATGTTTACACCAACGCCCAGGTCATGGCCTGGATCGTCGACACCTACAGCGCGCTAAAGGGGTACATGGTCCCGGAAGTCGTGACCGGAAAGCCTGTATCAATCGGAGGCTCCCTGGGAAGGGACAAGGCCACCGGTAGAGGCGCTGTCTTTTGCACGATCAGAGCCGCGAAGATCATGAAGATGGACCTGAAAGCCGCGACGTTCGCGGTCGAGGGCTTCGGGAACGCCGGAGCTAACTATGCTGAGATCCTGCAGGGCTATGGCCCGAAACTGGTGGCCGCCAGCGACTCGAAGGGAGGGGTGATGAGCCGAAGCGGCATGGACGCCAACAAGCTGATCGCCTTCAAGGACAAGACGGGTTCGGTCACCGGGTTTCCAGGGACACAGCCCGTCACGGACGAAGAGCTTCTCCAATTGGATGTGGACATCATCTGTCCGGCAGCCCTTGAGAACACGATCACACCCGATGTCGCAAAGGGTGTCAAGGCGAAGATCGTAGCCGAGTGCGCCAACGGCCCTACGACACCGGCGGCGGACAAGATCATCGATTCTAACGGGATATTCCTCGTCCCCGACATCCTCGCCAACTCCGGCGGGGTCATCGTCAGCTACCTTGAATGGGTCCAGAACCTCAACAGGCTGAGCTGGCCTGAGGTCGAAGTGAACTCGAAGCTGGAGGCGAAGATTACGGGAGCTTTCAACGAAGTCTACAAGACCTCCCAGAAGCACGGGACTTCGATGAGGACGGCTGCACTGATGGTGGGCGTGGGCCGAGTGGCAGACGCGATAAGGACCCTGGGCGTATTCCCGTAAGGCCTGAATCAGCGAGTGCTTGAGAGGAGCGCTTCGAGTTCTCTGACCAGACCTGCGCTCCCGATGTAGGCAGGAGAAGTCTCTGGCAGGACTTTGGGCGTGATGTCAAGTATGTTCTGTATCCCGTCTGAAGCATACCCTCCTGCCTGTTCGTTGATGTATGCCATGGGCGCCGTCTCGTAGAGCACCCGGAGCTTTCCGCGCGGCTTGCTGACGAGCTGAGGGTATGAGAATATCCCCCCTCGCGCGATGACCTGGTTGTAGTCCCCCACGAACGTCCCGCAATAGCGTATCCTCATCCCGCGCCCTTCCAAGGAGTCGACGAAGTCCCGCACGGGAGGAATCCACTCGCTCCTCGGCCCCCCGAAACCGTAGACCTCGGTCTTTTCGGGGATCTTCAGGTCGATTCCCATCAGTTCGAACGTTAGACCGGGCCCGTCCCTGACAGCGACGAACCTGTGCACCCCCTTCCCGACCGACAGGGTGAGGGTAATCATGCTACCGTACGTAACGTAGAGTCCCCCGACCAAGTTCCTGCCTGAACATGGGAGGGGTTTCGAATAGAATCCGAAGATGCTCCCGAGGGGGTTGTTTGTTGCGACGTTGGAGCTGCCATCCAGCGGGTCCATGGCCACGCTGATCTTCCCTTTCCCAGAGATTGTCCCTTCCATCTCTTCAGAAGCGACCTCTGAAGCCACCCCGGTTGACAGGAGGGCTTCTGAAAATACTTCGTTCGAGAAGGCATCGATGGCCTTCTGGGTCTCGCCTGACGGGTTCACCGCCGTCAGGACCCCGGACTTGAACGGGATGCTCTCCCATACTTCGATGCTTGTTGATGCGATGGCAGAAGTAAGTTGAGCAATCTCCTCGGGGACATTCAGCCTCAGGAATTCGTCTAGCTTCATGCGTTGCTTCCGGTCCTGCTCGGCGACATTTAGGGGTGATGGTTTTCCAAGGATTTTCTTGATGAGGCTCCATATCGTTAAATATGGTGGGGGGAGATTTCGCGACATGAAGCAGGACAGGATGGCCCCTTTTCTGAGGGATGGGAGAGGTCTACTGCTGGCGTATGATCAGGGGTTCGAGCACGGGCCATCCGCTGATTTCGATTCGAAGAATGTTGACCCGTCTTTCATAATGGAGATAGCTTCGAAAGGAAAGTTCAGCGGGGTGGTGCTCCACAAAGGAGTGGCGGAGAGGTTCTACGACGGCAAGGTCCCGTTGATTGTGAAACTGAATGGGAAGACGAGCCTCCCGAAGGGAGAGCCAATCTCGAGACAGGTCTGCTCTGTGGAGCACGCGCTCTCTCTCGGAGCGAAGGGGGTGGGATACACGATCTACCTTGGAAGCGGGTTGGAATCCGAGATGTTGGCTGAGTTCGGGAGGATCCAGGAGGAGGCGCACAGGAGAGGAGTTGCAGCCGTGGCCTGGATCTATCCGAGAGGTGCCGGCGTTGTGAACGACGTTTCGAAGGAGATCGTCGCATATGCCGCAAGGACCGGCCTCGAGCTGGGTGCCGACGCCGTCAAGATCAAGTACACCGGAGACAGCGAAAGCTTCTCCTGGGCGGTCAAGGCAGCCGGGGGAACGAGGGTGTTCATGTCGGGAGGGCCAAAGGCAGCCACCGACGACGCTTTCCTTGAACAGGTCAAAGGGGTCATGAAGGGAGGGGGGACAGGACTAGCAGTCGGGCGAAACGTGTGGCAGAACAACGATCCCCTGGCCATGGCCACAAAGCTCAGAGAAGTCATATTCGGTAAATAGGCCGAGGGCTTGGGAGGACCTGCTTATTTACCTGGAACGGGTTCATACAGGTCCACTTTGCCGCATTATGGGCGCTTGTAGAGAGTGAGGGTTTGTGTCCGTTCCATGAGTTCCTCCCGGGAGCATTCCGGCAGCCCCTGAATATCCCCCCGACCTGAACAGGTTCTTTGGAATTCACTTCTAGGTCCGCTGAGCCCGCAGACTCTTTCTTAGCTTGCGGAGCAGTTTCAAGGTGCCGGCTTTCGTAGCTTCCGCTTCCAAGTATCCCCAATCAATTCTGTCTCCTTGAGTCTTCGTGAGTAGGAATGCTTGTTCCCAATCGGTGGGGACTCTCCAGAACTGAGCTGAAGCGAGTCTCTTTAGTACGAGATCTTCGACTCCGATAATGGTCGCCGGACCGTATTCCGTTGTTATCGTTGTGACCCTTTCGTAGGAGCCGTTCAATTCCTCACCCACCATGTCGACAGCCAGGCCGAGTTCATCATTGACCCAGCTCCTCAATCCGCCTCCGAGTTCGAATCTCCATGCCCTTAGGACTCTTGCTAGAGCCGCGACGTTGTAGACCACGTCCAAGTCCCCAGTCCTGAGAATGCCGTCGAGATATACCTCGATTGCCGAGCCACCGGCTAGTACGGGTCTTCGCCCAATTTTGGGCAGGCTAGATGTCAATAACGCCATGAACCTGACCTTTCTTTCAGTTGGGTCTTCCGTTCCGAAGACTATGCGTCTGACCCTAACATATTGTAACATAGGCGCCATCAGAGATCCTGCGGTATTTCGCATCGAACTTCTTTCTCGCCAAGTGTGCCAAGTTCTCGAGTTCTCCAGGAATCCTGGTAGTTTTTCTCTCTAACGACCTAGTTGATCTTCCTAGGGATAGGAGGGGAACCCGCAATAATCCTGACCTGAACCTGTTCCTCTTTGCATCCTGACCCTTCCAGACTTCGTAGGTGATGACCCTGGGCGAGAGCTTCTTGGCTAATCTCTGAAGATCCTCGTCAAGGAGAATGTATTCGACACCACTTCTCCCCCTTGATGATCGCACCAAGCCGAGCGTCGCGAGTATCTTCATCGCGATGTACACTTTGGCGATGTTCATGTTGTACATCTTTGCGATCCGATAGCAAGTAAGCGGCATTTCCGACAGAGCCAGAGCCTCCACTATGTTCCCTTTCGTGATACTCCCGAGTAGCGCTCCCAGCGGACTCATACAGAAGGAGCTGTGGACAGATATGATAAAAGCTTATCCCCACAGGATAATAGTTAGCGTTATCCCAGGACAGCTGGAATCGAGCCCTCTAATGAGAAACAGTCGGTCCTGAGTTTGATAGATAGCCCGGCCAGGATCCCCACCTATTCAGGTTCTTCTCACAAGATGTAGAATGGCTTTTCCTGACTAAGGTTCAACTTGGGAAGGAGAGGGATTACGCAGGAAATTTTCGCTTGGCCGGCCTGAAGCTAGACAGAGACTCTCCGCAAGGCTTATACGTTTTTCTCAGCGGTTTTTCGCTTGCGTGTCTCTGCGAGCGCCTATACAATCGGACAACAACGAAGTCTTTGGTCCAGATAGGACCGTCAAGGCTCCCTATTCCAAAATGATTGAGACCATCAAAGGTCTCGGGGTGAAAGAGATCGGCAAAAGGTGGTCGGCAGCAGACCGGCAGGTAGGGTTGGACTCCTTCACCTTCCAGCTGGACCCACACCAATGGAGACCCGTTCCGATTGATTGGGTCCCGAGGTTGATAACTCGCGAGGAGTGGTCACGTATTGCCGCCGGAGTCGAACAGCGTCTAAGAGCGATCAACAGGTTTCTTCTGGAGCTCTACTGTGGCAAGCAGGACGTTGTCCCCGAGGGCGTCGTGTACTCTTCCGTCAATTTCAACCCCGGACTCCAGGGAGTGAGGCCGGCCAGGGATGTCTACGCCCATATCTATGGCGTCGACCTGGTGAACCTAGGCAACGGGAACTACGTGGTCCTGGAAGACAACCTGCGTATCCCCTCAGGGATATCGTACCAGTTGAAGTGCACGAACCTCACGGATGGGGCACTCCCGGAGCTCAAGCGGACGTATAATGTAATGGACTACGAAATCGGCGATACATACCTCAAACTCTTCCAATCTTTGTGCGACACGCGCTCTCCAAACTGCGTCATCCTGACCGATGGCAGCTTCGGCCCCGCCTTCTTCGAGCACCGATACCTCTCCGAAGTGCTGGGGATCCCTCTAGTCGAAGGCTCGGACCTCTTCATACATAAGGACGGAACGGTCAGGGCCCGAACCGTCGACGGGAATGTCAAGGTCGACCTCATTTACCGCAGGGTGGAGGACCTGGAGCTTTTTGTCCCAGGCCTCACTGAAGCATACCGACAGGGGAAGGTGATTCTCGTGAACGCGATGGGGACGGGGGTCGCCGACGACAAGTTAGTCTACCTGTGGGTGCCCGAGATGATACGACGCTACCTTGGACAAGAGCCGATACTCCCCAACGCCAAGGCATACAATCTCATGGACCCGAAGACTAGGCAGTTCGCTCTCCAAAATATCGGCAACCTCGTCTTCAAGGCGAGGGAGGGGTATGGGGGACTTGGCGTCTACATCATGGAGGATTTGGATTACGCCCATCGTAAAGAGATGTCGCAGCGTATCACAGACAGGCCATTCGCGTTCATCGCCCAGGAGCCACTGGACTTCTCGAAGCACGTGGTCTTCGATAGGCAGTCGGGCGATTTCCAAGAACGATACATCGACCTACGGGTCTACGCGGTACAAGACGGGGAAGGAAAGGTGACGGTCTTCCCGGGTGGGCTTACACGGGTTGCCCGAGCAAACTCGAGGATCACCAACAATTCTTCCGGAGGGATGTGCAAACCAACATGGGTTCTCAAATAGGGCAGACCGCATTCGCGGGAGAGTACAGGTATGAAACTGTCTACCAATACACGGACTACGTGTTAGAGAACGACGATTTCCTGCGAGTCATACCGCATCAGGACGACCACACACTCCTCGATAGCTATGATGTGGTGACCTCTCCGCTCTCCGCCCACGTGGAATTCAATGACAACTACGGCAACATCGTCCGACGCATCAAGGTGACTACCAGACACAGGGAATTGAGCATCGTTTCGCAAGGAAACTTCAGGCTAGTGCCCTGGCAAGGGCCGTACCCCGACGTACCGTTGCTGAATCTCAAGTTCAACCAGGACGTGACGGACTTTCTCTCCGCCTCGCCGTTGGTGAAGCCCTACCTCCTCGGCGACCTGGCCAGGAAGGTCGCGGGCGATTCAAACAGCCTCTTTGAGACCGTGGGCAGGATAACGCAGTGGGTCCATGACAACATCAAGTACGAGAAAGGAACGACCACCGTCCTAACAGAAGCACACCAGGTTCTTGCAGATGGCAGGGGCGTCTGCCAGGATAAGGTCCACCTGGCCCTTGGCATGCTTAGGGCGCTGTCCATACCTTCTCGTTACGTGAGCTGTATCTTGACGGAGCAGGCTGGCGACACCCACGCGTACGTTGAGTTTCTCCACCCTGAGTGTGGATGGCTGCCAGCGGACCCAACGAAGGCGATACTGATTGACGCAGGGACAAAATACCTGAAACTAGCCGTGGGGCGAGACTACACCGATGTCTCCCCAGTCAACGGGACCTTCCTGTCGACTGGTACGGGCCGGCTGAGCCGGGTCTACGCCCATGCGAGCAGGACAAACACATATTAGCAGAGAGGACCGAACGACCTTGTGGCTGCCGCGAAGCCATCGGACGACCCTCGTTCGGTCGTTTTTGCCAAAGACAGGTGGCTGACGGACTCGCGGGTCTACAACCTGATTTGGATGGGGCGGTGGCTGGAACGCGCGGAAAACATTTGCAGGGCGCTGGACGCCGCAACACTCCTCTCCACCTCCCGTTCGGAGAAGGGGTTCAATCAGGCCCTGAAGAGGATATCAGCAGCTTGGGGGCTGAACTCTAAGAATCCTCATGAAGCGCTGATGATGCTCATTTGGCAGGAGACTAGTTCGTCCATCTCCGCTTGCCTGAAGATGGCAAGGGAGAACGCAAGTCACATAGGGCCTATCGAATTGATTTCGTCTATAAATGGAATCATCATGGAACTCGATTCGGACAAGGAGAAAGGCGAGGAGATGTCACGTGAAGATCTACAGGCACTGGTGGCGAAGATACGCGATGGCCTGAAGAAGACTTTTAGTGTGATCGAGGTAGTCTGGTTCAGGAGACAGCCACTATCTGAGGAGGAACTGATTAGACCATATGTCCAACAAGAGTGAGTGAATCAGCTTTCCTGGGTGCGAATCGATAAGCCGGCTACGCTATCTCATTTTAGTGCCAATTTGTCTCAGTCAACCGACAGCTACTCAGCAAAATGCCACCGCCTTCCAGGACCTCGGGTCTGGGTTGCCTGGCTCAATCAAGGCGTCACCTCTCCATTCCTTCTTTGCCGCAGGGAAGACATGAAACCCAATGCCAACAGGAAGGTTCCGGCCGCAAGCAAGTATCCCAAGTCAGTCATCTCGGAGACGGTCGATGCTGCCAGGGCTGGACTGCACCCAACATCGGGAAAACATCTGAGCGCGAACTCAGAGCTAAGGATGTAAGTGAGCAGTACCGAGATCCCACAGAAAACGGCTCCAACAGCAAGGAACAGAGAGCCTACCTTCGTTCCTGTAATGGATGCAAATCCAGCGAACAGCAACATCGCTATTCCCAGCATTCCCAAATACAGCCCCATGCCCTGGTAGAGCAGTATCGACCAGCCAGGGCCGGTCAGGTCTATTTCAGACAATAGGCCCGCCAGGACGAAAAGGATGACGCCCGACATCGCAACAAAAGCAGTCGCGCTGTCCCTGCGCGGGACCGGCGGCTGCGCCTTTGGCAATCCCCGTAGCCGAAGACCGCCGTAGAAGATCAGAGCAAGCGCGGCCACCGCCAAAGCGATCCCAACGCTGCCAAGAGGATAGCTTACGTCAGGGAAGCCTTCGGGGCATGGACAGCCGTTCGGAGGAGGATTGAAATGCGGAGCAAGTGCCACAAGAGGACCGGAAAGCAACAGAATGATGCCTGCGTAAAGAACAAGCCTCGGCGTCATGTATTCCGTTCACCTGGGCACATAGGTTCGAATCCCAATTTGGCGATTATGTTTGTGACTTATTTGAATAGAGCTAAGATAGCCGCCTATGATATGAGAGGTTCTTCTAATTGTTTGGATCCATCCCAGTAAAGCGGTCGTCTGCCTTCTATCTCTTTCTTCTGTACAGCAGCAAGCCTCCCACAAGAAGGTAGGCAAGGACGCCGACCTCACCCCACACAAATGTGATTAAGTATGTGTGACTTGGAGTGTTAATGGGCAGATTTGACAGACGAGCTTCCTCTCGGAATAACGACCCTGAGTAGAGGCGGAAGGACGACCATTCCCAAACAGGTGATGGCGGTGTTGAAACTGAGATACACACCCCAAAAGAGGGAAAAAATGCTTTGGATACAAAAAGGGAAGGAGATCGTTGTCAAAAAAGGAACGCTCCAGCCGAGTTTCAGAAAAACAATCCTAAGTAGAGGAGGAAGGGCGGCCCTTCCTAAACATGTGAGGGAAGTGTTGAGAATGAGAAGCACACTCCATAAGGAGGAAAGGGTGATATGGATACAAAAGGGCGATGAAATCGTTGTCAGGAAAGGCATGCCCAAGTCGAGTCCCACCGACTTCAACTAGATCATTCGAAAATGGAATTCCAGGATTCTTGGCGGTCAGTGAGCGCGCGGATGGTCCCGCCCCCAAAGGGTCTGAAAAATGGCTTCCACAGAACCCTGACGTCGTCTGGATGATCCAAAGGCGCCTTTTTAGAGTTCATCTATTGGGAGAGATCCTTCGCCATGGCCTTGGCAAGATTTCGCCAGCTTGCAGAATCCTCAGCGGTGAGTCTCTTCGCGATTGCTGTTAGTTTCTTGGCTCCTGGCTTCTTGCCTGGAAAGATCTGCGAACCAGTGTATTCAAGGCGTGAACCGCCTTTCTCAGATACAAGCTGATAAAGGAACTGACTATATACTCCATCAGAGCTGATTCGTGTGTTGGTCCAGCTGAGCCGCTCTGGATAGATTCGAACCACCTTCTTCGAAAAACGAGTTCGGAGGACTCTTTCGTCCTTCGTTCCATATTCGTCTGTGAGGATGAACGTGTCCTCGTTAATGCGGTCTACCTTCCTGCGGCCACTTTCTCCCATAAGCTCGAGATCAGTGGGCGTGTAGTCTGTGCACCAGCCGAAGACTTCCGCTGCTGGGAAATCGAAGTGCTGGTTGAACCAGAAGCGGACCGAATATGTCTCCATCAGAAGAAAGGATTCAGGTTGCCGATATGAAGGTTGCTGGGGCCTCATTGAATGGTTTCGTGAGTGGGGCTCGCCCCCAAACAGGTGCGGAAAGTGGATTCCACGAGATTTTTCTTAGACGCCCTCGTCCGTTCGCTCGTTCAACCTCTTGTGTCGACCACGCAGAAGAGGTTACCCTCGGGGTCAGCGAGTACCGTGAAATCTTCACCGGGTTCGTGGGGCCTGTACCGAGTCGCGCCGAGGCGGACCAGCCTTTCGACCTCTCCCTCTGGGTCGTCTCTGTAGAGGTCCAGATGCAGTTGACCGCGTTCGGGCTCCATCTGGTCGATGGATACGTTGAGGCCCTTTCCTGCGGGGTCCTTCAGGATGACAAACGGGTCTCCAGGTGTGGGAGGTCTTCCCGGGACGTAATGAAGAGCGTCCTGCCAGAAGGCCATCATTCGAGCGAAGTCATCGCAATCGATTACGATTGACCCGATCCGTACCTTTTCATTCCCCATGCTGTTTGTGACTCGACAATCAAGCGATAAGCGTTACCTCTCGTCAGATGCCGCTCAGGGAGGTCTGAGTCCTGCGATAGACGCCAAATCTTGGAAAGGAGCGAATTCGGTGCGACTCAACCTGAGGTAATTTCCGAGAAAGCCATATTATTGCTCAGATGAGCCAACGAAGCTATATTCTACCTTGTTTCAGATAGCCCAGCTGGGGGGTGCACCCAGATGGGTTCGAATCCATTTCAGCCTGCAAGAAGGTTACAGCCGAACTCTGGAAGAGAATTCGGGTTCTGCCTTCTGCCCTCGTCGGAACCCATAAATAAAGACAGGCGAAACTTGGTCCACTCATGTGGTTCGTAACCCTCGTGAAGTTCCGGAAGAAAGTGACAAAAGCAGATGCTGATGCGCAGACGGCGCGGTTCAAGGAGGCGGAGAAGCTGGGTCTCAAAATCCATCACGCCTTTTGGACAATCGGTCAATACGACGCCGTCGTCGTCGCGGAAGCTCCAGACCTCAAGACGATCATGCGGGTCGGGATTGGAGCCTCAGATATCGCAAAGACTGAAACGCTTGCAGCAGTTTCGCGAGACGAAGCAATCACCTGGCTTTCATAAGAACGCGCAAGCGTCCCCGATTTTTTTCGGGCAGACACTTAGGGGCGTCGAGTACCTTCCAAAAGACTCCGAATACTGCTCAGATGATTTTAACGAAGCTCTATTTCAGCTTGTTTCAGATAGCCCGGCTAGGATTCGAACCTAGGTCGAAGGCTCCAGAGGCCCCCATCCTTGACCACTAGACGACCGGGCTTCGGTTTGGTTTGGCGCTCGTGAAGTGAATAAAAGGATTCCACGCTTATGCCGGAGATGCGATCGGCGCCTTTCCTATTGCCAGATGCATTTCAGCTAGGACGGAATCCAACGCATTGAGGGCTGACTCCAATCTTTCCGGGGTCAGGATCCCAAAATGGCCAAGCCTGATCATCTTGTCCGTGGCCTCGTATATCCCCCTCGAAACAACGATATTGTGCTTGGTATCCAGCGCCTTCTGGATGCCCCCTGCGGAGCCATCCTTGACCCAGAATGACGTGACAGTGTCTGCCCTGTGCCCTTCGTCGGCGACGAACTTGAACCCCCAGTCATTCACATACCTGCGAGTTAGCTCTCCGAGTTTCTGATGCCTCGCCCACCTCCTTTCCAACCCCTCTATTTTCACCTCGCGAAGGGCCTCCCGCAGAGCCAGCATCACTTGGATGGCTGGGGTTGCAAGGTACATTCTGGGATTCTCCATTACAGGCTTCCACCTGAGGAGGTTCATGTAATATGATTCGATCGGTTGCTTCCGGTTCGCCATATAATCTAGGATCCTTTCCGAGGCCGCAACCAGAACCGCACCGGGGGCGCCCGCAAGCGCCTTCTGCGACGCGGTGAAGACGATGTCCGCCCCCAAGGCGTCAAAGTCCAATGGCATTCCCCCCACGCTGCAGACACCATCTACCACGCAAAATACGTCCGCCCTGCTGCACTCTTCGACGAGCTCCCGGATTGGATTTGCAGTAGATGTTGATGTGTCGACGTGGGTCATGAAGACTGCCTTGTACTTTGATTTCTGAAGTTTCTTTCTAAGGTCGTCGGGGTCTGCGTGGACTCCGTCCTCGTATTCGATCGCGTCTGCCTTCGCTCCATGGACTTGGTTGAGCATGAGCATTCGCTTGCCGAAATAGCCTGTACTCAAGGTCAAGGTCTTGTCCCCATGCGATACCAGGCTCACGACGGAGGATTCCATCCCAATCGTCCCCGACCCGGTAAACACAAACTGGGTCCCCTTTTCATTCCTGAAAACGTGCCGGGCCAGCCCGAGAGTCTCCTTGAAATCGGAATAGAACTCGGCGCCTACATGGGGCAGTTGGGGACCTGCCATCGCCTCTCTGACCCGCACGGAAAGGTTCGTCGGTCCGGGAATCAGCAGAAGGCGTTCGTCCATTCAGGGTCCTGGCATGACCCGCATGACGGTAGATAAAAACCTCGCTAGAAGTGGTCGAATATCTCGTGTAGCCTTTCGATGTGGATTATCCGGGGGTCGTTCACTCTGGTCGAGTGGGCCAGCATGAATCCCATGGAGGCAGATTTCAGAAAGGCGAGGTCGTAGACCGTGTCCCCGACCGCGATTGTCCTCTCGGGCGGGATTCCGACCTTGGAAAGCAGTTTTCTGTAGGCGAGGTCCTTCCGTGTGGGGTCGACCCTGCCGATCCCTTCAGGCAGTACTTCCCCGCTGGTACCGAAGCGCAACCCGTTGGCGACCCAGTGGTCGATCCCGAGCTCCGTGGCGACCCTGGCAGCCAGTATATCGATCCCCGATGTTACCAGAGCTGTCTTGATCTTGCGCCTTTTCAGCTCCTCTATCGTCGGCCGCGCTTCGGGCCTCAACTTGAAGTCCACAAGTATGTCCCCGATTTCTTTCCTGGTGACCCCCTTTGGCCAGGATGCGATGTCCCTCCGCATGAACTCCCGATAGTCTATCTTCCCCTCGCTGTAGAGCTTCAGAGAATCCTCACCATTCCGCGTAGTTCCGAACCGCCTATGGATGGCGACCCAGCTGCTCTCGTGTTCTAGGAGGGTCCCATCCATGTCGAATCCTGCCAGAAGGATTCTCCGTTCAGTCATATTCTCCCCCTTGTCGGGATGCCTATGATTCTCATGGCCTGGGCGAGGACCTTGCTTGCGGCGTCGACCAGTGCAAGCCTCGCGTCTCGCAATGCCTCATCCTCCTCCTGGTTGACTGGGACCTTCTCGTAGAATTCGTTGAATGCGGCTGCGAGCTCGTGGGCAAACTTCGCAACTTCCTTGGGCGAAAGGTACTCCGCGGCGGTCATCAGAGAAATGTCCAGCATCGTCATTCTCTTCGCGAGATTGGTCTCCTGGGGCCTCTTCAGCTTGACTGCGCTTTCCGCATTCAGCGAAGGCTTCCCGGCCGTCTTCCCGAGTATCCTCCTGGCCCTGGCGAAGGTGTAGATTAGGTACGGGCCAGTGTCGCCGTCAAATCGGAGAGAGCTCTCGATGTCGAAGACAATCATCTTGTCGGGGTCCTGCTTCAGCAACTCGTAGCGAAGGGCGGATACCGAGATCGCCTCCGCTACATCGTCGACCCACTCGTCGCTTTCGGAGAGATTGCGTTTACGCGTCTCGTCGCGAGCCTTCTTCTTCAGGGCCGCGAGCATCGCATCAACGTTGACGTAAAGCCCCTTTCGCCCAGACATGTGCGCAAAATCCCCCTCTATTTCGAAGCCCATTTGCGTCCCCGTCTTCTTTGACAGCGCCACCACT
Source organism: uncultured Nitrosopumilales archaeon (assembly GCA_964568185.1). Taxonomy (GTDB): domain Archaea; phylum Thermoproteota; class Nitrososphaeria; order Nitrososphaerales; family Gagatemarchaeaceae; genus UBA183. Next base: position 89,614 of record CAZMON010000002.1, on the reverse strand, counting down.
TCGTAGGCCCTGTGCAGATAGCGCTTCGATGCGCCAGTCTCCATCTTCTCGAGGACCTTCCCTACAATCCTCTGCAGGTAGCTCTGCCTCGTGTCTATCACGGAAACCGCGATGTCAGCAGATCCGAACTTGGCCTCTCCTTTCCCTCCTTCGAGGGTGGAGGAAAACAGGTCCCGGCCGCCCGGCTGGGGATCCGGGTACGCCACGTATCCGAAGGGGTCCCCGATGAGGCCGATCTTCCAGGCTGCGTAGGGAATGTCCTTTGCTACATAAACCACCGTCCCGTCCGAGCGGACTACTACTTTTTGCTCCCCAGTTTCAGGATCCGGGATCACCCAACATCCCTTGTTATCCCCCTGAGTCTCATACTTTACGTAGCCCGTGCTTTTCAGTCCCTCGAAAACCCGTTCCCACATCCCGGAATGTACTATCTGGGATTCCCAGTTCAAGAGGTCGTAGGTCGCCCCCATCCTCCAACAGGTCGCCAGCTGGTCCGCCACGATCCTGCGAACTATGGACTTTGTGTACTCGGCGATCTCTCCCTTCCCGCTCTCGATTTCTTTCAGGACCAAAGACTGCTTCTCCTTCAAAGTTGGATTCTTCGAGTATTCTCGGTTCACTTTAGCGTACACCATGTCCCCGCAATAGGCGTCGAACTTGGTCCCGGCGGGAGGAACATCACTGATCCCAAGAAACTTGAATCCGACAACGATGTCTGCGACCTGCGCCCCGGAATCGTCGATGTAGTTGAGCGCCTGGACCCTGTTCCCCAAGTGGCGCAGAACACGGACCAGGGAATCTCCCAGAACGAGGTTCCTGGCGTGCCCGATGTGAAGTGCCTTGTTCGGATTCACGTTGGTATGCTCTACCGCAAACGTTCGCCCGGTATCAGGAGATGCTCCGATTTCAGGTCCCGAAGTTGCCTCCGCTACCGCGTCAAGGATGAAAGATGGATACCTTATCGTGAAATTCAGGTATCCTCCCGGATGGGCTGAAACCTGTAATACGTAGCGGGTCTTTCCCGAACTCGCCGCAATCTTGTCGGCGAGGCGCAGGGCGACATCAGCGGGCTTGGAATTCATCTGTTTGGCGATGCGAATGCCAACTGGACTAGAAAGGTCGCCGTAGGAAGGGTTGGGAGGAGGACCGACTTCGGGCTCGACATTCGTGAAGCCGAGGGCCTCGCATGCTTCTCTGACCAGCCCCCGCGCCTCTTCTTCGAACTCCCTGAATCTCAACCGTGCAACTTCTGGACGGAGATGTGATAAATGCTCTGGCGCCCCAAGCCTTGTTAACCCGAGATGTGGAGCCTCCTTCGGGCCCGTAGCCTAGCACGGATCAGGGCGTCAGCCTCCGAAGCTGAAGAGTTCGCCTCAGAGACCATGGGTTCGAATCCCGTCGGGCCCGCTATTGACCCTTGGCTCGGGCACACTGATGTGAGGCCTGGAAAAGACGCTGTACTTTGAATGCATGGTTAATAGACTGGTTGGGATGAGCGATGGCTCGATGAATGCCCGGGCCGCACTGGTATCTTACCTTGTCAACGCCATTTCCATTGTGGGCTATCCCGCCATTCTGTTCAGGATCTTGAGTTCGGAAGGAACTGCCGCGTTGGGGTACAACTACGTCTAGATCGCCATCTTGTCCATATTCGGGATGGTCCTAGCGCCATATTTCGAGGTCGCCGCCTTGATCGCAAACAAGGGGGAGGTGTGGAAGGAGGTAGGGTTACTGATTCACGGGCACATTTCGATGCCTTTCTTGGGAGGGTTCGCATTGTCGTTCCTTACCATCTACCCGACCGCGTTCTTGTTCGGAGGAGGTCTCTTCAATCAAGGGTACTCGATCTTCGACCCGATCCTGGTCACCTATCTCGCGTTCGTTCTTGCGGCCTCGGCGATAACGATGATGTCTAATCGCAGGCCGGCCGTGATCCAGTCGCCTGCTCATCAGGATGCCACGCAGGCAACCAGTTAACGCGTGAAAAAGTTAACAGATAATAACAAGGTTCATCGCCGATACGTCCCGGATGAAATTTCTCTTCGTAACTCACGAGAGCCTCTCCGTCGACCTCGCTTGGCAGATCAAGAAAGAGGGACAGGAGGTGAAGATGTACTGCCACGACCAGGGAGAAAAGGACGTCGGCCTCGGGTTCTTTGAAAAGGTGGAAGAATGGGAACCCTGGAAAGATTGGGCGGACGTGATCATTTTTGACGACATCGGGTTCGGCTCCAAGGCGGAGCAGCTGAGGAAGGAAGGAAAGCTCGTGGTCGGCGGGTCGACCTATACCGACAAGCTAGAACTCGACAGGGAATACGGACAGTCGGAACTCAATCTCTCGGGGGTCGACATCCTTCCCAGCTGGAATTTCACTTCCTTCGACGAGGCGATTGAATTCGTGAGAGCCAACCCCGACCGATATGTCCTGAAGCCGAGCGGGAAGGCCCAGAACGAGAAGGAGCTCCTGTTCATCGGTCAGGAGGTCGACGGGAAGGACGTGCTGCAGGTCCTTGAGCACTACAAGGCCAACTGGTCGAAGAAGATCAAGGAGTTCCTGCTTCAGAAGTACGCGGAAGGGGTCGAGATAGCGGTGGGGGCGTTCTTCAATGGCAAGGATTTCACCTACCCGATCAACATCAACTTCGAACACAAGAGGCTCTTCCCCTTGGAACTCGGCCCCAGCACCGGCGAGATGGGAACACACTGTTACTGGACAAAGAGCAACCCCGTCTTTGACAGGACCCTGCTCAGGATGAAGGAAAAGCTCGCAGCAAGCGGATATGTAGGATACGTCGATATTAACTGCATAGCAAACGTGAAGGGGATCTGGCCCCTCGAGTTCACCACCCGATTCGGATACCCTACAATCAGCCTCCACATGGAGGGGATCACGAGTGAATGGGGGACGTTCTTACATGACCTCGCGGAAGGAAGGGACGCGACCCTGAAGGCAAAGAAGGGGTACCAGGTGGGAGTGGTCGTCGTCATCCCCCCATGGCCGTTCGAAGACGAAAAGGCGTTCAAGAAATATTCGGAAGGGGCCACAATCCTCTTCAAACGGCAGAGCCTTGACGGGATTCACATAGGGGAAGTCAAGCTCGAAGAGGGCGATTGGCACATCGCGGGGAACTCCGGGTATGCTCTAGTTGTGACAGGCTCGGGCCCGACGATGACCGACGCGGTGGAGAGAGCCTATCAGAACATCAAAAACGTGATGATACCGAACATGTTCTACAGGAGCGACATTGGGTTGCGCTGGACCCACGACAGCGACAAATTGCTTTCGTGGGGCTATCTCTAGGCTTGCTGCTCGAGCCAGATCTCGACGTCGAGCATGACTTCATTCAATTCCATGTTTGGTTTCCTGAGCGCTTGACGGACGAAGAAATTGAGCTCCCAGCCTTCGACTAGCTTTCCTTCCGTCAATGCGATTATTCTCGACTGACTGATAGGAAAGTCCGTATTTTCAAGGTCTTCGCCACGGCGGCGGTCAGGCTGCTTGGCTTTGCGCCAGATATCTCAGACTATGGGCGCCTGAACTCGAAACTCTTTTGAGGGTTGGGAGCGTGGCCTTTCATCAGAAGATGCCTGCCTACAGATCCTTTCAGCTTCCTGAGTCGTCTCCCCACTATCCGAGACAGAAGGATGTCCATCTGGAGCACTTCAAGATCGAAATGTCTCTGAATATCGAGAAAAAGAGTATCATGGGGACCTGCAGCATCAGACTAAGCCCGCTCAGGCCAGGACTACGGAAGGTTTCTCTCGACGCCAGCATGATGGAAATCCGTTCCACGAGCTTCGACGGTGAAGACTGCACTTTCGAATACGACAACGAAAAGTTGTCTGTCGTGTTACCTTCTGAACTCAAGGGGAGTCATTATGTCACCGTGAGCTACTCTTCGACTCCGACCAAGGGAATCTACTTTGTCGGGCCTGATGCAGAACACCCTGAAAAGGAAGTGCAGGTCTGGACCCAAAACGAGGCAGAGTTCGCGAGACACTGGTTCCCTTGCCACGACAGCCCTGATGAGAAGAGTTCGAGTGAGTTGTTGCTGACGGTCCCGAACGGGTTTCGGGCCATTTCCAACGGAGAGCTGTTGTCAACCAAGGAAGTGAATGGGCAAACCGTCTACCACTGGAAAGAAGAATTACCTCACCCGACTTACCTTACGTCGTTCGTGGTCGGGAGGTTCGGAGAGATCACGCAGGAGTCCGAGGGAATACCCCTCCACTATTACTTCCCCGAGTACAAGCGAAACGACGCTCTCAGATACTTCGGCGAGACTCCCAGGATGATCTCGGTCTTCACAGAGATCACCGGAGTGAAGTATCCGTACAAGAAGTACGACCAGACGACCGTAGAGGACTTCATCTACGGAGGGATGGAGAATTTCAACGCTACCACCCTGGCCATGAACTACTACCCTGACGCGGGTTCCGAGGAAGACTTCCAGACCTCCTATGCGACCCCGCACACCAACGCCGTGAACCTGGTCGCCCACGAGCTCGCACACATGTGGTTCGGGGACCTCGTCACCTGCTCTGACTGGTCTCATGGGACTCTCAACGAAGGGTTCGCGACATACCTGCAGGGGCTCTACCTCGAAAGGACGAAGGGGGCGGACGAGTTCAGATGGGACATGGCCATGAGGGCAGACCAGTATTTTGAAGAGGACAAGTCCGAGTATCGGAGGGCCATAGTAGAAAGGAGCTATGTGTTCCCCGACGATGTCTTCGACTACACCCTGTATGAGAAAGGCGAGTGGATGCTGCACGAGCTCAGGTACCTGATGGGGGACGCCCCGTTCTTTGCGGGAATCAAGGAATACCTGACAAGGAATGCGTTTGGAAGCGCCGACGTGCATGACCTGAGAAGAGCTATGGAGAGAGTGAGCGGATTTTCTCTCGAAGAGTTCTTCGAACAGGCTTTCATGGAGCCCGGTTTCCCGGAATTCGAGGTCGGGTATGAGTGGGACGAAGCCGCAAAGACCGCCGTTGTCTCAGTCAGGCAAGTTCAGAGACTCGAACAGGGGACTCCAATCTTCAAACTCCCTTGTGACCTCGTCTTCTACAATTCAGAGGGAAGGCATCAAAAGCGGGTGAAGATCGACAAGTCTGAACAGGCCTTCTCATTCGAATTGGGGTCCAGGCCGAGAATCGTGGAGTTCGACCCACGGCACTGGCTTCTGAAGAAAGTGAAATTCAGCAAGCCGCTGGAACTTCTGCTCAACCAGCTGGCGGCAAGCGAAGACGCATCTAGTCGCGCGGAAGCCGCGCGGGCCCTCGGGGACCTGAAGTCTAATCTCGCCGTGAACGGGCTGAGGGAGGCTGCGGCAAAAGAACAATTCTGGGAAGTGCCCGCGGATGCCCTGAAGGCTCTCGGGGAGATTGGCACACCTGAAGCACTGGATGCCCTGACAACGATGGAGATTCCGAAGCACCGAAGGGTGAGACGAGGACTGGCCGCGGCTCTGGGTAACTTCAAAGACGATTCTGCGGTAAAGTCGTTGACGGGCCTGCTGCAGAACGACGTCAGCCCGTATGTGAGGTGCGAGGCGGCACTCTCACTCGCGAAATCGTGGCCCGGGGGGGCCCTCCCGCTCCTCAAGCAGGCGATGACCGTGAGCACTCCCAACGAGACCCTCGCTGAAGCATGCCTGGAGGCGATGGGCAAGCTCAAGGACGAAGAGATCGCTGCGATAATCAGAGAGAACCTGAAGTACGGGAGGCCGGCCCGGGCGAGAATCGGAGCCATGAAGGCCATCAAGAAGAGGGGCCACTTCCTTGACGAAGAGATCCCTGTCATCAAGGAAATCCTTCTTCACGACAGGGAATTCAGGGTGCGCCAATATGCTGCTAGCTCGCTTGTCAAGGAGGTAGGCGACAGGAGGCTGCTGGACTCTGTAAAGGAAGCATCAGAGCAGGACAAGGACCCTAGAGTGAGACGGAAGGCCATGGAGGCGTATTACGAAATGTCGACTTCAGCAGCTACTTCTACAAAATTGGAGAAGCTTGGGGACGAGATAGAGAAATTGAAGGAACAGAACAGGCAGCTCTCGATGAGAGGGACTGCTCCCTAGAGAAATGAGACTTCTCTTCGAGTTTCCGTCGGGGTTCTCCGTGGGTGGCGTTTACCTTCGATTGTCTTGATGACAGCATCCTCTTCATCTTGGGCCCCATCGAATCGAAGACCGTCGCCAGGTTTTACTCGGTCTCAGAGAACGCGTGTCTATCCTGTGGAGTGTACACCTCCACGCACTACAGCTTTAGAAAGCCCGGGAGCTCAGCGAGGGTCTCAAGCACGCAGTCGGACCCCTCATCCTTCAGTCGCTCCATGGTGTAGTTTCCCGTCGCCACTGATATGACCTTGAGGCCTGCCCGTTTCGCCGCTTGGATGTCCATCAGGCTGTCGCCCACGTAGTATACATCGCCTTTGGGAAGAGACAGCAAAGCGACCGCCTTTTCGACCCCTGCGGGGCTCGGCTTCATTGTTTCGACGTCGTCACGAGTCAGGACGAAGTCGAAGAGGTCCAGGAGCCCGGACCGAGTCAACCTTTCAAGGGCAGGTCTCCTTCCGCTGTTTGTCACCACGGCGAGTCTGACTGATTTCGACCTCAGATACTCCAGGGTCTCTCTTATCCGTGGGATGACCTCTGCAGCCGCGCCAGTCTCCATTTCAGAGGAATCCAGGATCGAGTAAAGTTGCTTCTTAACAACCCTGAAGTCGTGGCCCATGCCCCTTCCCTCGGCCTGGGACCTGGCGGCTTCGAGGATCTCCAACATGGAAGACGATACGGACAGCCCCGTAGTGTCGAGGCCCATTGAGATCAACTCCGTTATCATGGCTGTCTTGGCTCCCTTGATGTCGAAGGTGAACGTCACGAGTGTTCCGTCAACATCGAAGATCAACCCGCGCAGCATGAGAATTAGATCTTCTTTTTCCAGAACAGGATCAAGATTGCGAGGCCGGCGAGAGTGATCGCAATCGCAAGGATGGCAAACGGAGGGAGAAGGTCGGAACTCGCCATCACCACCGGGATTTGGAGCGACAACCTCCACTCATTTCCTTCAGGTTCGTATTTATCCCTTACCGACAGGTCAGCATCAATCGTTTCATGATGAAACCATTAAGTAAGTTGTGCTCTGCTCCGACGAGATGAAACCCAGCCTCACATGCTACGGAGGTGTGGGAGAAATCGGGGGGAACAAGTTTCTCCTTCGGGACAGAGATACCGCAGTGATCCTGGACTTCGGAATGGGCTTCAGCGACGGGGCCGACTATTTCGATTCGGTAATCGAGCCGCGCCAGGTCAACGGGGCCGGGGACCTGTTCGAGTTCGGGCTCCTTCCGGAGATACCAGGTATGTATTCCGAAAAGGCCCTGCAGAACACAGCGATCAGGCACGTGGAGCCGGATATCGACGCGGTGGTCCTCAGCCACTATCACACCGACCACACGGAGAGAATCAAATATCTCGACCCCAGGATCCCGGTCTTCTGCGGCGAGACGACTTCCCTGATCCACGAAGCATACAGCGAATCGGGTGGTTCTCCCCTCGACGACCACGAACTAAGGACATTCAGGACGGGCGACAGGTTCAAGGTGGGCAGCATGGAATTTGTCCCCATCCACGTAGACCACTCTATCCCCGGAGCGTACGGGTTTGTGATCCACTTCTCCGAAGGGACCCTGGCCTACACAGGAGACTTCCGCTTCCACGGACACGCGGGTTCGATGACGGGTGAATTCATGGACGCTGCGAAGGCGGCCTCCCCCGACGTCCTTCTCAGTGAGGGCACCCGGGTTTCGAACGAAGACGCGAAGGAGAACATGAGTGAGGACACGGTGATGATGGAGGCGACCAGGATGGTGAAGGAAAGCAGCAACCTGGTGATGTCGACATTCAGGGGGAACGACGTCGACAGGATCAGGACCTTCTATGAAGCGGCTCGGGCGTCGGGCCGGCAGCTCGTCGTATCCATGAAGACCGCGGCGGTGCTTGAAAAGCTCGCGAAGGACCAGGGGATCTCCGTCCCGAGGGTGGGGAAGGACGTCCTCGTCTACGTGCGACGAAAGCGGACAGGAAGACTCGAGGACAAGGACTACATGCAATGGGAGAGGAGGTTCCTCAACGAAGGGTTGTCGGCCCAGGGAGTGAAGGGTCGGCAGAGGGAACTCTTCCTGCATCTCGACGCCTGGAATTTTCCCGAGGTCATAGACATCAAGCCGGACAGGGGCGGGACATACATTCATTCTGCGACGGAGGCATACAATGAGGAAGGGGAACGAGAGGAGTCAGTGATAATGAACTGGACAGAACACATGGGTTTCATCTACCACCAGTTGCACGCCTCTGGCCATGCTCCGAAGGAAGAGGTCGAGAGAATGGTCAATGGGATATTTGCCAGGAAGGTGGTCCCGGTCCATACCGAACATCCGGAGCTATTCAATGATTTCCGAAAGAATTCACGATGGCAGCTGGAGTTGCCCGTCAGGTCGCGGCCCATAACGATCTCTGCTGAATGACGCTTATTACCCTCCGGGATTGACCTTGACCGTTGCAGCGGACTGAATTCGCCCCATCAGAATGGGACCTCAGCGATGTCCTGCCAGCTTCGGAGGGTCCCGCCCTGGAAAAGATGCTGGAGAGGCTTCAGTCGAAGGTGGGGCAGTTCGAATCCCTCCGAAGGGGCCTTGAGGGCTTTTCAAGAATCGACGTCTCCGGAGCGCTCCGGATGTATGAGGAGATCATCGAAGGCCTTCAGCGGGTCTCAGAGCACGCCTACATGCGTTACAGCGTAAACACAGGCGACGGTAAGACGAAAGCGTGGCTGGACAGGGCAGAAGACCTGAGAGCGGATGTCGAGAACAGGGTACTCTTCTTCAGGCTGTGGTGGATGGGGTTGGACGATTCCCGGGCTGCGGCTCTGGTGCCGTCCAATCCCGACCACGTTTACTTCCTCTCGTCCTGGAGGAAACTGAAGCCTCACACCCTCGATGAAAAGGTGGAGCAGGCGGTCAATCTCAAGAACACGACCGGGTTTGCGGGTTGGACGCATCATTACGATAAGATCGCCTCCGATTTCTCTTTCACCCTGAAAGTGAGGGGAAAGACAGGGCGGGGTCGGATTGGAAAGAAGCTGTTGATGGATGAGGTGACCAGACTCTTCACGTCCCCTGACCCCGCGATGCGGGAAGCTGCGTATCGGGCCCTCCTGGGGAAGTATGCCGAAAACGGAGAGGTGCTTGGGGAGGTGTACAGGACCATAGTAAGAGACTGGAGGAACGAGAACGTCAAGATGAGACACTATGCTTCCCCGATTTCGAAGAGAAATCTGGAAAACGACGTGTCCGACGGTTCGGTAGAAACCCTCTTGGCCTCGTGCAAGGGGAACGCGGAGGTATTCCAACGATTCTTCAGGCTGAAGGCTAAGCTCCTCGGCATGGGAAAGATGAACAGATACCACATCTACGCGCCCCTCCGCCGGAAGGACAGGCCCGTAGGGTATTCCGAAGCTGTCAGAACGGTGGTCGATTCGTTCGCTGCCTTCGACCCGAGGGTCGCCGACCTCGCCCTGAAAGTCTTCAGGGAGACCCACGTCGATTCGCTGCCGAGGAAAGGTAAGACCAACGGGGCCTATTGCATGAGCATCATTCCATCCGTTGCCCCCTATCTCTTCCTGAACTTCGCAGGGGTGACCAGGGACGTCTACACGATCGCCCACGAGTCGGGCCATGCCGTGCACAGCCAGCTGGCGTCGTCACACTCTGTGCTTACATTCCATCCTCCGCTGGTGCTCGCTGAGACCGCGTCGGTCTTCGGGGAGATGATCCTCTTTGACAAGTTCATGAAAGAGGAGAGAGACCCTGAGGTCAGGCGGTCGGTCCTTCTTGACAAGATATCATCGATGTATGCGGCGATCGGGAGGCAGGCTTTCTTCGTGGTGTTTGAGAATGAGGCCCACTCCGCGGTCGTCGAGGGGGCCACCGTCGCCGACCTCTGCAAGAAATACGGGGCGAACCTGAGGGAGCAGTTTGGAAACGCGCTGACGATCCCGGACGAGTTCAAGTGGGAATGGACCTACATCCCGCACATCTTCCATACACCGTTCTACTGCTATGCCTACGCCTTCGGGAACCTCCTCAGCCTCGCGCTGTACGACAGGTACCTGAAAGAGGGCAAGAGTTTCGTTCCCAAGTATCTGAGGATGCTGGCCTACGGCGGGTCCGAGGCCCCGGAAAAGATTCTGGACGAGATCGGTGTGGACATGGAATCAAAGGGGTTCTGGCAGAGCGGTTTCAACGTCATAGACCGGATGGTCTCTGACCTACAGAAAACCTGATTCGGAAAGGAGAAATACGGTCAGCGGACGGTCGAGGCGTTGAATCTGGAGCAGGCGAAGGGCCTCGCCGAGGACGCCATCAAAAAAGCAAGGGCAGCGGGTGCGAGCTATGCCGAAGCCCGCGTTCAGGGGACGAGAGGAAGGCAGTTCATAATGAAGAACGGCGAACCCCAGCCCTCGTTCTTCGCCGAAGGCTATGGGATTGGCATACGTGTCCTGGCTAGGGGGGCCCTTGGTTTCGCAGCCACGAATACCATGGAAAGGGGGCGGGTGAACGAATTGGCGGCGGGAGCAGTCAAGCTCGCGATCGCTTCTTCGTCTCTGCTTGAGAAGCCCATCAAGCTTGACTCGTCGAAGGCGGCAAAGACAAAGTGGGCTCCGATGGAGAAGCAGAAGGTAGAGGGCGCCGACGCCTCATGGTTGAGGGGAGTCCTCTCGGAGATCGAGGGGCAGATCGGGGACAGCAAGGCCGGTGTGAAGATTCCGGGAAGGTTCCTGGTGTTGGGTGCGGACCTGGAGGAGAAGTACTTCGTCAACAGCGACGGGGCCAAGGTGGAGGCGAGGCTCCCGCGGATTCTCTTTTTCGCCTCCCTGACGGCGATGGAGGGTGGAGAGACGGTCCAGCGCTTCATCCAACAGGGAGAGACGGGCGGGCTCGAGGTGGTCAAGAGGATAGGGCTAGTGCAGAAGGTTGTGGAAGAGGCGAAGACGCTTGGGAAGGTGCTGAGGAACGCCCAGAAACCGCCCACCGGGACCATCGACGTAGTTCTGAGTCCCGAACTTTCGGGGATTGCAGCCCACGAATCAGTGGGGCATCCGCAGGAGGCGGACAGAATCCTTGGAAGAGAAGGTGCACAGGCCGGGGAGTCATACTTGAAGGCAGACGGACTGGGGAGGAAAATAGGGAGCGACGAGGCCAACGTCAGCGACGACCCGACCCTGCCCAACTCGAACGGGTTCTGCCCCGTCGACGATGAAGGAGTCGTCGGGGAGAAGAGGAGGCTGATCAAGGACGGGGTGATCAACGAATTCCTTCAGAACAGGGTGACAGCCCCCGAATTCGGGATTAACAGCAACGGCGCGTCGAGGTCGGTAGCCTTCGACAGAGAACCAATAATCAGGATGTCCAACACCTTCGTCGAACCGGGCGACTACTCGACCGAGGAGTTGCTGAAGGAAGTCAGACATGGAGTCTTCTTCAAGACATTCACGGAATGGAATATCGACGACAAGAGGCTCAACCAGAGGTATGTCGCCCTCGAAGCTTACCTGATCGAAAGGGGCGAGCTGAAAGGTCTCGTGAAGGCACCTGTCCTGGAGATCACGACCCCGCGGCTGTGGGGAAGCGTCAAGGGGAGGAGCAAGACTATGGAATTCGAGGCCGCTACTTGCGGGAAAGGAGATCCGGCCCAGGGCGCGCCAGTCTGGACGGGGGGTCCGGACACCCTCCTTTCCGGGATCAAGCTGGGGGCGAGATGAGAATGGACTTCCAGGCACTGAACGAACTCGCGGTTTCTTCGGCAGGCAGGCTTGGCGCAGAGGACACGGTCGCGCTCATTACGAACATCAAGGAGAGAATGATCCGGTTCGCGAACAATTCGGTGACGGTGGTCAACCAGGTGGAGGAAGCGGAAATCATGGTATATCTCGCGAAGGACAAGAGAAGGGCAATCGCGGCGACATCAAACCTGGACCCGTCAAACATCAAGCGGTTTGTGTCCGACCTTTTCGCTTCGCTGAAGGGCCTTTCTGAGTCAGAATACGTCCCTCTGCCCGACAAGGAGCAGAAATATTCCCCGAGCCCCCTGGGGTTCGACAGGAAGCTCGACCAGGCCGGCTCGGAACTTCCCGAGCTGGCGCACACTGCGATTGCCGCATCGCTCAAGGCAGGAGGGAAGAGGTCGGCCGGGGTCATTCAGGTTTCGACGGTTTCACAAGCAATCCTTACTTCGGCAGGCACCGTGGGTTCCGACACCAGGACCTCTATCACTCTCAATATCAGGTCGTTCGCGGCCAACGACGCCAGCGGCCACGGCCTCTCTTGCTCCTCGAACCTGTCCGGTTTCGACCCCGAAAGGGCGGGCGAAAGGGCGGGGAACGACGCCAAGAAGATGGTGGCAGCGTCCGAGCCCGAGCCGGGTTCGTATCAGGTCCTTCTCAGCCCCACCGTTGCTTCGAACATAATCGAGACCGTGGCTGCCTCTGCTTCTGCATTCGCGGTGGACGCGGGGACCTCTTATCTCACCGACAAGCTCGGCAAGAAGGTCGCATCGGAGTCGCTCGACCTCACCGACCACGGGGTCACGAAAGGAGGCTTCGGGGGGCGGTCCTTCGATGACGAAGGCATGCCGACGAAGTCCACGAAGATCATTTCTGGAGGGGTACTGAAATCCTACCTCCACAATCTGACGACCGCGAAGAAGTGGAGGACATCCACGACCGGGAGCGCCGGCTTAGTCACGCCGCACCCGTGGAACCTGGAGGTCGGCGCGGGGGACTCCAGCTACGATGAGATGGTGAATGAGATGAAGAAGGGCATTATTCTCACGAGCAACTGGTACACCCGGTTCAAGAACTACAGGACGGGGGAGTTCTCCACCGTCCCCCGCGACGGAGCCTACCTGGTCGAGGGAGGAAAGGTGGTAAGGCCCCTGAAAGGCATGAGGGCCGGGGACGACCTCCAGCGCATCTTCTCCTCGGTCGAGATGCTGTCAAAGAAAAGGGAATGGATCGAATGGTGGGAGGTCGACACGCCGACACTTTGCCCCTGGATCCTGGCCGACGGCGTCAATATCACCCGAGCATACGGGTAGGCTGAATCCGCGGTTCGTCAGATGCAGCATTCACTGAAAGGCTCATTAGAGTACGTTTTGGCACACGGCAGCGTGTGGACCAACGTAAAGAGGCAGTTTCAGAGACAGGTCGTTAGACCCGACATCGTAAGGAAGATGATCGAGTGCGGGATGAGGGTCGTCGAGGTCCCGAGGAAGAAGGACTCGAGGATGAAGGACTTAAAGATCTTTGTGGGAAATGTCGAGGTGGATTATTCCGCCGTGGCGCGGGCGGTAGACGTAGACAGAAGGGTGGTCAAGCAGACGGTCGAGCAGATCAGAAGCAATGCCTATCTGTATTCCATATTCTCGAAGACGATGCCCATGGGCGCGAGCCTCGTCGATTTGGTTTCGGTGCTTGGGTACAGCGCGATAATCGTCGAGGCAGACCCCCGGTCTTCAGGGGTCATGGCGGCGGTCGCAGAGATTCTTTCAAGGCACGGGATGGTGGTGAGGCAGGCCACCGCGGACGACCCGGATATGGTCCCTGAAGCCAAGCTTACACTGGTCGTGGAAGGGCAGGTGACCGGGCAGGCAATGGCGGAGCTGAACGAGCTAAAGATGGTCAAGAGCCTCAAGATACTGAAGTGAGTTGGCCAGCGGATTCGACGTCGCGGTCCTGCACGACTTCTTTGTCGACAGGCTGGTCAAAACTGGAGACATGGGCAGGCTCTTCGGAAGGATGAGAGCGAAAGCGCGGATCGGGGGCGGAGGAATCCACGGTGTCACTCAGCAAGACGTCAGAGGAGGCAACGCGGTGAACCTGGCCCATGCGCTGGCGACGCTGGGCTTGAAGACCCTCCTCATCACTCACGGCGACCGGGAGCACGAAGCCATGCTTCGCGCCCCGTTCGAGGGGCTCGAGGCGGAAGTGAGGATGAAGAATCTCCCCCCGGGCTTGACGGTTGCGGTTGAGGAGAGGGTGAACGTGATGCTTGGGGACTCCAGGGGGGCCGGGCAATTCGGACCTTCTCTGCTGAGCGGGGACGACTGGGATTCCCTCGCCCGAGCGAAGATCGTCTGCGAAGTCAACTGGGCGGCGAACTCGATGGGGACGCAGCTCGCATCAGAATTGAGGAGAAGGCTCGGGCCCAGGAAGACTATCTTCATGGATCCGGCTGATTTCAGGGAAAGGTTGCCGGAGTTTAGGAAACTGCTGGGGATGATCAAGGACAGGCATCTCGTCGATTGGATCAGTCTGAACGCACAGGAGGGTTCGGCGGCCTCTGCACTCCTTTCGATTCCGTCAGATGGCTTCGAAGGGACGTGCCGTGCCTTGGCAGAGAAGTTGGGGGTCATGGTTGACATTCACACTGCGGACGGCTCATACACCAGCAGTGGCGCGCGAGTCTACGGGAAGGTGAGAAGGAGGTCCAAGGCGATGACGCTCACAGGAGCGGGGGACGTGTGGGACGCGGCTTCGATCTACGGACGGCTGAGCGAGATGTCTGATGCCAGGAGGATGGATTTCGCGGATGCAGCCGCCAGGTTGTACGTCAGGTCTTCCGGATCGAATCCCCCGAGCCTGAGCCAAGTCCTAAAAGAAGCCGGCTGATGCTACTTCTCGAGCATCCTCGAAAAAGTCCACGAGACTGTGTTCAGGATCTCCGACAGCCTCTGTTTTTCCCGGTAGTTCTCGATGATTAGCTTGCTGATCACGCCGTTGTTCTCCTCGAGGTCGAAGCTCAGCTCCATTCCCTTCGGGAGCTTGCCAGAGGACGAGAGCTCCTCGTCCTTTGCTTTCATCCCCTGGAGTATCTTCGTCATGAGAAACGACTTGAACGGAGGAGTCGAAGTCTTCAGGACCACCCCGTCCCTGGGCTCGATTGAGACGCTGTCTGCGGTCACGGCGGCCGTTGCCAACACCTGCCCTCCTTTGTCTCGCTTGAGTTCCCTCAGCTCGGGGACCTCTTTCGCCTCGGCCATCATCTCTATCGCCGGCTTGAACGTCGTCGCCCGCAGAGTGTCATCGACGTAGGTCAGGGTTTCCCTGAGCCGTCCTAGTTCGTCCTGCAGCTCGGCTATCCTGCCTTCGAGCCACAACTTCAGATCGGCTGCTTTCTTGACACCCTTCTCGGGAGCGGCCATTCATTGACCGTCCCAGCCTTTGCGCTAAAAAGCTTGGTCGAGGGGGTCCTTGAAACTAATAAGCAGAGTTGTGCGTGCCATGGCGCTTGCTAGGTGCGAGGAGGACAAGTCAGAAGATAGCGCTTACGGCAATGTTTGCCGCAGTCTACTTCGTTCTCGGGACAATCCCGGTGTTCCCCCTGTCGACGGGCGGGTTTCTCCGTGCAAACAAGGTGATCGCACCGCTTGCGGGAATGCTGTTGGGACCAATTCTGGGGGGCGCTTCTATGATCCTTGGTTCGTTCCTCTACGTCGCCTTCTCCGGGCAACCCCCGATACTCCCACTGGGTCCTCTCCCGCTCGATTTCGTCCCTGATTCCGTCGTGGCCACTCTTTCGGGGTTGGCCTTTTCAGGCAGGCGAAAGCTCGCGATTGGCGTCCCGGTGTTCTTGCTTGCGGTCTATTTCTTGGACCCAATCTCCGTAACGTTAGTCGACGTTTCCAACGTTTCAGTGCCCTTCGCTTGGCTACTAGTTGTCTCTGTAGTCATGCTTACAGGCATTCTGCTTCGAAATGGGCATGCTGCGCGTTTTTCATCACTCCCCTTCGTGGCCATCGTCACGCTCACTGCCCTCTTGAGCGGCCAGCTGGCAGGCACCATCGTAGGCCAAAATATCAATGTCAGGTTCGGGACTCTTGCCCTGTCAGCCTGGCAAGGGAAGGTCATCACATTCCCGTGGGGATTCTTCTACACCTATCCGGTGGAGAGGGCCATATACACCGTGGCAAGCGTCCTAATCTCGTTTCCTGTCCTGAGGGCCCTGAGCAAGAAGAAGAGCGCTACAGTTTCCGAATGATCGCCTTCGCCATCTCTCTTGTTCCTGCCTTGCCACCAAGGTCGTAGGTCAGACTCTTGCCCTCCTTCATCACGCCCAGGGTGGCATCGAAGATTGCCTTCGAGGCCTTCCTTTCGCCGAGGTAGTCCAGCATCCAGGCGGCGGAGAGAACCGTGGCTGTGGGATTGACCTTGTTCTTTCCCCTGTACTTCGGGGCGCTGCCGTGGGCAGGCTCGAACATCGCGTAATCGTCCCCGAAGTTCCCTGAATAGACCACTCCGATGCTTCCTATCAGACCGGACGCTTCCTCGGACATCACGTCCATGAAGAGGTTGGTCCCGACTATCACCGTCTTGTTGAACCTTTGCGGGTTCTTGATCAGCTGCTGGGCGAAGTTGTCGACAAACAGGTCCTCGAGCTCGATATCTGGATGTCCCCTCGCCACGGACCTCACGCAATCCAGGAAGAGCCCGTCCGTCACCTTCAAGATGTTGGCTTTGGAGATGGCGACTACTTTTTTCCAGCGGCGCCTGGCCGCCTCTTCGAAGGCGAACTTCGCCACCCGGGTGGACTTGTCCTTGGTGATGAGGCGGAATGCGATTGAAACGTCATCGGAGAGCCTGTGCTCGATCCCGACGTAGAGGCCTTCGGTCGCCTCCCGGACGAGAACCATATCGACTTCTCCCAGAGGTCCTACCTGGTTAGGGAAGGTCTTGACGGGCCTTACATTCGCGAAGAGGTTGAACTTTTGGCGGATGCTGACTGCCACGCTTCTCGGGGTCCCGGGAATCGGGATCGTCGTGGTCGGTCCCTTTAGGCAGCTGTCCGATTCTTCCAGGGTCTTCCAGGTCTCGTCGGGGATGAAACTGGGGCCCTTGTTCTTCTCCCACCATTCCGCTCCTGCGTCGCAGTGGGTGAACTCCACTTTCGCACCAGACGCCTTGACCACGGCGAGGGCCGCGTCTACAAGTCCGGGTCCTGTGCCGTCGCCTCTGATCACTGCGACCTTCTTCATGAACTCTGAGGCGCGCCACCTCGGGCTGCGCTTAAAACGCTTCCACCGAGTCAGCCCTCAATCTTGAAGCCCTTGAGGTTGCGGACGCCTGCCTCCTCGACCTTCACAGAATCAACCCTCGCGCGCGGAGGCCCTCGTCGGGCCCAATCCACGACCCCCTTCACTGAAGCCTCCTCCCCCTCAAGGAGAGCCTCCACCGAGCCATCAGCCATGTTCTTGACCCAGCCAGTGACTCCTCTCTCGTTGGCTACGGTCGCCATGCCCGCCCTGAAGTAGACCCCGTGGACGAGGCCGGTTATCTTCAATCTGGCTGCCACAGTCGTCAAGTGCGCAGAGTACCTCCGGGGGACGGGCGGATTGCCGCTTTGCAGGATGAGCCTCTAGACATCAGGGCTTCGATCGATTGCCAAACGAATAAATATGCTGCGGGCCTCGTTCGGCATCGCTTGTCACAGGTAGAAACCAGCGCCATCAACGCCCAGTTCGAGAAGATCATCGACCCGGAGCTGGGGAGGCCGATCACCGACCTGAAACTGATCGACAAGCTTGAAGTCAACGGAGGCAACGTAGCTGTGGAATTCCATCTCACCGCGCCCTTCTGTCCCCCGGTCTTTGCTCTGAAGATTGCCAGCGACATAAAGGCGGGGATTCTAGCGGTCCCCGGGGTCACCGAAGCCAAAGTCACCCTCAGAGGCCATTACTTGGCTGAAGCAGTCAACAAGCAGGTAAACAAGCCAGCCCCACCCTGACAGAGGGCCTCCATCTCCTCGAAAGCGCACCGCAGAGCACTGAGGGACAAGTGCTTCCTCGCAAATAATTAATATAGAGACTTGCTGGATACTATAGAGGCGTGCACGCGAGAAAGGTGTTGGAGATGGGGGGCGGTACCTTCCTGGTCTCCCTTCCCAAGCAGTGGGCAAGGAAGAATGGAATTTCAAAAGGAGATACGTTGGCGGTCGAAGAGATTTCGGGGCACAAGTTGCTCGTACACCCCATCGACGAGTCGGGCGAGAAGCCCAGAGAGTTCGAGATAGAGTTCGAAGGTAGAGACCTGCGGCAGGTCGTGAACGACCTGACCGGTGCGTACCTTCTCGGCCATGAACTGATTAGGATCGGGGGCCGCAGGGTGATCCAGAGACAGGACAGGGCCACATTGAAGGAGACGATAGGCAGGCTCGTCGGGCTTGAGATCATGGATGAGGATTCCAAACACATCACAGTTCAGTTCCTGCTAGAGTCCTCTGTGTTAGACCCTCAACGCATTGTCAGAAGGATGTCGGGGATTCTCGAAGGGATGATGAGGGACACCGCTGAGGCGGTCAGGAAGAGCGACAAGACATTGCTCTCCCTCGTTGAAGAACGGGACGATGAAATCGATAGGCTGTACTTCCTGCTGGTAAGAACCATACGCTCGGCGACAATCCACCCTGAGCTGGCGGAGAGGTACGGACTCGAATCTGTAGACGTCCTTGATTACAGGGTGCTGGCCAGCTTCCTAGAGAGCGCAGGGGATGCGACCGCTGAGCTTTCGAAGAAACTCCAGGGGATGAAAATTGGGAAGCGGGTGTCCCTGGAATTTTCACAGTGTATTCTGATGCTGACGGAGTTGGATGACCTGGCCATACAGTCCTTTCTCACCCGCACTGCAGGCCGTTCCGCCGTGACCTACTCCAAGATCGCCGATGTCTCGAATAGAATAAGCGAGGAACTGGGGCGGATTGCCCAATCATCCGGGGCGGAGGGCTACCTCCTCGTCGAGGCCCTGGGCACGTTCGAACGAATCAGCAAGCTGTTGATTGACATTTCCGATCTGGCGATGACCACCAGATCAGTACAATGATCGCCATGTTCGGAGAGCCCGAACGGGGCGCTCTGGCAGAATGCAAGAGGATTCAATACAATTTCGTGAAGTCTCATGAGGCCTTAGCAGGACAGACCCCCCGCAGAGAGGGAGGGGATTCAGGTCGAGGGAGAAAACAAGTGGTTGGAACTCATGAAGTTGGCCCTACGAGATAGGCGTCCAAAGGACAGGGAGTTCAATTGAGTATACTGCCTTACGTGCCAAGAATCATCAGAATTTCACTTGCCATGAGTTCATTCATAATCGTCTTTATGGTCGGGATTATCGCGCTGTTTGTCGGTCTGACTCATTCGAGCCGCATCAACGATTCCTTGATTGAGCTCGGGGCTCTCTGTCTACTTTTGGCCGTTGGATTCCTCTGGCTTACAGCTCGGCTTTGGTATCAACGGTTTCCGACCACCAAAGGCGGGACAGGCTCATGACTACCAAAGAGACGGGACTGAACCAAGGCGAAGGCCACGCGAAGTGGAACACCCTCTTGAAACTCTCACCAGCGAAACAGAACCAGTATCCGCTACGACTTCTCCGCGTCAGGACACTTGATTACTTATGGCCTACCAGCCCATTCTTGAAGGGCATCCAATCCCTGATGCGGTAGCAGGCGCACCTATCCGGATGCTCGACCTTCCTTGCGTGCTGACCCCATAGAGAAATATTGTGAACCACGAAGCGACTGCGATTTTTATCCTCGGTAAAGGTGGGGTCGGCCGGATTTGAACCAGGCAGTCTTGATGGTGTTGCAGAGGACATGAAGTGGGGAATCCGATTCGGAATCGAATCCCCTTGGCCATTGTGATGTGCAGTTGTCAGAAGCAGGAGAGGAGCCGCCTCAGATGTCGAACGAGGCAGTGAAGTTCAAACTGCGTTCGGTGTCAAAGCGTAGGTGGGGGTCGGTGTACCAGAACAGCGTAAGGCTCATGTCCACCCTTCCATCGCCCCTGGTTACGTAGACAGTTCCTTCACCGAATGCTGCCGGAAAGACTGAGGTGGCTTGATTTCCAGGACTCAAGGCTACCACTTTCCCTGGTCTAGTGCATGCATAGTAGTCAACCAGCTTGACTTGGGCGGTCGTTGTCGGAAGGAGGCTCCCACCAATGTTTTCGTTACCGCAAGCACTGAAGAAGTATATCGTGCTTGGCGATATGTTCTTCCACACGACGAACACTGCAAGAGTGTAATCCCATTGTGAACCGTTGAAGTTGTATATCGCTGCCGCGGGGTTTATCTTCGAGAAGTAGGCGTACACGTTGAGCAACTGCACTTCGGTGCTGTTGGCGGTGAACGTGACTTGGCGGGTGAAGGTCGTCTCGGTTGTGGTCGTGCTCGAACTCGACTCAGTCCCTGAAAGGGGACCAAGCCATCCGTACTGGTAGGACACCCCAGCCAATGTGACCACCACAATTACTCCTAGGGCGGCCGCAGCCCTTGCTTTGGAGAAACGAGTCATGGCGGTAGCGGCAACCCCGCAATCTCCGTGCGCCACTCGTTCTGCAAGCTTACGAATTCGTCCGTAACCCATACGTTGTATCCGTTGGGGTCGAGGCCGGCCCCGAAATAGTCCCCGTAACTGCAATGTGAACCCAAAGCACCGGCCGGGTCAGCTTGCTCAGCGGGCGACACCCTCGTCGTCAACCCTGTCCTAGTGGCGGGTCCCATCACTCAATTCCAACCTGGGATTGAACCCTCATTTCCCATCTAGCCTTTCCACAACCGATGCAGACGAACTTGCTGTTTGAATAGGCTGGCTTGGTCCTTCCTTCTACCGACAGGAGCACGAACATATCCTCTTTCCTTGTTCGTGTCTCACCACAGCTGCATGGAATTGGTGGGGAAAGTTCACTCATGGAGCTGTCTGAACACTCCTTGGTAATAAATGACGATGCGAGGTTCACCGACTACGCACATGGACCTGCAACGAGATTTCGACCCGTCTTGCTGGGTCCCTGTCCCGACGTTCGCGCTCCATTAATATCTGACTGGCGCGAACTATCGGACGACGAAGTTTGGGAAGATTCCTGTTGGTGTATGATGCGGATTGCGGTCCATGCACCTACTTCAAGCGAGTAATCGCCTTTCTTGACGTCCATAGAAGAATGGAATACATGCCGCTGATTGATGCGGATGGACGTGGATTCCTCGAAAGGATACCGCCGGCGCTTAGACACAAGTCCTTCCATCTGATTTCGCCCGAAGGCGACCTCTTGAGTGGAGCGAAAGCAATGCCTGGGTTGATTGCCACGCTGCCGATGGGCCGGGCGACTTCATGGTTCATCGCTTCAGCCCCTGGGGGTATCGCATCCGTCGCCTTCGTCTATTCAGTATTCTCAAGGTTCCACGGCTCGGGTTCTTGTGAGTACAGGCCTCGGTGGCAGTCTGAGCAATTGGAGCTTTCCCATGAGTGACGAAACCACGCCGTGTGGTCGAACTACAGCCCGAGAAAGTGGTCGAGGGAGTATGAACCGCCACCCAGGAAGATAAGAGCAAACGCACCGCCCAGGTATAGTAGGTCCTTCTCGTAATCGGCGAGCTTCGACTTTCCCAGTCTCTTCCCGTTCAAGACCATCCCCAGGAACTGGATTACCAGGAGTGCGGCCACGAAGGGGGTCAGGAACCCTATGACGATGAAGAAGCCGCCTACAAACTCGAGGATCCCGATGAGGGGGCCTAGGATTCTCGGTATGCGCTTGCTGGCCAGCCAATCCATCGTCCCCTTGTAACCCGATGTCAGCTTTGGATATCCGTGAGTTCCCAAAAGAACTCCGAAGACGACGCGGAGAACGAGTGTTCCAACGTCATATTGCGTTACTGTGAACTCGAAAAAAAGCCATTCGTTACGCTCCTCTTTCGATTGTGTGGCCGTTCCCGCTATTAATACCCCGTCGCGAGGCGGTCTGACGGCTCCAGGCAAACTGAGTCACTTGCTCACCCACCCCTTCCAGTCGCCGTCTCTTGCCCCGTGGACCTTGACTACGTGCGACTTGAGTTCGTCCTCCGTCACGCATACGAACCCGCAATAACACTTCGCCATACGGAGGCTATCATGATATCTTCGAGTAATACATCTTCTTACCCGGGTAAACCGAACCTCCCACAGAATCCATCGCAGGCGGTCATCTTGTGAAGTTGAGTTTATCTGGAAAGTTGCCAGCGCGAGACCTTATTACTCCCTACCCGTTGAGACGAACCATGAAGCTTCTGGAAGGGGAGAGCCTCCGGAGACACCTGCTCGAGAGCTACTCCAACAACCCGAAGGGATGGAGCTTTGTGATATCGCCCTCCGTGAAGCACGGGTTCTATGACGCCGTTGTCTCAGGGCCCCATGAAGCCTGGATGCTAAAGATAGACTCGATATTCAAACCCGCCCCGATCGTACTCGGTTCTCCGACCGAGGAAAGCCCGAACTTGAAGCCAGCCGGCACCTTTCGGTACGGCTACCGGACCCTCCCCCCTGAGTTGATTCTCAAGATGCTCAGAGACGAAGAATACCCACCGAAGAACAAGGGAGTGACCAACTTCATGTCTATCCTCAAATCAGAAACAGTCGTGCCAGAGGAAGGGAAGTCCTATGCAGAAGGACCGTTCGTCTTCACCAGTAAGGGGAAAGTTGACTCGTCCGAGCACCAGAGGGAACTTGACACAAAGCTCGGTTCGGAGATGCAGCGACTTCTGAGGACCAGATATCCGGCCTACGGCTGAACGCGAAGGCACTGCAGTTTGAGGCGATAGGGCGCGAGCACAACCTCTCTCTTCGGAGAGATAGAGAAAATGTAGATTAGGAAACTAAGGGTCAATTTTGGCAATTAGATGTCCTTCTTCGCATACTAGATGTCCAATCCCCCTCACACTCCGTTGAACTCTTGTCGATGAAAACTTCTGGACAGTGGAATCATTCTTTACTCTCTGTTAGCTCAATCGTAACCCTGTCTCCAACCATGAGCTTCGGGAGGGTGTATTCACCGAGGTTGAACAAGGGGTTTCCCTCTTCGTTGCGAATCGACGGTAGTATTGTATGATCGAGTGTCGTTGCTAAGCCGGCCGTCCGTTCGTCGAAACAGACAATCGACAGAGAATCGATATTTGGGGTGAGAGCTGCAAGGAGGATGTCCTCGACGTAGTCTGACTCGCTTTGGCCGGCGCCCCTATCCCATGGCCTTGCGTTGGAGATGTCTCAGCCCTTCTGCACGCTAAAATACTCGTTATTCCATCCTGCGACCTTGACTTCCTCGAAGTCCTTCGGCGGGTAGGGCAATGTTATCCATGACAAATAGCCGCAGAGAGAATAAAAGGGCCATACATCTTCACGGCGGTTCGCACATGCCGAAGTATCTTTTCGTGACCGGAGGGGTCATGTCCGGTCTCGGCAAAGGTATTACAACTTCATCCGTCGCCAAGCTGCTGCAGCTCTGCGGGCTGGAAGTCAGCTGCCTGAAGATCGACCCCTATCTCAATTTCGACGCCGGAACCATGAACCCGGTCACCCATGGCGAGGTGTTCATCACGGACGACGGGGGCGAGACCGACATGGACATCGGCAACTACGAGAGGTTCCTCAACAGGGACCTGTCGAAAGCGAACAACATCACGACCGGGCAGGTGTACAAGAAGGTGATCGACGATGAGAGGAGGGGGAGGTTCCTGGGCAAATCAGTACAGATTATCCCACACGTGACAGACGAAATCAAGAGGCGAATCAGAGAGCTTGCAGTGAGCTCGAAGGCGGACATCCTCGTCGTTGAGGTCGGTGGGACGGTGGGGGACATCGAGAGCCTACCTTTCCTAGAGGCGCTCCGCCAGATGCGGATGGAGGAAGGCCCTGGCAAGACACTCTTCGTGCACGTCAGCCTCGCACCCGAGCTGGCGGTGGTGGGAGAGATGAAGACCAAGCCCACCCAACACAGTGTCCAGGAGATGCGAAGAATCGGGATTCAGCCGGATGTCCTGGTGATAAGGGGCACCCGCGCCCTCCCGAAGGAAGCGAAGGAGAAAATCTCGCTATTCACCAGTGTTCCGTTTGAATGCGTGATATCTGACCCGGACGTAACTACAATTTACGAGGTACCGGAAGTCCTCGAAAGGGAGGGGTTGCTGGACCCGGTCAGGACCCAGTTCGGCTTGAAGTCAAAGCTCGACATGAAGGGGTGGAACCGGGTCGCCGGGAAGTTCAACGGCGGGCGGAAGGTAGTGAAGATCGCTATGGTGGGCAAGTATGCCAGCCTCGCGGATAGCTACGTCAGCGTCAACCAGGCCCTGAGCCATGCCGCAGCAGTCAACGGGGTGAAGCCTAGGATTTCATGGATTGAATCCGAGGAGATAGAGAACGACAAGACGAGGCTTGCCCTGTTGGACTCGTTCGACGGGATGGTCCTGCCTCAGGGGTTCGGGAGCCGGGGGGTCGAGGGGAAGATCGCGGCGGCGAACTACACCGCGATCAAGAAGATACCGTTCCTGGGGCTGTGCTACGGATTCCAGCTCGCCAGCGTCTCGTTCGCTCGGCACGCACTGGGTCTTTCGAGAGCCAATACCACCGAGGTCGACCCTGAGACCCCGGACCCTGTCATCGACCTCCTGCCCGAACAGCGCAAGGTCTCCGACCTGGGGGGGACGATGAGACTTGGGGGGCACGACGTCTTCCTCACCAGGCCAAGCCGCGCCTATGAGATCTATGGGAAGAATAAGATCAGGGAGAGGCACAGGCACAGGTTCGAACTCAATCAGAAGTATCTCAAGAGGTTTGAGGAGAAAGGGCTGCGATACACGGCATACAGCGACGGCGGCAGGCGGGCAGAGATTCTGGAGTTGAAAGACCATCCATTCTACATGGGGACCCAGTTCCATCCCGAGTACATCAGCCGGCCGGAAAGACCCGAGCCCATCTACGTGGCCTTCGTGGCCGCCTGCAAGAAGAGGGCCTCGGGGAACTGACCGAAATCGACAGCTAGGCCGCGGAATAGATTTCGGAAATCTTCAGGGCGCCGTCCACTACTTCCTGCGCTCCTTTCGCAAACAGGTAGACATTGGGCTCAACACCCTTGCTCCCTGGATCTACAACCACATCGAACTTGCCTCTCATGTCAGCCAGCGCCCTCCGGAGGGCCGCGGCCGTGGGGTCTCGGGAATCCGAACGGGAATGACCCCCGATCTCGAGGACGCCAAGGTGGAGCCTTTTCAGCACCCCCGCCATCTTCCTGTCATACCTGAGGTTGATGCATGCGCGTGCTTCCGGCTTCCGTCTCCGAACCAGAAGAAGTATACTGGCCATGTGCCTCGAAGCGCCGAACTCCGGGCCTCTCATCGACCTGGCGACATTCTTCACCTTCACTATCCGACCGGGGATCGCCACTATGTCATCGGCCGACTCGGATTCGCCAGCTAGACACGCCAGGTTGACAGAAACCTCGGGCATGACCGAGACGAAGGACCCTGAAGATTCCAGGCGTCTGACTGCTTCTGCAACTTCGGAAATCGCCTCCGACCGCCCAGGAGATTTGTCGCCGAATTCAACCACACAGTAGTCGCAGTCAGCCAGGGACGGATACTTTCTTCTGTGGGCCCCGCAGGCCAAGCCTTTTCCAAGCAGGGCCGTCCAGACCTTTCCCAGGGTCTGGACAGCGTCGACCGGACTCCTCATCGAATCCTCTGCCAACAACGAGACGTACCTGTCAGCGTCTTCCCGTCCGAGAGAAAGGCTGCCCAGAGACGAGTATGCCCTCAAAGGATCGGCAGAGAGGTAAAGGCTGACGGAGGCCTGGGTCACCCCAAGCAGCCTTGAGATGGAGCTCTGAGAATGCCCCTTGGTCCTAAGGTTCAGGGCGACCAGCTGCCTGATCGCTGGGAGGAATGTACCTACCATGATTTCGTCGGGAGGCTGCAACTCATAGATGGTTTATCGAGTCGTTTATAACTGTAGTCCCATCCACCCTCACCATGACCAAGGAGCCTATCGCATTCGCCCCCTCGAGGACGAGGGTTCTAGCCGAAGTGTGCGTCCTGGTAGCCCTGGCAATTGTCCTGAACGCTTTGAGGCTCTACACCCTCCCACAGGGTGGCTCGATCACCGTTGGAGAGATGGTCCCGATACTGCTCCTTGCACTTAGAAGGGGAGTCAGGACTGGAATGCTCGCCGGGGCAATATTCGGGATTATCGATGTCTACTTCGAACCTTATGCCATGAATCCGGTTCAGTTCCTGCTGGACTATCCGCTGGCGTTCGGAGCGCTCGGCGTGGCTGGATTCTTCCGGACTAATCCCCTAGTCGGGGTGGGCGCTGGAGTAGGGAGCAGGTTCGTACTACACTTCATTTCTGGGATTGTCTTCTTTGCCATCAATGCTCCCTCCGGCGGGAGCCCTGCTTTGTATTCGGCAATCTACAACGCGACCTACCTGATCCCCGGTCTCGCAATCAGCGAATTCGTGATCCTCGTGCTCGCAAAAAGGGGGGCCCTGAAGTTTCGGCTATAGCCTTAGCGCACCCAGGCTAGTGGAGGGGAGTGGGGGTGGGGCCAAGGAGACGGTACGGGAAGGCAGGCCGACTTGTTCTCGAGAGGGTAGCGTATGCCAATCTCGGAACACCGAGTAAGTCGGTCCTCTCGGGTCCGCGGAGGGGATTCGACAACGCCGTGATACAAATAGACGGACGAAAGGTGATGATAGTCACCACAGACCCCATCTCAGCAGTCCCGATGATAGGCATGGAGAGGTCCGCCTGGTTGAGCGTTAACCTGATTGCCTCAGATTTCACAACGTCTGGAATGAGTCCGGAATATGCCTCGTTCGTCTACAATTTTCCGACCGAAATGGACGGGTCCGATGTCGAGACCTACCTTTCATCCGTAGGGAAAGCGTGCAGGGAGCTGGGGGTATCCATAGTCGCGGGCCACACCGGGACCTATCCGGGGGCCGGATTCTCCGTGATCGGTTCGGGAACCATGTTCGGGTTTGCAAGCAAGGGTGGGTACCTCGACCCTTCGATGTCGCGAGAGAATGACGCCATCTTGATGACAAAGGGAGCGGGACTCGAGGCGGCGGCTTACCTTGCCCTTACGTTCCCCAAGATGACAAAGGCAAGAGTGGGGGTGTCTTCGACGAGAAAGGCGGCGAAATTGGTACATCAATGCTCGACGGTTCAAGACGCCCTCTCGGCTCGAAGGGCAGGATTGGGAAGGGACGGAATCACGTCTATGCATGATGCCACCGAGGGGGGGCTACTCGGTGGACTGGACGAGATGGCATTTGCCAGCGGGAAGGCGTTCGTTGTCGACCTTGAGAAGGTCGCCATCCCAGCCGAGGCCGCTGCTGTCTGTTCGGCCTACGGCCTGGACCCGCTGACGACACTCAGCGAAGGGACCCTCCTGATCACGTGCAACCCCGGTATTGAGGAAGAGATCCGGGAACTAATGACCGAGGATGGGATTCCGACCTTTGCCATCGGCTCGGTGAGAAAAGGAGCCGGACTGTGGCTGTCACGCCGAGGACGGAAAAGGTGGAAGTTCATGGCCGATGAAGACCGGTATTGGAAGACGTACGTGAATGGGGTTAAAGCTGGATGGCGTTGAAATTCGGCGCAGTTGATCTGCGAGAAGTCGAGCCCAAATGATAGCGAATCTCCGGGCCAGCAAAGCTTGATTCGAGCCTATCTCAGCTAAATAAGGACGAAGCTGGGTATTTCGAGAATCAGAGGGAGTTCAAATCCCCCTAGGTCCGATGCAATTTCAACAGTCGCCACTTGAAAGTGTCGCAGATTGCAAAGATTCCGAGGCCCCAGCCAGGGCTGCCCCTTTCGAGACGTGGGGGTGAGATGCCTTGATTCGAACACGAAATCCTCCTTGCCCAACAAACTGTCCGCTTGAGACAACTGCAACGGAATGGATTGCGGCCTCACGCCGGCCGGAATCCTTGTCCTAATCTTCGCAATCATGGGACTCCTCTCAACTTATAGAGGCTACGGCTTGTCGGCCGGCTAAGCTTATCTGCTCATGAGAGACAAACGCATTCGATGGTCTCCAAATCGCCCAGACCACCAGGGGTAGTGATTGTTTCTCTCATCTTCCTAATCTTTGGATTCGTCTATCTTCTATTTGCCACGTTCGAATATTATGTGTCATTCACCCAACAATTTTATCCCGGTCCTGGTTTCGACATAACGCCCGGTCAAGCCGCAAGTATCCTCGTTTTGTTAGGAATGCTAGCGGGGCTAACTGGGTATAAACTAGTGTCAGGTGCAAGAGGAGGTTGGAGGGCCGCACTAGTCCTTTCGGCTCTGGGGCTCGTTTTCACTTTGCCCGTATTTGGAAGTGCATCAGCCCTGTCCTGGAATCTTATGGTCATCTACCAGCCAGGATCAGTCATTCTTGTCCCAGGTCCGCTACTTGATTTGCTGGTGCTATGGTATCTCTGGCGACCTAATGTCAGGGCCTATTTCGGAAGAATGACAGCCTAGTCTGATGACTCGAAGACCCGAATTCAGTTGGATTTGCTTTTGAGTGTTGTCTTGCCTGCTCCGTTATTGCCGATGACCGTGAGCCGCTATCTTGACAGAACCTGACTACATCGGTTTCAAATAACCAGACAATCCTCGGCACTATTGGAGATTCTTGTCGACAACGGAAAGGGCCGCGCGGGTCCTGAAATTACTCAAAGACGAAGAATGGAAGGCCCTAGCCGGGCTGGAGAAGGCGGCCCGAGGGCCTGGGACCGCCGACGTGGGCATGATCTCGCGGTTGAGCAGGCTCCCTCCCGAGAGGGTGATGTTCGCCGTCGACCAGTTGGCGAAAAAGGGCCTGGTGAAGAAGCACGGCCTGAGCATCGTCCTAACCAAGGAAGCGACAGAAGTCATGGCTCTCCGTGAATACGTCAAAAGGGACCTTGTCTACGCCTTCGGGGCGATAATCGCGAAGGGAAAGGAGTCTGACGTCTACGAGGTTGTCAACGAAGAAGGGACGCCTTACGCCCTCAAGTTCTTCAAGCTTGGAAGGACGAGCTTCACCAGGGTCAGACAGAAAAGGTTCCAGGAAGGGGGTGAAATGAGGAGCTGGGTGACGTTGAACTACGAAGCTGCAAGGCGGGAGTTCACCAGCCTGAGGAAGCTGGAAGGATTGGGACCTGCTTTCCCAAAGGCCCTGGCGCACAATAGGAGCACGGTATTGCTTGAACACGTCTCGGGAGTCAGGCTCTCGGAGAGGCCTCACCTGGTGGACCCCCGGGCGGGCTTGAAGGAGATTCTCGCCTCCATCAGGAAGGCCTACACCGAGGCTGGACTCGTAAACGCGGACCTCAGTGAATACAACGTTCTGACCGATGGGGCCAACTACTGGCTCATCGACTGGCCCCAGGCGGTGGGCCGGGACCATCCGAACACCGCGGAGCTCCTCAGGCACGACGTCAGCTCGATTGTCAAGTTCTTCAGGAGGGCCTACGACGTCGAGGTCGGGGAAGAAGCAGCCTTTCGGTTCGCCAGCGGTTCAGCAAAAAGCCTAGAACAGCTCTAGTCTCTTTGCAAGGATCAGCTGAGTGACGCGCTTGATGTCCTTGAGCGATCCGTCAACAATGGACAGAACGTCTCCTCGCACCTCCGATATCCTGGTCCCCTTCTCGAGAACGACTGCGGCACTCGCTATTTGGGGCTGGTCTATCGGCCTCCCGATCCTGCTGAGTATCCTGACGTAGGCCTCCGAGACCCCCGGGACCTCTTTGACGATCTTCTCCGCCGCAAGAATCGAGACCGCGTTGAGAATCTTGCCGGTATGGTTGACCGGGTTCTTCCCCGCGGTGGCTTCCATCGAGTACTGTCTCATCGGCGAGATCAATCCGTTGACGCGGTTCCCCCTCCCCGTGTTCCCGTCGTCCCCCTGCTCGGCCGACGTGCCGGTGACCGTAAGATAGTAGCTCCCTCGCTTCAGGTCGTCCGCTGCGTTGAGCTTGAACTTCACGTCGAGGTCCGCCTCCGACGAGAGCCTGTCCATCTCCCCGAGGACGTCCCCCAGGACGCTCACGTAATGGCTGGCGTCTGGAATCTTGGGGCCCACCATGGCTGCCGCGACGGTCAGGTCGAGCTTTTTCCCCTTCCTCAGACCCATAACTTTGACGTCCTCTCCTACCTCCGGATATTTGTTCTTGAAGTCTCGAGAGTTCAGACGCTTCTCGACCGCGAGGACGAGCTTCTCGGTAGGAGTCAAGGGAGCGTACCCCACCCCAATTGATGTGTCGTTGGATACGGGCATGACCCCCTTCCGCATGAACACGGATATGAGGTCGGGGGAGCCCTGTTTGATCTTGGTGTCGATTTGGACATGCCGGTTCGGGTCGAGGAACCGCATCGTCTCCTTGATGAACTTCTGAATGGCATCTATGGCAATTTCCTCGACCGGCACGCTGACATCCTTGCCTTTGAAGGGGACCAATTCCGTGGCCCTCCCGGCCACCATCAGGTAGATCGGGGTTAGGACTTTCCCGCCTCCGAACTTCGCCTCGGATTTTCCGCCGACAAGAATGCCCTTGTCGACGTTGTGATGAAGGATTGAACCGAAGTGCTTTAGGTAGTAGTTGCAGAGTCCCAGAGAAACGGCCTCGGAGGCACCGTCGATGAGACTGTCTGGATGGCCCTTCCCTTTTCGCTCTACGATTTCGACATCGAAATCCTTGACGCCGTAGCCCCGTATTTCTTCTACATGAAGAGACCTTTGCAAGCGGGAGGATCCTCGCTAGAGTCTGTCCTCTATCTTGATGTAGAGGACGTTGTTCCCTCGGATAACGACCTTCCCGTAATTGGCTTTCATGGAGCCGCTTTCCGACTCTTCGGCGTCAACAAGGATGACGTTCATGTACGGATCGACGCTGGCCATTTTTCCCTTGTAGGCGAGCTCGTTCTTGAGTCGGACCGAGACCTGCTTGTTTATCGACTTCTGGAGAACGTTGAGCGGCCTCTTCGGAGGAACCGGTTGAGGATTCACGGCGGACTTTTTGGCAGGCGCTCGTATCACAGTTAAAAAGACATCGGTGTCTCACACGGAATTAGTGACCTGATGGATAAACAGGGCGAAGCCATTGATGGTTGGGAAGCGCTGATTCGGGGGTCACGGAAGGCGGCAATAAGCTCCGGCTCGTCAGGACTCGACGAGATCCTGGGCGGAGGCTATCGGGCCGGTCGACTGGTCGAGATCTTTGGGAAAAGCAACAGCGGCAAAAGCCAGATCGGGATGCAGGCTGCGCTCTGCGGTGCCAGGAATGGCGGGTCGTCTCTCTTCATGGACTCGGAGGGGGCATTCAGGCCCGAGAGGTTAGATGGAATAGCGGCATTGAGGGGGTGGGAAGAACCCGGGCTTCTAGACAGGGTCGTGTACCTGAGGACTGACTCCGCAGCTGAACAGA
Organism: uncultured Nitrosopumilales archaeon; assembly: GCA_964568185.1. Classification (GTDB taxonomy): domain Archaea; phylum Thermoproteota; class Nitrososphaeria; order Nitrososphaerales; family Gagatemarchaeaceae; genus UBA183. The sequence goes on along the minus strand of CAZMON010000002.1, from coordinate 58,297 downwards.
TGGAAACGATCAGAGCCATGCCCAATCGAAGCGCAACGGAGAAATGCAGGCTGGTCGTCGTGGACACCTTGACCAGGAATTTTTCGCTTGACCTTCCCGGGAGAGCGAACATGCAGAGCAGGCAGGAGGCCCTCGACGTCCACCTGAGCGAGATGGCCCGAGACGCGTTCATCAACTCTCGGACTTACGTCCTGACAAACAGGGTTACATACGGAGCTGGAGATTCTGAAGTGGGGATCGGGGGAAGGACCGTCTCGCAGCTGGTTCATGATTCGATTCGACTGCGCAAGACCGACGGGACAATCAGGGCTCTGAACATTCAGAACGATGCGGAGTCTATCATCAGAGTTGACTCCGCCGGAGTTCACTGAACATTGTCTTACCCATTGTCCAAGGATTTTGGGCATTGTCCTTAAGGAAGGTTAAATATCGTATCATGAACATGCTCTCGAGTAGGATCTTGTACGAAGGTATTTCTTGGGTACTTGAATCTCTAAAGAACGCCGACACGGAATCCGCAAGGAAGAAGATCGTGGAGATTTCTGCTCAAGTCAGGTCCGAAAAGGAGCGAGGCGCCCTCCTGGCGGCACAGGGTATCTGCACCAGCATCTCAAAGAGGAAGGAGGGGACGATGCAGTCATGGGACCAGGGGCGGGTAATCCGTGCGGCGCAATCGATAGTTTCGAGCCAGATGGCCGATGATTTTGACCGCGGATACGCGGAGACGCTGTTGAGCTACTCCAAGCTCATTGAACTGAAAACGTGAAGACCAGAATCCATCCTAGGACGAAGTAGCCTACGTACGCTAGAAGCCCGGTGCTGTAGAGCTTGGTGATGTGTTCTCTGTCGAGGTCCTTGAACCACACGTACTTGGCGATGTAGAAGGAGGAGAGGTAAACAATGACGCCGACCAGAATCCCACTGGAAAGGTCTCCAACGAAGATCTGGTCGGCTAGGATTCCAGCTAGTACTCCGAACCCCGCCCTGAGCCAATAGAGCTTATCAAAGGCCCGCAGGGGAAGAGCCTTCGTGGCTGAGTTATCTGGCTTGGAGGTGCTGGTACTCGTCAAGGAAATTAATTCGAGCCTGCGAGGAACCTACCTAAATAACATTTATTCCGTTGGACGTGCCCAAGTAATCCGGTTCCGGAAGCCAGGGGACGAGGACATTTGGCTGGTGGCGTCTCCCGGACAAGGGGTCTGGGTTTCCAAGCGGGTTTCAGAGAGAGCTGAGACAACGCCGTTCACCTCCAAGTTGAGGGGGGAGCTGGATAGGGCGCGATTCGTGTCTGTCTCGCAGCCCGACCTGGACAGGGTCTTCGACCTGACCATGGGGAAGGGGGAAGGCCTGCGGCACCTGATAGTCGAGATGATGCCGCCCGGGAACATAGTAGTCACAGACGGAGCATCGCTGGTCACGACCCTGGAAAAGGAGGTCCGCACAACCTCCAGGAGAATAGTCAAGGGGGGGAAATATGCTCCCCCTCTCCAGAGAAGGGCGAGTCCCTCTACTGTCACGGTCGCGGAAATCGCGGATGCTATACGCCAAGAGAAGACTGCCGGGAAGGCGGTCGGAAAGCATGTAGCCCTCCCGGGAAAGTACGTACAAGAGATTTTGCGAAGACTTTCGGTCGAGGAAGGCTCGCCCGCGAACGACCTCGAGGGGAGGGAGGAGGAGATCTCGGCGGCCCTGAGAGGCATCATACGCGAAGCTGAAGAAAAGCCAGCTCCATGCATTTGCGAAAGCGCATCGGGCTCCGAGATTTTCGCGATCAGACCAACCTCGATGGGAGTCACGAAACAATCGGAGTCGCTCTCAGAGCTCTGTGACGAGGTCCTTTTGGGACAGGTAAGTGAAGATGTGGCGGTTCCGATGGATCCCGACGAGGGGAGGCGCAGAGAGATCGAGGTCACCGTCGCCAAGCTAGCGGTCCAGGAGTCCTCCCTGAGGGCTCAGTCTTCTGACACTAGGATGATGGCGGCCAAGGCTCAGGCCGCCGACTCTGTGGAAGGGGCGGTGACGCTTCTCGATGGAGTGGGTATTTCCCCCAGGTCAAGGCCTGCGTCACAGTCGGCAGTAGCTTCGCTGCTCTACGACCGGGCGAAGGAACTCGAGAGGAAGGCCGACGAGGCACGAGATGCTTCCACTGAGCTGTCAAAGAAGAGGGACCGACTGAAGCCGAAACCGGGGACGAGGATGAAGGAGTTGAAAAGGGGGAAGAAGGAATGGTATGAGAAGTTCAGATGGTTCTTCACGAGCGGAGGGAAGCTCGCCATTGGAGGAAGAGACTCCCAGTCGAATTCGCTGCTCATCCGAAGGCATCTCGATTCGAACGACACAGTCTACCACGCCGACCTCTTCGGCTCACCCTTCTTCCTGCTAAAAGGGGGCAGGGACCAGACTCCCACCGAGGTCGCCGAGGTAGCCCAGGCCACTGCCGCATTCAGCAGCGCATGGAAGACGGGGCTTGGGATGGCCGATGCCTACTGGGTCAACCCGGATCAGGTCGGGACCTCGGCGCCTAGCGGCGAATACCTCCCCAAGGGTAGCTTCTTGATGAAGGGGAAGAAGAACTTCGTACCACAGAACTTGGTTGAGGTCGCAGTAGGGGTCGATTCGGTTGGAAGGGTCATCTCAGGATCGGAGGGGGCCCTTTCGCATACGGCAGTTTGCTACCTGGTTGTCAGACCCCATAGAGAGAAGAGCAGTGAAACTGCGAAGCGCGTCAAGAAGGACCTCGAGGCGATGGGTGGTGAGGCTTTTCGGGCTCCCCTTCAGCTCGACGACATCGCACGGGCCCTTCCCGCTGGAGGTGGAAAAATCGTCAGAAAGGGTCGCCGAGCATTTGGCCTAGGGCCCTAGGCCAAATGCTCGGCGACAATCTCGGCGACATCCTTCACATCCATGCCAGTATTCATGACCCTCGTCGTGTCATCGAACATCGACAGACAGAACGGGCACTCGGTGGCTATTGTCTTCGCTCCCGTTTCGACAGCCTCCTCGGTCCTGATCGAAGCAATCGACCGTTGCTGGGGAACCTTGTACCAGTAGTTCGAGCCCCCGGCCCCGCAGCAGAATGTCTTTTCCTTGTTTCGGTGCATCTCCCGGATGTCTGACTTCACCGCGGCGAGGGCTTCGCGCGGCTCATCGAAGACGCTGTTGTACCTTGAGGCGTAGCATGCGTCGTGCAGGGTTACCGAGACTTCATCGACCTTCTCTCGGGGAACCACGATCTTCCCGGCCCTGATCAGGTCCGAAATGAGCTGAGTGTGATAGACGACCTCAAAGTTCCCCCCGAAGGCCGGGTACTCGTTCTTCAGGGTGTTGAAACAGTGCGGGCAGGTGGCGATGACCTTCTTCACACCGTGTGAGTTCATCGTCTGTATGTTCTGATAGGCTAGTTCCTGATATCTCCCCTCTTCGCCGAGCCGCCGCGCAGGGTCGCCTGTGCAAGATTCTTCCTTCCCGAGAATCGCGAACGATACCCCCGCATGCTTCAGAATCATTGCCATAGACTTCGCCACCCTTTGCGCCCTTTGGTCGAATGAGGAGACGCAACCGACCCAGTACAGGTATTCTGCGTTGGGGTTGGTAGCCACCGTGTCGATCCCCTGCTCCTTCGCCCAGTCGCCCCTCGTGGAGGAGCTGAATCCGTAGGGATTCTGGCTCTGCGCAAGGTTCTGGAGGAGCGTGGTCTTCTCCCTGTCGAGCCTACCGTTGTTCACCAGGTTCCGTCTCAAATCGTAGATGATGTCGAGGTGTTTGACGCCCACCGGGCAGCTGCTCACGCAGGCCCCGCAAGAAGTGCAAGACCAAAGCTCGTCTTCACCGACAACTTCGAGGGGGTCCTTCGATTCCCCCCCAATCTGTGCGGCGAGCAGACTGACCTTCCTGACCAGGACCCGGGGGGAGAGGGGGCTCCCGGCTGCGGTCGCTGGGCAGGCGGCTTCGCAGGCTCCAATCTCGACGCAGGAGTCGAAGGAGAGCCTCTCGGAGGGGTCGAACTGGGAAATCTTGCTGACACCGATCGAGACCTGTGAAATGTCGGTGACCCCGCTGATCACGTCCCCGAGCTTGAATGGAGCCCTGACAGTTGCGAGGGGACGGTCGAAGTTCCCGATCAGGTTCACCGAAGGTTTTGCGTAGTAGAGCACCACGAGGGCGTTCCTGGCAGTATTCACAAGAGCGCCGGCGAGGGCCAATTGCGGAAACCAAGACATCGTCAGCTCAGATGCCGTAAGAAGAATGGCGGCCATGAGAACGATCTGGAGGACAGTCGAAGAGCCAGTGAACGAAGACGAGGTCTTCAACAAATCTCTTTCGACCGACTTGCTCTGGAAGTACCTCTGGAGCCTCCAACCGAAGGCGGCAACGAGGCCAAGGAGCAGAGGGAGAGATGCCACGAGGAAGACACCATCAATGAATGGAACGTACATGTCCAGAGGGTGGAGGATTTCTTCTGCGATGGAGAGCCCTACCCCCAACGCAATCGAGATGTGCATCAGGAACACCGGGTCCCAGGTGGTCAGCCGAGCGGCCTCGTCTTTGGTAAGGGCGACTAGTCTTGTGGGGGCGAGACTCGTCCCTGTCTTGTGGGACTGATAGAATACGGCTGCGATGACTGCGACGACGCTCGCCACTGAAATGCCGTAGGCTATCCAGTAGGCCGGGTCCACGCCATGCAAGCCGCCGAGACTTTCTTTATAGGCTTGCAAATGGTGCGCACGCCTTTCTCAAGGCATTCCGGTCTGGCTGAGTCCTCGGGGTATGTTATCTGCGTCGGGAGCGGAGTGCTTTTTCCAATGCGGGGACGACGTGATACAGGTCTCCCACGATCCCGTAGTCTGAGGCCTGGAAGATTGGGGCGTCCTTGTCCGTGTTTATTGCCGCCACGACCTTCGAGTCCTTCATTCCCGCGATGTGTTGAAGCTGACCTGAAATGCCGATCGCGACATACAGCTCCGGCTTGACCGTGACGCCGGTGAGACCTATGTGATGTTCCTCAGGGAGCCATCCAAGGTCTGATGATAGCGGCCGAGAACATCCGACGGCCCCCCCGATTTCGCCGGCGAGGGATTCAATGATGGGGAGGTCCTCCTTTCTTTTCAATCCCCTCCCGACTGAAACGATAATTTTGGCGCTCTTCAGGTCGACCGAACCGGCGACTTTCCGGACCGAGCTCAAGATCCTTGTCTGGGGGACAATCTCTCCCACGTCCAACTCTTTCGTACTTGATTCCGCCCTCCCCGGGAACCTTGGGTAGGCTCCGACCTTCACGGTTACGACACACGGGATCTGGGCTCCAACCCGGGCCAGGATCTTTCCAGCGAAGGCAGCGCGCTCACCGACGACCATGTCTCCCTCGATAGAAAGACCCGAAGCGTCGGAGATGCACCCCCATCCCAGGCCTGCGGCCAGCCTGGCGGCGACCTCCCTTCCATTTCGGGTCCCTCCTATCAAGACCACCGATGGGTTTTCTGTCTTCGCCGCTCTAAGCAGGGTATGGGAGACGACCTCAGGGGAACCTCCGATGGCGTCGGGCCCCATCAGGTGTAACCGTTTTCCCAGATGCGGAACGGCATCCGCGGACCGACCTATCTCCACAGTGACCGCCTCGCCCGAAGAGGGGCTTGCTAGCGAGTCCGCCGCCGATGCTACCTCCCCAGCCACGGTTGCAGTTTCTGAGTACGCCCAGACCGTGACGGTCATGTCGAAATCACTCCGTCGGCCGTGAGGGCGGAGACGAGCTTCGCTGCAGCTTCTTCTGCCGTCCCTTCGAAGATGACGCGCTTTCTCTCCACCTGCGTTGCATCCATCCCCAGAACCTGGACCAGGGCTGCGTGCTGAGGGACCAGTTGGGCGGCGGGCCATTCTTCAGTCGGCTTCTTGGACGCCTGCATGATCTGAATCAGAGTGGGATATCTCGGTTCGTTGATCTCGCTGACAACTGACACGACAAGAGGGGTGGGAGCCTCGACCGCTTCGACGCTGTCTTCTAGGGAGCGCTCTACATTCACGGTTTTACCTGTAACTTCGATCTTCCGCGCATAGCCGACATACGGAAGCCCGAGCATTTCCCCGAGCATGGGCGGGACCTGCCCCGTGTACACGTCAGACGAGCCTTCTGAACAGATGATGATATCGAAGGGACCGGTCTTTCTGATGGCCGCCGCGAGCAGCCCTGCAATCCCGAATGAGTCCAGATCTCTTGGGTCGGCGGTGACAAGAATCCCCTTGTCTGCCCCCATGGCGAGTCCTTCCTTCATGGTCTTCTTTGCGTCGGCGGGACCGACGATGATAATCGTGATCTCTCCGTCGATGGCGGACCTCATCCTTATCGCTTCCTCCAGGGCGTTCTTGTCGAACGTGCTCATCTTGGTGGGAGCCCCTTCCAACACGGGTTTTCCCGAGGAGTCCAACCGAAGTTCGGTCTCGTCGATTGCGTGTTTCACGCAGACAACGATTTTCATAGCGACCGCGCAAGCTCTCTTCTGGCGATGAGCATCCTGAGGACCTCCGACGTCCCTTCGCCGATTGTGAGGAGCCTTGCGTCGCGCCAGTGCCTGTGGACGTCGTCGGTCGTGTAGCCGTAACCCCCGAAAATCTGAATCGTCGAGTCGCAGACGGCCATCGACATTTCGGTCGAGAAGACCTTCGCCTGTGCGGCCTCCGACGAATAGTCCACCCCGGATTCCCTGACCCGGGCCGCGTGCATGCAGATGAGCCTCCCGGCAGTTATCCCTGTCCTCATGTCAGCGATCTTCTCCCTGATGAGTTGGAAGTCCGAAATCGAAGACCCGAAAGCCTTCCTTTCCTTGGCGTAGCCCAGGGCCTTACCTAAGGCGGACTGGGCGATGCCTACGCAGAGGGACCCCATCACGATCCTGCTACCGTTGAGCATCTTCTTGGCATATTCGAAACCCATCCCCTCCTCACCGACGAGCGCCTCGCTCGGTACCTTGCAGTCGGAGAACCTCACCTCAGCCGTCCTGGAGCCCCTCATCCCGAGCTTGGGAAGGTCTTCCCCGAAAGAAATCCCTGGATTCGATTTTTCGACAATGAAGCTGGACGGTCCTTTATCTGTCGAGGCGAAGACGAAGTAGACGTCTGCCTCACCGGCATTTGTTATGAATGCCTTGGAGCCATCGAGGACGTAGCCATCCCCTGTCCGCCTTGCCTTCGTCTTCATCGACTTCGCGTCCGAGCCCGATGTGGGCTCCGTCAGGGCGAAGGAGGCGACCCTCGTCCCGGAGATGATATCATGAATGTACTTTTTCTTTTGTTCCTCGTTCCCGAACTGGAATATCCCTTCGGCGGCCGTGTTGTGGATGGCCACGCTGAGCGCGATCCCGGCGTCGGCGGCGCCTACAAGCTCCATGGCCAGGTCGTATATCCCGAACGGGAGACCCAGGCCCCCGTATTCCCTGGGGAACGGGATCTGGCATACTCCTTGCTGGAGCAAGGCTTTCCTGGTCGCTTCGATGCTGGCTGTATGGGCATCGAAAGCCGCGGCGAATGGGAGCACCTTGTCTTCCATGAACCCCGCGAGGGACCGAAGCACTTCGCTGAACTCTTCTCGGCGGCCGTAGTTCGACCGGAGAATCTGCCGGTGCTCTTCCGAGAAGAGGGACACTTCGAATTCGCTCGCGACCAGCGCGATTTAATCGTTCTGATGGGTCGGAAGAAATTCTAAAAGATGACCACCGGACCGCGGTGGGCGTGAGCCTCGCGGAGCGCCTGGCAGGGTATGCTTGTTCGTTGAAGTATTCCGACATTGGCGAAAGTTCGGTCAAGGAGATGAAGGCGAGGGTCATCGACGCCCTCGGTTGCGCCATCGGCGCAGTGCGAGCGAGGCCGGTGGAGATTTCAAGGGAGGTCGCACTGTCACTCCGCGGGTCGGGGGTATCGACGCTGATAGGAACCAGCAAGGGGACATCCCCCGAGCTGGCCACATTTGTGAACGGGTTGATGGTCAGGTACTTCGACTTCAACGACACCTATCTTTCGAAAGAGCCTGCCCATCCGAGCGACAACCTCAGCGCTTGCTTCGCCATGGCCGAATCCGAGGAGAGGACCGGCAGGGACCTGCTCTCCGCCGCGGTCGTCGCGTACGAGATTCAATGCAGGCTCTGCGACGCTGCTGACATTAGGCACCGAGGCTGGGACCACGTGAACTATGGCTTGGCGTCGGCAACTCTGGCGGCCTCCAGGTTGATGGGCCTACGCCCGAAGCCCGCGACCAACGCGGTAAACATCGCGATAAATGGCCACATCGCTCTGAGGCAGGCAAGGGCAGGGGAGCTTTCGATGTGGAAGGGGGCTTCTTTTGCCAACGCGGCAAGAAACGGGGTCTTCGCAGCAATGCTCGCGAGAAAAGGGATGACCGGGCCGGCGCCGATCTTCGAGGGGGAGATGGGATTCTTCAAACAGATCTCCGGTCCTTTCAAGCTGGATGTGGGGAGGTTCGGACAGAGGGGGAGGGGGTTCAAGGTTTTGGATACATACGTGAAGTACTGGCCCGCCGAATACCACGCTCAGACTGCAATTTGGGCCGCGTTGGAGCTTCGAAAGAAGGTCAAACGGATGGAAGATGTGAAGTCGGTTCTAGTGCAGACACACGAGGCTGGGTTCACCATTCTGGGGAAGGACAAGGAAAAGTGGCGTCCGACAACCAAGGAGACGGCGGACCACTCCCTCCCCTTCATGGTCGGGATGGCGCTCCTCGACGGGAAGGTCGACAACGAGACCTATTCGGACAGGAACCTCAGAGACGAGAGAGTCCTGGCCTTTGTGGCGAAGGTCAAGGTCGAGGAGGACTCTGAGCTTACTTCACTGTACCCGGCACGGGGAATGCCCAATAGGGTTACTGTCTCGCTTAGGGACGGCAGAACGCTGTCTTCCGAGGTCGTGGTTCCACGCGGACACTCTCTGGACCCCATGAACAAGGAAGACATCGAAAGGAAGTTCCTCAGGCTCACGAAGAATCATCTGAGCGACGGGAAAGCTCGGGCTGCGCTTAGGAGGCTCTGGCAGTTGGAGAAGGAGAAGGACATCGGCGAGGTCCTGGCGCTCTTCGCTTCCGACTGAATCCGTCTCAAAGCCTTAAAACGTGTCGGGGGTCGCCCTGTCTCATGAAGCTGGCGCTCGGCTTCAACCCGATCCTCGACGTCTCTGAACAGACAAAGTTAGCTTCGAAGGCCGATGCCGCAGGCTACGATTCGATCTGGATGCACGAGAGTCTCTTCCAGAGGGATGTGGTCACCTACATTTCATCCAAGGCACAGGCCACCAGTAGAATCCGCCTGGGGTCGGGAGTGATCAACACTTACACCAGGCACCCTGTCGCTGCAGCCACAACCTTCGCGACCCTTTCGGAGGTCTCCGGCGGGCGCGTGAACCTCGGGCTCGGGCTGGGAAGCTTTCCGACCGTCCCCATGATCGGGCATCAGGTCTTTCCCGTGGAAAAGACGCTGCCGCTAAGGAGGATCAGAGAATATCTCGAGGTTATGAAAATGATCTGGAACGAACTTCACGAGCCATTTCTTGTGGGACGTGGCGATATTCATCATCGCCCCGATTACCTAGTGAACAAGAAAACCAATAATATGATGGCAGAGGTGGCACGGACGACGTGGCCGACAAGGTCGGGGTAATCGGGGTGGGTTACGAAGGTTTCAGGCCTGCCATAACCGATGTGTCGACAAGGGAGCTCATGTATCTGGCGGCCACCAAGGCATACGCAAACGCGGGAGTGGACCCCCGGAGGGATATTGGCTCGTTCATCTGCTGCACCGAGGACCTTTGGGAAGGATGGAGCATCGCGGATGAAATGGTCCCCGACCAGGTTGGAGGGGCTCGCAGGCCGGTGTGCACGGTACCGGCGGACGGGATCATAGGGATCGGACACGCTGTGATGCACATCAGGGCGGGGGTCGCCGATGTCGTCTCAGTTGAAGCGCATAGCAAGGTGGCTGATGTTCTTGACAAACAAGCGGTGGAGAACCTGGCACTGGACCCGGTGTACCACCGTGTCATCGGGACGAATTCGGACGTCCTTGCGGGTCTTGAAATGAGCGCGTTCCTGGCCCGAAGCGGGTTCACCCGTGAAGACGCCAGCAGGGTGGTCATGGCCGGGAAGAGGGCGGGAACACTCAATGAAAGAGCAACCTACGGAGCGAAGATGGAACTCGAGGAGATAGGCAACTCCGAACCGGTCGCCCTTCCGCTCAGACGATTTGACAAGGCAGAGTACGTCGAAGGCGGGGTGATGATCGTCCTAGCATCGGAGCGCTGGATCAAGAAAAACAAGAGAGATGCCGTCTCCGTTGATGGGGTGGCCTGGAGGTCCTCCACTCCCTGGTTCGAAGGAGGCGAGGTCGAGAGGGCGAGGTACGCTCAAGATAGTTTCAAGTCTGTCCAAAAGCAGTCCGGGGTCAAGGGAGCCGAATCTTTCGATATTTTGGAGCTCGATGACACCTACTCGTACAAGCTCCTCCAGCACCTAGTCTCAATCGGGATCAGCAAGGCGGAGGTCAGGAAGATGCTCACCGGGAGAAACAGGGGCCTCAACCCCAGCGGAGGCTCGTTGGGATTCGGATACATGATCGAGGCGACGGGGTCGGAGAAAGTCCTGGAGTGCGTACTGCAGCTGGAAGGGCGGGCAGGGGGGAACCAAGTGAAAGGTGCGGAGACGGCATTAGCGCTTTCGTGGAGAGGGAACCCGACTGGGACAGGAGCGGCGATCGCGCTGTCGGTGGGGGCATGACCCGATGAAGAGGGTCGCGGTAATCGGGGCAGGGATGACGAAGTTCAGAAGGAGGATGCTGGAGACGGGGAGGGAGCTTTCCTTCGAGGCCAGCAGGATGGCGCTCGATTCGGCCGGGATGGAGATCAAGGACGTCGAGTCAGTGGTCATGGGAACTGCCCCAGACGCGTTCGACGGGATTCACATGAAGGGAGAGTATCTGATGGACGGGGCGGGCGGGACCAACAAGCCCTACAGCAGGGTGTACGTGGGAGGAGGGACCGGGGTCTTCGCTCCGGTTGCGGGATGGTGGCATGTAGCGTCGGGCCTCTTCGACACGTGCCTGGTGGTGGGTGAAGAGAAGATGTCACCCCTGCGTCCTCACCCGCAGTACGCGTTCTGGAGCATATTCGACCACACCATCGAGAGGCCCCTCGGAGTCACACTGCTCTGGATATTCGCGCTCGAGATGAGGAGGTATATGGCCGTCCACAAGGTGACAGAGGAAGACATCGCCCTCGTGTCTGTTAAGAACAAGGGGAATGCGATGGACCATCCATGCGCGCAGATTCCAGGGCGGATCACAGTGGAAGATGTCATGAACAGCGAGCCGATTTGCCTCCCGGTGAAGAGGCTGGACGTCTCCCCCACCTCGGACGGTGCAGCGGCAGTCATGCTGGCATCGGAGGACGTGGCAAGGAAGTACACCGACGACCCGATCTGGATAGACGGGGTCGGGTGGAACGTGGACACTCAGTACTGGACCAACAGGGACCTGTATTACCCAAGATACGTTGAGGAGGCAGCCAGGATGGCGTACCGGATGGCGAAAATCGACAACCCGAAGAAGCAGATCGATTTTGCCGAGGTCTACGACCCGTTTGACTACAAGGAGCTGCATCACCTCGAAGGGGTGCTGCTGGCTGACAAGGGGGAGGCGCCGAAGCTCACGCGGGAAGGTGTGACACAGAGGGACGGAGACCTTCCAGTCAACCCGTCTGGTGGACTTCTCGGGGTCGGAAACCCGATTGCGGCCGCGGGGACCATGAAGGTGTGCGAACTCTTTTGGCAGCTGAGAGGAGAGGCCGGAAAGCGGCAGGTCAAGAAGGAAGTCAACAGAGGGCTCGCCCAGGCCTGGGGAGACCTTTTACAGGTCGGCACCGTAATCACGATGAAGAGGTAGGCCGAGGGGAGACGAGGCCGACAATGAAACAGGGAAGACTACTGTGGACACCGACCCCCAAGGCTGTCAAGACCGCGAACATTACGAAGTACGCGGAATGGCTGTCCCGCAGCGGCAAGGAATTCGACGACTACGCGGCACTCTGGCGATGGTCGGTCGAGGACATCGAGGGTTTCTGGGGCTCCGTCTGGAACCACTATGATGTGGGGGGCGGCCAGACCTTTAACCGAGTGCTCGGAAAGCGATCGATGCCTGGAGCCAGATGGTTCCCGGGACAAAGGGTGAACTATGCCAAGGAGATCTTCAAGAAGGCCAGGGAAGGGACGGCTCTCATTTCAGCGTCAGAGGGCGGGGATGACACCCGAGTATCATGGCACGAACTTAGAAGGCAGACGGCGGCCCTCTCTTCGAGGCTTCGGGAGTCCGGGGTCGCAAAGGGGGATGCAGTAGCGGCGTACTTGCCGAACTCGATTGAATCCGTGGTCGGACTACTTGCATCCGCCAGCATAGGTGCGGTCTGGACCAGCTGTTCTCCTGATTTCGGTGCCCAGGCGGTCCTCGATAGGTTCAGCCAGGTCAAGCCCAAGGTCCTCCTGACTGTGGAGAGCTACAGATACGGAGGCAGGGAGTTCGACAGATCGGAACAGGTCGACTCGATCGTCGGTTCCCTGATAGGATTGAGGAAGGTGGTGGTTGCCGGGACCGAGAGGCGGAGGCGTAGGAAATGGAAGCACAATGATTGGGATGAAATGGTGTCGGGAAGAAGGAGATTGGAGTTCGAGAACCTCCAGTTCGACCATCCGCTGTGGGTTGTCTATTCTTCGGGGACAACCGGACTTCCGAAGCCGATAGTACACGGACATGGAGGGATCCTGCTCGAGCATCTGAAGGAGCAGTCTCTTCACAACGACCTGAGAGCGGGGGACGTTTTCTTCTGGTTCACGACAACTGGATGGATGATGTGGAACTATCTTGTCGGGGGACTTCTCCACGGGGCCTCCGTAGTCCTCTATGACGGGAGCCCAGGTACCCCTGACATGGATTCCTTATGGGACCTGGCGGAAAGGATGAAGGTCACGTTCATGGGGGTCAGCGCAGCGTACATCTCGTCTTGTATGATATCTCAGGTAGAGCCCATGTCCACTCACAGGCTCAGCGCCCTCAGGGGGGTCGGTTCGACCGGTTCACCGCTTTCATCCGAGGCGTTCGAGTGGGTCTATTCGAGCGTAAAGGAGGACCTATGGCTTGCATCCATCAGCGGAGGGACTGACCTCTGCACCGCGTTCGTGGGGGGGAATCCGACGCTCCCAGTGCATTCGGGGGAGATTCAGTGTAGATGCCTCGGGGCGAAGGTGGAAGCCTTTGATGAGCGAGGGAAGAGTGTGATCGGGAAGGTCGGCGAACTCGTGATCACGGAGCCGATGCCGAGCATGCCGCTGTACCTGTTGGGAGACGACGACGGGAGTAGGCTCATGGAGAGCTATTTCGAGGACTTCCCAGGGGTCTGGAGACACGGGGACTGGATCCTGATAACCAAGACGGGTGCCTGCATCATTTACGGTCGCTCTGACGCGACCATCAAACGGATGGGGATAAGAATCGGGACGAGCGAGATCTACAGAGCGGTCGAGTCCATCCCCGACGTGGCCGACAGCCTTGCGATCGACGTGGATAGGGAAGGTGCCAGGACGGAGATGTTCCTTTTTGTCTCCTTGATCGCGGGGAAGGTGCTCGATGGGAGGTTCGAGGCTCAAATCCGATCAAGGATCAGGTCGGCAGTTTCCCCCAGACACGTCCCCGACCGCATATTTCAGGTCCCTTCGGTCCCGCGGACTCTCAACGGGAAGAAGCTCGAGGTTCCAATCAAGAGGGTCTTCATGGGACATGATCCGGCTGAAGTGATCAACCGGGGTTCCCTGCGAGACCCGGAATCTGTCGACTATTTTCTGAGACTGGCCGCGAAGTGGAGGGACAGGAAACTTTGAAATGCGTTGCCGGCTGCGGAGTGAGGGGAGATTGAGCTCAAAAATCACTGGTTACAGGGGGACCGAGATAAAGAAAAAGGAACTCGAGGCAGGGAAGTACCTGTTCACGAACTATGAGACAGTGCTACGTTATTCTTGGGCTTCGGGCGTCGCCATCAGCCGATTCCTTTCGGGGTTGAAGAAAGGGGAGCTCTGGGCGAGGAAGTGTAACAACTGCAAGAGGATCCTGATCCCACCCAGGATGTATTGCGAAGAATGCTTCAGGCCTACAGACAGCTGGGTCAAGGTTAAGAACACGGGAACGGTCAACACATTCTCCATTAGCTACGTGAACAACGACGCGAGCAGGAGGAAAAAGCCGATACTCGTATCAGTAATCGAAATTGACGGCGCTTCGCCGGGGATGGGGATGCTCCATCTTCTAGGAGGGGTGGAGCCTAAGAAGGTCGAGGTCGGGATGAGAGTGAAGGCAGTTTGGAAGAAGAAGCCTGAGAGGAAGGGTGCGATTACCGACATCCGGTATTTCGAACCTCTGTAGCCGCACCCCGACTACCATCTTAAATACAAGGACGGAGGTCCTTTTCTTACAAGCAAGTCTGCGTTCGACGATTCGGAACGTTTCACGATTCTGATTCTCCGACGAGGATACTGCTGTAGAAGCAAAAACCAAATTGAGTAACTTCGAGGAAATGAAACTCGACTCCTCGCTACTGAAAGGGGTCGAAAAGATGGGTTTCCAGAAACCCTTCCCCATTCAGGAGCAGGCGATTGGCCCGCTGCTGAAAGGTCAGGACGTGATAGGGCAGGCCAAGACAGGTTCTGGCAAGACTGCTGCCTTTTCACTGCCGATGCTGCAGTCGATCGACCCGTCAGTCAGAAGAGTGCAGGCATTGGTCTTGGCACCGACGAGGGAGCTGGCGGTGCAGATCACCGAGGAAATGAGGAGGCTCGGCGAGTTCACCAACGTTAAGATGGTCACCCTCTACGGGGGGGCATCGATCAACGTGCAGCGTGAAGCCCTGCGACACGGGGTCCACGTGGTGGTGGGCACTCCGGGCAGGGTCATTGATCACATAGAGCGCGGTTGGTTGGACCTCCGTTCGGTCAAGTTCGTCGTCCTGGACGAGGCCGATACGATGCTGGACATGGGATTCATCGACGCCGTCGAGTTCATCCTCGGTCACACCCCCCAGCAGAAGCAGATGTGCCTCTTCTCCGCGACCATGCCGTACAAGATTACGGAGCTGGCGAAAAAGTACATGTACGAGCCGATCAAGATACTGATAGACACGGACGAGCCTTCCGTCGACACTCTCGACCAGTATTTCGCCGTCGTCGGGCACAACGAGAAGCTCCAGTTTCTCACAGAGCTCCTTCAGAGGGAGCGCCCGGCTAGCGCGATAGTCTTCTGCAGGACGAAGTGGGGTGCTCACAGGCTGGCATTGGACCTTGAGAAGAGGGGGTTCGACGCGGTGCCACTCCACGGGAACCTAAGCCAGCACCAGAGAGACTACCACATGAACGTGTTCAGGAACGGACACGCGGACATACTCGTGGCGACCGACGTAGCGAGCAGGGGTATCGACATATCTCAGGTCGCCTGCGTAGTCAACTTCGATGTCCCCATGGACCCGTTGCTCTACTTCCACAGGGTTGGGAGGACAGCCAGGGCGGGGAGACCCGGCAGGGCCTATTCGCTCGTTTCCCAAGAGGAGTCGGGAGACTTCGCCCGCATCCTTCAGATGACCAAGGCTCCGATCACCCCGATGAGGTCCGAGGACAAGCTGCACGTCTTCCGGTCGAGGAGTCCCGAGGAGGGAGACTGGAGGAGGAGGCGGTTTGCCCGGGGGCGCCAACAACGGCCCAATCCGCACAAGTGGAAAAAATATAGATAGGCAGAGAGACGGACATCGGGCATCGAAATTGCAAGTCGGTTGTTGCGAGGTCGACCCTGGAATGTGTCTCCTGGCCCTGGCGATACGAAGATAATCTAGGCCCTCGGGGGGTTGGGTATGTCGCTGCGAGAAAGGATTACAAATGTTGACGAGCTGCGTTCATGGAAGGGCCAGATACCCTTCCGCTACGAGTACACCGCGGGCGTGGCGGGGGAGGCTTTCCTTCGCGGCCTCCAACGCGGGAGAATCACCGCAGCCCGCTGTCAAAAATGCGGGAAGAGCTACCTCCCTCCCAAGATGTATTGCGTCGACGATTTCACAGAAATCACGAAGTTTGCGGAGGTGAAAGGGAAAGGAAAGATTGTCGCGCTGGCAGAAAGCTACGTCGACTTCGAAGGCAGGAAGACCAGGGGAGGGAACCGATTCGTTTTCGTCGCCTACGACAATGTTGAGGGCGGAATCATCCATCACGGAATCGGGCACGGCCTCAAGATTGGGACGAGGGTTTCTCCCAGGTTCAGACCGCGAGAGGAGAGGAAAGGGACGATGCTGGACATAGAAGGCTTCGTGAAGGCCTGAATCAGGCGCCCGCGTAGGTCAGCCACTTTTCGTACTTCTTGGACCTGCCGTGGACCGTGTCCACATAGAGCTTCTGTAGCTTGTCCGTTATCGGCCATTCCCCGTTGCCGACCTTCCTTCCGTCCACTTCTCTTATTTTCGCGACCCCCACCGCGGTCCCGGTGAAGAACAACTCGTCGGAGGTGTACAACTCCTCCTTTGTGGAATCGTTTCTGTAGAATGTAATTTTCATGTCGCGGGCGAACTGGATCATCGTGTCCCTCGTGATTCCCCTGAGGATTCCTGAACTCGCTGGAGGCGTGCTGAGGATGTTGTCCTTTACCCTGAAGATGTTCTCGCCGGGGCCCTCGGCGACCACTCCGTGGCTGTTGAGCAGAATCGCTTCGTCATAGCCTGCAGCGAGGGCTTCCATCTTGGCAAGAGCGGAGTTCGCATAGTTGGCTGCGCACTTCGCCTGAAGTGGCAAGGCCCGCGGGTCGATCCTCACCCAGCTCGAAACGGTCGCCCTGACACCTCCCTCCGTCGCCTCCTTCCCAAGGTATGATCCCCACTCCCAGGAGGCTATCGCGACCGAGATCTTGTTCTTCAGTGGGTTCAGACCCATTTCGCCGTACGAAGAGAATGCTATCGGGCGGATGTAGCAGTCTTTTACCCCGTTGTGTCTTACGAGTTCGACGCACACCTTTTCCAGTTCCTTCGCGGTGAAACCCAGATTCATTCGATAGATCTTCGCGCTGTTCATGAACCTCTCGATATGTTCCTGGAGCCTGAAGATAGCCGGTCCCTTCGGCGTGGCGAAACATCTGATCCCCTCGAAGACCGCGTAACCATAGTGTAGCGCGTGCGTTAGGACGTGGACGTTTGCGTCGCGCCAGTTGACGAACTTCCCTCCCATCCAGATCTTCTTGAGTTCGCGCAAAGACAGAATTCGCCCCAAGCTCAATCCTATTTAGGGATACAGCTTTTTGACCCATCGAGCGATTTATTATCGCCAGTTGCCGACGCCGCGCCGTATGCCCCAGCCCGTAATAGTCTCGGCTTGCAGGACCGCGATAGGCAAGTTCGGAAAGAGTTTGGTTGGGGTCAGTGCTCCCAAACTTGGAGGGGCAGTGATTGTGGAAGCCCTCAGGCGGGCGGGATTGAAACCGACTCAGGTGGAGGAGGTCTTGATGGGAAACGTCATCTCCGCTGGGCTCGGGCAGCATCCGGCAAGACAGGCCGCAATCAATGCAGGGGTTCCGTTTTCAGTGGGTTCGGTGACAATAAACAAAGTCTGCGGCTCCGGGCTCAAGGCTGTGATGCTGGCGGCCCAGGCCATCAAAGCCGGTGACAGCCGGATTATTGTAGCGGGAGGAATGGAGAGCATGAGCAACGCGCCGTACCTCGTCAGGGCGCGCTGGGGGCTGAAGTTCGGAGACGCGAGGCTCCTCGACGACATGATCCTCGACGGTCTGTGGGACGCGTATCACGATTATCACATGGGCATAACCGGAGAGTTGGTTGCCAGGAAGTTTGGGATTACCAGAAAGGAGGCAGACGAGTTCGCCTACTCGAGTCATACAAAGGCCGACCTTGCGACAAGGAACGGCTCGTTCGACGACGAGATAGTCAAGGTGAAAGTCGAACGGGAGGGCGAGGTGTCAGAATTCGGGGTTGACGAATGCGTGAGGGGGGACACGACGATCGAGAAACTTGCGAAACTCAATCCCGTGTTCAAGCCGGGAGGCATTCTGACAGCGGGGAACTCGTCCCAACTGAGTGATGGTGCTTCGGCGTTGGTCATCGCGTCGGAGGAGGCGGCTGAGAGGCTAGGGGCGAGGCCGCTCGCAAGGATCGTTGCGTACGGAACCGGTGGGTTGGAGCCCGCAAGGGTGATGGAAGCTCCAATCCCTACAACGAAGGCTCTACTGAAGAGGTCGGGGATGACGGTGGACGACATCGACCTTTTCGAGCACAACGAGGCCTATTCCACAGCGTCAATCGCCGTGCGGAGGTCGCTCGGGGTAGACGGGAAGAGATTCAACGTCAGCGGCGGGGCGGTTGCACTCGGACATCCGATAGGGTGCAGCGGCGCCCGAGTCCTGACCACCCTGGTATATGGGCTCAAGAGGACAGGAAAGAAGAGGGGGCTTGCGACCCTCTGCCTGGGTGGCGGTAATGCCGTGTCGATGATCATCGAGAGATAGACTCCCGCAGGACCCTCTTCAGGACTTTTCCAGGGAGAGACTTTGGTATCTGGGAGACGAATTCGACCTTCTTCGGGACCTTGTACTTCGCAACCATCTCGGCGCAGAAGCCGATCACCTCCTCTTCTTTCAGGCTCTGCGATTGATCATTCAGGACGACGAAGGCCTTCACCGCCTCTCCCGTGAAGGCATCAGGCATCCCGACGACCGCGGCGTCCCTGATCGACGGGTGTTCGAACAACACCTCCTCGACGTCCCTGGGGTAGACCTTCTCACCCCCGACGTTAATCATGTCCTTCTTCCTGTCCAGGATGTAGAAGTAGCCGTCCTCGTCCATCCTGCCAATGTCCCCGGTCAGGAACCAGCCATCGTGGAAGACCGAATCGGTCTCTGTCTTCTGATTCCAATAGCCTTTCATCACCTGTGGGCCTCTGACGACGATCTCCCCGACCGAACCTGTCGGGAGGAAGTTCCCCGGGTCGTCGACCCCCACTATCGCCGCGTCGGTCTCGGGGAACGGGATGCCCACCGAGCCGTCCTTGACAACCCCCGAAACTACTGGGTTGCAGTGGGTGAGGGCGCTCGTCTCTGAAAGTCCATATCCCTCCACGAGCGCTCCTCCGGTGAGTTCGATGAACCTCTTTCTCGCCGCTGCCGGGAGGGCGGAGCCCCCGGAGACGCACACCCTCACCGACCGCAGGTCGAAGTCCTTGGACTTTGGATTGCTGTTGATCGCTATGTACATCGCCGGGACCCCGCAGAATATAGTGGCTTTGCGCGACTGCACCGTCTTCATTACCTCTTCGACGTGGAAGCTTGGCAATAGGAGAATCTCGGCCCCTACATACAAGGGGATCGTGAGATTCGCGATGCCGCCGTATACATGGAACAATGGGAGGACAGCCAGAAAGACGTCGCTTGAACTGAGCGGGAGGAAGCTGGTCCCTCTGACTGTCATCGAATAGACGTTGAAGTGGCTGAGCATGGCGCCCTTGGAGACCCCTGTCGTGCCCCCAGTGTACTGAAGTAAGGCGAGGTCGTTCTTCGGGTCGACTGACACGGGCTCGGGGATCGGCTCATTGGAACGGATGAGGTTGAGAAAGTCGAGGGTCTCGGTCCTATTGATGTCCTTGACCCCGGCCAGTCCGGCCAGCCTCCGTTTCACGGTCGGCAGGTAGTCTCGGACGCTGGTGGTTATGACGTGCTTCAGTTTCAGTCTGTCTCTGCAGCCCTCCAGACTCTTGTAGAGGTCGTTTCCCTTCACGACGTCCCTAGTGGCCACGACGACCTCGGACCCCGAATCTCGGAGCTGATGCTCGAGCTCCCCCTCTCTGTATAGGGGATTGCATGCAACCACTATGGCGCCAGCCTCCAGGATCCCGAAGTAAGCTATCACGAACTGGGGGATGTTCGGCATGAAGACCGCTACCCTGTCACCTTTCTTGACGCCGAGCGAGACCAGGGCGGATGCGAACCTTGAGGATTGGTCGTCGACTTCGGCGTAAGTCATGATGCGGCCGTTGTAGAAGATACAGGGAGAACCCGGATACTTCCTCGCCGAGTCCTTGATCAGGGAGTAGAGAGGCTTTTCCTGCGCAGGGCCGAGGGGCACAGTGGCCTGCTGTTGGGCCCTCGACCAGGGACGCCGCTCCTCGGTCATCTGCATGCCAGAGAGGGAGTCTTCCCTTAAGCGTATCTCAGATTCGTCCGAGATGACCGTTCGCGGGTCTACGCTTAAGTATCGTCAACAATCGTTTCAATTCTGATGTCCGAGACAGGGGAGTCCGAGCGATACCTGATTCTCTGCGTTGACAGGGACGACGACCTCGGGACAAAGGCGAAGGTCCAGACCCCGGTGGTAGGCAGGGAGGCGGTCCTGGGCGCCGCCACGAAGCTGGCACTTGCCGACCCCGAGGAGGCGGACTCGAATGCGATTTTCTCGGCTGTCAAGAAGTACGACGACCTTTCAAAACAGGGAAAGAACTGCGAAGTTGCGGTTGTCTGCGGAAACGAGGACAGGGGGTTCGAGGCCGACAGGAACGTGACGAGGGAGACGGAGAGCGTCTTGAAGGCCGGGAAATACGACGGGATAATCTTCATTTCTGACGGCGGAGACGACGAACTGGTGATCCCGGTGCTGCAAGGGCTGAAACCCATAGTTTCGGTCCAACGGGTGGTGGTGAAGCACAGTCAGAGCGTGGAGGAAACGTACCAGGTTCTCGGAAGATACCTCAGGATGCTGGTCTTCGACCCGCATTACTCGAAATGGAGCCTCGGGGTCCCAGGCTTTATTCTGATAATCGCTGGAATCCTCATTACCTCCGACCTTCTCTTCGCAGCCTATCTGGCGACCCTACTGATCCTTGGAGGGACTTTCATCGTCAGGGGATTCAACGTGGACAGGACCGTCGCAGGGTTGATCCGCAGGGGGCCGTACGGATACATCAGGCTCTTCTCCCTGGGCGCGAGCACGATCATCGTCCTCGTGGGGATTTTCACTGGGAACAGCCACCTGCAGTCCCAGGACTCGCTTGATGCTGCGGCCGTGGCGAGCAGCCCCGCGCTTCTACTCTCGGTGGGCGGGAAGCTTGCGGGGTTCTTCATCGAAGGGAGCCTCAACCTTGTGTGGGTCGGGGTCGGGGTGTACACAACCGGTGCGCTCCTCTCGCATCTTGCCAGGGACAGCATCAGGTGGAGGCGCGACGGAGTAGCCCTCGTCATGCTGGCGATCTTCTATCTGCCCGTGCAGACCTTTTCATTCTATCTTATCGAGGGAACGACGCAGTCGAGCTTCCTGCTGATATCGTCGGTCCTTGTGGGTCTGGCGGCGATCTTCATCCTGACCACCATAATCTATCCGAGGATCAGGCCAAGGATCGTCGACGAGAAGGAATAGGCGTGCTCGAATCAGCGTTCAGGACCCTTGGGGTTTACAGGCTATACGAAGGGAGGCTGCAGTCACAAGTCGAACACGACGACATTCCGGGGCACATCGGGATAATCCTGGACGGCAACAGGAGATGGGCGTCGAGCCAGGGTCTGAAAGAAGGGCTCGGACACGAGGAAGGCGCGAACAGAGCAGAGGAACTGCTCGACTGGTGCAACGAGCTCCGAATAAGGATAGTCACCCTCTATGTCCTGTCGACTGAGAATCTGAATAGAAGCGCCGAGGAGCTCAAGGACCTCTTCGTCCTCATCGAGGCGAGGCTTGAAAGGCTCCTCACCGACCAGCGGATAGTGAAATACAAGGTCAGGGTGAAGGCGATTGGACACCTTGACCTTCTGCCCCAATCTATCAGGGACCTTCTGTTTGAGATCGAGAGCAGGACTGCGAACTACGGTGACCATTATCTGAACATCGCAGTGGCATACGGGGGAAGGGCGGAGATAACGGACATGGTGAGGTCCGTTGCCCAGGAAGTCAAAGATGGTACCCTTCAACCTGACGAGATATCTGAGGAGACCGTTTCGAAGAGACTCTACACTTCATTCCTCCCCAATCAGGAACCTGACCTCATCATCCGGACGTCGGGAGAGGCCAGGATGAGCGGGTTTATGCTCTGGCAGGGGGCCTATTCTGAGCTGGTGTTCGTGGACGTCTACTGGCCGTCATTCCGTAAGATAGACCTCATGAGGGCGATACGCACCTACCAGAGGCGGACCCGGAAGTATGGAAAATAAGCAACAACTATTATAACGTATGCGGGCGCGGGGCGTTCACGAAATGAAGATTAGCCTTGGCACCTTCAAGGACAACGGGGACGAGCTCGTCGCGTTCCTCGAACCGAGGGTAGGGACCAAGCCGTCCCTTTCCGGGGACTCGGTGGAAATCGTGGACGACGGAATGAGGAAGGGGGTCAAGCCCCGCCACGTGAAGACCTACATCAAGAGGTTCCTCTACATGAAGGGAGTCAGGAAGAACTACAGGGTTTTCGTCGAAGGCAGGGAATTGACCATCCAGGAGATAGAGCTTAAGAAGAAGGAGGAAGAGGAAAAGGAATCGTCAAAGAAGGAGCCGGAGCCTCCAAAGGAGGAGGCCGAGACGAAGGAGAAGGCTGAGCCCGAAGGTCCGAAGTCGGAGAAGCCGAAAGCAGCCAAGAAACCGCGCGCGAAGAAGAAGGCCGCCCCAGTAGTCTAGTCATCGTCTCTGGCGCGGTCTCGTTTCAGTTTTCCCTTCTTCGTCTGCCTTATCATGATCCTGAGGTAGTTCCTGGCGTCGCGCAGCTCTTTCAAGGCCCTGTGGAAGTCCCCAAGGGAGAATTCTTCCGTGCCGCTGATCAGTTTCTTGAGGGCGAAACCCAGTGCCTGCCTCTCGTCCGGGACGGCGAACATCTTCTTGTTCACGAACCTGCCTGGGTTTTCTTCTTCGAGCTCGATCTTGATGAATGCAATGCTCTTCTCGACGAGCAGGTATGCGTTCCATGCCGACCTGAACTGGTCAGGGGAAAGTTCTCCTGCAACCGAAGTGACCAGCAGCTCGATCCTGCTCCGGGCCTCTTGGAGATCCGATGACGTCTCCTCCCTCCAGCTGCTCACGCCCAGAACCAGGGCCTGCCCCATTTAGGCTGCTGGCGGTGAAAGCCCGTTCAACCTTATAACCTCCAGACAGGGGGAGACCCTTCGTTTGCCTAAGAAAGAGGAACCGAAGATAGGCGGCGCCTGTTTCATCAAGCTTGGTTCGATTTTTGAGCTCGGAAGACTTTCCTGCGCCCTTGAGCGCGCACCGTTCCCACTTTTCGCTTTCAAGGAAGGGAAGTTGATACGTATAGCGGCCCAGGCCGACTTGTTCATGGGAACTCCGATCTTCTACTATTTCGACTCGGAGGTCTCTGGGGAGTTCCTGGCATATAGAAACTCAGGAGACGGTGAGGACGTCCAGCTCGTGGGGGCAGCGAACAACGCCTCGTTCCTCTATGCGCCGGTAATCAGAGTGAACAAGATGCCTGAGACCCTCGAGCCCAAGAAGGACTTCCCGGACAAGTTCATGTCAATAGAAGTCCAGGACTTGGCCAGTCTGGTGAAGGTGGGGACCTACAAAATGCTCTTCGAAGAGCCTCCCCTTCCGCTCTTCGCGTTCGAGAACCACGAGGGGTGGCTGATAGGGACTTTCGCGAGAATCGATGACTATGAAGAGGCATCGATCTTCTTCTACGCCAAGACGAAGGGCGCCCCTACATCGGGTTTCGTGAAGTATTCCCCTGACAAGATATCAGAAACGGCTTTCGTCAGCAGGACCGACGAGCACGGCTTCTATTACATCAAGGTTGTCAGACTGGCGCAGGCCCACCCGCTCGTAAGGTTCTGAATTCAGTCTGCCAGAACCTGAGATTTGATGAAGCCCTCGGCTTCATTCAATGTCATCTTGGAATTTTCGTATGAGGCCTGCTCCCTCGCCTTCTCATAGGGGAACCAGCCGAACCCTTGATGCTCGAAGGAGATCTTGACCTTTTCGTCGTTCGTTCGGGCCAAGAGGTAGATCACATGTTTGTGGACATTCTTGCCGCCCCTTCGGTAGAAATATTCGACGATCTTTCTGAAGCCGTCTACGATCTTGATGTCGGTCAGACCGGTCTCTTCAGTCACTTCTCTCAGAACCGTCTGGAGCTCGCTTTCGCCTTTCTCGATATTTCCTTTCGGAAAGTCCCATCTGCCGCCGTTTTGAAGTAGGAGGTAGAACCTTGGATCCCTGTCCCCAGCCTTGAACACAACTGCCCCGGCAGAGTGTTCCTCCATACCAGCGCTGGCGACAACGAGTGATTATTAGCGTTCCGCATCTGGATACCACGTCCCGCACAAGCCCTGAGTATGTGAATGGAGGAAAAGGCGAACGGAGAGATATCATATTGGAAATTCTTCCCACTGGGGGAGGGTCGGCTTTCCCAAATGTCTCAACAAGACACCTGCAAATCGTTTTATACTAATTTTACAGCCGTATAAGTTGAATTTGGCGAAAATCAAAGTCGCAATCGCAGGGGTGGGCAATTGCGCATCGGCTATCATCCAAGGAGTGAGGTACTACTCTGAGAATGGGGATGGAGACGGACTGACATATTGGAAGGTCGGCAAGTACACTCCGGAGGACATCGAGTTCGTCGCCGCGTTCGACGTGTCGGCGAAGAAGGTGGGCAAGGATCTTTCTCAGGCCATATTTCAGGCTCCGAATAACACCGCCAAGATCATTGCAGTTCCGAGGACAGGGGTCAAGGTCAAGAAGGGACCTGTTCTGGACGGCCTCGGCAAATACCTGAAAGACGTCATTCCGGTTACCGGTCGAAAAGAGACTGACGTCGTCGAGGAATTGGATAAGACCGGCGCGGAAATCCTGATCAACTACCTCCCGGTCGGGAGCACCGCCGCATCTCATGCGTATGCTGAGGCCGCCATCGAAGCAGGGGCGGCATTCGTAAACGCAATCCCGGTATTCATCGCGTCGAACAAGAAGTGGGCGTCGAGGTTCGAGAGGGCAAAACTCCCCTGCGCTGGAGACGACGTGATGAGCCAGCTTGGCGCGACGGTCCTGCACAAGACTATGGTGAAGCTGGCCGTCGATAGAGGGGTGAAGGTGGACGAAACCTACCAATTGAACATCGGCGGGGATACCGACTTCCTGAACATGCTCGAGGAGAGCCGTCTGAAGGACAAGAGGGAAAGTAAGACCAGCGCCGTAAGGGCGATGTCGCCGTATGAAGTTCCCACAAGGATAGGCCCGAGTGACTACGTCCCGTTCCTGAAAAACGACAAGGTTTGCTACATCTGGCTTAAGGGCAGGTATTTTGGCGGGACGGTCGTCAAGGTGGACGTCAAGCTCCATGTAGTGGATGCCTACGACAGCGGCGGAGTGATGGTGGACGCCATCAGGGGCACCAAGGTGGCGCTCGACCGAGGGGTCCGGGGACAACTGGAGAGTGTTTCGGCCTTCTGCTTCAAACATCCGCCGGTGCAAATGCCATACACGGATGCAAAGACTGCCTTCGAGCGGTTTACTTCTGGGAAGTCGGCAAGGTAGGAGCGGCCAACCTCCTCAGGTAGTAGGCAGTCGCAAGTAGGAAAACGAATGCGACGCCCGTCGGAATCAGGTATCTCAGTGTGACGTTTTCTCCCACTACGAACCCCTGGGGCCGAACCTTCCCCTGTACGCCTACCCCTGCGAAGGTGAACGTAAGATTTCCCTTTGCGAACGGAACCGCTATTCCAGAACTGGCGACGGCGTCTGCGCTTGCGACATACGACCCTCCCTGAGGCAGGGAAGGCACGGCTATCATGATCATCTCGTTGGAGATAGTCGAGTTGAGAGACTGGGACACCGAGAGCCCCGAAGGCAGCGGCAATGTGAAGAGGACGTTTGAGACGTTTACCTTGGAGGGATTCTTCAGGGTGAAGACCATGGTGAAACTTCTGCCTTCGGATGGGCTCGACGGGCTGGTTGTTATCGTAACCCCCACCGGCTCGTAGACGGATATCATGGGTCCCTTCTCGGTCACGCTGAACTGTCTGCCCCCGAAGAATAGGGAGGCCGTTACAGAGGAGGCGATCAGGTCGCCTGACGATGGCGTCGTCTTCACGCCGTAGGAGAAGTTGATGCCCTGACCTGGGGACATCACAGACTTGCTCCCGGTTGTGGTCGCGGCCCCTGTGACCTTGTCGAAGATGTCCGCGCCGGTGCTGGCAGTCGCGTTGAAAATGCGGAATGGACCCGAATTCATCGCGTTCACAGTCACCGTTGAGGACATTCCGGGGAATAGTTGGTCCGGTGAAAACACCTTGGTGATAATGAATCCCGCCGGGACGGCAGCTGCGTTCGACCCTCCGCTGAATTCGCTCGCAGCGTTGGTGGCATTGAAGACAACGGGTGGGATGATGAGGTTCGACGGACTGGTCAGATTGAATTTCATGTAGGCCTTCTGCGTAGCCTGTCGAACCAGTGTCTGATAGGACAGGGAGAACACTCCTCCGGAGCACGACGCCCCGGTCCCCGAGACGACACCGCATCCTAGACCGGTAGGCATCATTCCCCTCGCAGAGAAGGACGTGACGTTCCCGGTCCCCGAGTTGGAAGTTGTGAAGGTCAGGGTGAGGTTCTTGTCGGTCCCGTTTGGCATCGACGAAACCGCGACTCCCACCGCCAGGAGAGGGAAGCCGACTTTCATCGATGCATGGGAGAAGACCATGGGCATTACGTTGGTGCTTGCGTTAAGAGAAGCCCCTTGAGGGTTCTTGTAGGTAACCGCGAACGACCTTGAAAGGTTCGCCATTACAAGCCCCGCCGAGGCCTGCGTCACCGGGACCGATGCCGAACCACCGGGGATGATTCCGCTGATAGACTGTCCTCCAACGGTCACCGAGGATGCCGTCTGAGTTCCGACGTTGCGTAGCGCTATCCTGAGTGTGTATTCCCCGCCCACGGGAAACCCGTAGCTTCCGGTGGGCGCGACCGTAGCAAAGATTATCGGGTAACTTATCCCCAACGAGAGCCTGATTGGGTTCAGGACCGCTGCCCCGTCGTGGCTGAAGCCGCCCGCAGAGTAGGAGTAGCGCACCACACCCCTTGGAATCGTAACCAGCTGGGTGGAATTCCCGTTATACTGCAGTATGTAAGTCGGAGTGTTCGAAGACCCGGCTGTAAGTTCGAGATGATGAATTGTGGAGTTCCCACTCACCAGGGTGAACCCCAGCCCCACCCACCAATCATCGACAAGGGTGATGTTCTCAAGGGCGGTGGTATTCGACAGGTTCCTCAGGGTTATCGAGACGGAAACGTTCTGGCCTGGATTGAGGACGCCCGTGTCGATAACCCTGGTCGCCAGGAGCTCGGCAGGCTGCTGCAGGACAGTTGCGTTCAGCTTCAGGACCCGTTGCCCGGGAGCCAGGTTCAAAGTGTAGTCGCCAGAGAACGGAGACATGTGATTGACAATCGTGGCATTGTCGCGGGAACTGACGACCCCGTCCAGGAATTTGAAATGGATGACGCTGGACGTGCTCAGCCGAGAAGCCCCGATCGTTGTGTTTGAACTGGCGAAGAAGTTGAGGAGATTCGGGCTGTTCAGATTGTCAAGGGCCTTGTTGGTCGTCGAGCCCAACGCGATCGCGCGGTCGAACCCCGAGGGGGTCTTCTCTCCTGAAACTATCAGAATCTGGGACTGGAGCGTAAGGAAAGAAGATGAGGTGAACGCTGACGCAAAACCTCCGGCCGCCGTAGGAACCAGCCTCATCAGGGTCTTGGGCATCACGGCTGTGAAAGAGAGCGGGCTGTAGAACTGATAGGAACCGGAACCGTTGGAAATCGAGACGAAGGAAGACAGCAAGTAGGAATCGAATGCGCCAGCCGCTGCGGCAGCGTCGCCGAAGGTATCAGCCCCCACGGTCAGGAAGAGTCCCTCGTTGGGAATGAACGGGACAGGAATGAGGTCGTACCCGTTAGGGCCGAAGACCTGGAAATCGGATACCCAGTTTGAAGTCTTGATTGCGGTGACGTTGTAGGACGTCACACCGGGGATCGCTTCGACTGCGGAAAGCTTGGTGGAACCGTTTATTCCACTGAAAGACATCCACCAGAGGGCACTTGATCCTGCCAGGTAGGAGGTGAATTCTTCCTTGTATGCAGTTTGGGCGTGGACCTGTTGAAACGGTACGGACGCGAATACCATCGAGGCAACTATGATGATCGCAAATAACTTCGCTCGCTTCAAGTGAGACTCCGAAGGCCGACCGAGAGATGCTATAAAACCGTTGGTTCGTTCAGTTACTTCTTTCTGGACGTCTCTTCCGATGGGTCGTCGACCCCCTTCTCGTCGAGGACGAAGACGGCGTCTCTTTCCGGATGGTAGGGGCTGTCGACCATCCTGGCGACCCGGTTCTTGCCTGCCTTCCGCAGGTAGAGTCTGTAGGTGCTCGTGTGGGCCACCACGTGACCGCCGGTCGGCCTGGTGGGGTCTCCAAAGAAGCTGTCAGGCGCCGACTGGACCTGGTTTGTCACTACGACTGCGATGTTGTATACCTCTGCTATTCTGAGGAGCTGGTGCATGAACCTGTTCAGGCGCTGTTGCCTTTCCGCGAGGGTCCCCCTCCCCAGAAACTCCGCCCTGTAATGCGCCACCGCACTGTCAAGTAACACAATCCTTACCTTGTTGGGTTCGATGACCTTCCCCAGATCCTTCACGATGAGCTCCTGGTGCGCGCTGTTGTACGCCCTCGCGACCGTTATTCGTGAAAGCACCTTGTCTGAATCCATCCCCCTGGCCTCGGCAATTTCCGCGATCCGTTCGGGCCTGAAGGTCCCTTCGGTGTCAATGTAGACGGCACCGGCGTCGAGACCGCCTTCGCCCCTGGGAGCCTGCACCATCACGCACAGAGTGTGGCAAATCTGCGACTTTCCGCTGCCGAATTCGCCGTAGAATTCCGTCATCGCCCACGATTCGATTCCTCCGCCAAGAAGGTCGTCGAGGTTCTTGGAGCCCGTGGAGACCCTGTCTATGGCCTTCCTCTTCACCAATAGATCGGCTGCATTCATGAAATCTGGTTCAAGCCGCTTCAGTTCGACCAACTTCTTTCTCGCCTTGTTGTTCAGCTCGACTGCCTTGGAAGTCTCGATATCGACCGCGTC
The DNA here is from genome assembly GCA_964568185.1 of uncultured Nitrosopumilales archaeon. GTDB lineage: Archaea > Thermoproteota > Nitrososphaeria > Nitrososphaerales > Gagatemarchaeaceae > UBA183. The sequence goes on along the minus strand of CAZMON010000002.1, from coordinate 29,125 downwards.
GGCAATGTCGCTGGGTCCAGCAGTGGCTAGGTCGAGTATAGTATAGATTCCCGCATCATTCAATTTCTGTTTCGTCGCTGGACCGACCCCAGGAAGGACATCGAGCTCCAGCTCCGGATCAGTTTCAGGCAATGGACCGCTTCGACGGTCTCCTGTAGATAAGCGTAGCCTAGGGAGAGATTCGTGAAACTGTCCTGGGGAACAGGCTCGCTGACCGTATGTGTTTGAGCCCTGCAAGCCAACGCGTCGTCCGCTCAACCCCTATCCCGAAGCCGGAGTGGGGAGGCATTCCGTACTTCCTGAGCTCCAGATACCAGGAGAAGGCTTCGACCGGAAGGTCCTGGCCGGAGATCCTCGCCATGAGTTCGGCCTGGTCGTGAATCCTCTGACCGCCGGTTGCGAGTTCCCCGAATCCTTCGGGGGCGATGAGGTCGGCCGACATGGTCACCTTGGGCCTGTCGGGGTAGGTCTTGTGGTAGAAGCTCCTTGCAGAGAGAGGATACTCGGTTATGAAGAATGGTGACCCTTGGCTGAGGCTGACAGCCCTTTCCGCTTCTGCCCCGATGTCGTCCCCCCACTCGAAGCCGAACCCCTTCTTGGCAGCGATGTCTCTGGCCTGGACGTAGGTGACCCGGGGGAGAGGGAGGGAGATCTCTTTCAGGGTCCTTCCGAGGGTCTTCAACTCCGCTTGCCTTCTTTCGATGACCCGCCCAGTCATGAATGCCAGTAACCCTTCCAGGAGTTCAAGATTGTCAGCTTGTTCTGCGAATGCCTGTTCCGCTTCGATCATCCAGAACTCAGTCAGGTGCTTGTTGGTCTTTGATTTTTCTGCCCTGAACGCTGGCTGGAAGATCCATACCTTCTGCAGCGCTGCCAGGGATGCCTCTTCGTAGAACTGCGCGCTCTGGCTCAGGTAAACCTTCTTCCCAAAATAATCGACCGGGAAGAGCGTGGATCCTCCCTCGACCGCCGCTTGAACGAAGGTGGGACCGCTTATCAGGAAGAAGCCCTTTTCCTTGAAATAGTCGAAGGCGGCCCCGATCACCTCGGCCCTGATCTTCATGACTGAGATTGCTTTCGGGCCCCGGATGCTCAGGTGCCTCTTGTCGAATAGGAAGGAGCGGGACTTTGCCGCAGTCTTGGTTATCGGCCAGCTTTCGGCCTTTGAAACAACTTCGAACTCGGACGCTGAGACCTCCTTCCCTCCCGGAGCGCGTTTGTCGTCTTTCACTTCGCCTCTGACGACTATCGCCGACTCCCTAGTGACTCCCTTCGCGGCGCTGAACGCCTCATCGGTGGTGACCCCTTTTTTCAAGGAGACCTGGATGAATCCCGAACCATCCCTGAGAAGTATGAATGTGACTCCGCCGACAGAATGCTTCCGTGCCGCCCAGCCTCTGAGTTCGACGCCCTCTTTGGACGACCCCGAGAATACGTCTGCTGCGCTCAACACCTTGTACCGACCTTCCTTCAAGTTGCGACATTGTCCAATCTAGGACTAAAAGAACGATGTGGTTGGCGCCATGGTTATAGGAGCAGGTAGGACGAGTGCCGACATAGACATGATTGGTTTGAGGACTGTTACAATCGTCCGTTGGTCAGGGAAGGGACGGTTGGAGGACCTCGCAACTAGCGTCTCGAACCTGCTTGAGGAACGGGGGTTGAAGCCGGAGATAGAAGAGATTGGGAAGTCGGTCGTAGTGGCCGGAGGTAACGCCGTCGTCTTCGCAGGCTTGTTGCAACACATGCCGGGAACCAGCTGGATTGCCGTGGGATTCCCTGTCCATTCCACGGTGACCCTCAAGGAGGGGGTCTCGAAATTGGCGAAGAATTATCTCAAGCGAGGGAGTAGCTTCACAGTTCTGGCCGAGGTAGCCGCGGGCAATGGGCTGGCGTCCGACCTGGCCGGGGCCGCGAACTTCGCGATCCTTGACGCTGTAAGGGGGGTTAAGATTGATGAATCAGACCCGGAGGTGGTCTTCAGGGTGGCCTACGACGGAGGCCGTGGGGCGGTGGGGGTCCAGCTGAAATCGGGGCCAGGTGGAATCCCCTCAGGGAAGGAGAGCGCGACCTGTTTCGTTTCTGGGGGGATGCACAGCTCGGTGGTCGCATGGATGGCCCTTCTGATGGGGTATTCGGTCGAACTCGTCCATGCGTCGATCGACGAGGAGAGCGTCCGGAGCGTCGCCCGACTCTACGCGGAGCTGTCGCACAGAGTGGACCCCTCCAAGCTCAGACTGCGCGTCCTGGACGGAGGCAATGCACGGGGGAGCCTCGCAGAGTGGGCCAGGAAACGCAAGGGAGCCCTGTTCGGCGGGTTTCATAGGGGATGCGGAGAGGTCCCGGCTTCGCTGAGTAGGATCGTTTCTCCCCTTTATATCATGCCTGACGAAGATTACAACAGAACATATTCAGGGCTCTCCCTGAAAAAGTACGAATCAACCCAAGACTGGAAATACCAAGGCAAAGAATTCGTCTCCTGCAGGACTTTCGGGGGCAGAAGGGCAGATACGAGCGCTGTCATGGATGGTCTGAAATAGCCGCGGCTTCAAGAGTCCTCAAGATTTCCTCCTTTGCGTTGAAACTGGAGGCGATGTTCGAGATTTCCTTCACCCTCTCTGACACCGACTGGCCAAGGAGCGATTCAAGAGAACTCCCTACTCCCTCCAGGGTGAGGTCGTCCTGCTTGATCTTCACTGAGATTCCCAGACGCTCCGCCTTGTCCGCGTTTCCTTCCTGTTCAGGTTGTCGCGGGATAGGCACGAGAAGAGAGGGCTTGCTGGCGGTTATGGCCTGACCAATGGTCCCATGCCCGGCCCTTGAGACTACCACGTCGCACACCGCGAAATAGTATTCTGGTATCTTGCACCACCCGTAGTACCATCCGCCAGGGACCCGGGTCGCCTCCGAGGTCGATGTGGGGCTCCCCCCTGTGATGACGAAGACAAACCGTTCCGAGAGGGCTTCCGCGAATTCCAGAGCTTTCTTGACGAATGCGGTCCTCGTCTTCGGAGGCCCCGACACCTGCCAGAAGACTTTCGACCTCTTATCCAAGCTGAATTCCATGGCCGCGGAATCGGGGTCCGCCTTGCCTGATAGGCCAAGGAACCCTATGTAGCGCGTCCTTCCGACGTTGCTCCCCCACAGGTTCTTCTCACTGATGGTATACGGTGGGGGGAGGTCGGGGAGGAGGACCTCATTGCTGAGCTGCCAGAGCCTCCCCATGGCGGTTGAGGTGCCGACAGATAGGAGGCGCACGGGGGCGCTGTCGCGGTCGGCTGGATTGGCCAAGTTGAGCTGGTTCAGGACCGTGAACCTGGGAATCCTCAGCAACCTGGCAGCGAGGATGGTCGACAGAGCGGAATCGCTGAGGACCACGTTGGGACCGAAACGAAGGATGTTGCTAACCTCGAGCTGCACCTGATGATACGTCCTGCTGAGTATGGAGGGGGAGGCAGCCATGGTTTGCTTCAATGAAAACCCCCCGTTTTCCGAATATCTGACATCGGCCAGAGGGAGATGATTGCATTTGAATCCCCTGCTTTGAATCAGACTGGCAACCTCCCCGGAACTGGAGAATTCTACGCTCGACCCCCGCTGAGTCAAGGCCTCTGCGATCTCGAGCATCCTGCTGGCGTGGCCGAGTCCGGAACCGAAGCATCCGATGTATGCCCTCAAGCGATCATGCCCTGGTCCGGACGCGGATGACTTGTCCCTTCGGTGACTGCTCGGCGAATATCTCGGCCTGGAACACCTGGACTGTTGTTCCAGCGTCAAGCCAAGACTCTGCTGGCAGCCCTGCCTTCATACAAGCCTGCGATAGGAACTCCGCTTGATCCATCTTGAACTCTGTCGCAACCTGAGGAAGGAGGAGTCCGCTCGAAGAACGGGTCGAGACGATGAGGCCATCCTCCCCGATTCGGACCTTCGATGGGAGGCTTGTCCTGGGGACCGATTCGATCGGCTCGGGAGGGGTAAGGATGCTTACTTCTAAGACGATTGAGCCGAGCTCTCCGGCAGTGACTGGAGGGAACCGGGGGTCCTCGGAGGTTGCCGCGACCGACGCCTCGCATATGGACTCGCCCAACGTTTTCAGGGGATATGGAAAGCCGACGCACCCTCTGAGGCGGTTGGATCCCCCGTCCTCCTGATTTATGGTCACAAAGACCCCTCGGGGTTGGTTGAACGCGTCAGTTGAGGCCACTAGAGGGACCCGTCTACCCAACACCTGAGCCTCGACCGCCGAGCGCGCTAGTTCGACAGCGAGTCTTCCTTCTGACATTGTAAGCGTCATTCATTTTCACTCCGCATTTTCCAATTCTGTTCCGAGCAGCCTTGCGAACCGCCTTAACTTTTTCCAGTGCCCTCCCCGCCAATAGTAGTGATCACAGGTGGGGCATCTGTAGAACAGCCTGTGGCGGCTAGCTACTCCAACAGGGACCTTCCCGACCGCGCTGGACTTTGGGACCTTGGTGAGGGGACCCCCGCAAAGGGAACAGAGCGGGTCTCCCCTTACAATGAAGATTCCTGCCCGCGAGGCCGAGCCCCTCAGAGAGACGAGCCGATTCCCGTCGGTCCTCCCCTCTACCAAGAACACCGATAGTCCCCAGCTCCGAGCCCTCTCGAAGAGAGCCTTGTCGCCAGTGAGCATGATTCTCGCTTCATTGGATGCAATTCGAAGAATGCCTTCGTCGTCCCCGCTCCTGTAGTATGCAGTGTCCAAGCCAGAGGCCCGCAGCTTGCGGGAGAAAGAGCCCAACATCGCGTCGGCCACGAATCTTGGGTGAAGTCCGACATCGGGACTCCCCCGGCCTTCCCCCCGTCGATGCTCAGCGAGTCGTCTCAGCCGTCTTCACGGCCTGGTAGAGCCTATGTGCCGATGGGTCCTTCTCGAAATGCTCTCTGATGGGTGCGATGATCATGTCTAGGGACTCTGCCACTCCGCGCTTGAGGTCGGCGGGGTGTAGGGTGCCATCGCGGAAGGACCGTTCCAGCTGTTCATGCGAGGAAAATTCGACGTTCCCGCCGTACTTCTCGGGCCTTTCGACTTTGAGGGACTTTGTCTTGCGGAAGATGATGTACCGCGAATACTCAATCAGGACGTTCCCTTCCAAGACCTTCGGGGGACAAAAGGCGGAGTTCACCTTGGAGAGTATTTGTTGCTTAGTATCGTGCACGAATATCGAAGTTTCTGGCTTGCTCTTGCTCATTTTGCTTGCTATCTCCTGGTCCACAGCTCCGTTTTCGTCGAAGCCTTCAGCCTCCTTCTTTCCCTGAAGCCCAATCAGCATATGATGATGCACGGCGACCGGCTTCTTCCATTTCAGCTTCACCGCGACCTCCCTGGCGAGGATGTTCGCCCTCCGTTGGTCCAACCCCAGTTGGCATATGTCAACGTCGAGCCAGAAGACATCTGCGACCTGCATCATCGGGTAGAATAGTTGGGCGGTCTGAATCAGATCCTTCGACGTCCTTCCCATGATCGTTATCGCTCTCTGGGTCCTCGCCAGGGTAGAGTTCTGGGCTACCGTAACCACCTTCTTCCAATACTCCTCGTTCCTCGTCGCGTCGCTGGTCCACAGGACTTCTACTTTGTTCATGTCCACCCCCGCCGCTTTCCAGACCTCGACAAAGTACTTGCCAACCTGCTGGATAGTCTCAAGGTCTCCTCCCATCTTGTTGTTCACCCATCCGAACCAGTCAGCGATCCAGAGCTTCATCTTTACCCCCGCCTTCTGCATGTCTTCCACCAGCAGAGGCCTGAGCACCCCGAACGGAAGATGGGCGAGGCCGCTAGGCTCGAAGCCGTCGTAGGCTGTAGGGTGGTCGTTGGTCTCCAGGAGGGTCCTTAGTTCCTTCTCAGTGATGATCTCCTCGCCGACGCTCTTGATGTACGAAAGTCGGGTCTCCAGGTCCAAGCTCTAGGTCTAGTCCATAGCTAGCACGTTAAAACCATTCAAGGCGTGCGCTTGACCGTAGCGTAGGCTGCGACCGCCAGGCCGAATATCAAGACCGCAACCCCCTGGTGAAGGGCAACGAGGGTCGGTTCCAGAGACTGAGCGACGACAAACCCTCCGAGGATGACCTGGAAGACGAGCAGGAAGGACGAGACGACCAGAATCCTGCGAGCGGGGGCCATTGACTTCCCCCCTCTCCAGAACAGCGCGGTGGTCGTCAGCAGCAGGAGCGCAGAAAGGGCAGCCAACAGCCTGTGGGAATATTCCGCGACGGGCCCGAGCTCCGGGGGCGGAAGAAGGTTGCCGAGACAGAGGGGCCAATCCCTGGGTATGTCAGTGCCACATTCCCCCCCAAAATCAGCCGCAGCAACGTACGCTCCCACCACGATCACGGAGAATAGGGAGGTCATTGTAAGGAGAAGCAGAAGGTTCTTGCCCTGCAAACGCGACTTTGTTCGGAAGAAGGCGTCTTAAGGATTCTAGGTTTTCAGGAGAGAGTCTATCTTGGTCTTGAAGACCGCCGCCGGGACCGCGCCGACTACAATGTCCTCGACCTTGCCTTTTGTGAACATCATCACCGTGGGTATGCTCATGATCCCGAACTGAGCGGCGAGCTCCTGGTTGGCATCGGTATCGACCTTGACGAACTTGACCTTCCCTGCGTACTCCTTCGAGAGTTGGTCCATGATCGGGGTGATAATCCTGCAGGGGCCGCACCAATCTGCGTAGAAATCAACCACAACCGGAGTGACGGAGTGGACGACCTCGTCCTGGAATCTGCTCCCTTCGATGCGTTGGACAGTCTGACTCAAGTTAATTGACCTGTTCGAAAGGCCTTTTCCCTTGCTTATAATTTTGCCTGATATGGGTTCTGTAAAGTCTGCGGTTGATTAGGTGTGGTCAGGGCGTTGTAAAGAGTCGGTTGATGGGACTCTGTTAGAGGTCTTCGATTTTCTTGGCATTAGAGTGCCCATTCGGGCAATCCCACGCGCCTTTGCCATACTTGGTTGAATAGACTACGCCACATGTGCCACAAACCCTTATGGTATCTTTGCTTACCAATGCATTCCTTCAGAACCACGATTCCTTTTAGTCTTTTGTTATTAGGGTTCTGTTAACTGGAACTGTTAGGTTGACGTCGGGACATGAGGCTCATTTGTCGCCCTTCGTCGCTTGTAATCGGACTCTCTCCGCTTCCAACCCAAGCGTGAGGAGTTCCATCATCTTCTTGCGCTCTGGCTCGCTGAAGACCTGATTGTGTCTCTCCATCAACCTGAGAATCCAGTCTCCCGTGTCGCTTATCTCAAACTCAACCGACGTTTGCTCGACACTTGATTTCTTAGCCCCCGCATCCACCACCAAGATTCTGACTCCGCCACTTCCCTCTACCTCACTTCGTATGTTGATTGTGAATTTGATATTCCCGAAAAGGTGGAAGTCCTTGGCGAACTTCTGAACGACCCCCTCGGTGACACCAGTCAGGACGGCTTCAATGAACTTCGAGAGTTCTACGCTATCTGCCTTCAAGCGATTTCTGTTTTTCGGCGTTCTGAAATAAGGTTATCCACTTGTTCTCCCCTTGTATCTTAATTCCGCACTTCTCGGCAGATGTCTCTCCTACGAAAGGGTTACTGAAGTGACCACTCTGACCCCCCTCGGTTGATTGAGGGAATTCAGAGCCAGGACCTTCCATTCACCGGAATCCGTATCATACGCGGCGAGCGTCCCAGCCTCTATCGACTTCCGTACGAGCTCCGCGAAGGAAAGTCGTTTGCTGTATTCGGAAATCACATCCTTCTTCGCCCGGGTCTTCGGATGGCGGGTGATTATCGCACAGCAGTCCTTGTACTTCTCGATCGATAGGTCGTAGGTCCCGATGTTTCTTCCCATCTGGATCACTTCGTCCTTGTCGTAGGTAAGCAGGGGCCTGAGCACCGGAAGGGAGGACCCTTCGTCGAAGGTCCCAATGTTCCACAGTGTCTGCGAAGCCGCCTGAGAAAGGCAGTCTCCGGTCGAGATGGCGGCAGTATCAAAATCGGACGCGAGAGCCTCCGCAGTCATCCTCATGAACCGACGGAACAGGGACGGCTCGAGGTCGCCCGGGATTCCTGCGGTCGCGAGTTGGTACTCCGCGAAGGGTATCAGAAGCAAAGTGCTTTTCCCCGAGAACTGGGAGAGCACCTTCACGAGGCGGGTTATCTTGCTCTGGAGGGCGTACTGTGGCGTCGGTGCAAGATAGAAGTGAAGGTAGACGGGAGTGCACCCCCTCTTCATCATGAGCCAGGCGGCGACAGGGGAGTCTATGCCCCCTGAGAAGAGGTGCATCACCCGCCCTGCCGTCCCCACCGGGAGCCCGCCCAGGCCTTTGGTCTTGTTTGAGTATACGAGGGCCCCGTCCTTCAGCACGTCGACGTGAATCCGGCTATCCGGGTCGCGCAGCTTCACCTTCCACCCGGTCTGAGCCACCACCTCGGCTCCAAGCTTCCTGGCTAACTCGAGGGAGCTGAGCGGAGTCGACTTGTCAGTCCTCCTCGCATCGATCATGAACGTTGACCCACCTGCGGCTTGAGCCAAGTGGAGGACGGAGTCCTTGATCGAGTCATAGTCGCCACTGACAGGAATGGCTTCCGCGTACCATGCGACCCCGAACACGGTCGAGAGCCTGCTCTTGGCGATTTCGGCATCTCCGTTGACCTTTATGATGAATCTGCCTTCCCTCGACGAGATGTCGAGGTCGCCGACCTGCGACAGGGCCCTGGTCAGGTTGTGTCTCAGAGCTCTGACAAAGTCAGGTCTGTTCTTGCCCTTCAGCGCGATTTCAGCGTAATGAACAACAAAGGTCGCCGGCAAGGCAGGGCGGCCCGCGCCGGGCTTGAAGATAAAGCATCCCTGGACAACGGAGGGATATCAGATTACGGCCGCGACCATTGCCCCAAGGAAGATAACCGCAAGATAGGGGCTTGAGAATTTGAAAGCGAGCCAGGCGTTGGACTTCGTTGGGGACCTCAGGAGTTTGATGTTGGTTGCGAGCAGGGCCAGGTCGAAGATTATCGCGACCACGAGATAGAAGGCCAGCCCCAGTCCTGTCAGATAAAGGGAGAAGAGAAGGCTCACGGGAATGAGAAGGAGGGTGTTCGCTACGATGTACTTTGACGCTCTCTCCGGTCCGAGGAGGGAAGGGAGCATTGGGATCCCTACCGCCGAGTAGTCCTCTTCGGTGATTACTGCCAGACTCCAGAAATGAGTGGGGGTCCAGACGAAGACCAGCGCTGCAAGAACCCAGGCGATCAACGGGTCAGTGAAGGTTACGGCATACCAGCCGGCAAGGACTGCGCAACTCCCGGCGAAACCGCCCAGAACGATGTTCCAGCTTGTCCTCGGCTTCAGCCAGAGGGTGTAAACCGGGACGTAGACGAATGCTCCGAGGACGATGAAGAAGGTCGCGACAAGATTAATCGTGATGAACGCTGTCAAGACTCCTGCCCCGATGAGGGCGAACCCGAAGACAAGAGCGTGCGAGCTGGGGACTATCCTCTGAGAGGGCAGGGGCCTGTTCTTTGTTCTCCGCATCTTGGCATCGATGCCCATCTCAAAGTAACTGTTCAGTGCGAGTGCGCCGAAGGACGCGAGCGCTCCCCCAACGACTACCCCGATCAAGATAGGGAGGGTCGGAATCCCCCTGGCAGCAACCACCGAGGCACCTAGGGCCACCATGAGCAGCAGCGGGACGATTTTCGGTTTGACGAGCGCGACATAATCGGAGAGGCTCACAGATGACCAGAATCCACGACTCGGCCTCGTCGTCGCGTATTTTGAGTTTGCTTTCGACGCGGAAACCCTTAAGAAATCAGGAACGCTCCGGCGACCGTCCCGCGGTAGCTCAGCCTGGTAGAACAAAAGCGTGCCAAAAGCTTCCGGCTGTAGTGGTTGGCTCTCGGCTGACCCGTCCAGCCTATTCAGGCAACAGTGACCGGAGTGTCGTCGGCTCGAAAGGCGCCGTAAGGCGCCCGGACGTCCGACCCGCGGGACTTTTGGTCACCCAGGAGGATTTAGCAACACATATGGAGGGGTAGAGGGTCGGTTGAAACCAACCTCATGAAATTCTGGGCCCCTGTAACGCTTGCTGGCGTCCTCGTGTTGGCCTATGCGTTCTTCTACATCCTCTCATCCTACGAAACGCAGGGCGCTGCTTCACTCGGGCTGGTGAATTCCATCGGGCTGGCGGTCGTCTTCGTGGGGCTGATCGCCGCCGGCGTCATCCTCAGAAGGGCATCTCCGCCTTCCTGAACTTGTTGCTGGGTGCCCACGCTCGTCATGGCCTATCTTGTTCCCTCCTCTTCCGGAAATCCTCACGACAGAACAGCTGGAAGAAACGCTTAAGTCTGGTAGGGGAGCACGAATTGCTGTTCGTTGGATACTGAGTTCTTCGGCCTGTCTCTGGTTTTCATCTTGGTTGGCGCTGCCGGGATTGTTTTGTTCTACGGACCCATGAACGCCGTCGGAGATTCATGCTACTGCCTCATACCGAGCCCGGAGCCCGGCGCAGCCCAGGGGACTTCGAGCATCATATTGGTTCTTGGCCTGATGTTCCTTCCGATGGGGCTCATGAAGGGCGGATTGCCTTCCTTCAGGAGGGGCGCTCTCCCCGTTTCCGCGCCTCAGATGGCGGGCGCGAAGGTCGTTACTCCCGCACAGATTGCGAGTGGGGGGCTGTTCGCCCTGGGGATTGTGCTGGTTCTGATCGGGGTCGACGCAGTATTTGTCCCTGGATACCTTGTCTTCAAGAGCGTCCAGTTCGAGGTAGTAGGTGCTGTTGTGGCCATATTGGGGGCATTGATGACGATTCGAGGCCTTCGTAAACCATCGTAGAAGCATCTGCAGCAGGGCAACCATTTTAATCCGAATCGATGGGGGGGTGGAAACAGACTTGAGCACAAAGACGCGGGCGGCCCGGCCATCTAAGAAAGCCGAGGGGAAGAAAGAAGCGAAGAAGGTAGAGCAGAAGGAGGAAAGAAGACCACAGGTAAAGATGCCGACCGGGAGGACCCCGTTTGCGGTCATAAGCTCAAGACACGAAGGGTCTATGGTACAGAGGCATGGTCGAGGTTTTTCCATCGCCGAGCTAAGGGAGGCAGAACTTCCGATGCCGCTAGCCCGTAGGTGGGGAGTCCAAGTAGATGCGCTTCGAAGGACCTCCCTGAACAACAACGTCGGCGCGCTGAAAGGCTGGTACACCCCCCAGAAACCCGCGACATCTCCGGTTCAACCGGTAGAGAGCGTCAAGCCGGCACACAAGAAGCCGCGGTCAAAGAAAGCGAACGCCGACTAGTCGTTGGCCCGCGAGGCCATGAAAAGGTATTGCTGAGCGTAGCCTGCATATGGACCGAAGTAGGCTCGAAGAGACTTTGAAACCTTGGAGTAGTCTTTCAAACTGACCTTCGTCTTGGAATCGGGTCTAAACCTCCTCCTTAGGTCCCTGTCCAAGAGATAGGGGTACGACTTTGCGATCGCCCTGGCAATCCACACGTCGATCGGGAATGCTTCGTCTTTTCCGAAAGAGTAGAGCAGGACGCAATCCGCGACCTTGGGGCCGACCCCGGGGAGGAGCTTCTCTCCCGGGAGCTCCTGCAGCAGCGTTTTGTGGGCATCCTCATACCCCATCCGGTCCAACTCGTCGAAGTCAACTTTTTCATCGGTGACAGATTCAGCGACCGCCTTCAAGAAGGGAGCCCTGTACCCCAGCCCGCATTTTCTCAATTCAGCTATCGTTGATTGGGCGAGGGGCCCTGGTTTGGGAAAGGCGTGGTATTCCGCCCCCTCGAACTCCAGTTGATCCCCGTACCGGGAACAGACCTCAGCGATCATTTTCCCTATCCTCGGGATGTTGGCGTTGGTGGCGAGGACGAAGGAAGCAAGGCACTCCCAGCGGTCCTGCCGAATCAGCCTTAGGCCGTAGAATCTCTGCACCGCTTGCCTCACTGAGTCGTCCTTCAGGATTGAAGCCTCCACCGCCTGCAGGTCCTCATCGAGGCGAAAGTAGTTCCGGACGAAGCGGCTGTCGATCAGGTCAGAACTTGAAGCGCATTTCAATACGTCCCCCTCCTGCTTTGCCCTCAACACTCCCCCGCCCACTACGCCGTACCACCACTCTCCCCGGTTTTCCCATCGGAAGACCTGCCCGCTCTCGAGGGTGTAATCTAGGTTGAAGGGGGACTCGAGCCCCAGGGTGAATTCCAAAGTCGCGAACTTCGGACCTTTTGAGAGAATATTACTCTTTACTTCTACAGGACATTTCATATAGGCTAATCTCGTCTGTGGGGCAGGATTGGACAGAGGATACGCTGAGCAGACGAGAGGGTCGAAGGTGCTCTATGAAAGGGCCAGGAGGGTGTTCGCTGGCGGAGTCAACCACAATGCTAGATACTACGTTCCATACCCGATTTTCGCGGCCAGTGCCAAAGGACAGCACCTATGGGACGAAGATGGCAACCGATACGTCGACTATTGGATGGGGCACATGGCCCTGATACTGGGACACTCCCCAAGAATTGTTACCGAGGCGTTGAAGGCTCAGTTGGCACATGGGACCCATTACGGCACTGGGAATCGGCTGTCCATAGAGCTCGGGGAAGAAGTACAGAGGGATGTTCCCTGCGCGGAGATGGTGAGGTTCTGCAATACGGGTGCGGAAGCCACAATGTACCTCGTTAGGTTGGCGAGGGGCTACACTGGAAAGAAGATGGTAATCAAGATCGCAGGGGGCTGGCATGGGTACAACACCGACCTCAACAAGGGAGTCCACACACCATTCAGCGCCCCGGAGAGCGCGGGGATTCTACCCGAGGAACAGGCCCACGTCAGGACTGTCAGTTTCAACCGCCTGGATTTGGCCCGGAAGGCGGTGAAGGCTGCCCGGGGTGACTTGGCGGTGATACTTTTGGAGCCAGTCCTCGGGGCTGGCGGGTGCATCCCCGCGGAAGAGGCCTATCTGAATGGGCTCAGGGAGCTTGCCGACGGAGCTGGGGCCCTTCTGGCCTTCGACGAGATCATCACGGGATTCAGGGTCGCACTCGGCGGAGCCCAAGAACGGTATGGGGTGACCCCAGACCTGGCCGCCCTGGGTAAGATCATGGGAGGCGGGCTGCCAGTAGGAGCGGTGACGGGTTCGAAAGAGATAATGTCGCTGGCCGACCCGTCGAGGAAGAACAGGTTCGTTTCGATAGGCGGGGGAACCTTCTCGGAGAACCCGCTCTCGATGGCCGCAGGGTTGGCAACTGTCAGGTACCTGCGCCAGAACAGGGAGAGAGTCTACGGTAGGCTGGAAAGGGCTGGAAAGGATCTAAGGTCTGGGGTGGACAGGGCGCTTTCGGAAGGTGGCATTGAAGCGAGCACTACTGGGATGGGTTCTCTGTTCATGACCCATTTCGGCAGAGCTCCGAAGAACGCGGAAGAGTCGGCCAGAGAAGACGCATCGACAGCATACGACTACGCCCTTTTCTTGATTTCCAGAGGACATTTTCTGCAGCCCGGACACCTGGGAGGAATCTCGACCGCCCACACGGACGAGGACTTGGCGGACCGTGTCAAGTCTTCAGAAGAGTTCGCGAATTCTCGGCGCGTCTTGAAGAGAAAATGAGGGGAGGAAGGTCACTTGGTGACCTTCGACAGCCTTGCGTCCACGTCGGTCCAGTTGACCACGTTCCACCATGCTTCCACGTACTTCGCCCTGTCGTTGAAGTATTGGGCGTAGTATGCGTGTTCCCAGACGTCTAGTCCGAGCAGTATCGTCATCTGGGCTAGGTGCATGAAGTTCTGTTTCTCGACCTGGGTCATGACCAGGGAGTCTGTCCAGGGGTCGTGAAGGAGCAAAGCCCAACCGCTCCCTTCGACGGTCTTCGCGGCGTCGCTGAACTGCGCCTTGAATTTGTCGAAGCTGCCGAAGTCTCTGTTGATCCAGTCACCGATAGCGCCTCCTGGAGACCCGCCCCCCTTTCCTGAGGGAGCCATGTTGGGCCAGAATATGGAGTGAAGGATGTGGCCGTCGACGTTGAAACTGTAGTCTCTCAGGACTGCCCTGAGGTCGATCTGCATTTCTCCGTTGCGGGACTTTTCCAGTTTCTCAAGGGCAGCAGTTGCCCCTGTCACGTAGGCCTGGTGGTGCTTGTCGTGGTGGAGCTTCATGATCTGTTCTGAGATGTGCGGCTCGAGGGCGTTGTAGCCGTATGGGAGAGGTGGAAGTGAATAGGTTTTCGCCATGACGGTGGTCGAATCTCGTTTCCGTAAAAATGTTGCCTTTTGCCTACACGGTGATTGAGGGCTTCGACCTCTTTGCTTTCTGCCAATCGTCGAGGAACCGCTTCAGCCCCGAATCGGTAAGGGGATGCTGCATCATCTTCTCCATGATCTCCGGGGGCATAGTCGCAATGTCGGCCCCTGCCTTTGCGGCGTCGATTACGTGCTGAGGGTGTCTTATGCTGCCGACCAGGACCTGCGCTTTCAGCTTGTAGTTGTCCCGAATCCTGACGAGGTCTTCGACAACGTCCATCCCCCTCTGGCCAATGTCGTCGAGCCTCCCGATGAAGGGGCTGATGTAGGACGCCCCCGCCTTCGCGGCGAGCAGCCCCTGGCTTGCGGAGAAGACCAGGGTCATGTTCACTGGGATCCCCTTCGAACTGACCGTCTTGGTGGCTCTTAAGCCTTCGGGGATGACAGGGATCTTGACCACTACGTTCGGAGCAAGCGAGGCAAGGTGCTCTGCCTCCTTGACCATCCCGTCATGATCAACGCTGACGACCTCGGCGCTGACCGGCCCGTTCACCTCCTTGCAGATTGCGACAACCATGTCTTCGAACTCCCCGGGCTCCTTGGCCACCAGTGTCGGGTTTGTGGTGATCCCGTCTACGACCCCCATCTGGTTGAGTTTCCTGATCCACTCCAGGTTTGCGGTATCCAGGTATAACTTCAAGCGTGGCGAAAACTCGGGTTTTGCTATTAAAGCCTACCGCCGCAACTTCATGGTTGCCGAGGCGGCGCCCTCTATGTCCCCCGCGGTGAGGCCATACTTCTTTAGAAGCTCCGGTGCATCCCCGCTCTCACCAAAGGTATCAAGTACCCCCACGCGCTTCATGGGCGTGGGGCGCTTCTCACCCAGTACTTCCGCGACAGCCGAGCCCATGCCCCCCATGATATTGTGCTCCTCGGCGGTGACGACGCATCCGCACTTCTCAGCGAACTTGACAATGGCGTCGGCGTCAATCGGCTTTATGGTATGGAGGTCTATCACGGAGGCTGAGATTCCTTTGGTTTTCAGAGAATCTGCCGCCTTCACGGCCTCGGGGACCATGATTCCACAGGCGAAGATAGCGACATCGTTTCCCTCAAGAAGGACGTTTGCCTTCCCCAGAACGTAGGCGAACCCGGGGTCATGGACGACTGGAGTGGCCGGTCTTGTAAGCCTCACGTAGAACGGTCCGGGGATGTCCGCGATAGCCGTGACGATGGCCTTGGTGGACACTGCGTCCGCCGGTACGATGACCTTCATCTTCGGGATGGAGCGCATTATTGCGATGTCCTCAACCTGCTGGTGAGAAGCCCCGTCAGGACCGACAGAGATCCCTCCGTGGGAACAGACGATCTTGACGTTGAGGTTCGGGTATGCGACGTTGTTCCTGATCTGGTCGACGCACTTCCCGGGGACGAATATCGCATAGGTCCCGGCGTAGGCGACCTTTCCGGCCAGGGCGAAGCCCGCCGCAATCGCCACCATGTTTTGTTCTGCGATTCCGATGTTGAAGAACCGTTCCGGAAATCGAGACTGGAATACCCCGGACTTTAGAGACCCGGTCGTATCGGCGCCGAGTACAACCACGTTGGGGTGGGTCGCCCCGAGCTCGAGCAGTGCCTCCCCGTAGGCATCTCTCATGGCAACTGACTTCGAGAGGATCAAGCAGCCCTCACCGACATTTGGGCCCTGTCTCTGATGACGGAGATGGCGCGGACTGGGTCATTCTTCGTGTAGACACCGGCACCAACCACGAGCACGTTCCCGCCCATCTTGACCACTTCTTGGACGTTTTCAGGCTCAACCCCCCCGTCGATCTCCAGGTCGGTGGTGTATCCCTTCTCGGTGACCAGCCTGTCGATCCTTTCGAGCTTGGGCAAGACTGACATGTCCATGGCCTGGCCGCTGAATCCTGGGTTGACCGTCATCACTATCAGGGCGCTGAGCTTGTCGAGCCGTTGGATCGCCCATTGAGGAAGCTGTGTTGAAGGTTTGATGGCGAGGCCTATTTCCTTGTTCCGCCCCCGCGCGACTGCATAGAGCTCATCGAACCTCCCCCCGGTAAGGACCTCAGTATGGAAGGTGAGCAGGTCGGAACCCGCGTCGAAGAACTTCTCGGCATACCGCTCCGGCTCGTCTATCATGAGATGTGTGTCGAACTTCAGGTCGCACCTTTTCCTGAGGGCTTTCACCGTCCCAGGCCCGAAGGTGATGTTGGGGGCGAAGTGACCGTCAATCACGTCAAGGTGTACCTGGTCCGCACCCCCCTCGACGCAAATGTCGACGGCATGCCCCAGGTCGCCGAGGTCCCAGGCCAGGATTGAAGGGGCCACCCGAATCCTTCTCAAGGAATCATTTCAGCTCGCTGAGCGCATCCGAAAGCATGTCCTTGGCGGGGGCGGTCCCGTGGTAGTGGGGAGACCATTCCATGAACGAGATTCCCTTGCCTTTGACCGTGTGGGCGATTATGATTGTGGGGCGGTTCCTCGTACTCGAGGCGAGGTCGAACCCGTCAAGGAGCTGGGAAAAATCGTACCCGTCCACTTCGATGACGTTCCAGTTGAACGCCCGCCACTTCGCGGCGAGTGGCTCGAGGGGCATGATCTGTTCGGTCAGCCCGTCCTGCTGTATCCCGTTGCGGTCGATGATGGCAGTGAGGTTGTCGAGTCGGTACTTTGAGGCGGTCATGGCCGCTTCCCAGACTTCCCCCTCCTGTTGTTCCCCGTCACCCATCAGGACAAAAGTGCGATAGCTCTTCCGATCCAGCTTGGCGGCAAGGGCGGTCCCTACCCCTAGCGAGAGTCCTATCCCTTCTGAACCCGCCGGAGCCTCGACCCCGGGGATCCCCATTGAAGGATGGCCCTGCAGTCTTGAACCGAGTTTCCTCAGTGTCATCAGCTCGTCGACTTGGAAGTAGCCGGCCTGGGCGAGCATCGCATACAACAGGGGCGCTGCATGCCCCTTGCTGAGGAAGAACCTGTCGCGGTCCGGCCATGAGGGATTCTTGGGGTCGTAGTGCATGATATGGAAATACAGGCTCACCAGGAGTTCCACTGCGGAGAGCGACCCACCAGGGTGCCCCGACCCTGCCTCCGCGAGGCTCTCAAGGATGAGCTTCCTCGTATTGCGAGCTATCTCCTTGAGCCTGATGACTTCCTGTGCTACCTCCAACTATCTCCTCACCGGGGCCTGGACAATCCTACTGACGAAATCGTCTGTCTTCTCTGTTCGGGCTTCGAGGTCGTGGATTGACAGCGTCGCAGCGCGAGGGAGCTCGCTCCGTGCCTGTCCAGCAACGTCACTAAGGACAGACGCCTGGTAGGCGTTCCCTCCCGACGCGACGGCCAGCGCAAAGACCCCGGTCATGGCGTCTCTCACTCCTACCTTGCTGAACAGGTTCTTCTTGCCGCCCATTGGCGGGAATAGTGTGACGTTGTCCTTGTCGAAAAGTGTGACCCCTGATTCCCCCCTTGTAACTAGTATCGCCTTGCACTCGAGTCTGCTCAGGAGGTTGACCCCCATGTTCCTCAGGCTGGTCTCGTTAACTATCGTCATTCCCGTAGCATGCGCAGCCTCCTCCAGGTTCGATTTGACGTAGGTGACCCCAGAGAAGTCAAGGTAATGGTGCATCTTCGGCTGCCCTACGACGATCTTCCCGGCTGCGTGGGCCGCGGCTACGATTCCGCCTATCAGGTAGCTTGTAATCGAACCCCGGTCGTAGTCTGAGAGGATGACGCAATCGACGTCCTGAATCTGCGGCTCGGCCTCTGCGAGAAGCTTCTTTGCCATGGAGAGCGGGACGTCTCTTCTGTCTTCCCTGTCAATCCTGAGCTGGTGGAAAGTGTTAACCATGATCCAGGTTCGGAGCGGAGTCGGCCTTGAGGCGTCGCTGAGCACCCCCGTGTGGGTTACCCCTGCCCTTGCGAACTCTGATTTCAGCCAGGTCCCATACTCATCCGACCCCATGAGCCCGACGAGGCTTACCGAAGCACCAAGCGAAACGAGTTCCCGCGAAACGTTGGCGGCGCCCCCCGGGAGGAAGGTCTCTCCGACATAATCCCCAGCAGGCACTGGGGCTTCTCTGGCAAGCTTTCTGGCTGCGACCTCGACAAAACGACTCACGATAAGGTCCCCGACGACTAGGACCTTGCGCCCCTGGAACTGTCCGAGGAGGGTCGCGAGCCTGCCCTTGTCGACCGTATCCAGTGGCATTCTTTTTCGTTATTGCGTCCGAGACGGGCCTAATAAGTTTAGGGAAGTGTTGATTCCTTCTTTTCGGAATATCGCCTCTCTGATTTCCATTTCTCCTCCAGGAGGTTCTCGATAATCCCCACCGCTTTCCTCACTTCTCTGTCGAGGGCGAGAGGGTCGTACCCCTTAGGTGGCTTGAAATCGAGGAATTTCTGGTTCTGGTCCAGGTTCAGAAAGTCCTTGGTTGATTCGAAGATGCCCATCAGGGCGCTCCCGTCGAGGCGTTCCAGCTCCGACTTCCAAGAATGGTGAAAACCCTTCTCAGAAACGAAGGTCAGCTTGACGTCGCCTTCAGCTTCCTTCTTGACGTCTTCCCAGAATGTCCTGTCAAAATCCCCGGGGACAACCGTGCCTGACTTTAGGCCCGATTCGTATGAGCTCACGAGGCGCCCCACGGCCTTCTGGTCGATCTCGAAGTGTTCAGCAATCTGTTGGTGCGTCAGCCCCAGCTTCGAGAGATTGTAGCAGCCCTCTTGAAGTATTTCTTCGCTAATCTCAGGATCTGGAGCGCCGGGCATGGATTCTGATTCTGAAGAGGAGGGATATTAAGGGCTAGGCGGGTTCCCGGTCGGCCTTCTCAAAGAGGGTGTGAGATCTGTTCAGGTATGGAATCGGGCTGTACCAGTTCCACTTTCCCATCTTGGACATGACGGCCGGGACCAGATATGTCCGGACGATCAGGGCGTCTATCAGAATTGAGAAGGCGAAGGAGAACCCCAGCTGTTTCAGGAGCAGGTCGCTGGAAAGCATTAGGGCTCCGAGCGACCCGGCAAGGATTATCGCTGCCGCTGTGATTATCCCACCCGTCTGCTCGATCGCGCGGACGATCGCGTCGTCCAGTCGCCCTCCCTTCGTCGCCTCCTCCCTGACCCTGGTTAGGATGAAGACGTTGTAGTCCATTCCCAGCCCGAGGAGGGTGACGAAGAGGAAGAAGGGAGTTATGAAGAGGATCTGATAGTTGTAATACGTCTGGAAGACAAGCTTGGTCGCGGCAAGAGTCCAGACAATGCTCATGAGGACCGAGAATACCGCGAAGACAGGAAGGAAGAGAGAGCCCAGGACCACGAGCAGCACTAGAGCTACCCCCACCGCCACGAGGGGAACGACGGAGCTGAATTGGGAATCAAAGACATTCTTGGTGTCCAGGATCGAGCCGGACGCTCCTCCCACGTACACACCTGTAAGACCGAACTGGTGGGAACCAGCACTGTATTCTGAATGGAGATGCTGGCGTATGGATTGGGCGTCCTCGATGGCCTTGGTGGAGTAGGGATCGATCCCGAAATTGACTGTGATGAGGGCGGTCCTGTTGTCTCGCCCGATTGACTGCAGCATCCCCGAATACGTGCGAGCATTGGGGCCCGCGGAGAAGTTCAGAGCGTCATAGGCGATGTTGGTCCCAAACGGTCTGGTGGGACCGGTGACGTTCTTCACATCGGGATTACCCGCGAGGTAGGAGGACGCCGAATCGACCGCTCCCATTTCACTGGGGTCGAAGGTGTGCCCGTTCACGATCGGGGCCGAGAATGTAAGGACGACATAGGTGGGGAAAAGTCTTCCACCCCCGAACGAATCGGTAAGGTGGTTCGAGGCGGACACTGACTCGAGGTTCCCTGGCGCCGCAGAGAGGAAGTCGTAGGTCGGGGTAGTGGTCGCATAAACGTAGGATGCCGGGACCGAGACAAGGATTGCGAGGATAATGAGGGCCTTGGCTCTCTTGACGGCGAAGGTTCCGCTTCTCGAGAAGTACCCGCTCTTCCTCTCGAGCTTGGCCATGACTGACGCAGAATGACGGATGAACCTATCTCCCGAATTCGGCCAGAACGTCCTTCCTCCGATAACGCCGACGACGGCCGGGACCAGGGTCAGCGCTACGAATAGGGCCACAAGGACTCCCAAGCCGACGACGAACCCCATGGTCTTCAGGAAGACTATGGAAGTGAGCGCCAGGGCGAGGAACGAGATTATCACTGTCGCCCCGCTGGTCGCGATGCTCTCACCCGCCCAGGTCACGGAAGTCTCCACGGCATCCTGCACAGATAGGCCCCTGACGCGTTCTTCCCGATAGCGGGCTATTACGAACACGCTGTAGTCTGTGCCGACCCCGATGAGAATCGTCAACAGTACCGTGGGTATCGTAAAGTCCACTTTGGCCACAAGGTCGGCCACTATGATGATGAAGACCTGTGATATGCCGAGGGCAACTCCTATTGTCGCAAGGGTGATGAAGGGGGTCAAGACCGACCGGAAGAAGAGACCCGTGGCGACGATCAGGAGCGCCAAGGTGACAGGCAGAATGAGGGCGAGGTCCGCCTGGGTGGAATTCCCGAAGTCGTTGTTGATGGCATCCTGGCCGGTGACTAGGAGCGACCGGTCAGCCCCTGTCTCGGCCCTGCCTGCTACCTCCCCGGCTATGGACCTCACTGCAAGCAGGTTCGCGTTTGAGGAACGGTCGAATCCCAATGAGACGAGCGTTGTGTCACGGGCCGGCGATACGAAGAACGAAACGAGGGTCGAGAGCCCAGGGTCGAGCCCGAAGTGTGCCGGGCTCCACACGACATTTCCTGCCAGCGCGTAGAGCGACGAATTGTCGTAGATCCTCCCCAATGAAAGGGTGGAGTTGACGAACAATGCCGAGAAGGAGGTAGTATTCGTGATGTACGACACGGCGAACCTCTCCAATTCTGAAGCTGGCACCGAATGCGAGTCGGGGGAGAGATCTGCAAGTGTGAAGTATCCTACGACCGCTAGGCCGAAGGATTTGGTCTCCGGCATGTACGTGGAGACGTACTGGGCACCTGCGGATTGCGTAGCGACCGATGCTCGGGCCGAAATTGACAGGTTGTTCATGGAGGGCTGTCCCCAACTTGACGCCCATGAGGAGTTGAAGAGGGCGAGCAGGTGCGAAGAATAGAGCTGGTATGCGGTGGAATTGGCGCTAGAGAGCGTATGTGCCGCGGTCACGTAGGCGAAGGAGTTCGACGCTGTCACATTGTGAGTAGATGCGAACGCCTGCTGCCACGCTCCAAAGTAAAGTGCCGGGACGCCGAGCAGGAGCCTCGTCGTGGCATTTGCCCCATCAGCCACGAGGAAGGCGCCTCTGTTGGCGCCTGATATCGCCGAATAAATCTTTGAGTAGACGTCCACAGTCTGGTTCAGCCCACTTATGGTCCGGTTCGTCCTTATCGACGAAACGAGGTCAGATACGAGGCGTTGCGTCGCCAACGAAGAAACATTATCCGCGGACACTACTATCAGGAGAGTGCTGTTGGCGACGGACTTGCTGAACTGAGAGGCAATGATGTCAGCGGCCTTGACCGACTCGAGCTGGCTCCCTGTAGCCGACCCCTGCTGCAGAGAAGTCGAGTTCCCCACTTCCGAAATAATCGGAATGACGAGTATCAATGCCACAATCCACAGCACTATCACCAGTTTTCTCCGTCGGTAGACGAAATTGCCTAGCTTCCCGAACGGGGTTGAACCAGGAGCACGGTTTCTGGGGAGACTCATCAGTCGGCCGCACGAATTAGCCTATTTGAATCTGACAGTGCGAAACGACGTGGCTACCTTCTCTTGACGAAGAGGAACCCGCGTTCCTCCTTCACTTCGTAGAGAGGCTCGTCAACGAGGGGCTCGTCGTAAATTCCCTTGCCGGTCTTCAGGTCCCAGACTGTCCCGTGGCCAGCGCAGGTTATCGTGGTGTCTTCCAAGGTTCCTTCAGAAAGGTCCCACCGTTCGTGGGTGCATATCGCCCCTATGCCGTATATCTTTCCGTCAACGTTTGCCAGAAGAACGTCTTCTCCGCCGACGCTTACGGTCAACATGGCGCCGGGGGGGAGCTTCGAGGATTCGATGGACTTCATGAACTCACTCATAACATTGAGAGGAGTTGGGGTGGCGGATAAAATCCTTTCTCAGGCAGCCGCCTGCATGGATGACTCGAGCTCTTTCAGGTCCTTCAACGAGTCGATGAACCACCACTCCCCATAGTGAGGGTAGGAGAGGAGTTCTCCGTGGTTGACCAGCTTCGGAAAGGTTTCCCTCTCAATGTCCCCGGTGTCGGGGAGGGACTTTGAAATCTTCCTGGTGCTTAGTATGTAGACTCCACCATTGATCCAGACATCCGGGAATGCAGCCTTCTCTTCGAACCCCCGAACCATGCGGAGTTTGTCGATCTTGACTACCCCGAACCTTGAACGGTAGGGGACGACCAGCATCGATGCCGTGATATCCCCGGCCTGTTTGTGCGCTTCTAGCATCCTTCCAAGCGGGAGGTCCGTTATGATGTCCCCGTTGGTAACGATGAACGACTCATCGAGATGTCCTTGAGTGATAGCCTTCTTGATGGCCCCTCCTGTCCCGAGCGGGACGTCCTCGACCGAGTAAGAAACCGACACACCCCCGTAGCTCTTGCCGAAGTGTTCCTGCAGCCTTTCCCACTTGTAACCACACGCGAAAATAACCTGGTCGACGTTTGCCTCCTTCGCCAGCCATTCCAGCTGATATTCGGAGAGCGGCCGGCCGTCGACTTCTATCAAAGGCTTGGGTCTGTCATCTGTAAGGGGCCTCAGTCTCAGTCCCATGCCACCGGCGAGAATTATGGCTTTCAAGGCTACAGCTTCGGATGGCCGGGCATCGGCCCTCGAGCCCGTCTCATAAGATAAATACTTTGCTCGCAGCGATAGAATATCCTGCGGGATGAGCAGAGGTCCAGTCTTGGAAATAAAAAACGGGAAGGCGCTGTCCGTTTACGACAGGCGCCTAATCAGAACTGGTAGCACTAGGACTAGGGTTATTGCTGCAAGGACAGCGGGCACTAGAAAAGCGACTATGAAGACGTAGGTTTGTTCTGCTTGGACTGCGTTCAGTATGGTTGCTGCTGTGCCGGTGATTCCGGAGACTCCGCTGACGGACCCTTGGATACAGTTGACTTTGTCGCTCATGCCGGAGAGAGCAGTTCCGAGTCCCTCAATTGCTCATCGTTCAGGAAGGGGATCCCCAACTGACGCTTTTGCCAGGCCTATGATGTCAGGTAAGCCCTTACTTTTGACAATGTCAACACGTACACCGTCAACCCTCCAACCATTAGCATAGGTATGCCAAGGACATAAAACCCTACGAGGATCAGCAGGAGACCGAAGACAAACATCACCACCCCTACCGCGATTCCAGGAAACCGGACCCACGATTCCACCCTCGAGGAGCCGTAGGCAATGACAATCAACATGATGCCTACAGTTGCCAGAATCAAAGACGGATAATTGGAGACAGAACGATTGCCGGCAAGAAAGACGAGTATCCCGATTACCAACAGTGAGATGCCTGCGATCGCGTCGAATATGATCAGGAAAGAGACTTCCTTGGGCCTCTTCGCTCTTACCGATCCGGTCGGACTTTGCTGAGGCTGGGGCGCTTGGATTGGAGGCGCTTGAGTTGTAGGCGCTACCTGGGGCGCTCCGCACTCTGGACAAAACTTTAGTCCCTGGGCTATCTCCTTCCCGCAGTTTGAGCAAAACGGCAACGAAATAATCCCGAGCCGACATCAATAGTTAAGCATATTGGGTTTGAAGTCAGGTCATGAGTTCACAGAAGCCGAACTGTTGTTCTTCGGTCCCTGCGGTCCGAGCCATGTTTCGAATGAATGACGCATTTCGTCTTTCCTTCTTAATCGGTGGGAGGACCAGAGGCGTACGGCGGCTTGAAGGGGAGAGGAAGCGCAAGGGGTTCGAGAGCACACCTGAGACGATTCGGGCGGTGCTGAGCGATTACTTAGCGATTTCTTCGCCAAGCCATGAGGGTCATTCGCCCCTCGTTCTAAGGCGTGAAGGAAGTTCGAAAGGCCAAAGTAACGAGCGCTATGCCAATCAGGACGAAGCCATTCGTGGCATCATTGATTGCAAAGAAAGAGCCTGAAATGAAGAGAGCGGCAATGAACCCAGCCACCTTGAGCCATCCAAGTTTGGACACTTTTTCAATGGAGTAAAACCCTGCAAAAGTCGTCGATTTCTTCATAGAGGAGACGGCGTACGTTAGATTACATTGTTCGGGTTCCGGCTCTCCCTCTCATCTCCCTACTTTTAAAAAGGGGGAGAGAAGAGCGGATTCATCTTGTCGGAGCAAGTCGCCCAGCAGTCAACGTCACCAAATCTGCTTCCCAAGCAGCCTGAGGTAAACATCGGGACCAGCGGGCATGTGGACCATGGGAAGACGACCGTAACGCAGGCCATAACCGGGATTTGGGCCAGCGCGCATAGCGAGGAACTCAAAAGGGGAATTACGATCAAAGTCGGATATGCGGACGCAGCCTTCTACAAGTGCCCCCACACGCCCGCGCCTGCCGCGTTCTCGACCTCCCCCAAGTGCCCCGTCTGTGGAAGAGAAACCAGGCTACTGCGGGCGGTAAGCTTCGTCGACTGCCCGGGGCACGAGAGCCTCATGACGAACATGCTGGCGGGAGCATTCCTGATGGATGGCGCCCTCCTGGTCATAGCTGCGAATGAACCGGTCCCCAAGCCCCAGACTCGGGAGCACCTACAGGCCATGCAGATGCTCGGGATGAAGAAGATCGTGATAGCCCAGAACAAGATCGACCTTGTCAGCGACGAGGAGGCGGTCAAGAACCAGGAGCAGATCGAGAAGTTCGTGGAGAACACCGTGGCGTCTGACGCCCCGATCATCCCGATATCGGCCCAACAGAGGTTGAACATCGATGTCTTGATTGAAGCCCTCGAAGACGTGATCCCTACGCCCAAACGGGACGCCGAGGCGGATTCCCTGATGTACGTTGTAAGGAGTTTCGACGTCAACAGGCCCGGGAACGAAGTCTCCGAACTCGCAGGAGGGGTCCTGGGAGGGAGCCTGGTCAGGGGAGAGCTGAAGATCGGTGAAGAGATCGAGTTGAAACCAGGCATGGTCGATGAGAGAAGCGGAAAGTACGTCCCGATTGTTACAAAGGTCTCGGCGCTCCAGACCGGCGCAGGCCCCGCGGAAAGGGTCGGCCCAGGCGGGCTTATCGCATTGGGGACGCATCTCGATCCTACGTATACAAAGAGTGACCAAATGGTAGGAAGCGTCATCGGAAAACCGGGGACCCTGCCCCCGACCTGGGACCACATCACTCTGGATGTCGATTTGTTCGAGACGGCCGTGGGCTCTGCGGAATTGGTGAAGGTGGAAAAGGCAAGGCTTGGCGAGATCCTTCGGCTGAACCTTGGAACCGCGTATGCTCAGGCCGTGGTAACTTCGGCGAGGGGGGATGTGATAGAGGTGGACCTCAAGAAGCCAGTCACAATCGAGGCGGGAATGAGGGCAGCATTAAGCCGGCGCATCGCCGAACGCTGGCGTCTTATCGGGTCGGGCGTCCTGAAGTAGGCCTTGCAGAAGATAATCTTCGACAGTAGCTTCCTCATGTCAGTCGCGGAACGACCGACACCTTGGCAGGAAGACATCGCCGCGTTCATGGGGGGGTTCGAGCCGGTGATCCTTTCGTGTGTCAAGGTTGAACTTGAGAGGCGTGGTTCTGGAAGAGGGAAGAGGTCAAGATTTGCAAGGCTCGCACTCGAGTTCTCGCAAGGATTCAAGGTCGAAAAGTGCGGTGATGCCAGCGTCGATGACGAAATCGCGTCGGCTGCCCAGAGCCAGAATGCTGCAGTTGCGACGGTGGACCGTGAGCTCATCAGGACTCTGAGGTCCCTCGGGGTCCAGGTCGTCTCGCTCCGCTCATGGAGAGCGTCTCTGGCCTGAGCTCGGGCGAAAGCTGGATTAGACAGGGGAAGGAGGCCATCGCCGAGATGAAGACGCCGCCATTGCGATTCTCCGCCGCCCGTGAGCAAGTCCGGATTTGCGCGTTTGTGAAGGACCTGGTCAAGAAGGCGAATGCAAAGGGAGTAGTTGTTGGCATCAGCGGGGGAGTAGACAGCGCGGTGGTCGCGGCCATTTGCGTAAAGGCTCTGGGGAAGAAGAGGGTCCTCGGGTTGCTTCTTCCTTCGGACACCACACCCGGTGAAGATATGGCAGACGCGAGGAGACTGGCCACGAAGTTGGGAATCAGGACTGTAGAAGTCGGGATCTCCCCGATCGTCGAGGCGCTGTTGGGAACGGTCGGGATAGAGGGGTCCAGGATAGGAAAAGCCAACGTACAGGCTCGGGCAAGGATGATGATCCTGTACTTCTTCGCGAATTCTGAGGACCTCCTGGTCGCGGGTACCGGGGACAGGTCCGAGATTGAGATAGGATTCTTCACGAAATATGGAGACGGAGGAGTAGATTTCCTCCCCATCGGGCACCTCTACAAGACCCAGGTTCGAGAACTGGGAGACTCCCTCGACATACCCAGGTCGATCATAGGGAAGCCTTCCTCTCCTGGGCTGTGGCCGGGGCACAGGGCGATCGAAGAGATTCCGGTTGAATACGACAAGCTCGACACAATCTTGGTCCAACTACTTGATGAGGGGTCGACACGGCGCCGGGCCGCGGAAAGGACAGGAGTGGCCATGGAAATCGTGGACAAGGTCATGAAGATGCGCCGGAAGACAATTCACAAAAGGAACCTCCCTCCGACGTTGACTGTTTGGGAAAGATCACGTCCGCCTGATTAGGTGAGAATTTCAGACGATGAGAGAACCAAAGATTAATATCCGCGACTCAAAGCGAGGGGGGATTCCTGAGCATTCATGTTTGAGCTAGTCAACCTTGAGGATGTCGTTAGGGTACCGCCTGACAAGTTTGGATCCCCCTTGGAGAAGGTCGCCCTCGGACTACTGAAGTTGAAGTACGAGAGCACCATCAACCCAGAGCACGGATATTTCATCCTGGTGACAAAGGTGGAAGTAGACAAAGTTGGCAAGATAATTGCGGGGGACGGGGCTACCTACCACAGGGTCACCTTCGAAGTACTTGCTTTCTTCCCTCTTAGGCAGGAACTCGTTGAAGGAGAGATAGTGGAAGTCACCGACTTCGGCGCCTTCGTAAGGATCGGCCCGGCGGACGCCCTCCTCCACCTCAGCCAGATAATGGACGACTATCTCACCAGCGATGTCAAGTCTGGGATCATAACCGCGTCCCAGAGCAAGCGGTCTCTTAAGGTGGGTAGTAAGGTGAGGGTGAGGATCACCGCGGTAAGCCTGGGGCACGGCATCTCGATGGGGAAGATAGGGGTAACGTGCAGGCAGCCTTTCCTCGGCGCGCTGGAATGGATCGAAGAAGAGGTCACGAAGGCGCAGAAACAGCGAAAAGCTGACGACCGCCCCGGAAAGTAGGTGGAGATGAGATGCGGGAACTCGCGTGCAGGAAGTGCAAGCTGCTTACTAGCGAGAAGTCCTGCCCCAACGACGGTTCGACCGAGCTTAGCAACGAATGGTCGGGGCTCATTATTGTCATCAACCCGGAGCGTTCACAGGTCGCAAAGACCCTCGGGATCGTCAAGCAGGGTAGATACGCGCTCAAGGTAAGCTAGTGGTCTTGCCCAAGGCGTACCGCCTCCCTAAAGGCCTGAGGCCGAGGTTGGCGAAGCCCATGGGCAGGCTTTATTCTCCGAATGAGCTGAGTTCAGAGGAATTCAGGGACACGGTCCTGAGGGCGCCTATGGTCATCACCGTGGGCGACAGGGTGACTGAGACGATAGGTAACCTGGGCAGGGTGCCGGATGTGCAAGTGATCGATGGAAGAGAAAACAGGATTGACAGAGAGCTCCCGGATGTGCCATTTTCCAGACTGGTCAGCGTATCAAACCCCGCCGGGACCATCACCCAAAAGGCGATTGACGGTATCAGAGAAGCGTTTGAGGGAATGAAGCCCGTCAGGGTGCTTGTGAATGGGGAAGAGGACCTCCTTGCGATACCGGTGATTGCCATCTCACCTTTGTCTGCGCAGGTCTTCTACGGCCAGCCGGGAGAGGGGATTGTGGTGGTGGGAGTGGGAGCAGACACGAAATCTAGGAACAGGGAGATCCTGGCCGAGATGGGCATCTCTGAGCTGAGATAACTTCACGGAGCATTAATATCCCAGAGCGGTCGGGGTGGGTTTGAATTGCAGGTCCAGAAGAAAGAAGAATCCAAACTCTTGGAGAGGACTTACGTTGAGTTGATTATGCCATCGAAGGCCGGGAAGATCACTCGCAAGCAGGCGATTGAGGCGGCCGCTGCTGAGGTCGGGGTCCCCACCGATACCGTCGGCCTAGTCAGACTCGAACAGCAGTCGGGGACAATGACAGTAGTCGGCAAGTTCCACATCTACACGAATCAGGATTCGAAAAAGCGAACACACCCTGAACATCTGAACGTCAGAACACTGACAAAGGAAGAGAGGGAAAAGCTGAGACAAGAAAAGAAGAAGGCGAAGGCCCCGGGGCCGCCTCCGGAGGCGAAGAAGTAGGATTGTCGAAGGCACCGCCGGCCCCGAAGGGAGCGCCGACCCCAGCGCCAGCTCCAACGCCGGCCCCGGCCGAAGCGGCTCCAGTTGAAGAGAAGAAGCCTGAGAAGAAGGTAAAGCCGAAGGCCCCGAAACGGAGGATTCAGGTTTACAAACTCTACAAGATGGAGGGGGAGAGCCTCACCAGGTTGAGGAAGGAGTGCCAAAGGTGCGGGCGAGGATACTTCATGGCCCAGCACGAGAACAGGATGACGTGCGGCAACTGCGG
>CAZMON010000001.1:431517-840233 GCA_964568185.1 uncultured Nitrosopumilales archaeon | reverse complement strand
CGAAGCCGAAGGAAGTCACTGCTTAGCTCGCGTTTCCGTCTTCTTCAGTCTGGTGTTGGGGCGTCGCCCTCCGCCGGACGAAGAACCGGCCAGCCAGGGCAAGGAGCATGACCATCAACAAGAAGAAGACCATCAGGTTCGTGGGGATGACGGGTGGGGGAACCGCGCGGGCTGTGACCGGGATGCCGCTTATCACCGTCTCCCCTCCCCAGGCGTTCAGTATGGTCACGATCACCGTGCCGTTGAAGTCCGCGTTCAGGTCCGCGGTCACAACCCCGTAGCTGCCAAGAGGCGTGAAGGAACTGCCGTAGAAGGGGGTCGGGACAAGACTCTCGTTGAGAAGGACCCGCCCTGTGTCACTCGTCATCCATAACCTCGACACTCCGCCGCTCTGGTTCTTCGCCAGGAATGAGAAGAGATACTCGTTTCCATGGTGCTGCGGGGGCAGCATGTCGATCCCCCCGCCGACGGTGTTCACGTTGATGGTAGTATTCTGGCCGTAGATGAGCTGGTATAGGGTCGTCAGATGCCCAGGTTCGAGCGATATGGGGATGTACGGGTCGACCACGGGACCCCCGGTGACGTTCTCGTACCAGTTCACGTACAGCGCGGGTGCTCCGGACAGGGTCGAGTTGATAGGGAGTGCAAGGTTTTCAATGACGGGTACCAGATAGTATGTAGAGATATTGTAGAAATGGCGTAAGCCGATGGCCGTCGCGTTATTCATGAGGAAGACCCCCCAGCTGCCAGGAACCATGTACAAGACCCCACTGCACGTGGTGCACGGGGTCGTGCTCCCGCCGGCCAGGTAGGGGGACTGGTCCGTGAACGTGTATGACGTGACCCCGACCTGGCTACCTAGGCTGACGCTAAACCACGGGAACGCGCCGTCGTTTGATGATGCCAAGTTAGTCTGGTTCACCAAGTAGATGATGGCCCCGTTACGGTTGGGCTGGAGCTGCTTCAGTTCCAGGGTGCTGTCGGACGGATAGGTGTCCAGGCGAAATGCATTCGTCACAGAAGGGTCGTTCCCGAACGTCTTCGTGAGCTGGTCGAAGAGATAGGTGTTCAGGGGGCTTGGGTTGTGAGACACGATCGTGACGTTCGCCGTATTGTCTGGCTGGCCGCCAGCGCCAAGGAAGTTGAAGCGCAGGTAACCGCTGTAACTCACCGGTTCGTAGAGGTATGTCGTGTTGAATACGGCCTTGCTGGCGCCGGCGAAGTCGCTGGAGCGGGCGGCTTCGGTGACGTTGAAGTATTCGACCCCATGCGAGGTGTAATTGGCGAAGTATGGTTCGTCAGGAGAGTTCCGAACCTCGAAGGCGGGAGCCTGGAAGTACCACTTCGCGTACCTCTGGTCCCACGTGAACAGCTGTGGTTGCACTAGAGTGTCGGTTGGATAGCCTCGAAATTGGACGTTGTAATCCCCGAATCCGTAAGGCCAGAAGGCTACAGTGTCGACCCAGTGGTAGAGAGTGGTGACAGAATAGCAGCCTGGCAGGGAGCACGCGATGGTTCCGGTGTAATCCAAGGTGTTATCCAGAATGAACCAGACATACGCGTCGGCGCTGCACCTGCTTGTTGTGCCCTGCGCATCCGCTGGCGACAAGGAGATGCACCAGGCGGCACCCAAAGGAAGCCCTGTCTCTGAAGCAAAGGCTTCACAGGTTGTCGAGAACGGGCCGCACGAACTGGCCAGCGATTGAAGATAGACCGTTGCGCCGCTGTACGACGACGTTATGGACCCATTCTTGAATCCTGACGCGGTGGCTACGTATGTGTAAGTTGGACAATTTGCAGTGCACGTCATATTGAAAGGCAGTTTGAAGTTTGCGTACCCGTCGGGTTGGGTGTGTGCCACCGCCGCTTTCGTGCCGTTCTGGAAGTACGCTGTGACTGTGGCTGGATACAGCCCAGTCGACCAGGGAGGATTGGATTGGTCGCAAGAGGCTCCCATTGAGAAGGCACGCGCAACGCAGACTGCCAGGCTAGAGGTCCCACCGGATGAGGAACCACTTCGAGGACTGCTCGAGCTGTAGATGAATGAAATGCCGACCCGCGTGACATTGAACGGTAGCACGCTTGACGGGTTGAGTGTCATGTTGTATCCAACAGTGCGGAAGGAGAAATCAGTGACCAGGGCCCGCTCTCCCGTCGAATTCGCCGCGCTGAACGGTCCGGTGTTGGCATCCCCGGCATAGGTGTATCCTGGACTGTTACCGGCGTACCTGACGAGCGTGACGAAGGGGCGCTCGTACGCTGTTGGAAGCTTCTCGTTGTAGTCCATGTAGGTGAACGTAGTGAACATTGGCGAGTACCTCACTACTGCGAAGGGAACCGCGGAGCCTTGGTTTGCGAGCGAGGTATTCTCCCAATTCAGGGCCATAAAGGCGAGGGTGAGGTCGTACGGCTTGTACGCGGCAGCCGCCCCGACCCTGAAGCAGGTAGTTCCACACCTGCCTGTCGAAGTCGAGTTGACGACCAGTAATGGCGAGGTCGAGTTGAGGGTTGAAGGCACGGTCATGTTGATTGTGATGTCAGGCCTGCTGCTGGAGAACTGGAAGGTGGCATTCCATCCGACGCAGAAGGAGTCGTTTCTGTAGAAGGAGCCGTCGGGGTTCCGTTCGACGAGGCCGTAGGTGTCGGTCACGTTGACCAGGTCCACCTTCAGCGTGATTGCGAGTTGTATGATCGTGACGGTCTGGCTGCTCGACAGCGAGGATGTGAAAGGCTGTGTCGTGTTCCCGACCAGCATCGAGCCCGTGAATGTGACCGTCGCAGTGATCGTGAATGTGCCGGTCGTGTTTCCCGCAACCGTGAATGTGCCTCCCGACCTCTCGAAGACCGACGTGTCGAATGACCATGAAGTGGAGTAGCCGGTCGTGTTCGGTCCGGTTTTTACTGAGAGTGAAATGCTGAAGCTGTCTCCCAAGTAGAGGGTGTGGTCGGGGTTCGAACGCAAGTATGTCATGGAAGTTGAGATGCAGTCGCCGTACGCGTCGCACGGGTCGGAAGCAGAATGGTGCGGGCTGGCAAAGGTGAACGCTGGCGCTAAGACAATCATGAGGACAACGACGAAGATAGAAGCTCTCAACTGTTGATGAATGACTCGTCAGGCTAAAAGGGGGGCGGACATCGTGGAAGAGGAAGCCTCAGTTAAATCCAACCCCCTTGTCTACGACCATGAGCCGGTCCCGCACTGAGTCAGCCGACAGGAAAAGGCGAAGGCAAAAGGAGCGCGAGATCCACGGTTCGAAGCTAGTGGTAACTCACTGCGTTGTTTGCGAATTCGAGTCGAGCCATGACTTCGACGCCTGTCCAAGGTGCAAGGCCGAAAGGATGTCGGTTCTTGTGCTAAAGCGATCCTGAAGCGGATTCGGTCGCAAAGTCCCTTCAAATAATGGACAAGGGTTGTCCGTTAATGTTACGGACAAGGGTTGTCCGTTAAACCGCACTGACACTCTTTCCTCCGTGTACTCTTCTCGCAAGCCAGCGCTTCTTCAACTCCTTCATGTAGAGTTCGAGTTCCTCCTGGCTCCAGCTCTCTATGCCGGAGACGTCAAAAACCTCGAAGTCTGGGTAGTGAATGAAGAGTCGCCGGGGCATCAACCTCGTGACTTCTCTCTTCACTGTGTCTAGAAACTCGTCAGTGAGGACGTATTTCATCCTTGGCATGGACCTCGTTATCACCTGAGAATCGATCAGGGCATCGAGGACCCTCGTAACCTGCCTCTCGTTGAAGGACGGCCCGCGGAGACTGCGAGAGTCGAAGAACACACCCTGCACGAGCATCTCGATGGCGATCATCGCGGTCACCCTTTCCCTCGTACTCTTGGGCAGCCTGCTCGTCACCCCTCTTTCTTGGGTATCACAGGGTACACCGTGCCGACCACCTTACCCCCGGATATCTTCTCCCACACGCCCTCCTTGAAGTCAAAGCGCAGCTCGATGGCCCCTATCGTCTCCATGGGCTCCCTGAACTTTCCCGACAGCGACTGCTCGACTGCGTACGTTTCACCTCCTGTATGCTTGACGAAAGCGTAGAATTGCTTCGAGCAGCGAAAGCATCCCAGTGTCACCCTGCTGACCGTATCTGGAACCGCCGTGCTTCTCTCGCCGTTCGGGTCGGGCGAGATCACCGTCACACTGACATCACCTTCCATCCTGATCATGTTTTCGCTGTCGCATTGGGGACACTTCACCATGATGATGCCCTTCTCGTGAACCTCGAGCGTTTTCTCGACCGCGTCCCGTTTTTCTCTTCGCTTGCTGCTCTCTCCCTTTGACCCTCCAGATCTTGGACCTTGGCCTGCTAATGCATTCTTCGCTTCCTGCTTGTAGTCAGGAAACAGCTTGGGGAACCACTCGAAGACGTCGGCCTTCTTCTGGTCCTCTACGGCCGCTTCAATGCTGTCCCCCCTGACTTGGGAACCGGCCGTGAACGAGGCCGTGTAGTAGAACTCCCGCTCGTCGTCGATCTTGCAGAGGCGCTCGAGGTGCGCCAGCCTGTAATGGAATCGGGTCGCCCCCTCGATCTCGTGCAGCTTCCTGAGCTTCTCCTCTCCGAGCTTCTGGGCCACGGCGAGGAGGCGTTTCAGTCCTTCATCTAGGTCCTGCGAAGCGATGGAATCCTTGATCCTTCCGATTCCAAGCACCTCCTCGAGGACGGAGAGCCCCTGCCTCTCGCCCCTCTCCTCGTCGTTCTCTTTCTTGGCCTTGATGAACATCTGCAACTCGGAGATGTTGGTATCGATGTAGGCGCTGTACGTCGCGAAGCGTTCGTCGCGCGTGCTTTCGTAGAGCGATTTTAGCGCAAGGTACCTTCTCACCCCCACATACACATAGTAGCCCTCTGCATCTCCCCTCAGCACGAGCCGGCCCGGATTGAGCTGGCCGTTCGGCGTGTTCTCGTCTGCAACTGACTTCATCGACTCGGCCAGCGAGTCGACATCGTACCTGAAACGAAACGACAATCTTGGGTGAGGCTGAATCAATTTGATGGGAATCGCGGAGACCTGCGTTGGCATGGTGCGCGGATCATCCCTGCCAGGATGCGAGCTCTGGCATGACGACAAGTGACCTTACCGCCGAACGCTTGAGGTGATACCTCTCAACCATCAGGTCGCTCAGGGAAGTGGGAACGACAGATTCGCACGCTTCCAGCAGCGCCTCTTCAGCCAGCTTCCTTGGCGACCTCCCCCGCCCGTCTCTCAACTTCTCGACGAGCTTCGCGGTGTACTCCGCGCCGACTCTCTGCAGGAGAGCGTTCTCCCTGAGGATTCTCTCGGTCAGGGGCAGCTTCGCGATGGAATACTTCCTTAGCACCATCCTTCTGTCCGGCTCGTCGCCGAGCAGCCGACCGGAAAGCCGGGCCTCTTTGAGGACCTTGAAGAGCTCGAAGTTTGTCTCGTCGAGAACGAGGACGAAGCTGGACTGGTCGAGCGGCCTGACCCTCCTGCTGTCGTATCCCTGTCTAGTGAGGTTTGCATTTCTCAGCTCCACCTTGGCGTTGCCGTCCTCGATGCCGACGGGAATCCTCAGTTTCTTGTAGAGGCCGTTGGCGTGGGATTTGAACGTCCTTTCCCGTCCGTCTACGAATACCTTCACTTCTGATGTTAGGGGATAGACCTCGACTACGAGGTCCTTCAGTTGTCCCATACGCGGATGCAATCTTGAGATGCAGAGGTTCACTTCGAGCAGGTTCCTGCCCAGCTTCACGAACTCCTGTGAGACTGAAGCAATGGCTGCTTCCGTGGGCCCGAGTTCATCCAGCAGCCTTAGGGCTAATCGCTCGGAGCTGTGCTTGACCGAGTTCTTCACTTCAGGAGAGGCGTTGAACTGCTCCACCAGGGACTCGATCTCCTTCCGAACCGGAGCCATTCTCTCCCCCTGCTGCATGGAAAGCGCGTAGGAGCCGTGCGCCCGAGAGCCCACGCTCCTTCCGAGAACCTTGGAGAGTTGCCGCCTGTCCAGCGGCGCGGCACCCACTGGGCTGGCTCCCTCGCGGAACCCGCCCCCGCAGTTGCGGCAGGAGCCGTCTACCAACGGGGAACCGCATTCTTCACAGAGGTCGAGCTCTTCGTTGCGGTCGACGCTCATACACGAGGAGATCAATTCTGCTTTTAACGCAAGCCGGGCGGTGACGCAGATGGCCGCTTCATGGGAGCGGTTTCTTGTTAGCATGGGTTAGCACACAATAGCAGTATATATTAAGCACTATGCTAATGGGTGCTGACGAGGAGAGAGGGAGGACGCCGAACAAGAACTCTGGATACATGAACCTAAGCGTCGCCGTGCCCGTTTACAACCGCTACAGGCAGACGTACGAGAAGAAGAAGGAGCAGCTCACCAAGAAGGGGATTACGAGCTTCGCGGGCTACGTGACCAGCATGCTCGAGGAGCTTATGGAGAAGAACGAGATCTTCGCAAGGTACGCCCCCTTCATGGAGGAGTTCGGCTATGACGAGGGGAACAACACTATCTACATCAAGGACAACCGGACTAACAGGGTGGCCGGCGTTACGATCCAGGGCAAGGACCTCATTTGCGACGTCGATAACAGGAACGACTGCGTGCATGTGGGGTTCACGTACGCGCTCCCGCAGGCGTACAGGACGATGGAAAAGCTGGGGATTCGTCCTCCAAAGGTGAAGGCGTAGCGGCCGCCTACTTCATGTGACCAACGCGGTCAAGCTACTTCTGGGAACTCTTTGGCTGTTCTTATCGGAGGGCCGTGCACTCCTAGCCCATACCACTATTGATTTGATTTCGGGTACCTCATCCAAGGGCCGCACAGGCGCTTCTCTTCCTCGGGAGTCAGCAAGGGAGGGTCGTGCCCGATCCTCAGCTCGAAGCTGTCGCATACTGAGGTGAGGAGAACGAGCACTTCGTACCTGGCGCACGTCGCCAGCCTGTTCATTCCGGTCCTGTAGCTGTCGCAGATGTCGCACGACTTAAGTGCGCCTGCTTTCCCGTTGGACCTGTAGTTCGGAGGGTCCATTCCCTCCAAGAGAACCTTTCCTCATATTTACGCGACCGCCGGGGCGTGTCGACCTGATGGGGAGGGAGATGACCGAACCTGAAGGTCCGACATGCATCAATGTTGGTCGGATTCGTGGCGGAGCGCTCTCTGTCTGAGCTCGTGGACCCAGTCCTCCATCTCCTTGATCATCTGTGTCATCTTTCGTCACTCGGACACACTACACACGAGGAAAAGCCCTACCATTTCATTTAACTACCGTAATCTAGCCCAGAGGCATGCTTTTAGGTTGGCTACGACTCTAAAGGCCCGCAAGGAGTTGCAGGCGACCCTCGAGGACACTGAAATCCGGAGGCTTACTGCCCAGGCCTCCAGATACAGGGACCCGGTTATGGCCCGAAAGGCGGCGTTCAAAGCCTGGCGAACAATCAGGGACAAGAAGAGGCGCATGATGGCGAATGGAATTGCCAGCATTCTCAATTTTCAAGATGAGACGCTTTCACTCCCCCCCGGAGTAGCATCGAGCACATTCAGGATTACTTCTCCCCTGATCAAGCACTCCAAACTGACCTATGTGAGCATGGGCGGTGTTGGGAAGGAGCTCTCTGATGGATGGGCCCTCAACTTCGCAATCGGCTGCACCATGGGGTGCAAATTCTGTTACGTTGACGAGATTCACAAGAAATGGGGAGCTAAGAGGGCTGGGAACATCGTCTATCTCGACTGGGGAAACTACTTGAGTGTTCCTTCTAACTTGGAAGATGCGATCCATGAGACCCATTGGCGAAACTGGAAGGGCAAGGAAGTAATGTTGAGTTCGACCCATGACCCATATCTGCCCTTCTTGTTCAGATGGACCAGGAAGATTCTCGAAGCGGCCCTTCCCGAAGGAGTGCGTTTCTGTATCCAGACAAGGTCACCTCTGGTCGAAAAGGACTTGGACCTCTTGCAGGTCTATCGCGGACAGGTTAGGCTACAAGTTTCGATCGCAACTTTCAATCAGGACCTTGCCAGGACCATAGAGACCCGAGTTGTTCCCCCTCAGAGGAGACTAGAAGTATTGGAGAAAGCGAAGCAACTTCACGTGCCGACTGGCGTCATAATTGCACCAGTCTTCCCTTCGGTCGCGATTCGGCCGGATGTGAAGGCCGACTTGGAAGAAATTGTGACTTCCATCGCCAGCGTGAAGCCCGACCACATTTACGGCGAGTCAGTCCATGTCAGAGGAATCAATCAAGCATACCTTGAGAAGGCGCTGGGCGAACCCCTTCAGCTACGAGGCTTCGACAAAGTCGCCGAGAATCTGTTCTACAAGAGTCTGCGAAGACACAGCCTGAAAGGAACCTGGTGGCCCGAGTACGAGAGCAGGCAGAACTAGACTTACGGTTATTGGACCAGGCCGACCCTGAGTTTGTCCAGGGACTTGAACGCCAAGGGCCGTAGGGTGAAGGACTCCTTCAGCTGGTGGCAATCAAGAATCAAGGTTCTGAAGGGCTATGAAAAAGAAGCAGCTGCCACCTATCAAACGAACAAGATCGCATATGATGTGGGGCCGCAGGCCCTTTCCAAACTGGCACTACTCGCCTACTACATCACGGTCTATACCAACATAATCAAGAGTAATTTCCCCAAGGCGTACTATGCTGACCTGTTCGCCGGATCTGGTCTGACACGTATCGCGTCCACGGGAGACATCGTAATGGGTTCCGCGATGCTCGCTCAGTCCGTGCCTCGAGGCGGGAGGAAGTTCGACCGTATAATTCTGGTAGAGAAGGATAGCTCTTCAGCGGCAGCCTTGAGACAGCGAATCCCGTCTGCCGAGGTGGTCGAGGATGACGTTAACAGAGTAGACCTCGAACTCCTCCTAGGGAAGGATACCAAGTGGAAGATACCGACTCTGGGGTTCGTTGACCCAGAGGGAACGCAAATCGACTGGGCCAGACTGCAGCAACTGCTCGACAGGTGGAGCGATGTCATAATCAACTATCAGGTCGAGGGAGTTAGGCGGGCAGCAGGGAGGTCCGCTGAGCCAGGCTACGCCCAGGGATTGACCGACTTCTTCGGAACCGACGAGTGGAAGAATCTCAAACACACGGACGAAGATTACCTTCAGCTGTATCTGAAGCAGATTCATAAGTACAAGGACTACGCCATCGAGACAAGAGTGAGGGGTAAGGGTGGATTCTTCTACTACATGATCCTCGCCGTGAAAAAAACGAAAGGAGGTAGCGACTGGGTGAACTCAATCTACAGAGCAAAGGAACAAATCGAGAAGGCTGGTCCGGATTTGGTCGAACAGCTGTTGAAGGTTTACAAGGGAGAACAGCTTACATTGTCTTGAGGCCAAATTCCTCGAGAGAAAACATGCCTCACTTGGTCTTGAATCTCAGTGAGATTATCGTAAACTTGAGAAAAAGCATGGGCAATTAGCCCAATCGAAGCACTTCGTGCTTGGCTTCTCCGCGTGCCTGAAGTTGGGTGGGTCCAAGCCGTCACTCCGAACAGTTGGTGCATTCTAGCACCGGATGCTCACCTTTACGTCTCCGCATGACATGGGAGACCCGATGCTGTCATGCACGATGTAGGTAGTCGTATTGGTCGTCCTTATCGTCAGTTTGATTCATGCATTCAATCCCCAAGTGAGGATATAATGACCTGCCCAGAAATCAACTACCGTCGTCCGTGGAGGGACGGGAGGATGAACATGGAAGTTAAAAGAAACCGACTTCAATAGAGCGGGTTAGTTGGTCCTTCTCAGAGAAAGGAGGGTCGAAAGAATCCTGAGGAATCACTTCGTTCGTGAAGGCTTCATGGTTGAACCCAGAACTATACCTACTGGGGTCGACATCAAAATGAAAAGTTCGCATCGCCGATGGTTTGTCGAGGTTGAGGGAAACGCCCGGAAGGATGGAAAACCTCTCAAATCGAAGAGTGCGAGGTACACTCACTTCTACCGTTGTGTGGGTCAAATCTGCATGAGAATGCAAGAAGGAGACGAACGATCTGGGTACGCAATCGGTCTTCCCGAGGATGAAGTGTACAGAAGATATGTTAAGACCGTGGAGAATGCTCTGCGCCTCCTCAGAGTGAAGGTCTTCTGGGCAAATGCAAACGGGACGGTCTCAACACGTTGAAACGGGAAACTATCCTCGACCTGCTCGTCATAGTTTCGGTTGTAATAGTTCTCCTGCTACTCTTCCTCCTACCGGAGGGTTGGAAGAATACTTTGATCCTCCATCGCAATTCAACCACTTTATGGGGTATTATCGGAAACTCGTACGTTCACCAAGAAATCTCTCATATCCTGTCGAATGTCGTCGCCTATCTCGTTGTAACCATGGCGATGTACGGGATTCTAATCAGACTTGAGATGCGAAGGACATTCTACAAGGTCTTCCTTGTCGACGTTCTCGTCTTGCCCACCGTAATTTCTCTAATCTGGGTACCCGTCGACAAGTGGCTCCCAAACTTTCCCAACGATTCCCTCGGGTTCTCTGGTGCAGTAGCTTCATTGGTGGGAGGTCTCGTCCTCTCACTCCTAATCTTCTAC
Organism: uncultured Nitrosopumilales archaeon; assembly: GCA_964568185.1. Lineage (GTDB taxonomy): Archaea > Thermoproteota > Nitrososphaeria > Nitrososphaerales > Gagatemarchaeaceae > UBA183. The sequence goes on along the minus strand of CAZMON010000001.1, from coordinate 829,704 downwards.
CATGTTCGATACGGGTTCAGGGTCGACTATGGTGTAGCTACGTCCTTGTTCTTCCTCCTATTCCTATTCACCTGGACCTACGGGTTCGCAATAGGATGGTACGGGACTGTCCTCTACTCAGCGATTCTCATTCTGTTCGTGGTCTATTTTCTCCTCTACAGTCGGACTGGGCAATCCGAGATAGTTTCACCGTCTGGGAAGGTGATGCCACCGATCGCGAGGATTGTGTTCTTGATGGTTCCAGAGGCAGTCATTCTCCTATTCACTGTCTTCTTCTTTCCCACCCAGGTCGTAATCGGGAAGTCGGAAGTCAATGTCGAAGTCCACTACATCGGAATTGTCGTAGGCTTGATTACGGCATTCTTCCTGAAAGGGCACCTCGTGGTGAAAGGTTCGGACCAGAAGCATCTCCCCGATTTGTTGTAAGAATCTGGAACCTAAGAAAACTAGTCCCTTAGGGTTCAAATCCCTTCCGGCCCGAACCCTTGGCCCAGTCGGCTGTTCGGGTCAGGCATAAATATCATTCCCAAGTAGCTCCGGCTTCGTGTCTTCCCCCAAGATACCGGGTCAGTTAGCATTATCGGAGGGTGAGAAGCCAATGTGGTATGGCAAGCAAAGCTACAAGGCTCATATCGGCGCGGTAATCTTGGGACTGTTCTTTGTCCTAATTGGGCTTGCCTTCATACCCATTGCCTTCATTGGTTTGCTCGTTTGGTTATTCGTTGTCATCGCAGTCCAAACGTCTGAGTATTTCATCTCGAACAGAAGGGTGTTCATCAAACATGGTCTCCTTGGTCGTAGCTCTCACGACCTGAAGGTTGAGTGGGTTACGGGCACAATCCTACACCAAGGGCTGTTTGGCAGATTACTCAATTTTGGGAGCATAGTTTTCACAGGTGTGGGTATTGCGGGGAATGTTGGCATGTCGGGAGTCTCAGACGTTGTGAATGTAAAAGGAATCGTCGAGAACATCGTTCAAAGTAACAAGAAGAAAATGGACGTCGAAGACAAGCTGAAAAGACTACAGGAAGAATATGATTTCGGTCGCATAGATGGGGCGAAGTATCAGGAGCTTAGAAGAAACTACGAAGAAGAGCGGGGCAAATACTAACCAAGCCAAGCTTCCGGTCAGAATTCCTAGTCCAATTAGAAACTCTTTCAGTTGTGAGTATCATCGGGCCCGAACCGTCCTGCTGTGATAGTCTGAGAAAGCAAAAACCGTGGTATTTTTAATACCAACTCGTGTAAGTCCCTCCCGGTCCACAACGCCCGCAATCATGTCCATTGTTTGAGGACAGGAGTTGATTCACTCCCTACACTTTTCGGCTCCTAGGAGTAGGGGGTGGAGTCCAACTACCATCCCAAGCATAAGATTTGATATGTCCCACAGACTCGCTAACCCAAAGAAAGAGCGAAAGGACTTGACGCCTGTTGGTAGTGGGCCCGGAGGGTTCCATACGGATGCCAGAGTGATTCCCTTCCGGTCAAAATGGCAACATACCTGACAAGAGGAAATGCGACATCGGCAGATAGGCATTGGGTGTAAATGGATTTACGACGGAAAATGAGTAAGACTAGTCAAAGGCTTTAAAACTTGACCAGTCTTACCAACGAGCGATGAATTGGGAGGAAAAGGCGCTTGTCGAAATCCGGAACAACTTCGCACGCAGGAGCTTCACGGCTAGCGAAGCCGCCAAAGTGTTGACAAGCTACAGCCCGGGTACGATATACCGACTTCTCAACGACCTGACGCGGGAGGGCAAGATGACCAAGGTAGGGTATGGCGTATTCAGAGCGGAACCTAGACGCGAAATTATCGGGACCAGAGGAACAAACCTCTCCCCGAACCTTGGGAGAGCGAGGAAACTGCTATCGGACGCTGGCATCGACTTCATGCTTACCGGGCATTCAGTCTTGGGCTCTTTCATTCACCTCTTCCCCAGAAGAGTCGTGCATCTGGTCTACGTGGAGCTCGGGGCGGGGGAGAGTGCGGCCGAAGCCCTGGAGCATGGTGGGTTCACGGTTCTCCTCAACCCGAAAGGGGAGAGAGAAGTGAACCTCACGCTCGGTCTGACCAAGGGGGATCTGTTTGTCATCCGAGAGAGGAGAGAGCTGTCTGGCAACACTAAAGAAGGGATAGCCTCGGTTGAGAGGGGCCTGATCGACCTTTACTTCGAGAGCACGCGCAGGCGAATTCCGTTCCCGGAGGTAGAGGTCGGAAGAATCATGCGGGACGCCATAAAGTCGGGGGGTCTGGACGTCTCCCGGCTGACCAAACTAGCTTCGAGGCGGGGCATTGCGGGTGAGATTCGCGCGATTCTGAAGGCTGAAGCCGAGCTTCCAGCCGGAAGAGGCGAGACTGTCTTCAATGAGCACGTTAAAGCCGTCCTGGCCGATACCGTGAGATGAGAGCATGGCGGAGCTAGAGGGTCTACTCACCTACCGCCTTCTTTCAAAGGAGAAACTCCTCGAGCTGTCCAGGACGGCTGGTTTCACGCAGCCCCAGGTCGTCGAGCTCTTCAGGTGGGACCTCGAGCTTGTATCGCAGGTTCAAGGTCTGTCCAAAGATTTCGTCCTAAAAGGCGGTGCAGCTGCCCAGCTCTACATCCCGATTGAGAAACAACGTGGAAGTGTCGACGTCGATCTGTTATTTCCTCCCCGACAGGAGTCGCTCGGAAAGGTCATACGTGTCCTGAATCGCAAGTTCGCGTCGCGCGCGCCATTCTTCCAGTTCGAGGAGTACAAGCCAAAGCGCCCCACGGCCAACCTCCCGATGAAGACGTACGACGTCAGCCTGCCCAGTGTCCTCACTGACAGCTGTAGAATAAAGCTGGACGTCCTGCTGATCGAAATCGGAGTTCCATTCCATACAATCAAGAGGTCGAAAACCTTCGCCGGTACGGTCGAGAACGTTACCTGCTCGACTCCTGGTGCTCTCATCGGAGACAAGCTTCTGACGCTCGCAAAGGATACGATCGGGATTCAGCAGATTGAGGATTACCCAAAGCAGCTTTACGATCTCGAGATGCTCGCCTACGTGGGGAGTTGCGGGGTTGCGGAACTGACGGACGCGGTCAAGACGGTGAAGATACTCACCCCTGTCGAAGCGAGTTTCAGAAACAAGCACGTCGAACCAGTCGACGCTCTCGAAGATGTGAAGAAGACGATGACTGACTTCTCTAGCATTGACCTTGCTTCCGCGGACAGGCAATTCAAGAAGGCGGTGAACGACTTCCAGCAGTTTTATGTCAGCGAATCCCAGATGGGCATAAAGCTGTACGAATGGAGCTGCAGAATCCTCCGGATGAGGTTCCTAGCTTCCCTGATCCAGCTCCATCTCAAGGACAGGCTCTCGTTTCAGGAAATGGAGAGATTCCTTTCCCTTTCAAAGGCCATTTCAAGCCGCGCGAAGGCAGCCAAGGCAGGAGAGTTGGAGGAGGCAAGGTCGAGACTCCTCAAACTTTTGAAACGGCCAGGGGTAAGGGAGCTGAAAGGTAAACCGCTCGACCGAGTCTTCTGGCACACAGTGACGCCAGAGAACATCGAAGAATTGGACAAGTCGGTCTAGGCGTTAAGAGTCCCCCTCCTCCGCCTTCTCATGCAGTCAGGGACAGTTGAAGAGAGCAGGGTGAAGCTCTCTAACATGAAGCGGTTCGCCCTGGAAAAGCTTCCGGAGGGACCGCTTCGCGACGACATCCTCTCACAGCCCGATGAGGTCTCCTCCCGAGAATACCTGACGGACTGCAGAGTGTGGCTGAGGCTCGCCAGGGCGGGCGGCTGACCTCCTTCATCCCGCTGCAGGCTCGAGAACGGCCCTGCCGTCGCTCAGGTTCCCGGTCCACTTCCATCCCTTCGTGAGCCACTGCTCCACTTCGTCGGGCTTCACGACCTTCTGGGCCGCGTCGCCGATGATGCCAGCCACGAGCTTCTCCCTTATCAGGGCCATGACGTCCTCGTCCGACTTCTCATTTATGCGCATCTTCTCGACGTCGGCCTGGTCGTAGACCGTGAGCAGTATCTGCTTGCGGATCTTCGTCACCAGGTCCTCTTCGGTTCCCTCCGCCGAGGTGACGAGGTACCTGTTCGTCGCTTTTTGGTACGCGTCCCTCATCCTCTCCAGCGTGTCGTCGTCGAGGCCCTTCTGGAGCGTGTAGACGAACTCTATGTCCCCCGAGTGCCCCATCCAGAACTGCCTCCAGTCGCGGATGATCAGCCCGTCGGCCTCGGCGTGCATCATCCTGGTGTCCGCGTACCTGCGCAGGAGGTACGGCCGCCAGTCGAACCCCGCCTCCCTGATGACCTTCCGGATCGAATCGCGGATGTTCGTGGACGTGATGTGCTCCCCGTAGGGCTTCTGGTGGTTCAGGGGCCTGCCGGCCTCTTTGGCTGCGTTGGACGCCGTCACAGTGACCACAGCGGAATCGGGGGTGAGCCTCTCGCCGCGCTCCATCCTGTCTTCGAGGTACTGCTTCACGTACTCACACGCCTGGGCGGGGAGGAACGTCGTGTACGCGCTCCTGGACTTGCTCACAGCCTTGCGCACGACCACGGCAGCGGGCACCTTCTCGAACTCCGCTGCGCGCTTTTCGGCGTCGATCCGCAGCTCTGGGAGGTCGCGGACTTTGAGGCCGTCCGTCCCGGTCGCGTCCCCGATGGTCGCCGGTCTCACACCGGCGAAGCCGATCAGCGATATCGACACCTTCTCCCGGATTCCGGCGTGGTCGAGGACGCTGGCGAGCTGCTGCCGAGTGAAGACCTTCTCGTCGGCGTACTTCGGCGTGTCCTCCCGGAATCTAGGTTCCAGCTCCAGCTTGATGGCGTTGAACCGGAGCCAGGACTTCAGGGCCTTTACGTAGCTCTTAATCGCCGAGCCCCTCTGGCCAGCATCCTCCCTGGAAGAGATCAGCCCACCGACGAACGTGTTCAGCTCGACCGGGCTCAGCTTCGCCAGGTCCCTGGGTCTGATGCCCTGCTCTGCACAGATGTTCCCCATCTTCCGCAAGTACCCTGAGGCCGTGTTCTCCGAGCCGCGCCTGACGTTCAGGTACCACCGCAGGAAGGCCTCGTCCTCCTTGAGGAGGCCTACGTAGGGCGACCCTTCCGGCAGCCTGGCAGCCTTCGACACGCGAATGTGGTGCTGCTGGGTACTTAACGCGGGATACCGTACTCGAACGGATGCGGGCCCGACGGGAATCGAACCCGTTTAGGGGCATACGCTGACCCTCGGGTTAAAAGCCCGATGCTCTACCTGATTGCTCTCTTCTCGAACTAAGCTACGGGCCCGCCACAGGGATCGCAAGTTGTCTGCTATTTTACTCTGCGGAAGCTTCACTTCAACAGCCTTTTTGCGGTGGATACGCTCCGCTTCATTCCCGCGACATCTTCGTACGGGGTCTCCATTATGACCGGCCTTTCGGAAATTCCCGGATGATGGAGCAAGGCGCGCATTCCCTCTACCCCAATCTTCCCTTTGCCGATGAATTCGTGCCTGTCGAGCCTGCTCCCCAAGACCCCTTTGGAATCATTTAGGTGAACCACCTTGAGGCGTGTTGGTCCGACGATATCGTTGAATAAGCCCAAGGTGCCCTCGACCGCCTCTCTGCTGGACAAGTCGAATCCGGCCGCAAAAGCGTGGCAGGAGTCAAAACAGACCCCCATCCTCTCTTTTTCCCCGACCAGATCGAGGATCCCCCTCAGCTCCTCAAACCTCGAGCCCACGCTGTTCTTTTGACCAGCCATGTTCTCCAGCAGGATTGAAGACGGGCCATCGCTCCCTGCCAATGCTTCGCCGCAGGCATCGGCTACGTTTCTCATTCCGACTGCGGCCCCTTTTCCGAGATGGCTGCCTAGATGGATGACGAGATAGTCTATTCCGAGCGTGTCGCACCGTTTCAACTCTTCGCTGAGAGTATACCTGCTGATCTTCATGGTAGGCTTGACGGATGAAGAGAGGTTGGGCAGATAGGGCATGTGGTCGACGATGCGCCTGAATCCCGAAGCCTTTCGATTCTCCAGAAATCTTGTTACTGTTGGTCCGTCGAGGGGCCTGAACTTCCACTGGTTGGGGTTGCGCGTGAATATCTGGAATGTAGAGGCGCCAACTTCAAGGGCCCGGTCGAAGGCCAATTCAAGCGAACCGGCAATCGAAACGTGGAGCCCGACCTGAGGCTCTCCTGACATCGATAAAACAGGTGGAGGGTGGGTTTATGGGCCTTTCCGACCGAAACCCACGCCCTCGCTTTCTTTCTCTTGCTTAACGCTTCTTCGTCTTCGTGTTGCGGGTTGCCTTTGATACTGCGGCGCTCCTTGAGGGAGCGGACCTGCGCCTGTAGTTGCGCGTTGGCTTCTTTATCACCGATGGAGCTCCGAAGCTCGTCACCGATGGGGAGGCGTAAGTGACTGGGGCCGGCGCCGGCTGGACTGTCTCGTACATGGGTGGGGCTTGGGACGGGGCAGGCACAACCGCGGCTGGCACTTCCGCAGCATAGCTTACCTGCTCCGTCGCTGTAGTGTAAGTTTCCATCGGAGCCACTTCAGCGCTTGATCCTCGTCTCCTCGCGCGTCCTAGGTAACCCTTTGGTGCGGCGTACAGCACTACAACAGCGCCAACGCATGCGCCAAGCAAGATCGTCGCTAGTTCAAGGACCATTGTCATTCATGATACGGCATGATAGGGCTCTTGTAAGACGAAGTCTAAGATGATACACAAATTGCATCATGAATCTCAACAAAAGTGCGGGGCGTCGCTGTCACGTCCGACAGCGTCGATTGGGGCATCGCACTTATATTTCTGCCCGCTATTTACCAAGGCGTATGATGGAGGTCCACTACGAGAAGATTTGCACTGAAATGTACAAGTTCGACAGGCGTGTCAGGTACGCAGGAATACTCGACGAAATCGGCAGACTGATCGCCGGTGGCATGAAGAGGGGGATCCCTTCCCTTGAACCCCAGAGCGAAGACCTAAGGCTCATCGCGAACATCACAATCCAACTGAGCACGGACAAGACCTGGGACAAGTATTTCGGAAAGACCCAGTACACGTTCATCAAGAGGGAGAAGGTGAACGTCTTGACTTTCCACATTGGGAACAAGATGGTCCTCGTCTCCACCGAGCCGGACTTCACCCTGCAGCAGGCGCAGGACCTGAGGAACCAGATAGTAACTAACCACTCCGCGGAATTCGCGTAAAAGAAAGAATGAGTTAGGTCTACATTAGACCTAGCTCAGGGAACTTCGCCTGTACGAGCCCAAGTTCCTTTTGGAGAGTCCGGATGCGCTCAGCGTACTTCTTCATGTCTTCGGTGTTTTTCTGTATCTTTCCAACCTTGTATCCTCTCCAGGCCTTCTTGAGGGCTCCCCAGGTTTGACCTTTGGTGTATTGGGTGGACGTTACGATTCACTTGAGAGATGCTTGTCGTTTCATCCTATTTAACCCTGATGCGTCTCATGTCGGTAGTGTAACTTCTACGGGTGATTGACCCCCTGTGTATCATCACGGGTGATTGCTTCGGTTAGCATCGCCAACCACTTGTTCTTTCCCTCTACGCCTATTCCCGCGACCTGTGCGGGAGTCTGTCCTTCTAAGCCCTGATGGGGTTTGACGAAATTGTAGTGGATTCTCTGGCCTTCCGCGAGGGGGGTCTTCATGGTCTTCCAGCCCCTCTGAACCTTCACCCTCTCACGGAGAGTCCCATTCAGCCTCTCTATTCGATTGTTGTTGGCGTGAGGTTTGCGGATTCCAGCGCGGGCGATTAGCTCAGGTTTCCTTTCTCCGAAGGCGAACCCCACCGCATCTTTGTAGGCATTCAGGCCATCCGTGAAGACCCTCTCGGGCTGGCTACCGTGGGCGTTCTGGATTGCCTCTCTGAACGCCTTCTCGCCCCCGACTGACTCTCTGAACTTGGACAGCTTGGACGCGAGTAGGAACCGAGTCTTCCTGTCCATCACGTTCCAAAGGTAGGCGATGCTATACTCCGTTCCCGTGTCCTTCCTCTTCACCTGTCTTCCCCCCTTCATCGGCACGAATAGTTCGTCTGCGTGCCAAGTGTCAGAAAGTTGAGGACTGAGGCTATTGACATACTCACTAATCCTCGGGACGAATTTCCCAATCCATCGGTAAATCGTCATGGGGGTCAGAGTCATGTCGAAATGGTCGTTCACTGTTCGGGCAATCTTCCGAAGAGACAACCCCGAAAAGTAGAGGTCGAGGGTGAGGGTGATAGTCTCTGGGGAATACTTGGCCTTCTTGATTAGACCCTCTCTGAACTTCCTTCCGCAATCCCTACACTTGAAGACCTGTTTCGCGTTGGCTCGGCCATACTTCACCACCCTTATCGAACCACAATGGGCACATTGAAGCGCGTCGTCAGCGAAGACCTTCGGCTTTGGCTTGGCCTGAATCTCCACGCGAGAAGCAATCCAGAACTTCACCGCGAAGGCGTGCTTACAGGTTTCAATCTGGTCGGCTCTGTTGATAAAGTCGGGACAATCGCAAGTCCATTCGGTTCCGAAGGCCTTCACGGTGTAGGCCTTGGTTCGGTCGGTCTGCGACGGGACGGAAAAAGACCCGTCTTCGTTCTCGGTGATTGAGGCGTGCTTGGCAATCTCCAAGCCCCTTTCCTGTCGAAAGTCGATGCTCATCTGTCCATTCCCTCCCTGTCCTTCTCAAGGGCTTCGAGGGCTTCAAAGTCGCCCTCTTCGCCCATCTCCATCCTGTCGATTTGTGCGGGTGTCATGCTCATATACCCCTACGTATGGGGATGTAATAAGGCTTATGGGAACCCACACCCCTTAAGTATGGGCTTATTCCATCCCAGACGCAATGACATCTGAGAAGAGGAAGACCACCGTTGAAATCAGCGCGGACTTAGACGAGAGGTTCCGCAAGGCTGTGGTCGAGAAGATGGGATTCCACAAGGGTGTTTTAGGCCAAGCCCTTGAGGAAGCCATCAAGAAGTGGGTCGAGACAGAGGAGCGAGTGAAGAAGAAATGAGCGTGCGAGACAAAGAGCCCTTCAGTCCTGACTTCAGATATGACACAATCATCAAAACGATAAGCGAGATTGCGAACGGTCAATTGACTTTCGAATGGAAGCCTGAGGGTAACTCGACAGCCGAGAATGACGTTATTGCGAAATTTAAGAAGGACATGGAAAACGGCGTAGCCATCTTTACTGACCGTCGAAGCACAACATCGCAACAAGAAGCGGTCGAAGCCGACCTCTTCTTCGCTATCATGAGTTTGAAGATTAACGGCAATCTCAAACCTTCGCTCGGTCGGGACGAATTGGTGTTGGGAATCGCCAGCCTCAACCAGAGATTTATCGCCCTAACAGACTTAATGAAAGAAATACTCATCGTCCTTTCGGATGTCAGAGAGGTCGTCCAAAGACTTGAGAAGCGATAGCCCTCTGTGTCCTTTCTGTCGGGTCGAAATGTATCCCGTAGAGAATGAAGACGCCCCTCAGCTCTCGACATACCTGTGCTACCAATGCGGATTCCACCCTAATACGGTCTTGATGGGAGACGCAGGACTATACTCGGCGTATCAGGCCTTCTATTTCCGATTCAAGGAAAGCCTCAAGCCCAACATCACCCGAACCGATACAGGATTAAGAATCACCCGTAGAAGATACACTACCCTCATGTCGCACCTCAAAGGGGAGCCGAATCCCGTTGTGGTCGAAGACCCCCAGGCACGATTCATTTGCGTAGGGGTAGCCCATGATGACCATGAGCTTCCCGGTGGAGTGCAACAGGTCCTGTTGTGAAGGGTTGGCATTGCCCGACGGGTGAGAATGAGCGACCCCCAGGTAGGACAGGTCGATCGGGAGCATCCACCAGTTGAAAGACGAGAATCCCTGGGCGTGGACCGAGGCAGGGGGGACCATCACTCCTGTCACTTCGACGACCCCCTTCTTCGACTTTCCTCGGAGCAGCAGAATCCCTTCATCGGGGTATGCCATCTGCGAGTAGGTGAAGAGGCTGTCGAGGACGGATGAATCGATGATGACCTTCTGGATGGGCAGTCAGACCACCTAGACCAGTGCTTTCACGAAGTTCCCCACCACTCGGAAGCCGTCGGGGTTGCCGGCCGAATAACGTTCTGGATGAGACTGGACCCCGTATAGAGGGAGCGAGCGGTGCTTCATGGCAGCTATTTCGCTAGTCTCGCTCCGGGCAAGGAGCTCAAAGCCGTCGGGAATCGAGTCGACTATTTCGTACCTAGACTCCATGAGCATTGTTTCTCTGGAGAGTCCGGCGAAAATGGGATCGCCTGTTAGGACGCGGGTCTTCACGAAACCAAGCACGTGCCGCTCGTCCTCGACAACCTTTGAGCCGAACGCTATCGCAATCATCTGATGTCCATAGCAGACCCCGAGTATGGGAACCTTGGAATCCCTTATCGCCTCGATTTCTCGGGTGTATTTCTTCTGCACCGACGGTTTCGAAAGCATGTCGGGAGAGCCACTCAGGGCGACCCCGTCGAACAAGTTGAACTTCTTCGCTGAGGCCTGCGTCCAATCAACGGTGGTCACTTCGGCACCGTTGTCGGCGAGAGATTTCTTCAGCTTTTCAAAACGCTCGAGGGTAGGATAGTTGTTGACGGCGAGGACCCTTACCAAATCAGGTTGGCGTGGGGCACGTTGCGATATGAACTTTCGGTGAATCCTCGGCCGCGGGGAAATGGTTTAAATGTGGACACAAAAGTGTTCGACAAAAGGAGTTAAGAAAACAAGATGTTTGCACCCTCGGCAGGATACGACAGGGCGATCACAATATTCTCGCCCGACGGCAGACTCTATCAGGTTGAGTATGCTCTCGAGACGGTCAGAAGGGGGAGCCTTGCTGTCGGCGTCAAGACCAAACAAGGAGTCGTCCTCGCAGTGGAGGAAAAGGGTCGGAAGCTCCAGAGCGATGACTCTGTCATCAAGATGTTCCAGATCGACGATCACGTCGGGGCCGTCGGGGCGGGATACATCCCTGATGCGAGAATCCAGGTGGACAGCGCCCGGGTTATGGCGCAGAGCAACAGGCTAATCTACGACGAGCCGGTGGACATCGAGGCCATCGCGAAGAGGATAGCCGACATGAACCAGCAGTACACGCAATACGCTGGAGTCAGACCGTTCGGCGTGTCCTTGATCATAGCGGGCGTCGATGAAAACAGCGGTCCAGTCGTGTATCTGGCAGACCCGACCGGGACATATTCCGGGTTCCACGCGATCGCGATTGGGCAGGGAGGCGACCAAGTCAACGACTACTTGGAAAAGAACTTCAGCCACGATCTGTCGCTCGATGCCGCTGTCACGCTTGCCATCGAATGCATCTACCTCGTAAGTGAGGACAAGGCGGGGACGGCCCATATCAAGGTCTCCGTCGTCGAAACCGAGTCCAAAAAGATGAGGAGGCTCACCGAGCAGGAAGTGAGCAAGTATGCGTCCGGCGCCAAGACAAGGTCAGACAAGCCCCCCGCCAAGAGCTCCTAGGGTCGATGCTTTCGGATGAGCGGCGGATTCGGTCACGCTTCAGGCTTCAGCAAGGCTAGGACGAAGGAATCTTCAAAGTTCACCACGGTCAGGTTGACCATCGAAGGGGAGCATTTCGAGATTCTTGTCAACCCCGACTCGGCTCTGAGTTTCAAACAGGGGAAGAACGTGGAACCCTCCCAGGTGATAGTCATGGAAGAGGTCTTTTCGGATTTGAACAAGGGACTAAGGGTCGGAGCGGAGAAGCTGAGGAAGTTCCTCGATACCGACGACGAGGCCAAGGCAGCCCTCGAGGTGCTAAAGAGGGGCGAACTGAACCTGACCCAGGAGCAGAGGAAGAGGCTGACGGAGGAGAAACGAAGGGCCGTGATAGCGACGATTTCCAAGAACTTCGTGGATCCCAAGACCATGTTGCCCCATCCCCCGCTTAGAGTGGAGCAGGCGATGCAGGACGCAAGGGTGACCATCGACCCGTTCCGGGACGCGAACGAGCAGACGAAGCAGGTCGTCGAGATGCTGAGGACGATCCTCCCCATGAGGTCTGAGAAAATCAAACTCCAGGTGAGGGTAGCGGCCCAGTATTCTGGACAGACCATCGGGATCCTGAAGGACTTTGGCCAGATAATCAAGGAGGACTGGGGGGCCGACGGGACCCTCTCCGCAATAGTAGAAATACCAGCTGGCGGACAGCCAGGACTCCTGAATCGCCTTGGTTCGACGACGAAGGGAGCGGCCCAGGTAACAATGGTGAAGTAGAGATTTGCCAATGGTAGAGAGGAAGCAGGTAATACCGGGAGACGTCATTGCCAGAGGGAACTATAGATGGGGAGCGTACATCGAAAAGAGAGGGGAAGAATACATCGCCCTCAGAGTCGGCCTCGCCGAAGTGGGAAGCGAGGACATCAAACTCAACCCGCTTACGGGACCTTATCTCCCGAAGCCCGAGGACCAGGTGATAGGGAAGGTCGTCGACATCAATGGGTTCGGCTGGGTGGTGGACATCAACTCCTGCTTTGATGGGTTCCTTCCGGCTTCGTTCGTCTTTGGGAGGGAGTTTTCGCCATCGACTCACGACCTGACTACGAAGTTCAACGTGGGGGACATCATCGGCGCGAGGGTCGAAGCCTATGACAGGTCCAGAGACCCGCAGCTCAGCATCCGCGGAGAAGGGTACGGAAAGATCCCTGCGGGCGAAATTGTTAAGATATCACCAACGAAGGTGCCGAGACTAATCGGGAGAAGGGGTTCGATGATCAATCTGATAAGCGAAAGGACCGGCTGCGACGTGCAGGTCGGTCAGAACGGCGTAGTGGTCGTGGTCGGGAAGCCGGAAGAAGTCGCAAGGACGGTCCACGTGATCAAGATGATAGAAGAAGAAGCTCACTCCGCAGAACTGATGGGAAAGATCGATGCATACCTCGGAGGAAGTCCAATTGGAACCTAAGATGAAACTGATAGGCAGTGACGGGAGGAGAATGGACGGAAGAAAGTGGGACGACCTGAGACCGATCAAACTCGAAGTCGGGGTCCTGAAGAACGCAGACGGTTCTGCCTACATAGAGTGGGGAAAGAACAAGATAATGGCTGCCGTGTACGGACCAAAAGAGGTCCATCCAAAACACCAGGTGCTCCCGGCCAGGGCATTGGTCAGGGCGAGATACCACATGGCCCCCTTTTCAGTAGACGAGAGGAAGAACCCTGCCCCCTCGAGGAGGGAGATTGAGATTTCGAAGGTGATACGCGAGGCTCTCGAGCCTGCCATAATCGTGGAAGACTACCCCAGGACCGCCATCGAAGTCTGGGTGGAAGTGCTGCAGTCGGACGGCGGTTCGAGGGTGGCAGGGATAACGGCCGCTTCACTCGCGCTCGCCCATGCCGGGATCAACATGCGAGACTTGGTGGCCGGATGCTCATGCGGGATCGTCGAAGGTCAAGTGGTAGCAGACCTGGACGACACGGAGGACAAGGAGGGGCAAGGAGACATGCCCGTGGCAATCATGCCAAACCTGAACCAGGTCACATTGCTGCAGGTCGACGGAATCTACTCGAGAGAGCAATTCCAGAAGGCGTTCGAGCTCGCCATCAAGAAGTGCCACGACATCTATGCTATGCAGAGAGAAGCACTGACGAACAAGTTCTTCGGAGGGGAGGCCACGACGATGCAGGCTGAAGAGGAGGCCGCGTAGGAAATGTCGATTAAGAAGAACTACGTTATCGAGACGCTAAAGAAGGCCCAGATGGTGGAGCTTCTTTCAAAGGGGAAGAGGCTCGATGGGAGAGCCCTGGACCAGCACAGGCCGATCAAGATCCGCACGGGAGTGATACAGAAGGCTAACGGGTCGGCGAGCGTGTCCCTTGGGAACACCGAGGTCCTGGCAGGGGTAAAGATTTCGACCGGGACTCCGTTCCCAGACACCCCCAACAAGGGGCTGCTCGTGGTGAACGCCGAGCTCCTCCCCCTCTCGTCGCCGTATGCCGAGCCCGGGCCTCCCAGCGAGGAGGCGATCGAGGTCGCAAGGGTCGTGGACAGAGGCATAAGGGAGTCGGAGATGGTAGACTTGACGAAGCTCTGTCTTATCGAGGGGAAGAGTGTGTACACGGTTTTTGTCGACGTGAACATAATGAACATCGACGGCAACCTGTTCGACGCCGTCAGCTATGCGGTGGTTTCCGCCCTGAGGACGGCCAAGATGAAGAAGTTCGTGGTCAAGGATGAGAAAGTTGAGGCCACCGACGAGATCGTCCCGGTCCCCGTTGGGAAGCTCCCAGTGTCGGTGACCCTGGCGAGGATTGGGGATACACTCCTCGTGGACCCTGATTCAGAGGAAGAGTGCACCATGGACATGAGAATAACCATAACCACCGATGAAGACGGCAACATCTGCGCTTCACAGAAGGGGGAGGCCAGCAGCATAACTCCTGAACACGTCCTGGAAGCGGCGGACACATCGATAAGGCTCGGCAAGGAAATCAGAAAACAGATAATGGAAGCGACTGGCTAGTGCCGAAGAAGGAAGCATTCAAAGGGCTCGGGGCCAAGTACGGAGGGACTCTGAGGAAGAGGTACGCGCGGATTTTCCGGACCCTGAAGATGGCCAGGGAGTGTCCTTCATGTTCAAGCATGAGGCTGAGGCGGGCGGCATCGGGAATCTGGAAGTGTAGATCATGTGGCTTTATTGTAGCAGGAGGAGCTTACGACGTCACCCCGCCGAAGGCCAGATAAGCCGCTAGAATCGGTAGAGCTGAAGATCACCTTCCGCGCGGACCCGGATACTGTCAAAAGAATCAAGGAAAGGATTCCCTCAGCCTCGTTGAAGAACGGAATCTGCCGGATCATCATTGAGGGAGAAGCGCCTTCGGTCGTGGCTGTGAAAGCCAGAGAGTTGTTCGAGAAAGTTCGCGGCGTCGTCGAGCCAACGAAAGACTTTAAGCGGGATGGGGGGTCGACAAGATCAGATTGAGCCAGCCAGAACTCCCGCCGTATCTGAAAGAGCAACTTGCGAGGTATGACCAGGTACAGCAGAACCTGCAGGCCGTACTGATCCAGAAACAGCAGGTGGAAATGGAGCTCACAGAAACGGGGAAGGCCCTTGAAGAGCTGGTGAAGGCTACGGATACCGAAGGCATTTACAAGTTCGCAGGGAATCTGTTGATCAAGGTACACAAGGAAGCGGTCGTCAAGGAATTGAACGAGAAGAAAGAACTCGGGAGCACGAGGAAGATGGTCCTCGCCAAACAGGAAACGAGGTTCAGGGAGAACTTGAAGGACCTGCAGACGAAGATTGACGACGCTGTGAAGGGCAAGCCGGCAGTCGCCCCCCAAGAAGACCAGTAGGACGCAGGTCCCCTTGGACATGGAACTTGAGAGCGGGGGTTTCCCGTTCATGAGGCCGAATGAGCTTAGAAGGGCTGCAGTCATCTGCCACAGGAACGCCGACGCCGACGCATATCTCTCGGCCTATGGGATCTCGGCACTCATTGGGAAGATGTCTTCGGAATGTGAGGTGGACATTGTCACCCCCGAAGGGATGACGACCCTCACGGCGAAGCTGAGCGAGAAGTTCCCCCACAAAGTGGTCGAGGACAGCGACGAGGAGTACGACCTGTATGTCGCGGTGGATGTAGGGGACACCGAGCTGCTCAAGGGCTGGCTGGGGAAGATGCAAACAAGCAAAGGTGTGAAGGTCCTCGTCGACCATCATCCCATGCGGGACAAGGAACCCTACGACCATCTCGTTGTGGACGAAGGAGCGACCTCTGCCGCAGAGGTAGTCTTCGGACTGTACGAGAGTGCCCACGTAGCCATGGACCCCACGACGGCCCAGGCACTCCTGGAAGCGATGATGTTCGATTCTTCTCACCTCGGCATCGCGACGGGGGATGGGCTCAGAATCGTAGTGAAACTCCTTGACCTCGGCGCAGATGTTTCGGTGGCACGAACAGACCTGAGGTCGCAGCCCGATTATGGTGAGGTCCTGGCGAGGCTGAAGGGCGCGAAGAGGCTGAAGATATTCAAGATGGGCGAATGGGTCGCTGCGACGAGTCTGATAGGGTCGTTTCAGGCCCATGTGGCCAGGGCGCTGATCATGTTGGGTGCGGACGTTGCCGTGGTCGGGGGTGAAACCGATGGAGAGACCAGGGTCAGCATGAGGGCGACACAACGATTCCACGAGCGCACCAATATCCAGCTGGGGACCCAGGTCGCTGAAGAGATCGGGAAGAGGTTCGGGGGACACGGAGGGGGGCACGCAACGGCAGCTTCGCTGGCGGGGACTGTCGGGGAGGAAGAGGCCGTGAAGGCGGCCCTCGGGAAGGTCGCCGAACTCGTAGCCACTGGACTGATTGAACTTGACTGAGTCGGATTCAGTCCTGTGAGGTCCGCTTGCTACTCAATGACTGCCTAAGGTAGCCTTCGAAGGACAGCCTGAACCAAGGGGTGTATGAGCCCGGATGAGACATCAAGTCGTCCTGGACCTTTTTCACAGTCGCCCAGCGGACCTCCATTATTTCCTCAGGATTGGGAGTGATCTTGCCATCGAACTCGCCCACCAAAAGGCGGCAGAACTCGTTTTCCGCGTGGGTCCCCTGGGGGGCGAAATAGACGAATGAATGCACGTCGACGAGGTCGCGCACCGACGCGTTGAGTTCCTGGAGGCTCTTCCTGGCTGCAGCCTGAGCGTAGGTCTCCCCGGGATAGACGTGGCTGGTATAGGAAACGTCCCAGGCGCCAGGCCAAAGCTGCTTCTTCATGCTGCGCTTTTGAAGAAGGAGCTTACCGTCGTGGAAGAGAAAGACGGTGTATGCCCTATGCCTCTTCCCATCCCCAAGGTGGCAATTCTCGCGGGTGTCCGTTCCTAACTCATTGTCGTTGTCGTCGACCAGGACGAGCATTTCTCTGGCTGGCACGGTTGATCTCTGAGGGCGATTCCTACATAAGGCAATCGATGGGCTTTAACACTGACCGCACCGGCGTCGGAACCGCACATGAAATTTGTGCTACGAGGGCGCTTGTTCAGCGGCATGGGAAAGGGGAAGTACTATGTCGGTCACCCGGAATATCAGAGAAGGTTCTCAGCGAAACTCGGATACAGGCCGTACCCGGGGACCTTGAACATCAAGCTGGATGACGCGAGTGTGGAGGGTCTGCGCAAGCTCAGGCAAAAAAAGGGCGTGGAAGTCGAAGGGTTCACCATCGGAGAAGAAAGCTTCAGTTCTTTGAGATGCTATGGGGGTATGGTGGGAGACGAGAGGGCCGCCCTACTGGTAATCGACGTAACCCATTACAACGACACCGTCAGCGAGCTGATAGCCCAGACGTATCTCAGAGGGAAGCTCGGTCTAATGGACGGGGACATTGTGGGCTTCGAGGCGGAGCTTGACTAGTTCAAGAAGACTCTGACTTCGCATTCGTCCCCATCCCTCAACTTCAAGGTCTTCCTCAGGTTGACCGGCGAGATGACCTCGAGGACTGAATCGTCGTAATGCGTCCTCTCAATCGCTAGCGCTGCAGCAAGGTGATTCGTTCCCAGTTTCGCCTTGAAGCACTTGACAGGTCCGAATGTTCTGTTTCCATGTTTGAAGCCCAGCACTTCGACCCCGTCGAGGAACTGGAGTTGGCGCCTCTGCTCCTGCTGGGATGTGGAGGACAGCCGCAGGTTCAGCGTCCCGGGAAACGGTCTGAACCCGACCCTCAGCCGAAACTGCTTCTGGTACCCTGGGTGAGAGACGTAATATGCCCCCTCCCCGAATCCGGTGAAGAGGGTCCCTACGAATTGGAAGTGCCCCTCGCCCTTCTCGAAGACGCCCTTCAATTCGCCATAGAAAGAGCGGACCGTCTCTATCCCTCTGTTCGTCAGTCTGACCTTGAATCCTCGTCCTGCATGAGCTCGCTGGATAAGACCCACGCGTTCGAGTTCGGTCAGACGATTTGATGCCGTCTGTTGGGTCACCCCCAAGCACAGCCCGAGCTGTGACGAAGAGATGGAGATGAACGAGTAACCCGCGTGTAGTTTGAGGAGCTCTAGCAGTGTTGCAAGGTCCTGAGGTCGCAATGACCTCGCGTTTCGCGGAAACATCTACAAATCAGCTTGTAATTACCAAATCATTATAAGCATACCGTCGTGGGAATGTTTTGTGAAAGGGCTGAAACATCAGTTGCGCCTCGACACCGTGTCAATCGCTGGCATAGCCGTCTTCAGCGCCCTTGCAACGCTGCTTGCAGCGGTCTCTCAGGGACTAGGGCTGAACTTCCCTATTGTCCCGTATCTTCAGTTTGATCTCGGAGAGGTGGCGATAGTCACTTCTTTCTTCATCTTCGGTCCGTTGCCAGCGTTTCTCGCTTCAATAGTAGAGGCCTCGGCGCTCGAGGTGTTCGGACAGAACCTGCCCTATGGGCCAGCCCTCAAGCTGTTCGCCCTCCTATCATCTATCGCTGGGATGTGGTTTGGCACTGGGCTCGCGACGAGAATTCCGAACGCGGGACTTCGCAGGATCGTCGGGTCGAGCCTGCTGGTGGGCGCAACAATTCGGTCTGCGGTGCTCACTGTTGCGAATTATTACCTGATAATCTTCATTTTCACTTTGGCCGGAGTTGTTGGCTTTCTGAAGGGAAGTTTCGCCCTTGTCGGAATCATGATGACTGACGCGAACGCGCTCTTCCTCATTCTCGGCTTCACCGCAGTCTTCAATGTACTACAGCTGACTTTCGCGCTCCTGATATCATACAGCATTCTGCGCGTCTCCCAAGTTTCGAGCCTGAAGGTGGGGGGAAAGGCTCCGTGGATTGTGACGGTGGCCAGAGCCGGCAGGGGAGCGAAGTCGATGGGCGAATGAATGGTCGGTTTCATGTTCGTCCAAAGGATCTACGTAGAATTTCCAATAGCGGTGCAGTGCGGGACCAGGCACAGGAGCCCTTTCCTGAGCGAAATTCCGACTCAGACTTTTACCCTGTGATGATTCGGGCTCGGCGTCAGAGAGGGGTTGGAGATTGACCGAGGTCCTGGGAATCGCAGAGCTCAGTTTCAGGTACATAGATGCACCCAAACTAGCAGTCAAAGCCTTCAACTTGACGGTTGAAGAAGGAGAGGTCGTCGTCCTGGCTGGCCCGTCCGGGTGCGGGAAATCGACCCTTCTCAGGGCTGTGAACGGGCTGATTCCGCACATGTACAGCGGGGACTATTCGGGCGAAGTTCGGGTAGGCGGAAAGCTGGTCAAAGACTCGCCGATGAGAGACCTGGCCCAGACCGTCGGGTTCCTCTTCCAGAACCCGGAGAACCAGATATTCATGTTCACCGTCGAGCGCGACGTTGCCTTCGGGCTGGAGAACCTCGGGGTACCCAGGCCCGAAATGAGAAGTAGGGTTGACGAAGCCATCGCCCTGATGGGGATCGAGTCGCTGGCCCAGAGGGCCCCGCACGAGCTCTCTGACGGCCAGAAGCAGAGGGTCGCGCTGGCAGGAGTGATGGCCATGAGGCCGAAGCTCATAATCCTTGACGAGCCGACTTCTCTTCTGGACCCGAAGACCGCCGGCGAACTGGTCGACCTGGTCGATAAGTTGAGGAGGGAGACCGGGACGACGTTCGTCATCGTGGAACACAGGCTCGACCTTCTCGTCAGGATCGCCGACAGGATGGTGGTGATGAGCGAGGGAGCCAAGGTCCTGGACGGAACGCCGAAGGAGGTACTTTTCGGAGAGGAGGCAGCGAGCTACGGGATCTCGATTCCCGCGACGGTCGGTCTGCAAAAGATGCTCGCCAGAGACGGTATCATTCGGACGGATGGCTTGCTTACGCCCCGTGAACTTGCGGCCGCGGTAGCCAGTGTGGTAGCATGATCGTCTTCGATAATGTCAGCTTCGTGCACCAGAACGGAATCCGAGCGCTGGACCGAGTGAGCCTTTCCGTGGCCCCGGGGGAAACATTGGCCATCGTGGGAGAGAACGGGGCAGGGAAGACCACTCTGGTCAAGCATATCACGGGGCTCCTGAAGCCGACCGAGGGGACCGTGACAGTCGACGACATCGATACAAGAAAAACGAGCACTGCAATCCTCTCGAGAAAGGTCGGTGTGGCGTTCCAGAACCCCGACCATCAGCTATTCTCGGAGAGCGTGTATGAAGAGATGGCCTTCGCTCTCCGAAACTTCGGGTTCCCACCCGAGCTCGTCGAGCAACGGGTGAAATGGGGGCTTGAGCTCTTCGGGCTGAAGGAATACAGGGACTCTTCACCGCTGGTTCTGAGCGGGGGGGAGAAGAAGCGGCTCACGCTCGCCTGCATCCTGGCCTGGGATCCGGAAGTCATCGTCCTGGACGAGCCTACGGTGGGCCAGGACGCGCTGCAGAAGGAGAGGTTGACTGGGACGATTAAGATGCTCGGCTCCACGGGGAAGACAGTGATCGTCGTGTCTCACGATATCGAGTTCCTCTGGCCGATTCAGCCTCGGATGGTAGTCATGAAAGGGGGCAAGATCCTCGCGGGCGGCCCCGCGAGGTCTCTAATGCTCGACGGAGGGCTCTTGGAATCTGCTCGGGTCGTGCAGCCACAACTTGTGACGTTCTACCAGGGGCTGCCGACCAGACCCGGGAACCCGTTCGTGGACCCCCTCGAAGCCAGGCGATGGGTCGCAGGATCGAGGAACTGACATGATGTGGTTGAGCGGCGGTTTCGTCTTCCGGAGGGGCGACTCCGTCTATCACAGGCTCGACCCGAGAGTGAAGCTTCTCATCTCGGTTCTGATGTTCACGACCACCCTTCTTGTCAGGGCCGTCTACGAACTCGCCCTTGTAATCGTCTTCATGGTGGCCATTGCGGCCGTGGCCACCGTCCTGCGAAGAGTGGCGAGGACGATGCTGCTCACGGCGACCTTCTCCGTGTTCATATTCGTGATAAACATCGTCTTCACGCGGGACCTGGCGACATCGACCCTCTATGCCTCGAGGTTCGTGGCAATTGTTGTCTCGACCAGCCTTTTCTTCATCACAGCATCGCCAGACGAACTGGAGCAGGTCATGAAGGCCTTCAGGCTCCCGAGGGATGTGGTGTTCGCCTTCGTCACTGCGGTAAGATTCATACCTATCATGATGCTCGACACACTTCAGATAATGGACGCCCAGAAGTCAAGGGGCCTGGAGCTGGAGAAGGGAAACCTGCTGAAACGCGTACGGAACATGATCCCAATCTTGATTCCGTTGGTCGTGAATTCCGTCGTCAGGAGCGGAGAACTTGCTGAAGCGATGGAATCTCGCGCCTACGGGGCCGTCAAAGAGCCAACCTCCCTGATGCAGTACAGGGCCTCCACGGCGGACAGAGTCGTGGCCATCGTCGCCGTAGCCCTGTTTGTGGTGACTGCCTACTCCTTTTACTTTGTACTCCCTGTTCGGGTGCCATGATCCCCGCTCGGGTGGTCGCCGACGAAAGGGAAAGGGCGAGTGGGGTTCCCGACGAGCTCTCGAAGCTGAACGTGAGGGTCTATTTCAGCCGGCTCCCGATCGCGGACTACGTCCTCAACCCTGAGATAGCCGTAGAGAGGAAGGCGGTGAGGGACCTGGTGTCATCTGTCTATGATTCCAGGCTGTTCTACCAGGCCGCCCGACTTTCCGCGTCCTACGCGAAGCCGTTCCTGTTGGTCGAGGGGGATTCCAAGGAGGTCGAGAAACTGGCGAAGAATTTGAAATCATTCTACGGGGCGATCGCCAATGTGGTCCTGGCCTACGGGCTGCGGGTCCTTTACACCGCGAACCCCAGGGAGACTGCGATAGCCATAGCAGAGCTGCTGAACCACGCCCGGGCGAAGCCGCTGACGAGGATGCCAGCTGAGACCCCGCCGAAGGCAAAGGAGGTCCCTCAACAGCAATTGTACCTCGTCTCATCGATGCCAGGGGTCGGGAGCAAGCTCGCTGAGAGGCTTCTGGCAAAGTATGGCACTCCCAGAAGAGTGATGAGCCTGACCGCCGGGGAACTGGCTATGACCCCGGGGATCGGCTGGAAGAGGGCCGAGAAGATAAAGGAAATGCTCGACAGCAAGTTTACTAGATATCAAGGCGGGAAGGACCAAATGAAGTTGGAAGAATGAGAATCGGGATAATTGGAGGGACTGGGGCCATGGGCGCGGGACTCGCGGCGCATCTGTCAAGGACGCACAAAGTAAGGATTGGTTCCCGCAGCCGGGTGAAGGCCATGGCAGCCGCTTCAAGCATACCAGGAGTCGAAGGGGACGAAGACTCGGCGGTGGCGAGCTGGTGCGACGCGGCCATAGTTTCGGTGCCTTTCTCTGCGATTGGGTCGTTGAGCGCCTTCGCCGAGCAGCTTTCGGGAAAACTTGTCATGTCCATCATCAATCCGATGAAAAGGGAGGGCGACTTGCTCCAGTACGCCAGTGACAGCGGTTCTGCTGCCGGAGCCGTTGCCTCGGCCCTGCCCGGGAGCCGGGTCGCCACGGCTTTCAACAATGTCCCGGTCGCTTTCTTCAAGAAACCCTCCGACCAAGAAGTGGATGTGCTTGTTGCCGCGGACTCCAGGAGCACCTTTGAAGAAGCTGCAGACATTATCAACAGCCTGCCAAGGATGAGGCCGCTCTACGTGGGGACCCTGTCGCAGGCCGAGTCGGTGGAGCGTCTGACTGTGATGGTCCTGAACGCTGCGAAGCTGAACGGCGGCTCAAGGTTCTCGGTAAGATTCGTTTCGTGAAAGAAGTAAGACTCCGGACCAGCTGGAGCTGTGAGGCTCGGGTGCACTCTCCCCAACCACGGGGAGGTAGGCTGTTCTTACTCGTTGTCTATGAATTCTGATGCCTTCGGCGGGTCAGGGGGAAGCCCTTTGCGCTTCCTGATCTCTGTCACCAGCCCCGGAAGCATGTTTGTCGGTACCGCCTGCCATGTCTTGAAGTGCGTGCTCCAGACAGCCTTGCCTGCCGTGGCGCCCCTCATCTTCTCACTGAGATCGAAAGTTTCAGAGGCCGGAATCTCTCCTTCGACAATCGTCATGACCTCCCTCTGTTCGATCTTGACGAGCTTCCCTCTCTTGCCCTGGATGACACCCGTTATGGCGCCAATGAGGTCCGATGGTCCTTTGACCTCGATGCCCAAGACTGGCTCCAGCAGGGTGGGGTTTGCTGAGAGCATCGCGCCGAGTATTGCCCTCCTTGACGCTGGCATCAGCTGGGCATAGGTCCTGTGTGCGGCGTCCTCGTGTGGAACGTAGTTGGTGAGGACGACCTTGACGCCTCTGGTGAACTCGTAGGCGAGCGGCCCGTTCTTCATGATGTCATCGAAGCCGGACCTGATAGAGGCCATCGACTCTTGCAGGAACTGAACTCCTTTCGTGAGCTCTGTCATTATGTTGCCCCTATCGTCAATCGCCTGGAAGTTCCTCGCCTGGTCGGGGTCCCAGTCGTGGTCCCTGAGGAGCTTGATGACCGTCTTCTGTTCGATTAGGTCGCTGATCGTTCCGTTGCGGATGAGTTCCACGATCTCTGGTTCGAGGGGCTCCACCTCGACGAAGATCTTGTTGTGCCTGTTCGGGGAGCGCGCCATGATGGGGCCTGCCCTCGAACGGATCGTCTCCCTGTAGTTGATGATGGGCGGGGATGTGATGATTTCGAGGCCCGCCTGCTGGATCATCGTGGTGGCGATCTCCAGATGGAGGACGCCCATGCCCGAAAGCAGGGTCTCGCCCGACTCCTGGTTAATTGTGATGATGAGGTTCGGGTCCTCTATGTTGAGC
Source organism: uncultured Nitrosopumilales archaeon (assembly GCA_964568185.1). Taxonomy (GTDB): domain Archaea; phylum Thermoproteota; class Nitrososphaeria; order Nitrososphaerales; family Gagatemarchaeaceae; genus UBA183. Next base: position 805,995 of record CAZMON010000001.1, on the reverse strand, counting down.
CTGCGCATTACTTCGACGAGCTTCGGGAGGTCTCTCGGGTGCTTTGCCTCCACGGCGACGGTGACTACAGGTTCGCTCACGTAGTGGATCGACTCGAAGGTAGCAATTCCCTTCTGGCTTGAAATCGTCTCGCCCGACCTGACGTCTAGGCCGAGGAGCGCCGGGATGTTGCCTGCCGGGAGAGAATCTACAATCTCCCTCTGGAATCCCATGAATATCTGGACGGACTGTATCTTCCCCTCCCTCTTTGAGTTCAGGAGGTAGATGGGGTCCCCGTTCGAGACGCTCCCCGAGAAGAGGCGCCCGGTGGCCACGAGCCCCGCGGCCGGGTCGACGACCACGTTGGTGACCATCATCACCGTCGGCCCGTTCTCGTCGCACGCCAGCAGCGCCTTACCCACGTCGCTGCTGAGATCGCCCGCGGACCAGATCTTGGGAATGCGGTAGGCCTGGGCGACGTGAGGAGGGGGATGGTGTCTAACTACCATTCCGAGGAGAGCTTCATGGAGCGGGAGTTTCTCCCCCAGCGCCTGAGGAGATTGTGTGGAATAAGCGTTGATGATGTCCTTGAACCCCATTCCGGCGGCCCGGGCCATGTCGAAGTTGAAGCCCCACTTGTCCTTCGATGAGCCGAAGGCCACCTGTGCGTCCTGAATCGAGACTTTCCACTTCTGCTTGTATTCGGGCTCGGCGTAGGTCTCAATCAGCGCGTTGAACTCCTTCACGATGTTGAAGAGCCATTCCTGCATCTTCTCCGGAGAAAGTCGGAGCTCCTTGATCAGGCGGTCGATCTTATTGATGTAGACTACCGGCCGGACGCGCTCATCGAGCGCCTGCCTGAGCACGGTGTCGGTCTGGGTCATTATGCCCTCGACGGCATCAATGACAACAATCGCCCCGTCGACGGCCCTGAGGCTGCGGGTGACTTTGCCTGTGAAGTCGATGTGCCCCGGGGTGTCGATTAGGTTGATGACGTAGGGCTTACCGTCCTTCTCGTAGTAGAGCGTGATGTTCGCGGCCTTGATCGTCATCTGCCGCTGCTGCTCCAGCTCCATGTAGTCCAGGGCGAGGGCCTGGCCGGCGACGCTGGGGCTCAACATCCCGCAGGCCGCGAGCAGCGAGTCAGAGGTTGTGGTCTTTCCGTGGTCCACGTGAGCGATGATGCCGATGTTCCGGATTTGGTCTTTGGTGTGGACTAGCTTGAGAGCTTCCGATGTTGTCTTGAACTTCGGCAAATTTCCTCAGCCTTCTTTACGGTCCCTTTCGAGTTTGGGTTAAGAATCTTTCCGTTTCATGCGGCGCGAAATACCCTTTGGAGCCCTTGAAGTTGAGGTTGTCGCCAAGCCCGTGATTCTCTTCCCGAACAGTGACAGCACGAGCTCGACTGCGAGCTCCGCGGTGTGATTGTTGCTGTCGAGTATGGGGTTCACCTCCAGGTATTCAGCAGAAGTTACCTTGCCCGAGTCATGGAGCAACTCCATGGCGAGATGCGCCTCGCGGTATGTGAGGCCTCCCTTGACCGGGGTCCCAGTCCCCGGCGCTTCCATCGGGTCCAGGGCGTCGACATCGAAACTTAGGTGGACGTTCTTGACGTCCTTGCTTGAAACCTTGATCGCATCCCGCATGACCTTCTTCATGCCTAGCTCGTCAATTTCTCTCATTGTGTAGACCTTGATCTTGGAACGAGAGAGTGACATGGCCTCCTCCGGGTCGAAGCTCCGCCCCCCGATCAGTACGGTGTTCTCCTCCAGGGCCTTGGGGGAGATTCCACCAAGCTTTGCAAGTCTAGGGTGCCCATATCCCAGAATGGCGGCAAGGGCCATCCCGTGGATATTCCCGCTCGGGGTAGTCTTGATCGTGTTGAAGTCGGCATGGGCGTCGAGCCAGACTATCCCCCGACGGCTGTCCTCGGCGGCGAGACCCGCCGCTGTCCCTATCGAAGTGCTCTGGTCCCCGCCCAGGACTAGGGGGGGGCCTTTTCGCGCAGACAGAGGGAGACCTTCTTGGCAAGGAACTCGCACTCTGCCACTACAGAATCAAGGTAACGAATCCGTCTGTCTCCTTGAACGGCCGTAGACATGTCGGACATCGGAATGTTGCCGTAGTCCACCACTGCGTGACCGAGTTCCTCCAGCCGGCTCTTGAGGTGCGCAATCCTGATGGCGCTCGGGCCCATGTCGACCCCTCTCCGCTCCTGGCCCAGGTCGACCGGTGCGCCGATAAGACCGATTTTCATCGCCGGGAAGGACTGGAATTTGGGGCCGTTATTAACGGAGCGAACCCTAGCATCTCAGGCCCTTTTGATGCTCGAAAGCCAGGCGTGGCCCCCGTCCTTGTGGAAGTTCGACTCGAATCTTGCCGGCCTGATGAATTCGATTCGCCACCCGTTCGAGAAACTTCTTCGGATCTCGTGTTCTGGAATGCGCCGAGGGCCCCCCCAGTCCGTGGGCTCCTTGTCGCTGAAACAGAGCATGATGTACCTCCCGCCTGGACGAAGGGCGTCCGAGAGGCTCATGACGTAGGCCGACCTGTCTTTGTCGGAGAAGACGTGGAAGAGGCCGGAATCGAGGGCCGTGTCGAAAGTCCTTCCTAGGGACCCGAGGTCGAGCGCGTCCCAGACTCTGAACTCGGCTGTAGAACCACGCTCTTTCGCCTTCTGCCTTGCCCTGTCTATCGCCCGAGGGGCCGAGTCCACACCGAGGACCTTGCAGCCTTTGGCGGCGAAGTGGATTGCGTGCTCGCCCGTGCCGCAGCCTACGTCGACCACGTCTCCGGCGACCTCGCGACGCTCCCCCGCCCTGACTAGTTCAGGCTGGGGACGGCCTATATCCCAGGGAGGAACTCCTAGATAGGCTTCGTCGAATGAACTCATATTCGTTTTTCTGAGACTAGAAGCGGTTTTTTAGAGTGTCGGCAAGGAGTTCGAGCATTCCTGTATTTTCCGGGACGAGGGCCTGGAAATAGAATTTCTGGACCCCGAAGTCCAGTTTCCTCCCCAGCTGCTCCACGAACTCCTCGACGATGCCGCACGGTGCGTTCCTGCCCCTGATTCTCTTCAAAAGGTCCTCCGGTGAGATCCCCTGCCCGAATTTCGCTATTTGCTTCTTGGCGTTTTCCTCGAGCTCTGCCCGGTTCGTGCCTAGCAGAAAGGGGCCCATCTCCGAAACGAGGGCCTTGTTCCCTCCAGAGGATTCGTCGAACTCCCGCTTGAGCGTTTGAAACTGCTCTACTGGGGACATGAGCACGTTCCATTCGTCTGCCATGCGCGCGGCAACTCGCACGGTGGGCTTCGACCTTCCGCCGGCGATGACGTGCATCCTTCCTGAGGGCCTTGGAAGGCAGTCCGTGTGGACGGAGAAGTACTTGCCGTCAAAGTCTGCCCTTCCGTCCCGCACCAGCGCAAGGATGACTTTCATAGCCTCCCGGAATTGACCGACCCTTACGGAGAAGGTGGGGAACTCGTACCCGTGTGCTTTGAACTCGGGCTCGTACCACCCGGCTCCGACTGCGAGCTGCAGCCTCCCGGCGGAGAAGGAGTGCAGAGTGCACGCCATCTTGGCAAGGAGGGCAGGGTTTCGGAAGCCGACGGGTGAAACCATAGGCCCGAATCTTATCGTCTCAGTGGAAGCGGCGATTGCGCCCAGGCTGGTCCAGCACTCCGGGGAATCGATCCCCCTGCGGTCGTCCGTCGGGAGAAGGTGGTCCGAGCGGAAAACGTAGCCGAACCCGAGGGTTTCGGCGAGTCTTGCGGTCCGGATTAGCTCCCCCATGCTCATCCCCAGCTGGGGCTCCAGCATGATGCCGCAGTCGCCGATGGAAAGCAAGGCGGAGGCTCCTCAGAATGGGTGGAGAAGAATCTTCCCAAAAGTAGTTAACAGACAGCTCGACGTCGTGCGTGCCATGAAGACAATATCAAAGGATGAGCTGGCAACGAAGATGGGCGATGGGAGAGTCATTGTGGTGAACGTCCTTAAGGGACAGGCTTACGAGAAGATTCACATCAAGGGGTCGCTCTCGATCCCACGAATGGAACTTGAGAACGGTCGATGGCAGGAGCTTGACAGGGGGAAGCAGGTGGTCGTGCACTGCTCAAGCTACTCGTGCGGAGCCTCCAAGCTCGCTGCCGAGTTCCTCGAATCGAAGGGCTTCGACGCCAGGGCCTACGAGGGCGGGATGAAGGAGTGGGCCGAGGGAGGGATGCCCACCGAAGGCATGATCAGCGCAAAACAGTACCTGGAGGAGAGGCTTGCGAACCTGACCTCTGTTACGCCCCGACCTGGGCAAGAATCCGGCCAAACTCAATCATAAATATCCCCGAAGGAGATCAATCCCGTGCACCGGTCCCAGATTACGGGGGCGGTACTCATTCTGGTCGGACTGTTCGTGCTCTTTCTCCTCCGTGAGCCTCTCGTGCATCTTGTAATCGTGGTCCTACAGCTGATTGGGATATTCATCGGATTCGGGCTGATAGTAATCGGAATAGCATTCTTAATGGGGGGCAGGTGGATAAGACGAGGTCCATGGGGCCCGCGCCCGACGGGAACCTAGTCTTCGGGTCTTTTCAGATTCCTTCATTTGAAGAACGGCACAAATAGACTAGGTGGCGGCCCACTTTTGGAATGCCTGCCATCGCGGTTGGAGCTCTTGAGAAGTCTTACGGGGACCTCAAGGCGGTAGGCGGTTTAGACCTGCATAGGACGCAACTGCGGCCAGTAGCACCCCACTGACTGGGGTTCAACAGAGAATTCCTACCGTTTCTGGCTCTTCAGGTTTTCCGGAGAAAATCTTCTTGTGCAGGGGCTCCGCTTCCTTGAGCTTCTTCGGCATCACCTTCTCCTGCTTCTTCGGAGTAGGGTATAGCCTACCTAAGGCCCTGTTGTATTCCCCGACCTCCTCGCCGGAGAAGACAATCGAAACAGGCGCGTCTAATCCAAGCTGGGCTACCCTCACTTAGGGGCTCCTACCAAACTTTTCCCTACGAATCAACATTCCCGGCGTCAACGCTAAGGCCGACACCAAAGACAGACGTTTCTTGACTTGGAGAAGGGGTGTTCGACCCTGACGAACAGAATGTTCGCGCCTCAAGGATTATCATGGGTGTCCTGCATAGGTGGGTCGGAAGAGGAAAATAAATGAATCAATTGCAAACGCGAATCAACGGTAAAGACTTCAAGCTGGCAGCGGCGGGCTTGGCGGCCCTCCTGCTGGCGCTCACGTTCGCTGGCGCAGTTGCCCCTGCGTGGGCGGCGCCCAATCCCTTCAACCACGTACAGGTCTTCGTCCAGCCCAGTTCGGACCTCCAATACACATACGCATTCTCAGCCTACAACGAGTCGGGGTACCTGGTCGGGTCCTACCAGACCATCTTCCCCGCCGCTTCGTTCCAGCTCCCCAGCGGGCACTATCTGATCACGGCCTCGGCCATGTACCAGGTCTACAGCTCCTGCTACCTCTGCCTCTCGCCGGGGGCCTATTCGGCTTCTGGTCAGTCAGACGCGGCGATAGCGAGGCCCGGAGTCTACAACCAGCCCTCGACTGAGTACGGCTGGGTCAGCACAGACATTATCGGTCCGGACACCATCACAATCACAACCAAGAACGTCACTGGAATGGCCACCTCCCAGGTTAATGCCAAAGTGACCTACGCAAACGGAACGGCGGCTGAAGGCGCCTCCGTCTCCGCCACTGTCGTCGGACAGTGGTACTACTGGTGGGGAAGCGACACAAAAATCGTCATGTGGGGCACTACCGACAAGAATGGCATCGCCAGCCTGGTCCTTCCCAACGCACCAGCCGAAATAACGGTCTGGGACTGGGTTCCGGTCAACCTCCCGCCGAGCCAGACAACCGTCCAGCGCGTCGTTGGTGGCGAGACGATCAACGTGACCGTCTACTGGCAACCGACATACGTCGGATTGGCTGCCTCGGCGCTGTGGATACCACCAGCAGCGAGCGTCTCACTCACCCTCCACCATCAGGAGCCCAACTACTGGGCGATGTCCAATGCCGCACAGATCGGCAAGAGCACGGTGGGCGGCGCACCAGCAACTGTCTCCGACCAGATGGGCGGCGTCCCGTCGCAGGTCCAGACTTCATCCCCACAGAACCAGTTCTACCTACCATCACAGATCTCGGCGCTCCCCGGCGTGACCACCGTAACCACGACAGCGCTGGGTTCCTCCGCAGCGGTTAGCAACGGCATGCTAATCGAGGTTGGGGTCCTGGCTGCCGTGGCACTCGCAGCGGCAAGTCTCGTCGTAGTCGCCATTCGCGCAAGGAAGTAGGAAAAAGGGGGCTGTCTGCCCCTCCGGGTAGACACCCTTCCCCTTTTGTTCACAGTTTCAGGAACTCGTCGAGCCTCTTCCTGAGCGGCTTGCTGACGAGGCCGCTCTCGGCCCACCCCAGATAACCATTGTTACGAGGGACGTCCCAAGTAGGGATCCTGGCTCGCTGAATCCGATCTTTGGACGGGCTCAGCTCATGAACCTGAATGTCGAGCCCGCCAGCTCTGAGTTCAGGGTTTCGAAACTCGTTATGGTCCCCACGTCGTGCCACACGCCCGAAGTGTAGAAGGCGGCGACCTTCCCTCCATTCCCTAGGAAGTCAGGGACGAAATGGGTCATCAGGTCTGTCTTCCTTCTGCTGGCCGTCTTTGTCATCGCCTTCATCGCCTTCGGGCCGACCATCATGCAGCCGGTCATCACGTCGATGTCGAGCCTGGGTTTCTCCCTGACGGCGATCACCTTCCTCTCCTCTTGAACTTCTGCTATCCCGACCGGGAGGGTGTAGCCCTTCGCAAGGACCAGGGTGGCGTCCGCCTCCTCTTTCCTGTGGGTCCGGAGGAGAGCCGTGATGTCGAGGTCTGAGAGGACATCGCCGTAGTAAATCAAAAGTTCGTCACACTCCGAAACTGCCCCGACTTCGATAGCGTGAGCGACTGCGTTCAGGCTTCCGGGCCTCCCTTTGGGGTCCTCCGAATACCTCAGGCGGACTCCGTAGTCCGACCCGTCCCCGAAGAACTGTTTGATGTCCTCCGACTTGTACCCTGTCAGCAGTGCGATCTTCCTGATTCCGTGATAGGAGACGAGCTTGACCAAGTAGGCCAGAAGGGGGAGCTTCTGAGGGCCCACGGGTATCATTGTCTTCTGGAAGTAGTCGGTCAGGGGCCTTAGCCTCTCTCCCCTGCCCCCGCAGAGGATGGCCGCTTCAGTAGCTCGAGCCATAACTTCGCCAGTGGGAGTGCTTACTTAATCGTGGTGGCCTGCGTTTTCCCTACCTGTAGTAAGGCCCTCGGACCGGGGGCGTCTGCGAGAGGCTGACCTGGACCTTCCCAGAGGAGCCCATCCTGTTAACGTCCAGACGGACGACTCCGCCTGCCTGGACCTTGGAAAGGGCGAAGAGGAGGTCCTTCGTGTGGGCGACCTGCTGGTCTTCAGCCCCCACTATCACATCCCCCGACCTGATGCCGGCCCTGTCTGCCGGACCACCGGCCACGGCTTCTGCAACGAGGAACCCTGACTCGACTGGGATTCCGTAACGCCGCGCTATCGGGACAGAAAGGTCGATTCCGGAGATGCCAATCCAGGGCCTCGACACCCTCCCGTGCTCTAGAATCTCGTTCGCTATGCGCTTGACTGTGTTTATCGGAATCGCGAAGCCGACCCCCTGGGCGTAGGGAATCATCGCCGTGTTGATCCCCACCACCTTTCCGTCGAGGTCGGCGAGGGGGCCTCCGCTGTTACCAGGGTTCACCGCCGCGTCGGTCTGGACGAGGCCTTCAAAGATGAAGTCTGAACCGGGGAGGGGTCTCCTGACGGCGCTGATGACACCCATGGAGACCGTCGGACCCCCGGGGAGTCCTAGTGCGTTGCCGATGGCGAGGGCGAACTGTCCCACCTTCAAGGCTTCGGAGTCGCCCAGGTCTGCGGCCGGGAGGTCGTTCGCCTGGACTTTGATTACCGCGACGTCCGTCGCCTCGTCAGTCCCCACGACCTCGCCCACATAGGCCCGCCCGTCTTTCAGGTTCACGTGGACCTGGGATGCCCCGTCGATGACGTGGTTGTTGGTGATAATCAGCCCGTCCCTGCTCAGCACGACCCCCGAACCCTGACCTTCCAACGGGACCGCCCCGAAGAAGCGCCGCTCCAGGTGGGTGCTGCTGATGCTGACCAGGCTTTCGCTTACCTTTTCCACCGCTTTGATGACTCTGCTCTCAAAACCGGAGAATGTCAGCTTGTATCTACTCCGCCATGCCCCAGCTTCTGGCCTTTTCTGGTACACCATTGCGGTTCTGTGGGAACAATTCCTGCGCATTCCGGTTGATTGGTCATATTTTTATATATGGTAGTAAAACACTACCAGGTAGATTTGGCCAACCTCACCAGGTCAGCCCAGCTTGACCAGAAGACGCTCGACTCGTGCAGGGTTGTGCATTCCACATGGAACGAGATCACCAGGACCTGGACCCTCCCCACTATCCACGCGCTGGGATTGAAGGAGCCTGCCAGGTTCAACGAGCTCAAGCGGAGGATAGAGGGAATAAGCGCGACCTCTCTCGCGGAGAGACTGACCCAGCTGGAGAAGTTCGGGGTTGTGCAGAGGAAGGTCTACAAGATCTTCGAAGAGGAGAGGGAGCTCCCGCGGGTGGAATATTCCCTCACGGTAAAGGGGCACGAAGTGTACAAGATTCTTTGCGACCTCGCCGACTGGTCGAAGCGTTGGGCGGGCAAGGAACCAAACAGCAGAGAGTTCCTGGTGTCAAAGTAGACACCTCACGAAGTAATGCACAAAGGGTCGCCCACCATTTCTCCCCGCTAGCCGCCGAGCCATGAGTGCGGATTGGGTTCGAGCCCTCAGTTAGACTTCGATCCTTCAGCGCGGTTTGAGGATGTCCTGTACAGGACCAGGCCTATCAAGAGGGCCGCCAGGATCGGCAGAAGGACGATGCCGCTCACTTCGACCGGCTGCACCACGAGCTTGTTCACATGAGACGGGGAATCCGCTGTCCCGAACGCCGCGAGTGATGGAGAGGAGCCGGCAAAAAAATAGTGGTCGGTCGAGTTGGGGTTCGCGGATGTCACGGTGTTTTGGACCGTTTCATTCGCAATCCCCTTTGAGTGGAAAAGACTGAGGTTGACTCCCGGACTGTTTCCTGCTGCGAACCCGCCTGAAGCGATTATCCCAACGGCCAGGAGTAGACCGGCTGCGACACCCAGCGCGAACCTTACGTTATTCATGCTCATTCAACTCCCAGCGCAGGGTAATTAGTTCTAGTCATCAGAACGGTTTCCTCCTCCAGACCCTCCAGGTTTCATACCAGAAAATCGCCGAACCCCCGATGGTCCCGATGAGCGCGTAGAGGTCGAGAAAGCCTCTGTTGGCTAAGAGATAGGCTACCGAAATCGTAGTGAAGAAGGCAGCATAGAAACCGAGCCTCGGGAGGTTCAGACCCCCAATGCTCACGAAGGCCTGGAGGATCCCGGAGTCTACCTTCTTCAGCAGGACGTACCGCTCGTAGTTGTCCTTCTCAACCACCCCCAGGTTGACGAGTTTGTCGAGGTGGTGGAATGCCACACTCGGGCTCGAGAACCCTAGCTGCTTCTGAATCTCTCTGACGCCGACCGCCTTCCCGTATTTCAGCAGGTAGAGGTAGACCTTCATGGTCTTGCCCCGGAGTTCGTATTCTACCCTCTCCCTGTTTGCCGACTCGGACAATGGGTTCCGCCTCTTTCAAGATGAATTAATGGGTTTGTTCGCGCCTCCAGAACGCCCCGTTCTCTATGGTGGGACTAAACCGAGGGGTCTGGAGGGTAGTGTCGATGCGCGAACTGCCCGGAAGGGTGTCGGTCAAGCGGATCTTCACAGCGGTCATATTGGTGGCGGTATTCGGTGGATCTGCCCTGGCGATTTTCGGACCACTTGGACCCTCTGACGCCAACGTGTACAGTTTGTCGTACCCCGGCCCTGCGCCCCGGGGGACGGTCGATTTCGTCGGCGCCTATCTCGGGTCCTCAAACGGCTCACCGCAGCCTACAACTTATGTCGTTCAGTCACCTGCGTCGACCTCAACTGGTCCTCCGCGTTACACTTCGGGCAACCAATGGATCGGACTGAACGCTCAAGGCGCAGCGGGCAACTCTACCGGTGGAAACGGGGGTTTCCTCCAGTTTTCGAGCGAGATTGCGATAAAGTCGGTCCAGCCATCAAAACTGGCAGGGCGGATCGTCCTCCTCGCGTTTTCGCTCGGTGGGTACGTTGCCTACCAGTCAACGGTTCAGGACTCCGCGTTCGTAGTGATCAGGGTCCCGGCATCGCAGTACCAGCAGGCTCTGTCGCAGATTCAATCCCTTGGCAACGTCACGAGCCTCGTCTCCAATTCCAACGACGTGACGGTCAAGTACACTGACCTGAACGCCACCCTGAAGTCTCTGGTCGTTGAGCAGAACGCGCTTTTGAGGCTGGTCAATCAGTCAACTTCCATCAGCACCACTCTTGTCATCGAAGGGCAACTGCAGCAGGTAGACTCGCAGATCAACCAGGTTCAGAGCCAGATCCTGCAGACAAGAACGCTCATCCAGTACTCGACCATCAGCGTCTCACTGACGAAGGAGGCCCAGAGGACACCCCTGTCGATGGTTCTCAGCGCTACGCCAAGAAGCGGGACGAGTCCCCTCAGCGTTACCTTCAACGCGATTGTGAAGGGCGGAATCTATCCATACTTTGTCACCTACAACTTCGGTGATGGTACCTCGGCCCAGGGACAGATAGTGGTGCACCAGTTCGTAGGTTCCGGGGACTTCAATGCCACAGTCAGCACCACAGACAGCAACGGGACCGTCGCAGCCGCATTCACGATAATTCACATCAATTCCCCTCCGGGTCGGTCTGGATTGGAGGAGTTCCTCGGCACTGTGTCGGGGTTGTTCCTGAGAGTAATCGAAGGCATTATCGAGGTTGCGGTGGTCGTGATTCCGTTGGGTCTGGTTGCCGTCGCCGTCCTTTACCCTCTGCAGAAGAGGGCCCGGTCAAAGACCGCCACGGATGAACGGAAGTAGCTTCGGCCCGGTCCCTAGGTGTCCTCCTGTAGGAGTAATACACGATTGCTGGCCCGGAAACCAGGAGGACCCCTACAACAACCAGCATCGAATAGGACAGGATGTCTGCGGTAGAGGGGGGACGTTCGAGAGAACCGTCCCTATCGGAAGCTGCCTGTGATATCTGCCTACCCGGTGGAGGTTTATGGCAGTATCAGCCGACGTGGGACCGAAGGCTGGCCGTCCGTTGGTCTGTGGCGGACTTAGCATTTACGAAAATCGATATTAACCACACCGGGTACAAAATTCCTATGCCCGCCTCCAACGTCAATGCAGCCGATGTCGTGAGCAAATACAAGGTCGTAGCCGTGGTGGGTGCCTCGAAGAACCCGGAGAAGGATGCAAACACGGTTCCCGCGTACCTTATCTCCCACGGGTTCACTGTGATTCCAATCAACCCGACAACAGACGCTATTCTCGGTCTCAAGGCGTATCCATCGTTGGGTGCCCTCCCGGAGGAACTGGCGAGGACTGTCGACATCGTGGACGTCTTCAGGCCATCGGCGGAGCTCGCCGACATCGCCAGTCAGACCGCGGAGATGAAGCGAAAGACGGGCCGGCCATTCGTCTTCTGGGCCCAGCTCGGGATAGAGAGCGAAGCGGCACGCGACATCCTCAGCAGGGCGGCAGTGGGATACATAATGGACACCTGCATAAGGACCACCCATGAGACCCACGGAAGCGCCTGAGGCCAATCCTTGATCAATGAAGACTGGTATGAAGGGCATCGGATGCCAAAGAACCCGACCATTGGCCAGCGAGCGAGTTGGCAACTCGAACGTGTGGAGGCGTGCGGCTGCAGGCCGGTCCCGACAGACCTCATGAAGGCCGTGCGGGAATTGCGCAGAACTACCCGCAAGAATCCCCATAACTAGAGCCCCACAAAGGCATCGGAGGCGCGCGTGTTCAACCCAATCTACGCCGTGATTTCCTCGTTGATCTGGGCGTTCAGCCCGATCTACTACAGGACGTTCATGAAGAGGTTCGACTTCCTCCTTCTGAATCTGCTCAGGACCGCAATGGCGTCTGCTGCCCTTGCCCTGCCTGCCATCTATTTCGGGTTCAACTCGGGCGCGACGTATGCCCTCCTCAGCGGTTCGGTGACCCTCGCCGTCGGGGATACCCTGTACCTCCTCGCGGTCAGGGAGATGGGTGCGTCGATAGCCTCCCCCATCGTGTACACCTACGTCCTCTTCGTCCAGCTGACGGCCGGCGCTGTGGGGGAGTCGGTGCCTTTCTCGAACTATGTCGCGGCGATCATGGTAGTCGCCGGTGTCTTCGTCCTGTCCAGAGGAGGGAGCCCCGGGAAGCCGCGGGCCAAGGGAATCGCGTACGGAGTGGCAGCGGGTCTCATCTGGGCGCTGGGTCAGGACCTTATCAGCCTGGCTACGGCGAGCGGGGGCAACGTCGTGTCGATCGGGTTCGCGAGGAACTTCGCAGCCGCGATCGCGCTGGGGGTGGCGGTATTCGCGACGAGCAGGCAGAAAAGGTGGCCCAAGGGGGTTTCCTCGAGGGAGATCGGACTGCTGGCATTCATCGCGTTGACCGACCTAGCCGTTGGATCGCTCCTGTTCGTCTATTCCGTCTCACTGGTCGGTGTCGCGCTGACTGTGATTCTGACGAGTCTCTCCCCCTTCCTGACGCAGCTTTTCTCCAGGTTGCTGGGAAAGGAATCACCTTCGGGTTTGGACTTCGCCGGCGGAGCCCTGATTGTGGCGGCCCTCGTCTTGGCCGTCGCCCTGTAAGACCGCAAAGTCTTAACCGCGACCGGTAGGGTCGCCTCCTCTCGAATATTGCAGTACAAGTACATCGTGCTAACCAACACCACCATCGGGGCGTTCATGGTGATTTTGGACGCCAACATAGTCCTGATCGCCCTTCCGACCATCATCGCGGAACTCCCGGGAACGGACGCCTTCTTCGGAATCTGGATAATCATGGGCTATATCCTGATCACCGCGACCCTGCTCCTGACCTTCGGGAGGCTCTCCGACATGGTGGGTCGGGTGAAGCTCTACAACCTCGGGTTCGCGGTGTTTACCATTGGCTCGGCGCTGTGCAGCCTCGCCCAGGACGGACTTTCCCTGGTCCTCTTCAGACTGGTGCAGGGGGCAGGAGGCGCACTCTTGTTCTCCAACAACGCGGCTCTGCTCACTGACGTCTTCCCTGCGACCGAGAGAGGAAGAGCGTTGGGGCTGAATCAGGTCGCCGGGGCCGCAGGCTCAGTCAGCGGGCTCGCCCTCGGGGGAGTGCTCGCTGCCATCCCTCAGCTCGGATGGAGGTCGATCTTCTGGATAAACATCCCGATCGGGATATTCGCCACTGCCTGGGCATACCTGAAACTCAGAGAGACCTCTGAGCCGAGACGAGGGGAGCGGCTCGACCCCCTGGGAAACGTCCTGTTCGCAACAGGCCTTTCGATGGTGCTGCTTGGACTGACCCTCGGCGCACTGCTGGGATGGAGCCTGACGCTGGTGGGCGCGACTGCAGCCGGGGCGCTGCTCCTGTTCGCCTTCGTGGCCGTGGAGACGAAGGTCAGGTTTCCGATGATGGACTTTTCCCTCTTCAGGATCAGGCCGTTTTCGGCCGGAATCCTGGCCAATCTGCTCGGCTCGATCTCACGTGGAGCCCTGTCCCTTGTCCTGGTGTTCTACTTCCAGGGGGTCCTCGGCCTGGACCCTCTGACTGCTGGGTTGATGCTCGTCCCATTCACAATCGCCTTCGTCACCGTGGGTCCCCTGAGTGGCTACCTTTCGGACAAGTACGGGTCGAGGGGGTTTGCGACCGCCGGGCTACTCGTCGGGACGTTTGCGCTCTTTCTCCTTGCAGTCCTACCGTTCCCGCTTCCCTATGGCGAGCTCGCCATCCCCATGATTCTGGCGGGGGTGGGAGGAGGGATGTTCGTCGCCCCCAACATAGCTTCGATAATGAACGCCACCCCACCGGCCAGGAGGGGGGTTGCGTCCGGAATGTCTTCCACCCTGGTGAACGCAGGGTTCCTGCTCAGCCTGGCTTTCGCGTTCATGATTCTGGGTCTCGGGGTCCCGGTTTCGACCCTCCAGTCCATATTCGCAGGGCAGAACGTCGAAGTGGGGAGGCAGGGAACGGACCAGTTCGTCGCTTCGATGAGAATTGTGTTTCTGCTCAACGGGGGGGTCAGCCTACTGGCCGCCGTGACGGCTTCGAGGACCAAGGGGCGAACGAAAATTGAAATAGCGGACCCGGAAGCGCCGGACTAGCTTGGCTCGCGACCCAGTTTGCGGAATGACGGTAGATGAGAGCACGGCGAAGCTGAAGAAGGACCACGGGGGAAAGACGTACTTCTTTTGTTCTCAGAGTTGCTACGACAGCTTTACCGCGAACCCCACAAGATTCGCCGTCTAACCCGGGTATCCTAGCGGAGGCGGACTGCCACATTTCCGGCACCTTGCCTCGATAGACGACCTCTCTTGCTCCTAGAAAGGCCGCCAGCTCTTCGATGGGCCCGAGCGATCTTCGTGGCAGCAGTCTTTCCAGCGGGGGCGCTTCGCTCCGACGAAGATGGCGGGCCATGGCTCCTTAGCCCCCCGAATTTGCAAGGGGCTGTTAACCGAGCATGGGAGCGAATAGACCTTAAATGGGAATGGAGATTCCACTCGGACAGATGGAGAGGACCGTGATGCTGCCTGAGAACGGCCTTGCCGCGGCGCAGCAGATAATCGACGCCGCAGATTCCAAGACGGTGCGCCTCAGGCTCATTGGGGGGCTGGCCTTCAAGCTCGTGTGTCCAAGTGCCAACCGCGCCCCATATTGGCGCGAGAACAAGGACATCGACCTAATGGGCAGGCGGGAAAACGTCAGGGAAATAGTGAAGATAATGGATTCTCTTGGCTACAAACCGAGGGAGGTTTTCAATAAGCTCAACATGGGGCAGAGAATGATCTACTACGACATAGTGAACAAAAGGAGGGTCGACCTGTTCTTAGACGAGTTCATCATGTGCCACAAGTTCAACTTCAAAGAGAGCATCCTGGCAGGAATGCGCACATTGCCGATAACCCAGCTGGTCATGACCAAGCTCCAGGTGGTGGAGAGGACGGACAAGGAGTTCTACGACCTGATGGCTGCCTTTCACGACTTCGAGGTCACCGACAGCGGGGACGGGATCAGTGGTGAGGAGATCGCGGAACTTTGCGCCAATGACTGGGGCATGTACACCACCTTCAGGAAGAGCCTGGAGGCGCTGAAACAGAGGGTTCGCACCAGCACCGGAAGCGATGCGCTTGCGATGGAGGGAAGGATCGGACGCCTGATTTCGATGATGGATTCCAAACCCAAGAGCCTGGCCTGGAAAATGCGCGCCAGGATCGGCGAGAGGGCGAAGTGGTACGAACTGCCTGAGACCGACGGAGACGCTGTCTTCGGCTAGGGCCTCCTTATTCTGACAACCGCTCCCCCTTCACTCCCAACTGCGTAGTACACCTTCGCGTCTGAAATCCTGGCAACCTTGCCCACGCCGGCGACGACCGTCTTCTGGAACTGGGTCTTGCCATCCTCCACCTCCACTATCACCGCCAGTGGGGCGCCCTTCTTAACCCCGATCCTCTTCGCCATCTCGGACGTGAGAAGGACCCCTTCCCCGACATCGTCGAATTCGAGATCGAGCCGTTCTCCGCCGTAGGTCGTCGTCCCGATGAACCCGTTCTTGGTGAAAGAGCTCACGTCCACCACGAATACGAGCTCTTCTTGATCAGGCGCCGACAATTCGGAGACTGCCCCTACTTGGCAGGGACGACATCTTCCTCTTCGTCTACTGCGAGTTCATCCTCGACGATCTGCTCCCCCTTCTCCCCGACGAGGTCCCCCACCGGGTACCAGTGTTTCTTTCCGTCCATGGTCGACATCTCGACCTCCGCGAAGCCCGCAAGCGTCATACCGGTCATCACTCCGGCGCTCTTACCGTCCTTGATAGACACCTTGTTCATCGAGACTCCGTCGTCACCGAAGACTGCTTCTCGGCTGGCGTTCACCTTGATTTTCAGGCCCTTCGATGGTTTGATTTCCATCGGGTTCCGGAAACCGTCGGCAGTTACTTAAAGTCTAAGAGATTGCATTTCGCGAAGGACTTTGCGGGTCTCTTCCCCCAGCCGTGCGAGTCCAATTGGTTCGCGGCGCTTGGCCACATATGATGACGCGATCAGAGCAACTCCGGGGACTCCCGTGAAGGGGTCCGGAGTCAGGACGAGGGCGACTCCCAGCTTCCTCATTCCCCCGGTGAGGGATTTTGGTCTGATTACCCGTTCCAGCTTGTTGTTCACATCGGGAGAGTTGACTGTCCTGGAGATGTCGACCTTCTCCTTGGCCACCCGGACGACCGAATCCACCGAGGCCGTGACGAGCTTCTTACCTTGCGGTAGCTCCACAGTTACGTTTCCTGCAGGAGCCCGTTAATCGCCAATGTCAAAAGACGTAGGGCCTTCGCTAAACTAAATACCAACGCGTAGCTCGGGTGGGCGCCTTGCCTCGACTGCTCCTTCAGAAAGCCGAGATCGAACGCCGGCTCGGGAAGCTGAGGGGCTGGCGACGCGAAGGCAAGTTCATTTCGAAGACCTTCGAATTCGACACCTTCGCGGAGGGGATCCATTTCGTGGACCGCGTCGCCAAGGTCGCCGACGAACAGGACCACCACCCGGACATCAGAGTGGTCTACACCACCGTCAAGTTCTCACTGCAGACCCACTCCGAAGGCGGGGTGACCGCCTGGGACTTCGACCTGGCGAAGGCGATCGACGAGCTTGATATCCGACCCTGACCGAACCGAAAGGGCCTCCCCCTTGTCAGTCTCCGCAAGGCAAAGTTCACAATGACAAGATGGAGCGAATGAATGGCGAGGTCAGAGACAGAGAAAAGACCATGCGAGGCCTCAAGCGGCTAGATTCACCAATTATCAAAGGCTTCCAACTCTATCACAACTTCATCAGACCACATGAAGGGCTAAACGGAGACACCCCTGCCGACCGAGCGGGAATCAAGGTGGAGGGTCAGAACAAGTGGCTAACGCTCATCCAGAACGCGAGTCATTCAGAGGCCAAGGGAGAGAATCATGGATAAGGTCGAGAGAAGACTCCTCGCCATCGCCCTAACACTGGTCGCCGTGGCATTGGTCGCTGTCAATGTTATCGACTTCCTCCATCTGGGCTATGTTGTGTCTGGGCTTCTGAAAGTCCCCGTTCTGGTAGGGTTCTTTTGGGGAGTCCATCGGAACTCCAGAAAGTGGAAAGCACATCGCAATCGTGTCCAGAGTCTTAACAGGGAGAAGATGTCCAGTTGACTTACCAGAGCCCTCCGCAACCGTGGAAAACTTATAAACAATGCTTGGTTGTATACCCAACGATAGATACCCATGTCAACCACCGCGATTCCCGCTATGACGTCTTCCGGCCAGCCAGTCCTGATCTTGAGGGAGGGTTCGAGCCAGAACAGGGGTAGAGAGGCGCAGAAGAACAACATCGCCGCAGCGAAACTGATCTCCGAGATTGTGAGGACGTCCCTCGGTCCTCGAGGGATGGACAAGATGCTGGTGGACTCGTTGGGCGACGTGACGATTACCAACGACGGTGCGACGATGCTGAAGGAAATCGACGTTCAGCACCCCGCTGCGAAGATGCTGGTCGAAGTTTCGAAGACGACGGACAACGAGGTCGGCGACGGCACCACTTCCGCTGTCGTGTTCGCCGGAGCTCTCCTTGAGAAGGCAGAGGAGCTCCTTGAGAAGGACGTCCACCCCACGGTCATAGTAGAAGGCTACACGAAGGCTGCCAGGAGGGCCATAGAGGCTCTGGAGGAAATCGCCGAGAAGATTTCACCTGACAACAGGGAGTGGCTTGTCAAGATTGCGAGGACCAGCATGCAGACGAAGCTGGTCTCCAGAGAAGCAGAGCAGCTCGCGGAGCTCGTGGTCGACGCCACCCTGGCGGTCGCGGAAAAGACGCTGAAGGGGTACAAGGTCGACATAGACAACGTGAAGGTAGAGAAGAAGCCCGGAGGGTCGCTCAAGGACACCAGTCTGGTGCAGGGGATAGTGCTGGACAAGGAGGTCGTGCACTCTGGAATGCCGAAGCGCGTCGAGAAGGCCAAGATCGCGCTGGTGAGCGCGCCCTTCGAGATCGAGAAGACGGAGTTCGACGCAAAGCTCAACATTAACGACCCCTCGATGATGAAGAAGTTCCTCGACGAGGAGACGAAGATGCTGAAGTCGATGGTGGACAAGGTGGCAGAGGTGGGCGGGACTGTGGTCATCTGCCAGAAGGGAATGGACGACATAGCGCAGCACTACATGGCAAAGGCCGGGATACTCGCGGTAAGAAGGGCGAAGGAGAGCGACATGACGAAACTCGCCAGGGCTACCGGCGCAAGGGTGGTCAACAACTTCGCGGATCTTTCCCCGACCGACCTGGGCTTCGCCGCCCTCGTCGAGGAGAGGAAGGTCGAGGAGGACAGATGGGTCTTCGTGGAAGGATGCAAGAACCCGAAGGCTGTCACCCTGCTCATCAGAGGGGGGACACAGCGCATCGTCGACGAAGGAGAGCGCTCACTTCACGACGCCCTAATGGTGACCAAGGACGTCATTGAAAGGCCAGCCATCGTGGTCGGTGGAGGCGCGGCGGAGGCGGAAGCCGCCTATCAGGTCCTGAAGTGGTCTGAGAAGCTTTCAGGGAGGGAGCAGCTGGCTGCCCAGAAGTTCGCAGAGGCCCTCGAGTCGATACCCATCGCACTGGCCGAGAACGCCGGCATGGACCCGATCGACGCGCAGGTCGATTTCAGGGCGAAGCACGCGGAAGGCGGGAAGTGGTTCGGGATTGAGGCTTCCGACGGCAAGATCAAGGACATGTACCAGCGGCAGGTGTTCGAGCCTCTTGCAGTCAAGCTGCAGTTCATAAAGTCGGCCACCGAGGCCGCATCAATGATCCTGAGAATCGACGACGTCATCGCTGCCGGGAAGATGAAGGCCCCGGCCGGACCGCCCGGAGGCGGGGGCGGGATGGGCGGCGAGGGCGGCGGCGACTTCGACTAGACACGCCTGGTTTCTCTACGAATCGGATAAGTAAGACGGACCAACTCGGGCCTGTCCTTGGATGAACTAAAGCTCCCCCTACTGGATGAGGGGCTGCCCGGAGGGCTCAGGTTCGGGGCCAACTACCTCGTGGAGTTCGAGCCGCAATCTCTCTGGTACGAGGCATCCGTCACTCTCTGTGCCCAGGCTCTCAGGATGGGGATCAGGGCCGACTTTCACACATTCACTAGACCCACTGACGAGATCAGAGGAGCCCTGGAGAGGCTCGACATCGACGTCAAGAGACTTGAGAAGGACGACACTTTCAGGATCTGGGACAGCTACACGGTCCAGACAGGACTTGGGAAGGCGGCCATGATAGGGAAGGCCTCCCCCAGGGAACGGATAGACCTTAGGTCGGTGAAAATAGAAGATTGGGACAAGGGGGTCTCGGACGAGGTCGGGGAAGAGGTCCCCGAAGTGGAAAAACGAAGGCTGCACATCGACGACAACACGTCGGTGCTCCTGCAATTCAACGATGCGAAATCTGTGGTCGAACACTTCCGAACGCTGACGATCCCCTATGCCAGGAAGTTGGAAATCGCGGCAATACATTCCCTGGTGACCGGAGTGTATCCGGAGAACATTTACCGACAGTTCGAATCGTTCTGCGACGGCGTCATCGATTTCGGGACTAGAGAGCAAGACGAAGCCCTACGGAACTTAATGAGGGTAAGGTCCGCCAGAGGGGGAGGCCATGATTCCAGATGGCGCAATCTTGAGCTCCTTGGGAACGGCGAGGTGGTCCCGGGAAGGGGTAGCTCACCCCCAATAGGAGAGAGCCCAGCTTCGGTCTCCGGAGCCAGGGGTCAACGGGTCGGGGTCGAGAGCGGCAGTGAGACGGACCAGTCCGAAGGTGAGAGGCGCCTCGCCGCAATAATGTTCACGGACATGGTAGGTTTCACCTCGCTCGCCCAGAAGGACGAGGCACTGGCCATGGAACTCCTCGGCGAGCAGCGCAGGCTGGTCAGGCCCATGCTGGCGAGGCACAAGGGCAGGGAGGTCAAGACCATCGGCGATGGCTTCCTTGTGGAATTCGCGAGCGCCCTGGACGCGGTCAGGTGCGCTGTCGAGGTCCAGACTTTTCTGAAGAATACCAACGATGCAAGACCGGACGCGAAGAGGATCTGGGTCAGAATCGGTATCCACCTCGGAGACGTCATCCACTCGGGGACGGACGTGGCCGGGGACGCCGTCAATGTCGCATCCAGGATAGAGGCACTGGCTCCTCCCGGAGGCGTCTGCTTGTCGGGACAGGTCCATTCCAGCGTCGCCAACAAGGTCGCCTACGAGTTCGAGTCTCTGGGGAGGACCGAACTCAAGAACGTGTCAGATCCCATGGAGGTCTTCCGTGTTGCAGGACTGGGCCGGAGCACTGGCACAGCCACGCCCGCCAAGCAGGGACCCCCGGCGGAAAGAATCGCGATTCTCCCCTTCGCGAACATAAGCCGGGACCCGGCCGACGAGTACTTCGCAGAAGGGATGACCGAAGAACTGATCTCCGCGATATCGAAGGTCCGCGGCCTCCGCGTAATAGCCAGGACCTCGGTGATGAGCTACAGGGGGACCGACAAACGGGCCTCGGAGATCGGAAGAGAGCTCGGCGTAGGGAGCCTCCTCGAGGGAAGCGTCAGGAAGGAAGGCAAGAAGGTACGGATCAACGTCCAGCTGGTCAACACGATCAGTGAAGAGCCGCTGTGGTCGGACGAATACGACCGGGACCTGCAGGACATCTTTGCCATCCAGAGCGATATCGGGAAGAAGGTCGCCTCCGCACTTCAGGTCCGGGTCCTCCAGCCGGAACAGATGGCCGGGGGAAAGGACCCGAGGATTATCCCCGAGGCCTACGAGAAGTACCTGAGGGGGAGGCAGCTGTGGAGCAGGAGGTCAAACGCCGACCTGACCAAATCCGTGAAGTGCTTCGAGGAGGCGCTCACCATCGACCCTGGATACGCAAAGGCGTACTCGGGGCTCGCTGATGCCTATTCCACGCTCGCGCTTCTGGAGTTCATGCCTCCGGCCGAGGCCTTCCCGAAGGCAAAGGTGGCTGTCCAGAAGGCGCTGTCCCTGGATGAGGGCCTGGCCGAGGCCCACACGTCGCTCGGCCTGGTCAGGTTCCAGTATGATTGGGACTGGTCAGGGGCAGAGCGTGAATTCAACAGGGCGATAGAGCTGAACCAGAACTACGCCCCGGCCCACCAGTTCTTCGCCGACTATCTCAAGGCGATGGGGCGCTTCGACGAGGCCGTCAGGGAGATGGGGTATGCGAGGGAACTCGACCCGCTTTCGCTCTCGATAAGCGCCGGACTCGGGCACGTCCTCTACCTGTCCAGGCAGTATGACAAGGCGATAGAGCAGTACAAGAAGACCATCGAGCTCGACCCGGACTTCATGCAGACCCACCTATGGTTCGGCCGGCCGTATCTCGAAAAGGGGATGTACGACGAAGCGATATCGGAACTGCAGACCGCCGTGAGACTTTCGGGGGAGAGCACCCTCTCCCTGGGGATGCTCGGGCACGGGCTCGCGTCGGCCGGGAAGGTGGAGGAGGCCATGGGGATACTCGACAAGCTGCTGGAGCGCATGGGCGAGACCTATGTCCCCTCGTACTGGGTAGCCGCGGTCTTCAACGGCATGAAGGACAGGGACCAGACCATCATGTGGCTGGGGAAGGCATACGAGGAGCGCTCCAGCTGGCTCGTCTGGGTCGGTGTCGAGCCGAGGTTCGACTGGATCAAGGGAGACGCGGAGTTCGTCTCACTGCTGAGGTCGATGAATTTCCCGGCCACTGCCTTCAACCATTAAATACGCTGAGAGGCTCCTTCACGTCGAGTTGCAGGCCCACGAGTACGGAGTAGCAGCGACCAAGATACTCGAGGTCGCCTCCAGGCTGTTCTCTCAGAAGGGGTTCGCAAACGTGTCTATCAGGGACATCTGCAAGGAGACCGGGACCACCGCCCCCGTCATCTACTACTACTTCGGGAACAAGAAGGGGCTGTTCGACGCCGTTGCCAGGAGCAAGATTTCGATGGGGGGCTTCATCTCCAAGCTCAAAAAGTCGGGAAGCAACAGGGACCCGAAGGGCTCCCTCGAGGGGTTCATCGGGACATACCTCTCATCTTTCCCCGAGCATTCGTTCGACGCGGGCCTTTACATGAGAGACTCGGCGACGCTGGACAAGCGGAGCGCCCAGATGGTCAGCGAAGACCTCGACCGGATCCGAGACCTGGCGAGCGGGCTCATTGAGAAGTGCATGAAGAAGGGGTTGTTCAGGAAGACTTCCCCGGAGCTCGCGGCAGACTGCCTGCTAGGGATGCTCAACCGCGTGATATTCCAGCACATACACTTCTCGAAGGCGGCCGAAAGAGGGCCGTACGGGGATTTCGTGGCTGACTTCTTTTTCAGGGCGATGGCCTAGCCGAGGCCCGAGACCACTCTTTCAGGGATGATCTCGATGGAGACGCGGTCCTCCTTCCAGAAATGGTCGCGGGCTGCTTTCCTGCCCTTTTCCTCGCCCGTGTACCTGATCGCAAGGGTCTCGATGTCCTTCTTCGCATCGCGCTCCACGGCGACCCTCCCCCTTCCGAAGACTGTCACGTACTCGTAGCCGTTGTCGACGAGGAAGGCAACGCGCCCATTCCTTACAATGTTCCGATACTTCGTCCTGTCATTGGTCGTGTTTACGATAAGGCGTCCATTTTCGTACATGTACCAGATCGGGGTCAGTTGAGGGGATCCGTCCCTCATCAGTGTCGCCAGCTTTCCGAAATGCACCCCCTCCAGGAACGCTTCGGTCTTGGCATCGAAACTTACTTTCCCGCCTTGAGCGGGTCCTTTCACAGTCGGCTCGCGTATTCCCGGAGCATCTTGTTGTACAAGCTCCTTGGAGGGAACCCTATGCTGCAAAGGTAGGTCGAGAACTTGTACCTCTTCCTGTCGTCCTTCATCTTCCTCTCCATGTCGCGGATTTCCTGGCCCACGACAGCGTAGCAGGTCGCGTACCCCGGGAATATCCCTTCGTGGGCCGGAAACAGCTGGAAGTACATGCTGCTCCTCGGGACCCCGGTGTACTTGTTGGCCCAATCGACGAACTCCAGAAGGCCCTGCTTTCCGGTATTGACCCTTACGTCCCCGACCACCCGTAGGAACCTGGTGATGCGCCATCTTCTGGTCATGAACTCGAGTTCCAGGTTGATCTGCTTGAACCCGCCGTACTTCTCCATGAGCCCGACATATCTCTTCTCTGCCGCTGTGAGGCGTTTCTTCCCCTCCAGCTTCTTCGAGGCTTCGAAGAACTCGAGCTCCCTGTTGAACGAAAGCCCCTCGGTTATGGGTCCCGCGGTTAGAATCCCGGGGAGAATCTGAAGGTCGGGAAGCTTCCCGACGAACCCCACCGCGCTGTTGGAATGATGGACGCAGTGGCCGTACTCCTCGTGGACCAGTAGGTCGATGAGAGCGGCAACCGATTTGTCAGGGTCCCTCTTCGGGTCGGTGGTCTGGAAGAAGACCTGGAACGGCTTCCTGGTGAACGTGTCGAAGAACTGGGCGGCCCCCGTGGGGATGGTCCCGCTGAGATATGACGGGGTTTCTACGACCATGGTCTTGTACCTGGGATTGATGCCGTGGACTTCCTCGTTGACCAGCTTCTGGGTGACCTTGCGCATCTCGGCCGTCGTCCGAATCAGCTTCTTGGGGTCCAGCTTCATCCTGGAGTTGATCCGCTCCTCCACGACCTCCGGGACGGCCTTGCATCCGAACTTCCGCGCAAGGACTGCCGTGACCCTCTTGAACTTCGGGAGCTCCTCGTCTATCCAGGATATCGCCTTCCGTTCCAGTTCCTCAGGGGATTCGTGATAGTCGAATCCTTTGCGGAGAACCTCCTCGTAGGAATCCTGTCTTCCAAGGTCGAACCCGTCCCTCTTGAACACCCTCTCCACGTTGGTGAACTCCCCTTTCCCGAAGCCTTCGAGCTCGAACATCTTCACGTAGCGCGCAGTCTTCGCCTTCAAGCCATCGCAGGCGGCCTTGACGGCGGGGCTCTTGGTCTGACCCTTCACCGTGTCAAGTATCTCCATGACACCTCCGAGCCTGTAAAGCGTCAGGGCCTTGACCCCGATGGGCACCTTCCTCCTGGAATATCGCTTCTGGCACGCGTTGATGGTCTGCGAGGCGAATCCGAGGAGAGAGAGCATGTGCCCGTCCTTGACCCCCTCCTTCACCATGTGGGCGAAGATCGCGCCCACGATTTCATCCAAGACGGGCTGGGGCTCGTCGAACGTAGCCTGTACTTCGAGCGAGTCCAGGACCTTCTTCTGAAGCTGTGTCTTCGCCCTCTTCCTGAGCGCCCTTATCCGTCTGACCGCGGCGTTGATGTTTGAGTCAGAGGCTACGAACAGTTTCCCGGCGAAATCGTCGAAGCCCATAAGATACGCGACGGACGGGGACATTTCCTTGACGGCGTCTATTATCTCCGCGTCCAGCGAGGAGGAAGCCATCGCCCAAAGGCATCCCGTCTGCAGCTATTTTAGTTGACTACGTCGAGCGGCTTGAACTTTTCGACCGTCTCCGCGAGCTCCCCGCCCAGGCGGTCCTTCCATTCCTGGAACCCCTTCGATGATTCGGGATATGTCAGGTTGATGCTCACCAGCGAAGCGCTCTTCTCGACGGTGTACCTGAGCCCACGCGCAAGAGACAGCTGGCTCAGGACCCTCAGCCACATCCCGGGATTCAGGAGCCTGGCCCTGTTGAATTGGGGGTGCTTCCTGTCGGTGATCGCCAGGACGTCCTCCTCGGACAGGAAGTGCTTCATCCCGTAGTTTATCTGTTCGTCGGTGACCGTCTGGAGGTACCTCCGGAGCACCTCGAAGCTCGCCATCGGGTAGCCGTGGGCGTTCATGTATTCCACGTTGTACTTCCAGAGCGAGCCCTCGCTGGTGTCCCCTGATTCTATCGCCTCCGCGATTACTTTCCCAAGTATGGTCCCGCCATAGATGGCCGGGCTGAGACCTCCAGCGTCGATGGGCCGGGGCATCCAGGCTGCGTCCCCGACGACCGCGAAGCCGTTGGCGACCATGCAATCGTTGTGCCTTCTTACCGGGACCTGCCAGTTCCCCTTTGTGTTCCCCTGGTCGTCATCAGTCTGGGGCTGCCTCGGGGCCTTGATCACTGGATTGTCCGCCACGTATTTGTCGATCAGGCTTTGCAGGTTGTCGTTGAGCTTGAAGCGCCGGTTCCTCCTGTCGAGCCCGGATTTCGAAATTCCCAGGCCGATGTTGACCTTGGTCTTCCCCTTCGGAAACACCCAGGCGTATCCTGCCGGGGCCATGAACTGGTCCAGGTGGATGATGCAAAAGTCAGGGTCGAAGAACTCCTTCGACTCCATTCCGGGGTCGAAGTCCAGGATGTACCGTCCCGTCCCCACCACGTCGTCTGGGTCGATCTCCTTCTCGATGAAGGAAGGGATTGGAAGGAACCTCCTCAGAACGGACGATGCCCCGGTCGCGTCGACGACGACCTTCGCGGTCACGCTGAAGGGCGACCCGTCCGCTGTCCTCCCAGAAACCCCTGTGATGAATCCCCCTTCCGAGAGAAGTCGCTCGGCGGTCGCTCCGTACATGAACTGGGTCCCGAACTTCTTCGCGTCGGCCACCTGCCGCAGGGGCGCCAGTTTCCTGTTGAACAGATACCCCTCCCCTTCGAACAGGACCTTCGTCTTCCGGTCGGGAGAGTAGACGTAGACGCCCTTGACCGGGTGCTCCAGCTCCGGGGACCCATATCTTATCCCGATGTGCTCGGCCAGATAGTCGAGGCTCCGCTTGCTGGTCGCGTCCCCGCAAGTCCATCCGTTGCGGGTCTTCTTTCCCGGTTCGTTCTCCGGGTTCCTGTCGATGATGAGGACCCGCGCCTTGCTCTTGGAGTGATAGCCGATGGATGCGGCTGTGATCAGGCCCGACATTCCGCCTCCGGCGATGACGACGTCGTAGTCCGTCTGAAGCATTAGTCGTGTTCGCTACTAAAATCCTATATAAGAGGTTTGTCTCGATGTCTCGTAATGGACAGGCGCGCCACCGTAGACCAGTTGCGGAGCATGGGGCTGACTGCCTACGAGGCGAAGTGCTACGTGGCCCTGGCCTCGCTCGGTCCTTCTGACCCCCGGAAGGTGGCGTCGGAGGCGAGGATCCCGTATCCGAGCGCCTACGAGTCCCTCAGGAGGCTGACGGAAATGGGGTGGGTCGAAGTGGTCACGAAGAAGCCGGCGACGTATCGGGCGAGGAAGCCCGCGTCGGTGAGAGGGATGATCATCCCCCGGATCGAGGAGACCTTTGATGCACTTGATCGGATCTACAACCCCGAGCCGGCAGAGGAGGCGGAGCTGGTCAACACCCTGCGGGGGAGGGAGAAAGTCCTTGCGAAGATCTATGAAATGCTCGCAGGGGCGAAATCCTCCGTCGTACTCGTAGCCCCGACCATGGGGCTCGAAGACGGAAGGCTTCTGGAATTGCTGGAGCGCGCCGTGGCGAGGGGGGTGAAGGTCAGGGCCGTGGGGGACGAGGAGGCCTCCGGGTTACTCCCTCCGGGGACGGAGATCCGGACCGGGACCCTGGTGGCCGTGGACATTTTGGTCGACGAGAAGGTGGCCTTGATCGCTCTTCCCGACTACTCTGCCTGCGGGTGGATCGACAGCCCGGCGGTCGCGAGCAATTTCATGCAGTTCCTAGAACTCCTCTGGAACACTTCGTCACCTGTCTGACAGCCGACGTTCGAGTCCCGCGACTGGGGTCTGCTAATAGAAAGAAGAGGGCCATCCGGCTTTTGGCCGAACGGCCTTTGGTTTTCTTATTCGCTTGTGAAGATGGACTGGCTCGAAGTGTTCGGCACTTCGGGGAGCGACTCGCTCATCCTCTTTTCGGCGATGGCCGCGGCTTCTGAAAGGATCTTGTTCGCCTCTTCGCTGTTCTCGGCCTGGTAGAACGAGGTGCCAGTTATCTGGCCAACGTCCACCATGATCGAGTTCAACTGTGCGCCAATCTCTCCCAGTGCGCCTTGCGCGTCAGGCATCGCTTCGCTAAGTGTCGTCCTGATGTTCTTGATCACCCCGATCGCCGGGGCGATTGTGGCTGCGAAGTCTCCGATGTCAGTGACGGTCTGCAGTCGCGTCGTGATCTGCTCTAGGGCGATCTTCGACTGCGTGACTATCTTCTGCATCTTGCGGACTTCCGCGAGCTCGTTGGAGTATGCCTTGGACGACTCCTGGTCGTGAGCCTGGACTGCGGTCACCGTCTTCTTGAAGATGGAGTTCTCCCGTTGCTTCAGCCTGTTGCTTGCCTGGTCCAGACGGTTGATCTCCCCAGTGAGCTGCTGGGTAGCCTTCTGGATCTGTGGCTTCAACGGCTGAGGACCGCGAATGGTGTCGCGGGTCATCTTGCCGAAACCCTCCTTCTCCTGAGCCTTCCATCCCTTCTCGAACTTGCTGCTCAACGTGATATCCAGACATGATAACAGGAAGGACGAACATACCCGACCGTGGCAATATCCTTTGACATACTGCTCAACGAATTACACTATCATGGTGTCGGAAGGGAAGGAGAAGAGCCCCGTGGGTCAATCGATCTTCATGCGCTTCGCGACCTTGACGATCAGGAAGATTACGATGGCCACGATGATGAAGGTCAGGACAGCGTTGAGGAAGTCACCGATTCCGAAGGTCTGGCCTGCGAAGACGACCTGAAGGCCGGTCAGGTTTGTGCCGGGACCTAGTGCGATTCCAATTAGTGGGAGGATCAGGTCCTTTACCAGCGCCTGGACCAGCGCACCGAGGTAGATGCCCAGGATGAAGGCCACTGCCAGGCCAAGGACCCTGTACTGGGAGAGGAACACCTTGAATTCCGCCGCGAGGCCCTTCGGGGCCGGGGCCGCTTCCGGGGGCTGGGCCTTAGTCAGAAGTTCTCTTATTTTCCGGAGTTCAGCCAACATCTCTTCGTCTGCTGACACAGGGACACGCCCTGGACACGGGATATAAGCCTGTGAAGGTGGTTGCCAACCCATGGGCGCCATTTATCGGTCGAATTCGACTGGCCACAGATTCTCTGACCAATAGATGACCGGTATGTCGGCGATGTGAGCGTTCCTGAGGATGTGAGGAAGGACCCTTAGATTCTTCAGGCTTGGCGTAGATATCTTGAGCCTGTAGGGCCTGGGAGACCCGTCGCTGATAATGTGGTAGCTCATCTCCCCCCTGGCGGCCTCAGTGCGTGAGAAGACCTCTCCTGGCGGGACCCTCGGCTGGATCCCTATCTTCAGCCGGACCGGGCCCGGCGGGATTTTTTTCAGAGCCTGCCTGATTATCTTCACAGATTCCCTCATCTCAAGGAAAGCGATGTATGCCCGGGCCCATGAGTCCCCGGTGTTCAGGGTGGGGACCTCGAAGTCAAGGTCGTCGTAGACGGAGTACGGCTCGTCCCTCCTTAGGTCGTGCTTGACCCCGGAAGCCCTGAGGACCGTCCCCGTGGCGCCGAGCTTTATGGCGTCCTCCTTCGAGAGGATCCCGACCCCTACCGTCCTTTGCATGAAGAGCGGGTTCTTCAAGAATATCTTGTCGTATTCGTCGAGCCTCTTCTCGAACCAGTCGCAGGTCTTGAGCCCCTTCTCGGTCGCGAAATCGGGCATGTCGTTCCTGACGCCGCCCGGGATTATGTATGCGAAGGTCACCCTCGCGCCGCCTATCCGCTCGGCAAAGTCGATCCAGTAGTCCCTGTCCCCCATCATCCACTCGATGATGGTCGAGTGGCCGACGAAGATGCCGAGTATCCCGAGGAAGTACATGTGGGAGATGATGCGGTTGGCCTCGGACATGATTACCTGGAGGTATTTGGCCCTTAGAGGGATGCTGTTGTTCATCAGCTCGTCGACCCCGAGGGCGTACGGAAGGAGGATGCCGCAGCTGTCGAGGATCACGGGGCGTTCGAGGTGAGGGACGTTCTGGATGTAGTTCCGGTACTCCCCCATCTTCTCCTCGCCCCTGTGGACATAGCCGGGGTCGGGCTCGGACCTTACCAGGTAGTCCCCGTCCAGCCAGAGCTTGATCCGGAAGTGCCCGGCGCCCGGATGCTGGGGTCCCAATGAGACGGCCATTATCCTGTCCGCGTCGGGGGAATATTCTGATTCGATGGTCATCTTCTTATCGCCCCGGAGAGACGTAGTCCTTGCGGAGGGGAGGGATGTCGGTCCAGTCTTCGGGGAGGAAGAGGTGGGCCTGGTTCGGGTGTCCTTGGAAGTTGATCCCGAACATCTCGTGGGTCTCCCGCTCGTTGTAGTCGGAGGCGAGCCAGACGTCGATCAGGGACGGGACCGATGGGTCGTCTCTCGGGACCCGCTCGGCCATGGCGATGATGAAGTCTTCGAACCCGGGTTTCGAGAGCGAGCCGACGAAGTAGACGACCTCGAACTCGTTCTTGGCGATCCAGTCGACCCCGCTGACTGTCTTCAGGTGGTCGAAGCCGAGCTCGTCCCGGACGAACAGGGCCAGCTCCTTCACTAGGGTCGGGGTGGTGCTGACTTTCAGCCTCTTCTCTCTCATGTAGTCGACCTTCACGGACGGAAATCTTGCGTTGATGTGTCCCGCGAGCTCCTTGGCGCGGATGGGTTCGGGCTTCGGGACGGACGGGGCTGCGACGGGTGCTACGGGTTTGGTGGGGGGCTGGACGGGTGCGCTGCCTATGCTCATCCGGCTATCACCGACCGCTCAGGCTTGGTGCTCTCCGGATCTTTTCCTGGAGCAGGACTATGCCCTGCAGCAGAGCCTCGGCCCGAGGAGGGCAGCCGGGGACATAGACATCGACGGGGATTATGTCGTCGATCCCCCTGAGGACGTTGTATGAATCGAAATAGAGGCCACCGGTTATCGCGCAGGCGCCCATTGCGATTACGTACTTCGGTTCCGCCATCTGGTCGTAGATCATCTTCAGGCGGGGAGCAAGCTTGCGGGTGACGGTCCCCATGACGATGAGGAGGTCGCACTGGCGGAGGGAGCCGAAGGCCTCCAAGGCCCCGAACCTCTCGAAGTCGAACCTCGCCCCCGCTGCGGCTCCTACCTCGACGGAGCAGCAGGCGGTCTCCAGGTGGACCGGCCAGAGGGAGTACAGCCTCCCCCAGTTGGCAAGATAGCGCATAGGGTCGCCGACGGCGTACTGCAGGATGTCGTCGATCTTCCCGACCAGGAGCTGGATGGCTCCGGTCTTCTGGACGGTCACCACAGCTCTCGCCTCCCGGCGAGGGAGAGGGCGTAGCCCATGGGGATGAAGAGCATCCCCATGAATATCGTGAGAATCCAGTCCGAGGACAGGCCGAGGCCGAGGGGCTGGTAGGCGGCGGCCCAGGCGTAGAGGAACATGCCGAGGACGTCGAAGACGATGAACATGAGAAGATAGGCGTAGTACTGCATCATGAAGTGCATCTTGCCGGCCCCGACTGGGACCTGGCCGCACTCGAAGGGGGCGTTCTTTATGGGATTCGGTCTCTTTGGACCGAAGAGCTTCGGAAGCAGAATCACCGGTATGGTGAAGACCACTCCCACCAGTCCCATTATGAAGACGGTGCCGATGTCGCCGAAAAGCGCCATTGCTGAGACGCGGAACGTCTCACGCTATTTAAGATAATCTACCTTTGCCTCCACTGTCCCTAAACTTCATGGGGTTCGGCGCTTATCCTTCCAGCCTTCCGGGATTAGTCGATCCCGTGAACTTCCTCAGATTCGTCCTTTAGGAAGCTCTGCAGAAGCTTGTTCTCCCTGAAAAAGTCCCTTATCGAGAGGACCCCGAACAAGGTCCCATCGTCGTTCTCCACCACGAGGTGGCGAATCCCATTCTCCATCATCAGCTTGACCGCCTTCGAAGGCCTTTCGGACCTCTTGATGCTCACCAGCTTCTTGGTCGAGATCGACTCCAGTTGGGCGGTCAGCGGCATCCCCTTGGCTACGGCCCGGACCACGTCCCGCTCTGAGATGACGGCTTCGGCCTTTACCGGGCTTACCGAGGAAGCGACGACCAGGAGCCCGATCTTCTCGCGACCGAAGACCTCGGCGGCCTGCTTGATGGTCGCGCTGGGGCTGATGGTGACCGGGGCCCTCCTGACCAGAGCTTCGACCCTCAATGCTTCGCAACAACCTCCTGGGTCCTCTTCTCGATCGGGACGTACTCGGCGTCAATCGGCCCTGCGTATTCTGCCCTGGGCCGGATAATGCGGTTGTCAGCGTACTGTTCGAGGATGTGGGCGAGCCATCCTGGAGCCCTTCCGACAGCGAAGACCGGGGTGAAGAGGTAGCTTGGGATCCCGATGTGGTTGAGGGCCAGCCCGGAGTACAGGTCGACGTTCGGGTAGAGGTTCTTCTCCTTCTTCATCATCGATTCGAGCTTCTCCAGGATCTGGAAGGCCTGTTTCTCCTTCTCGGTTCGGACGAACTTCCGCTCCATGTCCTTCAGGATCTGGGCTCTCGGGTCCATGGTCTTGTAGACCCGGTGGCCGAACCCGGTTATCTTCTGCCTCTGGCCGAGCTTGGTTTCGACGTACGACTCCGCCTTGTCTGGAGTCCCGATCTCCTCGGTCATTTCGACGACCTTTTCGTTGGCCCCGCCGTGGAGTGGTCCCTTCAGGGCCCCGACCGCTCCTGTCACCGCGGAGTAGACGTCCGAGAGAGTCGAGGCGATTACTCTGGCCGTGAACGTCGATGCGTTGAGTTCGTGGTCGGCATGGAGGATGAGGAGAACGTCCATGAGCTTGGAATCCTGCTGGCTGGGTTCCTCCCCTGTAAGCATATGCAGGAAGCTCGAGGCGGTCGTAAGGTCGGTCCTGGGAGCGATGATGTCCTGGTCGTGCTTGTGCCTGTGGATCGTTGCGACTATGGTCCCCATCTTCGAAGCGATCGAGATGGCCTTTTCGATTTGGGAGAGCATCGGGTCGTCGTAGACTCCCAGGGCCGCGACCCCGACGCGAAGGGCGTCCATTGTGTCGCAGTTGCGGGGGAGGGTGGTCAGAATCGAGACTACGTCCTTGGGGATCGCCCTTCTGGACGCCAGCTCGGCGGAGAAGACCCGCAGTTCGGAGCTGTTGGGCAGGTGGCCGTTAAGAAGAAGGAAGGTCGTCTCCTCGTAGTTGGAGTGCAACGCCAGATCGACAATGTCGTACCCGCGGTAGAGCAGCCTTCCCTTCTGGCCGTCGATGAGGCAGATCGAACTCTGGCCTGCTACGACGTCTTCGAGTCCCTTGGTCTGGACCATCAGCCGTTTTATGACCTGGTCCATGGTGTCTCCCCACTTCGCCATGTCCTTGAGCTTCGCATAGGTATCCTCAGAGACCTTGACGACCTTCGCCTTCGAATCGCTGGACATCTCGAGTTTACTCAGGATACTCGGTTGTCTCGGGTAATAAGATTTTTGGGAAGGAGCCATCACCTACATGAAGCGACAACTAGAAAAGCGTCTTTGGGAAGTCGACCCCTTGAGGAGCGCCTTCGTTGAAGATCGCTGTCGTCGGCACAGGGGTGGCGGGCGCGTACCTGATGAACCGGATTCCCGGGGAACACCAGGTTGAGGCTTTCGAGATGCGGACCGAGAAGAACTGGTACACGGTCTGCGCATGGGGGACCAGCCAGCCGTTCATCAGAGACCTTGTGAAAAAGGCGGGATTCGAGTTCGATGACTACGTCATGCACAAGGGGAAGAAGATGATTGTCGACCTCGGGGACGAAAAGCTGGAGATTCCGCTGAGGGGACTGGTCACCTACGACAAGCACAGGATGACCCACGACATGATCAAGGACAAGGTCGTTCACTGGGGAGAGCAGGTGAAGGAGCCCAACGGGCCCCTGAAGGATTTCGACATGGTGGTGGACGCGACCGGGCTCCACAGGACCCTCCTTCCCAGGCTCAAGGAGGACTTATTGATCCCGTCCCTGGAGTATCAGGTGAAGTCGAAGGACCTCCCCTACGACGACTTTGTGATTAAGCCTTACCCCGGCATCACCGGGTATTGGTGGTACTTCCCTCTGGGAGACGGCATGGCACATGTAGGGGCCGGGGACCTGCGAGGGGGGTACAGAGGGGAGCTGGACGAGTTCGTAAAGAAGTACAACTGCGAGGTCATCAGGAAGATAGGGAGGCCTGTCAGGGTGACACCCCCGAAGCTGTGCGAGCCGTTCTTCGACGGGAAGGTTGTCGGGGTCGGGGAAAGCATCGGGACGGTGTATCCGATGTTGGGTGAGGGGATAATTCCAAGCATGCAGTGCGTGGACATCTTTGTTGACCACCTTGGGGACAAGGAAGGATACCGAGAAGCGGTGCTGGAGAAGTTCGAAGTGTATGCGAAGGTTTACGATTTTGTGAAGGCTAAGATCGAGGGGAGGTTCCACTTCTGGAGGATGCTGCCCACCCTGCTGGGGATCTACTGGTACATGCACGGCAACGAAGAAAGGTACGGCCTAGAGACCAGGCTCTCGGATTTCTACAAGATCGTCACGAGGCTGTAGTTGAGCGACGAAGACGTCCGGACCCACACGGCACTCCACGTCGTAAAGGGGGCGGTACAGGCGGTCCTGGGAGCAAAATGGACCGCGTCGACATTCGGTTCGGGGAGGCACGGTCGCCTTACTGTCCAGTTCGACAGGAAGCCATCCGTCGAGGAGATGACCAAGGTCGAAGAAGCGGCCAATGGGAAGATCTCCGAAGGTGTGGAGGTCCTCGAGTTCGAGATGGAGAAGGACGAAGCCGAGAACCACTTTGGGAAGGAGATCTACGACCTATTCCCCGTTCCGACGACGGTAACCAGGCTGAAGCTGGTGAGGATCCTCGATTGGAACGTCAACTGCTGCGTCGAAGCGCACTTGGAGAATACGTCGCAGATCGGGAAGGTAAGGCTCGGGAACTCCAGGTTCAGGAACTCGAGGAGGGAGCTGGAGCTGGATTTCGACCTGGTCTAATGATTGGCCGCAACACGTAATATCGCAGTTCCTCGCGGCTCTGGGTTGGGCCCGTAGCGCAGATCTTTGGAGCGAAATACGGACAGCGCGGCAGAGCGCGGCGCCGATCCTCCTAAGCTGTAGTGAGCTATGCTCGCAGAAGCCGTGGGTTCGAATCCCACCGGGCCCGCACTAAGCTGTCCCTTTTTGGTCCAGACCATGGGAAGGAGTCGCGGGGAGAAAGTCGGACCTCGCACTAGGCCCGCGGCTTACTTCCGGTTATCACAACTGATTCGGCGCCGAAGGTCTTCGTTAGCCGCCTGGTGTTTTCTGAGGGGCTAGATGCGAAATAGTCGATTCTCTTGATTATGCGCGCGTCCTCGAAGCCGGCATCCCTAATCGTCTTCATGTACTCGCTCTCGACCGCAGCCCCGCCTATGCAGTCCGCCCACAGCTGGGGGATCAGGCCGCAGACCTTCTGGACGTTGCTCTGAACGACGATGTCCGAGATTTGTATCTTCCCGCCAGGCCTGAGGACCCTGTAGATTTCGGTGAAGGCCTTCTTCTTGTCCGGGACCAAGTTAAGGACCCCATTGCTCGTCACGACATCCACGCTGGCATCGTCTAGTGGGATTTTCGTAGCATCCCCTTTCAGTATCTTGACATTCTTCGCCCCCATCTTTCCTATGTTCGCTCTTGCCTTCTCTATCATGGCGTCGGTGATGTCGAGGCCGAATACCTTCCCCTTGGGTCCAGTCCTGAGCGACGCGAACAGGACATCCGTTCCTGAGCCTGAGCCGATGTCCAGGACTACATTGCCTGGGCCTATCACGTTCGCGGCGTGCGGATATCCCACCCCGGCGAAGGACTCCAGCGCCGTCTCGGGTAATTTGTCGATCTCCTCGGAATAGCCCACAAAGCGGAGGGCCTCTCTTCCCAGTGGGAAGTGGTATTTCTTTTCAGGATTGGTCGCGACCTGGGTGTAGAGCCCCTTCACTGCATTCGTGATTATCTCGTCCATCTTGTCCGGTGATTCCTGGGCGGAGGTACTCGCAACGTGGGAGGCCTTTGCCTGCTCCAATGTCATCTGAGACTTCCCGGACCTTGAATACTTCCAACCCGCTGCGCCAAAGGGGAATTCCCTTCTCTCAACGAGCCTGCCCTCGACCAAGGTCTTCATCCTACCTTCCACTTCGAAGGAGGAGATTCCAAAGACCTCTGAGACCTCTTTCGGAAAGATCGTCGCGCCTTCATGCCGTTCGAAGTACTCGAGTATGTCGACCGGGACCCTCCTTTCCAGTTTGACTCCGGCCACCTTTTCCAAGGCGGTTTGGTGCTCTTTAGACTCGAAAGAGTTGCTGACGGCCGATCCCTTGCCAGTCCGTCTGTTCACGTAGAGCAGCGTGAGGAAACTGACATTCATTTCCCCTTTGTCATGTTCGAAGAGGGACTTCGCCTTGCCCGATCTGATGTCGCGCCCGAGACGGACCGGGTCCAGACCCACCTCTTTTGCCTGTTTCGATAGGGACTCGTCAGTTGAAAGGTTTCTTGCTTCCAGGGCGAATACCTCCATCAATCTGCGCAGGAAGCGCTCTGCTGCCTCCTCTCCCTGAAGCTGGGCCGCCTTGAATGCAATGCCTGCAGGCCAGGTCGTCTTCACCCCGGATTTGAGGTAGTATTCGCTGTCGGCCGGCATCCCGGTCAGCGAAGCGCTCTCGGCCACCCAGGCCTTTAGGGCGTCGTCTTCCATGACGCTGTACTCCTTTCTCCATTCGGGCACGTCGTCGGTGATGCCTCCCATCTTGTAGATGACGTTAATCTGGTCTCCGTAGACTTCCTTCAACCTGTTGAGAATTGGTTCAAGCCCCCAGCTCCACCAGCACCACGGGTCGGCGAAGTGGACTACGTCCACCAGAGCAGTCGGTACGACGTCTTTGGCAGGCACGGATGTGTGTCTTGCTTGCCGAGGATATATGGAGGACGGGAATAGCGCTCCCGAACTTCACAACCCCGGTCGCCCACCTCCAGCGATGAAGTGCGGTCGCCGGGACTTGAACCCGAGCCGCCAGCTAGCCCGCAGCATAGGGGTGCTTTTGCTCGGTAGGGATTTACCAAATCAGTGCATCGCCGCCACGTTCACCGTGCCGTGCATCCACGGGTGGTAGCTGCATGTATACGTGTAGACTCCGGGTTTCGTGAAGGTGAACGTGTAGGACTCGCCGGAGTTGAGGTTGTGGGAGTCGAAGCTCCCGTCCGTGGCTGTCACAGTGTGCGGGGCCGAATCCCTGTTGGTCCAGGTCACGGTGCTGTTCATCCCAATCATGACCGTGATCGTGACCGGGAAGTATCCCGGGGAATTCTGGTTGAGGGCGGAACCGTCGGGGGTGTAGACGTTGACCCCAGTCGGCTCTGTTGTGGTTGTTGTGGTCGTCTGCCCTCCATCGACCTGGAACAGCCCGATCGCCCCTCTTGAGGCGTAGGCGAACGAATGCGTTACGAAGGGGTTCTTTCCTCCTGGGTCGCGGAAGTACATGTCGACGATTGCCCCGCTTGAGGGGGCGAGGTTCACGGTCTGGAGGCCGTACGAGGGGTTGGCAGGGTTCCCGTCCGTGTAAACAGTGTCCATCAACGCACCGATCACGTGGAAGGCTTCCCAGAGTGAAGGGCCCACGTTGAGTATGTACAA
Source organism: uncultured Nitrosopumilales archaeon (assembly GCA_964568185.1). Classification (GTDB taxonomy): domain Archaea; phylum Thermoproteota; class Nitrososphaeria; order Nitrososphaerales; family Gagatemarchaeaceae; genus UBA183. Next base: position 769,177 of record CAZMON010000001.1, on the reverse strand, counting down.
TCTGACGAGCTGGTTCGGCTTGACATGCAGAGGGGCCGTCATGTACTTGCTCGCTATCCCGTTGAAGACAACGTAGTCAGGGTCAGCGGTCAGCATCTTGGTGTAGTTGCCCTCATAGACTCCGCCGCTCCCCATTGAAGTGTAGTATTCGCTCTCGACGAGCACGAATAGCCCTCCTGGGGCAGGAGGCAACGGTTTCGATGGGTTGACGATTATCGCCCCGTACATCCCGTTCCCGATGTGCTGGAGCACCGGCGGAGTACCGCAATGGTACATGAACACTCCCGGATATTGCGCGACGAATGTGAAGGTCTTGTTGCCGTGGGCAGGGACTGTGGAGTACGCCGTGGACCAGTCTATTTCAGCGGCGTGAAAGTCCATCGAGTGACCCATAGTGGAGTTGTTGAACAGAGTGAAGATCAAGGTGTCACCCTGGTTCACGAATATCGCGGGCCCTGGCACGGTCCCGTTGAACGTCCAGGCGCTGTAGTTCACGTTATTCGCGATCTGGATTATCTTCGGATATGTGAAAAGGATGATGTGCCTTGTGGTCGGAGCCACAGTCGAACCAGTGGAAGTGGATGTCGTCGTGGAGTGTTTGATGCCGTTGACGTCGCTCCGAAGAGAGGCGAGCTGGCGGTCCAGGCTGTCGGACTGCCCGACTACGAGGAGAAGAGAGCCTCCCATGAAAACAGTCAGCAAAACCACTGCCGCTGTTGCGGTGGTCATCGCGCTCCGTCCCGATTTGACTCTCAACTTACCTGTCGTCAAGTCCGAGTCCTAATAAGAGGGGCTTACGATTCTCAGAATTGAAAACCGTCCTCTTGGTCTCTGGTGCTGGAAAATTGAGTGGTTTCAAGCGAAACATTGGAGAGACTTCCAACGAGACATCGACCGGCCTAGATAATGTATTTCCCCAGCAAACCTAGAATCATTTGGACGGCCGCTTCTCAGGTAGTCCCTGAAGGAGCGTATTGGCCAAAATCGGTTTCACGGTCTTTCTCGTCGTCGGTGTGTTGGCGGGCCTCGCCACAGGTCCACTTCGACATCTTCGCCAACGGGACTCCGACGCTAACAATCGACATCCGGCCCAATGACATCCACATCGGCCAGGGCAATGCCAGCGTGCTGGCTCAGGTAATCCACCTGACAGTGGTCTAAGAGTGCGAGAACGAAATAAGCACGACTGAAACGAGCACTTTCATCACCTCGACCACGATCACGACGAGTTCATCCAGCACCTAGCCAAGAGGGGTCGCCCGACCCTTCTCACTCTTTTTTCTAGAAACCCGCGGGGACGCCGTCCCCTCTCACGTCACAGACGGCCTTTCTCAGATGCTCAGAGACCTCTACGGCTTGGCATACGCCCGTTCTGCCTGGATGAGGTAGCGTCTGCACGTAGTACTTTCCCTTCCCGACGTCGGTGTACCCGTTCTCGACCACGATAGACCTGCCCCCATTCCAAAGAAATCTAGGGTGTTCCACCGCCTTCTCGAGGGTCATTTTGTAGTCAACCAGGTTTGTCACAAAGAGGGTGTGCTGCATGGGTCTGTGCTCCCCGCCACTCGTGCCGATGCCGACGAGTGGGTGTCCTTCGGTTTCAAGAATCAAGGAGGAAAGGGTATGCATGGGCCTCTTTCCTGGCTCCACCTTGTTCGGCCCTGACATGGCGAAGCCCGCCCCCCTGTTGTTGAGCATGATCCCTGTTTCGGCGACGAACACGCGCGAGCCGAAGTGGTTGAAAAGGCTCTGGATGCCGGAGGCGAGGTTCCCGTCTCCGTCGGCCACTGAAAAAGCAGTCGTATCCCCCTTGGCTACCCTCCCCTGGCTTCTCTCTCTCTTCGGCCCTACTTTCATGAACTCGTCCAGGTCGACTTTCCCGAAGCGGGGGTCGCCCAGCAGCTTCCCCTTCCGTTCGTATGCCAGCTCTGTCGCATCCATGGTCCATTCAATCCTCTCACGGGATAGAGCGCCGACATCCGACATTTTCTTGTCAGAAAGGACCTTTAGCATGAGAAGGCTCGTTGCCCCCATGCTGTTAGGTGGAACCTCATAGACCGTCGTCCCCCGGTAGTCGAGGGTGAGCGGGTCCACCCATTCAGGCTTGAAGTGGAAATCAGTTTTTTTCGTCGGCACGCCATTCTTGTTAAGGGTCGAAGAGATCTTCTCGGCGGGCCACCCGCGGTAGAAGGCGTCGGGCCCCTCGGACGCGATATCTTCCAACACTGTTCCAAGGGCTTCTTGCCTGATCCATTCGCCAGCGGCCGGCAGCCTTCCGCCAGGGGCAAAGACCTCCCTAGCTTCGGGGGAAAGAGAGTCGAACGCGCCGGCTACGGACCGACAAAGACCATCTCCTGCCGGGAATCCTTTGGCAGCGTAGCCGATGGCGGGTTTCAACAGCCTGTCGAAGGGGAGAGACCCGAACTTCCTGTGCATCGCCCAGACGCCGGCAACGTACCCAGGGACCATGCAGGTCAGGGGCCCGTATGTGGGAATCCCACCCGAGATTGTCCTGACGAGGTGTATGTCCAGGCCCGAAGGGGCCCACCCGCTCGAGTTCAAGCAGTGTACCTTCCCTGTCCTGGCTTCGAAGAACATTCCGAAGAAATCACCACCTATCCCTCCAGCAGGGTGGAAAGTCACGGCGAGGACGAAGCTCGTCGCCGCGGCCGCGTCGAATGCGTTCCCCCCTCCCTTCAGCACATCGTATCCTGCCATCGATGCCAAGGGTTGCTCGCTCGCCACAGCCGAATGTTCGGCCAGGATGGTCCTGCTTAGACCCAACTCGGGGGTCGGGCATCTACTCGATTAATAAGACTCCCGAAGAAATCGCATTCAGACAGGGGCCCTGCGCGAGGGGTCAGTGCTCTGGTTGTCTTGTTTCGTCGGGAATCTATTTATACGGGGAACGACTATTTCTCAACTTCAGGATGGTCCAATGACTTGAGCCAATCCGACCTGGACACAGTCTTGGGGGCTGTGGAGAACCCGATACGCAGGCGGATAATCGCCAGGCTCAGTCAGGAGCCGAATTATCAATTGCAGCTTTCGAAAGAATTGGGGCTCAGCCAGCAGCTGGTTGCCAAGCACCTTATCACCATGGAAGCCGCAGGGCTCGTAGGAGCAGCCCTCGAAGACAGCCCGAGAGGTCCTCAACGGAAGGAGTACGTCCTACGAAGAAGTGTGTCTGTCACGATAGACCTGGCGCCGAACCTCTTCAGGGCGAGAATGTTCTCTTTTGGTGCAATCCCAGGGATCCAGGAGAAGGATGAGCACGAACAGATAATGACTCAGCTGAACGATGCGCTCAGGTACCCCGACCAGGCGTCCCGGATCGGACCTCTGGCGGAGATAATCGCTGAAGTCGACGGGAAGCTCAAAGACATGGAGGAGGAGCGAGCGGTGCTGCTCTATCTTAGGAGCCTAGCGCTTCGGGAGGCAGGGAAAGCCAGCACGTCCCTCGACAGATCGGACAGGAGGAAGGTCCTCAGATACATACTAAGGGCCCAAAGAGATAGCATCACAGAAATGTCAGCGTCCCTGGGCCTTCGGCAGGCCGTCGTGGGAGACATTGTCGAAGAAATAGAGAAAGAATTCGCTACTTCTAACTAAAAAATACGAGAGGAGGGTTACTCCTCTACATTCCCAGATTCGGGAAACTTGCTTGAGGAACGCCCAGTTGGGTCTGAAGGGTCCGGATGCGGGTCGCGTATTCCTTCATGCGAGCATTGTCATTCTGGACCTTCGCGATTCGGTATCCCTTCCATGCCTTCCTGAGGGCACCCCAGATCTGTCCTTTCTGATAGATGGTCATGCTTGATTTGACCTTGTTGTTTGAAAGGAGCCCGAGGGTATTTTGCGGGAGGAGTCTAAGGTTGTTGAGTCAGTAATCAAGGCACGCTACCCACTATCGTTGGGAGTCTGATCAGACCAGAGATCTGAGCAGGAGCCAGATGTTGCTGGGGTGTTCAGAGATTCGTCGCTTTGAATAGGCGAACCACTGGTCGCCGTAGGGGAGGTATTCGGAGACCTTGTACCCTTCCTTCACCAGGTCCGCCTTCAGCTCGTTGCGTATGCCCTTCAGCATTTCGAACTCGAACTCGATGTGCTTCGACTCGGCGAGCCGCCTCGCCTCCTGGACGAGCTTCGAGTCGTGGGTGCCAATTGAGAAGCCCTCTCCCCCCTCGAAGAGCATTGCCATGAGTCGAGAGTAATTGGCTGTGACCTCATTTCGCGTCGGGTAGACCAGGTTGTGGGACTCTTTGTAGGCGCCCTTGACCAATCGTACCTTGGCGCCACTGTCAAGCAGCAATCTGAGGTCTGCCTCGCTCCTTCTCATGTATGATTGAATCGCAATTCCAAGATTGGGGTGGCGTTTGAAGGCGTCCAGGTAGATCCCCACCGTCCTCTCCCCAACGGCCGAACCTTCCATGTCGATCCAGAGTTTCTGACCGAGGCGCTCCGAGTTGGAGGCGACCTTCTCGAGACGGGCGACCGCGCCCTGGTCGTCCGACCCGAGCCCAAATTGTGTGAGTTTGACCGAAACGAATCCTCTGATGCCACCGTTAGCCATTCCCTGCTGGAGTCTCAGATACTCGTCCACCTGGCCATCGGCTGCGGCTGGGTCGGTGATCTCTTCGCCGAGGAAGTTGACGATCGCACCCATCCCTCTCTGGTTCGCATCCCTGGCGTCGGCAAGGGCCGACTCCAAATCAGCGCCGGAAATCCACCTCTTCGCTATCCTCAGAATGACCGCTTCCTTGAATCCCAAGGCTCGCCCGTGCAGATTCGGACGACATATTAACAGTGCTCTCTTTTCTCTGGGCTGACAATGATCGCGAAAGGGGCGTATGCATCAAGGCTCAGACGTCTCCGGAAAGCCCTCGGGTTAGCGCGTCTCGATGGGGTTGTCATCGTCCCCGGCCCCAACCTCAGGTACATGACCGGAGTGAACTCCCTGCTGTTGGAAAGGCCCTTCATGCTGTTCGTGCCTGCGGACAGGCCTTCGCACATCGTAGCTCCAGCCCTCGAAGCAGGACCCTACAAAGGGTGCCCTCTCCCGCTGACGATCCACGACTGGACGGACTCCCAGGGCTCCACCGGTGCAATCAAGCGGGCAATCAAGGAGGTCCCCCTGAAGGGGAGATGGGGGGTGGAGGGGAAGGTGCCGTTCCTCTTCCTGAACAAACTCATGAAGGAGACGTCAGCAAGTTTTGACGACGCGGAGCCGGTTCTTCAGGGACTAAGAGAAGTGAAGGATGAGGTGGAGGTGAGTCTCCTGAAGAGGTCGGCAAGAATACTGAGCGACTCTTTCGAGGATTTCCCAGGTTTCATCACTGAAGGCGTCAGCGAGCTGGAGCTTGCGAGGAAGGCGACGGAGACGATCTACGGACACGGCGGGACCAAGGTCGATGATCTTCTTGTGCAGTCAGGGGCAAGGGCGGCTGACCCGCACGCGTTGCCGTCGGCGAAGAAAGTCAAGAGAGGAGAGGGGATAATCTTCGACATAGGGTCGACCTTCGAAGGTTATTATGCCGACGTGACAAGGACGTTCTGCATCGGGAAGTCTCCGAAGGTCGAGAAGGTATACTCCGGGGTCCTCGAGGCTGAAGTGAAGGCCATAGAGGCATCCGGGGACGGAGTCCAAGTCGGCAAGGTTGACGGGACTGCCAGAGGACTGCTCAAGAAGGCAGGTCTCGGAAAATACTTCATCCATAGGACTGGTCATGGGCTCGGATTGGAGGTGCATGAGGCGCCCTACATTGTCGAAGGAGGAAGGGAGAGGCTTCGGGAGGGAATGTGTTTCACAGTGGAGCCGGGGGTGTATATCAGAGGGAGACTTGGCGTTCGCATCGAAGACAACGTTTTGATCGAGAAGGGGAAAGGGATCCAAATCACCTCCACCCCGAAGGAATTCGGCTGGTGGGGTTGAACCGTTTTAAGACTCACTACGAACTACTCGACTTGAATTGAAGAACCTGGAAGTCGCCGACCTGCTAGACAGGCTCGGGGACCTTGTGGAAGCCAACGGCGATGACAGGTTCAAGGTGATCGCCTACCACAGGGCCGCGACCAGCATCAGGAATCTGGAAGAGGACGTAGAACAGCTCTGGAGGGACGGAAAGCTGGAGGAGATCAAGTACATCGGGTCGGGGATTGCGAAGAAGGTGGACGAGTTCCTGGACACCGGGAAGCTCCGTCTGCTGGAGGATTTGCAGCACAAAGTCCCCTCCGGAGTGCCCGCCCTGAGCAAGATACAGGGCGTCGGACCGAGAACCGCATACAAGCTATCCCACGATTTCGGAATAACCAGCGTTGGTGAGCTGAAGAAGGGAATAGAGGAGGGGAGGCTGGACGAGGAATTCGGTCAGTCTGTGTTGCAAACGTTCCTGACGGGGATAGAGAAACTGCAGAGCTACGAAAAGAGGATGCTGATTCCCGAAGCGGAAGGGGTCTTTCAGACGATGGAAGCATACTTCGGGGCTCTCGGAATCGAGGTAGGAATGGCGGGGAGCCTGAGGAGGGGAAAGAGCACAGTGGGGGACATTGACCTTCTTTCGACGGATAGTAGAGTGATTGACGCGGCGGCCGGGTGCCCAGGAGTGGCCCAGGTGTTGGAAAAGGGCCCGAAGCGTGCAAGCATGAGGCTCCAGAGCGGGGTGCAGGTCGACGTCAGACTCTTTGCGAAGAAGGAATATGGTGCCGCTCTGGTCTACTTCACAGGTTCCAAGGACCACAGCATCGCACTCAGGAATTTGGCGATCGAGAGAGGGTGGAAACTGAACGAGTATGGGCTGTTCAAGAGTTCAGGGGCGAGAATTGCAGGTTCATCAGAGGCGGGCGTATATCGAGAGCTAGGTCTGAGGTCGGTGCCGCCGGAACTCAGGGAGAACAGGGGGGAAATCGAAGCCGCGCGAGAGGGGACCCTCCCGGATCTGGTGCGCCAGCAGGACATCAAGGGCGACCTCCAGATGCATTCGACCTGGAGTGACGGGCGAGCGGAGCTTGCAGAAATGGCCAGGGGCGCGAAGGAAAGGGGTTACGATTATGTTGCGTTTACGGACCACTCTGCCTCCGTCAGGGTGGCGAACGGGTTGACGGAAGAAAGGTTCAGAAGGCAATGGAAGGAGATAGACAGTCTCAACGAAGAGCTGGGGCCGTTCAGGGTCCTCAAGGGGGTTGAGGTAGAAATAAAGTCCGACGGAACGCTAGACTTCGACAGGAAGTTCCTGGACGAGTTCGATATAGTTGGAGCGTCGCTGCACCAGAACTTCAGGCAGGACGGCGCGAAGCTGACTGAACGGGCAAAGATGGCTCTGGCGCATCCTTCGGTGGACTTCCTCTGCCATCCGACCAACCGTCTGATCGGGAGGAGAGAGGGGAACCCGCTGGACCTGAAGAAGGTAATTCAGGCTGCCAAGGATGGAGGAAAGATGCTCGAGGTCGACGGACAGCCCGACAGACTTGACCTTGATGATGTTTGGGCGAGGAGGGCGATGGAGGAGGGAGTCCCCATAGTGATCGACTCTGACTCCCATTCAGTGAGCCAGCTGGACAATCTCGGGTACGGGGTGATAACCGCGAGGAGAGCTTGGCTTGAGGCGAAGAACGTGGCGAACACTAAGAGCCTACGGACATTCATGAACGCCATCTCCTGACCCGGCTCCAACGGTTAAATCTCGTCGAGGCTCGAGCAGAAGACGCGGGGGTAGCCAAGCTTGGCCAACGGCGTGGGACTTAAGCGGGCTCAGAAAGTGTCGACCCAAGACATCCCATCCCTTAGGGGTTCGTGGGTCCAAATCCCACCCCCCGCACTATCCTTACGGCCGAAAGGAACCCCGTTTCGGGCCCCAAACCATCTTGTTGTGCTAAAGGTCCGATCAAGTGTGAAGGAAGTCATGGCTTCTTCCTGTTCTGGATAGTAGAGGTAAATAGTCTGTCGCCATCCTCTGTCGTGCTTCGAATTGAAGAATGGAATGGCTGTCGCTTTTGTGGTGCTGATGGTAATAGTAAGCGGGGTAACAGGGTATTTCGTGGGGTCAATAACTAGTCAGAATGGGAGAACGACCTCCCTCCCCACAGTTACGCTTACGGGAGGGAATTTCGGAACATGCCCTATCACTGGTCCGACTATCGGCGTTGTCCTTAGGGTTCTTGCGAACAATGGCTCAGGTCTCGCGCCGATTCCAGTGCAGGGGGTCCAAGTCAGCGGTCAAGATGTCGGATACTGCAATGATGTGGAACAGGTAATCGCCATCAAACCTACCACTACGAATTCAAGTGGGTGGGTCAGTTTGCTTTACGGAGGACTCGGGATATACTACTTGGACATCCACTACAATCTGCATCTCCCTTACACTTTGTCGGTGGTAACTCAACCGACCGCCGTGACATACGTGACATTCAATATCTCAACAGGTAACGTTACCACTCACTTCTGTTACTACAACCTTCAATGCGTGCGCTTTGCGTCGTAGCAGAATTTCGGGGAGCACGGGAGTGTGGAACCTCATGCCCTGGCGGTAGACGCTGAGTCCAAAGGACTTCCGCCCGGCCTCCTGGGTCAGAATCCCCCCGCGTTTGCTTAGAGGAGCATACCTGCCTCAGGTGACCTTTGAAAACCCCAGGGCTTTCATCACTCTCTCCGACGGCGCATTCCCCTCCGTCACGACCGCCCTGACCCCGGCGAAGCCACCATCGTGGATTTTCTTCAGGGTCGATCTCGTCAGTGCCGTGGCTAGCCCCTTGTTCTTGTATTTCGTATTTGTCATGAGGTATGTGATTAACGGTTCCTCTCGCGTCTCCCATTTCGAAAGGAGACACGCTGAGATTATCTCATCCCCCATTACAGCGATCGTGGACTGAGATAGCATGGCGACCGAGTCCGCCCTTGCGAAATAGGATTCGACCTCTTTCAGTGCTTCAACAATTGTTTCGCCCTCGTAGTCGATGGTCCCCAGGTACGCTTCGTACATGAGCTCGGCGAGCCCGACGGCATCTGAAGGAAGTGGTTCCCTCCTCTGAAGGTACAAGGCAGGTTCCTGACCCTGAAAGTCCGGTCGGGAAGGGAATCTGAGGAGGTATTCGTGCCTGATCCTAGGTTGAGAAACCAGGTTAGGTCCCCTACACCGTTAGTTTCTTGTGGCCCGTTGCGAGGTCCTCGAGTAGTCGGTAGCTCCTCAAGGCGTCCTTCTCCTCGATTACGACGATTGCGTGGGGGCTTATCGTGATATATTCCAGGAGATTCACCCCATTCCGCGCAAGGTGCGTGCTGATGGTCGCGACCACGCCGGGAGTGTTGATCACAGAATCCGAGAGGGAAATGACGATCTCAGCCAGGCCCCTGGTCGTCTTCAGGATGTGCTTTCCCGGGACCACTGCCGTTAGCATCTCCAGGTTCTTCTCATCGGTGACCACCTTCACGGTCTCTATGCCAGAGACGAAGTGAAGGGTTTCGCCCTTTGAGTAGTCGACCTCTCCCGAGAATTTCGCGAGGGCTCGCGGGATCTCCGGGTCGTTGGTGAGCGCGACCATCGCAATCTTGTTCTTCAGGGTAAGCTTCAGCACGAACTTCCCCAACGACTCCCTATTGCCGATCTTCTTCTTCGCTGGGTATTTCTTGACGAGGCTTACGGCAGGTTCCCCGGACGCCGAGTCGTCCGCATCATCGGCCTCCTCCCAGGGGAGCTTCACTTTGTAGACGTCGATGGGAAAAGCGACGTTCTTCAGGTTCTGAGACTCGAGTTTGATCAATGGGTAGGGGACCTTGTTCCTGACCTGGTCGTAGACCTGTTCCGAGATGCACACCTCGCCACCGTCGGCCAGAGGCTCGATCCTTGATGCGATATTGACAGCGTCCCCGTATACGTCCCCTTTCTGATGGATCACGTCTCCCACGTGTATTCCAATCCTTACCAGCAGCTTTTTTGTCGCTCTCATGTTGTGCTTGTGGAGGACCCGCTGGACCTCAACAGCGCATTCGGTCGCATCGAGCGCACTTCCGAACTCCACCAAGAATGCGTCCCCCATGGTCTTGATCTCGCGGCCCCCGAAACGGCCGAAAATGGGCCGGACCAGCTGCCTGTGCTTCTTTAGCAGCTTCAGTGAGAGGGATTCGTCCCTCTGGGCGAGGGCGGTGTAGCCGACTATGTCGGTGAACATGATGGCTGCCAGTCTGCGACGCGAAGGCATGATAGATTGTAAGGCGCTTCAGGTTCTGGTTAAAACCATTTTCGGGGTCCGGGGTCTGGGCGGCGCCGGTGGTCTTTTTCAGTCGTAGAGGGAGGCGTCCGAATACTTGCAGCCCGCTCAAGTTGGTCAGCTTCCGCAATCTAGGGAGACTTACTTTCGGGGGCCATCAGGTATCCACTGAAAGCGATTCCCCAGAACAGCACGGGGTAGACTATCAAGCGCTCCAGGCCGCCTGGTCCGATGCCAAGGATGGCCCCCCAGCCTGTCCCCGCTGGAATGTAGAGAAGCATGGCAATCAGGGTCATCACCCCCAGGATCACAGAAAAGTACGAGAGTGGGGGCCTCTGCCATCTCGCGGTTACGACGGCCGCCAGGCCGATGAACAAGAAGGTCACCAAGGAGAAGATGCTGTGGAGGGAATAGGGACTCCCTTCTGGAAAGAAGCCGACGCCAAGTTGGCCTATTCCCGCCAGGACTATCATCGCAGTCCCCGGTCTCCACTTGAAAGAACGATGGATGAAGAAAGCGCTGATCAGAACCAGTGCCCCGAGAAGAATGATTGAGGGATTGAATATTGCAGCAGACTTCGGAAAAAGTTTCCCCAAGTCGCTGATGTAGTTGTTGGAGACACTGTAGTCGGGACTGACTGATTCCGCCACGATCACGAATAACGCGAACTGTGAAACCCCTACGAAGAGAACAGCGCCTGCCTTTACCCGGTCAGACAGCGCCAACGGCGCAATGTCGGCGACCGCGGGTTAAAAACGTGAGAGGAGGGTTTGTGGTTGTGGTCGCTGGTTCCGTGAGTGGTAGGGGCGTTCGGACAAGAGACCATCAGGACTGCGGAGGAAGGATCATCAATCCTTCCGACGGGTCGCCGATGGCTCTGTAGTCGCCGCGAGCGTACATCAGTCCGACCAGCGCCGACGTGACGGCGTCGAGTTCGTCCCCTCCGTAGCTTTCATTCCTTCTCGTCAGTCTCACCCCATAACGCCTTAGCGACCCTTCCAGTTCCGTCAGTCCTCGCTGTTTCCTCGGCATCCCTAAGACGTCTTGGATGGCGCCCGGAAAGCTTTCGATTACCTCGTAACCACTCTCTTCGAGGGCAGCCCTGAGCCTGATTCCTCGGGCTGTGAGCATCCTCATCGGCCCGAGCGATATGGGAAAGAACTTGATGTGCATCCGGAGGAGTTCCTTATCACATTCTCTGAAATGCGGCGGACCCTTGATGTCAAGACTCTTTCTTCCCTTTGGGAGAAACAAAGGTGCGTCGATGCTGACAACCCGCGGCTTTGCCTTCAGTGTCTCATGGAGAATTTCTTGGTCGGTGTGGAGGATCGTGGCGGTGCACTTCATTCCCTCGTCCATCATGCAGAAACCTGTGTCGCGCTTCTCGCTCCCCGCGAGGTCGATCCCCACTACTGCGGCCATCTCGAGAAGCAGGGCGCGTTCGGAGATATGAGAGCTTTTATTCGCGGCAACACTGGCGTCATGCATGGACCTTACCAAGGAAGCGCTCGCCATCGAACCGGAAATCGTCAGGACGAGGCGGGCCGTCCATCAGCATCCGGAATTGGCTTATCACGAGAATTCTACGGCAAAGTTGGTGGCCGAGAGATTGAATTCGCTTGGGATTGAGGTGAAGAAAGGCGTTGGAGGAACCGGGGTCCTGGGGATATTGAAAGGACGCAAGAAAGGAAAAGTCGTGGGTCTGAGGGCTGACATGGACGGGCTGCCCATCCAGGAGATGGCGGAGGTCGAATTCAAGTCGAAGGTGGACGGAGTAATGCACGCCTGCGGCCACGACACTCACGTCGCGATGCTGCTGGGCGCGGCGCGCCTGCTCGCAATGCATCGTAATGAGTTGCATGGGACGGTGAAGTTCTTCTTCCAGCCCGCCGAAGAGCACGGTGGACGAGGAGGGGCAAAGCCGATGATTGAGGACGGAGTGATGGAGAACCCGAAGGTGGACTATGTCTTCGGGCTTCACATTGACAGCAACAACAAGTCCGGGGAGTTCGGGGTCAGGGGAGGCGCCATCGCCGCGGCCCCGGACAGGTTCGTGGTCAAGGTGATCGGGAAGGGAGGCCATGGTTCCGCACCGCACCAGACCATCGACCCAGTCTACGTTTCAGCCCAAGTGATTCTTGGCCTGCAGGGGGTATCCGGGAGGATGATAGACCCGGTCCAACCGTTTGTGATTTCAATCGGCGCGATTCACTCGGGGACAAAGGAGAACATCATTCCGGATGAAGCCGTCCTCGAAGGGACAATAAGGACCCTCGACGAAGCGACCAGAAAGAGGGCGAAGGTCAAAGTGGCCGAAGTGGCCAAGGGAATCGCCAAGGCATTCGGCGCGAAGGCAGAGGTAGAATTCGAGAAGGACGCGTACCCGGTCACTTTCAATGACGAGAAGACGACGGAGAAGGTCGTAGAATTACTCAGGAGGATTCCGGGGACAAGGGTGAAGCTACAACAACCAATCCTTGGGGGCGAGGACTTCTCGCGTTTCTTGCAGAAGGCGCCAGGGACGTTTTACTTCCTCGGGACCAACAACCCCTCGAAGGGGTGCGTGTACCCCAACCATAGTTCAAGGTTCAAGGTCGACGAGGACGTCCTGAAGACCGGAGCGGCATCCCTCGCGATGCTCGCCATGGAATTCTCGAACCCCAAAGGTCCGTCATAGGAGCGCAGGTTGTACGCGACGAAGGTCAGCGAGAGGGTCTACCTCCTCGACACCTTCGCCCTTGGACAGCCCGGGACGGTGGGAGCCTACGCGATCAAGGGTCCCAAAGTGACTTTGATCGACTGTGGCTACGCTTCCTCCTACAAGAACGTAATCGCGGGGCTTTCCGAGATCGGAGTAAGTCCGTCCGATGTAAGATACATCATTCCCACGCACGTCCATCTCGACCACGCCGGGGCTACGGGCCAGTTGTTGATGGAGATGCCTAACGCCGAAGTCATCAGTCACGAGCGGGGCGTCCCCCACCTGGTGGACCCGACGCGGCTCATCGAAAGCGCGACGAAGGTGTTCGGGGAAGTGATAATGGGGATGTACGGAGCCCCGCTCCCTATCCCTAAGGAGAGGGTGACCTCGGTCGGAAACGAGGCCAACCTTGACCTCGGCGACGCCCTATCCGCAACAATGATTCACACCCCCGGGCACGCGCCTCACCAGATTTCCATCCTCCTTGACCGACCCAGGATGTTGCTGACAGCTGACGCGGTGGGGATCGTGTACTCGGACCTCAAGACTTTGATTCCGACCACTCCACCCCCAAGCTTCGACCCGAAATCGCTCATTGCTTCCGTCAGTTCTCTTGAGCAGATGACACCGGAAGGGCTCCTGGTCCCCCACTTTGGGGTGAAATCCGAAGTTGATGCGGTCTTCGAGGACACCAAGAGGAAGGTACCCGACTGGCTGAGGAAGGTGGAGAGTATGGGAAGTCATGGGATGGCCCTAGACGATATCTCCAATGCGATGGAAAAGGAGGTGGAGATTGAAGCAGGGACAGAGAACCTGCCGATCTTTGCCAAGGTGTCCGTGAGGTCGTCTGTCATGGGGATACTCCACTACCTGAGCAAGAATGTTTGAATAAGAACAGGCAAGGTTCTGCTGCGTGACCCTCGTCTACGCCTGCATAGCTCCTCATGGAGGAGAACTGATTCCAAGGCTCGCCGGAAAGCAGCTCCGGCTCTTTTCGCCGACGAGGAAGGGGATGCGGGTCCTGGCCGCTCAGATCCGACAGGCTAGACCGGACACATTAGTAGTGGTCACTCCACACAATCTCAGGCTCCCCAAGCACATCGGTGTGGTGATATCCGAAAATTCCACCGGGACGCTCGCTGAAGGAGGGAAGGAGGTCTCGCTCGCAGTCAAGTGCGACCAGGAGCTCGGAATGAAGGTGATCGAGGTAGCGGCCAATAGAGGCCTCCCCGTGGCAGGTGCAAACTACGGCGCGCTGGAAGGTCCGTTGTCTAATCTGGCGATGGACTGGGGGACGCTCGTCCCCCTGTGGTTCTTCATGAAAGAGGCGGGACTGAAGTCCAAGGTTCTTGTGGTGACACCAGCGAGAGGAATCCCGCTCAGGCAGAATTTCGAGTTTGGGAAGGTTGTAGGGGAAATCGCCGAAGCTGGAAAAAAGAGGATTGCCTTTGTTGCGAGTTCAGACCAGGCCCATGCCCACGCGAGGGGAGGCCCTACGGCTTCAGTCCCAGCGCCAAGGTGTATGATCAGATGGTGGTGAGGGCGATCAAGAGAGAACGGTTGTCTTCCGTCATGCGAGCGGGGGCGGGGCTCGTCAATGAGGCCAAGCCAGACAGCCTGTGGCAGATGACCATGCTGGCAGGAGCCCTCTCCGTCGCACCCTTGGTGGGGACTCTAGTCTCCTATCAGGTCCCGACATATTATGGGATGCTCTGCGCCGGGTTCGCCCGTAGTAAGGAACCTAACGCGTCATCTTATCAGGGGCGGGAGGTCATGAAGACTCCGAATGCGGGTGCAGTTAGTGTCGGACCTATGGCCATCTATGTCTATCAGTACGCCCCTTATCCCGGCGTTCCTTGCGCCCACCATGTCCGCTTCGTATAGGTCGCCAACGTGCAAGGTCTCCTCGACCGCACCTCCCGTCCGCCTTGGGGCGATTCTGAATATTTCGGGGTTAGGCTTTGAACAACCAATTGCCCCAGAGATGTGATCTAAGTTTCGATGGAGCCCAAGTGCCTCAACGACTCCGATCGTGTCGGGAGGAGCGTTGGATACAAGCCCGAGAGTGAAACCTTCGGTTTTCAGTTTCTTCAGGATTGGCTCCGCGTCTTCGTAGAGTCTCGGTGGGACCTCCTTTTCCAGCTCAGGCCACTTGTCCCTTGCAAGGCCCGAGACCCTGATGGCTTCTTCTTTGTCGGAGTCAGGGAATATCAGCTTAAACACCATGGCGTCGAGCTCACGAAAGGCCTCTCTCGTCTCTTCCGGGCCGAGGTTCTTCGAACCGTATGTTGAGAGCCACCAGGGGTCTGCATCTAGGTAGGCGGAATGGACTCTTCGAGGGGCACCTGCCTGCCAGATTCGTGCAATACCTTCTGAAAGATACTGTCGCGCCTCATCACAAGGAGGGTCCCGCCGAGGTCAAAGAGGACTGTTCTCGTAACCATTGAAAGGTCAGCATGACCTCTGTCCCCTAAATGCTTTCGGGGAAGGGGAGCACCCGGTGCTTCTCAACCGTTGAATCCGCGGATGAACGGGGTGGCAAGCATGCTGAAGAGGAGAAGGGCCAAAACGCCCGCGGTGATGTAGACGTAGGTCCTGTCACCTTCCTTTGCAAAGAGGAGCGCCGAAGAAAACACTCGTGCGACCGGGGTCGCCAGAAGGACGAGTACGCCGAGCTCGATCAGCGAATAGGCGTTGAAGGTCATCACTCCTTGCACGATCCCCGCCAGCGAGGGATCGAAGCCTCCGTGTGGGACTTCAGCCGGGAAATAAGCCAGGCGAGAGCTGATGTCCTGTGTTCCGCTCGCGGCAACAAGCAGTGCTGTCCCGAGAGCGACGAAGGATGCCGAGAGAACAACGCCGATTCGAAGGACCATGCTGATGATCCTGTTCATGGAAGGCTGGCTGTCCTCGCTCAAGATTTCTCGCCCCGGTCCCCGGAAGTCATGTTCCGAGGGCCCTCAGTATCATCTCGATGGCCGCGACTGCCAGGACGCCGGCGAATACCCTCCTCACGGTCGGGTTGCGGGCCCTGGGCAGGAGCCTTGCCCCGATTGAAGCCCCTACGAGGATTCCCAGCGCGACGGGGGCGACGATCAATGGGTTCACGTCTCCCCTGATGAAGTATATTCCGGCGCTTGCGGCGGCCGTGACCCCGATCATGAAATTCGAAGTGGCCGTGGAAACTTTCATGGGGAGTTTCATCGCGAGATCCATTGACAGAACCTTGAAAGTACCGCCACCGATTCCGAGCAGGCCCGACAGGAGTCCCGCCGCGAGCATGCCCACGAGTCCGATCCCTGGTCGCGTAGCATTGTACGAAACGACAGAGCCGTCGGTTTCTGGATATGTTCCATTCAAGGCGAGCCTCTTCGACAATCCCGTAAGTTCCGTGTTGTGCGGGATGTCTTCGCCCAACCTCCTGACCAGTGGCACAAGCGAAACAATCAGGACGCCACCGAAGATGAAGCTCAAGACCACGGAGTCCGCGTAGGCGGCCAGTGCGGCCCCCACGATGGCACCTGCTGTCGTGCCCAGCTCAAGGAACATTCCTACCCTCAGATTGGTCAACCGGTCTCTGACATAGGTCGCGGCCGCACCGCTTGAGGTGGCTATTATCGAAACTATGCTCGCCCCGATAGCGAAGTGGATGTCAACGCCGAATAGGATCGTGAGGATCGGTATGATCACGAGCCCGCCGCCCACGCCCGCAATCGAGCCGAGGATCCCCGCGACGATGGATACCAGGAACATCGCCAGCAGGAATTCGGCTATAATCAACCGGTTCGATACGGTCTGGGTTGGCTACTTAGAGGTTTCAGACTTCAGCCGGGGTCGAAGCCCCAAGACTGATCAGGCACCGACTTCCAGGGCGGCAATTATTCTGTCGTGACTCTGCTGTATCGTCTCGACACCCGTGTTAAGGATAACGCAGGGCACCTTCCAGTTTTCGAACATCGCGCGGAAGAAGCGCGACTGCCTCGCGTTGTCGAGCTCAAGGAGGTAAGGGTTGTACCAGGGCTCGTTGGAGATGGTCCCCCACTTCTCTTTAGGTCCGGCTCCTGGAAGCACCATGTACTCCCCCTTCTGAAGGATCTCGATGGCTTCATCGGAGCCGAGCCTCACTTCGGCCGGGCTGTGGTCATCCCTCCTAAGCAGGACCACAAGGTTGACGGGGACCCTGTCGACGACCTTCTCTGGGCCTAGGATGTCCTCCCTCTTGACGAGGACTCTCGAGTTGCCGAAGGAATAGTAACACCAGCCAACCCCCTCATTGAAGACGCATCGCTTGTTCGTGACTGAGCAGAGTTCGGAGCCCAGCGGGAACTCGCAGTCCTCCTTCCTCATGGTTACGTTTTCGTTCATCGACTTGTCGAAGACCCCTCTCAACCATCCCTGTTCTTTCTGGGACTCCGACCTCATGTAGAGCGAACGTTCGGGTTGCCTTGCTATGAGCGGCTCCGAAGGGTTCTCGAGGGTGGTGTCCGGGAATGTGACGTAGGCCCAGTCGTCACCGCAGATCTTTCCTTTGTCGGTCAGGAGTATCTTGAAGGAGTGGGTGGTCTTTCCAGTGCCTGTCGGCGCGATGATGACCACCCCCTTTCCCTTGTAGAGTGCCGTCGCACCGTGGATGGAGAGGGTGTTGAACCGCTTCTCCAATATGGATGCCGCCATTCCAAGGGCCCAGGACTTGCACTGGCCGTAATACTCCGTGTTGACGAATAAGGCGGTGTTCAGGGGAGGGCAGTAGTACGCCGAAGGTTCAAGCCCCTCGACGCCGTTGGCCGAGTAGATCTGGGCATGCGGGAGTATCGATTCCTCTGCCGGCCACCAGTTGTTGGACCAGAAGGCGGCCTGATGTTCGCTATTCGTGACGAGCTCGATTATGATTCCGTTCAGGTTGGCCCTCAGTGACATCTGTCCCGACTTCTCCAGGGCGGTTTTGGCCCTTGCCACCAGGGGGATGAACTCGTCAACCGATGTGTTCTTGTTTCCTTTCACCCTCGACCTTGACTGGGTGATGTAGTTGCTCAGCTGGGCGAGAACCAATTGAACGCTTCTCGCGGGCTGCAGTTTGACGACTTAAAACCCTTAGCGAGAATATTCGGGGTTATTCAAATGACGAAGGTGCCAGTCGGATGAACTATCTGGGTCAATCTGATGACGAGAGGCTAGAGATTCGCTCTGAAGTCATGGATGTGCCCCGGCCGGGACTTGAGTCCCATAAGTGGGGTCAGAATCGTACGGTTCTGACCAGGGAATGATTTAGATGCTCTCGTTGCTACGAGTGCCCGAGATGCAGGGAGACTCAGACTACTCAGGTTTTGTCTTTCAGGTGTGACGACCGTTGTCTGGCCAGCACATAGGATATCATTAGAATCATCGTAATGACTGACGTGGCTAACACCTGGTTAGGGAACTCGGGGATTCCACCTTCGCCCGAGCCGGTACTCGATTGCACTTTGGTCGAGGTGGTAGATGCCATCGACGTAGATGGTGTGCCGACAACTCCCGATACCGACACTGTCGCCAAAGCGCACGAACCCGCGACAGGGTTTCCCTTACTGCTGTCGGTTATGAGAACTGAGAACGTCGAGTTCGAAAAGAGCGTCCCGGTGGAAAAGTAATTCGATTTCGCTCCCGGGATTTCCTTTCCAAGAGGGCAGGCCTGTCCCGGATACCACTGATAGGAATATGGAGGAGTGCCATAGGCGGCGGAGGCGGTCAATCTTACCGAGGTTCCTATCAGGACGCCCGAGGAGAAGTTGGTTGCCGATGCCCTAAGCCCAGGATGGACCCTAATCAGGCTTCCGACAGAGCACGCCGTGCTCTGTCCTGAAGTACTGTTGTCGTTTACCTGATAGTAGTAAGTATAGTAGGCTGTGACGATGGTCCCCGGGCCTGAATGGGACAAGTCGAAGGATGGCGAGGGAGAGACTGAAACGCTTGATGATACCGCACCAATGCTATTGCTGGACTTGCAATCTGCTGGAAACAGGCCTACTGAGAAGACATACCACTTGTATGAGTATGGTGGAGTTCCCCTGGACGCGTTGGCGATGAGGGTAACTGACTGTCCCAAGTCTATCGCAGAAGCGGAGGGCGAAATCGTCCCTGCGATGACACCAGGACAAAGACCAGATGGCCGGGACCCCCCCAGGCCGTTGCCGCTGCATATGTTTGTCGCATAGATGTTGTCTGTGCCTAAAGTTCCATTCCCTTCAGTGTAATCAATATAGCCGTACATGGGGTTGTTGCTTGCCGAGTTGGAGCCGAGAGAATTCCCATGGCCTGATTCGACGGAGAATCCACTTTCATATAGGTTGCCCGTGGAAGTGTTGTTGGTCAATATGTTGAAGTCCCCCAATAACTCGAAACCGGATCCACTTGCGTTCCTAACAATGTTGCTCCTCAGGCTGTTCGACGATGACCTGTCGAGAAGAAAGCCCTCCCCTACTGACCCCATGGCGGTGTTATTGACCAGAGTGTTCGAGTTTGACCTATCGTACAGATGGAAAGCTGTTCGAGTCCCTTCCGCTTGGTTTCTTCGGAGGGTGTTGTTTGAAGCAAGGTGAAGGAAGAAGCCCTCACCCCCTCTTCTTGCGGTGTTGTTTGTGAGGGAATTATTAATAGTGGAATACAGTTTGAACCCAACACCGTCGCTGTCTGCGGTGTCGTTCATGATAACGTTGCCTGAACCTGAAGTAATCGAGTAGCCAGTGATGTAGTTTGATACTACACAATTCTTCACAGTGGTGTGAATTCTACCTGTGATGTTAATCCCGATCTTGGGCCCTGATGCTAACCACGACCCTGTGATTCTGTGACCCTCGCAATCGAGACTTATTCCGTTGCTTCCTAAGATGAGCCCTGAACCGGTGCACGACAGGTCGTTACCTAACGTTGCCGATGTCACGATAGTATCGCCACAGCCAAGCGAATTGGCGAACACGGGGGCAGGAAAAGGAATGTTTCCTAGAGATGATGCAATGATTAGGAAGCTGACAGCCGAAGCAATCAAACCGGCCTTTCCCAATGCTAGGCTCTTCGCTATCACGGTCTGTGTTGGGCGGTGTAACCGTGGTCATAAAAATCGTTCGTAACTCTTGTGACGCCCAATGAAAAGGTCCCAGTCTCTTCCGTGAGACAGCTCCCTCGAATCTGGCCCCGATTCCGCAAAGAAGCTTGAATTGCCCCGGCCGGGATTCGAACCCGGGTCGCCGACTCGAAAGGCCGGCATACTCTCGGCATCTTCAAACGAAGTGTGACCGGGCTGTACTACCGGGGCCAAGACGGCCCCTTGAATCCATCAATTAGAGCTTTTATTCTCGCTGGGCGTGAGGTAGCACCATCCTCCCAAATTTTGGAAGAGAGACACCTGGCGACCTTCGGAAGGCATTGTGAATTGGCTTATGCTCAGGATCCCATTTTTCGGAAGGTAGGAGTTCATCTCGCCACGCTCCCCAAAACCCTAAGGGTCGAAGCGGCCTCCTCGCACGAAAGGGTCGAGAAGTAATACTGTCTTCTCCCGGACCTCAGCACCTTGCTATCATCGACTGGAAAGTCGGTCAGCAACTGAAATGTTCCCAGCAACTGAAATGTTCCCAGAACCTGAAATGTTCCCAGAACCTGAAATGTTCCCAGAACCTGAAATGTTCCCAGAACGACGCGAACAAATGTTATATAGAGTCCGAAGGCCCGAAAATTTCAGGTTTCTAGCTTGGACGCGCGAAGGTCCGTGTCGCTCCAGTCGATGGAGGCCAGGATGAGCCCATACATTGAGAGGATTGACGATGCCCTCTCTCGTGAGCTCGGGTCCTACGCCCATTCGAGATTCCATGGTCCGCTGGTATACGCGGCCGAGGGGGGGAAGCGCGTCAGGCCTGTCATGCTCATGCTCTCAGCCGAGGCCTTGGGGTGCAATGATGGGAAAGTGCTTGGGGCTGGTATGGCAGTCGAACTACTGCATACAGAGTCAATCATCCACGACGACATAATCGACGAAGAGGTGGCAAGGAGGAGCAAGATGACGTTTCATGTGAAGTATGGATACAGCGCCTCCCTCCTGACCGCGGACTTCGTTTTTTCCATGATCCTGGCGATCGCCGCCAAGTACGACGACAAGCGGATAGCCGAGGAGATAAGCAACGCTGCCCTGCATATGGCGGAAGGAGAATACTCCGAGCTGACCATTGACCCGAAAGTGTACAACCTGACCTGGGACGAATATCTGAGGATAATTGGCGACAAGACGGCCGCGCTTTTTGAAACGTCGCTGAGACTAGGCGCTTTGATCGCGGAGGGAAGCGAAAAGGAGGTTTCGGCATTGGCAGACTACGGGCGGTGCGTGGGGATCGCCTACCAACTTAAGGACGACCTGCTGGACTGGAGGTCACAGGATAAGGTTTCGATCGGACTGCTTAGAAAGTACAGCGAGAGCGAAGTCGTCGGGAAAATGACCGCGCTTTCCCAGACCTATGCGGAGGAAGCGAAGCGGCAGCTCGTGGTGCTGCCGAAGAGCGACGCGACTTCTCTCTTGGCAGACCTTGCTGACTTCACCATAGAAAGAAAGTATTGAGACTGGCAGGACCTATCTGAGACAGAATTCTATCATGTCTGTCCTAGGATGATGATTGCTATGACGAACCCGTAGATTGCGATAGCCTCCGCCAGGGCGACGAAGATCAGCGCAGTGGTTCTCAGCTCCGGTTTTTGGGCAACCGCCGCAAGGCCCGCTGACCCCGCGTGGGCAATGCCGTAGCCCGCACCTGCGGCCGAAAGTCCGAATGCGATTGCCGCGGCGAGGTACTTCGCCCCTATGTCGCCGATAGCCCCTCCGGACGTAGAAGCCGTCTGCGAATGAGCGATGGGGAGGAAGTAGCCCACGACGATGACGAACGCAGCACCCATAAGAAGCTGCGAAACACCGCGCATGAATGAAACACGCCGGTCGTCTCATGTTGGGGATATAAGCGTTTCAAGGAGGAAACCTTTCCAATCCACGGGCTATCCTTCGGGAAATCAGAAGACGAGTTTCGATAGGACGACCTTCGCATCCATGCCCGTCTCGATTCCGATGGCGATCCCGGCGAGGTTCATGACCTCGAACTCGAGGAGCTTTGTCAGTGCGAGGGCTGTCGCAACGCCGAAGCCCTGCCACATGAAGGCCTTCGACGCGACCTTAATGGACTCTGCCTCGAAGAAATCCTCGAAATCCTCGATTGAATCGACAACTCCCGGGTCTGAGCCGACCGATTGGGGGAAGGCCGGGACGACGCCCCTGAGAAGTTTGACGGCCTCTCCGAGTTTTTCAGTCACGGCCTCTCCGAGTGACTCAGTCGCAATCATCCCATGCACGTTCGCCAACCTCGCGCCAGGGGGCGGAGTCACTACCAAGTCGCGCACCTCTTCCTCCGACAACCGGCAGGACTTCGCTCTCAGTATGCTCAAAACGTTGTAGGAGTTGATGTCGAGGGCCACCATCGCCCCTACTCCCGCCACATCGACCGCCCTCGATGAGGAATACAGCTTCGGCTTGGAGAAGTACTTAGTAGCAATCCTTGACAGCACGGCGTGGTCGATGTAAAGGTCGAAAATCCCAATTTCCTTCTTGGCTGTGAAGAGGGCGACCGCTGCAGCGATGTCTTCGCTGAACTCGGTTCCCCGGAGGAGGGAGGGTACATCTTTGATGTCATTCGCAGAGAGAATCCTCACGATGAGCTCCCTTCGCCCGATCAGCTCCTCGGCGTGCATTGTCAGGTACTCCATCGACTCTTCGGTGCCCCTGCCCAGCGCCTTGGACTTCAGCACCGACTTCAGGTCCCACGCAACCCGCTTGAGATAGTACAGAGAGATTAGGTCGTACTCCTTCGCCAGAGTCATGATCAGGAAGTGCGCGTCGGCGAGCCTCTCCCTGAAGGCAAGCTCGAGCCAGCGGGCCGTGTAAGGAGCGGAGACCTTCGAGATTACGTCGGAGTAGGGAGTCCCCTTGAGCCTGTTCACGAGCTCCTCCAGAGTCCTTGACTCGGCCAGCTTCTCGACAGCGTCCCTACTGAGTAGGGTTCCCTTGAGCGCGGCGGCCGTCGTCCCAACGTAGATGCTTTTCGACATAAAATCACTTCTGTGATAGGTAGTTTGCCGGGTGGCTTTCGTTCACCTTATAATCGTTCCAAGGAACCGCTGAAGAATTCTTAATAACCGAACCCGAAGGTCGGTCCAAAGCGCGGGTCCAATCTTGGGTTTAACGCCTCTTTCAAAGGTAACAGTGATTGCGCCTAGGAGCGAGTACCCGGAGGTCGTCAGGAGGCTCGCACTGTTCGAGCAATTCCATCACGTGAAGGACAGGGAGCGCAGTTTCGACCCTGCCTTGGAGGAGCTGGCGGTGAGGGCCGTCGGGCTCTACGCCCGAGCCGAAGACGCTGTCAGGGACCTCTCAATCCCCCTCGCCCCGGGGACACTGGACGTTATTTTCAGGGGGGCGAAGATACCGAGGGAGGATCTTGACGCAACGGATTGGGACGACCTGCTTACGAAGGCCAAGGACCAGCTCAACCCGATTGCGGAGAAAGTAAAGGCCGACAAGGCCGCCCTGCAGGGGCTAACGAAGGAGGAGAACGACGCGCAGGCGTTGAGAGACGCCCTCCGGGCTGTGTCAGAGTTCTCTGTCGACCTGAGTACCATCGGCAGGCTGGAGAGGGTAAGGACGGTCCTGGTCGTGTTGGACGTCGCGAAAGTCTCGGAACTCCGAAAGTCGCTCCCGGGGTGTGTCTTCGTGTCGCAGACCCTGTCGGAGACACAAAACCTCGCGCTGATAGCATCCCCCGCGTCAGAAGCCGAGCGCGTCGCCGAGGCGATGAAGGTGCTCAAGGTCAAGCCCCTGGCCCTCCCCGAGCGCCTGCCCCAAAACCCGGCGGAGGCATACAAAAGGCTGGACGAGGAGTACGAAGCGGCGAAGAGGGGCAGGATGGAAATTGAAACTAGACTTGTCCAGCTAAAAGGAGAGCATCAGATGAAGCTCCTCGCCATGAGAGAGCTCTCGGAACTCGTGAAGAACACACTGGACGATGTGAAGATGGCGGGGAGAATGGGGAGAATCGCGGTGATCTCAGGCTTCATACCTTCGAGGATGGACGAAGACTTCAGAGGCACATTCGGCAAATGGATGACCTACACGGAGCCCGTTACCCCCCACGGCGAAAACGCGAAGGAGGCCCCTACCCTCCTGGAGAACAACGGGCTTTTCAAGCAGTTCGAAATCATAACCAAGGAACAGGGCACTCCGGGAGGGCACGAAGTGGACCCCACTCCGATCATTTCGTTCGTCTTTCCGGTCTTCTTCGGCATAATGTTCGGCGACTTGGGACACGGCCTGGTCCTGACGCTCTTCGCCGTCCTCATCAGGCACAGAGGGACGGGAAGCCTGCGTCAGTGGGGGAACATCTTCCTGGGCGCCGGCGTGTCTGCGAGCGTTATGGGAGTCGTCGTAGGCGAGTTCTTTGGATTCTCCCTCTACGAGTCCTTGCACATCCCCGGGCGCACACTCCTGGAAATCGTCCAGAGGCCGCTCGGGAGCCAGGCGACGCTGAACCCGGAGGGCATATCCGTCTCCCTTGAGATCGCGCTTCTCATCGGGGTTGCTCACCTGACGACGGGCCTTGCCCTCGATGTCGCGCAAGCAATCAGGGGAGGCGAGACCGTCGAACTGGTGACCGAGAGCTTGCCGGCCCTCACAATGTACCTGTCCGGTGTGGGTTTCGGCCTGGCGTTCATCGGAGCAGGGTTCAGTTTCAACGTCTTCAAGACATCGAACCCCGCGCCGCTGTTGGGGGTGCCCAATTCACTGCTCGGGAGCGTTTCGCTGACCGTAGTCCTGGCATCGATGATAGTCATCTTTGCGGGGAAGGGAATTGCCATAATGGCGGGGAAGTCGCATGAAGGGTCAGCGGGCAGCGCCTTCGGCAACGGCGCAATAGAAGTGTTCGAGCGGATATCGTCATACTTGGCCAACACGATAAGCTACGTGAGGCTCGCCATCATGCTCCTGATACACGCGGCCCTTCTGCTCGCTGTGAACATGCTGCTCGCGTTCCCGATATACATAGCGGCAGTCCCGATAGTCATCTTCAACATCCTGATCATCGTGTTCGAAGTGGTCATCGTGTACATCCAGGACCTTAGGCTTCACATCTACGAGTTCTTTACGAAGTTCTACCAGGGAACCGGTACGCCTTTCAGGAAGATGTTTCCCGACGGGGTAAGAATCAAGGTAAAGTGGCGCTAGGCCCTATCCCGGAAAGATGTTCGGGATTGCACTCGAGGCGAAGTTGATCACTGCCTGAGGGAAGAGCCCCAGCGCTATTATCAAACCAACGGCGATGGCGAACACGATGACGAATGCAAGAGGTTCGTGGGCCTTGGACGTGCTTTCTGGTTCGTCGATGTAGAGCCTCTTGATTACCCACGCGTAGTAACCGAGGCTGAAGGCGCTGTTCAGGATCCCGGCGACGGCGAGCCACGCGAATGGGCCGTTTATCACCGAGAGGAAGAGCAGGAGCTTGCTCCAGAACCCGCTCAGTGGAGGCACGCCCGCGAGGGCGAGGAAGGCAATGGTCAGAGTGAAGGCGGCGATGGGCATTCTCTTCCCCAGCCCGTTGTAGGCTTGCAGGTCGCCTCTCTTGAGTTCGAGCAGAACAACTGCGGCGACGAGGAAGGCGACGCCTTTCATGAGCGCGTGGTTCAGAATGTGGAAGAGAGAGCCGGTCATCCCGATTGTGGCCTCTGTGAAGAGTGAGTTCGTCTGCCGGCTATACGCATACGCCACGAAACCCACGAGGATGTACCCTGCCTGCGCGATGCTGGAGTAGGCAAGTAGCCTCATCATGCTCTTCTGGGTGAGTGCGGCGATGTTCCCGAGCGTCATCGTCAGGATTGCCAGAACTGCTATGATGTTGGCCAGCGTGAACAGTGGGTTCTGCGTCAGGACGTAGAGCGAGGCGAAAGCGAGGATGACCCTGATTGCCGCTACGAAACCAGCGTTCTTTGTCGCGGCGGCCAAGAGGGTGCTGATCGTAGCCGGGGCGCCCTCGTAGACGTCTGGAATCCACATGTGGAATGGGACTATCGACATCTTGAACCCGAAGCCTGCGACGAACAGGATGACTGCTATGCTAACCAATGGGTTGAACGGCTGCGTGGCTAGGGCTTGGACCGCAGGGATGATCTGGGTCGTACCCGTCAATCCGTAGGTCAGACTGATTGCGTAGAGTATTATTGCCGAGGACATCGCGCCGATTATGGCGTACTTCACCGACGCCTCGTTCGACTGGACCCGTTTCTTGTCGAAGCCTGCAAGGGCATACGTCGGCAGGCTCATGAGCTCCCACGAGACGAAGAGCATCAGCAGGTCCTGGGTGTACGAAAGGAGGAGCATTCCAAGCGCGGTGAATGAGACTAGACCGTAGTAAATCGGGGAATTGGTGCTGCGAATGTAGCTACTTGAGGCAACCACGACCATCAGCGTCATGCTCAGTGTGACAAGGGCGAAGAATCCGCCAAGCGCGTCAGAGCGGAGCAGGTCGCCGAAGGAGGAGTCAGTACTGGGCCATATGCTGTTGGTCCCGACTAGAAGGATGGATGCCGTGAGGACTACAATTAGGATGTAAGCCGGAATCTTCGACTTCTTATCGTCGAGCAGTTGGATGAGTGGGATGCCGAGCGAAGAGGCGGCCAGCATGACAATCGTGACGGAGAGCAGATTCATCTCAGCCACCCCTCAAACCGGCCAGGAACTGCGCGACGGGTTCGCTCGGCGCGATTATCAGATACGAGAAGATCATGAGTATCACGAGGGGGACAAGGAAAGACGCGATGGCAAGCGCGTCAGCCCTAGGAATATCCCTCTGCACTGCGCTTCCCTCAGGAGATGAGAGGATTGACCTCTTGATCATCCAGAGGAAGTACCCGCTCGTGATCACCGGAACCAGTATCGTCAATCCTAGGATGGGGTAGGCGGAGATGCCCGCGGCGATTACCATGAACTCAGCCAGGAAGCTCGCGAATGGAGGCAACCCCATCGCAGCGCCACTTCCCAGGATCAGAAGCACGGCTGTCCTGGGCATTGTTACCTTCAGTCCCTTCAGTAGTGGTATCTCTCTTGTTCCGGCCTGCTCATGAACGTACCCTGAGAGCATGAAGAGTGCGCCGATTCCCAGAGCGTGAGTGAACATTTGGAAGATTGCGCCTTCGACCCCGAGCGGGCTGCCAGAAACCAGGGTGGCGTATCCCCCCAGGAGAACGAAGCCCATGTGGTTTATGCTCGTCAGCGCTATCATCCGTTTGAGGTCTCTGGCCAAGAGCGCGACGATTGCTCCATAGAACATCGTCCCTGCCCCAACCGCGAGGAAGACCCATGCATACTCGAACGAAGCCTGTGGGAAGAGACCGATGCTGATTCTAAGAAAGCCATACCCGCCCATCTTCAGCAGGACGCCTGCGAGGAGGACGCTGATCGGGGCTGGAGCCTCGACGTGAGCATCAGGCAGCCACGTGTGGAAGGGTACGACAGGGAGCTTGACGCCGAACCCGATAAACGACGCTAGCAAAGGCAGGTACTGAATCGCTACCGGTATCTTGCCGGCGAGGTCGGGGATGTCGAAGGTTGGAGTGGGCATCCCGAGGTAGATCGCAAGGAAGCCCAAGAGCATTATCGTGCTTCCGGTGTACGTGAATAGAATGAACTTCAACGCCGCATACTTCCGTCTCGGCCCACCCCAGATTCCGATGAAGAAGAACATGGGGATGAGGACGAGTTCCCAGAAGATGTAAAAGACGATCAGGTTGAGCGACGTGAAGACTCCCATTATAGAACCCTCGAAGAAGAGGAGGAGGGCGTAGTATTCCGCCTCATGATGCTCGATCAGTTTTCGCGAGCCAATGATCACCAGTATTGAGAGGAGGCTCGAGACGGTCACGAGCGGCGCGCTGAGACCGTCGAGTCCGACCAGGTAGTCTAGACCAATGAACTGGAAGTTGAACCACGTGTACTTCTCCATCAGCCCGTACTGGCCGGGCGCGAGAGGGTTGACGGAGATCACCCAGTAGGAATAGAGGGCGAGCAGAAATGTGATTACCGACAGACCAGCGGCGAGGTAGATTCCGGCGTGCTTGTTCCGCCTGCCGACAAGGTAGACGAGGGGTGTCCCGACCAGTGGGATGAAGATAAGCAGAGATAGGAGGTAGCTCATGGCCTAATCCCCAATGCAAAGACCATGGTCAAGGCCAGGAGTGACAAGCCAAGGACGAAGATGAAGATGTACTGCTCGGTCATTCCTGTCTGAATCTTCCTCGCCGCCTTGGACATGCCCTGGCCGAGGGTCGAGATGCCGTTCGCGACGCTGTCGACCACCTTGGTATCTATCCAGTTACCAGCGGTCGATAAGCTGAGAGCAATGTGGGCGCCGGCGTTGTTCATCCTGTCCAGCCCGTTAATCTCGACATTTGCGAGCAGCCACCTCGAGGCTCTGAGCGGCGGGTCGACGAATACCCTGTAGTAGATTGCGTTGATGTACCACCTCTTCTCAAGGAAGACGTAGATGGTGCGCATAAAGCCGGTACTTCCGACGAACCTGTCTGGAGGATATCTTCTTACAAGATAAAACAGAGCGGCGACTCCGAACCCGACAATCACGAAGATGGATGCTATCAGACCGGACTCTACGTTGAACCCGACGGAAACGGCCGCCGGTGAAGTGAAATGCGGAGACAGTGTGGCGAGATAAGCGTTGGACGCCCACTCGAGAAAGTTCTCCACACCTAGCGGAGCCGAGATGAGCCCAATGAAGAGTGTGCCGATTGCGAGGATCATGTAAGGAGCCCACAGCAGTGGGCTGACCTCCCGGACCCCGTGTTCTCCGCCCTCCCGGTCTGCAATGTTTGTGCTCTCCTTCCCAAAGAAGATAATCCCGAGCATCCTGAAGGAGTAGAACGCTGTCAGACCCGCGGTCGCTGCGCCCACCAGGAACAGCCAAGTCTGTCCCGAGTCCCATGCCGTCGCCAAGACGGCGTCCTTGCTCCAGAAGCCGCTGAAAGGTGGAATGCCCGCGAGCGAAGCTGCGGCTATCAGGAAGGCGATGAACGTCATATTCATTTTCTTCCTCAACCCGCCCATCTCGTTGATGTACTTCGATCCCGAGACGTGGATGAGTGCTCCCGCAGCCATGAAGAGACATGCCTTGAAGATAGCATGACTCATCAGTTGGTAGAGCCCCGCTGAGAGCCCCTGAGCGAAGTCGGTCGAGAAGGCGGTCAGCCCGAGTGCCATCATCATGTATCCGATCTGGGAGATCGTCGAGTAAGCGAGTATCTTCTTCAACTCGAATCCGACGAGTGCCTGGGTGCCGGCCAAAAAGGCCGTGAACGCGCCGATCCACGCCACTGTCACGAAGAACGGCTGGATTAGCGAGGGGTTGGAGGCCAAAGCGAAGTAGAAAATCGGGCCGACCCTGGCCACGAGTACGACCCCCGCCTTGACCATCGTCGCCGCGTGAATAAGCGCGGAGACTGAGGCTGGACCGGCCATCGCGTCCGGAAGCCATTCTTGGAGCGGGAACTGTGCAGACTTCCCGACCGCGCCTCCAAAGATCAGCAGGGCCGTAGGGACGAGCAGCCCCGACTGTGCCAGTCTCGTCGCCCATCCGGTATTCTGACCGAGCTGAGTGAAGCTGAACGTCCCGGAGTAGATGAAGACCAGCATGATTCCGATAAGGAAGGCAACGTCGCCTATTCTTGTCATCACGAAAGCCTTCATTCCTGCGTGCGAGGGTGGGTACGCCTGTGCCTCTCCGAGAGCCGTCTGACCGATTGTCCCGACCCATTTGTCCTTCTCGTCGGTGAACCAGAACCCGATCAGGGCGAAACTGCAAAGTCCGACGCCCTCCCATCCCACGAACATCGAGAGGAAATTGTCCGATAGGACAATCAGTTGCATGCTCCCGATGAAGAAGAGCATGAAGAACCAGTACCGCCTCAGCCCGCTGTCCCCTTTCATGTACTCGAGACTGTACACCATGATCAGCAGGCTCACCCATGCGACGACGTTCGAGATGATTATGGTGAACGGGTCGTAGAGGACGCCTATGTTGACGTTGAGTGCCGAGATCCATGGAATGTTGGTTGGGCCGGAGGGGGTTATCGTCTGCCTCTGTAGCGTCGGAATCAGAAGCTGGAGAGCGAAGAGCGCTGAAACCAGGGAGAAGAGGACGGCGACGTAGTCCCTGACCCTAGACGCCTTGGAGTACAGAGCAATGGTCAAGGCCCCGATGAACGGGCCGGCGAAGATCATCCAGATGTAGTAAGCGGAGACTGTTGCACTCATCTACCCGATTCCCCCACTGGTCGGGAGTCCGGATGTGAATGATGAGAGAAACTTCATGATCAGGTCTGGGTAGATGCCGACCAGGACCATGATCGCGGCGAGCGCGAAGAGCGGGACCAGCATGACAAGCGGTGCCTCCTTCACTTCCCGGAGCTCCGCGGGGAGCGGTCCGAAGAAGATCTTGCGAAGGGGCCAGAACGTGTAACCGACGGTCAGGGTCGTCCCTATGATGGCGAGGACCGCCACGACCATGTTGGCCGCGGTCCCGAATGTGCCCTGCGTGAAGATTCCGACAAACATGATCCACTCTGCTTGAAACCCGCTGAGCGGTGGGACAGCGGCGAGAATCAGCGTGCCGAGGACGCAGAGAGTCGCCGTCCACGGCATCTTCGCAGCGAGTCCTCCCATCTTCCTTATGTCCCTGGTTCCTGTCTGCGCTAGGAGAATCCCAGCGACCGAGAAGAGAATGCACTTCCCGACAATGTGGTTTAGGAAGTAGAAGACGCCACCGGAGACTCCGAGGACAGTGAGACTACCGATACCAAGGAGCGAGTAGGCGTTTTGACTTATCGTTGACCACGAGTAGAGGTATTTGGTGTCGGTCTGAATGAGGGTGACAGCCCCGGCGTAGACCATCGTTATGAGCGCCATGACCATCAAGGGGAAACCGAAGGGCTTGAAGACGGTCGGCATCTCCCCGACAAGCAGCCTGGCCAGCACGTAGTTCCCGACACCGACTATGGTCGCCATGATTGGGGCGAAGGAGGTAGGGTGTTCTGCGTGGGCGTAGGGGAGCCACGTGTGCAGACCGAAGATCGCCATCTTCACGAGCCAGCCGACGAGGATCAGACCGACAATCCAATATCCGGTCGTGCCGGGTTGGATCGATGCCAGCGCTGTGACCTCAAAGCTCCCCGTGGTGATGTAGACAAGGACGATTCCGGCGAGGAATAGGAACGCCCCGAGGTGGTTCCAGATGAAGTACATCACTGCGATCCTTTCTCTGTCGACGTAACCGAAGAGGCTCATGAGGAAGAATGAAGGGATGAGCAGCAACTCGAGGAACATGTAGAGTTCGATCAGGTTCGTCGAGAGCGAGAGACCGACCAGGCCTACCGTCAGGAGCAGGTAGTTGACGTAATAGACGCCGTATTGGTGCTTCCTCTCCTCACCATACATATCCTCAAGCCTATGCTTCATGTACGGCATCGAGTAGACGGAGGTGGCTGTGCATACCATGCTCATGATCAAAGCCACTGGAAGGCTCAGGCCGTCGGCGAGGAATCCGAATGTCAGCCCGGCGGACGGTGCCCACGGGTAGAGTTCCTTGATGGGGGCACCACCGTTGTAGATGCCCAGGCCTGTCAGGAACAAGAGGAGGGTGGTGTAGACGAGAACAGCGAAGACCATCCAACCGACATTCCTCCCCAGCTTTCGGCTGAGAGGATAGACAGCGCCGGCTGCTACGAGAGGAACGACGATAGTCTGTAGGAGGGCATAGGGAATTTCCATCTATTCACCCATTTACCTTGAGACATCCAAGGGAGATTTTCGTTTCATCTTGTTAGCCTTTCAATGTCTTGAGTTCGCTCACGTCGGTGTCTTTGTGTAGCCTGTAGGCTACCATGACTATCGCGAGTATCACCGCTGCCTCTCCAGCCGCCAACGCTATGGAAAAGAGCACGAAGGTCTGCCCGATTGCGTTGTTCCAAAGGAACTGGTTGAAGGCTATGAAATTCAGGTTGGCCGCGTTGATCATTATCTCGACGGCGAAAACCATCCTGAGTGCGCTCCTCTTTGTTATCAGGCCGTAGACACCGATGGCGAGTAACATCGTGGACACGAGGACGAAGTCCGCGAGCGTGTTCACTTTTTCTCCTCTTCCTTCTCGACCTTGGCAAGAGCTAGGGCGCCGACGACAGAGGCGGCCAGGACAAGAGCGAGGACTTCAAGGACCGGCGAGTAGGTCGTTGAGATCAGTTGTCCGATTTGGAGGAAAGTCGTGGTGTTCCTGTAGTCGGTGAGCCCCGAAAGGTTCGAACCTATGACCGCGAAGGACAGGGCGACCACGAGCGCAAGCCCCGTGAGGGCCCCCACGAACTTGGTCAGGGACTTCGGAGGCAGCTCCTTCGACCACTTCTCCTGGCTGACGAGCATCACGGTGAACAGAATCAGGACCGCGACGGCCCCTACATAGACGGTTATCTGGAAGACCGCTACGTACGGCGCGTCCAGGAGGAAGAACAGAGTGGCCACTCCGAACATACTCCCTGCCAGGCTTATCGCTCCGTAGATTATCTCCTCTGCCTCCAGCGCCACGATCGCCCCGCCCACGGTCACCACCATCATGGCGAGGAAGACGAGGTCAGCCATGGCTCGTGTTCCCCTTCTCCGCGTCCATCTTCACTTTCACCATCTTTCCCTCCAGCTTGGGAGGGACCGTAAGCATGTCAGGGGTGTACTTGAGGCTCGACTTGTCGTACGCCGAGAGCTCGTAGTCGTTCGTCATGAAAAGGGCGTCGAAGGGACAGGCATCCACGCAGAGGCCACAGAACACACAGCGTCCATAGTCAACCGCCGGCCAGATTTCCTTCTTGTTCTGAGGCTTACCTTTGTGGACCGGCTGCATTTCGATTGCGACAGCGACCCCGTCGCAGGCTATGGCGCAGAGTTGGCAGCCGGTACATTTGTCCATGTAGAGTATGTGACGTCCCTTGAACCCGGGGAGACCCACCCCCTGCTTGGCATCGTAACGATAGCCTGGGCCTTCAAGGTCGAGCTTCTGCTCCGGATAGCGAAGGGTCATCCTAGGCTTGAACAAGTGCCTTATGCCGGTCCAGGTGGCAATCAGGACTCCCCGAATGTAGGACAGGGACCCCATCTAGACCACCCCCAAGGAGACGATCAGCATCGTGATGAATATGTTGGCGAAGGATAGAACGAGGAGTCTGACCCATCCGGCTCTGAGAAGAATATCGATCCTGACCCTCGGCATTATGCTTCGGGGGAGCATCATGAAAACCATGACGACGGTCGTCTTGATGATGAACCACACCTCGGGTGGGACCGGAGTGGGGCCGAGCCATCCTCCGAGGAAGAAAGTCGTGAAGAGCCCGGCAAAGATGTACATCCTGGAGAAGTTGGCGAGCTGGAAAGTCCCGAAAAGCATACTGGTATACTCGGTCATCCAGCCCGAAACGAGCTCGCTGTCAGCCTCGGGGAGGTCGAAGGGAATCCTCTCGAGTTCGGCGAGGGCTCCTATGAAGAAGATTATGGCGCCCAGGGGCTGCAGGGCGATGTACCAGAGGCCGTTTTGAGCGTTCACTATGTTCATCAGGTTCAGCGGATTGGAACCTCGGGTCAGGATCACAGTTCCTACCAACGAGAGGACAAGGGGGATTTCGTATGCCACCATCTGGTGCAGGGCCCTCAATCCTCCAAGGAACGGGTACTTGCTGTTGCTTGCCCACCCCGCCAAAAGGACGATGAGTGGGCTGAACCCAAGAATCGCAAAAACGAGTATGACCCCCACAGAAGGATTGGCGATGTACGTCGTCGGTGAGAGGGGGACCAGGGCGATCAGTGCGCCGACGACAGCCATCAATGCGAACGGGATGGCGACGAAAGTAACTTTGTCGACCCCGTTGGGAATGATGATCTCCTTGAAGGCGAGCTTGAAGAAGTCGGCGATATTCTGCAGGATGCCTTCAAACTTGCCTGCATACATCGGGCCCGTCCTGAGCTGGATTTTCGCGGTGAACTTCCTTTCCACCCAGCCCATGAGGATGGTGGAGTAGACGGCGACGAACGTGAAGCCTGGGAAAACGGTCAGAGCGAACAGGGTCCGGGTCGGCTCCGTGGTCAGGAGGGTGATGGTCAGGGCCAGCATGTCCAATGGTTTAACGGTGGCCAGGGCGAAGAAATCGACCGGGAAATGGAAGAAGGCGTCGAGAGCGTAATAGATCGGAACCCCCACGAGTGGCAGGAGCAGCAGGGCCCAGAAGACCACCTTCAGGATTCTTTTGATGAAGTCCTCGAAAGTAACAATCGGCTTCGACAAGGCGTTTCTTGGGCTTCCAGCGGGCGCTCCGTTCAACCTGATATAAAGTTGAGCAGCGAGATGTGTAACACGGGCCTGGTCTTGGAAGATTAGATGACTTCTATCGATTCCTGGGAGAACCCGTGCTGGACCAGCATCTTTGCGGCGTTCTCGCGATGGTCACCCTGGAGAATTAGGAGCCCATCTTTCACGGTTCCGCCAGTCGCCAGAGCTCGTTTCATCTTCGACCCAAGTTCCTGCATATCCTTCTCGTTCATCTTGAGCCCCTCGATTAATGTTGTTGGCTTCCCAAAACGGCGCATTTCCATCCGAACCTTGATCCGAGCCTCTTCACGGTCGAGTTCAGCGAGAATGTCTTCGAATCCCTCGTCTAGGTCTTTGCTCACTGTATGCTGTAGCATGACTTTTGGGGTCTAATTAGCCTTCCGTCAGTCTTGCTTAAAGCCACCAGACTACGAACCGATGAAACACGGGCCTGTAGCTCAGTTTGGTCAGAGCATTCGGCTCATAAGGCGAACCTGAGACACCGAGTGGTCGCCGGTTCAAGTCCGGCCAGGCCCAGCCAATTACAAGACCCCAGTACATGACGGTCATCCAGGAAACTCGTCCCCTCAAGCTAATCGGGGATTCGACTCTGACAAGTTCTGCCGAGCATCTTTTCGCTCCGGGCACGTGCATTCCTGTGTCAGCGCTGTTGCTTGTGGGACACCCAGTCGGGGAACCTGCTAAAGTGCTCGTGGACCATCCTCCAGCCTCTCTGGGTCCTGGTGAGTACCATGGTTACTCTGCAGCGCGAGCCAACGGGAGAGCCCTCGAACGAATAGTCGTTGACGAAGATCCCCTTGTAGGTCAGGTAGAAGGTCGCGACTACGACATCCCCCATCAAGTTCATGCGGAGGTCGTCAATCTGGTACGAATAATCGGATATGTTGGCGAATATGGCCTGCTCGTGGACGAACGCCTCATCCGAGTTTTGCCTTGTGTAGGGCGGGTTCTCGTCGAACTTTGAGAACTCGGTGGCTGATGAATGGAAGTCCCCCAGGGTGGTCAGGTCCTTGTTCTTTCCAGCCTCGAAGAACGCAACAATCACCGACTCTATGTCCTTCCTGTCGGCGTCTTCCTGTCCGCGGGTCATGGAGAGGCTCGGATTTGAATGATGATTTAAGCGCGGTGAGAACGTTTTTGAACAGACCTCGGAACCGACCGCCTTGCGGCGACGTAGCTCAGAAGTTGCAAGACAACTGGGCAGCATGGTAGAGCAGCAGGCTGTTAACCTGCTGACAGACACCTGTTGGTCGTCGGTTCGAATCCGACCGTCGCCGCCTTCCACTCTCCACGACGTTTCTTACTTGATCTTTGCGGGTTTGTACACGAAAGCTTCGACTATCAACCGGATGTCCTTTCCTTCCTTGTTGGACTGTTTCCACAGCGTGTCCCTTCTCCCAGGGTCCATCTTGTTCCAGTACCTGGCAACGTCGTCCACGACCTCGAAAACAAGGAATCCGCTCTGCTTGTAGGGTGACTCGCGACCCTTCTCTACGACGGGCTGCGAGCCATCGTCCTTCACTCTTAATGAGGCCATGACATCAGCCCCACCATCATCCTGTTAAAAGAAAAGTGGTCGTCTTCAGGAGCGAGGTGTGCGGACGGGCAGTGTTGGGATCAGCGGATGTAGAGCGCGGCGAACTTCGAGTAGGCCTCTTCAAACTTCACTGGTCTCGGGGGGGACTTGAAGCCGTAGGCGCATATGTCTGCCACTGGTCCGAGCTTACCTGTCTTCATGCACCGATTCGTCGCCCTGATTACGTCCAGGAGAATGTTTCCCGCGTTGGCACCGTCGGAGGAGCGCAGGTAGACATCGACAGTAATTCCGGAGTTCATGAAGCCGCTCCCCTCGAACCAGAAGTAGCTAGTTCTGTCGTTCCCCATGTAGTCGACGAAATCCGTGGTCCCTGCTATCGTCTCGAACTTGTACGGGACTTCACGGGCGACGGATGTGGTCTTCACCCCGCGCTTGGCCATCTTGATCGACTCGTCCATGGTGTTCTGGGTCTCGGACCCTCCCCCGACGTCAAGCTGATAGCTCTTGGACATCTTCATCCCTCTCTTCACCATGAAGCCCAGAAGGCCCTTGTGAAAGACGGTCCCTCCGAACTGGCTCATCAAGTCGTCTCCAATTAGCGGGAGCCTTGCCTGGGAGAACCCGGCGGCGAGCTTGCCTTCCATCAGGAGAGGTGAGGGAGTGCAGTTCACGAAGGCACACTTCGCCCCGAGCGCTGCTCGGGCGTACTCTTCGGATGAAGAGTCCGAGCCCGAAGAGATCATGTTCAACAGTATCTCGGCCCCGGAGTTCTCGAGGCTGGCTGAGACGCGTTCCTTCCCGGCCTTCGAGAGTTTTGCGCCTTTAAGGTGCGGAGGGATTTCCTTTGAGATACCCGGCTCCACCATGACCCCTGTCTTGGGGATTGCGACATACTTCCTGGCCACATTGGGAGAAGCGAACGCGGCGTTCGCGATGTCCTTCCCCACCTTCCTTGAATCTATGTCAAAGGCTGCCACGACTTCGATGTCCTTCGGCCGCAGGCCGGCCAGGCTGGGGTGCCAAAGGCCCCTGTAATCGTTTCCGGAGTAGAACCGCAGTCCCTGAATGAAGACGGATGCGCAGTTCCCGACGCCTACGATCGCCACCTTGACGGTCATCAGAGGTTCACTTCAGCTTCGCAAGTGCGGCGAAGAGACCTACTACCAGCAGGAGGATCCCCAGGGAGTAGTTGATCGTTACGATGGAGGGAGCGATAAAATTCGCGTTTGCGTTGGTCAGAAGGATCATGGCGACCCCGAACCCGAGTACTATCAGACCGACAAGTCGTATCAGGGCGTTGACCCGAGACTGCTGGGCAGTGATGGTCATGCTGCTCTCAATGAGGCGGGGCCCAAAGGGTATTTAGAAGTTCTTCGCTTCCGCGCTCCTATGCCAATCGAGAAGGTAATCGCAGAGCTGAGGAAGATGGGCAACCCGGCGGCAATCGAGGGGATGAAGAGGTACGGAATCGTCACGGACAGAGCCCTCGGGATCCCCGTGCCGGCACTCCGCACGTTCGCCCGCAAACTGGGGAGAGACCACCGGCTTGCCCTCGAGCTGTGGGAATCGGGAATCCACGACGCCAGGATCCTCGCGGCCATGGTGGACGAGCCTTCAAGGGTGACCGAACGACAAATGGAATCCTGGGTCTCCGAGTTCGATTCCTGGGACGTTTGCGACGGCTGCTGCGGTGCCCTGTTCGACAAAACCCCTTTTGCGTATTCGAAGGCCCTGGAGTGGTCGAAGAGGAACGAGGAATTCGTGAAGAGGGCGGGATACGTGATGATGGCCGAGCTGGCGGTGCACGACAAGAGGGCGCCGGACTCCTCATTCGTGAAGTTCTTCGCAGCGATCGAAAGAGGCTCCAGTGACCAGAGGAATTTCGTGAAGAAGGCGGTCAACTGGGCCCTCAGACAGATTGGGAAGAGGAATCCGGAGCTGAACGCCGAGGCGCTGAGACTCGCTAAACGCATTTCGAAGATTGACAGCAGCAGTTCCAGATGGGTGGCCTCGGACGCAATCAGGGAGCTTGACAGCGACGCAGTTCGGAAGAGACTCAGAAGCTCTTCATGAACTGAAGTTTTTCAGGTAAGTACGTGTCGACGATGTAACTGAGCCCATACCGAGCGAAGGCCTCCTGTTCGCTCTTCTTCTTGATCTTCAGGAAGACATCCAGCTCGTCGTGCCACATCTTGTCGGTGTAGCGGGGGTCGGCCTTCAGCTCGTACAGGCGCTTGATGTCTATTTCCGTCAGCTTGTCCGAAGGAAGTTTGTACTTCACAATGTCGGAAGCCCAGACCCCCAGCCAGACGGCGTCGGGGGTGGTCAATTCTCTGAGATGCGCCGCATTAGCTGATCCTGACTTGCAAACCATGGCTATGTGTGCTCCCCACGGGTCCGCGTCGCAGAGAATCCCCACCGGGAGCCCGAGCTCCTGGTTGAGCCTCCTCAGCAGATACCTGGTGGAACGGGGTGGCTGTCCTGCAGTATTGATCAGAAGTGCCTTGTACTTTTGATGAACTCTCTCTTCGACGAACCTTGTGAAAAGACCTCCCTTCTCGATTGCGAGGACCATTTCGGCGTCGGTGTCGGCGAATTCGGCGGTGGTCAGTGCTGGCCCTATCATCACCCCGTCCGGGTTCGCCGACAGGTCTGCCTTCTTTCCTTCGTAGCCTGGGACAGTGTACTCGATCGTAAGGTTGCCGAATATTGCGCTCCTTTCTTCCGGGTAGATGTTCATTCCCTCCCTCGCCATCTGCATCAGTACCTCAAGGTCGGTAATCAGCTCGTCGGACTCGCCCTGGTCGACGAACTCGACGTCGAAGGCCTGGGCCGAGTAGTAGACATCTCTCAACGTCGACGTCCGCTTTTCGTCAACGAGCTTCTTTGCGAAATAGGCGAGCCAAAGCAGCTGCGTGAACGGCCTGATGTGCTTGATGTTTCCCGACGACCGCTTGACGGTGGCGGGACCGAGTACGAACTGTTGGAGCTTCTTGTCATAGACAATGTTTCGGACCGACCTGCTCGCCAAGGTCAGGCTCGGGAACTTTCCTTCGTCGAGGTCCGAGTAGACGCTGCTGCCCAGGGTCTTCAGGAGGCTCTGGGCGCTGCTCTTCCTAGCTTCCGCTGTACTCGTCGATTTTCTTTTGTTCAATCTCCATCTGCTCCTTTGACACGGCCTGCGCTTCCGAATCCTGTTCCGCGGCGCCTGCTCCTTCCTCAGGCCCATCGCCAGGGCGTCCCCCGTCTGGTGCGCCTTCCCCGATAAGCTTCCGGTACTTCGGCAACCTCTTCTGCTCGGCCAGCTCGGTCGAGAACTTCGCAATGAGCGGGAGGTACTTGCCGTAGATGTTCATCTTGCGCTGGACCGCCTCCATGCTCCCCTTCCGCGAAAGATAGATCCCCAGCCTCCTCAGCGCCTCCCTGGCCGCGTTTCTGATGTCCCGCTGAATCTCGGGCCTGTCGGCTATGTACTCCTTTCCGACCGTCTTGTACGGTATCTTCGTGGAGCATATGTGAGTAATCACCCCGACCGGAGCGTCCTGGGGGACGTGGTACCTCCGCCAATCGACTTCCTCGTTGAGGACCTGAAAGCTCACATCGCTGCTTTCGTCATAGAGGAGCGGAATCCGGTTGGCGAACCTGAAGAGCTTGACTCCGGGTTGCAACACCTTTCCGCCGTAGGCCACCCCCACTTCGATCAGAAACGGGAATCCAGAATAGGATGAAGGAGGTCGCGTGACCACAGTCGAGAATTCGGGGTGAAGCTCCTTGTTTATGCCAGCCAGGAGGATCTCTTCGCCAACCGGAGAGAGACAGGCCGCGTCCGGGGACAGGAAATCGGGGAACCGCTGCAATGCGTCGACGATCGAGACGATCTGGTTGTTGTTCAGTCGCTTGGGCGGGAGCCTGGGGCTGACCCCGGCGAATTCCAGGAACTTCAACGCGATCTTGTCTCCGACCCTGTGGAAGTGGTTGACCATGAACGACTTCATGTCATGTTCCTCTGAGGTCTTGATTATCCTCTTGAAGGCCTCCACGTCTATTCCGTACGGATGTGGGAGGGTCTCCTTGGGTGGAGGAGGCAACGAATTGGTTACCCGCTCGTAGAAGGTCACCTGTCCCTGGGGGTCGACGTAGGTGAGGTTCGCATAACTGGCCACTAGGGCGGTCTGTTTGAAGTAGTCCCCGATCTTCTGCGACGCCCGAAGGTAGTCCCCTTCCAGGGTGATATCAACCCTGGTCCCCGTCGTCCCGTTCGCCTCTGTGTTGAACCGCTTCAGCACCACAGGCCTGTTCTCGCCGATGTCTATCATCATCTGGAACCCGTACTTCTTCTTCCCGTTGGGGGACGTGGTTATGGTCACGGGTTTGTTCGTGGTTATCTGCCCGTAAAGTATCGCCATGGTCCCTCCAAGGCCGAACATCCCACGAGATTGCCGGAGGACGTACTTTGAGCCGTAGAAGACCTTCCCGAACGCGCTCGGGACATGTTCGGGAGGGACCCCCGGGCCGTTGTCTATCACCGTAAGCCTGTAGGGCTTTGGGTCCGGGAGCTCGGGGTCGGGATTGTCGGAGATCATGCGGACGTAGACCTCGGGCGTGATTCCCGCGAGCTCACACGCGTCCATCGAATTCTCAACCAGCTCCCTGACGGCCATGTATAGGGCGCGGGCGGGATTTGTGAAGCCGGCCAAGTCGCGGTTACGGTAGAAAGAACTCTGAGGGTGAAATCTCCGAGAAGGAGGCTCTACTGCTCAGGCGTCATCACCCCTGTGTCCGAAATCGTTCACTGTCTATCTTTTCCTAGTGGTCGCAGAAGAATCTTCCGCCCACGTGCATCGTTTCAAAGCGGATTTAACCTAACCCTCAAGTTTCCGTATTTTTTCAGCCATGGTCTCGGGTGACGAGCCCTCCCAGAGGAACATCCGCTCCATTTTCCTCTTCGACCTCGCCTTCTGAAGGATGTTGTAGACCGTCCTGTGTTGGCTCCCCGATGCGAGCATCCTGACCGCCTCCACCGCGAGCTGGACCTCGGCCTCATCTCCGATTATCCCCACCGTCCTCCCGTACACCGACAAAGTGCACCCCGTCAGTTCCTCGATAACCCGTCTGGACTTGCCCTTCAGGCCGATGACCCGCCCCCTGATCCGTTCGAGTGATTTGACACTGGTCCCGGAGAACTCTCTGAGGTCGATTACTTCCAAGTCGGTCCCTTCGTCGGTCAGTCGCCGGGCACGTTGCGGGGAGAATCCCCTTCCTATGGCCTCGATCACGCGGATTGCCGTGAATGGGTCTGATTTCTCTATGGAGTCCGAATGTATCGTGACGACCCCCTCCTTGCTGTCTACCCCGAGCTTAACTCCGAGCTCCTCCTCAAGAAAACGCTTGGTCCCGCCTTCCTTTCCGATGACGGCTCCCACCCTCTCGACGGGTATCCTCACAACCTGATCGAAACTCAACTTGTCAACCCCTGAAGCCAGAACTCCGCGTCCTCCTTGAAAATGCCGCGCTTCTTAAAGAACCTCACCATGTTGGAGACATCTCGCCTCAGATACTCCGCCGACTGGGGGTGCGACACAAGGACGGCCGAACCCATGTCGAACAAGACCCGTTCATCTCCCGCTTTGAAGATGTTGAATTCAGAAAGGTCGGCGTGGACGAGTTTCGCCTTCCTGTACAGGTTTCCGATTGTCTCGAACGTCCAATCGTAGTCGCTCTCGTCCACTTCGGTCTCGGCGAAGGTAGGAGCGGGGTTCGGGGGATCTCCGATGTACTCCATGACAATTATGTTCTTGTGGAAGGCGATTGGTCTCGGGACCCTCACCCCAGCAAATTCCGCGAGCTGGAGGTTCTTGTATTCCTTCCTCACCCAGAGGTAGATTGCGTCCCTTGAGTTGGAGGGGATCTTGCCGAATCTCCTGTCCCCTGCGATGTATCCTATTCGCTTCCTGAACTCTTTGGACGAAGTCAGGTAAATCTTGACGGCGACGGGCTTCTTTCCCTGGTCCACTCCATAGTAGACCCTGGCCTCCTTCCCGGAGTTCACAACCCCGTTGAGGTCCCCGAGGTTCTTTCGGCTAACCAGCTCTTCGACGGCCAGGAGGGTTATCCTGTCGAATACCTCCTCCATCACTTTCCTCTGGTCGGAGTCTTTCCGCAGGTACCGGCTTTCCTTCTCGTAGCGGAAGAGCCTGCGCCTTGTCTTGTCAGATTCGTCGTCGCCCTCCCCTTCCACGCTCTACCCTAACGGATAGAAAATTTATAGATTGGAAGCTGCGCGGTGGGGAAATCCCCGTCGAGGGGAAACGAGGGTTGTAGATTGAGAGACCAAACAGAGAATCCAGAAGGCAGCAGCAAGACGGAACCCGAGCCGGAATCGGAGAAGCTTCCCAGCGATGGCAGGAGGAGCGAAGAGTATCTTATGCGCCTGAAGTATCTGCAGGCCGACTTCGAGAACTACAGAAAGAGGGCTGAGAAGGAGATGCAGGAAGTAGAAGAAGCGTCTGCCCGCGACGTGGCGATGAAGCTGTTGAGCGTCCAGGATGAGCTGGAACTCGCGATCGGACATGTGCACACAGGTAAAGAGCCCGAACTGGAGGAGGGGGTCAAAATGGTGTACAAGAAACTGACCGGCGTGCTCGAGTCTCTGGGGCTGAAGAGGATCGTTTGCGTGGGCAGGCCGTTCGACCCGGAGTATCACGAGGCTGTGGAAAAGGTGCAGGGGGGTGGATCGAAGGATATGGTAATCGATGAAGTGAGGAGCGGATTCACCTTCCGGGGGCGCGTAATCAGGCCCAGCATGGTAAAGGTTGAATTGGCCATGAATTCGCAGGGTGAGCAGGAGGAGAAACAAGTTGAGTAGTCCACGTGAGAAGATAATCGGCATAGACCTGGGGACCACGAATTCTGCGGCGGCTGTGATCGAGGGAGGGAGGCCGGTCGTGATACCGAGCGCCGAGGGCGCCACTCCTGCTGGGAAGATGTTCCCGTCCGTCGTTGCGTTTACTCAGGACGGGCAGCTCCTTGTCGGGGAGCCTGCGAGACGCCAAGTGGTCACGAACCCGGAGGGGACCATCTTCGAAATCAAGCGCAAGATGGGGACCGACAACAAGGTCGCCGCCTTCGGGAAACAATACACTCCGGAACAGGTCAGTTCGTACATCCTCCAGAAGATCAAGCACGACGCCGACGTCTTTCTGGGTTACCCAGTGAAGAAGGCGGTCATAACGGTCCCGGCCCACTTCAACGATAACCAGAGACAGGCCACCAAGGACGCCGGAGAGATAGCAGGGCTTGACGTCGTCAGGATAATCAACGAACCGACGGCCGCCTCACTGGCCTACGGTATGGACAAGTCGGACAAGGAGATGAAGATACTGGTGTTCAGCTTCGGGGGAGGAACGCACGACGCCACGATAATGGAATTCGGACAGGGGGTGTTCCAAGTCCTGGCCACTTCGGGGGACACTCAGACCGGAGGGACGGATGTGGACAAGGCCGTAATCGAAGTCCTGCTCCAGGATTTCAGGTCCAGGACGGGGATCGACCTGCAGAGCGACAGGACCGCGATGGCCAGACTCAAGGAAGCGGCCGAGAAGGCAAAGATCGAGCTTTCGAACCTCACCTCAACAGACGTCGACCTTCCGTTCATCGCGAGCGATTCCTCCGGGCCCAAGAACCTCCACTACACGCTTACCAGGACGAAGCTCGAAGAGGTCGCCAGACCAGTGGTCTCGAAGACTGAAGAGACGATAAGGCGAGTGATGAACGACGCGAA
Source organism: uncultured Nitrosopumilales archaeon (assembly GCA_964568185.1). Classification (GTDB taxonomy): domain Archaea; phylum Thermoproteota; class Nitrososphaeria; order Nitrososphaerales; family Gagatemarchaeaceae; genus UBA183. Next base: position 725,483 of record CAZMON010000001.1, on the reverse strand, counting down.
GCTTTCCCCTACCCAGGTCGACAAGGTGATACTCATAGGGGGCATGACGAGGATGCCTCTCGTCAGGAAATTCGTGGAGGACGTCACCGCAAAACCGGCCGAGAGAGGGGTCGACCCCATGGAAGCGGTGGCGATAGGGGCTGCAATCCAAGGCGCGGTGCTTGCCGGTGAAATCAAGGACATCCTGCTCCTGGACGTAACCCCGCTGTCACTCGGGGTCGAAACCCTCGGAGGGATAGTCGAGAAATTGATCGAAAAGAACGCCACCATACCGACGAAGAGGAGCAAGAACTTCACGACCGCGGCGGACTTCCAGACGGCTGTAACCATACAGGTCATCCAGGGGGAGCGGACGATGGCCGCGGACAACGTTTCACTGGGGATGTTCAACCTGGCGGGGATACCTCCCTCCCCTAGGGGAGTCCCCCAGATCGAGGTCACCTTTGACATCGACGCCAACGGGATACTTACGGTCGCCGCCAAGGACGTGGGGACCGGAAAGGAAAACAAGATCACGATAACGTCCTCCACCAAGCTCTCCAAGGAGGAGAAGGAGAGGCTGATTAAGGAGGCAGATTCCTTCGCGGAACAGGACAAGAGGAAGAGGGAGGAGGCGGAGGTGCGAAACGAGGCCGACTCGATACTTTACACAACAGAACGGACGAAACGAGACCTCGAAGGGAAGGTCGAGAAGGCGAGCCTGGACCGCGTAGACGCCGCCGCCCAGGAACTCAGGAAGGCGCTCGAAGGGAATGACGTCGGAGTAATCAGGGAAAAGAACGAGCTGCTCAAGAAGGTCCTCCAGGAAGTGGGGGCGAGCGTCTACCAGCAGGCACAGAAGCAGGCCGCGCCACCGGACCAGGGGGGAGCGGACCCTAACGTAAGCGACGCCCAGTACAAGGTTGTTGACGAAGGCAAGTAGGTAGGGGCGGCATGCCGGGAAAGGACTACTACGACGTTCTGGGGGTCCCTAAGGGGGCTCAGAATCCGCAGATCAAGGATGCCTACCGGAAGCTGGCCCTCGAGTTTCATCCTGATAGGAACAAGTCCCCGGAAGCGGAAGGGAGGTTCAAGGAGATTTCCGAGGCCTACGCGGTCCTGTCCGACCCGGAGAAGAGGCACCAGTACGATGCCCATGGGCGGGAGGGGGTCTACCAGCGGTACACCCAAGAGGAGATATTCCGCGGTGCGGATTTCGGTGAGTTCTTCAGAGGGTCCGGGTTCGGCGGGTTCGACGACATATTCGCGCAGTTCTTCGGTGGCGGAAGGACCCAGAGGACGAACAGGGGGGAGGACCTCACCTATCACCTTCAGCTGAGCCTGGAGGAGATAGTGCAGGAAACGACGAAGGAGATCGAGATCCCCCGAGACGAGGTCTGCACGACCTGCAAGGGGAGCGGGGCCAAGCCGGGAACCACCCCCGTGAGCTGTTCTACCTGCGGCGGCACCGGACAAGTGCAGAAGGTCCAGGCCGCGGGTTTCGCAAGGTTGGTCCGGATCGCAGCTTGCAGCAGGTGCGGGGGACGTGGATATACCATCGATTCCCCATGCAAGGAATGCAAGGGCAAGGGGACCAGGACCAAGACGAGGCGTATCAGGGTGGCAATCCCTCCTGGGGTCGAGGATGGGCAGACTCTCCGGCTCCGAGGGGAAGGGAACGCAGGAGAAAATGGGGTGCTCCCGGGAGACCTCTACGTGATGGTGAACGTCGTTCCCCATCGGCTGTTCAGGAGGGAGGAAAGCGACGTGTTCATGGAAACGAAGGTAGGGGTCGTCCAAGCCATGGTGGGGACCGAGATGGACGTCCCGACACTGTACGGTAACGTGAAGCTGACGGTCCCTCACGGGACACAGCCGGGGACGATATTCAAGATCAAGGGGAAAGGGCTCCCGAAGTATGGAGGGTGGGGGAACGGAGACCAGTACGTCAAGGTCAACGTGCAGGTTCCTCGGAACCTGACGGGCTCCCAGAAGGAGCTGCTGGGGAATCTGGGCGATCTCGACTAGGCGGAGAACTTGTAAATCATGAGGAAGGGGACCTCTTGGATCTCCCTGATGGCCTCCGGCGCCCCCACCTCGTTGTCCACAGCCAGGGCGACCGACCTGGCCCCGGCAAGGTTGACTATGGAGCAGGTCCGGATGAGCCGGAGAGCCTCCCCCTTGTCGACGACCTCGCCGAAGTAGAACTCCTTCGAAAGGTGAACCTGAAGCCTTCCTTCGGAGACGGTCTTCCCAATGAGCTCCTCGTCGCAGATGTTGACCAGGACGTTACCCTGGAAGGCCGTGGTCTTCACCGAGAAGCGGGGGCCCACCTTAGGCTACCTTCGCGACGGACCTCGCTCCGCAGGCCTCGCATACCATGAACCACATCCTCTTTTCCTTCTCGAGGCGGGTGTCAGGGCTTCCGCAAACCGGACAGAGCACTCCGTCTTTCATGTATCTCTGAAGGAGCTGAGTGAAGGAATCCCGGTCCTTCCTCCCTATGAAAATCGCCCGCTCCCCGTCGACAGAAGCCGCGGTGGCGAGCTCCTTGGCGAGGTACATCAGGACCCTCGGGGAGTCGCGACGAAGCCGTTTCGGGAATTCAGCATAATTCCTGAAGATGGTCTTGTTTCCCACCCAGATGACGTCGGGGATCGGGAGCTCAAGGCGGACTCCCACGGACCTCTTCGCTTCCTTGTCCATCCCGGACCTTGCCCTTGAGAGCAGATCGTTATAGGCTCGTGGCATAGGGAAAATCCCTGGCGTTGAGTATTTCAACTCTTCTGGGAAAACTCGTTCGTCGGGCTGCTCGATAGGGTGAGACATCGGAACTATTTCTTGAGAATCCATGGCCCTTCCTCGACTTTTCCAGAGCAGTTGAGGCTCGGTTCTTGCCTCGAGATGAATCTTGTCACAATTTCAATCCCAGGGCATTCCTCAAAAGATTAAATCAGAAAGTTTGGCAGGCGACCCATGAAGCCGAGGGCTAGGATCGGCGTCTTCGGCGGTTCTGGTTTCTACAGTTTCTTCGGGAAGGGGGACGATGTCTCGGTCAAGACCCCCTACGGGGCGACGAGCTCCAGGGTGACGATCTCTGACGTGGGCGGCAAACAGGTGGCATTCATCGCCAGGCATGGGGTCCACCATCAATACCCCCCCCACTCGGTCCCCTACAGGGCGAACGTTTTCGCATTCAAGAGCCTCGGGGTGGTCAGGGTGGTCGCCCCGAACGCCGTGGGAAGCCTGAGACCGGAGGTTCGGCCCGGGGACCTTGTGTTCTGTGACCAGTTCGTCAACCTGACTTCCGGAAGGAAGGACACCTACTTCGACGGCCCCGAAACGACCCATGTGAGCACGGCCGACCCCTACTGTCCCGAGATGCGAGAGGTAGGGATTCGAGCCGCGAAGGCCATGGGCATCAGATATCATGAAAAGGGGACGGTGGTCGTGATACAGGGGCCGAGGTTTTCGACGAGGGCAGAGAGCAGATTCTTCAGGAGCCAAGGATGGGACGTCGTCAACATGACACAGTACCCGGAAGCCGCCCTTGCCCGCGAGCAGGAAATGTGCTACCTGAACATCTCGCTCGTGACCGACTACGATGCCGGGCTCGAAGGTGACCCCGACGTAAGGCCTGTTTCTCATGGCGAGGTGATCGGGGTCTTTGAAGAGAATCTGGGCAGGCTGAGGAGCCTCATCTCGGAGATTGCGAAAGAACTCCCGCACAAGAGGGGTTGTGACTGTGGGAATGCGCTGGAGCACGCGAGGCTGAAGGCTTGATGACAACGCTGGAGCAGGACCTCAAGAGGGTGATCAGGACCATCCCCGACTATCCGAAGAAGGGGGTCAGGTTCAGGGACCTGACGACCCTCTGGAAGGACGGGGTGGTTTCACGGAAGGTGAATCTCGCGTTGGTCGCCTACTGCCGGGGGAAGAATGTCCACGCGGTAGTCGGGATAGAAGCCAGAGGATTCATCGTTGGCGCCCCCATCGCGGACAGGCTCGGGATCGGGTTCATACCCGTAAGGAAGCTGGGGAAGCTGCCGGCGAAGAAGTTCAGCACTGAATACGAGCTGGAATACGGGAAGCAGGGACTGGAGATTCACACCGATGCGATCAAGAAGGGGGAGAGGGTCGTCGTAGTCGACGACCTCTTGGCGACCGGGGGGACGGCCAGGGCCGCGACTCTCCTGGTGGAGAAGCTCGGCGGAAAGGTCGCAGGTATCGCATTTGTAGCAGAACTGACGTTCCTGGGAGGGAGGAAGAAGTTGAGCGGATATGAAATCCACTCGTTGGTGAAGTATGCCGAGGAAGAATAGGCCCGCGTTCGCCGTAATCGCGGGGACGGGCGTGGCGGAACGCTTCGAGGTCGATTCTGAGAAGAAAGTCAAGACAAGGTTCGGCGATACCCCGGTCCTTGTCACTACGGGCGGGTTCTACCTGATTGCCAGGCACGGGAAGGCGCAGGGCGTACCCCCGCACAGGATAGACTACAGAGCCAACATAGCCGCCTTACACGCTCTGGGGGTGACCTCGGTGATCGCGACAAACGCCGTCGGCTCGATGAACCCCGCCTACCGAATCGGGAGTCTCGGGCTGCTCGAGCAGTTCCTGGATTTCACGAGGGGAAGACCCGGGACCTTCTTCGACGATGAGGCACGGCATACTGATGTGACCAACCCGTATAGTGAATCTCTGAACAGAGAGCTGCTGGTTAGCGCGCGCGGGCTTGGACTCAAGGTCCGCCCCGGCCTCACCTATGCCTGCGTCGAAGGCCCAAGGTACGAGACCGCAGCCGAGGTCAGAATGTTCAGGACCCTCGGCGCCGATGTTGTCGGGATGACCGGGGTTCCGGAGGTGGTCCTGGCCAGGGAGATGATGATGGACTACGCGTCCATAGCGATGGCCACCAACTGGGCTGCGGGGATTCAGGGGAGGGTCAGCCACGAAGAAATCAAGGAGGTCATGGGGAAGGAAGGGGGGAAGGCGAAAGATTTGTCGGAGGTAACGATAAAGCGGCTGACCACGGGGGTCAGGCGGTCTTGACGAAGATCGCAGACCCCGGACTCGCCGGGGACGGAGAGAGGAATTTCCTGTGGGCCAAGGCCCACATGGGGGGCCTTACGACTCTGGCGGAGAAGTACTCGAAGAATCGGCCCCTGGAAGGGGTCAGGCTGGCGGTCTGCCTACACGTCACCAAAGAAACATCGGTGCTGATTGATGTCCTCCTCGGAGCCGGGGCCGAGGTCAAACTCGCAGCCGCGAACCCTCTTTCGACCCAGGATGACGTTGCAGCATACTTGGCAACGAGGACGGAAGTATGGGCCTGGAGAGGGGAAACCGCGAAGGAGTATGACTGGGCCATCACACAGGTGCTGAGGACAAAGCCGGAGCAGCTGGTCGACGACGGAGCCGACCTCCACGTCGCCGCCCACAGGGCCAAGGCCGCCGGAATCGTCGGGGGCTCGGAAGAGACCACCACGGGGGTGGTCAGGCTGAAGGCGCTCGAAGACCAGGGGAAGCTCCGCTACCCGGTCATCGCCGTGAACAACGCTCAAACGAAATTCCTTTTCGACAACAAGTTCGGGACGGGCCAGAGCACGTTCGACGGGATCATGCGCGCGACCGCTCTGTTGCTCGCAGGGATGGCTGTGGTCGTGGTCGGCTACGGGTGGGTGGGAAAAGGGGTGGCCATGCGCGCCCGTGGGTTGGGGGGGAGGGTGACTGTGGTGGAGGTAGACCCTATCAAGGCAATCGAGGCTCACCTGGACGGCTTCGAGGTTTCCGACATTCTCCTGGCTGCGGAAAGGGGGCAACTTTTCATCACGGCCACGGGGCAGAAGAACGTGATCCCCTATGAGGCAATTGAGAAAATGAAAGATGGAGCCATTCTGGTCAACGCAGGGCACTTCGATGTCGAGATCGATGTCAAGAACCTGCTTCGAAAGGCGAGGAGTGTGAAGGCCGTGAGGCCCAACGTCGACGAAGTGGTCCTCTCCGGAAAGAAGAAGGTCTACCTTGTGGGCAAGGGGAGGATAGCGAACCTTGTCGCCGCAGAGGGGCACCCGCCTGAGGTGATGCAGATGTCCTTCGCGAACCAGTTCATGGCGGCGATTCAGATCCACAAGAACCACGGCAAACTTGAGAAAAGGGTCTACGGTGTGTCAGGCGAGGCCGAGGACGAGATCGCAAGGGCCGCCCTGAAGTCGATGGGGGTCTCGATCGGGGTCCAGACGGAGGAACAGAAGAAGTACGCAAAGAGCTGGGAGCTCTAGGGCCGCGGAAAGGGGATAATCGTTCCACGACCGAATCTTCATCGGTGGATGAGCTCAACAAAGACACTGTGATCATCACAGCGGCGCTTCCGTATGCCTACGACGACCTCCACCTGGGACACATCGCGAGCACTCACCTCCCGCCTGACATACTCTACAGATACCTGAAGCTGTCTGGCAGGAAGGTCGTTCAGGTGTGCGCCTCTGACGACTTTGGCACCCCGATCCTGATTGCCGCCGAGAGGCAGGGGAAGGATCCGCGCGAGTACGTGACGATATGGAACGGGCGGTTCAAGGCGGACCTTGAGAGGCTCGGCATCGTGTACGACGTATTCGACAGTACCAGCTCCCCGGAGAACGTTGAGCTTGTCCAGCGGTTCTTCACGAAACTGAACGAAAACGGGTTCATTTTCGTCTCCGACGTCGACCAGTTCTATTGTGAAAACGACCGCAAGTTCCTCCCAGACAGATACGTAAAGGGGAAGTGTCCATATTGCGAAGCGGAGGACCAATACTCTGACGGCTGCGAGAATTGCGGGCGGACCCTACAACCCGGGCAGATTCTGACCCCGAAGTGCTCGATCTGCGGCACGCCCCCGGTCAAGAGAAAGAGCCAGCATTACTTCTTCAAGCTGTCCGCCTTCTCAAAACAGCTCGAGGCATGGCTGAAGGAGAGCAGCAGCCTGCAGGCGGACGCCAAGAATTACGTCCTCAACTGGATCAAGAACGGACTCCAGGACTGGGACATAACGAGGGACCTCTCCTGGGGGGTGCCGATCCCCCTCAAGGAGGCCGAAGGCAAAGTACTGTACGGGTGGTTCGACAACCACCTGTGCTACATCACTGCGGCCCTGAAGGCGGCGGGGAAGCAAGGCAAGGACGGGAAGGACTACTGGAACGGGTCGAAGGTCTACCATTTCATTGGGAAGGACATCGTGTACCACCACTACCTCTTCCTTCCGAGCATGAGACTTGGTGAGGGGGAGTACAAGCTCCCTGACTTCATTCCCACCAGGGGGCACCTGCTCCTTCAGGGGAAGAAAATCTCGCGCAGCAAGAAGTGGATGATAACTGTGAGGGAGTTTCTGGACCATTTCCCCCCCGACTACCTCAGGTTCTATCTGACCAGGATCGTGCCCTACAGCCAGGCCGACTCCGGCTTCGACCTGAAGGAGTTTGCGGACAAGGTGAACAACGAGCTTGCCGCAAGCATCGGGAACTTCGTCTACCGCTCTCTGGTGTTCGTGAAGAACAGGCACGGTGGGGTGGTCCCGGCTCCCGGAAAGCCAGGAAGCGAGGAGGAATCGATCCTGAAGGAGCTTGGTGACGCCGTGAAAGATGCCGGACTCCTCATTGAGAGCGGGCACTACGACCGCGCCCTGAAGAGGGTCCTCGAGTTCTCGGCGAAGTGCAACCAGTACTTCCAGCACAAGGCGCCCTGGGAGGACGAGGGGGAGGAGCCGACGGCGATCTACTATTCGTGCAACCTGGTGGCCGGGCTTGCGACACTGATTGACCCGTTCCTTCCGTTCAGCGCCCAGGAAATATGGAGCCAGCTCGGGTTCGAAGGCAGCGTCGAGGGGGAGCCATGGGTTTCGGCTGCAGGGCTCAGGGTGGCAGCGGGGCAGAAGATTGGGGAGTTGAGGCCTCTGTTCAAGAAGGTCGAGGAGACGGACCTCGCTTCGGTCCGGGTCCTCCTTGGTTGACTAGTCGCAGGACTGCAGCGCTTCTAGCCCCTCGGGGAGAGACGAATCCACCTCATCGTCGATCGACCGGCCGGCGAGGATCTTCTGCAGGGGGTCGTAGTCGTCATACTTCGTCGACCTGAAGCCGGAGGCAAGTAGGCTCACCTGGAGCTGGGCAGAACCTGAGTAGCTCACCCCGTATTCGATGTCTACCTCCTCGTTGTTGATCATGGAGCCCAGCCTCTTCACCGCGAGTCCGACGTCGGAGGCGGAGAGGGACGAGTCCCCTCTGAGGATGACTACAGCCCGGCTGGCTTCCTTGGTTTCGGCCAGCTTCGCTATCGACACCACCGCTCCCGCGAGGGCCTCCTCTGCCTTGTCGGAAGAAGCGCTGCTAGAGATTCCCAGCAGAGAGTAACCGTCCTGGAGTACGGTCCCCAAGACCTTGTTCAGCCCCACTGGGACGGATGATTCCGATGACCGCGAAAGGATAGCGCCGAGGGCCTTTGCTGCCTCCCGGTTGGCTGAGTCGTAAAGTCCCGTCAACGTCGAATCCTCTGGCGACGATTGCATCAGGGTGTCGTTATCTACCACGATCACGCCTCTAGCCGACTCCCTCAGGCGTCTAAGGGAGACCCCGGCGTAGAACATCAGCTTCTTCTCATAGTCGAAAGGCATTACCGCGACTCCGATGGTTATTGCTCCCGATTCCTGGGCGACTGAAGAAACGAGGGGCGCTAGCCCACTCCCGGTCGCGCCTCCCAGCCCGGCGACGGCGAGAACCACTTTGGACCCGGCGACCGCTTCTCTGATCCTCGGGAGTGAACTGAGGGCAAGACCTCTGGCCATTGCGGGACTGAGTTTCTGGTCGACGGGCGATTCGATGAGTATCTTTTCCCCCGAGTCGGCATCCAGGTCTCCCTTGTCGCAAGAGATGTAGGCAAACCTGTCTATGAGCAGGGACTGTTTGCTCAGCAGGGAGACGATTCTGCTACCGGCGGTCCCTATCCCGACGGCAGTGACTTCAGAATTTTGATCGAACACGCTAGGGCCCACCCCTATGAGTCCGAGGGCATTTACAATCCCAGTTACTAAAACTGTTGACTCGTCATGGTAGTTTTGTTCACTCGCCCAGGAAACGGGGCTGGCGAGCTAGTATCTCTTCGGTTTGATCTCTTCCTTGTTGACTATCCTGTTGACGAGTTCGTCCATCATGTGGCCGCTGCATTCGACTCGGATTGACTTCACTCCATCTACCGTCATGGCAGCATCTCTGATGTTCTTTCCGATGTCGACGGCGAGAGGGCTGTAGGCTGAGAGGGGCTGGAACTTGACCTTCATTGAGCCGGACGTTACCTCGGAGACGTCTGTCACGATGTTGAGTTCTCCGAACTTCCTTGTCGACTCCTCGTCGACCAATTCGTCGAGTTTCTCTCTGACCTTGCTTTTCAGGTCGCTGACCAAGGCTGCGTCCGAGACATTCCCACGGTATTTGACCTTTGGCTTCACCAATGGACCTTGAGGGTCATCGGGTGGGAGGCCTTCACTTCGTCCACCTTTCCGATGCTGGTATTTTTCGGAACATCACCCAGGGTGCCGCTGGTCATCGAAGCGTAGATCTTGTTGAGAGCCTCCGCGTATTCAGAGAGCATTTCCAAGGGCTCGGATTCCGTGGGTTCTATCATCAGAGCCTCGCTCACGATGAGTGGGAAGTACACAGTCGGTGAATGCATGCCATAGTCCAGTATCGCTTTCGCCACTTTCATCGCGCCTCCCGGGACCTCCCCCCTGACCGACACGACCACCTCGTGTTTCCTGCGAAGACCCTTGCCGTGCGAGACCGGAAAGGCTTCTGGGTCGAGGCTCTTCCAGAGGAAGTTGGCGGCGAGGACAGCCAGCGAGGAGACGTCGGAAAGTCCCGACGACCCCAGCAGCCTGATGTAGATGTAAGCCCTCAGCAGGACGGCGGAGTTTCCTACGAACCCCTTCAGGGGGCCGATCGAATGCTTCAGGCCGTAGTCGAGTGAATAGCGGCCGTTGTGTGCTGATACCACGGGGACAGGAAGATAGCTTTCCAGCTTCTTTGTAACCCCCACCGGTCCGGCCCCTGGTCCCCCGCCCCCATGAGGGGTGGCGAAGGTCTTGTGCAGGTTGAGGTGAACGATGTCAAAGCCCATGTCCCCCGGTCGGGCCCTTCCGAGCAGCGCGTTCATGTTAGCCCCGTCGTAGTACATCAGCCCCCCGGCGTCATGCACCTCCTGGCAGACCTCGGAGACCTCGCTCTCGAACAAGCCGAGGGTATTCGGGACGGTGAACATCATGCCGGCGGTCCTGTCGGAGACCAAACCTCGGACGGCCTTTGACCTGACCTGACCCGACGAGTCGGAGGAGACTTTGACTACCTTGAAACCTGCCATGGCGGCGCTGGCCGGGTTGGTGCCGTGCGCCGAGTCGGGGACGAGGATCTCATCGCGTTTGGCTCCTCCGTGTTCGGAGAGATACTTCTTCATCATGAGGACGCCCGCGAACTCTCCCTGTGCTCCGGCTGCCGTCGACAACGAGAACCGCGACATTCCCGTAATCTCGGACAGGCTGCGCTCGAGTTCGTAGAAGATTCCCAGAAGCCCCTGGACCGTCCACTCGGGCTGCAGCGGATGAACGTGTTTCATCCCGTCCGATCCCGCTATCAGCTCCGAGACCTTCGGATTGTACTTCATGGTGCAGCTCCCCAGGGGATACATGCCGAGCTCCACGGAGAAGTTCATCTGGGAAAGGCGGTTAAAGTGCCTGAGGACCTGAAGCTCGGAGAGCTCTGGGAGCTCGAGGGACTTCCTCCTCATCGAGGCCGGGACCAGGGAAGATGGGTCGCCGAAACTCTTGGACGCGACTGGGTCCAGATGGACTGTCGTTCCTACCCTCCCCGGCCTGGTGAGCTCCTTCAGCAGCGGCTCGTCCCATCTGGCCTGTCTGAACCCTTCAGGCACCTCGGAGCACCTCCTCGAGGGCAGCGGCCAACCGGTCGATGTCCTTCGCAGTGTGGATTTCCGTCACGCAGAAGGATCCGGCCTGGATTCCCAGTCCGAAGCTGGGTGCGACCGGATAACCGGCGAGCAGGTTCAGCTTGGCGAGGCCGGAATAAACGGCCGAGGCCTTCCTCCTTCCGTAGGACACGACGAATTCCTTGAAGAAGGAACCTGAAAAATGGGGGGACCGCACCCCGCTGATTCTGGAGAGCTTCCTGGCGGCGTAGTGGGAATTTGAGATCACCGACTCCCCGAGCCTCCTGAATCCCTCCTTTCCCAACAGGGAAAGATACGCTGCGGCTGCGACTGCCATGAGGGACTGGTTGGTGCAGACGTTCGATGTCGCTCCCTCCCTCCGAATGTGCTGTTCGCGGGTCTGGAGCACCATCGCGAAGGCTTTGCGGGAAGGGTCTGCGACCGAGCTCGTGATCCCTATCAGCCGGCCAGGCATGCTCCTGGCGAGCTTCATTTCCCTCACGGAGAATATCCCGAGGTGGGGCCCCCCGTAGTTCATCGGTATCCCGAGCGGCTGCCCTTCCCCAACAGCTATGTCCGCCCCGTAGCTCCCCGGCGGCCTGATCAGAGAGAGCGAAATCGGGTCTACCCCCGCTATTGCCAGGGCCCCTGCGCCGTGGGCGGAAGAGACGATCTGTTCCGCCTCCTCCTCGATGACACCGAAATGGTTGGGGTTCTCGAAATAGACGGCCGCCACTTCGTCAGTGAGGGATCTCTTGACCTCTTCCTCCTCTATTCTCCCGCTCGTCCTATCGAACCCGATCTTCTGAAGCCTGATTCCTGCGGGCGCGACGTAGGTCTCCATGACGGCGAGCCGATGTGGAGAGATGGTCCCGGCGACGAGCGCCTTCTTCCTCCCAGTCACCCGCCCGGCCATCCGGACCGCTTCCCCCGCCGCGGACGCCCAATCGTAAAGCGAGCTGTTGCACGCCTCCATTCCAAGCAGGTCGCACATCAGGCTCTGATACTCGAACAGCGCCTGCAGCATCCCCTGGCTGATCTCCGCCTGATACGGTGTGTAGCTTGTGTAGAACTCTTGCCTCGAGGCTATGGATTCGACCACCGCAGGAATGTAGTGGGGCCAGACGCCGCCTCCGAGAAAACAGAGTGACTCCGGGGGCGATTTGTTCATCGCCAGCCTCTCCTGCACTTCCCTCCTGACTCCGTACTCCGACGAGGCTTCAGGAAGCTTCAGTCTCCGCTTCAGCCTGACCGCATCGGGGATGTCAGAAAATAGATCGTCGATGGAGCGTGCCCCGACCTTCCGCAGCATCTCTGAAACGATCGTTTCGTCAAGATTGGGGAGGAGCGGGTGGCGCACCGTGGCCGCGGGCATTCAGAAGGCACGAAAAATGCTTAAAATAAGAACGTAGCGGCTTCGAGTGCAATCCGTTGAAACGACTAATTTCATTTACCTTGCTATTCATTCTCGTTCTCGCCGTCGTCCCGGCCCTGGGGACAGCCAGCGCTGAGGGGTCGGTCCAGGTCAGGCTGAGTAGTCACTACTATGTGAACAGGTATGGCTACGGGGTGGCCAACGAGACGGTGACGTTCGCCAACAACGGCTCTGGAACCGTCCAGATCCCGGACGTCCAGATAGGTCTCGGAGACCTGATGCCTCTCGTGGCGAGCTATTCGACGTCAAATTCTTTGTTTTCAGTGAGTCGCACTGACCAGACATTCACAGTGAGCGGGGGAGGTCAGTCCATTGCGGTGGGAAACAAGAGCGGGTTCACCCTGAGCGCGGTGTTGAACGGGGTTGTCACTGACGCGATTAATGGGAGCGTGCTCATTTTGGTTCTGGAAAGTCCATCGTTCAGCATGAAGGCCGATACGTATGTTTTCAGCATCGGGATGCCCGCGGGGACTCCGCTTGCCACTCCACCGAGCGGTTTCATTACTGCGAGCGTCGGAACCAACACCACATATACACGGAGTGGTTCCAATATTCTCCTTCCGTCCGCAACGACCGAGACGAGGCAGTTGTCCGCGGTCGCGGTGACGAGCACGGCGAGCGATTTCCATCCTCTGCAAGTTTACAGCGCAACGAGGTCGATTTCGATGAACCCGAACGGGAATCCGGTCGTGACTGATTCGTTCTACTTCAGGAACATGGGGACGACGAGGCTTTCGACGCTGGTGGTTTCTCCCCTGGCGGCGAGCAGCGCGAGGGTAACAATCCAGCCCTCCGTCGAGCCGCGGCTCCTTAGCCCGTTCTCTGTGGCCCTCAGTGGATATTCGATCGACCTCACCAACTCCAGGGTCGGGTTCCCCGTGGAGGCAGGGGCGGGTTACAGCATCGCCTATCATTATCCTCTGGCCGTGACGTACTATTCGACTTCCGGAGGGGTGGTCACTTTGAACCTTCCAAACACGCCCCCGATAGGCGCCTTCGTCGACACGTATTCGATCGCAACAGCGCTCCCGGCAGGAGTGAAGCTGATCCAGGGACCATCGGCGCCGGTGACCGATGCGGGCCCCAAGCAGTCTGGGATGACAACGATTTCCTACGCCCTGACGGCAGGATGGGCAATCGACGACGGCATTCCGGCGGCGTCCCTCATCTTCGTGCTTCTGCTACTGGGACTGTTCCTTTCGAGGACGACCCTCACGGAGGAAGAAGAGACCGAGGAGGAATCTTCGACGGAGCGGGCATCTGATATGATAAAGGCGTTCGAAGAGAAGACGAGTCTAATCAACGGGCTTTGGCCTGAGATAAGATCTGCCGACCCGAATGAGATGGACAAGGCGTACTTCGACGAGGTCAGGGGACGCCTAGACTCTTTCCGCAGCCGGGCCCTGCAGAGGCTGAACGAGGTAAAGCAAAAGTCCACTTCGCAAAAGTTCTTCGACCTTCTGAGCCAGATTCATGCCACCGAACGGGAAGTCGATAGGGCCGTAAAGGACACCCTGAACCTCTACGAGCAGTTCTACACGAGGAGGATGAGGAAGGAAGTCTTCGACAGGCTCGTCCCCCAGTACACCAAGAGGCTCGAGAAGGCCCTGAACCAGCTCTCCGACGAGCTGCACGTCGTGCAGAGAGAAGCGAAGCTGCTGTAGACCGCTCCTGGGACGGAGGCAAATTTATGAGTGGGGTAGGGCCAAGTGATTCGAATGGATGAAAGCGCCACTAGGAAACTGGTAATAATCGGGTCAGGTCCCGCGGGGCTGACGGCGGCGATCTACGGCTGCAGGGCCGATTTGTCTCCGGTTGTTTTCATGGGGACCAGGTACGGGGGCCAGCTCATGCTTACCAGCGATGTGGAGAACTTCCCGGGATTTCCCGACCCGGTGATGGGCCCCGACCTGATACTGAAGATGAAGGCACAGGCGGAGAGGCTGGGGGCCGAGCTACTTCAAGAAGATGTGGTGAAGGTCGATTTCAAGGTATTCCCGTTCGAGGTCCACACCGACACGCGGGTGGTGAAGGCGCTTTCAGTGATACTTGCCACCGGTGCCAATCCCAGGAGGCTCGACCTTCCGTCCGAGATGAGACTGATGGGGAAGGGGGTCTCCAACTGCGCGGTCTGCGACGGCTTCTTCTTCAGAGGCAAGAAGGTCGCAGTGGTGGGAGGTGGGGACACGGCCATGGAGGAGGCCACGTTCCTGACGAAGTTCGCGACCTCGGTCCAGGTCATCCACCGTAGGAACGAGCTGAGGGCGTCCGCGGCTCTGACGAAGGAAGCAACCGGCAACCCAAAGATCAGCTTCATTTGGGATTCGGCTGTTACCGAAGTCCTGGGGGAAGGCCACGTGCAGGGAATCAGGATACGGAATCTCAAAGACCAAGAAGAAAGGGAACTCCAGCTGGACGGTCTCTTCGTCGCGATAGGGTACGACCCCAACACGGAGATTTTCAAGGGGCAGGTGGACCTCGACCAGAAGGGGTACGTCGCGGTGAGGAACGAGACGGAGACGAGCGTCCCTGGGGTCTTCGTCGCCGGAGACGTTCACGACTTCCGCTACCGTCAGGCAATCACGGCCGCTGCCGACGGGTGCAAGGCCCTGCTCGACGCCGAGAAGTTCGTAAAAAAGAAGCTCGAAGTCCTAGCTCATCACTGAAAGGAAACGGTCCTCCCCGGAAGAACTGCTGAGGGGACCGACGATTGGGGTCTTGTAGCCGCAGGCGCTGCATCTGTTGCGGTCGTCCAGGTGGTAGCCCAATATCTCGTATCCGTGTCTTTTGATCAGGACGGTCCCGCACCCGGGGCAATAGGTGCTTTCTGCCGGGTGGCCCGGGACGTTCCCGATGTAGACATAGCGGAGGCCGGCCGCTTTCCCGATCTCCAGGTGTTTCTCCAGGGTCTCCACGGGGGTCCACGGGAAGTCCATCATCTTGTAGTCAGGATGGAAGCGGAGGAAGTGAATGGGAACGTCGGGGCCCAGGTTGTCATAGACCCACTTGCAGAGCTTCTCTGCGGTCTCGAGCGACTCCCCGACACGGGGGATGATCAGGTCGGTGATTTCGAGGTGGACCTTGGTCTTCTCCTTGATTTCAATCAAGCTCTGGAAGATTGGATCGGCGTTGGGTATCCCGATATAGCGGCGGACGAATTGAGTCTCTCCGCTCCCCTTGAAGTCGACGGTCGCGCAGTCTAGGAAATCTTCCATCATTCGGACCGTGTCGGGCGTATCATAACCGTTGGACACGAAGATGTTGAAGAGCCCCTTCGAGCGGGCGAGCCTGCCGACGTCGCGCGCGAACTCCATGAAAATCGTAGGCTGGTTGTAGGTGTAGGCCATCCCTTCGCAGCCGTAGGCCAGGGCTTTCTCGACGAGTTGCTCCGGAGAGGTGTCTGCACCCTCGATCTTCCGAAGCTGGCTGATATCGCTGTTCTGACAGTAGCGGCAAGCCCAGCTGCACCCGCTTGTCGCCATGGAGAAAATCTTGGAGCCGGGACGATAATGGACGACGGGTTTCTTCTCGATCGGGTCAATGTGTCCGGCCATCACCTTTCCGTAGACGAGAAGGTACAGCTTCCCACCGACTACCCCCCTGACCCCGCAGAATCCCACCTGTCCCTCGCCCAGTTGGCAAAGGCGCGCGCAGGCGGTACATTGGACTCTCCCGTTCTGGAGGTTGCGGTAGAGTTCCGCTTGCTTCCCGCTCGGCTGGCTCAGCCTGTTCGTTAGGGACACTCCAGGGGCGTTGTGGCCATTCATGCCATTAAGGATTTGGTCGAGGTGGGTCGACCATTTTAGGTTACTCTCTCATCATGAGGACTTCTCACGCTCCAAACCTATATTACATATATTATGTCGCCCGCATTTGACCGAGCTTGCTTGACTTTCCTGAGTTGTTACTTCTGGGAGCAATAGCCGGATTCACAATTTTCCTGGGTCTCCCGATAGTGCTCCTGGGGATTAGCGAAAGGGCGAAGGGCTTCCTGAACGCCCTGGCGGTTGGCATCCTTTTCTTTCTGATTGTTGACGTTTTCAGTCACGCTTGGGAGGTGACCACGGATACTGCGTCATCAGTCCTCGCGGGGAACGCACCCCCTCTCGATGCGGTTACTTATCTCGTGGCCATGTTCGGGGGTCTGACTGTCGGACTGATCGGATTGGTCGTCTACGAGAAGAGATACATGGGGAGGCGGCCCGAAGGGGTGAGCCCTCAGCGACTATCTACGATGATAGCCTTGGGAATCGGTGCGCACAACCTGAGCGAAGGCCTCGCCATCGGCCAATCATACGCTTCGGGGGCTATCGGTCTGGCGATAGTCCTGGTGGTGGGGTTCGGGGCCCACAACTCGACCGAGGGGTTCGGGATCACGGCGCCGCTGGCAGGCATGAATCCGAGACCCCGACTACTCTTTTTCACCAAGGTCCTGCTGATTGCAGGCGCCCCCACGTTCTTCGGAACCATTCTCGGAAGCTTTTCGTATTCGCCGGTGGCGTATGTCTTCTTCCTCTCTCTCGCGGGTGGAGCCCTTGTCTACGTCACGATGCTGATGTTCAGCACGGGAAGAAGACAATACAGCAACGAGCTGATGATGGCCGGGATCTTCTTTGGGCTTTGTGCCGGGTTCCTGACCGAGCTCGTGGTCTCGCTGGGCGGAGCCTAGACCGCCAGGCGCCTGCGCTTGACCGAGGGGGCCTCAGTGATTATCTCGCCGTAGGCCTTCATGAAGAACTCCAAGGCTGCGCCAAGGGTCTCCCTCCCATTCGGGGTCAGCTCGTAGACCCGGTTTCTCCCTTCGGAGTGTTGGATTACCAGCCCCCTGCTGGTCAGGCTCTTGAGAGCAGGGTATATCGTTCCAGGGTTGGGCCTTTCCCCTTTTCTCTTCTGGATCTCGGTGGCGAGTTCCTGGCCATGCATCGGGCGCTTGGAAAGTAGCCAAAGGATCATGAATGACAGCATGCCACGCATGTCACACATTTCAGACTGCGATCTTGCCAAAACGATTTCCTAGTCACCTTGGGACTCTTGCGACTAATAAGGTATTGGGCGCCCGATAGGTCAAAGGGGCGTCTTCCACTGGGTGGAAGGGAATCTCTCCCTCAGCATGCGGGTGAAGATTCGCTTGTCATATCGATACTCCCGATCTGTATCGAGTTCTTGGTACAGTTCTGCGAGGGAAGCATCCTTGAACAGAGCCTTCGATATCCACAGGGATGCATCCTTGGTCTTCTTGAAGGGCAAACGCATCAGGTAGAAGGGATAATCAGCTGCCGACGGGAGTATTCCGACGAAAGGGAGGAATAAGGTAACGACCCGACAGCCGGCCTTCAGCTTCTTCTCAAACAATGGAACATCCTCATAGACTTCTTCAAGGCCGCTGTAAACAATACTCGCGTCGCCTAGGTCCGTTTCCATGAAGTCCTCGTTCCTGATTTCTATCCGGTCGGCCAGTCCCAGTTCCCGGACAAGCCGCGCCGCTTTGCTCGCCCTTCCTTTGTGCAACTCTATTCCTACAGCTCGCTTCACGCCGAATTCGGTGACTGCCATGAAGCAGAGCTGACCACGCCCGCATCCCAGATCGTAGAAGACGTCGCCCTTGGAGGCTTTAGCGAGACGGAGCATTTTTCGGATGTGCCTGTTGCTCTGATAGTCCTCAGGGCCCAACCGATTCATAGGTCGCTTGTTCGCGCCGTATCTTCCCTCAGATAAACGAACGCATGATGAATTGGTGCTAATTCTCCGGTCGTCAGTTCGCAAGGCTCGGTTCGACCTTTGAGTAGACGGCCGAGTGATTCTCAACGTGGAAGTAGCCCGGCCTAGAATATACACTTTCGGTTAGTAGCGGGGTCTATTCCCAGTCTGAACAAATGCAATTGACCTGGCTATGAAGAATTGTCAAATCCGTGCTCAGGTGGTTGATGGCCCGCTTCTCTTCTTCGGTGCTTTCAAAAGCGATTTTAGGCTTTGACCTTTGGGAAGAATCGCGTTTTCACTGGTAATGAATGCTACGCTCGCGATATCACAGCTTTAGATTCATCTAAAACATTTATATTCGGATAACACTTCTCGAACACTCATGAATAAGAGTAGGCGTGATTTCCTCAAAGCGGCGGGGGTCGCAGGAATAGCGACCGGGCTTGCTGTTATGGGGACTTTGAAAAATCAAGCCGTGAATGCTGAATCGTCAGTTCCTATCGGTGCTACTCCGCCACACGGAGTTCATGCAGGCCACGTAGTAGGAGTCAAAGCGCCTCAATATCAGAGCCCCAACGTTATGGATCCTATGACCTTCCTGACAAACTTTGACCGAGGCAAATTGGTCACACTTGAAAATGGTGACAGAGCTAGGGAGTTCAGCCTAGTTACGTATCCGAGCCTCTTAGAGGTGGCTTCTGGCGTCAAGTTCCCCGCCTGGACCCTGAACGGTACCGTTCCCGGCCCGACGCTCAGATGCGTAGAAGGAGAGACGGTAAGGATGAGATTCCGCAATGGTGATGCACATCCACACACGATCCATCTTCATGGAATACACCCTGCAAGGATGGACGGCGTCTTTGAGATCGTAGAACCTGGCCAAGAGTACGTTTACGAATTCACAGCCGAACCCTTCGGCGTCTTCCCGTACCACTGCCATGTCATGCCCCTGACCAAGCACATAAGCAAAGGACTCTACGGCACCTTGATAGTCGATCCGAAGACGCCCCGCCCGGCCGCCAAAGAAATGGTCATGGTGATGAACGGTTTTGATGTCGATTTCGATGGTGAGAACGAATTCTACACGGTAAATGGTATAGCGAACTATTATACTGACTATCCGATTCAAATCAATGTCAATGAACCGGTCAGAATCTATCTTGTCAACATGACGGAGTTCGACCAGATAAATTCTTTGCACTTACACGCGAACATGTTCCGGTATTATCCCAATGGGACGATCCTAACCCCTACCGAGTACACGGACACTGTGATGCTTTGTCAAGGGCAAAGGGGCATACTCGAGTTCTCATACAAGTATCCGGGGCGATATCTCTTCCACGCGCACCAGAGCGAATTCGCTGAGCTGGGGTGGACAGGGATAATACAAGTCAGTGAATGAGTTCCACCGGTGAAATGCTTTATCCAAACTCACTCGGACGGTCGGAGCAGTCCTTCCAATAGTCATACTCGTTCTGCTGATTTACTCCTTCCAGTCAGGGCTCTTACTCCAGGTTCCAGGTTCGTCAGTTCCGGTTGAGAAAATTGACATAGAGAGGATATCACTCCGACCGGGTGAAATTACTGCCAACCTTGTAAATAGTGGTGCTACGGACGTCGAGATAGCACAGCTTCAGGTTAACAATGCAATCTGGGGTGGCACGATGTCTCCAAGCAATGTAATTCCCAGGCTGGGTAAGGCTACTTTGAGCATACAATACCCCTGGGTAGAACAGGAGCCAGTAAAGCTCACGGTTATTACCTCGAACGGTGTCAAGTTCGAACGCGAGATTGCCGTCGCTGTTCTCACCCCGGAGTTCAGCCTCCAACTTGTCTCTATCTTTGTGCTGATAGGTATCTACATCGGCGTCCTGCCGGTTTTCCTGGGATTAGGCTGGTATCCTATCCTCAGATCTCTAAGCGCGAAGTGGTTTGATTTCTTCCTCAGCTTCACTGTAGGCCTTCTGGTTCTGCTCGGAGTAGATTCGATCAAGGAAGCGCTGCAGACATCAGCAGAGGCTCCTGCCGGGTTTAACGGCACTCTCTTGGTAGTCATCGGCCTATTGGCCAGCTTCATCAGCCTGATGGCAATAGGAGGGTCGTCTATCTCATCAAAGAGTGGAGTTGCGCGTGGGGGGCTCGCTCTAGCGTACCTCATCTCCTTGGGAATTGGCCTGCATAACTTCGGGGAGGGGCTTGCGGTAGGAGCCTCCTATGCTGTAGGTGAAATTGCACTTGGGGCATTCCTCATAATTGGTTTCATGATCCACAATACTACAGAAGGAATAGCCATAGTGTCTCCATTATCGTCAGGGAAGACGTCCATAAAGCATATTGTAGCAATCGGGCTGATTGCTGGAGTTCCCACAATTCCAGGAGCGCTGATAGGAGGTTTCAGCTTTTCAAACCTCTGGGCGTCTCTCTTTCTGGCAGTAGGTGCAGGTGCAATCTTCCAAGTGGTTTTCGTGGTCCTTCGGTACATGGCCGAATCTAGAGGTTTTGCCTCTCTCCTGGGTGACTTGCGGGTGGTCTCCGGGCTCACACTGGGAATGCTGGTGATATATCTCACCGGCCTTCTTGTTAGTGCATAGTGAATTAAGTTGAATAAGAGCATTGCAATTTCCTTTACTCTGCTTGTAGCGGCGGTGGCAGGTGCCTCGGCAATCTACACAATCTCGAGTCAGATTGCCGTGGCTGTGGATATAGAAGGAGCGGCAGGGACTGTCAACTATGACGGCACTAATGTGCCAGCGTACTCATTTTCTCCTGCTCGAATAGAGGTGAAGAGAGGTACGACCGTGAACTGGATCAATGATGACGCGATAACCGTACATACTGTCACTGGCTCCAATGGTCTTTTTGACTCGCAGCTTATCCAGCCCCAGGGAGAATTTTCGTTCAAGTTCGATGAGATCGGGACCTACAGCTATCATTGTAGCATACACCCATGGATGAGAGGAGAGGTTGTGGTAGTGGACTAAAATGCTGACTCGTGGGCAGCGGAATCGCCAGACCTAATTCCGTTATGCTTGCTCAGACAACAAATTGGCAAGCGAACGAAGGTAATCCACATGAATACACTCAAACCGCGAAAATTTCTGCCCTTCGAGGAAGGTCTGGATTCTAGCCGCGACATCATCGATCTATCGAGCAGAGGTTATTGGTCACGCCTCGCCGAGCTTGTCTTTTTCTGCTCCAGACTCCTCTTCGTCATTGAAGCCCTTCGAAATGTCGAAGAACATGTTCACAGGTCATTGTATTCGATACATTCCTGGTTCTCCAGTCGATGAATCTCCTTTGTCAACTCTTGCGATGGATAACGCATCACCGAAGAGTGTCGGAATGTTACAAATCCAGTAAGACACATCCATCCCTCTAGCGTGCCTCTATGAAATCCCTAATCGATTTCACGATACCAGGTTTGTTTTTCAGAAACACTACAAGTCTTTGTAACCTGTAGATCGTTGTTGGCTGTACGTGATGCTCTATGCCTTCTGTATCTTCACGCGCAATCTCATCTTCGATACCAATCATAGACAGAAACTCGTAAATTACAGCATGTCTATTTATCACTGAACGTGCTACTTTCTCACCTTTCCCAGTGAGATTCATTCCGCGGTAAGGTTCGTACTCGAGATAACCTTTTGATGCAAGTTTACCGACCATAATTGAAACAGTCGGGGCTTTCACTTTCAGCTTATGGGAGATATCCGTTGTATTGGCGTAACCCTTTTCATGAATTAGGTGATATATGGACTCCAAGTAGTCTTCCACACGAGGACTCTGTTCCTTTTCGCTACGTTCTTTCTTCATCTTCTGTACCCCTGCCATCTTTCGGGTAATCGTGTTGGAAAGGTCATGGATTAAACTTTGTTAACCAAGTTTTGTTTATCTAAATCGTCAGATACTATAGTCTAGGAAGATGGGGATCACAGAACCGAGCCAGGTTGTAGAGGGCGGTCCTTCTGTGAGGCCCTTCCTTGAGCCCTTGCTGAAGTCTGAACTGTTTTCCGGGCCTGGGGCTCTTTTAGGTCGTGGTCGACCTTCTTCCTGCCCCTCATCTTGCCCACTAGAAGTGGGGATATCGACATAGTCAATGGATAGCCCGGCCTGGATTCGGGGCGCCTGCTTCGATTGTCTCATAGAATATGGGCGGAAGCCGAAGCCCCATCTGTGGTTTTCAACCAAAATTGGGTTCAAACTCAAAAAGCTACTCAAGAAGATAGTAAGGTCGGCCGGATTTGACCTAGCAGTTTTAGTGGTGTTGGACAGTGATTGAAGAACAAATACATTCTTGTCAAGACTTGATGTGTGTGAACTGGAGCTTGATCAGGTGGAATCCTACCTGGACCTGCCAGTATACTGATGTTGCGGCAGCGATTAATCAGACGCGGAAAGACCCGGTTATATTGACGAATAGGTTAGGCTTGATTGCGGCTAAAGATGTGGCCCAGAACAGGTTCAGTCTCACATCGACGTTCCCGCCTGAGGTGAGAACAAGAAGCCTGTCTGGTCGGGGAAAGTAGGAAGAGACTTCATTGCCTGGCATGGCAATTCCCGGACCTCCCGTTTCGAAGCAGGGTCCGGAGTATGGTATCTTGAGGACTCCTGCAGTCGAGGTTGACAGGACCGTCGCATTGACGTTGTATGGGTACTGCCGGCAACTCCGGAAGAATAGTACGGTTGAGTTGGACGTGTTTGCCCACGTGATATTGAAATAAAGACGGTAGTCGCCGATTGTCATGTTCCACAAGGTGTCATTTTCGAAATGAGCCCTGGTGTACGTGTCGTTCGCCTGAATTCTGAAGAGAAGTGCTTTCACTGAGATTATCTGTACGACAGAGGATGGAGTGCTGGTGAAGGCGACATTCCTAGTGGCCTTCGCCTCTGTTATTGTTATGGATGTCGAGCCTCCAGGCGACCGGTTCCAAACACCGAGGTAGTATGAGGACAGGGCCGCACCGATGATCAGAACCGTCACGATGCCAGCCAACTTCGGCTTTGACAGGTGAGTCAGGGAGACACCACCGCGGCGATTTCGGTAGACCAGGTATGCTGTGTCGTATCCTTCGCGAACTCCCCTGCTATCCAGACCGTGTAGCCGTTCGGGTCCATTCCGGCACCGAAATAGTCGCCGTAACGGCAATATGAACCAATATCACAGGCCCGGTCTGCTTCTGTGTTCACGTAGAAATAGCTTGAGCCAGCCTGCAGTAACGTAGGGGTCTGTGGACTGCCTGTAAGCTGGTCCCCCAACTTCCAGAAGGTGAACTTCAGCCCGGGATAGTCTCCTGAAGAGGAATACCCGAATATCACAGCCAGGTTCCCTGACTGGTCGACCTGGAGGGCGGGATAGAAATACGATTGAATGCCCAGGCTGTCTCCATACATCTTGTGACTGGCCACGTAGCTGTTCGCGGTCAGAATCTGGTACAAGCCAATGCAATTGAGGGTCGAGTAGAAACTGCATCTGCTGCCGACCCCGAACCAGAGAGAACCACTCCGCCAGGTCACGCTCTGGGGCTGACAACCGCCAGTGTCGAGCACCCAGCTCGTCCCGTTCTGCTGAGCATACGGGGCTGGGAACATCCATTCCATCAGATCGATAGACGGAGGGTTAGTACTGAAAGCCGCAGATGGAGGAACACCTGTCACCGTGTACATATAGCCTGTGCGTGTAGAGCTATCGCAATCTCCGTGCCTGTCGTTTCCTAGATTGCCTATTCTCATCAAGTAGAGCGTCTTGGTTGGACTGAGTGACTTGGCGGCCCTTATCATGTATCCTGCCCCATCGGGGCCGCTGAACAACTGTTTCTGGGGGGTGCTGGAGCCACTCATGAGATCAGCTTTCTTGATGACCCAGACACGTGCGGCTCCGGGTCCACCTGTGAGGCACGATAAGAACGCGTAAGCCGAAATCACCACTACGCCGTCAGAGGTGCCAATTGATGGCTGGTCCAGACAGTTGTATTGGGTTTCGTCAAGTTTCACGGATGGCGAATACCACCCGGGTCCAGACTGGGGCCTGGGATCGTCAGATTTCGAGGTTTTTAACCACACCTGACCCTTTCCTCCATTTGCAGTTTGGTCCAATACCGATGCGAACCAAGTCTTGTTAACAGGGTCATAGAGTATTCGCTGGTCACCTATAATGTCGGTCCCTGTGCCAAAGAAGGATGCGAGGCTCCCGCTCTCCATCACTGTCCCAGAATTCTTGTCCCACACCCTCCA
This sequence comes from uncultured Nitrosopumilales archaeon, assembly GCA_964568185.1. Lineage (GTDB taxonomy): Archaea > Thermoproteota > Nitrososphaeria > Nitrososphaerales > Gagatemarchaeaceae > UBA183. The sequence continues at coordinate 701,176 of CAZMON010000001.1, read as the reverse complement.
ACTTGTCTTTACCATCTCCATTACGTATCTGGGTCCTGCGTCAATTGTCACATCAGGTGGACTGATACCGGTGTAAACTATGCCTTGCCACTTCGCCACGGAGTTACTGCTCCTCACCGCATCCCCGATGACCTCGTAGATTGGGTGGTCAGCCAGCGTCTGCTGGAAGCTCCAATCTGGGGAGTAAGACCCCGCTGAGAAGACTTCCAGATTCTCGGCTCCTACTGCCGCGCAGACCGTTTGTCCTGGGGATGAACAGTTGCCCTGCACCTTCAAGTTGACGAGGTTGTAGCTTCCCCCCTTGGTGGGAGTGCAGGAGAACTGGTAGTCCAGGACATCTTCGCATCCGATGAACCCGAAAATCATGTCGTTGGCGTTGGTCGTGATTATCGGGTTCATCGAGGAGCAGGATACGGGCACCGGATTGTTGCCGAGGACGCATCCATCCCCATCGAAGGGAGATGCGGTGTTCGCTCCGGACAATGCGAAAGCCATGCAGACTTTCGTCGCAGTGGCCGTGCCGAGAGAACACTTGACAGTTATCGAACCCGAGGCAGGTTTGACCGCGTAATGCGTGCACAGCCTCCCGATGCTCTTCCTTATGGGCCAAAGATCGTACCCGGGGAGGGTCGGGGTCGACGTAGTGTCACCACACGTCGGAGCGTCCTGGGCCTCGATCAACAGGTCGTTGGCGTTGACAGTAGAGAAAGTGAAAGAGCACCAATCAAGTGCCGCGTTATTGACCGAGCAGCTCCCAATCCCGTCAATCGTCATGGGGTCGATGTAGAACGAATTCCCCACGGTAAAAGCAAGCGTCTTTGTGGCGTTGTTGTATGAAGCGGCTTCGTGGTCGGCAGACCAGTCGAACCCCAGGTGGCCCTTCGACAGGCTGTAGCACGCGCTCCCGCACCAGGACAGGCCTGAACCCTCGCCGAACGGGAAGTTGACCTTGAAGGTCCCTGTGGTTCCAGTAATCGTCCCGCTGACGATGACGAGCTCCTCATAGGCCTGTTGGACGTAATATACCCAGACGTTGCCCGAGTACGACTTGCCCGAAACTGTCGAGGTTCCTTGCAGGTTGTACGCCACGGTGGTCGAGTTTTGCCAGAGGGTCACGGCAATTGGTAAGATAGTCGACGAAAGGGAGACGGTGAACGGGTTTAGCGTGAAGTTGGTCTGCGGGCTCCAGTCGTCGTAGTAGTAGACTGCCCCGTTCAGGGCGAAGCAATAGGTTATCGTTCCCTTGTCGATTCCGAAACCTGTCTGGTGATATGACCTGCAGATCTTCGAGGTCGACGGCACCAGCGCACCGGATGTGTCCACCGCCGAGGTCTGCGTACCCAACACGCCTGTCTGCAGGAAACCGGGTAGCACCAGAAGGGATATCAGTGCGAGTGAGGCTGGTCTTTGCAATCTTCCAGCATCGGATAGCCATGTGCCCTTCTTGTTACCCATTGCTACCACGACACGGGAGTCTGAAAGCCTCGTCTGACTGGTTGAGCGTGAAACACGGGGTCTTTGACGGTGTTGGACAAGCTGAATCGGTCGTGGCGTGGTCAATAACACGCGTGTCTCATTAGATTTGGGGTAGAGCAGATGATGGGGATGGTGAGGTCGGCCGGGCTTGCCCGGCCTGTGTCCGCGCCTGAATGGGTTCGAATCCAATTCGACCACGAGGACTTTCCCCAACGCGGGCGGAAATCCTGGCAACCGCAAATCAACAACATCCTCTGGGACTAACTAGGATTGGACTCCTCTGGTCGAACAGAGCTTGTTTTGAGCTTATCAAAGGTAGCCCGGCCTGGATTCGAACCAGGGTCGCCGGCTCCAAAGGCCAGCATGCTTGCCGCTACACCACCGGGCTGCAGCGCTGTAAGTTCATGTCGGGACGGGAAGGTAATTTAGTCTTGTTTGATTGTGTTGATGACAAGCCCCGCTATCTTCGGGACCGGGTCTTCCATTGAATCGAGGACCTTCCTCGACCTCCGGCCGAACGCGGCTTTGAATGAGCTTGCAAGGAACCGCTTGGAAGTCCTCAAAAGGGCGGAGACATCCATGGTCTTGCCAAGAAGTCCGACGGACTTCAGGTAGTCCTCGACGAGGAAGGCGCCCTGGAAGGTGGAAATCGCCGGGATCCCGCAAAGGGCCGCTTCGCAGGTCATGGTCCCCCCCATTCCTATGAACAGATCTGTCATAGAAAGAAGCCTCCGGCCGTCGACCACCCCTTCTGGGACGATGTACCTTGAACCATGCTTCTCCTTGATTTCTTCCAGCTGAGGACCGTATCGGCAAAGAGCTACCAGGTTGCAGTCTGGGAAAGCCGTCGCCACCCCGTCCAAGATGGTATCGACCCAGCGCCGGTCCGAGCCCCTCAGGTATGGTGCGTCGCTCTCCTCGACCCGCACCACTACCGTCTTTTTTCGCGAGGCAAGTCTAGGGACGGGACCTTCTGTCCTCTTTCTCTTCAGCCAGGCCGCCGGGTCCAAAGCCTTGTAGCGGGTTATCTGGGACCGCGTGACGCCGAACTTTGTCCACGCACCGTAGGGGATGATCCAGGGGCACATCAGGCGGTAACTGAAGGGAAGCGACAACCTGCCTGCGATTTCAGAGTGAGGAGAGTCGTTCACAGCGATGTGTCTTACCCCCATGCCATAGGAGACCCTCGCGCAGACCCCGGAGGCAAGGGACAGCGACACCTGAGGCCGGAACTTGTCCACAATCGGTATGAGCTCAGCCTGCCTGCGGGTCGCCGCGACCAACTGCTCGAGCCTCCCCTGTCCTCTTTCGCCCACGTACCGCATCTTCAAGCCAACCATGTCGGCCATCGGCTCTACTTCCCTGTACCTTCTGGACGTGACCAAAACATCGAGGCCAGACTCCTCCAGCTGGCGGATCACGGGGTTGAAGAAGAGAACCTGTTTGGGGGTCAGAACGTCTGCCCAAACTCTCCCTGAGGTTAAGCCAAACACCAGGTCTGACGGTCAGCCCCTTTGTGATTATTTAACCGATGTCATACAAGAGTTGCGTGAACCTCGACATCGTGTTGGGTGGGATCATGGGGCTCGTCGCGAGGAAGGCTTCAATGGGGACTCAGGCCACCCCATCGCCGCAGACGGCTTCGCAATGAAAACAACTGCCAAAGTATAATTACAATCGGATGAAAAGCCGGCGTAGTCTGATTTCTTGCCCAAACTAAAGGTAGCCATGTATGGACTTACGAGCGAAGGTTACAGGATGGCTGCCGAAATCGTCGACAGGTCTCAGGTGACGATTGTGGACGAGACACTTCAGATGGCGCTGGAACTAGACGGTCCTTTTCTGAAGAAGAACCCGAACCTGCAAGAGATGATGAGCCAAGAGCCGCTCCTGAGCCTCAAGCCCCTGGGTCAGGTCCTTGAGGAGGCGCAGGTCGTTTTCTTCACCCCGAAGCTCCGCAGACCCTCGGACGAGACCCTGATCGAGGCCGGGTCCAAGCTCAGGGAACTTTCCCGTTACCTCTCCAAGGGGGTCTCCCTGGTGAATACACTTCCTACAGGCCCCGGGGGCAACTCGGAGAACATAATGATGGTGGAGAAGCAGACCGGTCTCAGGGTGGGGGAGAGTCTCACCTATGCCTACATGCCGCTTAGACCACGTGAGCAGAAACCGTTCGTTGTCGCGGTCACGGGTGGCGGGGAGAAGCAGGCGCTGCAGCAGCTCGGGTTCAGCCCGAATTCCCAGAATGTGTTTTCGGCCGAGCTCGAGTACGCTTCTTCGGTGCTTGGATCGGTGCTGACCGCGGTGACAGAGATCGAGCTGGCGAGGAGGGCCAGGGAAGCCAATGTTATCCTTCACAAGGCGTCGGAGACATACATCGACGAATTCGCGAAGTACCTCTTCGAGCTCAAGGCGATCCAGGCAAGTGAAGAAACGGGCGAATCGATCTCGTACCTGGCGGGCGCTACTCTCAAGAGCCTGGAGAATTACGTCCGCTATGTAGTAGACGAGACCCGTGAAGTGTTGAAGGAGAAGGAGCTGAAGGCAAGCAGGACCAAGATCGGACTCCTCTGGACCCTCGACCGGTACGAAATGCGGGGTGAGCGGCTGCAGCTCGCCGAGAGCATCCAACAAAGACTCCGGGACTATGTGACCGACGTAGAACTCATTCCGGGCTCGAAAGTCAAAGGGGGTTCAGATTTCCTTGACCCTCTGAAACACAACGTCCTCATCGCTTGTTCCAAGGAGGACTACGAACCGTTGAAGCAGGCGAGAAAGAACCGACGAAGCCTCGAGGTCACGACCGTGCATGCCACTCCGAGCCTGACAAGAGAATGATCCCCCATAATGCTAAATGACTTCAGGAAGGGCGACGTAGAAGGATGATCAGGGTAGGGATCGTAGGGACCGGCGGGTGGGGAAAAAATCACGTCAGGGTACTCAGCGAGCTCGGGTGCCTCGTGGCCATCTGCGACCTCGACAAGGAGCGAAGGGAGTTCTACACGAAGAACTACCGGGTCCAGGGGTACAGTTCCCTGGACGAGATGTTGGCAAACGAAAAGCTCGATGCGGTGACGATCTGCACCCCTGCCTCAACTCACTTCTCAATCGCAACACAGACCCTGAAGGCCGGACTGCACACCTTCGTCGAGAAGCCCATGACCACTACGTCGTCTGATGGAGAGAGACTCGTTCAGGCTGCGAAAGCCGCGAACAGGATACTTACTGTCGGGTTCATCGAAAGGTTCAATCCGCCCATTGCCGAGCTGAAGAAGACCATTGCCGACAAGAAGATGGGGGAGCTGATTCTGTTGGAATTTCATAGGGAGAACAGAAGGGGCCAGAACATCGCCGACGTCGGGATCGTCAAGGACGCATCGGTGCATGACATCGACACCGCCCGGTGGCTCTTCTCTGAGGAGCCGAAGGTTGTTTATGCGAGGGTCGGGGCGGTCCAGTCGGAGCACGAGGACTTTGCCGCGATCGTGATGGGTTTCTCCGGGCGCAAGACTGCGTTCTTGGTGACTAACTGGGTCACCCCGAACAGGGTCCGCACCCTGACCGCTGTTTTCTCGGGCGGGGTGATTGACGTCGATTTTGTAACGCAGAAAATCAGCATGCACGAAGGGAACCTGACCACCGTCCCGACCAAGCCCTTCCAGGAGCCGTTGATGTTGGAGCTGAAGGAATTCGTCACTGCCGTTGAAGAGAAGAGGAGCCCGATGGTGACAGGGGAAGATGGGATGAGGACAACCAGGATAGCTGAAGCGGTCCTCGCATCGAGTTCCACGGGGACCCCGATATACCTGAGCTGAGAGATTGAATCCTACGAACTACGTGGCGTCAGACGCAAAGCTGGGAAAGAACGTCAAGATCTGGAATTTCTCTTACGTGGGCTCCAAGACGGTCATTGGGGACAACGTCAAGATCGGGTCTCTTGCCCACGTGGACTACGATGTCCGCATCGGGAGCGGGACGAAGATTGAGGGGAGCGTGTACATCCCCCCGCTATCCAGGATTGGGAAGAACGTGTTCATCGGACCGGCGGCAGTCCTGACCAACGACCTGTACCCTCCCAGCAAGAGGATGGTTGGGGTGGTGATCGAGGACAACGCGGTCATAGGGGCCCGGGCCGTGATCAGGGCAGGGGTTAGGGTCGGCCGCGGGTCTGTTGTGGCGATGGGGGCGGTGGTGACCAAGGACGTGCCAGCCGGGAAGGTGGTCATGGGAGTTCCCGCGAGGGTCGTCTACACCAGGAAGGAGTATGACGCTAAGATGAAGGCCTGGGAGTCCGACTCTTGAGCCGCGAAGAAGTGTAGAGCTCCGCAAGACCCTGCATTACAAGGAACCAGAGTAGCCCTAGGCCGACAGTCAGACCAACCTTCAGCAGGGCAAGGAGAGTGAGGCGTCCCAGTTCAGAGACTGGGGGGGTGAAGACGAGTATAACGTTGAAGAAGAAGTAGACCTCGGCGATCATTAGAAGCCAGGCGACCAATAGAATAAAGATGATGGGAAGAAGTTTCATTCTAGAACACCCACGTCAAGACTGAGGTTATTCCGGAAAGAGCGCACGCGACCGCCGTAAGGATCAGGACCGACCTTACGAGGCTCCTTTCGGACATGGGCCCCCCGAGAAGGATCATCCTGACAAGTGTGGCAGGGGAAGACTTTTGCTCAGAGGCATGCAGGAGGCCGTCTTCGCCGATGAAAATGGGCCTTCCCTCCATTTTTCTTCGCTCAACCAGCCCGCGTACGCTCGATAGGATGTAGAATGAGTTGAGTATTGCTGGCATTATTGCCACGATGGCAGCGATCTCCACACCCGCTGTTATCGCTAGCCCCGCGAACATCGCGCCGAGCATAAGGCTCCCGCTGTCACCGTCGAAGGCCCTTGAAGGGTACCTGTTGAACACAAAGAATCCGGCGGATACAGCCACGAGCGGAAGAGCGGATGCCAAGTGGACGAATGAATATCCCCCGGTGATCAGGGTATGGAGAACGACACCGAAAACGAGGGCAGCTGAGGTCATCAGAGAGAAACCTGACATCTCACCATTGAAGGCGTCCATCATGTTGAAGGCGTTGGCAACAACCGGGAACGCCACCACCGCCAGCAAGGTGTATGTCGTGAAGTGCTCGCTGGTCATCCCAAAAATAGGAAAGGCGAGACTCGGCACGTAGATGTCCGACTGGAACATGACGAGGACGACCAGGGGGAGACCCGCGAGTAGGAGTGCGAGCGGCTTCGTCTTAGCGCCGAGGACATAGAGGTCGTCGGTGAGCCCGACCACGAACGCAATTGAAGTCGCACCTATCAAGGCGATCGGCACCAGTGAACCGAATGCCAGATAGGCCACCACTTCTCCAGCTATGGCAGAAAGGAAAAGGAGAGGACCCACAGGCTCGGGGACCTTCGTGGGGGGAGTCTTGTGAAGGTCATCTGATACCTTGCCTCTTCTTACCAAGAATCCGAGGTAGGGACGCATCAGCAAAAGGACGACTCCCAAAGGGACCAAGAACGATAGAGTCAGCAAGGCGGCATCGGCTGGGCTCGGAAGCAACGTTGTCGAGGCGCAAGGCGTTTCCGATTAAACGGTTTCTACCCGCTGAAAGACCGCTTCAATGTTAAATATGGCCACGAATCGACCAGTAGAGACAGATGAATATCAAAGATCTTAGGGATGGAATGCGAACTATCGACGTCGAGGGCGAGATTTCAGAGATTTCCGAGCCGCGTAACGTGACCTGGTCAGGGGGAGAAGGAAGAGTAACGGAGTGCACTTTGAAAGACGAAAGCGGGGAGATCAAGCTCTCGCTGTGGAATGAACACATCGAAATGGTGAAACGAGGCTCCAAGGTCAAAATAACTAACGGTTACACCAAGAGCTTCAGAGGCGCGGTCAGTTTGAACGTTGGAAAGTACGGCAAGTTAGAAGTCCTCTCAAGCTGAAATCAACGCGTCGACCCAAGCAAGTGTGGGGACAGTTCAATGGGTAGAGGAGGACTTTTTCTGAGAAAGGCCAGGGCCAAGATTTCCGAAGAGCCGACTGGCTTCGTCTGGGTCGAGAAAGATGCTCTTGCAGCGTCTGGATATCCAGCCTCCAAAGGACAGGTCCAGTGGCTCGTGGCGCATGGGATATACAGCATACTCACCCTCACGGAAAGCCCCTTACCGGAACAATTCACCCTAGGGACGGAAGTCCGAATCAAACATCTTCCAATGAAGGATCACGCGGCTCCTGACTTGGAGAGTCTCGAGAGAGCCTCTGAATATCTGATCGAGGAGCTCAAATCAGGGAGGAGGGTGGTGGTCCATTGTCTGGCAGGAGAAGGAAGGACAGGTTGCGTCCTGGGAGCCTATATGATCAGAACGAGGGGGTTGACGGCGGACGAGGTGATGAAGATTCTAAGAGAAATCAAACCTGCCTTCGTCGAACCGTCGCAGGAAGAATCCCTTCATAGATTCTCCAAGTCGGATGAGAAGGCAACCTGAAGTCGCCCTGTCTCATCGCCTATACTTTGCCAGCTCGACCCGTAGAGATCGCTCGAGTTGCTCAATGGAGAATACACGGCGAGGAAGTGGTCTCCAAGCCTGTTCCATGGAAAGTGGCTTTCCATGGCTACATCTGAACGCTTCACGAACCGGAGAATTCTCTGGGGAGGAAGATACTTGTCAGATTCGAGGGGGGGAGAAATATCCCGACCCCATAGACGTTCTCCAGCTTGAGGTACCCTGAAAGTAGGGTTGAAAGTTCCCCACGGAATAGGCGTTCGATGCAACGCAGAACCTTGATTTTCCTACGGGACAGGATTTCTGAACCTTGCGGAGGCCCTGGGGGGTCGACTACCGGACGATCATGCACCATGCCAACGTGCTCAGAAGCAACTCCCTCATAGTGACCGCAGGGGAAAGATACGCAGCCATGTATTTCCTGAGCCCGCGACTTGAGGCAGGGGTTGACGTCTTCGCAGAAATCTGCGTGAAACTTCGCTTCCGCTTTGGCGAGAGCTAGGCAACCACATTAGGTCTGACTGGTCGACCGGCACCTAGATTTTTACGGACAGCTTCAACTTCGCCGCCGCCCAGCACTGCTCGAACGAACTCACGCTGGTCTTGTCGAGGTTGGCTCCCTGCGACACGGAGTCCATTATTGCGTCCTTCAAGATCTTGGAACCGTCCCCGAACATCTTCCCTAGCGCACGCTCGTAGCTGGCTGGGTCAGAGAGAGCAATACTCCTGTCAACGTAAAAATCAACGGCCCTGGCCACGTTCTCCCCGAATATGCGGACCATGACAGTGTCGACGGACTTTTGGACAAGCTCCTCATAGCTGCCTTTGAGCCCGGTAATCGAGACGCCCTTGAAGAATCCGTAGATCCTATAGGCAACGAAGAACGACAGGATAGTCATCGAGACAGAGTGAATTCCCAGACCGACGGTGGAAAGTGCGTCGATGTCTATGACACCGAGCGAGTACAGGGTTCTCGGGACCTCGGCGGCCGCGAGCACGACTGAGAACGCCAGTATCTCGAACTGGAAGGTCCGTACCCTCCGGAGCTTGGCATTGAGGTACACGATAATGAGAAATGAGCCAATGATCAGGAGCAGGGAGACAATCTCCGACACGACTCCGGGCCCGGACTCCGCCGCGTAACTGATTTCGAGCATCTAACCACTGTACCTCCAGAGGTAGAATGCGAAGACGAGGAAGATCGCCCATCCGACAGGTTCGACAATGAGGTCGGATAGTTGACCTACGGCGTCAAACCCGCCTGTGGTCCCTAGGGCGGCCAGTCCGTGATATGACCCGTGGACAAGAAGGAAGATGGATAGGAGTGCGGTTAGGAGTCGGAGCTTGGGCTGCTTCACTCTCAATGCCATTACTAGGCATGGAATGCCGACTCCGATGATTAGCACAGCGTCGAGGGTATTCAGCATTGCTTCTGGTCCCAAGGTGTTCGAACTGGCATCGGAGGGTCCCGATAAAAACACTATTTGCAAGTCTTGATGGAGTTCTCTCTAAATTGAGTAGGTCCAGACCCCATTTTAGGGTTCGTTGATTTAGATCTCCTCATGTCGGGCGGGCCTAGCTGATAGACCGCAGGCTCCCTTTCTACGGTCGGTTTGAGTGCTGTTCGATTATTTGGCGAAGGGCTTCAAGTGGGATGGCCCCACTGCTGAGGACCGCATCGTGGAACTTGCGAATGTCGAATTTTCCCCCAAGGTGCTCTCTGGCCAGTTGCCTGAGTCGAAGGATTTCCAATTGGCCGGTCTTGTAGGCCAGGGCTTGTCCCGGCCATGTGATGTACCTGTCAACTTCGTTTACAATGTTGTTCTCGGCGAGGGCGGTGTTCTCCATCATGAAGTTAATCGCATCGGCGCGTGTCCAGCGCATTGCATGCATCCCGGTGTCGACAACTAGGCGGCACGCCCGCCAGGAGTCGTAGGACAGCACCCCGATCCTGTCCAGGTCTGAAGTATACAGCCCCATCTCGTCGGACAACCTCTCTGTATACAGCGCCCATCCTTCGATGAAGGCCGTGACCCCGCTGTTCTTACGGAACTCGGGTATCCCTTCCAGTTCCTGGGCGATGGCGATCTGCAGGTGGTGCCCCGGGATCGATTCGTGATACGCCAGTACTTCGGCCTCATAGCGCGGCCTCGTCTCGGGAGCATAGGTATTGATGTAATATCGGCCAGGTCTTGACCCGTCGGTCGCGGGTTGACGGTAGTAGGCTATCGTCGAATGCTTCTCTTCATGTGCCCCCATCCGGACGACTTCACAATCGGCAATTGGGAGTCGACCGAACCACTTTTCGATGGCTGCTTTCGCCTTTGAGAGCGCGGTCTCGGCCTTGTCAGCCACCTCGTCACGGTTGGTAAAATACAGGGAAGAATCGGTCCTGAGCCTGCGCAGGATCTCCTTCCTGTCTGAAATCCCGAACACTTTCCCTCCCAGCTCGGACATTTCCTTGTTGATTCTCGCGACCTCTGCGAGCCCTGTCTGATGCAGTTCAGAGGGAGCCAGGTCGAGGGAAGTATGGAATCTGATCAGTTTGGAATATGCTTCGGAGCCTCCTGGGAGGTGGACGATCCCGGGGCGCTCCTGAGGCCGCGAAAGGGGGAGGAGCTCCGATTTCAGGAACGCGAGGTATGTCTGAAATGAGGGGCGAACGTAGTCATGCACCGCGGCTTCCAGGCCGTTTTTGAATTCACTGCGGTCGGAATCAGACCACCCTTCGCGAGCCACCGACAGGGGTCTGAGGAGAGCCCAATCAGATTCTGGCTTTTCGAGGAGGTCGTTCACCTCATCAATCACCTTCTCGACCGCGGCGGCGACCGCAACCTTGCCTTCTGAAGCCCCACGCCGCAAGTTTGCGATATGATCGTTGATGTACGGCGCCATGGCACGCCATCTCGTGGACATGGCTCGTCCCTCCTCAGGACTGCGTACTGGCTGAAGCGATTCGAGATTCATGAACTCGATCTGGGGTCCGCTCAGCGGGTCTACGGTCCATTCTCCGAGCTTACACGAAAGGTAATCGAGCAGTGAGCGGGCGTCGACGAGGAGGGCTGTGCGGGTCAACCACTCGGTGCCGGAACCCATTCCATCTTTGGTGCTCTCGCAACGTTCCAGAATCGCGTGGTATTCTTTTTCCATCCTGGACCATCCCATGGGGGTAATGTCAGGAAGGCGGTCGTCGAAGCGCCGGTCCCCCAGGAGAGTTGCCATGACGGGGTCGTCAGCCAGCCTTAGCTCCCAGTATTCCCTGGCAATCTTGTCAATTTGACCTGAAGATCTATGGACCTTTTCCATGTTACTAGGGCACAGGACGGGAGGCGTCGGTATTTGACTTTCCTTCTTCTGAGTAGGTCGGAGAGACCTTGAAGAAGACGGCCGGGGTAAGATGCGCGACGCTCGTTGGATGTCGTATGCACACCTCACGGCTGGAAGAAATGCAATCTTCGGGCGGCGTCCAGCGCTTCGCAAGGTTGTAACCAGATTCAAGTGCGGGGGGTGGGATTTGGACCCACGAACCCCTAAGGGATGGGAACCTCAATCCCACGCCGTTGACCATGCTGGGCGACCCCCGCACTATTCGCAGGGCCATCATCGGCAATTCTAAAACCCTTTGAGGGAAACAAGGCTTTAACGGCTGGGGGTCGAGGTCGTTTTCGAGCCGGCGTAGCTCAGCCTGGTAGAGCACACGCCTCGTAAGCGTGGGGTCGCGAGATCGACGCTCGCCGCCGGCTCTTCGTCCGTCCAGAAACCTTTAACGAACTGAGGCGCTTCCGAGTTCCAATTGAATCGGATTCGTCAATTTTTGGGGCCACACTATCCAGGTTCCATAGGACTGTCCGTCCTAGTCATCTCCACGATACTCTATTCGTACGAAGAGGGTTCCGTGACTTTGATGACCCCTGACCGGGCGACGTTTCTTGGACAAGCGGCAGAGGTGTACATTCTGGCGCTCTTGGTTGGAGGCTCTCTGGTGGCCCTGGACCTTTGGAGCCTGGTCAGAACCCGCATCGGAATCGAACGGGGGAAGGGGTTCGCACTATTGTCACCGGCGTCTCTGGTCCCGCATGTGCTCATGGTCAGCAAATATCGTAGATTGTTCGCGATTTCAACAGTCGTCTACAGTGTTCTTTACGCGGTAATCACCAGTATGATCGTTTACCAGCCGACCGTGGATTTTGTCGCTGCCTACGGTGCGGTCATTCCGTCGGCGGTCATTACTCCTTGCTGCGGAGGCCCACTCTACACCCCCATAGTCACTGTGTACGTTGTGAATCATCTGGGGCTGCTGCTCATCCCGCTGACCGCGATTCTGTTGGTAGTTGTTTCCGTGCTTGTGGGGCTGAACTTCGCCCTGGCGGCGTTCGCATTCGACAGCCGTGCGAAGACCCACGACAGGACCTGGCTCGGTGGAATGGGGGCGATTGTCGGCCTCTTCACCGGGTGCCCTACCTGCGCCGGACTCTTCTTTGCGAACTTCCTCGGAGGGGCTGGTGCAGTTTCTCTCTCGGCGCTGCTCGCCTACTATCAACCGGTCTTCATAGTACTCAGCCTGCCGGTACTCGTCGCAACGCCTTTCATGACTTCAAGAAGCCTGGCCAAGGTGTACGCCGAAGGATGTGTGCGATTGGGACCCAAAGTGCCAGTGCCTGGCACTAGCCAATGAGATTAGGAGACTACCAACATGCCGCTCAACATGTAGGCGTGAACAGAACAGAAGGTGTTGCAGAACACTGGGAAAGACCCACTCTGGTCCGCGGTGAAGGAGATGGTCACATTAGTGTTCGCCGGGATGCTCACGCCCTGCACGTAATAGTGGACGATCGCAAAGCCATGGGGCTCGGAATCTCCGTGGTTTTCCACAACGATCCTAACTGTGTCCCCCTGGTGGACGCACATGACGGGCCAATACTTCTGAGAAACAAGATGGTCGATGCTGTCGTTGAACCCGCGGTTGTCGGCGACTATAACAAAGCTTGTGCGAAATGACGAGCAGGTAACCCCTCCCGTGGTGGAGAGTGGGTTGTGGCCGAACGGGTAGACAGAAACAAGGACCAGGGCCCCAATTACGACAGCGACGGTCGCCATCGAAGTCCTCCCTGAGATCCTATTCTTCGTCTCAGTCAAAGTTGGCTGAATGCAAGAGTCCGAGGCTATAAACGATGATGAATCCGACGACGACCAAGACATACATTACAGGCCTGTTCCTTCCGTCGAAGCTGGGACCCAGTGAGAGGAGAGCGAATGTCCATCCTCCTGCCCCCGCCGCGATCAGTGGAGTAAGGTCGAAAGGCGGCAAGAAACTGGAGAGGGCACCACCAACGGAGAGGAGGGCCAAAGGGAGGGCACCGAAGACCAATTGCCTGAATCTTTGAATCCCCAAGCTCGCCGAAAAGGCGACGAGAACGAACCCTTCGAGGAACTTGTGCAGGACAAAGGAAACGGCGTTGGGAATCGCGATCGCGATGTTGCCGAGGTATAGAGGGATCGCATTGACAAGCACCGATGATTCTGAGAATGAATGAATGGCGATCCCTGCACCAATGACCCAGAGTGGCCATGCGCCACCCTGGGAGCCACCGAGAGTAAGCACGATGAAGACGACGACGAAGGTTGCGACCAGCTCGAGTTCAAGGAACCCGAAGGAAGGAGAGAAGAGTCCTAGCCCATTCGTGTCATGCAGGGGTTCGAGGAAGAACAACAGAGACATCCCCATTGCCAAGGCCGCGAAGGCCTGCGGGTTCTTCATTAGGAATTGAAATCTGGGAATTGTCAGGGCGAGGTAGAAGGGGATGATCGTGATTATGGCGGCAATTGCCGCTGAAGCCGCGTCTGCCAATCTCAAGAACCCGAAAGGGCGGCTGCTTAGTTAAGCCTTGGCGCAGGGTCGAATCGATCTGATATTTCACCACTTTTCGTAGTGAACTACCTGGTCCATGGGTCTCCGTCCGCGCTTGAGTGAAGGAGAGGGCTTGTCCTTGGCTCCATGGCCGAGAGAAATGACTCCCACCGGATGGAAGTGTGCGGGGATTCGCAGTAGTTCCTTCATCCCTTCCGGGTTCGACACCCCAGAGAAGGCCGCGGCGAGTCCTGAGTCGACTGCCCCGAGAAGGATGATCATGCAACCCGCGCCGATGTCGAAGAACCAGTATGGTGTGGGCCAGACGATCTCCTTCCCATCGTCGAGCTTGTCCGTTTCGTTGTATCGGTCGTGATAGATTTTCTCGCTGACGCACGCCACGATGTCTACGGGCGCCTCCGAGATCCATCTGTGGAAGCCCGCGGACGAATAGTTTGATTCTCCCTGGAGGGCTGCTATCTTCATCTTCATCTCGGCATCGGTGACGACGACATATGCGCTTCCTTGGCTGAACCCGGCGCTGGGAGCGTGTTGGGCCAGCTTGAGGATTCTGTCGACGGTCTCCGCGGGGACTGGTTCGCCCCTGAAATGTCTCACCATCCGGCGCTTTAGAACTGTCTCTTCGAATTTCATGGTGGAGTCGGCGGCCCCTTGGTTGTTAGGCTTTTCAGGCGGTCCCGAAGGTGAGGCCCAGCTGGCTGAGTCACTTTCTGTAGGCCACCGCTATTCTATCGGAGCTCAGGTGGAGCTCCGCCTGCAGGTCCAGGGGGAGCTTCTCCGGACGCTGGGACTCTACCACTGGGATGTCCTGTCCGGTGATCTTGTCCTGGTACTCCCGGAGCTCGGAATCCGGGGTTTCTGGAGAGTAGTTCAGCGCAATCCACATCCACCCGACGCAGTTTGCTTCGTCCGTGGGGGTCACGTTGAGATGAATCGCGAAGTCGCCTTCGTCGGTCTTCTTGTTGAAGTAGGCGGTGAACGGACGAAGTACCCGGTAGGTGTAGTTGACGGTCTTCCCTTTCCCTGTCCCGTCTGGGTCAGGTTGCCAGACCACGACGTTCCGGGCGATGATTCCCTCTGCGCTTGTTTCCACCTGATACTCGTCGATCTGGGCATGAGCTTCGTCCCCCAGGAGTCCACCGTGGACGAAAGGGAAATGTGCCACGTCTAGGAAGTTCTCGACTGCCCTCGTTGCGCTAGCCCGGTAGTTGTATGGTCCGCAGGAGATCTTCCTGTAGGAAGGGTCCTCCCATTCGGCGAAATCGGGGACGCCTTGCTTCGGTCCTCCCAGACAGGTCCAGATCAGCCCGTGTTTTTCCGTGACTTCGTATGTCTTGACGTGGGCAGTGGGGGGAGGAATCTGCTCAGGATGCGAAGGGAATCGGACGCACTGTCCTTCTGAGTTGTAGGTCCAGCCGTGGTAGGCGCAGGTCAGAGTCTCCGGGCCGGCCCTGCCAAGCGAGAGCCTGGTTCCCCTGTTGGCACAAAGGTCCTGCCAGACTTTGGCTTCCCCGCCAACACGCCACAACACAAGGTCTTCTCCCAGGAGTCTTGCGTTGGCAAGCGAGCCTTCCACGAGTTCGGAAGAACGACCGACGACATGCCAGTCGTTGAATATTAGAGGGTCGCTGTTTGTTGGGTTTACACTCATCTTTACTCTGGCGGCAGTTCCTTGAATGCCAGAGAGATATCAATACCGCGCTTCTTGTTGTACCACCACGAGCCCAAGTAGATGAGCGCACCCGCGAAGAAGGATCCTCCGATGAAGTAGTACGTCAGATCGTGAAGCGCCCAGACCTTGGGATAAGCAAGGAACTCGTACGACAGGAAGCCGAAGACGAAGACGTTGAGGATCCCAGCGAGGACGAGTATCCATTTTGTCCTGCCTTGCTCCTTCCTCATCCCATAGACGGCGGCCGACAAGCCGACAAAGATGAAGTAAATCATCGAAGCCAGGATTGCACCAAAGAGCGCATCAGCGCCCCCGATGCCGCCCGAACTCCATGCGAATGCGGCAAACCCCACGAGGGCGAGCGTGATGACAAGATCAACTACGTGCGCTGTCATGGGTGAGCCGAATCTGGGACTTACGCTAGATATCCTAGCCGGCAGGAACCTGTCGAAGGACTGAGCGAGCAAGTACCGCGAAATCACGATTATTCCGTAGGCCAAGACGCTCAGGTTTGAAAGTATCCAGCCCAGACCGATGAGGCCGGCCACGACCTGGTTGCCGGAAACCCCCATCGCGAGGGTGAAGAAGTTGAAAGAGTGTTGGAAGACAAGCGTCGGATTGGCGTAGGCCGCGTTCGTGAACGCTTGGCCTGCTACATAGTACATTACCGCCAAGCTCCCTGTGAGGAAGACGAACACCATTAAGGCTGAAATCGGCACGTTCCACTTCAGCGCGGTCTTGCCCTTGATCTCTCCGGCGACAGCCGGGGAGGCATTGAGCCACGGATAGACGAACGCCGCCATCAGCGGGAGAAGGAAGATGTTCGGCCCCCAGTTGAAGAAAACGTCTGAACCCTGACTGGTCACCGATTGGTAGGTCGTCCCGTTGATGCCGAGGCCATTGATGTAGTTGACAACGCCAGAGTTGCCAGCGGAGAGCAGCACTCCCATCGCCAGCAGAATCGCGAAGAACCCGAAGATTGTGAGCCCGGAGACGAGCTTGAATCCTGCTTTCGGCTTCAGGATGTTCACGGCTATCAGAATGGTGAAAACCGTCGCCCCGACAAGAAATTGGTTCGTCGAGTCCGAGCCGGGTCCTGTCCCTGCCGGGACCGCAAGGCCGAGAAAGGTAGGGTCGAATGCGAAGAAGAGGCCTACTGAACCGATTGCGAAGACCGTCGACAGCACGATTAGCGCGAGATATGCGGTGGTCTCCATCGTGTAGCCCATGAATGACAGTACGCTTCCGAGTGGGCCTCCGAAGACCCTGCTGACGTAGACGTAGTCGCCGCCGCTACGCGGGAATCTGCGAGACATTATCGTGTAAACAGCAATCTGCGGGAATGAAAGGACGAACGCTATCACGGATAGGAGTACAAGGTTCAAGCCTGTCATATCTTGGCCTGAGAAGAACATGGGGACCAACCCTGCGATGCCGAGTACTCCGAGGAGAGCGCCCACAGACATATTGCTCATGTTCATAGCAATGGTGTCAAAGAAGGAGACGTTCTTGACCAGCCCGGTACTCTCCCTCACGAAGATCGTGGGCTGCGTCGGCTGAGCCTGCTTTGTCTCCTCAGGACCTGCCATAGAGGTTGGTAAATCGTTGTGCGTATTTAATGCTGTATTACCACGTTCGTGTAGTACCCACAGATGAATGCGAAATCAGTAGCCTATTTCGGAACTTGGGCGGAGATGCCGCATGGACTTCACCCTTCCGCAGTTCTTGCACTTGTACAGACCTCGACCTCGCGGGTTGTAGTCCCGGGTATCGACGATGGCTTCATGTTCAGTCCGCGACATGCACTTCTCGCACCATCTGTATTCGGGCAACTTGTTCCGCTTGGTCTTGGCCTTTCCCCTGGCCAAAAACCTATCGCGATTCTGATGCTTTCACACTGTTGTGCACGGGGCCATCCTCCTCTTGGTTTGGTCAAAGCGCGGCCCTAGTCTGCAGATAGCATGAGAGGAGGAAAACCCTAAATAGACAAGTCGTTCAATCAGGAAATATGCAAGAATTACAGCCTCTGGTCAACATAACCCCGTCCGCAAAGGTGAAGTTGAGCGAAGTCTTGGAGGCAGAAAATGCGAAGGGTTCATTCCTGAGGATAGAAGTCTACCAGGGAGGCGGTTGCGCCTGCAGCGGAGGTTTCAGGTACGCGCTGAGCTTGGAGCAGACTCCAGGTCAGGCGGACCTTGTGGAGAACGTAGGCGGCCTCAAGGTCATGGTTCAGAAGGAGAACGCTGACCTGATTAGGGGCTCCAAGATCGACTACTTCGAAAGCCTGCAACGAACCGGGTTTAAGATCGAGAACCCGAACGTGCACGCCGATGCGTGCGGTTGCGGCGGGCACTAGAAGATCCGACTCCTGACAAATACAGGACGAGACTCCGACTAACCCTTAAGAGCAGAGCGTCATCCTCACCATTCATTGAAGTATGTGGAAGGTTCCAAGCGGGTCTTCCTAAACACCGGGACTACTTTCCCCAGAGAAATGATCTGGGCGATCGGCGTAGTCAAACTGGCAGCTGCGAAGTCGAACGTCGAGCTTGGATTGCTGGACAGGGAGATTGGGCGCACCGTGCAGTCCAAGGCGAGGGAGCTCATCAAGGGGACGCACGACTCGAAGATTGTGGTAGATGTTTTCCAGACGGGCTCCGGGACAGGACTGAACATGAACGCGAACGAGCTTCTTGCGGAGCTGGCTTCTGAGGAGTTGGGACGGAAGGTCCATCCCAATGACCACGTCAACATGAGCCAGTCGTCAAATGATGTGGGACCCACCGCTGTAAGGGTGGCAGCGGCGAAAGCCATCACGGCGGATGTGTTGCCCGCCATCGAGAAAATTTCCAAGAGTCTCTTATTGCTTTCAAAGAAGACCGCGTCTGTCTACAAGGCAGGGAGGACCCATCTTCGCGACGCGCTGCCGGTGACCATGGGGCAGGAATTCGGTGCATACGCGGACGCCTTCGAACGTGACAAAGAGATGGTGGACAGCGTGGTGAAGGGACTGCTCGACCTGCCAATGGGCGGAACCGCAGTCGGCACCGGTCTGAACGCCGACCCCAGGTTCGGAGCAATGGTTGCTGCGGAGATTGCCAAACAGTCTGGCTTGAAGTTCCGGGTCGCGAAAGATAGGTTCAGGGCGACAAGGCTTCTTACTGACGTATCTTCAGCGAGCGGGGCTCTCAGGTCGGTTTCGCTCGACCTCTACAGGCTCTGCCAGGACCTCAGGCTGATGTACTCCGGGCCTATGACAGGAATCGGCGAGATAGACATCCCGACACAGGAGGAGGTCGCGGGGAGCAGCATAATGCCGGGAAAGACGAACCCTGTCACACTTGAGAGCGCCCTCCTGGCCTGCGCGCAGGTAGCCGGACTGGACGGGGCGAATTCGATTGCGGCTTCCCTGGGGGAGTTTGAGCTGTCTATGGGGGTGCCGCTTCTGGGGTACAATGTAGTTCTTCAGGCGAAGCTGCTCTCGGAAGCACTGCAAAAGGTGGCGACTCTGGTCGTGGACAATGTGGTCCCCATGAAGGAGCGGGCACTGAAATACGCAGAGAGCAGCCAAGCTCTGGTCACTGTGATATCCCCCAAGATTGGCTATGACAAGGCCGCGATAGTAGGCAAGCGAGTGGCGCGGGGGGTGACGATCAGGGTGGCGCTTGCGGATCTGGGATATACCCGGAAGGAGGTCGACCTAATCCTCAACATGAAAAACTTGGTAAGACCGGGAATCCCTTCGAAGAAGATCTAACTTTGCTCTCCCAGTGAAAACTTCGGGATTTTCAGCGCCTTACTTTCACGCCGATCTTCTCCACCAGCTTGCCTAGCTCGGAATCATCAGCGGCGTCCATCCTAAGATATCGAAGTATCTCGTCCTCGTTCATCCCCACTCGCCTTGCCTCTGCGACGGTGTACCTGTACGCCTCCAGCTCGGTCGGCCTCTCGACGTACTCGAACGCTTGGTCATACAGCTCCTTTCCCTCGAGGAACTGGCGCACGTGGACAAGGACGTGTATGACGTCCAGGTAAAGGAAGCCTGTCTTGGCCTTCGATAGTTGCTTGTAACCGACGCAGATCGTTCCTGTGGCTCTGTCGAGCCAAAGTCCCGAATCGTTGGGTTCGACCCGCACCTTAAGGTGTCTGAGTATCTTCACCATCTCCAATTTCGATCCGAAGACTTTCAGCAGAGACGGAGAAGATTCAAGGCCTGTGAATACCTCCATCAGCTTGTATTCTCCTACGGCAGTCTTTCTTGTGACTCGAAACCCCTTTACTCGCAAATCCTACCTGAAGTAGTCTGTCCTCAATCAAAAGAACCCTGCTCAAAAAGACATAGTGCCGGGGTAAAGATTGGTTCACGCTTTTACTGATGGGATGACGAACGGATACAGACCAAGACCGGTCTCCCGAACCCATACTTCTCTAGGGTAGAACTACGTTGCCCACGAAAGTTGCCCAGTTTGCAAAGAGGGTTCTCGGCCCGCCGGAGATGTACTCGTTTGCGAACCAGATGCTCCCATCAGGAGCTGCCACGGCGGCGGAGTAGTCGCCCCATCTCGCTGTCCTAGAGATCCCGCTTGGGAAGCCGAAATTGTAGTAACCTGTGAACCCGTCCTCAGGAGCTGCTCCCATCGCAAAGATGTGAACTGGGCCTGCGCCGTTGACCGCATCGATGGTAACGTAGGCGGCCGTTGGGAAGAAGTCAGATCCTGAAAGCGTGAAGGCCATTATGCCCTTGCCTGCCGAATTCACTCCGATTGACGGGAACATGACATACTCGTTGTTGACGGCGACATAGCCCTGATTCGCTATCGAGCCGGACAGCGTGCCGCCGGATATGGACGGCGTGATTATGAAGTACGCGATCCCGTTCACTGCCGGGCCATTCTGCGTCTTGATTACCGTGTTGATCCCGGCGAACAGGTTCCCGCCCGCGAATACGACTTGGTTCATCCGGTCGTCGTTCGTAGAAATGAACTCGAGCTTCTCCGCTGGCTGGAAGGAGCTCCCAAGAGGTGTTGGGCCATCCTTCTGGAGCGCATTTGTCGTGCCGGCTGGGGTTCCCCCGTAGAGCTCGGTCTGCACGACCGCCATGCTGAGGCTGACGCTCGGGGAGGAGGTCGCGAGAGAGTCCGTACCGGTCAGGGCCCACAGGGCGATGCGGTTGTCGGTTGCGCTGTTGAGCTGCAACGTGCCCAGGAAGTATTCTGTGCTGGGGGCGAACGAGCCGCCTGGCGGGACCGTTGCGGGCTGCAGAGAGTACGTCGGGCCGGCGTCGTTCGGAATGGTGTAACTCCCCGCGCTGATCTGCTGCAGATTTGTGATTGTCCCAGATTCGAGTCCAGACTTTGACATCGCGTAGATCTGCGCCCCGTTGAAGCCGTTCACGAACAGGGGAAACTCGTTCGTGCTGACATAGAAGCCTTTCGCATCCGCTCCGATCAGCGGCTGGTCTCCGAAGCATGGGCAGTTAGGGTGGGAAGGTGTCCCATCGGTCCCGTCGTTGGTCACATCGATGCTGTAGAGGAACCATTTGCCTGTCGGGTTGCTCGTCTTGCTCACCGCGAGAAGCTGATGCGCGCTTGGGAGAAAGGCGCCGGTGTTGGGATCCTGACTGATTGTCACGAGCGAGATGAACCACCTCGATGTGGCACCGTCAAAGTAGCATTTCGGGTCGGTGGCGAAATCGCCGAAGACTGGGTTTGCGCCCCGGATGACCTCAGGGGCGAGTTGGAAGAATTGATTGAGAGGTGTGGGAGCTGTCAGTTTGTTCCCTGCGGTGTCATATACGACCAGTGCGGTATTGACGGCCTCGAGAACGTAACTCGAACTAACGCAGAGAGCCTGGTCTGGTGGCTCGAGGCTGAACTGAGTGTTGGCGAAGACGCCTGTGCCAGCCAGCCTTTGGTCGCGATGATTCAGCCCGTTGAACCCACTCAGACCCGGGTTGGTGCTCGCCAGCGCTGACCCAGGCGTCGATGGGATTTGGTCTGCAGAAGTTCTAACAGGCTGAAGGCCAGAGAAAGGAATCAGCTTATTGACCTGATACGTCGAGGGAGGCGGAAGCTCGCTCGCAATATCTTGATCGACCTGGAAGCTCGTGGTTCCAGAGGAAAGCGACAGGGGGGCACTCGTTCCGTACATCGAAATCTTCTGGGTGGTACCCTTCGAAGATGGATTCGCGAATGTCGGGGCTGCGCTTTGGAACGCCAAGAGAAATATGATTGCGGAAATGGCGATTGCTTGTGCTTTTGCCATCAAGCGAAGAGCAAGACTGTGATACGCTCCTTATACTTTCCTATCATCAGTCGTCGGACAGAGTGAAGACAATGACGCTTGTACCACAGTTCGGCTGTGAGCCGAACTAGGTAATTTCAGATCCTCTCGCCAATCCTGTTCTGTTTCATTATCGGGTGGTGGCGGTGGTTGAATGAGCGTGCGCCATTCAACGATGAAACAGTGCCAAGAATAGTGTCAGAGTGTTTATAGATTCTAGCGGATTCCGTCTTAACGTGGACAGGACCGTCGAGAGGGCGGACGCCTTCCAGATTCCAAAGCCCTTGGACGAGTTGTCCAGAGGCGAACTAGCGCGGAAGGTTCGAATCAGCACGGTGAGCACCGAGGTTCTCAGGTACCTTACCGATGCTTTCACAGGCAGGGGATTCGCCTGGCTGCTTCCCGTGATCTTCTCCAAATCCACAGACCCCCTTTGGCCGGACCCAGGCGCCTCGATTGAGAAAAGAGTAGAAACCGAGATTTACGACGAGACGGTCAGGACAACTTTGAGCATGATAATTCACAAGTTAGTTGCGAGTTCCACGGCATACCCAAAGTTCTTCATTCTCTCTCCCAATGTAAGGATAGAAAAAAGGGAGAGAAAGGCGACTGGATGGCATGCTTATGAATTCACCCAACTCGATTTCGAGATTAGAGGCGCCGGTTCGAAGGACATTAAGCGTCTGGTCGAGGCGGTCGTTGCCGGGTTGGTTCGTCATATCAAGAAACAGTCAAGAGCGGAACTGTTGTACCTTGGCAGATATAGCAGTCTAGAGGTGCCCGAGACGCCGTTCAGGGTCTATGACAGGGAAGACCTTGTTGCGAAGTATGGAGACGAGTGGGAGAAGAGACTACCCCAAGAAATCCGCGACCCGGCCTGGGTGACTAACATCCCGAGGGAGTTTTACGATTTTGAGGATGCTGCCACAGGCCAGTGGGACAACTACGACCTTTTCCTTCCCAAGTATGGGGAGGTGCTCTCAGGTGCTAGACGCGAGTGGGAGTACGGTAAAATCGCGGCGAAAATGGACCGCGATGGTGTGAAGAAGGCGAACTACAGGCTCCTCCTCAATCTTGCAAGGGAAGGCAGGCTCAAGCCATCGGCAGGTGCGGGAATAGGTGTCGAGAGACTCATTACCTGGATTACGGGAGCCAAGCATATAGGAGAAGTTCAGGCCTTCCCGAAAGTTCCGGGAGTAGTCTACGAACTCTAGGAGCGAATTGTCAGGCCATAACGTCAAAAGGCGTGTTGACAACACCGGTCTGCGTTGCCGCGCCGACCATCTTTCCAATTTTCTAGTGGAATACGATGGCCGTCCTCTTCTCTACCCCGCTACTTCGACCATCACACTTTGAGTTCGCCACTCGATTTTGACGAAGGAGGGAAATGGAACGGTTCGAGCCCGATGGGATTAGCGTCTACGTTGGTTCTTTCCTACGGCTAGAAATGATTGGACGAGGAGGCACCCTGGCCGGACTTGTCTGTCCATGTATGCGTCCGCCCCGCCAACTTCCTGCGCAGGGCAAGCAAGTGACAACGATAATTAGGAAGAGGTGCAGAGTGAGACACTCATGGGCCTATTGCAATTCATAGGTCGAAGGGTCACTTTCTACGTGGCTGTGTTGTTGGGCATCATCGCGCTCGACTTCTTGATTTTCCAGGTCCTTCTCTTCCTCGTGGCATGCCCTAACATGAGTTACATACCCTGCGCTATAGCGTTCTACTTTCCCGAGTCACCTATCAGATATGCCTCCGGATTCCCCTTCGGGGTAACGCCCTTTGGTTTCAACTTGTCGCCATGGATGAGGATCCTGAATTATTATCGTGTCATGTTCACGCTGGACTTCGGATACAATGTGGGGAATGTTTTTGGGGGTTCAGTCATCGGAACCATCGCCAACAGATTCCCATACACAGCACTATTGGTGGGGTCTACTACTGTCGCAACGTACTTGCTCGGAAGCGTCATCGGGCTTGTATCACCAACGGGTCGGGGAAAGCCATTCAATCGCCATTCCCTTGCCACCCTCCTCTCTTTGAATGCATTCCCATTGTACATGCTCGGGGGGATCCTGATCTTGGGTCAGGTCACTGCGTCGGGACTTTTCTATGTGCCCCTGGGCACTCGCCTTATCGGCGTGTCGGGATGGGACACGTACATCGCCATCTTCGAAGCGGCGGTCCTTCCTTTCCTGACCTTGATGCTGGCGGGGCTAGGAAGTCTATTTCAGATTCAGCGCACTGAAATAATGGATACTCTTAGAGAAGACTTCATCCCTGTCGCGACTGAGGAGGGTTGGTCAGCGAGGACCACCCTGTACAGCCGAACATTCCGGAACGACCTCCTCCCCGTTGCGATGACGTTCCCCTTCTGTTTTGCTGCCATCATCTCGTGGGACATCATTATAGAAACTCTCTTCCAATGGCCAGGGTTGGGTTTGGCAGTCTTCTATGCAATCTCCTCCGGTGACGTCCCCTACGCGCAGGCCTACTTCTTCATAGTCTCACTGGTTGTCCTGGAGGCATTCTTCATCGCGGACGTCGCCCGAGGCATCTTGGATCCGAAGGCACGTGGAATGGGTGCGTCTTGAAGCTGACCGGAGCCCATGCGTGGGAGCACCCCTCTCCCAAATCACAGAGCAGGGTTTCACCCGAGCTTCGGTCGATGCCGGGAAGGGCAGGAGTCTGCCTGTGAGACGAAGCACAGGAAGGAACGTGAAGGTGTTCTTGGTTATCGTTCTGTGGGTACTGGTAATCCTGCTCGGGACCCATGCTCTTGTCACCTTACTCCCACCATTCCTGCGGTCATCCGGGATCGTCGCTGAGCAGCAAGGCGTTACGACCTATGTCAATTCCTTCAGTTGCATGCCCCAAGAACCGATTCCGCCATCGTCAGGAGTGAATGGGTATGCATCCTTCGACTTCACAGAACTAAGATTCAATGGTGGTGTCGTCAGGTTCTCCCCTCAGGACGCTTCGGCTTCGGTCATCAACTCGGACAGCTTCACAGTGCGGTCGGTATTCACTCTGCATCCAACCGGTGCAGCGAACCTGTCCCATTGCGGGTTGTTTTACTGTCAGGGTCAGGGCTGCAGCCCTACGGTCGCCCTCACCGCTACATTCGAGAACCTGACTAGAGTATACGACGCCCGCTACTGCTTTTTTGAAGCCGGTTGCAGCGGCCCAAGCGAGGTGACCAAGACCTATTCAATCTCGGGGGAATCGCCGATTCTTGTGAACGGGAGTTCGTACTCGTTCTCACTCTACATTGAGGATCTGACAGGCCATGTAGCCTACCAGAACTTCACTGTAATCTACAAGGAGAGGTCCTGACGTGCGATGTGAGACAGCGATGGCGCCCTGGCCGGGATTTGTAAGTCTAGGTAGGCTCCTCCTCTTGCATTTTCCTTGAACGGGGCGCCAGGCTTAAATTGGGTTCCTAAGAACACCAAGACACGTCTCTCGCCAATTCAGTGGTCAACGATTGTCTGAGGATAACGGAAAAGGACAATGTGACTGTATTCTTCTACCCACACAATCTCCCGCTGGCTGAGGACGTTGCCGAAGAGTGCTTCAAGAAAGGCGCCGACGTCCTTCTGAACCTTTACACAGACAGGTTCCTTCTTTCCTACCACGACCTCCTCTCTGTCGAGAGCCTCAGGCAACCCTCTGTCTTCTGCAGAGCCCTGACCGAGAACTCGACAGCAGAGATCTGGATGGGGGGAACATACGATCCCGCCGTCCTGAGGAAAATCGCACCTGAGAAGAACGCGGCCTCCAGCGAGGGTGAGAGCCGGGCTCACTATCCCCTCAGCAGAGAGAAGAAGGTCAGAAGCATCTCAATCGGGGTAGCACTGGTCACCAAACCGAGGGCCCGGGCCTACGGGTTCAACTACGAGAGGTGGAAGAAAATGATGCGGGCCGCAGCAGCCGTCGATTATCCCAAACTCGCCAGGACCGGGAAGGCCCTGCTGGATTCCCTACGGGATGCGAGGTCGATAACGGTCACCGGACCCGGGGGGACGAACCTCATTTTCGATGTCTCTGACAGGAAATGGCGACTGTCCGACGGCGTGATTGACGAAAAAGACATGCGGAACGAGAACTTCGACGACGAAATCCCCGCAGGATCGCTCTATGTGGCACCCTTGGAAGACAGCGCTCGAGGCAGAGTCACGTTCAATGCAGGCACGCCCGTAATGGGGACAAATGTAACTGGCCTCCGTCTGAGCTTCGAGAACGGCAGGGTGGCCCGGTTCTCGGGCGACCGCAGCACTGCTCGATTGAAAAGAGACTGGGAGAGCGGTACAGGGGACAAAGACAGAATCGGCTATTTCGGGATTGGGTTTAACCCCAGGGCGGAAACGGGATACACGGCCAACAATGTCGCCAACGGGGCGGTTTCCATCGGCATCGGGGGGAACGAGTCAATTGGAGGGAAGAACAATTCAGGGTTCTTCCACACAGGCACGATTACCGGGGCCACCGTGGAGGCAGATGGGAGAACGATTCTTAGAAAAGGAAAGTTTGTTCGCTGAAGGGCGCACTCTTCGACCTCCTCAGTTGGGCGCGGTTCAACTTCACGTTAGGGTCGGCCGGCTGCCGCGGCAATCTGTCAATCCGGCTCATTCTGGGGAAAGAAGCCCCCAAAATCAAACTAAAACGGGCCCGGTGGGGTCCGCCCCCGAATGGGTCCGGAAAGTGGATTCCTCGCAGGATATTCTGAAGTGGCCTGTAAGATAGGGACGCTTAAGTCACGCAACCCGTAGACCTCAAAAGACGCTTGGTCATGAGAGTCAGATGAAAGGCAGTGAAGTCTCTACGAACCCTGCGAGTCGTAGTACGTCCATCACAGTTGTGTCCGTGGTGTTCCTAGTGTTTGGTCTGGGACTTGCTGTGACCACGCCGTTGATCCTGGCCTATATCATCCTTAATGGCGCCGCGCCGACATTATTCGGGATTGAGTTTCTAGACGGGAACAGCTTGATCGGGAATCTCTGGGGTTTTGATGCTGTCATAGCCCTAGGCCTTGCGCTAACCGCGGTGGCAGTCCTAGAGGCGGTGACCGGGTTCTGGCTGTGGCGATCGATGAAGAAGGGAGGAAAGCTGGGGATTATTCTTCTAATTCCCAACCTCTTCTTCGCAGTAGGGTTTGGAATCCCGGCCCTATACATAGTTCCGCCAGTGACGACAGTCCTACTCGCGTCACAATGGAAAAATCTGTGCTAGAAGGGCCTGGACTGGGCCGGCCCGGTGGGATTCGAACGCAAGGTCTGATCTTCAGTCTGAGTATTCTGGGCCCAGGAGCCTCAGCTCAGGGAACCACAGGTCGACGACGCTTCCACAAGTAGACAGCCGACGTGCTAACAATAATGACGACGGTGAAGGCAATGATGGCGAAGCCCAAAGTGGCCCAGATCGGCGGCGGGATGTTCTTCATGCTCATCTGGAGTACTCTGTCCGAGGACAAGGCCAAAGTTGAAGAAGTGGTGTTGGATGCGAAAGAGAGCCAGTACACATTGTGGTATTCAGCTGTAGCCTGGTATTCACCTCTTGGAAGGTCAAACGAAACCGTACCGTCGGCAGATGTCTTCCCGAATCTGTAGACAAGACCGTCAAAACCATCTGTACCCTTCAATGCGACCGACGAGTTCACAAGTGCTCCATGAGAACTATCTGTAACGTTGATGACGAGCTGGTAGACCTGGGCGTTCAATTGAAAGGCGCGGTCAGAGTTGACCGATAGCGGAAAGCTTCCGACGTTGACGCTGCTCCAAACCAGTTGGATCGTGTAATTGCCGGCCGGGAGGACGAAGCTTACGCTCCCGTTGGCTCCGGTCTCACCGGCCGCGTAGACTCTCAGGTTCGACGGGCCCGTACCCTTAACGAGAACGGAAGACTGAGATAACGGTAGACCGTTCCTGTAATTCACACCGACCGTCACCTTATGGACCAAGGTCGTCACGGCGAAAGGCCCGTCCGAGATGACGGAGACTGACGTGTCAGCGACGTTCACCCCTTCGAAGAATGCAAGGAGGGAGAAGTTGCCCTTGGGCTGTTGCGAGAGAGTGAACGCACCCGCGTCATTGGTCAGGAGGGGGAGCCTCCCGGTCGTCTGATTCGGGTAGGTGACGAAGACGAGAATCCCGGACACTGGAATCCCCGAGGAGGTCCTGAGAATGAAAGTTGGGTTGTAGACACTGGTCACGATCGTAAACGTCGTCTGGTTAGCGACGTTGACTGCTTGCCGGGCAACGACGACTCCTTCCCAGGTGACCAATGCTACAAAGGTTCCAGTAAAGAGCGTGAGGTTCAGCATCCCGTCGGGGGACGTCCTGCCCGAGACGTAGTTGAGCCCCCCTTGTGTGAACTGAACGAAAGCAGATGCGAGGGGCGTGTTGTGCGAGTCGAGAACTCTGACGGTGACCGGAAACTGGACCCCGATGGAGAACTCTGTCGTAGCGGATTCGATGAATGGAGAATACGACCCCGTCTTCCCAAACTGAATCTGCCCGTTGTTGTCAACCACAGCCGCCAGGACCGAGTAGGTGCCTTTGGGTTGGGAGCTGTTGTAGCTGTACGTGTATCTGAAAACGCTCGCGTAGGATGTCGAGGTGCCCGAATAAAGAGCCATGCTCGCGTTGTCGACAGCTAGGAAACCTCCAGGTCCCTTGATCTGGACCAAGGCCTTTGCGATATCGTACCCCCCGAAGGGGTCAGTTATCGAGGCGACAACTACTGCCTTCCTCTGACTCTGAGACCAGAACGGGAAGAATGTGGTCCTTGCAGTCCCATTCACGTCCTGAGTGATCAGGCCTGCTACCCTTGCGTAGCCATCAGAGGGCAATATCAGCCGGCTCGGGTAGTATGGCGAGTCGTACCAGACCCGGAGGGCAACAGTCGCCCCGGTGTTGACGGTGACCTCCATCTGAAGGGTGTTGCCTGCTGCAAACGAGTGGTTGAGGTTGACCTTCAAGGTGTAGCCAAAGACGGGAGAGTCCACGTACGCGTTGTTGCCGCTGGGGCCTCCCAGAACGGTGGGCGCCAGAGAGCCGGAGTCCCAGACTACGGCGCCAGAAGAACTCTTTTCCCAGAACTCGATTCCCCACGTAGAAGGATGCAGGGCAGTTGAATTGGCGAAGATGATGGTCTGCCACACTCCGTTCAGCCCCACCGGACCAGCGAGGCTCGGGGCAAGATACCAGTCCAGGGCAATCTTAGGCTGGCCGGTCCCCTTGTAGTCGCTGTTCTTGACCGTCTGGAAGCTGCTACTCGTGTCGAAGACGTAGTTGGTGACCACCCCGCCTACCTGAGGAGGGTTGGAAGTGTAGTGCATGTAGAAGGTCATGTTCTTTGTCAGAGGCGAGCTGGCCATGACCGGGGGGGAAACTGTGAACGGTATTGCCGCTGCCATGAGCAGTAGTCCGACGAATGCCGCAGTTCCGAGTCGGCGATTCTGTTTCTGTGTCGCCTTTATCAAGCCTGACAGACCTCTCCTGCGCGATCGTGCCCGCACTGGAGCCACACAAGACAGGCGCCCATTCTATCCCACTTTCTTGGCAGTAGTATTTGACTGGTGTGGTGACCGTACTGCAAACTGGTCCGAGAGACCAAGCTGCTTCAGGCGGTTTGTACCTATTTTAGGTCTGAGTCCCGGCACAGGGCCCCTTCTGGATCTTGCTGAAGGGCTGGGACTTGGCAAGTCGATCGTTGGTCTTTCGAGAACCGGACATGCGCCAGCGATCATTCGTACTGCTGTGGTCTGATGAACGCCCTGGCAATCCCTGCCAGAGCCAGACCGAAGACGAATCCCCCAATGTGGGCGCCGTAGGCCACCCCACTTTCTCCACCGCCATAGGAAAGAAGGAGCTGCAGAATGAACCACAGCCCGATGAACCAGAACGCCCTTATCGGCATGATGAAGTATCCAACCAGTGAGAGGACTCTAGCTTTCGGGAAGAAGACGAGGTACCCGGCCAGGACCCCTGAAATGGCGCCGGACGCACCCACGCTCGGGATATAGACATCGGGAGGGCCACTCGCAATAGAGATGAAGACCTGAGTCAGACCGCCCGCGATTCCACACATGAGATAGAATCCTAGATACTTCCTGTGCCCTAGGATGTCCTCCAGGTTGTCTCCGAAAACGAACAAGAACAACATGTTTCCCGCTATGTGCCAGAGGCCCGCATGAAGGAACATCGAACTGACTAGTGTTCCCAGGTAAACGACCCCTACCCCCTGAGACGCTCCGTAGATGTAGTAGGGAACGAGGCCGAGTTGTACGAACAGGGTCACGGTGGGCCTGACGAGAAAGTTGTTTGTGACCGCGAGTTCGACAAGGAAGATGAAAGCGTTGAGACCAATTAGCCCCCAGGTGACGTACGGCCTTTTGCTGGGCCTGTTGAGGTCGTAGATGGGGAGCAACTGGATCGCGACTGATTAATCGTCTTGGCAGAGATAATAGACTTTGACAGACAATTCCTCAAGGTAGGAAGAGTAAATCGAAAGCGTGCCCGAGGGACCCCGCCCCGAAGCGGGTGTCTTGAGGCTACGACGAAACGTGTTCCGGTCTTATCCGGAGGATTACTCTCTTCTCGGTGACGGAGTGCCAGGGGTACCTGTCCTTTCCAAGATACTTTCTGGCCAACTTGTCTATGTGCTCATCGGCTCCTTTGGTCGTCTGCTCAGCCACCACCCCTCTCACAGTCACCTGCTCGTACTGGTTCGATGCCTCTGCTACGGCGATGGCAACCCTCGAGTCTCTCTTGGTGTTCTTCTGCTTTACTCTCCCCAGCGCAGTGTTCACGAGGATGTAGTCCTTCCCTTCGTGGTCAACCCATACGGGAGTGACCTGAGGGGACCCATCCTTCATCACAGTCGCGAGGTAGCCGAAGTTCTTCCCTTCAATGAGCTTTGTTGCCTTCTCACTAAGTTCCACTGTCCTTTTCCGCCGCCTGACTTTTGGCCGTTACGGGGCACTAATAAGCAGGACCAATCCCTGCGTTCAGCCAGATGGAGGCATGATGAATGATTCCCCGCGACTACCAACGAAACTGCCCTTCTGGCCGGGATACAACCCGTTCGGGCGCCTGTGCCAAAAGAGCATATATTCGGCAGGGCGTCACTAACGTCTTCAGTTCGTTAAAGCCCCATAGACAGGGTCAGACCCAGGCCGGGCTTGCCATGATATGCGAGGGTGTCGACATACGGCCGATCCAGAAAGACTTCTCTCACCTACGCGATTTGACCTACACTTATGGTCTCAACAAAGAAAAAAAGATGTTATTTCTTTAGTAGCCAAGACCTGACCGCCGAGCTACTTGGGGGGCGGAAAGCGCTACTGGCCGACATCACCGCCCTCCGTGCGCTCTTCCAAGAGAAGCTCCGGGCAGGTAACACGACAGACATCAAGCGAGTAGGCACGCTGTTGAAAGGAAACGAGTCGATATGCCGGCATATGCTACTAGCGCAAGGCAGACTTGAGTCCTCCACCCGACAAAGAGACAGAGGCCATCGGTGAAACGCTGAGACAACTGAACGCGGAGATAAAGCGTCTGAGAGAGTCTAGGGTCGAGATTGAGGTCGCCTAACCATGACCACTGAGACGAACGCAGAGAGGAGCGACGGCGAAAACCGATTTACCTACCCTTATAGGAATCTCATAAAGACTTTACATTGTGTTTCCCTTTACCTCACAACCAGAGCGTTTGGAAGATGATAACCTCACTGAGCGGCGTGAGAGGAATTCTCAATCATGACATGACGATCGCGGATGTCTCAAGGTTCGCTGGAAATTTCGCGGCCTTCACGAAGGGCAAGGAAATCTTGGTGGCAAGAGACACGAGGAAGACGGGACCGGCGATGACCAGGGCAGTCGCGGCAGGGGTCATGTCTCAGGGAGCGGACGTGATGGACTACGGGGTGGTATCCACCCCGGCTCTCTTCCGAGAGAGTCGGATGAGACAGCTACCCGCTGTTATGGTCACGGCTTCGCATAATGAGCCCGAATTCAATGGGCTGAAGTTCATAGTGGACGGACGAGGAATCGTGGCAGACGGCTATGAAGCGGTGGTACAAGCAAGGAACAAGGAGGGATCCCCCTTCAGTTTGGCCCGACAAAGACGCAGGGATAGGTCAAGCTACGTCGACGACCTGGTCGAGCGGTTCGGCGAAGGGTCGTGCAAGGGTGTCAGTGTCGCGTTGGACCTGGGGGGTGGCGCCGCTACAACACATTCGGTCAAACTCCTGACCAGGTTGGGATGCGACGTGGTCTCGTTGAACGATGCTCCAGGGATCTTCAACAGGAAGATAGACCCTGTTGCGGACGAACTCCGACTGCTCAGAAAGATTGTGAAGACCAGGAGATGCGATATAGGACTTGGTTTTGACTGTGACGGAGACAGGCTCGTGATCGTAGACGCGGACGGGAACAAGAGGACCGGCGACTATATGCTCACCCTGGCGATGTCCGAGATGATCTCGGGGACTGAGGAGAAATCGGTAGTGGTTTCACAGGATACCACGCAGGCCATTGAGGAAGTAGTCAAAGAGGCCGGAGGGGAGGTATTCAGGTCGAGGGTCGGGGAAGCCAATGTCGTGGGAAGAATGGCCGAGAAAGGTGTCCGGATCGGGGGTGAAGGCAGCAGCGGCGGATTTATCGATGCTGAATTCAACTACTGCAGGGACTCGATGCTAGCATCTCTCATCATCCTGAGGGCCTTGAAGCGCGACGGGCACGAGGCGTATGACTCTGTCGCCAGCTACCATCAGGTAAGGGTCGCCCTCCGAATCCCTCGGACGCGGGCTCAACGCGCAATCAAGAGGCTGGCAATGAGATACGGCGATTCAGACTCGATGGATGGGGTTAAGATCAGGGTCTCGAAGCATTCCTGGGTCCTGCTCAGGCCCTCCGGCACTGAGGACTTGGTGAGAGTCTCGGCAGAAGCGAAAACATCGAGCGGCGCTGACAAGATAGCGAACGCGTTCTCGAAGAAGCTCAAGGAGCTGAGCAAATAACACGCCGGACGAACTGGACATAGTCAGGTCGCTCGTGCTCAAGGCAAAGAAACTCCCCGCAGGCTATTCGCAAATAGGGGATGACGTTGCCGTCATCCCGTCCAGGGGAGAGAGGGTGGTGTTGAAGGTGGACATGTTGGTGGAGAGTATTGACGTCCCGACTGGTATGACATATCGGCAAGCGGCGAGAAAGGCAGTTGCGATGTGCGTCAGCGATTTCGGGGCCAAGGGGGTCAGGCCCGATTCGTTCATGGTGTCGCTGGGTCTCCGAAGAGGGGTCCCGCAGGAGGAGGTCGATGAGCTGGGGAAGGGGTTCAGGGACGCAGAGGAGAGTTGGGGAGTCCACATGGTCGGAGGAGACACCAACGAAGCTTCGGAACTCGTGATCGATTGCGCAATGGTGGGGTTCGGAGGCAAGGTCGTTGGCAGAAGCGGAGCCGAACCCGGAGACCTCCTCGTGGTTAGTGGTCCGTTCGGACTCCCTCCCGCGGGTCTGAAAATCCTGATGAATGGGGCGAAGGCATCTCCGCTCTTCAGAAAAAGGGCAATTTCGAGCGTGCTAATGCCGACGCCTAACCTTGAAGCTGGGATATCGGTCGCGAAGTACCTCACCTCAGGGATGGATTCGAGCGACGGTCTGGCAAGAAGCCTTCACACCCTTGCTTCCGCCAGCGGGGTCGGGTTCGAGCTGGAAGCCCTTCCGGGTGCCGATGGGGTCTGGGATTTCGCGACAAAGAACGGTCTGTCATACCAAGAGCTGGTAACGGAGGGCGGGGAGGAATATGTCGTCGTCGGTACCCTGGCAAGGAAAAAATTCTCAGCTGCCAGGAAGGCGGTAGCCCGGGCAGGAGGGAGGCTTGCCGCAATCGGAAGAGCAACAGGGAAGAGCGGTGTAGTGCTCATTGACTTGAAAGGGCGTATGGTTCCAATCCGTGATGTCGGGTGGACTCACCTAGGATGAAGACGTCTTGACGACCTTCGCGAACTTCTTGACGAGGGCGTCCGCCTCAACCTGAGTCTCCGACTCCGCGAAAATCCTGATCAGAGGCTCTGTCCCGCTCGGTCTCACGAGGACCCAGGAATGCTCTGCAGTCCACACTTTCAGGCCGTCCATCCTCTCTACCTTCCCTTTCGCCTGTTTCTCGACTGCTTTCATTATCGCGTCAAACCTCTTCTTCTCGACTGCCATCTTGGTCTTGGACTGGAAGAATCTTGGGACTGAGAAGTCCATTGACCTGGAAAAGGCCATCCCCCGCGCCGCGAGGCACTCCAACATCAGGGCCGTGGCCATCCCCCCATCCCTGACCGGAATGTGAGGGGAGTAGATGCATCCCCCGTTCTCCTCAAAACCGAAGAGCGCCTTGCGTTCGAGGATGGTCCTAGAAACGTCCACGCTCCCCACCCTAGTCCGGAGCACCTTGGCCCCTCTCTTCTTGGCAATCATTTCTATAGCCTGGGTGGAGCTCACAGGCGTCACCACGGTTCCGTTGTGGGTTCTTTCCAAGAGATAATCAGCCAAGAGGCAGCCCGTGCGGTCTCCCCAAAGGACCCGCCCATCTTCGTCGCAGAAGATCGAGCGGTCTCCGTCCCCATCGTAGGCTACTCCCAGATCCGCGCCGGAGGCCTTCACCGCAGCGGAGAGGTCGTTCAAGGTGTCTGGGGTCGGCTCGGGCCCCCTCCCGGGGAACGTCCCGTCGACCACGGAATTCAGGGTGGTAAGCTTGCAGCCGAGTGCTTCCACGAGGTAGGGAGCTGCCACGCACTGCGCTCCGTTACCCAGGTCCATCACCACGTTGAATTTTCTCTCTGATATCTCCTTCGTGTTGACCTTGTTCAGTATCCCATCGATGTAGGTCTTGACCACGTCCGGTGCCGCCCTCGTAACGCCGACGGACTTCCAGTCTGCCTTGTTCTGGGAGCGGTCGGAGAAGATCTTCTCAATCCTCTGTTCATCGAGCCTGGGGATTTCGACCCCATCCCGGGCGATAATCTTCAGGCCGTTGTATTGAGGTGGGTTATGCGACGCGGTGACCATCACACCGCCCCTGAACCCGTGCTCCTTGACAGCGTACTGCAGGGCAGGCGTCGGGACCAGCCCCGCTTCGGCGACGTTGAGACCCGAGCTCATCAGCCCGGAAAGTGCGGAGTTCGCGAGAGCAGGACTGGAGACCCTACCGTCCTGTCCTACCAGGACTTCCCCGCCGCCGAAGTACGTTCCTATGGCCCCAGCGAGGTCAATGACGAAATCGAGGTCGTGGGATACCCCGGGGACGAATCTGACCCCGTTGGTGCCGAAGAGCCGCTGTTGGGAAACGGCCAAGGCGCGCATTTGACCTCCAACCGATTAAAACTCTTCCAACCGGGAAGGCCCAATTGGGTAATGAGACAAGGACCCTGTTCGCAAAAGCTTATTTCGAAACCCTGGGCGGGAAGAATCGGGCCCGTAGCGCAGATCCTAATCAGAGCGAAGTACGGATAGCGTGGCAGCCTTCTAAGCTGTAGTGAGCCACCGCTCGCAGAGGTCGTGGGTTCAAATCCCACCGGGCCCGTTTGCCTCCTCGATGTTTTGGGTACGCACCGTGGTGCTGAAGTCACCATGAGCCAAACGAATCCTGAAGTAATTGTGGAAAATCGATAAATAAGAACCACCATCCATTGAGAGTGTGAAACGAAGGTCGACATG
The DNA here is from genome assembly GCA_964568185.1 of uncultured Nitrosopumilales archaeon. Classification (GTDB taxonomy): domain Archaea; phylum Thermoproteota; class Nitrososphaeria; order Nitrososphaerales; family Gagatemarchaeaceae; genus UBA183. Next base: position 665,663 of record CAZMON010000001.1, on the reverse strand, counting down.
GCTCGGCACAGGGTTCATACTGGCTGTGCTCTTCTCAACGGCCCTCCTATTCGGCCAAACCTCTCACGCTACGATATCTACTACGTCGATATCTACTGTGAACGTGAACATACACTTCTCCTCTTTCAACCCGGGGACGATTACGGTGGTAATGGGGGTCAACAACACTGTTACTTGGACCAACAACGACGCCGCGGTCCACACGGTGACGGCCAACGGAGGGAGCTTCAGCAGCGGGAATCTGGCGTCAGGGTCCCAATTTACTCGAGTGTTCACAACTCCTGGAACTTTCAACTATCACTGCGTGATTCACTCCTTCATGACAGGCACCGTAATCGTTCTGGGGTCACCTGCCTCAACCACGTCTACAACTACAACTTCTACAACTAAAACTTCTACAAATACAACGATTACGACAACTCCCACGAGTTCAACGACCACGGCTACGACTAACTCCACCACCGCCAGTGCTTCGACCTCATCCATGACACCGACAACGTCGACGCTTGCCACCTCCACTTCGACCACATCCGCATCAAGTACGAGCCCATCAACCACATCAACCACATCAACCACGAGCCCAACAACCACATCAACCACTGCTATGAATTCCTCTACTTCTTCGGGAGGAGACTCCGGGATTCCTGAATTCCCCATCCAGCTCAGCTTCGCCCTACTGGCCACGGCCGTCATCGTGACATCGTACGTTATCACTAGACGCGTCACGGTTCCCAGGCTCTGAATTGAACTGGTAGCAATCACTGACCAGTGGAAACCAAACTAGGGGCTTCATAGCCCAACTGGACTGTCATCACCTAGAATCCACTCTCCGGGCCCACTTGGGGGTGAACCCCACCGGGCCCATTCGCATTCTAGTGCCTGTCTCCGGGTGAGATGGTCAGATCGCGACGAGCCGGACGTTCCGTATCCTCTTGTCTTTCAGGAACTCCTTGCTCATGTCGACGACCTTCCTTCCGTCACCCTGGACGAGGAAGAGTTCGACGCAGTCCTGCTGATTGACCTTGCTGTGGACCTGTGTCCTGACGACGTCGTCAAACTTGTGCTTGATGCGAGTGACCCTTTCTTCGTCTTCCTTGTCGTGGGTCACGAGCAGGACGGCGCTGGTCGGTCCCCTGAGAGACTCCTTCTCTCGGGTCTCCTCCAGCATGAGGCGGATCGCGGACCTTACTAGTTCTGACCTGCCTGAGAATCCCACGGATTCCTGTATCTCGTCCATCGATTTGATCATCTGATCGGGCAGGGAGAGGCTGATTATTGCCATGGAGACCAGTTATTAAGCTAATAAATATACTTATGCCATAACTATTAACAAATCACAATAGAGTTCATAAGGGCGCGCCGCAGTTATGGCGTACGTGGTCGAGACATGGCTTTTGCTCCTTGGGGGCTGCTTCTCTCTGGGGATGCTTCATGGTGTGGTTCCTGACGAGCATACCTGGCCGATAACCTTCAGCTACTCGATGGGGGCGGCCACCGGTCGGGGGGGGACTACCTCTGCAGTCTTCTTTGCACTTGCCTTTACCGTGCAGCGCGCGATAATGGCCCAGTTGGTGTATTACGCTCTGATCCCCTTAATTGCTTTCGAGGGACTCAACGCAATAGTCTATGTGGTGGTTGGCCTGACCATGGCCGTTGCCGGCTACCTGTTGCTCTACCGGAGTCTGCCGCACTGGCACCCGCTCATGTGGGCATCTCGTCGAGACCTAGCCAAACACGAAAAGGAGGCGGAAATCTCGGGAAGGGTCCCCCTGCACTGGTGCCTGATACACGGATTCATCGCCGGCTTCGGCGTGGATGCTGGCCTCTTCACCACGTTTGTATATCTTGTCGCCGTGCCCGCCATGCCCTCCTCATTAATCGGCTTCGCACCCGGCGCGGTTTTCGGGCTGGGCACCCTGACGGTCCTCGTTTTCATAGGTCTGGTCTTCGGGAGCAGCCTTCAGCTGGCGAAGAGATGGGGGGCCAGCAGGATCGAGACGTTCGGACTGCGAGTCGGAGCTCGGAGCCTGCTCTTCGGAGGTTTGACGTTCATCGGCGCGGGAATCCTGTTTCACTTCGGTCTGGGAGACGCTCTGCCTTTCGATTTCGGGAACTTCATCGTGTTCGTCTTCATGATTGCGGTCATTCTGCCCGTGATGTTCAAGACCTGGCGCGAGGTCCGTCTGATGCCGGCTTGAATCGGAGGTTCAGGGAAGATCGAACTGGTTGTGCAAAAGAGTTCTGGGTTGTCCTCGGTAAAACGACTGACGCCAGAGCTGGGAGTCTTCGGTTGATGGAATCATTAATCGGCTGGAGGCAGCCCGATTCGCAAAGCCTCGAAGGAAGTGAAGACTCTCCGATGATTCCAGGGATTTCTGATTCATTCAGGTCTAGTTGGTATTCGTTGGGGAAGGGAGGCACGAGGCATGGCCGTTTCCGTACATTGTGACTCGATTTCAAGCGGGAATCATGTTTGTCACTAACATGAGAGTAGTCATAATAATGCTTCATGTCACCCAGACTGCGTGTACAAAATTGCGGACGATTGTTCTTATTTGTCAGAACACAAGCTTCGGCCATGAGCCTGACGCAACTGAAATCGGTCCTCCCGACGGACAAACTCCCGAGGAACTACTACAACATCCTCCACGACCTACCCGGGCCGCTCCCCCCGCCGCTTGACCCTAAGACGATGCAACCGGTATCGCCTGAGGCTTTGTTGAGACTTTTCGCCAAGGAATTGATCATGCAGGAGGTCTCCTCTGAGGAGTACATCCCGATACCGGAGGAAGTCCGGGAGGCGTACATCATGCTCGGGCGGCCAACTCCACTCCATCGGGCGACGAGGCTCGAGCAGAAGCTGAAGACCCCCGCGAGAATCTACTTCAAGCGAGAAGACCTCAACCCAGCGGGGAGCCACAAGCCCAACACCGCGATCGCGCAGGCGTATTACCACAAGAAGGAGGGGACTGAGAGGCTTACGACGGAGACGGGGGCAGGACAGTGGGGAAGCGCCCTTGCCCTTGCGACGTCACTTTTCGACATCGACCTTACGGTTTACATGACGAGGAGCAGCTTCCTTCAGAAGCCCTACAGGAAAATCCTCATGGAAGTCTACCGCGCGAATGTCCACCCCTCACCGAGTTCAGTCACCAACGTCGGTAGGAAATTCCTGGCGGAAAACCCGGACCACCCTGGGAGCCTGGGCATCGCAATCAGCGAGGCGGTCGAGGACTGCATCACACATGACAACACAAAATACTCTCTGGGGAGCGTCCTGAATCACGTACTTACCCACCAGTCAGTGGTGGGACAGGAGGCCGTGTTGCAGATGGAGGATCTGGACGCGGACCCTGACTACATAGTGGGATGCATCGGAGGCGGGAGCAATTACGCGGGGCTCTCGTACCCGTTCATGAAGGAAAAGCTGCGAGGGAAGAGCAAGGCCGAGTTCGTCGCCGTCGAACCCAAGGCAGTTCCTTCCACTACCAAGGGAGAATACAGGTACGACTACGGAGACACGGGAGAAATGACCCCGCTGATGAAAATGTACACGGTCGGGCACACCTACCAGTGCCCCCCGATACACGCCGGCGGACTCCGATATCATGGAAAGGCTCCCTCGATGTCTATGCTGATTGACAAGGGATACATGCGGAGCGTCGCCTATTCGCAGAACGAAATCATGGAAGCGGGACTACTCTTTGCCCAGACTGAGGGGATAGTCGCTGCCCCCGAGACCAACCACGCAATCAAGGGGGCGATCGACCTCGCCCTGGAGTGCAAGAGGAAGAACGAGAAGAAGGTCATACTCTTCAACCTCAGCGGCCATGGACTACTGGACCTGAAGGCCTACGAAGACAGGCTGACGAATTCCCTGAGCGACTATGAGCCGGATCTATCATCCATCAGGACTTCGCTGGAATAAGTGCCCCTGGTGCGCTGAAACTCAAGGGCCGCCCCTCGATGACCCCAGGTGGCGGACATCCCAAAATCGCCGGATTGTCTTGAATGAGTTGAAGTATACGGGACCGCGACTGACAGAATCAGACCCTGGGTATGCCCGTTGTGACCCCTGCGAAGTACCCGAACACGTAAAGCACCAGGGTGACCGCGAGCATAATTCCCAGTATTTCGAGGAAGTCTCTGAGGAACGGCTTCCCTGATATCACGGTGCTGTAGTAGGTGATCAGGGCGAGGATGATTACGGCTAGGATCATCGAAGTAGTGAGTGCGTAGATCATGCTTTCAGTCAGGAAGTACGGGGTCGCAAGGATTATCGCCGTTATGAAATAGGACACTCCCGTGTACACGGCGGAAAGACGAGCTGAGCCCTGGAAGCCTTGTTTTGCCTGGGCGAAGGCCGCTGATGCCATGGCGAGCGATGCCGCTCCTCCCGCGATGACCCCAGCGAGCCCGGCGTATTCGGTCTTGTTGAAGATCCCGAGGGATCCCGCGTGAATCCCGGTAATCTCGACTAGGGCGTCAGCGAGCCCCAGGACAACGAATGAGATGTACTGTATGGCTGAGCTCTCGATTTTTTGTGCAAATTCCTTCTCATGCTCTTGTTCGTCGGCGACCATTTCGTCAAACTGTGGCCTGTCTGATCCAGGGATCAGGCCGGCGAGGCCCCTGTACTCTTCTACCACTGACGCCTCGTGCCTGTCAAGGTAGCGTGAGGCGAATGTTAGCCCGAGGATCCTCCTCAGGAAGAGGACCCAGTATAGTTTGACCTTGTTGAGCCTCGGCTCGTCGCCGGGAGCGTATTTCTTCCAGAATTCGTAATGACGGTGCTCGGTTTCCGAAAGATGCTTCAGGACACCTGCGAACTGTCCGTTGGGGTCGACTGTCCTCGCCAGCCTATCGTAAAGAACCGAATCCGTGAACTCGTGAGACATCCTGGTCTTCGCGACCTGTGAAAGCGTGAATTCCTTGGGGGACAAACGAGAAATCATTCGTCGAAATCTGTCGTATTTGAACTCTGGGGGAATTGGGATACCTATTACTTCGGTGCAAGGTGATCAGAACTGTCCGGGAATTCGAGACGCCTATCCTGTTCTTAGTCTACTCGAGGAAGAGGGCAGGTTTCATCGGGAGGGCGCCCTTTGCCTTGTTCATGGGGTCCTTCAGGTCCCTGGCCCCGGCCTTCTGCACCCTTACCTGTATCCCCAGTTCCCGACCCATGAAAGCGGCGGCATCTGCCAGGACTCTGTATTCGTCGAGTTTGCGATGGGCCAGGAATCTCCCAAGGAGTTCTTCCCCCAGCTGGTAGCTCAGTTTGAAGACACGGTCCGGCGACTGTTTCAGGGAGGCATACTTCTTCACAATGGGGCCAAGGTTTTCCTTCTTTTGTCTGGCCACGACAAGCTCGACGAAGTAATCGCGAACGCCGTCAGAAGAAGTATAGATGCTGAGGACCTTGTGCGTGCCTTTGACAACCTTCAGGATATTCCTGGAATCCTCCACCACCCGGTTGACCAGTGTTTCGGCGAGCTCCGCGCCTTCGTCCAGTGGGAATTCCCTCAACGACGGCCAATCGGCTTGGCTCACCAGACCCTTTCCTCCTAGCTCGTGGTTCAGCTCTTCCGCCACAAAGGGGGTGAAGGGCGCGATCAGCCTGGCCCAGGCGTTGAAGACGGCGGAAATCGTCTCCTTCCTGGGCTTTCCGCTCCGGTGGATGTACCATCTAATGTCGTTCCACGTGTCCAGATAGGCGGTCGCCGCAGCCCTTCTAATCTTCATCTCTTGCATCGACTGGGTGATCAACGCAATCCTCCGGTTCATGGTAGAGAGAAGCCAGGCGTCTAGCATGTCCTCTTCCCTCTTCACTGAGGATCTCAGGGTCTTCTTCACGAACCCTAACACCGATTCCACTTTCAGCTTCGAGTCCTCGGCGTTCCTTTCACGCCAGTCCGCGTCGTCCATCCCATCTGCCGTCAGGGCCAGTGCGAGCCTGAAGCCGTCGGCACCGTACTTCTCAAGCGCACCCCTCCAGGTGACGAAGTTCCCCTTGGTCTTGCTCATCTTCTTCCCTTCGATCTGGATCATCCCGTTGATCCCGAAACCTCTTGGCCACTGCTTCTCCGGGAACAGGGCTGCATGGTGGAAGGCGAAGAACGTCAAATGATTCGGGATCAGTTCCTTGGCTGAGTTCCTCATGTCCACCGGGTACCAGTAGGAGAACTCGGTCCGCATCTCTCGGAGCCGCTTCTCCGTCAGCTTGACCCCTTTCGCCAGGTTAGCCGGGTTTCCTTTTCCGAGGAAGATGTAGTCGCAGATGTCGGGGGTCAGATGTTCGGGGGCGACCTTCTCTTGGTTGACGAACTTGCTGAGCGCATAGTAGGCCATGTAGATCGTGGAATCGCTCAGGGTCTCGACGAGCCACTCCTTGTCCCAGGGGAGCTTTGTCCCCATGCCTGACCTCCGGGCGCAGGGCCAGTCCTTGAGCCACTCGATGGTGGAATAGAACCACTCCCTCGCTTCAGGGGGGAAGACATCCGCCTTCTCGATCAGGCCTTTGGCCCGGGCCTTCCACTCTGGGTTGGAATAGTTGAGGAACCATTGGTTCTCCAGCACCTTGACGTAGCACCTTGTCCCGCAGCGGCACACAACCTTCTCGGGGAGCTCTTGCATCTTCCCAAGCCGCTGGGTCTTCGTCAGGAGCTCGACGGACTTCACCTTGGCCTCGCTGACGGTCAGGCCTGCGAGGGGACCTGAAGCCTGGGTCAGGACGCCCCTGTGGAATTCGTCGCTGTAGAGGTCGTGGGTCGCCGCATCGAGCTTGGGGTCCATCGAGTCCTTGGCCACTGATTTCCTGACCGCGTCGTCCGCTGGGATTGAAGAGTATCCTTTCAGGGCGAGAATCGGAACCGGTTTGATTGCATCTGCCATCTCCTTCACCTGCCTCCCGGTGGGGGTTCTTCCTTCTTGAATGTCCCTCAGTGCCATAAGGTCGTAGGGGGCGTGGGCTGGAACGCTGTAGACCACCCCGGTAGCCAGCTCCGGGTCAAGGAAACGCCCGGGGAGAATAGGAAGCGACTTTCCGGTGAGCGGGGCCATGGCATACCTTCCGACCAGCTCGGCGCCTTTGAACGAACGTACAGGGGTGACTTCGTGTTTTTGCTCAGCGAGTCGGTTCAGGGCTGAGGAGCTGACGACCCAGAGTTCTCCGTCGACCCGGGCCTCCGAGTATTCGGCCTCGGGATTCACCCACAGGTTCGTTGCCCCGTATATCGTCTCAGGTCTCAATGTAGCTGTGACCAGGGCGAATTCGTTGAGGTGGAACTTGATCAGGTGGAAGTCCTCGGGGGAGACCCCTTCCCCTTCCATCCTGTCGTGGTCCCCTGTGGGGCTCCTGTCCTTCGAGCACCAAACGACCGGGTGCGTCCCCTGGACGACGTATCCCAGTTCTTTCAGCTTCAGGTACTGCCATTCGACGAACCGGCGGTAGGTCGGGTCGACTGTCCTGAACTCTCGCCTCCAATCAATCGAGAACCCTGTGTCCTTCATCACCTGCCTACTGACCTTGGTGTAGTATGAGGCGAGGTACTCCGGGTCGACGAATTTCGCTACTTCCTTCTCTGGGACCCCGTCCATTTCAACGAAGGCGCGTCTTACCGCCTGGTCTCCAGCCTTGAGCCTCGTGCTCATCCCCACGATCGTCTGGCCCGTCCAGTGCCAGGCCCAGGGGAACAGGACGTTGTATCCCTGCATCCTCCGGAAGCGGGCATAGAACTCGATGCGGGAGGCGGTAAACGCAGTCCCGACGTGCACGGGGGCGTTCATGTAGGGGTACGGGACCGTGACGAACATCTTCTTCTTGCCCGCCACCGGGTCGGGTTCGAAGACGTGCTTGTCTTCCCACAGCTTCAGCCAGTACTTCTCTCGGTCCGCCATCGCTCTCTATCCTCTCCTTGTCCCTATGATAGCCGGAAGGGTGTTTAGGACTTCCGAGACCTTTGAAGCACCCGGACCCCCTCCCTGGGCGAACGAAGGCGAGCCTCCCCCCGACCCTCCGAGTTCTGCGGCGATCTTTCGGACGATGTCCGCCGCAGAGTAACCCATCTCCCTTGCCTGTTCCCCTACGAAGCAGATCACCCGGGCCGTTCCCTTCTGGGTCATGAACCCCAGGTAGACCGTGTTCGGCTTGGACTGGGCTAGTTTCTGACCCTGGGCTATGACTTCTTTCTCGCCCAGGTCTGACGGCGCCGCGACCGAAAGGAGGATGGAACCGACCTGGTTTGTAACGACTAAGCTCGAGCTCCCGCCCGCTGACGCGTTACTTGTCGACATTTCGACAAGTTTCTGGCCCAGGGTCTTTTCCTTCATGCGAGATTCATCCAGCTGGGAGACGAGGGACTTTGCGACCTTGGGCAGATTCTCCCTCTGGGTCCCCAGGATCGTCGAAAGCTCCTGGAGGCTGGAGTCCATGCCCTGAATGTATTCGACCGCCGCCTCGCCGGCCACGAAGTTCAGTCGTTCCACCCCGTCCTGAATCCGTTCGACTTTGGTTATCTTGATGAGCCCGACCTCCCCCGTTGTCCTGGTGTGGGTGCCGCCGCAGGCTTCGATATCCCAGCCGCCGATGTCTACTACTCTAACCAGCTTCGTCGGCACCACCCCTCCCTGGTAGAGCCGGAACCCGTACTTCTCCTCGGCCTTCTGCCTGGGCATGAAGGTGTTTCTGATTCGGAGGTTCTTCCTTACCACGTCGTTGGCGAGGTCCTCGATCTTCTGGACCTCCTGTTCCGTTAGGTGAGAAAAGTGAGTGATGTCGATTCTGCCGTAGTCATCCTCCTTGAAAGCCGAGTGCTGCCAGACCCAGGGTCCGAGCGTCTCGCGGGAGGAGCCGTTCAGGATGTGGGTGGCCGTGTGGATCTGGGTGACTCTCCTTCTACGGCGGGCGTCGACCTTGCACAGTATGGAGGTTCCCGGCCTTGGGACCTTTCCTTCGACCCTATGAATTACGATTTCGCCGTATTTCTCCACGTCGACGACGCTTGCCTGTCCGATCGATCCTTTGTCGGGTTCCTGTCCCCCGCCCCTGGGATAGAAGACGGTCCGGTCGAGGACGACGACTTTTCCGGGGAGGACCTTCAATACTTTGGCCCTGAATTCGAAGCTGGCGTCTTCGTCGTAGTAGAGGAGTTTCGTAGGCGGAAGCCTCCCCACGTCGAACTTCGGTTTCGGCTCGTCGACCTTCTTCGTCATGTGCCTCGCCTGTACCTTCTCGTAGAAGTCCTCGGGCTTGGTGACATCGGCTCCGGCTTCCTGCAGCTGCTCCGGGGTTACACCGTCCGAGTCGTATAGTCGGATGAGTTCCTCAGTGGATACCGACCTGCCCCCCGAGGAAATGCCCGATACTATCTTCGAGACCCTCTCCGATGACGAAGCGTAGCGGGAGGCCTCCACTTCCAGGACTTCGGCGACGTCCTGCCTGTGTTCCGCCAGTTCGGGGTAGATCGCCTTCAGGTCGTCGATGTGCCAGTTTACGACCTCCTGAATTGTCAGGGGGAACCTGTGATAGTTGATGAAGCTCATCGCCCTCCTGAACAGGATCCTGAGGTTGTAGCCGCCTCCTGAATTGCTGGGAAGCATTCCGTCTGCCACCCCGAAGAGGAGAGTCTGCGCGTGGTCTGCGATGGCGTACATCGCCTCCTGTGGAGCCAGCTGAGTTTCGAGCTTCTTGCCGTCGACCCCCAGCTTCTTTGCGATCAGCCCGCGCTGCACCGAGAGGGAGCCGAACTCGTCGACATTCATGGTCCCGGCCAGCCTCGAATATCGAAGGAAGAGGTCGCGGTCGATGTGGACCTTGCAGAGCTCGTTCATCTTCTTCAGCAGAGGTCCGTAGTTCGCGTCGTAGAGTGTTGGGGTGCCCTGGGAAGCCCAGACCCATCTGTCAAGTCCCGCCCCCATGTCTACGACCTTTTCCTTCATCTCTACATGGTTCTTCAGATCCCCCTCGTAGGCTGTGAAGACCGCGTTCCCCAGCTCGGCGCCCCGGGCGAAGTACTCCAGGGAGTAGCCGAAGGCCCCGTAGCCGACCCAGACGTCTTCGTTGAAAGTAAGCTCCTCCGGTCTTACGCCGAGCCTCTTGGTCAGAAGCTCGAAGTCGAGGTCGATGCATCGGTCCTTCCAGTATCCTTCCTTGTTGTCCAGGGCGGTCTGCCCCATCATGATGAAGGAGGTACCGTGCTTCCCGCTCACCCCGACGCTGGGAATGTCGTTGAACCGGACGCAGACCTGGGGGACCACCAGGGGATTAGCCGGGAGCTGGAAGATGACCCTCCCGGCCTCCACCCTCTGGAAATCGATTATCGAAGCGACGGTGAAGTAGAGGTCAGGCCTCCATCTGCTGACCACCGGGTAGCGCTTGACTATCTCGTGACCGTTGTCTTCGAAGAAGTCAGCGACAGTCTTCCACATGCCGACCCTGTCGAGCTTCTTCTTGGTGATGGGGCGGCCGATGAATGAATAGGGGGAACAGGGAGGCTCGTCACAGCGAGTTCGGTCTCCGTCGAGGGTCCAGAAGAATCTCCCGCAGTTGCCGCATTTCTTCCTGGCGAACCCTTCTCTCTTGAAGAGGTTGACGAGGTAGTATCGCCTGTAGTCCGCGGAGAACTTGGACCTCAGGGCATCCTTCTTTTCGTTCAATTGAGACGATACACTTCTTGTGGGAACTCCCTCCCCCACGGTAGATAAGCTTGGAAGGTGTGTTTTGGAACCCCTTTTAGGGCGATTCACGGGAAAACAAGCCAATCGCATTGAAGAATGCCCCGACCATCAGAGTGCTCTCTCAATTCGGGTTGGTTGTGGGATTTGTCGCGGTCGTCGGAGGCCTGTTGCAGGAGTGCAGGACCTCCTGTCCAGCCCAGGTGGTCGGACAGACACCAATCCAATGTTCCTGCGTTCCGCCGCTCGCATATCCTCTCGTGATCGTTGGAGCGTCGATCACGACCGTTTCAGCCTTGGTCTTAGCCTTCACAGTGATTCACTGCAACTTTGTGAAGCCACACTCGGCCTTAGAGGGTCAGACACCCGCAGAAAGGGCGGGAGTCGGGGTTCAGGGCCAGAACAAATGGCTCGAACTGTTGAGGAACTCAGCGAAGTCAGGGGCTTCGGCCAATTGACCAGACACCCAAAACTACTTGCTGTCATTTTCGCAACGGGGTTCTTAATGCTTTTGCTTGGGTGGCCATTGTTCGCCATACTCTTCTATCCTCCACTATTGAGACCGTGGGCGCTGGTCATTCTCTTGTTGGTTATTGTGTTGACTTCTGTGGTGCTGGTGGCGAAAGTCAAGTCATTTGTTCGTTGGTGGAATGCAAGACGGGCGAAGACGAAAGTCCATCCCCCCAAGTGAAACACTTTGACCTATCCCCCCGCCCCCGAAACAGAACCCCCGCCCCGGGTCAAATTCTTAAATACGGAACTGAGGGCGCCTGTTTGCGAATAACGATGGAATACATCTACGCGGCCTTGCTCCTTCACAAGATGGGCAAGCCTGTCAACGAGGAGAACCTTACGAGCGTCGTGAAGTCGACGGGTGCTGCGCCCGACGAGGTCAAGATCAAGGCTCTGGCATCTGCTCTCAGCGAGGTCAACATCGACGAAGCCCTGAAGAACGCTGCGACCATGGCCATGGCTCCAGCAGCAGCGGCAGGGCCGGCAGGTGCGCCAGCTGCGAAGGCAGAAGAGAAGCCGAAGGAAGACGAGAAGAAGGAAGAAGAGGCGCTGCAGGGACTCGCTTCGCTCTTCGGTTAAAGCGAGAGATCTTCCGACAAACTCAGACCCAGGGGAGCCTTCCGTTCCCCCCAAACTTTTGGTTGAGGTGTTTCAGTCTGGACTCGAACTGCACTTTCGCACTGGAGACGCTCGGCAGAGTTCCCGCAAGATGGATTCCTCTTGACCATTCTTCCCATGTCCGGAGTCTCTTAGCGTGAAAGCCCCTATCCGTATGGAACTGTTCGCTCTGGACGAGCAGCCGTCGCTCGAGCTCCAGGGCCGCGGTGCTGGCCTGCTTCCCGAGTCTGGGCATTGCTTCGAGCGTGGTGGTCATGCCTTCTTCCGTCATCTTGAGCAGGATGGCCGCGGATTTGGAGAGTCCCTCCGTCTGCCACCCCTCCCCCGAGATGCAAAGAACGAACAGGCTGGGCCAGAGTGTTTCGTGGACGAAGGTCACCTTTCCTGACACCAGCTTAGTCCTAAGAACGTCGCGGCGGGCGGCGAGGTCGTTGAGGAACCGCCAGATGATCCTTCCTTTCGGATGCCCCCACCAGGAGCCTATGACGGGCTCTCCGGCAATCAGGCTGACGACGGAAGGCAACTTCGGGTCTGACTCGACCATGAAACCGTAGCGCTGAAGCTCGGAAGAGACCTTGCGGGGACCGTCGAAGACCAATCAGGCTGACTGGATGTTGATTGATAGATAAGTTGTCGGATGGGGAGGCGCTTACTCCCGATTACTGGAGTCCCTTCTCACGGGCCTTCGCCTCGAGGGCGGCGGCTTCGGCTTCGGCCCTTGCGAGGATTCTGGGAGCCGTTTCTGGGGTTATGAAACCTGATTCGACGGCTAGCGCGATCGCCTCCCTGTACGCTTTTCCGATTATCTCGGGGGTGGTCTCCTTTGTCATGTAACCGATTACTATCGCGAGACCTCGGGAGGACGAATAGGCGTTCAGCAGGCTTTCCCTGTACTTCTCAAGGTCTATCGCCACCACGTCTCCGGCGTAGATCAACCCGCTTTCGTAGGCGAGGGCTATCGTCAGGCCGGCCTTTATGGGCTTGATGTTGAGCTTCGAAAATAGGCTCGAGAGCTTGGGGGTAATGACGGCCCCCTTCTTTGCGGCCACCGAGTCCTTGTTGACCCAGATGCTCCCGGCTTCGATCTTTGTGGCGATCCCCGCTTCCCTGAATTCGCTCAGGACCGGGCCCGCCGGCAGGCTGGTGTTCCCGGCCGGGACGATGATGTCCTCAGGCGCGACATCTCCCGCCCTTGCAGGGAGAAAGACCTTGTTCTTGTCGAGAGTGAGGAAGAGCTTGAACGGGTCGTAGGTCGAGAAAATGAGCGCGTTCTGGCCTGTCAGATGGGAGAGTAGCTGGTCTGCGTTCTTGATTCCGGCCTTTTGGAGTCCCCTGACCGCGAGCGTGTTCTTGACGACGCAGACTTCCGCGTGCCCCCGCAGGGCCTTCCTGACCGCCATCAGCTGGGTCGCCCGGACCTTTGAAAGAGAAGTCACTGCGAGCACCGGGTACTTCCGGGCCAGCTCCGCGACCTTCTCGATGGTTGCTGCCTTCTTCGGGTTGGGCTTGTGCACCTGGACTGTCTCGCTCATGCTAGACGACCACCTGCTTCGCCGGCTTCCCCATAGTCGTCTTCACCATTATCGTCTTGATGTTCTTGTCCGCGTTCGGGAGCTTCTTCGACACGGTCTGCACCACGGCAAGTATGTTTACGGCCAGGTGCGCGTCACTGGTCGCCGCGTCCCCGACCTTCGCCATGACTCCCAGTGAGCCCCTGCTCCTTACCCTGATGGCCCCCCTCATCCTCTGGATCATGGCCTCGATGGGGGCGTATGGTGGGACGGGAGTCGGTATCTTCCCCTTTGGCCCCAGGGCCTGTCCCAGGACCTTGCCTATCCTTGGCATCAGAGCGGTGTCGGCGAGGAAGAAATCGTAGGACCGGGCCAGCTTCTTGGCGTCCTTCTTGCTTCCGGCGTAATTTTCAAGCTGAGAGGGGTCGATCACCAAGTTGGCTTTCGCATTCCTCGCCCTGAGAGCAGCGTCCCCCGAGCCGATGTAACAGACCTTGGCCTGCTTGGTCGTAGGGTGGGGCAGGTAGACAATGTCGTTGATGTTCAGGTCGGTCTTCTTGGGGTCAAGGTCCTTGAGCTTCAGCACAACCTCTACAGACTGAGGGAATTTCCTTTCCTTTGACTGATCCTTGCCTTTCTTGACGAGTTCGGCAAGCTGCTGGTTTGAGAGCATAACCTGTTCACGATTCCTTTTCGGACCTCTGAAATGCGGATAAAAGCCTTGTGGCCTTCTCAGGGGCTCACGCGAGTTTGGAGTCCCACTTGCCGGAGTCGATTTCCGACATGAACTCCCTTGCGTCCTTTCCATCTATCTTGACCCCCATGCTGACGCAGCTTCCGACCACTTCCTTCACCGCCGAACGGACGGTCGTGGCGTACGACCCTGAAATCTTGCTCTTGGCTATCATCACGAGCTTGTCCACTGAAAGATCCCCGACGAAGTCGAGGTTGGGCTTTGCAGAGCCTTTCGTGGAGCCGGATTCCTTCGCAATCAGGGCGGAGGTCGTCGGTGTCCCGACGCTGATGATGAACAGTTTTGTCTCCTGGTCCACCTCGACCTTTACCGGGACTCGCATTCCCTTGAAGCTCTCGGTCTGCTTGTTGATCTCGTTGACGATCCCCAGGACGTTAACTCCGAGGGGGCCCAGTGCCGGGCCTAATGGAGGACCTGCGTTTGCTTCCCCACCGCTGACCAGTGCGTTGATGATCTTCTTTTCTCCCATCTTATCTCACTTCGGCTGCTCTGTCTTCGCCTTTTCCACGAGTTTCACGTAGCCTGCGTCAATTGTAATTGGGAGGGCGAAAGCGGTGTCGATGAGGACCACCGTGATCTCTTGTTTCGCCTGCTCCACCCTGGAAATCTTTGCCCTCATCGTCTTGAATGGACCCGCCACTATTTCCACGGTGTCGCCTTCGTTCAGCTCGGCTACCATGGACTTTGTTATCAGGAACTTCTCGATGTCCTGATATTGCATCATGCCGGGGATCTTGCTCCTGACGTGCTTGAACCCCTGGATGCTTTCGTCCACAACCTGGGAGTTGGGGGCTTCGAAGAGGACGTATCCCTTCCAGGTGTCTAGAGCTAGGACGGAATAAATCGGCTTCTTCTTCTGAATAGCCCTGTTTGCCACGAAGGTCGCGACGGTCCTCTCTTGACCTCCGGTGGTCTTGACGGGGAATATGGAACCGGCCCTCTCTTGATCACTCAAAACTGACATGTGAATTGAGCCCGATTCCGGCGGTTCTTATAATGATTTGGTCGCTGAAACGGGTTCTGTTCGGCTATTGGGTGATTTCGAAGGCTGTTCTGAATGGGTGATTTGACACAATCAGGGGGTGAGAACAATGAATGATGAAGGCTTATCTAACAAACTCATGAGAAAACTCGGTAGATTCTTGAACCAACAGAGACTGATGGCATTGGGAATCGTACTTCTTGGGTTGATTCTCTTTCTCCAATCTCCCCCTAATTCCACGCCAAATCAGAACCTCCTCCCATTCCTCGTCGTAGTCATTGGGTCGATTCTGTTCTGGCGTTCGAGTGGATGACGACCGTGGTGAACTGGAACAAGATTGCGGGTGGCATCGTCTTCGCGATAGTCTTCGGTGCGTTCGTGTTCATTGTTTTCTTCGACAAGACCGACAGCGACCTTCTGAAAGCTGGTTATCTGGGGTTCATGGGGCTTGCTCTGGGATATGCTTGGAACCTATGGAAGAAGAAGGGCTGACCTTCACTCATACAGGAGAATCTCATTCAACCACTCCAAGATTCTGTTGACTTGTGGGTCGGTAAGACCATGCTTCCCGTGTAAGATTTCGTGGAGAAATGTCTCATCTAATCTGAAAGCGAAGAACGCCACTTCGTCCATACTGATTTGGGGGTCTTCTGAAAGTTGATTCACGGAATTTCGCCAGAGAGTAGGCAAATTGATGAATGGCAATCCAAAGACAGGATGCCAAAACCCATTCGCCCCATAATCCCCATCCATGAACACTTCCATGCTCATTGTTTCTTGAGTGCCTCTGAAAGCAACCCCATCCATTTGTTCCTTCTGTCTATGCCGATTCCCGCGACGTGTGCGGGAGTCTGTCCATCGAGGGACGAATGAGGCTTCACGAAGTTGTAATGGATTCTCTGCCCTTCCGCTATTGAAGACTCCATGCTCTTCCAACCTCTCTGAACCTTTACTCGCTCTCTGAGCGTGCCGTTCATACGTTCGATTCTGTTATTGTTCGCATGAGGCTTCTTGATTCCCGCTTTTGCGATATGACTCGGCGCGACCTTTCCTTTGAACGCGAATTTCATAGCGTCATTGTAAGCGGGCAATGAGTCGGTCAGAACTCTCTCGGGTTGGCTCCCGTGGGCATTGTTCACTGCTTCTTTCAACGCCCTCTCGCCACCGATTCCGTCCCTGAACTTGGACAGCTTGGACGCGAGAAGGAAGCGGGTCTTCCTGTCCATCACGTTCCAGAGGAACGCGAGGTTCTTGGCGTTGCTCGTGTTCGAGACTCCACCCTTCATCTTTACGAACAGTTCATCTGCGTGCCATGTCTCAGAGAGTTGAGGGCTGAGGCTATTCGCAAATTCGGAGATGAGGGGAACGAACCTCTGAATCCAGTCATACACGGTGGTCGCTCCCATCGTCAAGTCGAAATGGTCGTTCAGGGTTCGGGTTATTTTCCTGAGCGATAGGCCAGAGAAATAGAGGTCGAGCGTGAGGGCGATTGTCTCTGAGGTGTATCTGCTCTTCTTGATTAGACCTTCTCGGAACTTGGTTCGGCAGTCCTTACACTTGAACAACTGCTTGCCGTTGTAGTTGCCGAACTTCACCACGCGGATTGAACCGCACTTCACGCATTGAACCGCGTCCTCAGAGAAGACCTTCGGCTTTGGTTCGTTCCTTAGCTCGGTCTTCGCGGCAATCCAGAATCTAACAGCGTGGATGTGCTTACAGGCATTAATGGCATCGCAACGGTTCACAAAATCAGGGCAATCGCAAGTCCATTCGTTCCCGAACAACTTCACGGCGTAAGAGCGTCCTTCCTCAGCCTGAGACGGGACAGAAAAAGAGCCATCCTCATTCTCCCTTAGAGTGGAGTGCTTGGAAATCTCCAAGCCCCTCTCCTGTCGGGAGTCGAGGTTCATCTGTCCATTCCCTCTCTTTCGTTGATTCGGGCTTCGAGTCGTTCAAAATGCTCCTCATCGCCCATCTCTTCGCGGAGTTCTGTTTGGCTCATGCCATATCTATGGCAATATGCCTACTTATACTTTGCCATCGTTAAGGCGATATGGCAAGACGTATATAGGAACCTTCTCTTGCGGATGGTATGAGCGAAGAAGAGATGACGAAGACAACCTTCAGGATGCCAAAACCACTCCTGAAGGCGGTCAAGCACTATGCAACAGACCACGAAATGACTGACACAGAGATATTCATCCAAGCCCTAAGAGATTGGATGGCGAAAGAGGCGAAGAAGAAGTGAGCGCTGATAAGAGCGAAAAGGAACTTTTCAACAAACTTGAAGCCATCGCAGAACACTTCAAGGCTGTCAAGGCGACAGTTGAGGGGCAGAAGAGTAGAGCAACGCCCGAAGGTTTGGGGAGCATCATCTTCGAGGTCGAATCGATTTTGTTTGGAGAACTCGACTTATTGCGTGACATCATCGCACAGACCGCTTCGTTAGCATTACGAAACCGAGAGCGTCCACCAGACGAAGCGCTCACCAAGAGAATCTCCGAGGTCGAGGCTCTCAAGGACTACGTTCCGATATTGGAGAGTCTGAGGTCGGCCATCGAAGAGACGGGTGCAAGAGACAAGCGCGGGGAAAAAGCCTATGGATAGAGCCCTACTCGAAAGCGCCGAGCATCTCCGATTCATTTCAAAGATAACTCAGGCCAATGAAGAATTACTCGAAGGCTTGGTTTCTCAGACTCGATGGCTCGTAAGATATTGTAAAACCCACAACATTCCGTTGCCAGAAGCAGATAAGTTGGCTAAACTGATTGAGGGGGCTCTGACTCTCTTGGAGGAGATTCCAGCACCCCTCAGCATATCACCCAAACCAAACAGCCCTCAGAATAACCCAGACACCGAACAGAATCCTGAAACGGGTTATGCTTCATTCGCGGGGTGGTTCACCGGTTTCCCCTTATGGAGATTCAACCGAAGAACAAGTTGCCGACCAGTTTGATGAAGAAGCCTATCGCCCCCACTACCCCGACCCCCAGGAGGACGAGTCTCAGATAGAGAGAGAACTCCCGCCTGTCGCTCTTGTGAGACAGCCTGAATATCGCGATGACGCTGCGGTAGAAGTCTGAAATGCCCAATGTCTCTGTCTTTTTTCCGGAATCCGTCTGCGGTTTATATGTGTTCGGACATTAATATCTGCCCGGGCCCGGGTCTCATGAGATGATTCCCCAGGGAGAGCCCGCCACAGTCATAGTGGCGTCCTCGACGGACTTGGCCTCCAGGACTCTGGGGACGGCGCTCATCGAGGGTCAGGGTTTCAAGTCAACGGGGGTCAGGCTGGAGGGGAATCCAGTCTACCAGCGCGGCTCGCTCCTTATGGCGTTCTTCGACGGGATGATCGTTCGTCCCCCTGACTTGGATTCCTACTTCAACCCTCAGGCATACATTTTCCTCTCGAGGCACAGCGCCGAGTCGGGGATTGCTTCGCTCACGGCCCACACTACCGGGAATTTCTCGCCAATTGCGAAGTTCGGCGGTGCGGGGAAGGAGCTAGGAAGGACGGACCCGTCCCTACTGAAGAACTACCTGATGGCGCTTTCGAAGCGAGGCGCCAGGGTCGGGAACTATCAGATTACCCTGGAAGCCACCCACCACGGCCCCACCTCATTGCAGAAGCCGGTCCTTTTCGTCGAACTGGGCTCGTCGGAAAAGTATTGGGGGGACAAAGGTGCGGCGGAAATCGTCGCGGAAGCCCTGGTGGAAAGCCTTACGGAAAAGAGAATCTGGGAAAAGGCGGCGCTTGGATTCGGAGGGAACCACTACCCTGAGAAATTCACGAAGCTGGAAGTGGAAGGGGAGTTGGCCCTGTCTTTCATAGTTCCAAAGTATTCGCTGGAGCACATTGATGAGGGCATGATGGGTCAGATGCTGCAGAAGACGAGGGGCCCTGTCCGGTACGCAGTACTGGACTGGAAGGGACTCGGACCGCAGAAGGACAGGGTATCCTCACTCGTATCGCAGTTCGGTCTGGAAGCGATCCGGGTCTAGCTGGCCTTCGACATCAGGGGCCTGCGAGGGCTGTCAACTTGGTCTTCCCGAGCATCAATATGCAAAGGAGGGCCTTCTCCGTATGCAGCCTGTTTTCAGCCTCGTCGAAAATGACTGACTGTGGACCGTCCATCACTTCACCGGTGACCTCCTCTCCTCTGTGGGCCGGGAGGCAGTGCTGGAAGATCGCGTCTTTCTTGGCAAGTGACATGAGGCGCCCGTCGACCTGGTAGCGCGGGAGGAAGGCTTTCTTCCTCTTCTCCTTCTCTTCCTCCAGGCCCATCGAGACGAAGGTGTCCGTGATGATGCAGTCCGCTCCTCTGACCGCCTTTTTTGGGTCATGCGTAGTCTCAACCGTCCCGCCAGTGCTGCCACAAATTCGTGTAGCGTCCGAGAAGACCTTCCCCGACGGTTCGTATCCTTCCGGGGTGGCCGCAATGAAATTGATCCCCGAGAGGGCAGCCCCGTACGCCCAGGAGTTGCAGACGTTGTCACCGTCTCCGACCCAGGCGACCCTGAGACCCTTCAGCCTGCTCTTGTGTTCATGCAGTGTCAGCAGGTCCGCGAGGATCTGGACCGGATGATGGAGGTCGCTCAGGCCGTTGATGACAGGAACAGTTGACGCGCGAGCAAGCCGTTCCAGGTCCCCGTGCTTGTTCACCCTCGCCATGATCGCATGGACGTATCTGCTGAGGACCAGGGCCGTGTCCTCGACGGTCTCGCCCCGCCCGAGCTGCAGCTCGTTCGAGCTGAGGCTGATTGGAGACCCTCCGAGCTCCGCCACTCCGACCTGGAAGCTCACCCTCGTCCTCGTGCTGGGCTTTTCGAACACCAGGGCTACTGACTTGCGTCTGAGGGCGGCAGAGCCGAGGCCCGAGCCCCGTTTCCGCTTGAGCCTGAGGGATAGTCGGAGCAAGAACGTAAGGTCCGAAGGACTAAACTCAGCGAGGGTAAGGAAGTCTTTGCCTTTCAACGACGCTGCGCCGGGTCCCCCGCGTTTAAGCTTCTATTTCAGGAGGGAATCGAGGAACTTCTTGTTGTCGAACGGGACCAGATCGTCGTATGACTGCCCGACCCCCAGATAGAGGACCGGTTTCCCCGTTGAGTAGACTATCGACAGCGCGGCTCCACCCCGGACGTCGGCGTCAGCCTTGGTCAGGACCACCCCGTCAAAGCCTACATGCTGGTTGAACAGCTCGGCCTGCGAAACGGCGTCGTTCCCGGTGAGGGCATCGGCTACGAATATCTTGAAGTCGGGCCTGACCACCCTGACGATCTTGGCCATCTCCTCCATCAGGTTCTGGTTGGTCTGCATCCTGCCTGCAGAGTCGATCAGGAGGCAGTCGACGTGGTGCGCCTTCGCGTAGAGGATTCCGTCCCTGCCCACCGCCGCCGGGTCCGCCCCGTAGCGCTGCGATACGACCTTCAGGGACAGCCTGTCTGCGTGTTCGGTGAGCTGTTCGATGGCCCCCGGCCTGTGGGTGTCTCCGGCCGCGCAGACGACTGAGATTCCGTTTTTCTTCAGGAGGTTGGCGAACTTTGCTAGGGTTGTTGTCTTCCCGGTTCCGTTGATCCCCAGGAAAAGGATCGTGTATGGCTCCCCGGATTTCTTCTTCTCCCTGATGTTGTCCAGTAGGTTGATCGCCCCTGCTTTTGCGAAAGCGGACTCGAGGACTGTCCAGAGGCGTTCGCCCACGACTTCTGATGGGTCTGCGGATCGGTCTACCCTGGTTCCGGCCAGGCTCTTCTCGACCTCCTGGGTCAGCTTTTCGGCCACGGTCTGGGCGACGTCGCTTTCGATCAGGGATAGCTCGAACCCGGAGACCACCTTATCGAGGTCGTCGTCGGAGAGCGTCTTCTCGCGGACTGCGCTTGTTACGCTGGAGAATGCCTGCCGCAGCTTTTCGAACACGGATTACTCCTTCTGGTTCTGACTTGTCAGGACTGCGTTGAGGACCTGCCTGTCCCCCTCGAGCCTTTCCGCGATCTGGTTGCGCTGGTTGATGACTGAGATCAAGGTCTTCTCAACGTCTCTGGTCCTGCCTTCCAGAATTGAAATCGCCTCGCTCTTGGGTTTCTCGACCACCACTCCGGAGCCGATGCTCACCAGGACGGTCTTGGCCGCGGGAGGTTTGGACTTCAGCATGGCCCCTCCTCCGATCTGTGTTAGAACTTCGTCCGTGGGGTTTTCCCCCAGACCCTTGAGGGCGTCGAGGGCCGCTCTGTTCTCCACCAATGCCCTTTCGAGGAGGTTCTGGCGGGATGTCAGCTCGTTGTAGGTCCCTTCGAGGATTCGGATCTCCATGACGAGTCCGTTGAGACGCTCTTCATCGGTGGTTTGGCTCATGAGAAATCCTTCGGTTATTTTCAGACGCTCAGCGCCCTTGTTATAAATACAAGCTCGGGTCCGGTCGTTTGAGACCCCACGACTGCGTTCTTGGAATTCGCGACGATTCCAGAAGCCACAAACGGGACCCCGCGGTTCACGGATGTCGGCTGGGCATCAACCCCGAAGAGAGCGCCTATCCGCTGCGATTCAGTGTCGTTCAATCCCGGATACACCGCAGCCCCTCTGTTAGTGGCCACAACGAGCGAACCGACCTGCGTGTATTCGCCGACCGGGACCCTTTCCACCTCTGTGCCCAGGACGTCGCGGACCTGAGCCAGGGCCCTCTGGTCGAGAACCGGCGCGGCAAGGGAGAACTTGTCGTTCGCGACCACCAGGTTGCCGGCGGCAGTGAACTTGGAGTCGAACAGGGCGACGTTGAGCCCGGTCGCGGCCCTGATTTCGCGGAGCTCGCCTTCTTCAGCCAGCCGGGACACGAGGACTCCGTTGTTGTTCATGGCTACCAGGGGTCCGAGGAGCCTCGACTCCCCTATGGAAGTAGGGACCACTGTCACACCGAGGAATTCTGAGAGTTTGTCGCACTTCGTCTGCGCTAGGCCTTTGGGGACGAGGAGGACCTTGTCATTGACCTTCATGAAAACGCCGATGTTGGGACTTCTGTAGATGTCGATTAGTTGCAGGCCCATCGGTTACACTTTTTCTGGCTCTGTGGGGAGCCTGACGGAAACGATTCCGTCTTCGTCCCTCTCCATTTCCAGCTTGATCCGCCTTGGGGGATGCCTGATACCGTGGGACCAGATCATTTCATTGACACCCACTTCGATGCTGACCTCGGTCGCCTTCATGTGCCGGGTAGTGAACTCTTTGATCATTCGGATGGCGACTTTCGCCCTGCGGTAGGCGGGGGCCTCGTAGGCGATTCCAAGGGGGACCGTGTAGGTCCGGGTCAGGGCTTCGACCTTTTCTTCGGACATTCTCTATTACCTGAGCTTCAGCTTTCGCTGTCTCCAGTTCCTGTTCTTGGGGTTGTTCCTGACCTTGCGGTTGGTCTTGGCGATCACCCAGGTGGGGACCGACCGGGTTCTCTTGCTCGCCCGGATCAGCCTGTTCTTCTTCGAAGTGTCCTTGACTTTCGCCATTTCTAGACCCTCCTGATCTTGAACTCGCGCTTCTTGCCCTGGAGCGAAAGTAGCATCTGCTTAAGCTGCTCGTCCTCCACCGCCTTTCCCAATTTTCCGCTCGAGGCGAGCTGTATGACGTACTCTTCTATCGACGCTGCCAGCTCGGGCTTTACCATCTTGACGTTGGCCAGTCGCTGCCTTGCCTCCGAAGTAAGGGCCATGCGGAGAACGCCTTCTCTCATCGCCTTCCTCTCGGCCGCCTCCTTCTCAGGGGGTCTCTGCGAAGGCTGTGACATCACTATCCGTACCTCGCCATCGACTTGTCAGCCTCAACCGCGGAGGCGAAAATGGTCTTGCTTAGCTTGTCGAGCATTGAGACCCCCTTCGACGTCAGGATCCTTCCCTTCGGGGTCTTGCCGACCAGCTCCGCATGCTCTAATTGTTTCAATATCTTCCTGATGTTCGATCCCCCGGCGTCCCTGTGGTGTTTGGGGAAGTAGTTGACTGCCTTGCTCCCTCCGTAGGCGCGCTGCAGGTCTCCCACCCCGACCGGGCCGTGGAGGTAGAGTTTCCGCATCAAAGAGGCTGCTCTCGTGAACCACCAATCGGACTCGTGGGGGACCCTTTCGGCGTGTGAGCCGGTCTTTACGAACTTCGCCCACTCAGGCGCTTCGATACTCGGAAGCGACTTCATCTGCTCCGCTAGGGCACCAATCAGCTTCTGCGAAGGGACGTCGTGGACGTTTACCATGAATTCTCACGAAACGGTTTTTCTCACCGTTCGCCAACTGTATTTAAGGCGTTCCCAGTATTTTGCGATTTACGTGGCCGCATTCCAGACAGATGACTCTGATGATCTTCGGTTTCCCGTGTCCGAGCCTTACTCGTGCGTTCACCCCGGGAACGATGAGGGATTTGCAGCCGCGGCAGGTGAACCTCTGAATGGATGGCCCGAGTCTGACGTTGAACTTTAGCATGACCCTCCTGGCCATGGCGGCCTGTTCCTTCGCGACCTTGAGGTCCTTTCCCGCCATGCTGACGGAGGATTCGGTCAGGTGCTGGACCAGCGCCTCGGCCTCGCTCTTGACCGCCTTCCTTCTCTTCAATGCCACCGGCCAGGCGGGATAGAGAATTAACCATGCCCGTCGCGGGCGGATGTCGTGAAGCTCAATCTGGTCCTGGCTGAGTCGGCGCTGGAGTTCGTCCCGAAGGAGCTGTGGAGGAGCCCCGCCGTGGTCAGCGACGGCAGAAGAAGGGAGCTCGAACCCTCAGGGATTTTGCTTGACAGGAGCTTCCACCACTCGGCGATGCTGAAGCTGAAGGACGGGGAGATGAGGGGGAGGCCTGACCTGGTGCACACGACACTGCTGGGCATCACCGGAGCGCCGCTGTATCTCGATGGTGGGGTGAAGGTCTACATCCATACCCGAGACGACATTGTCTTGGATATCGCGGAGAGGACAAGAATCCCGAAGAGCTACTTTCGATTCAGAGGGCTGGCGGAGAAGCTGCTTCTGAAGAGGTCGGGAGGAGAGCTTGTTGAAGTCTATGCGGCGGATTTGAAGGAGCTGATCAGGAGCCGGATATCGTCGGACCTTGTGATAGGACTATCCGTGCAGGGAGGGCGGCTGAGCCCAGTTGAGCTGGCCCGGAGGATAGCAGGAGCGGATAGGCCGACCGTGCTGATAGGAGGGTTTCCTCGTGGGCATTTCTCCCCAGGGACTGCCAAGATCGTTGACGAACTGGTAAGGATTGATCCGAGACCCCTCGAGGCGCATGTGGTCGCCTCCCGACTGGTCTATGACGTTGAGAAGGCTGTTTCCGGAATCAACGATTAAAAAGCGACGGAAGAAGTCTCGAAGTCGTGCGGTCGTCGTCCAGTCTGGTCCAGGACATAAGCCCTCCAAGCTTGTAACCCGGGTTCAAATCCCGGCGACCGCATGCTCTTCATTGCCTGGGGTTCCGACCGTTGCTGGGTCAGGTTGGTTGTCATCTTGACAACAACCCTGTCTGCGATGGTCTCAGCGAGCGTGCCCACCAGCTGCTCGTTGCCCACAACGCCGTCTGTGAGGGCTCGCGCATAGTCGCCCATCGTCTCAAAGCCTAGCTGATGAAGGCGTAGGTTCAGATTAGCAAGTTGATCATCTGTCATACGCATGCTTACAGTATGCCCACTTACTCACTGGCCGTTACCACAATCGCGCTCAGGATGTCACTTATAGCTCTGGGCATGAATGACAACGGGCTATGAACCCCGTATGGGTGACAGACGGGTTCGGAAACACGCAGCACACGTGGTCCACGGGGATAGCCGGGATGCGGGTGGCAACATGATGAACGTCTTGAGGATCAAAATAGCTACGGTGTTGGCGATCATCGTAGTGAGCGCAGTGGCCGGGGCGTCATATCAATACGGGTGGATAGGACCGCTCTCCGGGAAGACGACCACATCCAGCACGACCACCAAGGTGGCGTTCTTCACCAGGCAGGCGACGGTCGTAAACAATTCAGGCAGCTCAGGAGTCCAGATACTCAACGTGAGTGTGGATTTCTACAAGATCGAGCCTAGGACAATCAACTACGAATTGCTCAACGGAACGGAATGGGACTATACTTTTGTCATCTTGTTGGTGTGGAAGAATGTCTCGCCAAACCCTGTCCATTACTTGCAAGGATACGGAGATGAGAACACGAACGGGAGCCTCCTGTCGACAACGGCTGCCCATGTGAAGTTGGTCCGGTATGATGGAAGCAGTTCCGGCCCAAGATTCTATCAGACGTTAAACCCGGGAGATCAAGGCTATTCTCAGTTCTCCGGCCCCGCGCACGGCACTGTCTTCGTAGTCAAGGGCGAAGGGAGAGTGGACGTGGGTCTCACCTTAGCTTGGTCCACGGACAATCAAAACTATCCCGGACCGAATGCCGAGATGAATTTCACGGCTTCATTCGACGTGTAGATTGTAGTTCAGGTCTAGACTATTACTTTAGGCATCGAGAGGGCGGTCGTGACTGCGAATACCGCACGCACGCCGTACGCCAAATTGCTCACAGGTCGCTACCACAAGAGCGCGTAGGATGCCACTTATAGCCCTGGGCAGAGACCAAAACAATATCATTTGTTCAATTGTCTATTCGTATTGAATGGGTCATTTCAACTTCGCATGATTCTAGGGCAGAGCTAGCGTGCTGCCTACCAAGATCCCACTTGCCCAGTAGAACCCTGTGTCGCCACTCGGTAGGAGGTCGTAGGTGTAAGACTGTGCGTATGACACTGGTTCAGCCAATGCTACAGTTGAATTGTCCAGTCTATCGCCAATCTTCAGTTGACCGAATGTCCTGCCATCGGCAGTCGGATGGCCAGGTGAGGCGAAGACTTGCCTTCCGTCAGCGAGAACGATGTGAATGACTCCGGCATTGACTGGAAAGGGTGTACTTCTGACATCCAGAACTTGGCCTATGACTCTGTTCCCGAACCTATCCATCGTCCAGACCGGCATTTCCCTGGTCATGTTCTTCACATTGACCTGCCCCTCCGGTGTATCGATGTAAGTGTCTCCAGATAGGCAGACTGGGCAACCGTAGGCTCTGAGGCCTATGGTTCTTATGAATACGGCTGATTGATTCCTGAAATTGATACTCGCCAGTCGCTCAGATTGACCCTCGCACAAGACTCCGATGTCATCCCCGACCTGAATCGTTTTCGCTACATGGAAGCAGCATACGGGATAGGGAGGTGAATAGTCGCCACTCACGTTGTTAGGGTTAATCTTCAGAATGGTGAAAGTGTAACCCACTCGATCTCCGAGTGTTGCCACCTCAGTCGTAACCTTGGGGATCGTCGTCGCTGTGGCGAGGGCGTCTAGAACTGACTGGGAAACGGGCAACCAAACGATTGCGTTGTGTGCCTTCCCAGTGATGTCCAACTTCTTCAAAGGAACATCGGGAACGACCAAGTACAAGGTCGTTCCATTGTCAGGAGACACCTGACGTCCTGCTAAGTCGTTAAGCGATACAGGTTGACCATCGGTGGACATGCAGACTGAATCCACGACAAGATCCAGGGCGTATGGGACGGGATTGAATCCTACAGGACACGTGGAAACGCAATCGTGTTCAGCGAGATACTTTCCTGTCGGGCACTCGAGCAGCACGTTGGGATGAAGAGGCCCATTTGGTAGCGTGGACGAGGTCTGCGATAGCGTGGACGAGGTCTGCGATAGCGTGGACTTGCCTGCGAAGAATGAGAACGACGCGACACCTGCAACGAGCGAGCCAGCGATGATTATGAAGACAAATCCCGACTTGACCACTCTAGCATGTGGCATCTTGTCCAATCTTCGACGGAACTTTGCGGCAACCAAGAGGGCCATCGCCCCCAGTGCGCCAAGCAGAAGATATGCTCGAGCATAATCATCGACCCATACTGCTGTCACGTTTTTCGGAGCGTCCACGGTGATTGTAAGATTGGCGGATGTGCCGGATGCGTCGCCCTTCCACCCCGCGAATTCCTTTGAGGTAAAGAGGTCGATCGGGATTGAGGTCCCGGATATCGTTATTTCTGCCTTGCTGCCTGCGTCGTACCAGCCGGTACCCTGGGCTTTGCTGAACGACGAACTCACGTTCACAAAGTACTGAGTCTTCCATCCTGCAACCAGCAGGGATGGCGCCTGTACGACAAGCTGGTACCGAATTGGGCCGACGAGGATGCCGTTCTCGTACCACCCCGTGAAGACTCTCCTGGTCTGGTTGCCCTGATCAATCAAGAGAGGAATCGAAGCGTTTGTGTGCGAACCGGCGTCATACCACCCCTCGCCGATTGGTTCCCCGTATGATGAACTGAGCACAACAAGGTATTGGGGTTTCATGACGATGCGGAAGTACAGGTCTCCCGTCGAGTTTATCATCCGTGAAGGTTGCATTAGCCCATCCCCGTACCAAAGTGAAAAGAGGAACCTCGTGCCGTGGGAAGCAGTCGTCGGCGTGTTTACTTTGACGTAATGGGCTTCGCCCTGACTGGCGAGGAACGTGACGCTGCCCCTCAAGTCGCTGGTATAGTTCCGCCCATCTACATTAAGCAGAGGCACCGAAGGGGCATTGGAATCTATGCGAACAGTGATTACCCCATAGCCGTCGTTGCCGTTTGCTATGTTCCCGCTAATCTTGTTGTAGGAGGAGTACGTATCGACCTGCAATCCGAAGAACGCGTTGCCTCCCGCAATGTTCCCGGTCAGCGTGTTGTTGTCGGACGAGCTCTCTAGGGCGGTACCAGCCCCTCCATTTTCGTTCGCAGTGTTCCCGGTGAGGGTGTTGAAGGAGGAACCTTTAAGGTCGAAGCCGGCGCCTCCGTAACTGCCCCAGCCGTAAGTATTCCCGTTGCCAGTTGCATTGTTGTTCTTCAGAGTGTCACTGAAGGAGTTGACGAGATGGAAGCCATAGGTGAAATCAGAAGCAGTGCAGTTCATTATGGTGACGTTCGAAACTCCATGGACAGATACACCACTTGGTCCGGAGGGGTAATTACTATATCCGCTCCAAGGCGTGACTTCACCTGTTATTGTGTGCCCATTACAGTCGAGCACTACCCCATTAGCGCTAATAGCGAGCCCGTCGCCCGAGCACGGGCCGATGTTAGCGTTCAGAGTCGTGTTAGCCGTGATTATGCTGCCACATCCGACTGAGGCGAAGGCGGGGGGAGGTAAGAGTCCAAGCGTTGAACCGAGAATTGTCAGAAGGAGCAGAAAGGAAGATGGAATCTTCGACGATCCTCTATCTCTCAAGTCTGTTCGACTTTCGTGAAGACATTTGTTATTTACGGCTTGAGGCGAGTTCTCGAAGTCCAAGCTCCTGGATATCCGTTACTGTACGAACAAAGAGGTAAGCTCAGATGCCAAGACCCTCAACCCAGCCCTCAACCCAGCCTGGTCGTACACCTGCTTGAGCTTCTGGGGCGAATCCCGAAGACCCTCCTAAGCTCAGCACACTCAGAGGAGAAGCTATCACAATCTATGTAGCTTTACGAGGTCATCGACCATTGACCATGTAATCATTTGATGAACGTAATCAGTCACCGAAAGAGGAATTATAAGCCCACACCTTCGTCAAAGAAGCCATTGTGCCAGCCATCGACTCGGACGATCCAGAATTCGACCTTTCAAAAGCAGAACTCTTCGAAGCGTTGGGTCATCACACCAGGATCAGAATCCTGCAGGTATTGAACGAGAAGCCGATGGGTTTCTCGGAATTGAAGAAAAGCTCGGGCATAGAGAGCAGCGGTCTCATGAGCTTCCATTTGGGGAAGTTGACCCACCTTGTGAGGTCAACTCAAGAGGGCACGTATGCGTTGACCGACCAGGGGAGAGAAGCGGTTAGGATGGTTCAGATTACCAGGGGCCAAGAAAATGGACAGACCATCAAGGTGAGGAGTTCAGGAAAGAGGCGATACACTGCTGCAATTGTAGTTCTGCTTGTATGCTTGCTAGCCTTGGTATCATTCTCAGTGATCCAACAACAGCAGATAAGTGCGCTCAATCAGCGGGAGTTCGGCTCGACGTTCCCCAACACCCTCGTCTACGGGGCTCTGGCCAGCCATGGCTGGGTTACAGGGATTACTACGACGTCCCAGACTTCTGCCATTACCTTCACGTCGGCAGCAGGTAGGTCCTACACGGCCTATCCCAACGCATTGGGACAATACTGGACTATGCTGCCTGGAGGCAAGAACTACACGGTAACTGTATCCTGGAAGGGCGTAATAGCATGCCTGCCTAGTTGTGAATCCATCATTAGGGATTCCAGTGACTACACTGGGATCAGCCTGGGTAATGCGACTGGGCCACAATGTCCCCAATCAGGGTGTGTTCCAACAGTGTGTGTCCACTCAGGCTGTTTCTTCGAGGGAAGTTTGAATCCAAAGACGATGAGTGCAAGCGGCAATTGTGGGGGCACAATTTTGGAATTGAATTCCGCGGATACACTCAACTACGACTTGTCTTGCTGAGAGACACGACTTCAATGCTTTTTCCGCACGTCATGCTGGCCTCGAAGACTTTCCCTTAGAAGCACCCCAAGACAATGCCTGGACTATGGGTGTTCCGCTTTTGCTGCAGCACAGCACGAACAGCCCTGCGAGGGCCAGTACCACAGGTTGTGCCGAGCGCAGTACCGCGATAGCACGCGGCCTTTCATCGCAGGATCTTCCTCTGTTAGCCAGGACGACAGGGTCGGTTTGTCCATGCCCGCAGAGGGGGCGTGGGCGTTTAAGTGCAGAGCGCAACAAAGAAACCTGCAATACGGAGAGAGGGGTGATGCAATGTGATCCGGGTTCGCGATGCCGGATTTCTCAGGCTAGTCTTAGGCGATACTACAGAGTCCAAAACTCACGGTCCCGAAAGGAGCCGCCGTGGAATTACTTTGTGATGGAACATGGAAGTTCCTGTCTGAGTGTATGGTAACGCTCAGAACCGCGCTGGAGTTGTCCTGCTTTTGGAACTGGGCATAGTAGCCAATTCCAGTATCGATGTTTCCCTGAAACGTGATGTCCTTCTCCTGTGGGCCAACGCCACCCCACTGGACCTTGATTGCAGTTGGCGAACACGGGTTAAGGGAGTAGGAACCGTTCCAACTACCAGAATACGACACTTGTATTCTGAGATGAACGGTTTCTGTGCCGAACGTCCTCAAGACGGAAGGGAGCGAGTAGAGAGCAGCAACCCGACAACGACGGCGATGAAGATTAGGCCCATGGTCGCTAGTCGCTCTATTGCAGAGAGTGAGTGGGCGTTTTTCACGGGATTACCCCACCGCTAACTCCAGGGGACGGACACCGTGTCAATATTGGTGACGCCTATCACACTGATGCCAGGTGGAGGGCCGGCTGCCACGGGGCCGCAGGAATATGCAGAGAAATAGACGCTGGATGGAACCTCGCCGAAGGCGAGTTCGATCGGGCCGCATGGGCTCAAGAATAGTTGGTATAGACCAGTTGTATTACCTGTCGACTCGATGTTGTAGGCGACTGTGACGCGTTCCCCGATGCTAACACTCGCGGTTGCCGGGGATGGATATATCCTTGGGTCGAAACACAAGTGGGACAGGTCGCGGTTAGGGTTTGCCCCGCATAGAGTGTTATACCACGTACTAACTTCAACCCACGGTTGGAGTTGCCTTTGAAATGAGACACTTCCAGCGTGCCTGAAAACAAAATTGACGCAAATGACCGCGTGTGTCGATGTCACGTGGTAAACAGTCGCCCCGACGGTCGCTGGGTTTCCCGGGCGTTGGTCGCACTTCACTGAGGACATAGTGCTCACCGATGAAATGGTGTTTGAAGGACCTGGGATGAACGAAACTGAAAGCCCTGACAGGGCTACTATGATGAGCGGGACACCCACGAAAAGGAAATCCGTGGACTTTAGGTTAAGGACCAATCCGCATTCGTTTGGAGCCACTCTATAGTTAACTCTAACTTGGCGAACTAACTCTTACTGAATTCGTTCGTCAGCATCGAAACGTCCTGGGACAGGACACGCAGCCCCGCCTTTTCATACACCTGCTTGAGGTTCTGCGGCGACAGGTTCACGTAATGCTTCGTCACGTAATGCTTCGCCAGCATGCTCGCAGAGACCTTACCTACGGATTAACGAGTTCTCGCCGCCCACTGTTTCTCGCCAACAGATAGGAGACCACGACAAGGAATGTGATCGCGACACTTGAAAGAACCTGGGGAGGGAATTCCGGAATACCCCCGTTCGTCGTGCCTTTGCTTGTTGTCACACTGGAGCTTGTTGCCTTTGAACTGGTGGTCGTGCTGCTGGTAGGTGTAATCGAAGTCGTTGATGTCTGCCCATTTGAGTTTGTATACCCTTGAAAGTATGCGACGGTTCCGTCTATGTCATTTGTCACGTACACCGTATCTGTAACAGGGTTGACTGCGACGGCCATCGGGCGGTTCCCTACGAATATTGAAGTGATCAATTGTCCGGTCGTGCCATTTAGAACAAAAAGATCAGGGTCGGAATTGCCAGCGATGTTGCGGCTCGAGACATACAATACATTAGAGTCGGAGTTAACCGCGACGCCATTAGGTTCGAACCCTGCGTCCACTGTGGCAACCAATTGACCGGTCGACCCATTTACAACTGACACCGTCCCATCGAAGCCATTGGCTATGTAGACCATGTTGGTGGATGGATTGACTGCTACTTCAGAGGCCCAGTTCGAAACTGTAATGTTTGCCACGATAGTCTGCGTCGAGGCATTGATTGCATACAGGAACCCTGCATCTGACGTTATTGGGGCAGAGCCTGTCATGTAGACTATGTTTGTTATTGGATTGACGGCTATGCCCCCGAATCCACGGGCATTCCCGACAGTCAGGTTTGCGACCACGCTATTCGTCGACCCGTTTATGATCAGAATCGAATTTGAATAATCGTGTGCTACGTAGACCATGTTCGTCTTCGGGTCTACCGCGACACCTCCGGGGGCCCATCCTGCTGAAATATTCGTGATGGCCCTGTTCGTCAGTGGGTCTATGACTGAGATGCTGGCGGGTTTACTAATCGCGACGTATATCCTCCCCGTCACAGGGTTAACCGCCACTCCTTGAGGGAACCATCCGACGCCTACGGTAGTCAGAAGGGAGTTCGTTGAGCCGTTTATCACAGAAAGAGAATCGACCAAGGGCTTGACGACGTATATCATGTTCGTTCTGGGGTTGACAGCGATGGCTTTGGGGCCGTCGATGAAATTACTACTTGTTCGAACGTTGATTGTACGAACCACTGGGGAGGATGCATTGGCTTCCAGCACAGCGACAAGGGAGGCGGTTGAGAGTACGAAAAGAACGACTGCCATGATAGCTACCCTCAGACTAGCGGCAGTCATGTCATGCCTCAACCATGTTCGGCGTTCGCACTCGATGTTGAGTGCGCAGACCCGGTGATATAACCGTCAACCCCGCATGCTCGTACACCTGCTTGAGCTTCTGCGGCAAAAGGTCCACGTAATGCTAGGCGATAGTGCTCGTGGCTTGTCCCTTCGGAACTGGTCTATAGTTGAGGTGAACAAAGCCCACTCGGGCTCGAACCTCCAAGAAAGTTGCCTCTACAGACGTTACCCATGTACGTGTCATCGCTTAGTGGGACGGCTAACCAACCCCAACCACTGTTGGAGTTTGCCTCGCTGAGGGCGATGAGGTTACCGTTGGAAGCCGCATCGAGGGAGAACCCATTTTGTTTGTTGCCGATTGCCTTGTCCTGCAACAGCGTGTTGTTGGAGGAAAGCGCAAGTGAGAAACCGTCGTTGCCGTTCTTGCTCGCAGTGTTCATAGTAATGGTGTTGTTGTTGGAATAGATGTAAAGGAAAAAGCCAGCAAGAGCATTGCTGTTCGCAGTGTTCTTGGCGAGGGTGTTGCCTGTAGAGATGTGAAGGTAAAAGCCAAAAAAGGCATTGCTGTTCGCAGTGTTCTTGGCAAGGGTGTTGTTGGAAGAGATGACAAGGTTGAAGCCAGTTGCGCTGTTTTTGTTCGCAGTGTTCAAGGTAAGGGTGTTGCCTGAAGAGCCGTAAAGGAAAAAGCCACCGCTGTAAAGGTAAAAGCCACCAAAGCCATTGCCATTCGCATTGTTCAGGGTAAGGGTGTTGTTGTTGGAAGAGTTGAAAAGGTGAAAGCCACCAAAGGCATTGCTGTTGGCAGTGTTCTTTGCGAGGGTGTTACTGGAAGAGCTGTCAAGGTAAAAGCCAGTTCCACTGTTTTTGTTCGCAGTGTTCAGGTTAAGGGTGTTGCCTGAAGAGACATCTAGGTGGAAGCCATCATTGTGGTTACTGTTCGCCGTGTTCCCGGCGAGTCTGCTGTTGGAAGAGGATTGAAGGACGATGCCATAGATGCTGTTGAAGCTCGCCCCGTTCCCTTTGACCTCGTTATTGGAAGACTGGGTAACATAGAAACCACGGCCGTTAAAGAACGCCCTGTTCCCTATGAGTTTGTTGTTTGTGGAGTGGGAAATCAAGAAGCCCACGCTATTATTGCTCGCCCTGATCTGGAGGAAAGCGGTGCTTTGAGAGTTGTGAAGAGCGATGCCTACAGAAAATCCCATGACAACGCAGTTCTTGACCGTGACTCCTGTTCTCCCATCAAGTAAAATACCATTGGTTCCACTCCCGCTTATTGTGTGTCCTGCGCAGTTGAGGACTATGCCGTTGGCTCCAATGACGAACCCATCACCCGAACACGGGCCAATGTCAGCGCTCAGAGTCGTAGATACCGTGATAGTATCGCCACATACGGGGGGCGCGAAGATGGGGGTCGGCGGCAAGGAGACGAGCGTGGAACCCAGAACTATGATTAGGAGCGTGGAACCCAGAACTATGATTAGGAGCAGGGCAACTGGCGGAATCTTTGATGATCCTCTATGTCTCAAGACTGCTCGACTTTGAAGACTTCGGTTATTTACGGCTTGAAGCGAGTTCCCGAACCCAAACTCATGGGTATCCGTTACTGTACGAACAAAGAGGTAAGCCCAGATGCCAAGACCCTCAACCCCGCGTGGTCGTACACCTGTTTCAACTTCTGCGGCGACAGGTCCACATAGTGCTTTGCCAGCACGCTCGCAGGGCTTGTTTGGGCTCTTCCCGTGTCCGCCCGCGCTCGGCTTGTCAATCACACAGAAAGAGGGAAAGCTTTTCCGACCAGTGAAGTCAGAGAACGAGTGGGGATGGTGACCGAGAATATCTTTGTTGGAGTGTCAGGCTTCAGTTATCCCAAGTGGAAAGGAAAATTCTATCCGGTCGACCTGAAGGATGAGGGATTCCTGGCCTACTACTCCAAGCATCTCGTGAGCGTGGAGATCAACAGTTCCTTCTACGCACAGCCCAGTGACGCCATGGTGAAGAATTGGTCTGAGAGAACCAGCGAGAAGTTCAGGTTTTCATTCAAATCGCCTCGGTTAATCACTCACATCTTGAAGCTTGGAAAAGGTGCATCTGAGGCGGCTGACAAATTTTCACAGACGTTGGACCTCCTAGGATCGAGGCGGGGCCCGGTCCTGTTCCAATTGCCCCCTTATTCGAAACATAACATCAAGTTGTTGGATGAATTCCTCTCCAAGACGACAGGCATCAAGAACCGCGTGTTCGAATTCAGGCATGAATCATGGTTCCAGGGATCAACGTACCAAATGCTGGAACGACATGGGGCCGGCTTCTGCATCGCAGAGACGGAAGACCTGAAACCGTCGTTCCGGGTCACAGGAGGGATTGCCTACTTCAGGCTGAGAAAGGAATCATACGATACCAAGGCGGTCGACCAGTGGGCTAAGAAGATCCAAGAAATGACGAAGGGCCTGAGGGAAAATTACGTCTATCTTCGGCACGACGAAACTGGGGAAAACGCCATTCTTGCTCAGAGGCTTTCAAGGGTACTAGTAAGTGCGAAATGAATTGCCCTCTTCCTTGCCCGTGGCGTTCACGGCTGGATGGATTGATGAGGAGTCAACCGCTTGGAGCTTCTTGATTGGTTCGTCTTGCTTCGAGGATTCTGGGCCTTGACATCTGAAGGATTGCGTATTCGTTGCCGCTAGCGTCCGTGAAGTTGACGCAGGGCCCGTCAGGAATCTCGAACCTTCCACCGTCCGACTTCCACCCCTTCGCTTTGAGGTCCTTAATGGAAGCGGACAGGTCCTCTACTTCATAGATTAGTCTCTTGCTGGGCCTCTTCACATGGTCGGCCAACAGCAGGTATGGTTCCCCGGCGAGGTCGAAAGCCGCGACCCTTGCCCCAAACTCTTCGAACTCCCACACCAGTCTTGCTCCCAGGATTTCCTTGTAGAACCTATGATCAGCGTCGAAGTCTGAGGTCCCGACGTAGATGTATGCAAGACGCAGAAAGGGCGTCATCTTTCGCATGCCCACTCAAGATTGGGCGATTGGCAATAAGCATAGCGTGGATAGGATTCCGAAGTCACGCCTACCGTCTGTGTCGTCGATGTTGCTTGCTCCTTGGGTTGACGGCGACGATGTCAAACAGTATTCGTCTGTAGTTTATCATCAGGGTCCTCGCGTAAAACTGGCCTTCGACAATCATTTCTCGCAGGTCATGCTCGCTCGCCTCATTCAGACCGAACTTTTCGAACGACAGACAATCTTCCAAGTAGGGCTTGAGCCGATATAGATCTGGGTCCACTACTATCCCCTGGGGTATGGGATCCTTCTTGGAAGAGATTAGGAGGTCGTTCAATGATTCCCTGGCAGCCTCGAAGCTCTTCCACGCCTCCTCGACGAATCCGATGAGGACGCCAGTCGAGACCAGCCTCGAGACGAATGACCCGCCACTGTCCTCCGCGTATTCCTTGAGAAGATGTGCCTTGATGTTGAGCTCGTTGGACCTGTCAAAGCCATACAGTAACCTGAGAGCGGGCCCCTCGGCATCGGACTTGTAGGCGTGGTTGAGTGAATCGCCAAATGCCCCACTGGCAAGAAGGAACATGGACATTTCATAGTCACCCGACAGCAGGGCGCCAGAGATCATGTGCGCAAAATCTGGCTCGTAGGGGATTTCGCTCATCAGGAGCCCCTTCCAGGTTATCTTGCGAGTCTTCCGATCAATCGCACCGATTTCAACGAGCCAATCCTCGGCGAAGGCAACCTCCCGGTGATCTATCTTCGAAATGAATTCGAGTTCCGAGAATTTGAGTCCGTATTTTGACATGAGCAATACCAGGTCGAACGGCGTTTCTGTCTCGAGGGCTTTGCGTACGGGTACCGGGTTAATCTTCTTTGGGATGTTTACATCAGTCAGTATCACTGCCCGGCCGGGCTTGAAGCGACCGATTCTCCCCATCATCTGAAGAAGGGAGTTGTTGTCTATCTTCGAATACTTCAGGGTCTTTCGGCCCAGTTTGTCCTTGCTCTCGATCACATCGTTGAATATCAGCACGTTGTCGACGTAGATGTTCACCGAGGAGGCGATCACGTTTGTGGCGAAGATCCTCAGATTTCGGTCGAGTTCCGCCCGACGCTGGATCTTATTGATCTCTGACCCATCGAGACCCCCATGGATGAATACCCCATGATAGTTGCTCGCGTACCTTTCCACTAAACGCCTCGTGGGGAGGAATACGAGCCACGATTCGTCTTTGGGCTGCGTGAAAAGATAGCTTGATAGGATCTTGAACATCCCATCCAGATCATCGGCCATCTCGACCTCCATCGTCACGGGGAATCTCCGGCCGGTCATGGTGTAGAGATTGGAGATCCCCAGGAACTCCATGAACTCCTTCGGGTTGATGGTCGCGCTCATGACCCTGAACAGGTTCTTCGCCCTTGATTCCTCCCTTTTTGCGAGAGAAAGGCACAGCTCCAGCTGGGAGGACATC
Organism: uncultured Nitrosopumilales archaeon; assembly: GCA_964568185.1. Lineage (GTDB taxonomy): Archaea > Thermoproteota > Nitrososphaeria > Nitrososphaerales > Gagatemarchaeaceae > UBA183. The sequence continues at coordinate 628,775 of CAZMON010000001.1, read as the reverse complement.
TGGTGGCTCTCGTCGAAATAGATCGAAGTGTCGGAAATCGACTTTTCTGCCAGCATCCTGAGCAGGACGCCGTCCGTCACAATCAGGATTCTCCCGCCGATGTTGATCTTGGTGTCCTTGGTTATGACCGAGAGTTCGCCTTCCAGCTCCGGGTGGAGAGCCCGAAGCGAGTAGTACAGGGCGTTGCAGGCGGCCCTTGAAGGCTCTCGGATGATAATCTGCCTGGTTCTCTTTCTGATCTCAAATTCGTGGACCGGGGTTACGGTGCTCTTTCCAGTCCCGACGTCGCCGATGACTATGAAGTGGCTCGAGAAGTCTATCGAATCTAGGATGGAGTAGATGGGAAGGCCTCTGAGCTCCTCCTTGTCGGAGGGATTGGCCACTCCGCCTGGATCCATTATGGCCGGCGAGACCGGACTGTGTTCGACCAGGCCTTCCTCGTCTGATAGATGAAATTCGGGCATTTCCAAAACAACTTTGCCCGAAGGACAGAGATAAACCACCCGATAGCAAGTGCGAACTGTGTCAGTGGCCCAGGCGTTCAGGCCGACGGTTGTCGCTTGGAACGCCCGAGCTTGGCCAGGTAGTATCCTCGCAAGAGTGCCCAGAAGATTCCGCTCCCGTATCCTATCCCGCCGAAAACCCAGGACCATGGCGATGATAGTCCGAGGCTGACGAGGAACGTGGACCCGAAGGAGGTCAAAATAGGATTGACGAGAGACCTACCAGATTTCTGACGCGGTTTATTCTTGCCAATTTTTCTGCCTGTGTGAACTGTGCCAGATACATCGTCACCAAGATGACATAGGATGAAAAGAGCATGATCAACGTCGAGAAGAGCATGAGCGCGATTGACGGGGTCAACAGCCATTCCGCGATTCCCATCATCGCCGATAAGGCGCTCAACTTGATGATCGAGACGTCCAGTGAGAGAGAAATCATCGTCGCCCCAGGAATTGCAGGTGAGCAGGCAAGCGTGATCTTCCTTGGTGGAAGCGCAGTGGTCTTGATAGGCGTCTATGTCGGAGCCCTTTCCAAATAGGTCAGAAAACTCGGCAGTCGCAGTCGAGATAGAAACTTGCCGAGCTGGCAATCATAAGAAAAGATGGGTGGCCCCTCTGTTTGGGGGCCCGGTTCATGGAATCAGTGCAGCGGAGTCGGGAACCCGAAGTCCGGACACGAACTGATCGTCGGTATGCCCTGCTTGTGAGCGAGGATCTCGTTGTCGAAGCCGCCCGATGAAAGGTAGCTGGCTATGCCGCCGACGAACCCTGGGGCGATCTTTGTGAAACTGCTTATGTCCTTACCCAGGCAGCTCGGAGTGACCGGGGAGGCCGCAAACGAAGCGTGGGGGATGGAGATGGCAATGAAAGTGGCTGCAAGGATTGCTAGCGCTGCTGATTCCGTTAGGCGTGAATTCATGTTCATGGGAATGAGTTGACCTTGGACGGATATAATCGGGTCGGGAGGGAGATGCCCGTAACCTACAAGACGCGGGTCAGATTGAGGCGGAACACCTCCCCTACCCTCGTAACTTCCATGCAGAATGCTGTCTCAGTGACCGACTGACAGGCGGGGTTTGGCGAGGCTGAATAGCTTCATATAGTGACGTCCTTCAATCTATAGGGCTTGGAATTCCACCCAGGCAGGATGCTGGGAATCGCTCTCGGTCTTGTGATATTAGCCTCCGTCTTCCTCCTACCCTTCGGGACTGCGATGGACAGTCTGTATGGATTGGTCGGGCCATCTATCTCCGACCTCGGGTCAGTGCAGAACTCCGGCGATGCGGCGCACATGACCTACACGTACGTCCTTGTCGTAGCCTTCATCCTGCTTGTCATTGCCGGATTGGTGGGAATCTTCCCTCTGGGGACGGGTGTCCTCGGGGTAGTGGGCATGGCCATAATCTCTGTGGCTCCATATCTCGTCTATCCCAACGGACCGGTGAAACTCGATCCAGGGATAGGCTTCTACGTCATTTGGGCCGCTTCGATAGCTTCCCTTGGCGCTTCGTTCTGGCACCGCAAGAAGAAAGAATCCGCATCGCCGGTCACAGTTACAGTCACCCAGACTCAGAAGACCGAGCCGCCCGCTCCGGCGAAGTAGTCATAGACGCGATTCTAGCGGTCCGAGTAATTGTTCAGGGACAGCCGTCCATACACTTCAATACCGTGCTTGTCCGCCAGAGCGGCCGGAGCTAGACGTTAAGATTGATCCAAACTGTTTCGCAGGGCCAGGTGTCGTGGAACGACGTCGAGAACCCCACGAGAGAGGACCTCGACCATCTGGCTAAGGACTACCCTTTCCATCCGCTTAACCTGGATGATTGTCTGTCCAAGAGGCAGCTCCCGAAAGTTGATGAATACGAGAATCACCTCTACGCCCTCTTCCACATTCCAGTATATGACGACAAGACGAGGCTCGTCAGGAAGAGCCAGGTTTCCGTATTCTTGGGGAAGGACTACGTTGTCTCACTCCACGGGGACGAATTGAAAGGACTCACGAACCTCTTTCTGAACTGTATGGAGAATGAAGAGATCAGGGCCGGCGACATGAAGTCTTCCCCTCGCCTCCTATACCATATCATGAACGTGCTTGTCGACGACCTCTACCCGGTCCTCAGCAAGGTGAGGAGCGACCTGGAGGACATTGAAGACAAGGTGTTCGACCAGCGGGCCTCGGTAGCCATCGAACTCAGCCGGCTCAGGAGGGTGATCGCCGACCTCAGACGCATCATCTCTCCCCTGAGAAGGCTGGCCGTGGAGCTTCCCACGAAGCTGCAGCCCTACGCCACTGAGGACCTCTCGAAATACTTCGGGGACGTGCATGACCATATCGAAAAGGCTTGGGAGGTCCTTCAGGAGGCCGAGGAGACGATTGAAATCTACATGGATACAGATTTCGTCCTCAGCCAGGAACTGACCAACAAAGTTCTTTCCATTCTGACCCTGATTTTCACATTCACGATTCCAGTGACCGTTATCGGAGCGATTTACGGGATGAACGTCTTGCTGCCTGGAGGCCTTCAGGCCGGGGCCCCGACGTTTCTAGGTCCTTTCACTTCTTTCATCATTATCATGGGATCTACCACCGTCGTGGCGATCGGGATGGTACTCTATTTCCATCGGAAAGGTTGGTTCTGAGGCTTTGTGCGAGATAATCAGAATGTCATCGGCGGTCGGTCAGACCTGAAAGAGGGTCTCCCCAAGCCACACCAGTGGTTCCCCTGATTGCATCGCCTAGGCCCTAGGGAGGAAATTCATGAAGTCGGGATTCGAATCAAATGCGTTGTGCTCTGCCATGCTCGGGACCTCCACGTGGAGAATATAGTCCCGGACCCCTTCCTTTAGCATGCTCCCATCAAGGACAGGAGTAAGAGAGGCAGAAATGAACTTGCCCTGGGCCTTGAATTTCTTCCAGAGAGGTAGGATTTCCGTCTCTAAGAGGCGTTCAAAGGCCGCTGTGTGCTCCTCCTTGAACCTCAGAATGATCGCGTTGGTTTGGGTCATGGCGCGGCTTCAAGTGAGGTGATGAATCATAATTTGCCTTCAGGGAAGGCTCCTCCCGCTCCTAACCTGAGGCTATGGCGGCAGTCTCATCTTCTTGCAGAATTCGAAGTAGCGAGGGTCCTTGCGCAAGCCTTCGAAGACTGGAAGGGATCCAATCAGGAACGGCCAGGAGTGCGTCTCCTCCTGCCTGGTGAGCGCCTTGAACGCCTCGTCGAGGTTACCGAGCGCCGCCTGGATGAACAGTTGGCCATACAGCCGGACGGACTCGGCCTTGCTAGACAGGATTTCATTCATGACGCGCTCGGCCTCGGTTCTCCTGCCGGAGAAGGCGTAGAGCAGTCCCTGGTCGAGGCGGAGCAGTGGTTCCCCGGGATTGAGCCCCAAACCTTTGTCCAGCACCTCCTGTGCTTTCAAGAAGTCTCGCTTGAGCATGTATGACTCGGCGAGACCGATGTAGAGGCGAGGGGCCCTGGGATTGAGGCTCTCCATCCGGCGAAGCACCTCCAGCGCCTCATCGATTCTCCCCATGGTGCGAAGGACGAGCGCGACGAATCCGCTGGCTCCTTGAGAAACTGGGTCGAGCTCATATGCCCTCTGAAAGAATGCGAGACCTTCGTCCAACTTTCCCAGAGTGCAGTACTGAATTCCTAGCGAGATGTAAGACTCGGTCAAGTTGGGATTGATCTGGATGGCCTTCTCTGCCTCTGCGACGGATTCCTCATATCGGTCCATGATACCGTGGACATCTGCCATAGCCGCATGAGCATCGGCTGAGTCGGGGGCGAGTTCGAGGGCCTTCTGGGCCATTGCTTCGGCGTTCTCCACGACGGTAAATTCATCGTAACCTGCGACACCAAGCCTCACCCACGCGTGGGCCAGCGCCGCATAGGCCCGGACGAACTTGGGGTCCCTTGCCACCGCCCGTTCGAAAAGCGCGATGGCTTCTCGCAGAGTCGGTTCTGTCCCCTCGTGGTATAGCTGCATCCCCCTGATGTAGGAGGTGTAGGCCTCGACGTCTCCGGTGTCCCTCCTGTCGCCCTTCGAGAATACCCCTGTAGAGAGGGACCCAGCGACCCTCGAGGCGACGTCGCTTTGGATTGCGAAAATGTCGTCCAGTTCTTTGTCGTAGTTGGAAGCCCAGATGTGCTCCTCGGTCCTGGCGTCGATTAGCTGAACGGTCACCCTGATCTTGTTCCCAGCTTTCCTGACGCTTCCTTCGATTATCGTGCCGACTCCGAGTTCCCTCCCGATTTCCGAGACATTCTTCTCCTTCCGCTTGTAGTTCATCACCGAGGTCCTTGCGATGACCTTCAGCGAGCGGATCTCCGAGAGCTTCGAAATCAGTTCTTCAGTCAGCCCGTCGGCGAAGTACTCGTCGTTGGGGTCGGGGCTGATGTTGACGAACGGCAGCACCGCCAACCTTTCCCTCGGCGCCGAATTAGTAGTAGTCGCTGCCTGAGCTCCTGGCATTACGATCCTGTACACTCCCAGAGGGAGTTCGACGTTCTTTAGCTCTATCTCGCCCAACCTGTCGAACTGGAACTCGGTCTTGTTCCGGATGTTGTCGTAGACCTGCTGAGAGATGCATATCCCGTTCGGTTCCGCGAGCGGCTCGACCCTGGAGGCAACGTTGACCGCATCGCCGTAGACGTCCCCTGCTCCGTGGACAATGTCGCCCACGTGGATCCCCACTCTCACCTCAATCTTGGTTTGTCCCTTGACCCCCGAGTTGCGTTCTTCAAGCCTCTTCTGGATGTCGACAGCGCAGGTGACCGCGTCGAGCGCGCTCCTGAATTCGACCAGGAAGGCGTCCCCTATCGTCTTGACTTCAGTTCCTGAGTGAGCCTGAAAGACGGGGCGCAGGATCTTCCTATGCTCCTCGAGCATGGAGAGCGCTAGAGATTCGTTGGCTTGGGAAAGGCGGGTGTACCCGACTATGTCGGTGAACATGATTGCCGCAAGGCGTCTCTCCCCACCAGACAATGAGATTCAGCGGGGTCGGCGCGCTGGCTACCAGATAAATTAGTTGGGTGCCCGGACCAGCTCGGAAAAGGTTGGACCTTGTGATTTGCGATAGTTCGGCCTGCTAGGTCTGGACCCGGTTCTGACGGGTCTCACCGTACAGGCGGTACTCCTCTCCTTCTTTCGCAGTATAGAGGCCGTGGCCTATCTCGTCGCCGCTGTATCGTCTTATGAAACTCTTCCAGACGGATCCTGCAAAATCTGATGGCGGATTGTCGAACTTGATCTGGAACATCAGGGTCTTGTCGTCTTCCCATTTTCCCTCTCCGTTCTCTATGAACCCGTAGGACCACATCTTCTTCGACACGTATTTCTCGGCCTTGGAATCAAAAGTGATGAATTCAGTAGCCTGGTTGAGGATCACTCCATCCCTTCTGGTCGCCCCCCTCAGCTGTAGGAAACGACCGTTCAGCTCTTTTGTGCACTCCAGGCTCGATTCCAGCGTCCCTCTTTCACCGAACTGGTCGGCATATCGTCCCTCCCAGCGGCCGATGAGGAAGTCAAGCCTTTGGAGCCCAGACATCTTCCTTTGGCGAGTTTCGGAGTTGTCGTATTAAACTGCGTCTCTGGGAGACTACTCGAGGCTCGGATAGAGGAAGACGATACGATCTTTCCTGAATGGGACCGGTATCGGAACATGGTTTTGGTGGGCATACTTCCGTCAAGCTTTTCACAGGCCAGTCCACGTCAAGAGGGGAAGAATGACCTACACGACAAGAGAGCTTGATCCCGGGACATATCAGGATTTTGAGACACTAGCAGCAAAACAGGGCAGTTGCTGGTGCATGTACTACCAGAGGCCGAGACCGATTGGCGGGAAGCTGACAAAGGAAGCCCGGCTCAAAATCAACAAGAAGGAGAAGGAGAAGCTGGTGAAGGTAGGCCGGTCCCACGCGGTGCTGGTGTACGAAGGCAGGAAACCTGTCGGATGGTGCCAGTATGGGACACAGGACGAACTTCCCCGGATTGACGCGGGGCGCAACTACCGCAAGGTAGGTCCACCGGATGGCGTTGAAAGGCTCTGGAGGATAACTTGCTTCTTCGTGGACAGGGACCACAGGGGAAAGGGAGTCGCCAAGGCAGGGTTGAAAGCGGCGCTGGCCTCGATTCAAGAACGAGGAGGCGGGGTCGTCGAGGCATATCCGGTAGTCTCGAAGAAAATGGCCGCCGTGCCAGAATGGCGCTGGTTCGGGACCCCTGGGATGTTCGAGAAGCAGGGATTCCGCGAGGTCACCCCGCTTGGCACGAGCCTGGTCCTCATGCGGAAGAGAATCCCTTCAAGATCAGAATAAAGGAAAGGGGCTTTCTAGTCTGATTACAGGCTTCAGCGGACCCTGAAGTCGGGTAGAGACAAGAGACACCAACGACGCTGTTCCTCCGGACGCGGACCGTTTCATTTCTGGACATTCGATTGACCTCCTGTGCTCGAAGCCGTTGGCCGTGGAGTCTTCCTTCCCGGCCCGCATTCATTCCAGATTCCCGCAAGAGTCACCGGCGCTGCGAGGATTGTGGAGTTTGAAGGCCCAAAGCCCAACTTCCTCAGGACGTCGAAGAGGCTCAGTCCGATTTGAGGGCCAACGCTTCACCCGAGCCCGGGCGTCATCAGTTCGCGGAGCCTTTCCTCACGCAAATGCTTTTTTGAGCTGATGTCGATGTCCACCAATACCGATGTTTTCCCTCCGGGAGCCCTTCGTTCGACAAGCTCCATGACATGCTCCTTCTTGTCATAGGCCAAGTCGAGGACGCAGCTTCGGCCGGGGAAACTGGGAGGGGCGTATACGTTCGGAGCCACAACCGGGATGCGGTTCTCTAGGGAACGGGCTCTCAGGTAGATCAGCCAAGGTTCGATCCCCTCTGCCGATATCAGAGAGGGGACAAGCAACAATTCGGCGCCCTTCAGAGCAACCTCCCTTGCGGTTTCGGGAAAAACCACGTCGTGACAGACCAGGATACCGACCTTGAAGCCGTCGACGATAACGATCTCGAACCCAGAACCCGGGACGGCTGTTCGTTTCTCTCTCCGGTAGAGATGGACCTTGTCTTGTCGGGAAATGACCTGCCCGTCAGGAGATAATGTGGCGCTTGTTACATAGGTCTCGGCGCCTCGCAGCTCGAAGTTGGCTCCCATATTGATGAACGCGTCGAGCTCCCGGGCGAGGGCGCAGAACCTGCGCATGGTTTCGTCGTCTTCCTCGAGGACTCGTGAGAGCAACCAATGCTCGGGGAGGCAGATGAGCCTGGCACCGGTCTTTGACGCCTGTCTCACCTGGCGCTCAGCCTCAGTTACGGCTCGGTCCGGCTGACCCTTGTACAGGCCTAGCTGCACCGCCGCGACCTTCAGTCCCCTCATACTACCGACGGGCCGCAGATTGCGCGTATTTTGCGTTTCCACAGGTCTTGTGCCTGCAAGGCAGGCGGCGAGGCAAGGCTATTACGCAGCCCATAGGGAAGAATCGGGACGATGAAGAAACCAGAGAGGCGGAACCCGCTGAAGGACATTAAGTCATCGCTTGGGAAGGAGCTTTTGGGAAGGAGGGTCGTACTGTGTGTAACCGGGAGCGTCGCATCGATTGAGGTCCCCGCTCTTGCAAGAGAGCTGATTCGCCACGGCGCAGAGGTGAACGTTGTCATGTCGGAATCGGCCGAAAGGCTGGTGAGGCCGGAGACGCTGGAGTGGGCGACGGGAAACCCGGTGGTGAGGAAGCTGACGGGAGGGACTGAGCATGTAAGGCTCGCCGGGGAGTGGGAGGGGAAGGCTGACCTGATCCTTGTGGCGCCATGCACCGCGAATACATTATCGAAAATGGCGCTTGGTATCGACGACACTCCGGTGACCACATTGGCTTCGATGGCCCTTGGAGGGGGCATGCCTCTGGTGGTCTGTCCGGCTGCGCATGAGCCGATGTACAGGAACCCTGCCGTCGCCGAGAACCTGTTGCGTCTCAAGGACCAGGGAGTGGAGTTCGTCGGGCCGCGCTTTGAGGAAGGGAAGGCGAAGATGGCAACTGTGAGAGAAATCGTAGACGCGTCCATACGAAAGCTGGCGACCCAGGACCTCCGCGGAAAGAGACTGGTCGTGACAGGGGGACCCACGGCGGAGTTCATCGACCCCGTGAGGGTGATCACAAACCTCAGTTCGGGGAAGATGGGGCTTGCGATAGTAAGGGAGGCGTGGCTGAGGGGAGCTGAAGTGTCTTACATCTACGGCGGGGGACTGGTCCCTCCCGAGTACATCATGTCCAAGAGAGTGGTGACGACTTCAGAAATGCGGGATGCGGTGATGGGCGAGGTGGGGAGGGGAAGGTGCGACGCAATCATTTCGGCCGCGGCACCAGCCGACTTCGTGCCTGAAGCAAAAGCCAGCACGAAGATCCACACGAGCGAGGGGGCCTTTTCCCTCAAGTTGACACCTAGCCTGAAGATTATCGATGAAGTCAGGAGAAGATGGCCGAAACTTTACGTCGTCGCGTTCAAGGCCGAAACGGCCTCTTCTGAGGGGCAGCTAACCAAGGCAGCGAGGCGGTTCATGAGGAAATCGGGAGCAGACATGGTCGTGGCGAACGACGTCAGCGGCGGCAAGGGCTTCGGAACGGACACCAACAGCGTGCTGATTCTGCAGGCCAAAGGATCAAAGAGTTTGTCCGAGCGATCCAAAAACGATGTCGCAAAGGCCGTCCTCGACGAAGTCTCCGCCAACCTATGAATGATGCTTCGAAAGGCTTAAGCGAGAACCATTGTCCGCGGGTCTCGGTGCCGCGGTAGCTCAGCCTGGGAGACCCGTAATGGGCCCATCAGCACCCGGCTGAAGACCGGGTTGTCGTCGGCTCAAATCCGACCCGCGGCACAAAAAGCTCTCGCCTCATCTAACTGGGCGCCAAAATCGTTCCCCGTCATGAATTTACTGGTAAAATCAGATTTTCAATCTGACCTTCTTTGATTGTCCTTCTGAGTCAGAGAACTGGACACCCAAGATGGAGGAGCTGGGATTTGATGGTGGTCCGGCTAGTCACTCTTTGGCTGTGCCCCGCTCCTAACCGACTTCTTTGACCAAAGCAATCCAATGCCCAATATCGTCAGACCTACAAAGATTATCAGACCGAGAATCCACCATCTCAAGACTTCCGCGCCCACACAAGCCCAGCCTCCTACACCCGAATTCACATCCGCGCATTCGGAAGGGCGCGCCGGATTGAACAGAACTCCTCCTATCGTAGTTACCAAGCCCCCGAGACCGGCGACCCCGATTCTCAACGTGCCCTCTGCATCAAACGGGATTAAAACAGAACCACGAAGGTGTATTTGTGAAGATCGGAGTTTGCCGGTAAAGTTAGGTCCCTAATCCCAACCGCGACATCACGATACTCTTGACTGGCGTTGCCGATTTGAACCCAAAAGACTAGATTCCCGGCTGGTGATTGAGATAGGCGACTTGGGCCCAGAACGGCAGGATGCAGGTCCGGGTCCCTCCCTTTCAGGAAACGATCCTGCATATCCTTTGACAAGGACCAGGTGTCTACCTAAACAAGAGCGTCAGCCGGTGTCCTGACTAGTTACCAGATTCGTCTTTCAGATGTCTTAAGTAAAAGTATCTTCCCAATGGCGGAGAATGAGAGGCATTCACGAGCCTCAACCGAGAATCGGCGTGATCGTGGTTCTTTTCGCCCTCTTAGCCCCACTCGGAGCGAATGTGCTCATGGCTCTCGCCTCCAATTCTGGCCCTCTCGCGCAATCTCCATGGCCCATGTTCAAACACGACCCTCAGCACTCAGGGCTGTCGACGTATGCGGGTCCCGCCATGCCGACAGAAGGGTGGAACTTCAAGACTGGTAGCTATATTGAGTCATCCCCGGTGATAGGCTCGGATGGGACCATCTACATAGGGAGTGATGATTACTATCTCTATGCAATCAGCCCTGATGGTACCGAAAAGTGGAGTTTCGCCACAGGAAGTTACGTTGAATCCGCTCCTGCCATCGGCCCAGATGGAACAATATACGTGGGAAGTTGGGATGACAACCTCTACGCCATCAACCCCAATGGCACGCGAAGATGGACATTCACAACAATTGGCGTTCCCTCTTCTCCCACTGTAGGTCCCGACGGGACGATTTACGTTGGGACTTTGGGCTCCAAACTCTACGCAATAAGCCCCAACGGCGAACAGAAGTGGAACTTCCAGACATGGAGCCGGGTGGACTCTTCACCTGCCGTAGGCTCGGATGGAACGGTCTACGTGGCCAGTTACGAACACAGACTGGAAGCAGTTAATGGAAACGGGACACTAAAGTGGGCCAGAACATTCGATGCCTATTTTGTCGCATCTGCCCCCACCATTGGACCAGATGGGACAATCTACCTGGGCGGGGACGGAAAAATGTACGCAGTCCACCCCGATGGCACTCTAAAGTGGAGCTTCATTACAACAACGGGGTCAGCGGTCGAGTCGTCCCCCGCCATAGGCTCAGACGGAACGGCGTACTTCGGGGACCTCAGCGGTAATTTCTATGCGGTCAAGCAAGATGGCTCTATGAGGTGGAACTTCTCAATTGGCTATACCATTTCCTCTTCACCTTCCATTGGTTCTGACGGTACGATATACGTAGGTAGCTATGACCACAAACTCTACGCAATAAACCCGGACGGAACTGAGAAATGGACATTCCAGACGGGGGGTTATGTTCAGTCCTCACCTGCAATCGGTTCAGAACATATGATATACGTTGGCAGTTATGATCACAGGCTGTACGCAATAGGTCGGCCAACCAGAACAACAAGCTCGAATACAGGAGGATCCTTCTACCGGCTGCAGCCGAACCTGGTCATTGGACAGTCGAACTTCACTTTATCAGGGTGCACAAACTCCATTCTGTGCTCACCTAGCGCCATCACGTTTGATTCAGTCGGTGACTTGTGGGTAGTCTATCCACCCCGGACAGTTGTGGAATACACACCACCATTTTCGAACGGGATGGATGTCTCCGTCCAAATTTCGCATGCCGCTAGCTTTAGTTCCAAGGTCTGCGGCCCAAATGTCGCTACCATTGGCATGATCTGTGAATGGGTTCCGGTCGGCCTCGCCTTCGACGCTTCGGGAAACATGTGGGTGGTTGACGGCCAAAATTCTAGGGTGCTGAAGCTCACTCCGCCCTTCCACGAAGGAATGAGTGCATCTCTTGTCATTGGGCAATCCAACCTCACTTCAAGTGGGTGCAGTGGTGGTGGATTCGGTAACCCCACGCGGAATGGGCTGTGCTACCCAAGCAACGCCGCGTTTGACGCGGATGGCGACCTGTGGGTAGCTGATTTCTCCAACAGTCGAGTTCTCGAGTACAAACCACCATTCTCCAACGGAATGAATGCATCTATCGTTATTGGACAGCGGAACTTCAATGTTCGCAGTTGCTATTACCCTTTGGGAGGCTTTGCTGGAGTAGGCAGTCTCCCTACACGTGATTCACTCTGTTTCCCAAACGGTCTTGCCTTCGATAAGTCTGGGAACCTATGGGTGTCCGACTTCGGAAACAACAGAGTCGTCGAGTACAGCTCTCCGTTTTCCGACGGTCAGAATGCCACAATGGTTATCGGGCAGCCCAACTTTGCCTCTAATTCGTGCAGCGGGGGCCCAAATCACCTCCCCGGGAGGACTGGATTGTGTACACCAAGAATTCTAGCATTCGACGAATCGGGGGGCCTATGGGTGTCAGAGTATGAGAACAATAGAGTCCTGCAATTCGCGCCGTCATTCCATGACGGAATGAACGCATCCTTGGTAATAGGACAACCTGATTTCAGGTCGAATGACGCGGAATGTGATCCAGTCAAATCGAACGGACTCTGTCATCCAAGGGCCATCACAGTCGACTCGTCAGGGGACCTTTGGATAGCCGATACCGCTAACAACAGGATCCTGCGATTCGCGTCCAGTACCTCATCCTCCCCCCAGGGTGAAAATGTTGAATTGTACCTAGTGGTGACGACAATAGCAGTGATACTCAGTGTCACCCTAATCTACCTCAGAAGAAGACTTCATGTAATTGTCCCTTCTCCCAGTATGTAGGGAGATGTTCAGACGGTGAGAACACAAAGGATGGTCAGCACAACTATCAAGTGCCGACGTAATCGCCTTCAGCCACTGGTCTTACAAGTCCCATCGTCATTTGGGAAACCGTAAGTAATCCTCGTAGGTAGCGCTCGCGCCAAAAGGGATTGTCCAGCCGGCAGCATTCAAGTTGGGTTCACGTGATTGCGGTGTTGCTGTTGTTGACCGTACTTGTCCAGCCAAAAATCGGACACTCACTCCCGGGCGCCGTGGAGGCTTCGTCATTGAGCCTGGTCCGCTCCGTTGATCAAGTCGTCTATCCAGCGGATCCAAACGACCGATTGAGTGCAAGTTGTTCACCTCCCTCCCTGGCTGTAGGCTCGAATGCGAATTGTACTGCCACGGTCACCGGCAGTTCTCCCACCGGCGTCGTTGAATGGACCAACACGAGTCTGGGCAGACTCTCGCAATCGTCTTGTACTCTATCTGCAGGATCATGTCAGATAATGTTCACCCCCACGGGTTTGCCCGGTGGCGTAGGTCCGGCCTTGTTATACGTGAGTTACGCTGGCGATGCTAACAATGCCCCTGCTTCAACGACAACCTCGGTCTACGTTTACCAAGATCGGACCACGACTTCTGTCTCCTGTACCCCTTCTCCCGCCATCTACACCCTGCCAACCACCTGTACCGCCAGTGTCACAGGATACTTCCCAAGCGGCTGGGTGGTTTGGTCTAGCAGCGCTGCCCCCGATTTCACATCCGGTTACCAATGCATCCTCTCAGCTGGTTCATGCTCTGTCTCGTACACCCCACGCCAGACCCCATCGACCGGCTCGTTGATTCTTATTGGAGCCTCTTACCCTGGGGATTCAAACAACCAGGGAAGCTCAGGAAACTTCACGTTGAGCGTCCCTGTTCCAGCGTCCACGAATACTATTGTCTCGTGTAGTCCAACACGCGTCGTAGTCAACCACCTCGTATTGTGCACGGCGGCGGTAAAAGGTAACTCCACAAGCGGGACAGTCTCTTGGGGGTCCAGTAACCTCGCCGATACGATTGGTACTTGCACGTTATCGTCAGGCTCATGTTCAGTTTCCTACACCCCTCCATTCTCCGGCAAGGAAACAATAACCGCGGCATACAGAGGCGACCCGAACAACGCTGTGAGTCTGGGGAGTTTCCTGTTGACAGTCGGAAATGCCACGGCAACATCAACGACCTCCTCCACATCGAAGTCAACTTCGACTAGCTCTTCAAACCAAGGAGGGGTTCCAGAGTTCTCGTTCCAGCTCGGCTTCACATTGTTGGCAATAGTGGTGATCGTGGCGTCCTACGTCGTCGTCAGGCGCATCGCGTTTCCCCGGGGGGATTTTCGTCACCCACTACGACTCACAGCCATCTCGACTTTGTTCGGGGTTTACCGGCAAAGTTAGGGCTTTAATCCGACCCGCGGCATCGATTCCTCTCATGAGGTCAAGATTCGCATACCCCTGAATTTGAGCATACCTGTGTTGGCTCAAGTCCTATGATGAACGCTACGGGTGCTACGTCGGTGAGAGAGACCGGCTGCGTAGCTTCACTGAATGACCACAAATCTCCACGATAGAGAGCCCACTCGTCCCGCACCATAGGGTCAGGCCGAATGCGATTCAATCCAGGTTCGGAGTAACTTGAACCCATCCTTGAGTGAGTATTGGCCGATGATTGCCTCGACGGAATTCAGACCCTCCTTGGTCAATGCGTAACCATCTTCGCGTTCTACCAACCAATTTCTCTTCTTGAGCTGCCACAAACCCCAGGCAAGTTCGTTGACCTTGGGCCCGCCCACGTTGATGAAATCTGCGCTTGCCAAGATGTACTCCAAGGACACAGGTGAATCTGATCCCTGCCAAAAGAGGCTGTGTATCGCCAATGCCTCCCAAATGACTGGTTCAGTTGGCATTACTATGGGCTGACCGCCGGATAGTGACGCCCGAATCTGTGGGAGCATCTCTCTGGCGTGCTTGCGATACTGTGCAAGCATTGCATCCCAGTATTCCTCCGGACTCCATTGGCGTACTTCAATCGACTTATCCAATCCCAACAGGCCGAGAGGTTTCTTCGGAAACCCAAACCGCTTCTTCGGTGGGTCAATCTGAATTCCAAGAATTCTCTTGAGGGTCGGTTCCAGATTGATTCTCAGGTAGATTCCGTATCTACAAAGCCCCAGAGCCTCTCTAATCTGAATGACTTGCGACCTGGACTTCTCGTCGCACAATCTGCTAATCAAAACCAGGCTCCTTGAAATCTCTGAGACACAATCAATGACCCCTTGCTGACTCGCCTTGTTCGAATATTCACGCCCTTCGTCAACATTGTCGAGGTCGAACGGACTTCGTTCCAACAAGTTGTTCTGAGATAGCAGGCTCAATGCCTTTTTGCAAGCCTCAACTGTCTTCTCGAGTTCCCCCGCTACAATCTGGACATCTGATTGACCTTTCCTCTCATGACTATCGGAAGTCGGTAACCAGTCGTCTGATAGCGGCTTTTCCCACATTGTTCGATGACCTGCGTAACCAGCAACTTCCATGAGCTCCTGAATGCGGAATATGCTGGATGGCAGCGGATAGTTTTCATCTGCAGGGGGTGATCCGATGTCCACGATTGGTACGCCTTGGCGTCTAAGATCTCGCATCCACTCCGACTTTTGTCGAATGTATTCAAGATGTGTAGTTCTAGGTCTCCCACTCGATTGTGTCATCAAGCCTGAGGATACCTCCGGTCAGCTTTCACTTGCACTCCCTACCGCATGTATCCCCCGTGATATAACGGAGTTCCTTCTACTTTCGAGATCCTCGCCCTTCGGGACATGCGGGATTGAATCTTTGGGCAGGATTTGAACCAACCTAGGTAGTCCGTAGTCCGACCCGCGGCATCGATTCCTCTCATGAGCTCCAAAATCACCAACGGCAGAATTTGAGCATACCTGTGTGTGCTCAAGTCCATGGTCGTGTGCCGCGGGTGGGCGCCGGGATTTGAACCCAGCATGCTGGGCGGAAATTCTCTGGACTCTAGGATGCGTATAGCGAACGCTTCGAACACAACGAAACGTGCTGAAGCCGGGACTAACACCCTCTATTGGGACAGTTCCACTACTTGTGACTAGACCGAATCGGGGCCGAGAGTATGCCCTGGAGTTTCCTTTCGAGCTCAGTGTTGAGTGAGGTGTAGAGTTCGAAACGTTTCTGTATCAAGTCGACCCTCGAGTTCTTGACCCCAGGTTGCCCACTCACCCACTGCAAGACCTCCTGGGCCTGAGAAACGTTCTTGATGAACAAATTGAAGAAGCTGGTTTCGGGACTCCCGACCTCAGCCCTCGCCAGGTAGTCGTCCCAGATTACCATGATTTTTTGGTCGATTTCTGTCTTCGACTCGGGGTTCTTGAAGGAGACAAGAAGATCCGCCTGTATCACCCCCTCAAGTGCAGCAGGGTTCATGCTTGGGAGTATGAAGATGGCCCTGTTCTCGATCATCCGCTGCAGCCTTCGCCTCACAGTCCTGCTTGAAACGCCAAGCTTCGCCCCAATTACACCATATGATTTCCGAGGATCCTGCTGGAGAGCTCTCACTATTCCCCAATCAGTCTCTGTCAACCTTCCTCTGGATTCGGGAATCGGAGTCCGCTGGCAAACCAGATTCGTCGCCTTCGACATCCTGCGGACAAGCTCGACCTGCTTTTGCAAGGATTCTTCATCTCGATAAAGGAACGAAAGGAACAAGGACGTTCCGAAACAGTCGACTAGAACGAATGAACCTTGCATCAGCTTGAGCTGTTCAACCAAATCCGGTTTAGCGCCCAACGAAGGCACATCGAAGGATATCTGAGCAAGCCTCAGTCCTACTAGGGTGGGATTTGCCATAACCGTCCAACCCTGAAGAAATCCACTTCGCTTCATCTTCGCAATTCTCTTTCGGACTGTCACCTCGTCAATGTTGAGCTTCTTGGCTACGGCTTTGAATGACCTTCTGATATCTGAAGTGGCAAAGGCGGTCCGGTCCTGGACTAGTTCTCGGAAAATCCTGGTATCCAGGGTGTCCAATTCGATTAACTTGGGTTCTAAAATGGACAATCTTGATTTAAGGTTGTCATTTTCGCTTCTTTCGAGTCAAGGAACGATTAAGTTCGTTAGATCCGATTGAAGGATTCGAATTGGCAAGTTCCTACCAAAAGATTGGAGGATTGGTCGGCTTCGTGCTTGTGATAAGCGCCTTCCTAGTCAACTTGACTCCCACTTTCATTGCTGGACAGAGCATTTCTGGGACACTGGACGCCGGTGCGATTCTTGCTTTCTACAATCATCCTCTCTTTGCTGGCATCTACGTCTACTGGTCGCTCACCAGCTTCTACCTGATCATTCTCGCCCTAGCCTTGAGGTATGCACTCAAGGAAGCTGCCTCAACTTCGGTAAGGGAGCTCCTGCTGACGACAGCAATCGCCCTTGTAATTGTTGAAGCGGCTCTTGTAATAGTTCAATCTGCTGTACAGTCGACGCTCGTAACCCTCGCAGGAACCTATGCGGCTTCAGGAAGCGGAGCCGCTCGCGCCGGTCTCGAGGCTGTGGCATTATCGCTGTTCAGGTTCTGGGATATAATGTATAACTCACTGCTTTACTGGGTGGAGGCCGGTTGGTTGCTCCTCTTTTCGATTGTGATACTCAAAGGCAGAACCTTCGCTCACTGGATAGGTTGGGTTGGCGGAGTGGCCGCAATCCTTCAAGTCGTGAGTGCACTGGCAATCCCTCTCAGCTTTCCAGCTGGGTTGACCTTTCCAGGCAACATTGCCCTGGCGCTCTGGTTCATTGCCGTGTCGGTCTCGCTGATTCGTCTCAAGACCTAAATCAGATTGGAAAGATGCACACCCATGTCTGGCGCTAAGGGCGAGAAGTCCTACGAGAAACACGCTTGGATTATCTTCTTCATATTCGGCCTGCTTTCTGTGATATCATCCCCGATTGGTCTGCTAGGTATCCCGCCGAATCCCCCATCGCCTGAAACTACGACTGGTCTGACCGCGGATCAGATTGGGGCTAGGATTCCAGGCATATCGAATTACATTAGCGGGATTGCGAGGCAAGTAGGGAACTTCATGCTTGGGATGGGAGTGCTGATAATGGGCATCGCCGCCCTACCATTTCGGAGGGGAGAGAAGTGGGCGTGGTACACATTGTGGATCATTCCGGTCGTCCTCATGGTTCAACTGGCTAACAGCTTCCTGTCTACTCCAGGTGGAGGATACTTATGGCAGCTCGATTTCGTCTTTATCTTGGTCATCTTGACCGGCCTCTTCATGCCTTACCGAAAGTTCTTTCCGAAGAAACAGGAGGCCTGAGTAGCGAAGATGTCTGGGATTCGAACCCCGCACTTTGTTCGGTCAAGGGGATTGTTGCGGGGGAGGGGTGAAAGTAGTGTGCGGTCGCCGGGATTTCCGCCCGGGTTCTAAAATTGGGCTCGGAATTTCGTTTTTGGTCAGTCTAACCCCACCAAAACTGCTAGGTCAAATCCGGTTGAACTCCCGCAGGTGCATGGTCTCTGTGTTCGCAACCGTCAGGAATCTATCAATTGGCTAGTATTCGAACCTGCCAGGGTACGCATACCTTCCGGCCCATTGAATCCCCTCGGATCCGAACCCTTGATTTCGAATCAGATTTGAGCTACGTTTTCGCTGCGAGCCCCTTCCGGCCCACAGGAGCTCACTTTGAGCTGTTTCAGACGAAACAAGCTTGCTTCTGACGAGATTCTAATGATACCTTTCCGCGTCATCGTGGGTTCGAATTCCACCGGGCCAGCCACAAATTTGTGTCGGAACTCCGCCTTAAATTCGGATTGAAAGAGAATGAGTATGCAGTCAGCTCACGAGAACGGGAGGAGCTACGGCGATCTTGTCGAGGATCTAGCCACCAAGCGCTTGTACACGCCTAAGAATCCTACTAAGGTTAGAATGTAAACTATGAGGTTCAAGAACCCGTGAAGGTAAACAAGATCAAAGAAATTACCCATCACACCAAGACAAGGTGTGCATCCAGTTTGGTAGTATTGAATCATCCTCACAGTATGCTCGAAAGCATGATAGGTCTGAATCCCTAGGCCGACGCTAAACAAAATGGCCGATTTATTGCCCAGCCTATAGAACTTGCATCTCCAAAAGACAAATGCTAACAGCGAGAAGTAAACCAGGGCGTCGAATACAAAGTGGTTCCATTCCAAATCTAGAAAGAAGATGATTCCATGTGATTCGCTAATTGACAGACCCAAGATTAAGTGTTGGTATATCTGGGCGATATGTTCGACGATGTGGAAGGCCTGCAGGATGGACGCTGTTATGAAAACGAAAAGTCCACTCCGCGGAATTTCTTGCTCTGGTATCATTTCTTCGTCTTCCCTCTCATTTCCGCCCAAGATGTGTGCTGCTCGGAATGTAACCGCTGCTTGAAGGTCAAGAAGAAGGCGAGGCAATCTGTTCAGTCTGAATATCATGCGTTCAACGAGACCAGATGTGACTGGCATCTCGACTTCTGTACTAAAAAACTGCTACTATATGTGTCTGAGAGCCCAGCGTTTCTAAGGCAGCTACCAGAGATACGCCGCTTCAACGGGAACAACTTCCTGTGTGGCGTCTGTTCCCATTCCCCCACTCGGTCCGTCGGAATCCACTTTTCGGACCTGTTTGGGGGCGGGCCCCACCTGGCCCGCTTCTTGGGCAATGGGAATTCAAGGCCGAACGCTCGAACCCGAGCCGGCCCGAAACCAGTGTCGGCACTGGGTTTGAGCCTGAATATCAGTCAAGGATACTTGACGAGCTCCTTCCGGCCCATACTTCGGCCCAAACCCCCACTGGGTTCGAAACCAGGTTCGTCTGGCGGCATTCGGGCGCACATGCGGTCGTCGGGACGACAACACAATTTATTGTGTTGAAAGACACTGGCCTATGTTTGGATAATGATGTTCAGTCCTGTTCACGCTTCGAACCTTCACTTCTATCGCTCCGGTTCCTCAGAATCCCCGTAAAACTTGACACGGCGAAAGGTGTGGCGTAGTCTAAGAAAACCTGCAGGAACAGAGTCGGACTGAATCGTCCTGCGGCGATTGCGCTTCCTTGGTTGATCGTCACCAGCCAAGTGCCGACGATTCCGCAGAGGAGCAGGGCACGCTTCAGGTCCCCTCCTTGGTAGAGGCGCGTCTACATCCCAACCAGGGCGGGGAAGAGGAAGACCACCCCTCCGGCTGCGATGAAACCAACCGCGATGGCCCTGTCAAACCAAATGGCACCCCTGATTATGACCTTCTCGAAGGCGATTACCGCGGCCAATGCCGCCATGAATGCGAGGCTCATCGCCCCGACCGCTAACATGACGAGCATGAAAGCCCAGCAGCAGCCCACGCAGTAGGCGCCATGACCGACGCCCATCCGAAGACTCCCGAAGAGGCCCTTGCGAAGATGGACCGCGAAGAAGGCCAGTGGAGAGACGCAAATTGAAAGCGCGCGAATCTTCATCGGGGACAACTGGTAAATCCCGGCCAGGATTAAGACAAGGCTGGGTGCCAGGAAGGCGACCGGCACTAAGGCAGGGACGGCCGGAGTAACGTAGAGCGCGAAGTATACCGCAAAGTAGGCGAGCAGACCAAGACCGGCATAGACTCCCAGATACCCCAGCAGGAACATCGGCGTCCCTATGGCCTTGGCCACGGAAGGATTAGACTCCACTTGGGTCACCATCTTGACGTAGAAGATGATAACGGGCACGATTGCCGGGAACATCATCGCGACCATCCCAACAGTCCAGATCAACTCGAAGAGTCCGATTGAGCCTGGTGAAAGGGAGGAGACTATGGATGCGACGCCCATCGTGCCAATGTCTGCGGAGGCTGTCAGGGGCATTAGATAGTACGTGCTGGCCCAGGCGATCGCGGCCGTCGAAATCAGGATAGCTGTCATTGAGAGGGCGACCTTGTCGGAAGTGAATATTGGCGTCTCCCTGAACAAAGAGGAGGGGCGGTCAGGCAAGGGGAGTTTGTTGCCCCTTGTCCGACCTTGAATTCCTCAACTTCTCGACCCGGCTCACTGGCCTTCGTAGGAGAAGTGGCCAGAGGAGGAGTACCTCCCGCTGATGTCGTATTCCAGTCCGCCCACTGACGCGTGGTAGGTCTGGGCCGTACCGACGATCTTCTCCATTGACGGTCCGAACAGGGGGTCGTAAGTCTGGGCGTTCTTTGGCGCGGCCGGAATCGGCACTCCTGGAGGTGGCTTCACGAACTCAGCTTTGACATTCAATGCGTTTCCCGCCTTCACTGACCAAGACCTTCCGTCGTTCGAGTAGTCGAACTTCGCCCACCAGATCCCGAGCGGATTCTTCACGCTTAGCATGGAGAATAGTCCGCCTGCCTTCCCGCCGAGAATCTGCATCAGTGCGTCCCGTTGCTGTTGGGTCAACTTCTCGTCAAGAACCCAGCCTGCTTTCTCGATGCCCATAAGCGGGTTCTGAGTCGCGTAGCCGACGACGGCTATGGTGAAGTCGTCAAGCTTGGTGTTTCCGTAGTTGCCCTTGTTGATGTGCCACACCGCGGAGACCTTGCAGTCGCCTTCGTGTGGAGCTTGGAAGTAGACGCACGGGCATAGGGTCTCGCAGTTGCACGCGTCGAACACGCTTCCCTCTAGTTTCCATTTTTCAGCCATACCTTCTAGTTGGAAGGAAAGAGTGATAAGTCTTTCAAGGGAGCGTGACGCCCGTATTCGACAATGTAAGTGTACGGTCGCCGGGACTTCCGCCTGGGTTCACGAAGCAATCGCAAAATGGCTCATTCCGAGCTTTTCCTTGGGGAACAGAGATTGTATCGAGCTATTTGTTCGCGGGTCCGGAGGGGTTAGCGTCCATCTGGGTTCCCTTTCCCCAAACAGCTTGGTTGATGAGCGCTCTGGCCGGGACTTCGCAGTTCACATAGGCGCCCCAACAAGGAGTCATGAACTAATCACTTTGGATCCGGTTCGTACGGAAGGCCTAGCTTCCTGAAGATCTCAGGAAAGCGGGGGTCGCTCCTCACCTTATCGCAAATTGGAGTATAGCGACGCAGGTCCAGACTGAGATTCTTCGTCGAGATGGCCTTCTCGGTCCACGCGAAGAATTCGTCTCCTTTGCCAATGATCGCATAGTACAGGGCAATCAAATCTGCCACGACCGATGACCTCTCTTCATTCTGTATGGCCTCTTGAATGAGTAGGTTAGCTTTCTCAATATCTCCTAACCATCCGAGATTCCAGGCGAGGAACACCTTGTACAAGTAATCGTCTCGTTCAATCTTGTGCCAGGATTCCAGATCTTCCAGGGCCTTATCCCTCATGTTCTTGAAGAAGTAACTGAAGCTACGAAACAAATAGCCATTTGCAAAATCAGGCTCCCGCTTGATCAGGTTGTCCTGTAATGTGATTGCCTCATCCAGGTTTCCAAGAAGGTTCATGGTCCTTCCAATCACACTTGCTATCATCGGGGACAGTGGATCCAGTTCATGGGCCCTCTTTATTTCATCGAGGGAAACTGCTATCCTGCCCATATCTACCAGGCAGAGGGAGTACCAGTGATGAGCTGTGGCGTAGCTTGGGTTCAGTTCGATTGCCCTCTTGAGCTCTCGAAGGGCCTCATAATACTTCAAATCGTTGAGGTGTATCAGTCCTAATGACGCGTGAGCCTCAGCCAGGCCGTCATCCAATTCCAATGCCTTCAAGGCCGCCTCCTTTGCCTTCGGCAGCGCTTCCTCACGGTCCATGAACTCGTTTGAAGAAGCGATGTTGTATGCATCGGCTAGCCCCGACCAGGTCTTTGCATACTGGGAATCCAACTTTAGAGCTTCCTGGAACAAACTTAGGGCTGTCATGACTCCTTCCTTGTTTCTTTTGTTCCAGAGAACCCGCCCCTTCAGGTAGAGAGTATATGCCTCCATGTTCTCAGTCTGCTTCCTCCCCGACCCTTGAAGAGAGACGAGCCTGACCTTCAAGGCCTCTGCAATCTTTCCCGCTATGTCATCCTGAATCTTGAATATGTCGTCGAGCTCTCTGTCATATTTCTCCGACCAGAGATGCGATGCAGTAGGGACGTCGATCAGTTGCGCGGTGACCCTTACCTTGTTCCCGGCTTTGCGCACGCTCCCTTCCAAGACTGTCCCGACCCCAAGATCACTGCCAATGGTAGAGAGCTTCGTACCTCCCCCCTTGTAGTTCATCACGGATGTTCTGGCGATGATTTGCAATCCTTGAAGCCCCGACATGGCTGTGATCAGTTCCTCCGTCATCCCGTCGGCGAAATACTCGTCATTCGGGTCTTGGCTTATGTTAGCAAAGGGCAGGACAGCGATTCTCTTCCTGTCGAGTTGAGCCGGTTGAATCACACTCTCTTCATCCCAAGGCATCACGATCCGATAGACCTCTATCGAGTCCTTGACATTCTTCAATTGCCGAGTCTCCAGGCGATTGAAAGGATAGGAGACCTTGTTCTTGACCTGGTCGTAGACCTGTTCCGAGATACATATTCCTCCAGGCGCAGCAAGAGGCTCGATCCTAGATGCCACGTTCACAGAGTCGCCCAATACGTCACCTCCCTGATGCATGACATCCCCAACGTGGATTCCGATCCTCACCTGCAGTTTCTCACCCCGCTCTAGGTTGCGGCTATGTATGGTACTCTCGATGTCGATAGCACAGAGGGTCGCCTCCAACGCACTGACGAATTCCACCAGGAAAGCGTCCCCCATTGTCTTGATTTCGTGACCTGCATGCTTGGAAAACAGAGGACGGATGAGCTGTCTTTGCCTCTCGAGCAGTTCAAGTGCAGCAGACTCATTTTCCTGACCGAGTGTCGTGTATCCGACAATATCGGTGAACATTATCGCCGCGAGTCTCCGTTCGCCTTGGGACAAAGCTTCCTTTCAGCAATGAGGGAACTAGATGATAAAGCCGTTATGGGGAAACTCAGGTGGATGGTTTTTAGGGGCTGTGCGGTCGCCGGGATTACCGAACTACATGTAGGTCGGAAATTCTCTGTCTTCACTACTCTTTCGGTTCGTCATTGCTCTCTGATTTCATGCAGTTTAAGGCGCACGGAGGCTTTACCCTGGCGGTCGTGGATTGACGAATTACATCTGCAGGACGTGCGGCACACAATATGGGGACATACAAAGGCCCCCAACCGGATGCAGAATCTGTTCGAACGACCGCCAGTACATAGGTTGGGACGGACAGCAATGGACCACGCTCAGGGAGATGGAAGGGCAGGGCTTCAAGAACGAAATAACGACCATCAGGCGCGGGTTACACCAGATAGTCACAAAGCCTTCCTTCGGTATAGGTCAAAGAGCCTTTCTCGTCAGGACCAACTCGGGGAATATCCTCTGGGACTGCATCACATACTTAGACGACGAGACAATTTCCACAATCACGGGTATGGGCGGTGTAGACTGCATTGCAATATCGCATCCGCATTTCTACTCAGCGATGATCGAATGGAGCGGGGCTTTCGGAGGGGCCCCGATCAACCTGCATAATCTCAACAAAGAGTGGGTGCAGAGGAAAAGCCCCCGCATTGTCTACTGGAAAGGGCAGACATTGACTCTCCTCCCCGGAGCAGAGATTATCAAACTAGGAGGACACTTCCCGGGAAGCAGTGTGCTGCACCTCCAGCGACGAGAGTTCGGTGATGGGGTCCTGCTGTCAGGAGATACCATCTACGTGGTAACGGACCGGCGATGGGTAAGTTTCATGTACAGCTTCCCCAACCTTCTGCCCCTTCCGACCCACAAAGTACGCGATATCGCTTCAGACATCAAGCCGTACAGGTTTGAGGACATCTTCAGCGGGTTCGAAGGAAGAGAAATCCTCGGCGGGGCGGATTCTGCGGTCCAGTTGTCGGCGAGGAGGTACATTCATCACTTGGAGAGTTAGAAGCTCTAAGCCAGAGTATCACAGCCTCAGGCGCTGACAGAAAGCGGTCGCCGGGATTTCAACCCGGGTCGCCAGCTACTGAGATGTCGAAGGGTCTCGGCCGAATGAATTCTTCTTGGTGAGAAAAAATCAGCCTATAACGAGTGTTTGCTCGTTTATGGGCAGAATTTCCACCATCGGAGATGGATTTGAACCTACCTAGGTTAGCTCAAATCCGACCCGCGGCACTACCACACCTTGTCTCAAGTGGCCTGGAACCGAAATCGTTCCGCGGCATGAAATTGCTGGTAAAACTCGGGAGTGACCTCGTCTCCTTATTGGGATTAATTCAGGTTCGAATCCCACCGGGCCCGCTCAAGATTCCCCACAAGGGAATTATCTGCTTGGGGTTCCAAGTCGCTTCCAGAAATTGTCTCGGGGAGAGCGGAGACTCGCGGCGATAATGTTCACTGACATGGTGGGTTATACCTCACTTTCCCAACAAAACGAATCTCTGGCTTTGGAGCTGCTCGAGGAGCATCGTCAGCTTGTCCGTCCATTGTTTCCGAAGCATCGTGGCAAGGAAATCAAGTCGATAGGCGACGCCTTTCTGGTGGAATTTGCGAGCGCGCTTGAAGCAGTAAGATGTGCGTTCGATGTCCAGCAGTTGATGCACGAAACGAACTCCACCCGGCCCCTCCACACTAGGATGCTCCTCCGAATCGGCATTCACGTCGGCGACGTCGTCTTCAGCGCCGGGGACATGCATGGGGACGCAGTCAACATCGCGTCAAGAATAGAACCAATCGCTGAACCCGGCGGCATCTGCATTTCCGAGCAGGTCTACTACCAAGTCAGGAACAAGTTAGAGTTTCCGATGGTAGCGCTCGGAAGACATGAGTTGAAGAACGTCCAACCGCGGATGGAGGTCTACAAGATTGTTCTTCCCTGGGAAAGGAAGGAAGAACCGGTAGAACCCTCTCTGGACCGACGCCGCATCGCGGTCATGCCGTTCGCCAATATCAGCCCAGATTCCAAAGATGAATACTTTGCAGATGGAATGTCAGAGGAGATCATCTCTACACTATCAAGGATTGGAGGACTGAGGGTCATCTCCCGGACCTCTGTCATGCGCTACAAGGGCACAGGCAAGAGTGTAGATGAAATCGCGAAGGAGCTCAACGTCGGAAGCATACTTGAAGGGAGTGTGAGAAAGGCCTCCGACGATTTACGAATTAGCGTCCAACTCATCAACGCGAGAAACGACGAACATCTCTGGTCGCAGGATTACGACAAGAAGCTGGAGAACGTGTTCGTAATTCAGAGAGAAATAGCTCAAAGCGTTGCCGAGGCCTTGAAGGTCGAGCTTCTCTCAGGCGAAAAGGAGGACATCGAGCGACGAGTGACGGACAGCACGGAAGCATACAAGCTGTACTTGAAGGGGCGCTACTTCTGGAACGAAAGGACAAGAGAAGGAACTGATAACGCTGTGAAGTACTATGAGAAGGCAGTCAAATTGGACCCGTGGTTCGCCCTAGCCTATGCAGGGTTGGCCGATTGTTACGTCGTTTACCCTAACTATGGGTGGCAGATGCCCAGGGAAGCATACCCAAGGGCGAAGGAATACTCCTTGAGGGCAATCGAAATAGACCCCAGACTGGCTGAGCCTCACGCCTCTCTGGCGGTGGTCTACTCCAACTACGAATATAGATGGCAAGAAGCAGAGGAGGAGTTCAAGCTGGCGATGGGGCTCAAAGCAAGCTATGCGACCGCATATCATTGGTACTCACTCGCTCTACGCTTCATGGGTAGGCTCCACGAGTCCTACGAGCAGATCAAACGGGCAAGTGCTCTTGATCCGCTGTCATGGGTAATCGGCGTTAACTTGGGATTGGAATTGCTTGCAATAGGTAAGACGAAAGAGGCGATTGAACAATTCGAGAAGGTGATCGATGCCAACCCAGACTATGCCAACGCCCACCTCCAACTCGGTTGGGCTTATTACTTGGAGTCGAGAATGGACGAAGCAATTGATGAATTGCAGAAGGCCGTGGCCATGTCAGGAGACGACCCCCTGTACAAAGCCGAATTGGCCTGTTTGCTCGGATTCACTGGTAGACGCGACGAAGCTAACAAGATGATCGATGAACTTGAAGAACTTTCCAAGTCCACATACGTTGATAAGGCCGAGATTGCCTTCGCTCTTTTCGGCGTGGGAAGCATTGATGAAGCATTCAGCTACCTCGAGAAGGGCTATGAAGAGAGGTGGAACACGACTCTGTATTTCAGAGAACATCCAGGTTTCGAAAACTTCCGGAAGGACCCAAGATGGGCTTCTCTTGGGAAGCGCCTAGGTCTCTCTAAGAACTAGAACTTCATCGGCGACCTGAGCGTCTTACCAAGGCACGAGAATCCACTTTTCGGACCTGTTTGGGGGTGGGCCCCACCGGGCCCGCTAGATCATCTCAGCCGAATCGGATTCGTGATTGACAGCCCAGCTCAGGTTGTCTCACGCCATGAAAGGGAGGACAGGTGGTGTCCGTTCTCGCAGAGGGTGAACGCTCCCCCGGACAAACAGCCTTTGGTCAACTCGAGCTTTCCACGCAGAATTCTTTCGATAGTATGGGTCACGCAGGCGACCCAAAATCTTCTGTAAGCCGGACTTCGCAGCCCGAATGTCGTCCTCCATTTGATCGAAGAGAGGCTCCTCCGGAGCGAAGAAGAGAGCCAATGCGACCTCCCCTACCCGCACAGATATCACCGACTTTTTTCGACCAGGACTACTCCATGACCACCGTGATTGACCTGAACGAGTACTCGAACTCCGGGCTGCGGGTCGGTGACAAGGTGGAGGTGATGGTGAGGAAATGGAAGGACAGAGGAGGATTGGAGTTTGGCCAGCAAATGGAGCAGGCCAGCCCTAGTATTCCATGAGACATATCCTAGGGCCGAGGGAGATCGCGTCTCCTCCTTCCGCTGTCCAGGATTGAGACCCAGCTTTCGCAGAGCTCATCCGGGAACATCGGCGAATCGTGATCAGGACTCTTCTACTCTTAGCCTATTCCTCTCCTGGTCGAATTCGGAATCGGATGGTGAAAACATGAAAGCCCATCCGATTCCTTGCGGGTGAAGTTTCATTTCGCCAGCAGTTAATGAGCTATCCGGGTTGAATTTATGGGATATGGAACCCGAATCCATGCCGTACCCACAGCTCTCTGACACCACGTCCCAAGGGACCTGGCTGTTCGGCTCTGGTGTTCGTAGGCTCGGGCTTGTCGGCCGTCCCCTAGGCGAGGAGGTCGACCGACCCGACCAGCGACATGTCGCCAAGGCTGTTGACCTGGATGGCCCTGTTCGAGACGGTGTACACGAAGTCCCCGATGATCAGTATCCTGTTGATGTAAAGGTCATAGCCCTGCTCGACGCCCATCTTTGCGGGGATCTGGGTGATCGTCCCCAGCTTTTGGATCCCGCCCGTCGCGGTCACGTTGAAGAGGTACGCCCCCTGGAAGACCCCCTTGCCGTACTCCCACCATGGCACCGTCCCCGAGCTGTTGTCGAGGACAACCACGTAGACCGGGATGGCCGCTATGCCCCTGACCGGGTCGTATGTGAACGACCTGTGGTCATCCGAGACCTGAGTGTAGCTGCCCCTGTCCCCGATGAGGGCCCTGTCGGTCTCTGAGGAGCTCCCGTTGGGCGCCACATGGAAGATGGAGACCTTCACCCCGAGGTAAATCACGAAGCCCTGCTCCGACGGAGCAGGGACAGTGTTCTTCCCCACCCCTATCAGGTACCCGTTCCCGATCGGGTGGAGGTAGTCCGAGAAGCCGGTAACCTCAAGGGCGCTGAGCACCACAGGGTGCGTCGGGTCGGTGAAGGATATTGTGAAGAGCGGGTCGATCCTCTCATAGGTGACCACGTATCCCACGTCCCCGAGGAACCTCACAGCGTAGATCCTTTCGTTGGGCGCGAGCCCCTCAAGGGCCCCCATCACCTTCAGATTCGAGTCAAGCACATACACGTTGTTGAGCTGCACAGTGGTCTGGTTGAGCATTGTCGAGTAGCTGTTCGTCGCCACCCTCAGGTTCCCCTTGTGCTCGTCAAGCGAGAACTGGTTCAGCACTGTCCCCGGGATCGTCCCCTGGGCAGTCACATTGGTGTGGTCGCCAGTGATCCCCACCTTGAAGATTGTGGTGTTGGTCCCCCATCCCCACCAGAAGATCGGGGGCATCAGGTCCGCCCTGATCCCTGGGAATGCAATCGCCGCGTCGCCGGCAGCCACCCCTCCCGCGAACGCCATCCTATAGATCGGGTAGTTCATCCTGTCGGGGAACGCGAGGTAGATGTTCGAGGAGGTCGCATAGACCGTCGAGCCCCAGCCTGACAGGATCGCCTGCTGGGTGTGCGAGCCGTCCGCGAGGCTCATGGTGATGATGATCGTATACTGCCCCATCGGGACCAGCGACCTTGGATTGTAATAGGTGTCTGCGGCCTCGATCAGGACCTCGGTCTTCCCGTCTTTCAACTGGGGCTCTGCGAAGCTGTAGCTCCCGTCGCCCAGGGGCAGGTAGCTTGCCTGCTGGAGGATCGCGTAGACAAACCCGTTGGTCATCCGGGAGTCGATGTAGTTCCCGTCGACCGAGAGCGCTTTGATCTCAACGGGTCTGGACGGGTCGGAGACATCATACAGCACCAAGCTCGTCGTCTGAGTCCAGGTGTAGTTCGTGATGGTGCTTCCTGTCACGACCACGACCAGCCTGTCCCGGCTGATGAACAGGCCCAGGACCTGACTTTGGCCCCCGTACCTAAGGGTGCTGACAACTGTCGGGCTGCCAGCCGGGTGGGTTAGGATTACTGAAACGTTACTTCCCGAAGCGACGTAGAGGAAGGTTCCGTCGGTCTTGACCAAGTCCGGCTCGTCCACCCCCTCGACTTGGATGTTCGTAGTCGTAAACCCCGAAGTCGAAGTGGCGTGAGAGGGGGCCGCGGCCCCAAACGCGAAAGCCGCATCTCTCACCCCTGTTGAGAACATGCTCTGATAGTTGGTAGAGGCCTGAGAGACGAACGACCTCATCTGACCGTAGGAGTTGAAGGCAAGCAGGTTCCCATTCTGCCCCACCTGCGTCTTAGGCACAGGGGCCAGCGTTACAACAGCCGCTACCGCCAGAATCGCGAGAATCACAAACGACCCGAATACCCTGGTGTTCGACTGCATGGTTCGAGGTATAGCTTGGGGGGTAGATACGCCTACGGTTCAGAACTGCATGTTTCGGGAACGAGAACACTAACCCCCTCGTGCTTTCCAGCGTAGAGCCTTAATCCGACACAGAGAGTTCAGTTTGTCTTCTAGAGACGACCTATTTCTACCAGAAAGTCCCTGTCTTTCTTGATGACTTCGTCTAGAAGAGCTTCGAATTCATCTTTAGGGACGATTGAATTCCCGGATTCCATTTCCCTTTAACCAATTGATAACTTCGGCTCTGCCATAAAAGCCTTCTCGAATCCCAGTAAAGACCGGCGCGTAATACTCGATTTGTAGTTCAGTTCCGTTGGCCTTGAGGAACAACTTCGCAGCAAGATATGCCGTTCTGCGGTTTCCACTGTCGAAGAAGTGTCCTTGGATCAATCCCACAAGCAAAGATGCAGCTTTGTCGAACATGTCTCCCTCCTCCAATTCTAGACCTGAAACTAATTCATCCAGACCACGCCTGTTGGATAACTTGTGGGAGTCTCCTCTCTTCACTTTTGTTTCGACCAACGCTCGCTTGTTTATCGAGACAACCTCATCCAAAGAAAGATACTTCACAGCTTCCTTGCGTTCCGGGGATGATATATTCTCATTTGACGCGTTTCCATTAGCATCATTAGTGCGACAATCCATTCAAACACTGTTGGAACGGTTGGTTCAGATTCGACCGATCCCCCCTAGGATTCGTGGGTCTGTATCCTCTTTCTCGAAAGGTTGGCCTAGGTTCGTTCGGGAATCTACCGGTAAGGTTAGGGTTTAATCCGACCCGCGGCACACCCTTCCCTCGAGCACCCTCTCTCGTGGCTTGACCCGTCGAGGAAGAACTCGCTCCCCAGCTCGAGCTTGACGGAATTGAAGCGGCCGAGGTTTACGGTCCTCCCCGTCTGGACCCACCACTTCAGTTTCGTACGGTCTTGGTTCTCCATGCCAGGTAAGAGCGGCAATCGCGTCGAGACTGTGGTATACCACGCCGACTACCCCATGGTCCACCCTACCCACTTACCATAAGCCAAGTGGGGGGCCGTGTTGAGTTTGAGAGAGCCCATGCCTAGAATAGCCAGTCGACAGAGAGTACGTCCCACCAGGGGAACCCCCTTCGAATTTGGGCAGCCAAACGATGCTAGACGCGACCATCACTTTGGACTTCAAGTAGCATACTTCCGAGGCGAAACGGGAAGCGATGACAAAAAGAAACACGCTTCCGTCACTCGCGGATTCTCTGAGGGCCGGCCCGTCAGAGAAGCTCTCGATTTTGAGTTCCATGTCGAGCCCTATCCTCTTTCGGCCTAATCCGAATTAGAGAGGTGCCTTTTTCGCTCTTACAGCCCCTGCTCCTGTGAGAAGGAGAATGGGGGTGCTACGTCTGCCTAGCCTAACCTTGGAACTAAAACCGCCCTGCCCTCGACCATCCCGGCGGTGAGCTCCTCGAACATTTGGTTCATTTGACCGAACCTTATCTTCTTCACCCTCGTATGTATTTTTCCTGCTCTTGCCAGTGTTAGTACCTCGTTGAGCTCTGATATGGATCCCCAATTACTTGTGGTCACTTCCATCTCGTTGGCCAAACCGGCTGTAAATTTCAGGGTGCCTCCCGCCAGCCCCACGACTACAAGCTTCGACTGTCGCCCTCCGATGGAGTATGCCTGAGCGAGAGTTGAATCCGCACCCACGAAGTCAGCGATTCCTTGCGCGCCTTCGTTATCTGTAAGCTCCATTATCCTTGCAAGAACATTTTCTCTTTGACCGTTGATGATTACGTCGGCCCCAAGCTCCTTGGCGATTGATAGTTTCTTCTCATCAATGTCTACGGCGACAACTATTGCCGATGGCGCCAAAAGTCTGGCGTACTGCACCGCGAACTGACCCAGCCCTCCGCATCCGATGATTGCGACTGTGCTGCCAGGATACAGAGACGGAAGGAGCTTCTTCACCGCTCTGTAAGGAGTAAGACCGGCATCCGTGAGAACTGCAGCCTCAGTGAGGTCGAGTTTCTCGGCATGCAGAAGATATCTAAAAGTAGGTACCTTCAGATACTCGGCGTAACCTCCCGGTTGCCCTATACCTACCCAGTCTGAAATGTTCGTTAGTTGCTCTTGACCGGTCCAGGTGAACCTGTCCGGCTTTCTCGACCACCCTCCGTAAACAATAACTGGATCGCCCCTACTGAAACCGTATACTAGTTCCCCAACCTCTTCTACCGTTCCCGAATTTTCATGGCCGAGTGTGAAAGGAAAATTTGGAATTACCTTGTGTGACCCATCCATGATGTGAATATCAGAGTGACAGAGCCCCGAGCCGTCTATTCTTAGGAGCACTTCTTCTCCTCGTACGTCGGGAATAGGGATCACTCTCGTTTCAAGTGGCTTTTTGTAGTTCACCATCTGCTGAGCTGTCATTGTGTTAGCCATAATTGCTCAATTCTCTGTGGGTTAAAAAAACACTTCGAGACATCTTGTCCTTGCGCCGCAAGCACTGAACTCTTGCGTAATGTTGATTCACTCTCACTCGCTTCCGAAATCTTTCTTTGTGTGTCTTGTCGTCAGGCCGCCTCAACATACTTGCCTGGGTTCATAATTCCCTTAGGGTCAAAAATCCGCTTAACTTCCTTCATCAACCTCAGTGCCTCTTTTCCCTCATGCGACTCCAATTGCTCCCTGAAAAGCTCAACTTTCTGTGTCCCTATCCCATGTTCCCCACTAACCGAGCCGCCCATGCCTATTGCATATCTACAGATCTCCTTGGAAGCCTCAAGAGCAGCCTTCCTGCTGGATATATTGATATCATCGTAGAGAATAATTGGATGGATGTTTCCGTCGCCGGCGTGCCCCATTACAGGTATGCGCAAATTATATCGTAAAGCTACTTTTTTCACGATGCCCAAGTATTCCTCGAGTTTGTCGAGTGGGACTGTGACATCTTCCACCTGAGAGGCGGAGGCCAAGTTCTTGACCGCAAGGAGCGCCATTGCTCTGACTTGGTAGAGATTTTCTGCTTCTTCCTCGTTCTTTGCGATTTCAATTTTCCTCGCCTCACAAGACTTGAAGATCTCCACTGCCCTTCTGAAATCAGGCTCGTCGACGTCTACAATGAGCGTCGCTTCTGATTCGTCCAGATTCTGCTGCAGTACTGTATTAATGGCCTGAATGTGTTCCCTGTCCAAGAATTCCAACAGCCCAGGGATAATAGCGGATTTTCTGAGCATCGTAATAACCTTGGTGACAGAATCCCATCTGTCAAAGGTAAGAAGCAAACGTCGAGCTTTAACCGATGGAAGAGGAATGATTTTCAAGTGCGCTTCTGTGATAATTCCGAGGGTCCCTTCGCTGCCGATGAGAAGGTGCAGAAGATCGTATCCTGCCCTGTTCTTCGGCAATGGCTCGCCGAATCTTGTCACCTCCCCATTAGGAAGAACCACTCGTGCCGAAATTACCCAATCCTTCATTGTGCCGTATCTTACACATCGCAGCCCGCCAGACCCTTCTGCGATTGCGCCACCGACAGTGCAGATGTAACTGCTCGCGGGGTCAGGGGGGAAGAAAAAGCCATGTAGTTTAAGCTCAACATTGAGATCATCGAGTGAAATACCTGGTTGGACTTGAACATACCAATTTACCGTATCAACTCTGATGACCCTGTCCATTCTTCTCATGTCAATCACAATTCCGCCTTCGAGTACGGCCGCGCCAGTCAAACTCGAACCGGCACCTCTCGCTACAATCGGCGATTGTATCCTGTCAGCCATCTTTACAATACCAATTACCTCTTGC
The DNA here is from genome assembly GCA_964568185.1 of uncultured Nitrosopumilales archaeon. Taxonomy (GTDB): domain Archaea; phylum Thermoproteota; class Nitrososphaeria; order Nitrososphaerales; family Gagatemarchaeaceae; genus UBA183. Next base: position 595,243 of record CAZMON010000001.1, on the reverse strand, counting down.
TCGGAGCCAGGTCTGACAATCACTGCCGGATAGCCTTCGTATTCTGCCATATCCCTACTATACTCTCCGCGCGAGTAAGAATCTGCCAGGACATTGTGTTCTCCGACGATCTGTCTCAGTTCGGCGGCGAGGTCCTGTTCATTCACGCGTCAGGAATCACTCCTCGGTTAAAATTCATTTCGAGAACTCTCCTACGCAAGAGATTCAAACAAACTTCTCACTAAAGCAGGCATTTCACGATTGAAAAACAATTAATATTCCCGTGAAGAAAGCGTTACAACATTACTTGAAACTCGTCACATTCAGATCCCTAACTCCCGCCGGATACGCGGAACGAGTCGGCGTAATCGCAGTAAGAGAGGAGGAGTTGATAATCGACGTCAACCGCGCCTATTGTGCCTACATGGTTGAGGAGAAGGGAGAAAAGAATTTCGACTCAGCAGATATTGAAGTACCGAGTTCAATGATAAGCTTTCTCGAAGGTGGGGCCGAATCACTTGAACGAAGTAGGCGAGCCACCGGATATGTATTGCGCCGTCTGAAAGATGGGGAGCCTATGCGCGGACAGGATGCGAAAATCGTCTATGAACCAAAAGAGGTGAAAATACTTGCTCCGATTCCCTTTCCCAGATTGATAATGGATTTCACCGCTTTCGAGAAACACATCTCAAACTATCTGAGTCTATCTGGACGCAAAGTACCGAAAGAGTGGTATGAGATGCCTGTATGTTACAAGAAGAACCCTGGTTCGGTCATTGGCCCGGAGGAAATGGTATCGTGGCCCAGTTACACTGAGAAATTGGACTTCGAGCTTGAGATGGCCGTATACATGGGCAGATGCAAGAACGTGTCGGCTGGGCAAGGATTAGAATCCGTAGTCGGGTACAGTGTCTTCAATGATTTCAGTGCTAGAGATGTTCAAGCACGCGAAATGACCGTTGGTCTGGGGCCGTTCAAAGGAAAAGATTTCGACACCGCAGGTTCTTTTGGACCCTACCTTGTAACCAAAGACGAAGTCGAGGACCCTCAGAATCTCAAAATGGCTGCTCGAGTAAACGGTCAAATCTGGTCGGAGGGGAACACGAGGGACATGTATTGGAAGATAAACGAACTCGTAGAATACGCCTCGATGGATCAAACGCTGCACCCTGGATTCATCTTGGGAACTGGCACGACGGGGGGTGGTAGTGGGGTGGAACTGGGCAAGTTTCTCAAGCCGAACGATGTTGTAGAGTTGCAAATCGAGAGCCTAGGCATACTTCGAAATGTGATAGGAAAACAGACATCCAAGAGTTCAAACTAGTCAGCCCGCTTAGGTTGATTTCGCACCATCGAAGACTGACCGGAAAAGAGGTCCTACGGAAACTTTATACTTGCTGACCGCAAACGGAAATTTAGCGTCTATTATATTTGGCAAAACCGAGAGTCCACATCCTCCAGTGGGGCCCCGTAAGTCTCTACAGATCGAGCTCGGAGATTTACTCTGCATTGAACAAGGTTAAGGATATGGTAAGAGTCTATCCGAAGTTAAAGGGTGCCAGGAACACCGTCATGGATGCGCACTCTACGGTTGGCCTCGTGGAGTACGACACAAGAAAGGGAAGGAGATACATGATGTTGGACCTTGGGATGTCAGCCGACTGGAGTAGGATTCATGGGAAGATGAGGAGACTGGGCTGTCGATTAGCCGATGTCACCCACATACTTCAAACTCATTGGGACGAGGATCATTTCGAGAACATAACCCGTTTTCCGCATGTTCTCTGTGTCTGGGGGGGCATGGGCCCACATTACCGTCATGAGGTAGGCCATTTGTTCCTAACAGGGACAAACATCTACGTCCCAATCGAAGATGTCTACCCGAATGGCTTCATCGAGGACGCAAGCATTCGATACTATTGCACCTATAGAGCCCATTCGAGGGACGAAATTTACTACATAATAGATTCAGAGAATGAAGGAAAGATAGCATTCGTCGGTGACCTAATCCATTTCCCGCTCGCGGAGCACCCAGACATTGAAGATCACAAGTATTTGGACCGGACATTCGCGTTGAACATTTTCAGGAAATACACTAACCTGAAGGAGATATGCGCGAATAATCCAGACCTGAAGAGAGTCTACGCTGGTCATGCTGCGGGCTCAATGACGTACGATGACTTGCGAAAATACATAACAGCATTGGAGAGCAAAGACTATCGTGAAATCTTCCAAGAATACCTAGAAGGGTGGAAGTCGACTTTCAGAGAATACGAAGAAATCCTCAAGGGTATGTCAACAACTGGGAAGATCGAACCCTAATCTTGACCTCAAAGGCGATTAGGAAGGAACGGATCGACGTCGAAATTCCAAACCGCGTAAAACGAATCGGACCGTTCTCGCAAGCAATAAAGGCGGGGCCGTTCCTTTTCACAGCCGGACAGGGTCCACTCGACCTCAGGTCTGGAAAAGTCACCCACGGAACGATTCGAGATGAGACTGTGCTTACATTCGAGAATCTGAAGCGCGTACTTGAAGCGGCTGGTACCTCTCTGGAAAACCTAGTCAAGTTGACAATTTTTCTGAAGGACTTTCGAGACTACGAGGCGATGAACGAAGTCCGGAGGAAGTATGTTGGGAAAGTGCCTCCAGTCAGTTCGACTGTTCAGGTCACTAAGCTTTACGAAGGGATTAAGGTGGAAATCGATGCGATTGCGCTAGTTCCGGAGAATCGACCCGACTCGGAAGAGATGTAAGGAACCATTCTCCAGTTTCGGACTTGCCTGGCCCAATTCTCGCGCCGACATGCTGAATCGTTTCTTGTCAATACGAATGACATTGGTCGCACTGTCCACGAATCCACAACTCGCGGCTTGGAGATAGAGAACTCTCGTCGATGATTTAGTATGCACTGATACCTCACCTGAATGACTATATTATGGGATATTTCGAACTGAAGCAGAATTACAAGATGAGGAGCGTTAAGTTTGGGTGCATGCTCAGTGGAGATATCGAATCAAGGATTAGAACAGCTCAACTCGCGGAGAGACACGGTTTTGATTCTGTTTGGTCGGGAGATCATCTAACTTTCTGGTACCCAGATTCCATCTACCCCGAGACGTGGAGCACGTTACTAGCCGCCGGAATGTATACGAAAAGGGTAACCCTAGGCTCGTCTGTCGTAGACCCCTTCCGAAGGCATCCTTCACTTCTGGCCCAAACGGTGGCTTCGGTAGACAGGTTTACCCATGGTAGAACGATTTTGGGAATGGGAGCAGGCGAGCCCATGAACAACATTCCATTCGGGATCGCATGGGAAAAGCCAGCCAAAAGACTAAGAGAAGCAATCGAGGTAATCAAGGGTCTTTGGGAATCCTCCCCAAGAAAGCCTATGAACTACGATGGCGAGTTCTTCAAGCTGAGAAAAGCGTATATGATGATAAGCCCAGAAAGGAAGCCGCATCCCCCAGTATATGTGAGCTCCTCTGCTAGGCTCACGAGAAAGATCGTTGCTGAAATGAGCGACGGTTGGATAGCACATATCCACTCCCCGAAAACCTTCGAAGAGGACTTGCAAGAAATTGAGAATAATGCCAAACTCGCAAACAGAGATCCGAAGAAAATCGACAAAGTGGCCTTCCTAATCACTGCACTTTCGAAGGATGAAGAATCTGGGTTCGAGTCGGTAAGAAACCCTGTTGGTATGGAACTCCTCCTGGCTCAGCACATCTTGAAACGGACAGGGTTTCTGTCAAGTGATATCCCAAGACAGTTAGACTTGAGCAGGTTTACCGCAAGCCCCGAGGAGAATGAGGCAATCTGGAAATTCGCGGAAACGATAGACAGAAGAGCTATAGAACAAACATCTCTATTCGGGACGACAGACAAGTGCATCGAGACAATAGAGAAGTTTGAAGAGGCTGGAGCAACTCACGTTGAACTGGCCTTCATGAACAAGAATATGGACGAAACCTTCCGATTGTTTGAAGAAAAGATAATTCCTCACTTTAACCTATGACAGATTATGCTGCGAGCTACAAAAGAGAATCAGGTCAGCATTAATGAACGAGCAATAGATCCATTGGAGAATTCATCACTTGTGACCTGGATTCGACTTCTCAGAGCGAATGAAAGGTCGTACTAGGCCAAGCCCAATGTCTTTCCCGTACGGATTAATCTGCATCGGACCGAGGCCTACCGGCCACTTCTTCGTCCGGAGTTCTGAACGAAGTCTCGATGTCTCTTCGTAATTTATTCGGTAATTGAGAGTATCCGAGTCTACGACCTCGATACTGACGCCGTAAACATTTCTAGCTGCTTCGAGGGTAATGAATCCGTCAATTACGTCTTCGAGCACCATTCTCGAATCTCTCTCGGCAGGATTGCCGAATCCCCCCCCGCCGTTCGACTGAAACGTGAGGTGGTCCCCAGGCCTAAGTTTTACCCCAACAGCGAACATTCCTAGGTTCTCCTCTTCTGATGTGCCTTTGTTACGAATCAGTTTGGCTGGGCCTCCGTTGAGACCTCCTCCCAGGCCTGGCGGTGTAACTATCTCCCTATCAGCATGAATTGTCAGAATTGAATCGCTCCATGCAGTGAAGTTCCTCTGAAAGGCGCACCCTCCCCGGAACTTGCCGTGCCCACATGAGTCTGGTACTAATTCGACATTGGTGTATCTCATCGTGTACCACTGCTCGTGAACCTCAACGGGCTGGTTTCTTGCCATTCCGATATAGAATCCAAGCAGTCCAGTCGGCCCATCCTTGTAAGTGCGTGCTCCTAGTCCACCCTCCATCCAAAGGTAGGAAACGAAATACCTCTTCTTCTTGGGGTGCCACCCGCCTGTTGAGACGTTCATCAGGTTTACTGCCATTGCGTTGACTCTCTTTGGTTTGACCTGAATGAAAACTTGGGCCCAACAGCCCATTGTTGCACTTAGGACCTTTTCGTACGCACCAGAACAGTACCCAGTGACAGGCGTCGGCTCCTTTACATCAACGCACGACCCAGGTCGCGATACAACCTTCATCGATCTTATTATTCCATGATTCAGTGGTGCTAGGTGTGGGAAATAATGCACCGTACCCGCGTAAGCAGCGGAGAGAAGAGCGGCTCTTGGAAATCCCCAGGATCCCAGCGGAGCCGGGTCCGACTCGGTGTAGTCCAAGGTCACATCGGTTCCTTTCTTCTTGAGCACGCATGTGACCTTAATCTTCGGATGACTTGGGTTCATGACATCCATATCACCGAAATCTGAGAAAGTATGTTCTCCATCAGGAAGCTGACGTAGATCACTCTTGAATATTCTCTCAGAATAGTTCATCGTTTCTTCGAAAGCTCCCTTGACTGTCGCTTTGCCGAATTTCAAGACATATTCGGAGACTCTCTTCTCAATCAGAAGGCAGGCCTGATATTGCCCATAGAGTTCTCCCAGCCTTTCAGGGAAGACTCTCATGTTACAGCTGAGAAGGTCGAGGACCTGCTTAATGGGTTTCTCATTTTCGTATATCTTGATTCCTGGTATTCGGAGACCTTCAGCGTAACATTCCGTCGCGCGTGGGTTGAAAGTTCCAGGGTAGGGGCCTCCGACATCTGACCAGTGAGCGGTCGTACTCGCAAACCCGAACAATTCTCTTCCAAGATAGATCGGTTTGATGATCTTGATATCGTTCTGATGAGTGCCACCAGTGTATGGGTCGTTGTGAATATACACGTCTCCTTTGCTGAATTTTCCATCCCATTCTCGAATGAGGGCCTTGACCCCTTCTTCGAACGTTCCCATGTGGGGGCACATGTCCGTGTGTCCATGGCTTATCAGACGCCCCTCTGGGGTCAGCAAAGAGACGGAACTGTCGTTCCCTTCGCTGATGGTTGGACTGTATGCCACGCTGCGTAACCTTTCGTTGGCTTGGGTGCAAAGTGCACGGAAACCATTCCTGAGTATTTCGAAGGTCACTGGATCCAAGTCGATTGTTGATCTCCCTTTCTTTTGTTAATAAGGTTAGGCTCCGGTGCTGATGAGCAAGTTACCATATGTGTCAACAATCATCTTCATCCCAGGGTGAACTATGCTGGTCGAGTCTGGCTGCTCTATCACCGCGGGACCGCGTAGTATGGCTTTTGCAGGGAGCGTATCCCTCTCGTAGACCGGTGTCTTGATGAAGCCTTTCGACGAAAAATGAACTTCCCGTTCCTCCTTCAGCACCTTTCGCAAGTTGCTAGTGTGGACCAGCCGTAGGCTCGGCTTGGGCCTCTCGCCTAAGACTCTCAGTCTCGCGTTCACAATCTCTAGCTCTGCGTATCCCTCTGGAAGAGTGTATCCGTACCTCTTCTTGTGTTCGGAAAGAAAAGATCTCCAAATTTGTGGAAGCTCCCTAAACCGGGTCGGAAGGTCAATTGTCAGAGCCCTACTTTGGTCGAAGTACTTCACATCGACCATGCGTTGCATTGTAACCTTCCCTTCAGGTATCTCGGCAGCTCGCATTACTTCTGCGGCCTCCCGTTCCATGCCGCGAAATACATCAGATAGTTCCGCGATTTGTACTTCACTTTCCACCTTGTGAATTGAACGAACAAAATCGTGCGAGAAATCTATTCGGAGTGCACCGTATGCTGAACCATAGCCAGGGTTGGGTGGGATTATGCAAAACGGGATGTGTAACTCTCGAGCGACCTCAGGTGCGTGTAAGGGGCCAGCGCCTCCATAGGCGACCAGACAGAAGTCACGTGGGTCAATTCCTCTCTTTACGGAGACCATTCGGACGCCCTCGACCATGCTGGCGATTGCGATTCTGAGTATTGCGTCCGCGGCCCGGGGCGCATCCCAATGGAAATAATCGGCTATCTCATGCTTCAACGCCTTCTCTGCGAGACTGGTGGAGAGTTTGATTTCTCCGCCCAAAAAATAATTCGGGTTAAGGCGTTTCAATACAAGTTGCGAATCTGTTATTGTGGGTTTATCCCCGCCGATCCCATAGCAAGCAGGTCCAGGTTTCGCGCCCGCGCTGTAGGGACCTACTCTCAGAGCGCCGGCATCGTCAATCCACGCCATACTGCCTCCACCAGCACCCAGATAGACAGCGTCCACAGCTGGGAAAAGCACCGGGACAGTGAATGAGACGTGCCATTCGTATGACATGATAGGTTTTCCCTTATGGAACATTGCGATATCAGTGCTGGTGCCACCCATCTCAAAGGTTATGACGTTGTCATATCCACAAAGTTTGCCCACGTATCTACCCAGGCCGATCGCGCCGGATACAGGAGAAGAATGGCAAGTCCTAATTGGGAATTTCAATGCCACTTCTCTTGTCATGACGCCGCCCCCCGAATGAGTAACGAGGACATCGCCGGCGAAACCCCAATCCCGAAGGCGACCGATTACATCGGAAAGATACTTCTCGATAATAGGTCCAATGTAGACGTTTGCAACGGTAGTACTCTCCCTTTCAAACTCTCTAATTTCGGGCAAAACTTCAGTTGACGCGCAGATGTACGCGTTGGGAAGCACTTCCGCAAGTATTTTCTTAGCTTCCATCTCGTGTGCGGGATTAACATACGAATTGATGAAGCATATTGCCACTGCTTCGGCCTTCCTCTTCTTGAAGATCTCTGCGATTCTAGAAACTTCCGCAGTATCAAGGGGCGTAATCTCTTTCCCTTCGTAATCCACCCTTTCCTTTACAGTGAGAATATTCCTCCTTTGAACGAGCGGTGGCGGAGGGTCCCAGTCAAGATCATACATTATTTCTCTGTCTGATCGAGCAGCCAACAGTACATCTCTGAACCCCTCAGTAGTCACCAGACCTGTATTGGCACCTGTACGTTGGATTATTGCGTTTGTCCCGATGGTTGATCCGTGTGCAAGAAAAGTTGTGACCTCTGAGCCGCTTACGCCTAAACTTTGCAACGCCTTCATAATGCCCTCCACATATGTGGGAGGAGTCGAAGATACTTTCGAGTACCGGTGCTCGCGCGTTTTCAAATCAACGGCGACAGCTTCTGAAAAAGTTCCGCCGATATCAGTTCCTACAATATACCTGCTCAAAGAATGGCTTGCCGTTGCATGAAGGCCTAGACTATATCTTTGTTTCGTTGTAAAATCTAGAGAGTGGATCTGAACAGATAGAGGTCGCGCGGCTATCGGCTACGACCGGGGACGAAGCAACTCGACGGTTGTTTCACGAGAGCTTAATAACGATCGTCGCCTTCGAAGCGTTCGAGTATGTCTGAAGGTCTGCACGCTCTTCGGATTCGAGGAGGCGCGAAGCGGAAAATTCTATTGCCGGATGAGTTAGGCAGGGGATTCTCCCGCGCTCTACAAGTGGGCGACACAATCTATATCGCGGGCGTGACCGGAAGACTCGACTTGAAGACGTGGAAGGAAATGCCCGAAGTCAGAGGAAACATGGGGCTACAGGCCACGCAAGCCTTCGAATGGTTGAGGATGGTGTTGGAGAAATGCGGTTCGTCTCTTGATAAGGTGTTCAAACTCAACCTTTACATCGTTGATTTCGATAAGTTTCAAGAAATCTGGGAAGTGTACAAAAGATATTTTCCTACCAATCCTCCCGTAGTCAACGCGATTGGAGTTTCACGGCTAGTCGGCATCGCACAACTAGAAGTTGACGCCGAGGCGTTGGCCTGATCCCACATAGGTTCCTGCCTCAAACTCGGGTATTGATCTTGGTCGGTAGGCTAGTTTCAATGGGGTCGGCTCCACTTCGGAAATGAACCGCCCGGTCTTTTCAACATGAAAGGACTCTGCAAGAAGAAGACGATCCCAAGTCAGATGAGAGGGGGATCTCTCCCCGGACAAAGGTGTTTTACTTCTCGCCGTTCGGGATGGTCGCCCACATTTTTATCTCGATTAACATGTCTGGGTGATCCAGTCCCTGAACAATTGTAAGGACGCAAGGTAGGTGGTGATATGGCCTCTTATCGTTAAACCACCACAAATTGGGATGATGTTCGTTGAACCACTTTTTCATAGCACGGAATGCAGGGGGGAAGTTGTATCTCTGAGTAAGATAATAATCGCCATAGTAGACGTTTTCCCAAGACGTTCCTCCCCATTTCAACACTCTATCGATTTTTTCTAAGGCGATTACAGTCTGTTCTTCAATGCTGTGAGGGCATGTATTGAGAGCCGCCTGCTCACTGGTTCCGAAGTTCTCTTGTTCCAGCATTTCAGGATATTCCTGCTTCATGTCTAGACCTCTTCCTGTATGTCCCGAGCAAATGAGGAGCTTGTCCCCTCCTACCTCGATGATGGCATTCCCCCACGGCATGACATCACCCTTGCAGACTTCTGCGTCCACCATTACCTTCACGATTCTAGACATCAGTTTTGGGTTCGGCACTAGCAGTTATAAATTTTGTCAAACATGGCCGAAGATTGGGAAGTTTGCTGGAATTCATTGATTTCTTATTCTCCTCTGCTCGCGTAGGGATTCGCCTACGGACAGCAGGCTTAAAACCATTAGCGGTCTCGAATCATCCTCGTGGCAGATAGCCTCAAGACTCGAATGGCGAATCGTCTTGCTTTTCACCATCTAGACGCGTTCATACTGACTTCGCCTGAAAACGTATTCTACGTCAGTGGCCTTCCGACAAGACATATGGAAATCAATCCAGTACTCTTCGTCGTGTCTAACCAATATCCTTCTTGGGTTGTGATTGACCGCAATGGAGAAACGACGCTAGTGGCTTGGGACCTTGCCTTAAACGACCTCAAACCCTCAGTATCCGAGGTTAGGGGTATCAAGTCACGGGAGCAAGCACTTGAATCAATTGGAGAGATTATCATGGAGAAGGGATTGAGGGAGTCTCATGTTGGAGTAGAGGGCAGATGCCCACTTTATCTCTATGAAGACCTTAGAAAATCCTTTCCGAAAGCATCGTTGGAAATATCTGATCAAGTATTCGTTGCAATCCGCAAGACAAAAACAGAACATGAAATAGAACGTATGGAGAGGGCTGCGAAAATAACGAGTGAAGTCATCTCGTCACTGTTCCAGGGTTTACGCGTGGGAATGATTGATAAGGATTTGATACTCGCCGCCAAGAAATCAATGCTTGAAAAGGGCGCGGCGGGTTGGGATCATCTAAGCCTCTCAGCAGGATCCGGCACCGGTCTTTTCCCGTTCAGGGGGTATAAGCTAAGGCAGGGAGATCTCATCGGCACAGACTTCGGTTCTATTTTTGGTGGATACACATCAGACATGAACCGACTATGCGTCTTGGGTCGTCCCTCAGCTAGATTAGTCAAGTTCTATGATAGCTTGATTGATATCGAAGACCGTTGTGTCAAAGAGATCAAGCCTGGAAAGAACGTCAGTGACATCTATCGCGCCGCGCTCGAAGGATTCAAAGAGGAGAAACTGGACCCTGCTACGAATTTGTTCGGTCACAGCATCGGCATCCAAGTGGAAGAGAGCCCCCTCATAAAGGGTGGAGTTCGATCAGCACTGGAGGTAAATATGGTTATGAACTTCGAAATCTACTGCAAGACTCAGGAAGGTCAATTTGTTGGAATTGAAGACACGTTCTTGTTGACCCATTCGGGAAATCGGCGACTAACAACCGCGGAAAGGCGACTCTTCGAGGCCTAGACTCGGAATGGGATTGAGCGAACTCAACGCTGCCGCCAATATCGCAGCAGCGAGGTGCATGGGTGTGAAATCTGGTGAGGAGGTGCTTGTAGTTAGTGAGAGGGGGACGTCTGAAAGGATTGCTGATGCGGTGGCGGGTGCATGCACCTATCTAGGGGCTTCCGTGTCAATCGCTTCCTACTACCCTCAAATCCAGGAGGACGGGGATGCAGGGAAGACAAATACGGCCGGCACGTACTACGTTAGGATTAACCAATCTTTCGCCTCTAATCCCCCACCCAGACCTCTGGTTCAAGCGATGAATTCGTCTGATGCGGTATTCTTTTGCAGCGCGATGACTTACCCAGCCAAAGTCATAACGGAGGCATTAACAAAGGGGGTACGAATCTTGGCTAGTTTTCAGATCTCAGAGTCCTCGTTCATTCGAACACTTCTTGTCGACCACGAACTCATGGGGAAACTTGCTGCGCGCCTTGCTGACGATCTCGCAGGCAATAGGCAAATAACAGTTACATCCGAATCGGGAACGAATCTTGTCTTCGAGCATATGCCTGAGAGAGAACTCGTCTATGAAAAATACCTTGGGTTATGTCGAGAGCCCGGAAAGATGGGCCAAATACCCCCTGGGATGATATCTACCTCCCCTCGCGAAGGTTCAGGAAATGGAGTCGTTGTGGTTGATGGGGCAATTTTCGGCGTCCATCGTACGCTTGACGAACCTCTCCGCCTTCAAATCTTGAACCATAAGATAGTCGGGATCGAAGGAGGTGGATCCGTCGGGCGTGCTCTTGAAAGCGAACTCGAAGTCAACGATTCAAACTCCAGGACCTTCCCGTCGGAGTGGGGAATAGGACTCAATCCAGGCTCGTTCCTCGGTCCCGACATCGAAGGTGAGACATGCTACGGAACGGTTCATTTCGGGGTGGGAAGGAATGCTCACGTTGCTGGCGGCAGAGTTGAAAGTAACTTTCATGCCGATTTCATGATCAAGGCGCCAACTGTGACTAGCGACGACAAGGTTCTCCTTGAATCGGGCTCCTTCCCTGCTTGACAATGATAGGAATTAGAATTAGGTCTCGACAAATGGGCATGACATATCAACCGCGTAATTTCTGCCAGCAGGGCTTCCCCCATTGTCAGCCGAATTGAGTTCCACAAGAACTGTATTTATTAGGCGATGCATAGTGGCGTCTTGAACAGGATTTCTGCGCTGTGGGCAAGGATAGCACGTTCCGAAGGGTTGAGGGTTGGATCAGCAAGGTAACGAGAATTCCTGAAGGAGCTGCAAATCTCAGACTCTTTGACCTTGACATTCAATTTCATATCAAAGGCGAGGATTCATTCGTTCTCTCCTTGAAAGATGGATCTGTCTCCATGCGCAAGGGAAATTTAGTCAAGGCCGATCCAGGAAATACCGTGGTCGTCGAGTCTGATGGGTCAACCATCAATCAACTGCTGGACGGGCGTGCGAAATTCTTGGATGAATGGCGCGCTGATCGAATATACCTGGTGGGCGAGCTTCCACGCAGGGCGTGGTTCTCCAGAATGATTAGGATTGGCTCGGTTACTGATTGACTTCACCACAAGGACCAGATCAGATATCTCCGGCCGTTCTGGGTTTAAGATTAGAGTCGTTCCCTATGACGATCCCAAGGGAGCTCTGGCCTTTTTCAGCCAAATGGCATGCCACAAAATGATTGGGGCGCAATTCATTCAAACGTGGCTCCTTTTCTCTACATATTGCGATCGCCAGTGGGCACCGAGTGTGGTAGGCACAGCCTGGCGGTGGACTAGTGGGACTAGGGATATCTCCTCGTGCCATAGACACCTCTCTACGACTTGTGGGATCTGCGACTGGCGTGGATGCAAAGAGTATCTGAGTGTAAGGATGAAGCGGACGCTGGAGCAACTCCAACGTGTCGGCTTCCTCCACGATCTTTCCAAGGTACATCACCGCTACTCTGTCGCTCATGAAGGTAACCACACTCAGATTGTGAGTAATGAAGAGAAATGTCAACTTGAACCTCCCCTGGAGATCTTTCAGGAGATTCAGGATTTGTGCTTGTATCGAAACGTCAAGAGATGAAGTGGGCTCGTCTAGAACGATGAATTTGGGATTCAAGGCAAGCGCCCTCGCGATTACAACCCGTTGTCTCTGCCCCCCACTTAGTTGGTGGGGATATCGTTTGAGGTGTGAAGGATTGAGGCCAATAATGTCTACAAGTTCGAGGATCTTTTCAGCGGGATTCAGTTCCGATTTGAATACCTTGAAGGGCTCCGCAAGCGATTTCTCAATCGTCAGCCTTGGGTCCAGGGAAGCCTTTGTGTCTTGGAAAACCATTTGCATTTGCCGTCGTTGTTTACGAAGCTCCTTCCCGGAAAGCGCCGCGACATTCTTGCCTTCGAACAACACATCACCGCTGGTCGGATTCAACAAACGTATGAGGAGCTTTCCTAATGTTGATTTGCCACTTCCAGATTCTCCGACAATTCCAAGAGTGGTTCTAGAGTGAATCTTCAAGTTCACATTTTCCACGGCGTGAACTAAACTCGTACGTCTACCCAACAAACCTGAGGAAACCGGGAAAGTTTTCGTCAGTCTGCGTGTTTCTACTAGTACAGGTTCAGACAATCCAAATCAATTCTGGTCGTAGAGGTGGCAACGAACTTTTCTGTCCTCCAACGGAAGCACTTCGGGCGTCTCTGTTAAGCACCTTTCGAAAACGAGTGGGCAACGCGGATGAAAATAACATCCCGAGGGCGGGTTGACCAGATCTGGCGCGCTACCACCGATGCTTTGTAACAGGGTGCTATTCTTGTTGAACTTCGGCGAGGCTTGGATGAGTGCCCGTGTATACGGATGTTTGGCGTCTCGAAAGACCTCGTAGACGCTGCCATATTCAACGAGCTGACCAGCGTACATCACTGCAACCCGATCGCAGGTCTGGGCGACTATCCCCATATCGTGTGTTATGAGCATGAGACTCGCCCCGAACATCTTGACGACGTTCTTGAGGAGTTCGAGAATCTGTGCTTGGACCGTTACGTCGAGATTGGTCGTTGGTTCATCGGCAATAATGACTTTGGGTCTAGTTACGATCGCCATACCTATCATTATTCTCTGACTCATTCCACCGCTCAATTGATGGGGATAGCTTTTCAAGATTCTGTCAGGATCTGGAATCATCATGTCGGAAAGTAGGTTGACACATAATTCGCGGGCGAAATCGTTTATTTCTCGTCTGTTTTTGGGAGCTATGTTCCTTGCTTTCAGTATGACGTCTGAATGCTGAATCACGCTATCCATTAGTTGTGACCCGACGCTAAGATATGGGCTTAGGAAAGACCGGGGATCCTGAAAGACCATTGAAATTCTACCGCCCCTGACTTTCTCGATTTCAGATTCTGACATCTTGAGTAGATCCTCACCATCAAAGAATACAGTTCCGTCAACTATGCGCCCTGGTGGTTCGAGGAGGTTCAATATTGAAAGGGCCGTCGCGGTCTTGCCACATCCCGATTCCCCTACAAGACCTAATATCTCGCCTTCGTGTATGTCGAAACTGATACCATCAACCGCTTTTACCACCCCATTATGTGTGAAAAAGTAGGTCTTGAGTCCCTTTACACTAATCACGGAATTTGCCATGTTCTTTTCATCCCTCACGCGATATGTTGAATATCTCTTGGAGGCCATCCCCCAGAAGATTGAAGCCCAGAACGGCAATCATGATGGCTATTCCGGGAAAAGTGATGATCCACCAAGCGGAAAAAATGTAGCTCCTACCGGTGGCCATCATGAGGCCCCACTCGGCTGTCGGTTCTTGTGCTCCAATTCCTAGGAAGCCCAGAGCCGAGGCAAGGAGGATTGCTTTAGCCAAGTCCAAAGAACCATTGATGAGTATGGGGACGAATGTGTTCGGGAGTATGTGCCATCTTATTATCTGGGCAGACGATGCGCCGATAGACCTGCTGGCCTCGACGAATTCAACAGTACGTAACTTCAACGCTTGACTCCGAACAAGCCTCGAGTACCATGGGAAAAGACTGACCGACAAGGCTATTTCTGCACTTAATATTCCTCTTCCTAACGCTGCAGCAAGAGCAAGTGCAAGAACAAAAGATGGAAAACCTAGGAACATGTCAGTTATTCTCATTATGAGTCCATCGACGATGCCGCCCACATATCCTGATGTGAGACCGAGTAATGTTCCAATAATCACGGCGATGCTTACTACAATCAGGCCGACCTGAATGTCGATTCTGGCACCGTAGAGGACCCTTGTGAATATGTCGCGGCCTAGTTCGTCCGTTCCAAAGAGGTACCCCTGGCTCGGCGGCTGGAGGATTTGGGAGGTAGTGGTGTAGGGGTTATGGGGTGCTATGATGTTCGCGGCGAGTGCAACGAAAACCAAACCCACAACAATCGCAAAACCCGTGAGGGTCAGTGGATTTCGACGAATTGACATCAGTCCCAATAGGGTGATTCGTGCGGCGTCTCGAGGGAGTTGGCTTGGCTTCAATGTCAAGCACCCTTAGTACTTGATTCGGGGATCAAGATAGCTGTAAAGAATATCCAAAGTAAGATTGATCACGAGGTAGGTGAGCGTGAATACGTAGGCCACCGCCATTATTATCGGGTAGTTCGAGTCCAAGATAGCGCCTGCACCCCACTGACCAAGACCCGGCCAGTTGAATATGTATTCGACTAGGAAGGCGGAGCCCATCAGATATCCAATCGAGAGGCCGATGACGGTGACAGACTCCACCATCGTCCCTCGAAATGCGTATCTTAAGAGAACTTGTTTTCTACCAAGTCCCTTTGCCCGGGCTCCCGTAACGTAGTCTTGCTTCAGAGAATCAAGCATGAAGGCTCGCACGAGTCTAACGATTATTCCGACCCCAGACATAGAAAGAACGAGCGCCGGTCCAACTAGATGGTATAGGGAATCCGCAAAAGCGCCTAGCTGCAAAGATAATAGATTATCTACTGTATACATTCCAGTTATGGTTTGTGGCGGGCTCACATTGTCACTTAGCCGAGCTCCGATTGGCAGCCAATGTAGCTGACCATACAGGATTTGCTGAAACAGTAAGGACAACCAAAAAGCAGGCATGGATATTGTGAGGATTGAAAAAAGCCGAGATCCATGATCGATGGTCTTACCCTGGTAAACGGCCGAGAGTATGCCTAACGGGATCCCTATTATCAGCATGATCAAGCTCGCAGCCAGGGTCAGTTCCAACGTAGCAGAGAAACGCCTAGGTAACTCAACCGCAACCGGGACCTGGGTATAGATCGAATTACCCCAGTTACCGGTAAACATGGCCGAAATGTAGGATACGTATTGAAGGTAAAGCGGTTTGTCTAGTCCTAGATACTTTCTAAGGTTCTCAATTTGGACAAGGCTTGCTCCCTGCCCGCTAGCCGCGGCAAATGGATTTGCGGGTATTGAATGAGCGATTACAAAGGTCAGGGTTAGAACCCCGACTAGAACCGGTATGAAGAGAAGAAGTCGCTTTACTACATACCTGTACAGTTCCATTGGTTTTCGGGAAGTTGGATCTGACAATCATTCTTAACTCTATCACCACATTCAGAATTAATGTTCAAGTGGAGGTTCCTCATTATTAGAGTATCTTCGCGCACAGGATTCGGCGACGTCGGAAATGAGTGCTTAAGGAATAAATATGCAAACCAATCAGATAGTCCACTTGCCAAACGCAGCAAAATCATCAAACCTGATCCTAGGTGCCAGGAACCTCATGGACCGGGCGGGCGTCAAGGAGGCCGAAGATGTACTTCTCCTATGCGAGTACTCGCTTGAGGAAGAAGCGATCAACGCCATCGCTCAAGCTACGCATGAGAAAAAAGCGATTTTGACAACTGTAAGATGCAAGAATCTCTTGCCTGGGGGTAGAGAAGAGCCACCGAAGCCAGTTGCTCAAGCGGTCAAGTCGAGCGATGTACTTATCGATGCTTTTTCTCATCCTCTGGATCACACACGAATCGCGCAGGAGGCATTGTTCGACTGGGGGGTCAGATATGTTCTCTCCCCCGGTCTCACAGCAACCGTCCTAGCAAGCGAAGCGGCCCGGTGGCCAGTTGGGGTTTTCTACGAAATCTCGAATAGATTGACGGCGAAAATCAAATCCCACAAGAAATGCCGCATTACTGATTTGAAGGGGACAGACGTGACTTCTGGAATAGATCCGTCACTCGTATGGGGCGAATGTGGGCCTCTTAAGTATCCTGGGGATCTCGGGTTATTCCCAGAGGGTTCAGTGATAATTCAGCCTGGGGAGACTGGTGATGGTGTCATCTATTTCGATGGGTACCATACTTGGGGGAACACGCGAGTCCCAATAAAGTTCACACTCCAAAAGGGGTGGGTTACAAAGATTGAAGGTGGAAAGGAAGCGAAAGCAGTAGAGGAGTACATACGGGGTGTAGAGAATGCCAGATACTTCGACGAGATAAGCTTCGGAAATAATCCGAAGTTTCATATTGAAAGAGAGTTGGGAAAAGGGTTCAGTCCAAACACGTTAATGCATGCGGGCGTTATTCACTTCGGGATTGGTGAGAGCAAAATGGATGGCGGGCGGTATTACAGTGAAAGTCATTTGGATGGATGGCTTTTCAAACCTACAGTCTACCTCGACGACGAGGTTGTTGTGAGGAACGGGCGCCACAAGCTCTTGGAAGATCCCGAAGTGATTGAAGCGGTGAGTAGATACGGTAATCCAAAGGAATTATTGCAAGAAGGTAACTGAGAGAATCTAGCAAGATTGTAAATTACTAGGGGCGACCCTGGATACTAATGTTCCATAATGTATCCCAATTGAAATACTCATATGTCGGAGTAAAGCTAAAGCCATGAACCCACGTCCTGAATCCAATCGCGTATGGCTGCTGCCAAGCCCATATTGCGGGGGCGTCTTGAATTATGATGTTCTGAAGCTGACCATATAACTGAGCTCTCGTAGTACCGTCGCTAGTCGAGGATGCCTGTACCGCAAGAGAATCGGCAGCGTGGTCGCAATACCATGCTGTATTGAAGAAGACACCGCACTGGTAATAGATGGTATATTGGTTGGCCGCATCTGCTATCGTTGGTGCCACTATCAATGGAACCAGGTACGGAGTCGTCACGTTGCTGGATATGAGGGAGAAGAATTGACCGCGCTGTAACTCAACAACGGTTGAAGGTATCCCAATCTGAGCTAGATTCGATTGCAGGACAGCGCAGACAGTTCTGAGCGTCTGGAGGCCAGTTTGCCAGCCGCAATCAAGGCTTGGGAAGGAATTGCCCTTGCTATCTTTCCAAGTTCCAGTTGCATTATTCCATCCGGCTTGTTCCAGAAGCTGAACCGCCTTCTGAGGATTGTAAGTGTATTGGAAAGCCGATGCATTCTGATAAGGCAATCCCAGCGCAAATCCTCCGTGTGGTACGACGCCGTATCCCAATAGCGCTGATTGTATTCCCGCCGCATAATTGTATGCGTAGGACAGGGCTTGCCTAACAGTCGTATCATTTGTTGGCCATCTCTGATTGTTCATTGTTACAGCCAAAAGGTTAAAGGAATTATATGCTCTCACGACAATGCCTGAAGTTTGGTTCAGAGCAGAAAGATCTGCAAAAGCCATGTTATAGTCTATGTCTATTTGCCCATTTTGAAGTTCGAGGCGTGCCGTTGCTGGTTCCGAAACAACATGAAGCACTACGCTGTCGACGTGTTGACCAGCCCAACCTTGCCAATAGGCAGCAAATTTCACAAATACAGCTTGCTGTCCA
This sequence comes from uncultured Nitrosopumilales archaeon, assembly GCA_964568185.1. Taxonomy (GTDB): domain Archaea; phylum Thermoproteota; class Nitrososphaeria; order Nitrososphaerales; family Gagatemarchaeaceae; genus UBA183. Next base: position 576,855 of record CAZMON010000001.1, on the reverse strand, counting down.
CTCGTCCAACTTTGTAGCATGTAGGCCCCTGTGCCTTCTTCATTTACGGCAGTGAGCCATGCGTGACCCCAGTCATTGTTCACCTGATGCTTCAAGATGGAGGGACTCACTATCCCCGCGCCTTGGGGTTGTGCCAATAGTGCCAGGAACGGAACGTACGGGACCTTAAGGATAAACTGGACCGCGGAATTGTTTACAATCCGAACGTGGTCTAGTATACCATCATACAAACTTCCGGGACCCATGTTCAGGGCTTGTAGCCGATCGAAAGTGAACTTCACGGCTGTTGCGTTGAATGGTGTTTCATCATGGAATTTGACACCGTCTCTCAGTATGAATGTAATGGTTTTCAAATCTGCGGAAACTTTCCATGATGTAGCTAGCCATGGAACAATTGTCGAGGTACCAGGCGCAAAACGAACCAGAGTCTCGTATACTATCATGTTACCATTTGTGCCACCGTAGTCGAAATTCGTATTCGGATCAAGGCCAGTCGCTATATCAAGAGGCACCGCAATGTTGAGAATTATTGGCGCAGATGTAGTTGAAGATGTAGTTGTTGAAGATGTAGTTGATGACGAGGTAGTTTTGCCGCCTGGGTCCGAAGACAGATAAAAGCCGTACCCGGCTATTGCGGCAATGACGATCACAACGAGTACTCCGACTGAAGCGACCCTAGATAGTGCTGATCTTTTAGCCCCTAGTCTCAAGAAACAAACTCAAACTCCAAAGACCATATTTAAGCATTCTCGTTCAGCTCCGAGAAATTGTCGAGTTATTCTGGTTGGACAGATTAGCAAATTAGTAAGGTCACGGTAGCCACTGTACGTTTGCAAGGAGTTGGCTATTCCATCACAATCATCGTGAGGACGTTCGTGCTGTTTTCCAGTTGTGTATCTTGCCGTTAATGATCCCCTTCAGACTCTGGATGCTATGTGCATCCACTCTTGCTACTATGCCGTAGCCGTCGGAGAGCGCCTGCACCTCCTCCAAGTATGCTAAGGTTCTCAACTCATCGAGAATCTGTTTGCCAGCTTCTATTTTCCATTTCCATTGATCATTATCGATGCCGTGACCATCCAGATAGTACTAGGAAGGAACATTGGATATGATGTGTGGACATGGAGGAAAGAGGTAGCCGCGGAGAAGGAGTTGGCGAAGAAACTTTGGGGCAAATGGCGCGGTCTGTACTACACGGTCGGAAAGTATGAGTTCGTGGCAATCGCGGAGCTACCGGCCGATTAATCGGTGTTGTCAACTTGCCCTGACCCTCGGAAAGTTGGGGAATGTCCACTCCGTAACTCTCTAAGCGTCCTCTGAGTCTGAAGGTTTCAAGGTAATTAGGAGGATGTGATAGCTAGCGGGGAGGCTATCAAGGCACAAGTGCCTATTCGGTGGAAGCCACATCAACTACGTCAGTTACCGGTAAAGTTAGGGCTTTAATCCGACCCGAGATATCGCCCTCTGGAATCCGTCAAGCCATGCGCTTGGTTTGGGCTTCTTGAACGTACTGGACAAGGCCGTACCCAGGTTTTTCCGTGAACTGAAGCCCAAGCTTCTCGTACAGCTTAACAGCTATCCGCGTTTCCAATAACTTTCCTCCATCCAAGAAGATCTTTCGTAATGATCTGGAGTACTCTGTGATGTTCGTGGTCGCGATTGAAGGCTCCACGTAGAACTTCACTGCCTTGGCCGCGCTTTTTCCAAGTAACTCATTGAGACTATCATCTATGGCTTCGAGAAGATGAGAACCGCCGATTGGTACTTTGTAGAATTGTAGAACAAGGACCACGCCAAACAGAACCATGGATATCGTGTGTGCCACCAGGCCGAATGTTCTAAGATCTTCGCTTGCCCTGATAAATCCTATGACAATCAAGGAACGGGGCAGCTCTGCGGCGATCCATACAAGGACAAATATGGACAACTGAGTTCGGAGACTTCTCAGCGTTCTTCCCCTGATCGCCATCTCTGCAAAGATGAGGAGGGCAACAATCAGACCTATGGGAACGAGGTTCCTTGCGACCGACGAAACTACGTCTATCAGCATCTAGAGAACCCTCCATCTGTAATACAGACCAAACAAGATCAGCATGATGACAGAGACCAAGTCAAGGACGTTCCCTATCAGAGGTAGACTAGCCAGGAAACTCAGGTGGTAAAGGCCGTGGACCACGGAAAAGCCTACTAGTAGAATAGACAGGTTCCTGATGGATGGGATCTTGACACGATTTGCTAGGTAGAGAACGATTGGTCCCGGGATTATCACGCTCAACGCATTGATGACTCCGGCGACTGTGAAAATGTCGACCAATTTGGTTCTTGGCGATGGATTTTGTATTTAAAGGTGCAATCCTGTTGCCAAGCAAGATAGGTCCGGCCGCAGCAAGGTTGGGCGGCATGTATGCATGAAAGCCCGCCTTGGCGGCTGCAACACCCCCGCATCAAGCGGACCTTTCGCCTCTAACTATGTGTCATGACCCTGCGAAAGCGGGGAGGGAGAAGTCTTACTGTGCGCGAGGATCCGGAAGGTATCGAGCTGGAGTTACTCGAGAAGTATGCTACCTTCAAGGACAGGGACGTTCTTGAAGTCGGATGCGGGAATGGTAGACTGACTCTCCAGTACGCAGGCTCAGCGAAGAGCGTCACGGCGATAGATGCTTCTGCAAGAGCCATAGCCGAAGCTAGGAAGGCAGCTCCGAAGGGCCTCGCCGAGAGGCTGAGGTTCCGCGTTGGGAGGGGCGAGAGCTTGGGTTTGGCAGACGGGTCGGTTGACATAGTGTTCTTCGCCTGGTCCCTCTGCTGCACCGATGTCCCCGCGATGGGAAAGGCCCTCGACGAAGCGTGGAGGGTCTTGCGGCGCAAGGGTCTTCTGCTCAACCTACAGCCTTCCCTCTACCAGCCATTCCACAACGGGGCGGTCTTCTACCTGATCGACAGATACTCGGGTCCGACAGTCGGAGACGAAGGCGAGAGGCAGGCGCGGCTTGCGCTGAGATACGCCTCACTTATCGAAGGGATGTTTGATTTCGTCGCCGAGGAGGAATTTTCCTGTCTACTCCTATCATTCCACGGTCGGGGAAGCTCTGAGGGGCATTAGGGCCAAGGAGGGGAGAGGTTCAAGGCGCTCGACAGGAAAACGCAGGAAAGGATTCTAGAGATAATCACGACGATGAAGACAAGGAAGGGAGTTAGGGTTCAAGAGAACGCGATCCTGACAGTCCTTCGTAAGGCGACTCCCTAGCACTCACCCTCTTCTTCCTTACCTTTTTTTATCACCTGGAATCCACTTTTCGGACCCATTTGGGGGCAGACCCCACCGGGCCCACTTGCCTCCGAGAGTCGGGGGGACTTCCGACCACAAAAGTGGTAGGGAATTCTTCCCACTCGTCGTCTGCATGCTGAACCCGATGCCCCTGCGACCTTCAGCTCTTGCTCGTGTACAGCACGATGTTCTCGATTCGAAACGGTTCGGTGGAGTCTGCGGGTTTGAAGCCGAAGAGTCTGGAGTAGAAGTACAGTTCGGCTTCTATTGACCGCTTGAGATTCTCAGCTTTCCTGAATCCGTGTTGTTCTCCTTCGAAGGTGATGTAGGCGGTGGGCAATCCTTTCTTACGCACTGCCTCGAAGAACTTGGACGACTGGTCCGGCGGGACGACCCTGTCTTCTAAGCCCTGGAGAAGTATGATGGGACACGAGACCGAGTCTGTGTGATTGATAGGGGACCTCTGGCGGTATAGGTCTGCGCGTTCCGGATAAGGCCCGACCAACCGGTCTAGGTAGCGGGACTCGAACTTGTGGGTGTCCTTTGCGAGTGCCTCCAAGTCGCTGACTCCGAAGTAGCTGGCCCCGGCTCTGAACACATCCCGGAAAGTAAGCGCACACAAGGTCGTGTATCCGCCTGCGCTACCCCCCGTGATTGCGAGGCGCGCCCCGTCAACGTCTCCCCTTTTGAGCAGGTAACGGGCCGCGTTCACGCAATCGTCAACGTCGACCACTCCCCAGTTGCCATTCAGTCGTTCCCTGTATCTTCGCCCATGTCCCGTGCTTCCGCCATAGTCGACATCCACCACCGCTATTCCATGGCTACTCCAGAACTGTATCCCGTATCGGAGTGTCGTACCTGCGGCCGAAGTCGGACCGCCATGGCTCATTACAACGAGAGGGGGTCTCTCGCCGTCCGGTGCACTGTAGTCCTTGTTCTTAGGCGGATAGAAGAAAGCAAAAGATGTCTTCCCCTGCTCGGTCGGGAATTCGATTGCCTCTGGGGTCGATATGTATCCGGGGTCGATGCTCTCCTCGCGGGACCGTCGAAGGACCTGAATCCCGAGTGTCTTCAGGTCGAGCCTTACGAGCGATAGAGGGAGAGTCGGTGCCCCTCCCAATATGAAGACATATCCAGGCGCTGCCAGTACGTCGTTGATGTTCGTGTAGGGGACCGGCATCTCTTCGAGGTCGCCGCTCTCGATGGCCAGTCGGGCGAGGTGAGACGTCCCCTTCTCGACATATGCGCAGATTATTCTGTCCCGGGACTCGAAGGCGTAGTTCCTTTCTCGAAAGTTCCACTGAGGCTGACCGAATTCAGCCTCCATCGGACAGATTGGTTCGACTCCGCCTCTCTTCAGCCTGTAGAGATTCCACCAGCCGGTCGCGTCCGATGCGAAGTGAAGCACTCCATCTGGGGACCACTCGGGTTGGAAGATTGACACGTTGGCTCCCCCGGCCACAAACTCCTTGTCTTCGATGAACCCGTCGGGCCCGAGCCTACCAACCCACAATTCTGTGCCGTCCCAGGGCATGTTTGGATGATTCCAAGTGAGCCACGCCAGACGGGACCCATCGGGGCTCAGGCGGGGGTTCGAGTAGAAGTCATTACCCGAGACCAAGACAACGCCGGGACCTCCCCTGACCAGGTCGATGCCGACGATGGAACTTTCTGCCTGACGTGCTTTCACGGTATGGTCTTCGCGGACTAATATGAGGCGATTCCGATCCGCATCAACCACTCCGTCCGCGTACCTGAGGTCGAGCTCTGGAGGCGTAAGTGGCACGGGCTGCAACCCGTCGGCTTGACGGTGCAAGCGCTGGTCTTTGAAATTGGAGAAGTAGACTGTTGTCCCGTGGACGAGGTAGTCGCCACCTCCGTATTCGTGGACGGTCGTTCTTACGTTGAATTCTTTCGGAGTTATCTCAACTCTCCCGGTCGCCGGGCCCTGACGCATCAGGACGTTGCGCCCACCCTCTTTCGGTCTGCTCTCTTTCCAGTAGATTTGCTCACCGCCGAGCATCGGCTCGCCGACGCCGAGAAAGCTCGACGCATAGAGTTCGGCTGTTATTGGCGACTTCCATGACCCGTAAGGAGCTACCCTGCGTTCATGAAGCATCGCAATCAAACCCAGGCCCCGGTGTTTAGGCGTTAAAGCTTGCTAGGCGAGCGGTTCCGAACGAGCCGATAAGGACAATGCTTGAGGGGTGGGAAGTGTTACTTCTTCCTCTGAATCGAGCGAGAGACTTCTGCGAGTTGTCAATCATCGGATAAGCTACTAAAATCGGTTGACTAACGGCAAGGTCGTGGTCTCAAATCCGACCCGTGGCATCGAACCACCCCATCCTCATGTCGCAAACGGGCACAACAAATTCGAACCCACATGCATGAGTTCAACCCCCTCACGACGCGGTCGACGGAGGGGAAAAGTCACCAAAGCCTGCGCTTTGAGTGAGCTTCAGGAACGGACCACCGATGCCGAGGGGCGGAGACACACACGGGTATACCCCTACAAAGCCTAGAACTGTGCCAAGGTAGGGTCGCCAACGACCCCCCGAGCCAATCTCGCCGTCTCAGCCCAGCTCCACTAATGTCCTGATCTCCCCATTCTCAAAGAAGCTGACCAAGAACCTGTACGAATCTGACCCCCACCGGGCCGTGCAGACCCTCCCACGGTAGTTCCCCTCCATCTTCAGCGCGTCGACTGAACTCCACCCCGTCCTCCTCTTCGCTTCGCCCACGATGTTCCTGTACTGCTTCGCGCAGACGTCGCAGCAGAAGAAGAGCCTCTTCCCCTCGACCTCCTCCCAGTAGTCGCCCCAGGTCGCGCCACAAAGCACGCATCCCCCCATCGGCAGCTCCACCTACGGCCGCTCACCTGCGAAGGCGGCCAGGCCTTTGTCGAACTGCATCCCCCTCTCGAGCCTAGCCATCAGGTAGCTGTCGAACGCCTCCATCGAGTGCAGGAAGGTGACCTGCACTCCTTCCACGATGCCCAGCTCGTTCGCGAACCTCTCAACCATCTCCAACGGGACCTCCGAATGCTCCACGTCGGCCTCGTAGCCCTCCCAGAGGAAGGCCTTCGTCTCCTCGGTCACCTCCCCGCCCTTCAGGATGGCCGGGTCGAAGTAGGTCAGAGTCGCGCCGTCCTTCTTCACGTCCCTGTTCGCTATCAGCTCGAGGCTGTGCATCGCGGCCATCGTCTCAACCCAGTGCCTGCTCCGCCCTATCTCCTGCCAGGTCTCAATCGCCTGCGCGGTCGCCGGGAGGGGTGGGGTCGCGAGGATCTCCTCCCTCTTCAGCCCGAGGCTCTCCCCCATCCTCAGGAGCAGCTCGTAGTGTGAGGGCTTTTCCTTCACGTAGCCGTAGAACTCTGTGGTGATGTTGTCCAGCTCCTCCTTCGTGGCCTCAGGGCTGTCGGCCTTCGCCAGGACCCAGGAGAGGGACCTGACCCACTGCTTCAGGAAGTGCTGGTGCTCGAGGACGTAGCCGAGGAGGACGGCCCTCGTGGGGTGCTGGAGGGCGAGGACGAACGGATGAGGCTTATTCCCGAAGAAGCGTTCGATGAACCTGAGCTTGATCCACTTCCGCAGGCCCAGGTCCTTCGTGTCGAGGAAGTTCGCGAGCAGCAGCGGCAGACGAGGCTCGGCCTCCCTGTCCTTCGTGACGTTCCTGTTCAGCCACATTACGTGGCCCACGTCGCTCCTCTTCGTCTCCTCGGTGAAATGACTGGCGAGAACCTCGTAGGACGGGGACGGTGCTTCGCAGACGGGGCAAAGAGGCAAGTCCGTCGGCTCCTAGAACGGGAAGGCGGCCGGCAGCCTGCTCCTGAGCGTCATGTAGTCCTTGTCGTTTCCGTGGTCCTTCGCCAGCATCGCTAAGATCTCCTTCACGTCTGCAACCGTCAGGCCCCTAGCATGAGCCACCATTCTGACTGTGTTCTCGAAGTTCTCACCGCAGGCTGAATAGCAGTTGCACATGCCCTCGAGAAGTTCGCGCTCCATGGGTGTCAACATCGAAGTTCAGCACGAGGTGACTTTTAGGCTCATTGCGACTCCGCGAGTAACCGACGAGGCGGAAGTTCACACCAGCCGGGGCTTGATACTCTGGAATCTCGCACCAAGCCCGACATATACCAAGACAACTCCAATCGAAGCAAAGATGAACAACTCGACGATGAGCCAGTAGATAGAGCCGCAGACAGGATAGACCAGCTGTGGCCCCCGACAGAAATGGGTCTCCCATTCGGAGTAGTTACCAACGATTCCAAGACCAGAGAGAATCGCGACAACTGCACCCACTGGCACAAGCATCAGACGAAGGAATTGCACTAGGAAGTTCGTGATCAATCTCCCAGTCTCGTCCATCGTTCCTCTCCCGTCCAAGTCACGCGCAAGAATGACATGATGGAGAGCCTTCCCATTTGAACTGGGTTGGGTCGGGCTTCAATTGACATTCACAACTTGTACTTGGAATGTTGTCTTAGCAGGTCTGCCAGGGCGACGAAGTTGGGATTGGCACTCGCGTTGATCAGCCTGAGGGTACCCAACGGCGACCTGACTTCAGGCTCGAATTTTTCCTTTAGTGCGAAACTTACAGAATTGTAGTGAATGGTCCCTTCCAGTTGCTGTTCGATGACTGCATCGCTATTGGAGTTGAATGGAACGACTTGGAACACCATCCCGTTGCACCACTGGACAAGGGGAATCGTAGTGCCCCCCGCCGCTCGCGTTCCTGTCAGGACGAGTTCCACGTAGTCGTTGAATTGATACTCGATGACCTCATGGACTACTATCTTCTTGTAGGGCTCGATGATGATCTCTGGCGTGCTCTTCTCTGACATCGACCTGAAGGGCATGGTCTCCGATATTAAGCTTGGTTGGATGAAGCTGGTTGCCGCTATTCTCGACTCACAGGAGGTCCGATGGTGGCCTTCGCGTGCATGAGGGTGCCATACAAGTAGTTGCTAGTACTCAACAGACGCCCAGTATGTACTAGCAGTACATAACGCAAAATAAGGGTGGAACCCCTTTGTGGTCCATGCCGTTTGAGGACGTCCTGGAAAGAGAGCCTGAGGGTCCCGAGCCAGGACCCTTTTTCCCGCCTTAAGGCTGGACAAGAGGTCCCGAAAGTGACTGTCAACTACTTCAAGTTCGATGATAGAGGTAGCGTTAGTAACGCCGAGCCATAGTGTCGGCCTTCAGGGAATCCACGCTAGAATTCACTTTCCGAACCCCTTCAGTTTCTGGCCCCACCTTCAAGGAGGCCACGGTTCATTGAATTCGCCGCTTCCTCTCCCCTCAGGTGATCGACAAGGCACTTCGCCTTCGGATATGAATGGTCTAGGGCTGTGGGGTGCCAAGTCCGCTCGGGCTAGAGCCTCCGAGCTCGTTGCCATTGCACACGTCGAGGAGATACGTGTTGGCGGTTCCTAGAGTGCCAGATCCAACCGAGTCATCAGCGTATCCATAGTTTGCGTTGCCGTTCGCTGTGTTCCCGGTCAGAGTGTTGCCGGAAGAGACTACAAGTCCGAAGCCATCGCGGTTTTGGTTCGCGATGTTCCCACTGAGGATGTTGTTAGAGGAGCCCACAAGGTAGAAGCCATATTGATTGTTGTTCGCAGTGTTCCTGGTAAGGGTGTTGCTGTTGGAGAAGCTGTCAAGCAGGAAACCAACAAATTGATTGTCGTCCGCCGTGTTATTGCTGAGAGCGTTGTTGCTAGAAGAAAGGGAGAAGCCGTAGAACCTGTTGTTGGTCGCCACGTTCTCAGTGAGGGTGTTTCTGGAAGAATTGGTAATGGTGAAGCCAAAGTAATTGCGGTTCGCGGTGTTCCCACTGAGCGTTATGCTGGAAGAGTTGGTAAGGTAGAAACCAACGTAATTGTGGTTCGCGGTGTTCCCGGTCAGGGTGTCGCTGGAAGAGCTTTGGAGGGTGAAGCCATTGATCGCGTTGCCGGTTGCAGTATTTCCTGAGAGGGTGTTGGTCGAAGAGTAAAGAAGGTAGAAGCCATACTGTTTGTTGCCGGTTGCAGTATTTCCTGAGAGGGTGTTGGTCGAAGAGTAAAGAAGGTAGAAGCCATACTGTTTGTTGCCGGTTGCAGTGTTCTCACTGATGGTGTTGCCGTTGGACAAACTGGAAAGATAGAAGCCATTGCTGGCAATGGCGAGGGGAGAGTGATTGTGGTTCGCTGTGTTCCCGGTCAGAGTGTTGCTGGAAGAGCCTACAAGTTCGAAGCCATCGCCGTTTTGGTTCGCGATGTTCCCACTGAGGGTGTTGCCGTTGGAAGTGCTGTTGAGGAGGAACCCGTCATAGGCGTTGCCGTTCGCGGTGTTCCCGGTCAGGGTGTTGCTGGAAGAGCTTTGGAGGGTGAAGCCATTGATCGCGTTGCCGATTGCAGTATTTCCACTGAAAGTGTTGCTGGAAGAGTTTGTAACGGTGAAACCGTAGTGGTTTTGATCCGCAGAGTTCCCGATGAAAGTGTCGCCGGAAGAGGCGCTAAGGAGGAAGCCAACGACGTTATTGCTCGCAATGTTCCTGGTGAGAGTGTTGCTGCTGGAAGAGTTCCAAAGGTCGAAGCCGTGGTAACCTCCCTTGTTCGCAGTGTTCCCACTCAGAGTGTTGTTGGGGGAGCCAACAAGTTGGAAGCCATCTTCGCCACTGCTGTTCGCCATGTTTCCGCTGAGGATGTTGCTGGAGGAGTTGGTGAGGTCGAAGCCGTACTGGTTCTTGCTCGCGGTGTTCCCGCTGAGAGTGTTGCTTGAAGAACTGTTGAAGTAGAAACCATACCCGAATTCCGTAACGAAGCAATTCTTGACCGTGACTTTCGTTATCCCAGCAAGCCGAATCCCTACACTCGTATCGTTTGTGCCAGTACCGCTTATGCTGTGCCCGGCACAGTCGAGGGATATGCCGTTGGCGTCGATTACGAGCCCACTCCCTGAGCAAGGGCCGACGTTCGCGCTCAAAGTCCTGTCTGCCGTGATTATATCGCCACATCCGGCTTGCGAAGTCGGGAGAACAACGAAATACAGAGAAACGAATGCGGCCGAGGCCGCGAGCAGCGAAAGAGCAACCACCATCAGCGCCTTGCGGGTCAATCGTATTTCACCGGTCTCTTGACTTCGGTCTGCGTGTTCCAAAGTGGATTGTGAGTTAAACCTTCACACAGCAGGCCGCAGCTACGAGTGTCGGCGTACGATTCACGGGAAAAGTGGGTTGCGCGCGGATTGACGCGTTGGGGCGCTACCTGAAGTGACAAGTTCCGGCCAGAGACTTTCGTCAGCAGGGTAGGATTCGGGCCGTCGACCCGGGTTTGTTCGCGGTTTACCAGCAAAGCGAGGACCTTGATCCGACAAGCGGCCCTTGAACCATCACCTATTCTTCACGTAAGTATTTTGGAGCGCCTGTACAAAAAAGGAGGTTGGCCCTCGCAGATGACTATTGCATTTCACCGATTAGCTTTGCGAAATCCTGCTCGGACCATGCCTTCATGCTGGTCGTCCGTACGTTTCCCCAGCTGCCAACCGTGAGGAAATACTTGTTCGCCGCGGCGTCGTCGGGAAACTCGCTGATGGCCACCAGGTCGTACTTGCCCATGGTGTACCAGATCCAGATCTTCCCGCCCATCTGCTCAGCCAGCTTCCGGGCCGCCTCTGCCCTCCTGGGAGAGTCTTTGACGCTCTTGATCCCCTGCTCGGTCCATTTCAGAAAGGACACGTAGTGAGGCATGGTCCGCCCGAGCATTCCGCCTATAAAGAGGTTGGATTGTCGCGACATCAGTGTTCTGAAGACAGACAGACGGCCAGTGGCTGCCGTATGTTCTATGTTGTGCTAGTCGTGTCGTGGTACTTCTTCTCGCCTGCCCGGACCGCCACCTTCAGCCAGTTCTCGGTGGGCGGGAGAGGGCAGGTGTAGGCCTCACTGTACGCGCAGTACGGGTTGTAGGCGTAGTTGAGGTCGACTGCGTAGTCGTCATCGTGCTCGACCCGCAAGTCGAGGTAACGCGCGGCCCCGTAGCTCTCTTTTCCCGAAGTGGCGTCCCTGAAGGGCAGGAAGATGTTCGGGTCGTCCCTCACCGCCGACTGGTAAGCGTGGAGCTGCACGGGTTGACCCTCGATTACGACTTCGAAACCGCCTACATTGTTGAAGAGCTGGCGCGTGCCCTTGCTCGTCGTCATCATCACGCTCTCGATGGAAGTATGCCTCTGGAGCTTGACCTCTAACCTGTACCCCGGGTCGGGCTCGAAGTATTTCAGGCCCCCGAAACCCTGCCTGTCCTCGTGCGATAGGGGGGAGTCGTTACCATGCCCGAAGAGCTCGTCCTTCTGTTCCCTGAACCTGAGGAGCGCCCGCTTCCAGGTCTCGACGTCCTCGGGGTTCATGGCAGGTCCTGAGTGCTAGAGTCATGAAGAACCTTTCTGAGAGCAGGCTTTAGTTGGCGACAGGGCAGAGTCCTGACACTCTTCACGGTCTGAAGATAATCTGGGAGGCGTCTGTAATGCGAGTGAAGCGTTACATGACCTGAAAGGTTGTCGGGACCATCCCTACCCCGACTAGATACTATATCTACCTTCGATTCTCCACGAGCCCCCAATGCCCCAGACGAAGGCGATAATAAGCATCGAGAACGTTGTCGCTTCCGCCTCGATAAACCAGAGGGTTGACCTCAACCTGATAACCAAGAACTTTGTCGACGTGGAATATCATCCCGACCGATTCCCCGGATTGGTCTTCAGGCTGAAGAGTCCAAAGACAGCTACCCTCGTCTTCAGCTCGGGAAAGATGGTCTGTACGGGCGCAAAATCGGAGGAGCAGTCAAGGAAGGCGGTGCAGGAGGTTGTCAGGAGGCTGAGGAAGGGGGGCATCCCCATCAAGAACGAGGCGGAGATTGTGATACAGAACATGGTGGCATCGGCGAGCCTTGGGGGGAAGATCCACCTGGAGGAAGCGGCTAGAAAGTTGCCGAAATCTATGTACGAGCCTGAGCAGTTCCCCGGCCTCATCCACCGGATGGCAGACCCCAAGACGGTAATCCTTCTCTTCTCGTCTGGGAAGCTCGTCTGCACTGGAGCCAAGAAGGAGGCTGATGTCTACAGGGCCGTGAACAACCTTCACGTGACCCTCGAGGAAAAAGGGCTCATGGCCTACTGACCATTCCCAACGACCACTGACGACACCTTCTGAGGCCGCTGCCGCGCGACTCCCGGCACGCATTTCACCATCGACGCTTATCTAGGACGAGAAACTGATTGGGATGAATGAATTACACCGAGCCATACATCTCGACTCCCGAAGACATCATACCCAGAATGCTCACCTTGGCTTCTGTGAAGCCAAACGAGATGTTGTTCGACCTCGGCTCGGGCGACGGTAGAATGGTGATGACAGCGGCCAAAGACTTTCATGCCAGGGTGGTGGGAGTGGAGATCCGGAGGCGCCTCGTGAGAGAGTGCCGCCGGAAGGTGAGGGAGCTGGGGCTTTCCGATCGGATCACGATAAGGTGTAGCAACTTCAAGAAGGTAAGCTTGCGGAAGGCCGACGTTCTTGCGATGTATCTTTCAGACTACACTCTGAACCTACTGGCGCCGAAGTTCATGAGAGAGCTGAGACCTGGCGTCAGAATCGTGAATTTCAATTATCCGATCCCTGATTGGACTCCTGTACGGGAAGTGGCGGTCACGCCTGCGGGCTGGAAGGAGCCTCATCCGATGTACCTGTACGTGATGTGAACCGGCTCCGCCAAGTCTGAGGGATACGGCTCAGGACTTCGTCGAACATGTCATTCAAGGCCGCGCTGCCTGCTTCATCCTTGGCAAGTTGGGGCGCCAACACTAGATGAAAGGTCCAGGCCAAGGCGTTCATCAACCGAGGCCGGTACAGGGAAAGAAACCTGCTCAGACGCTAACCCTACCGGGCCCGCTTGCTTCTAGAGGCGGGGCGCCTGTCCGGAGCGACTAGGACAGGGCGCATACTGAAAACGGCTATTTTCGGCGGAGGCGCAATAGACCCCATGAACGGCGAGAAACCTCTAAGTGGAGAGATCCTCCAAAAGGAGTGGAGAAACCTTGCCGAAATTGGACCGTTTCAAACGGGATGCCGAGTATCTGAGAATTGCAATCCTGGCAACCGACAAAGGGGGCCCCAGAAAGGTCGCGTGGATTGCAAAGGGATCTGGAGAAATCATCTTCGGAATTGCCAGTGCCGATGGGTGGGGAACGAAGTACAGCTACCATACAGATGGTGGTCTTTACCAATCCATTCTGGTCCAAACGCCTGAAGGGCCCAGGGAATCTCAAAAACTGATAACCAGATACCCCCCTATTCCTGAGGTCAAAGGACTGCTGCGTTTCTACTCGGTGGACATTGGAATTGACGATCGTCTTCGTGGATTCCCCTTCAAGAGGCGATACGAATCAATCTTCGTCAGACCCCTGAATGGTAGAGTTTCCTTCAAATTGGGGCTACTGGAACCAGGCGTTCCCGAAGCTCTTGGCACGATCGAAAGGGGGCAGGAGAATCACTTCCGTTTGATTACCAAGACGGAACCTTGGATAGTGCTCTGGAACTCAGCTGGATTCGTAGCGAACATGCGCAGGTAGAATGCAAGAATCCTGCCGGGTTCGTCAACTCCCTTGAGCGCTCGTAATTTGGGGCGCTCACATTGGACGTAAGATCCCGGCCTGGGTGCCTGTTTCTTGCGTAAGCGCCTCAACATGCTGATGTAACTCGACACCACTCCGGACCGATGGCCGACGAGAACGAGTCGCACAATTCTCCCCTTTCGACGGGCGCTTGACACTTGGCGCGGGAGACTGAGGCGCCTTCATGAATCGTGGAGGGTTCATACTCGAAACAACACGTTCTCAAAGTTAAGCCCCATTCACCTCGAAGCTCCAATGGCCAGAAAGGGCCTCTGGAACCCACTTTGACTTAATAACTGTGGTCACCTCCCGAAGCACATGGCCTACTCAACGCTATTGGGGCTTCTCCTCCCTCTGTTGTTAATATTCGCTGGGTCCCCCTTCTCTCCCATGCCTACACCCATGACCCCTGCTTGCGGTGACACGATTACAATGTCAACAACACTGAGTGCGGACATGGGCGCGTGCCCTGGCACCGGTCTAGTCATGGGAAGCGACGGAATCACTCTGGATTGTGCGGGGCATTCGATTGTAGGGTCCCGTCCAAATTCCCCGCTCGGCATAGACGTTACCGGAAGGAATGACATAATCGTGAGGAATTGCGTCCTTTCAAGATTCAACTGGGGTATCAGCGTTTTTGATAGTACAAATAGCACAGTGGAAGGAAATACCGCAACGGGTAACTTGATTGGATTCGTGGTTCAAGCGAGTCCATGGGTCAATCTGGTTTACAATCAAGCGTACCAGAACACTTACGGAGGATTCCAGTTGAATTCAGATCACGACCTCTTGAGGGGGAACGTTGCCTTCAATAATCCAGCAGGGTTCCAGATTTACGGCAGGGGCGGAATGAACCTGACTCGCAACATCGCATTTAACGACGGACTAGGCTTCAACATCGCCTCCTGGGTTAACATCCTTGATCGTAATGACGCATCATTCAATCAATATGCGGGTTTCTACCTCAACGCAGTAAGCAACAACACCCTCGTTTCGAATACCGCCAGCAATAATGGCGGCAATGGATACTCTGTTTACGGCGGAATTTTCAATTCATTCACTGGTAATTCAGCAGATAACAACAGAAACTATGGATTCTCAGACGAAACGAGCGGCCCCGGCACCGCTGGGACTTTCAACATCTACTTGTTGAACACCTGCAGCTACAATGTTCCCGGGGGGTCCAATCCAGTTGGTCTCTGCACCGACACCTCAGGGCACGGAGGGTCCCTCTCCGCGAGGCGGTTCATTAATTGAGCGCGGGCGCCTACCTGAACTGACAAGGCCCGGCCAGGGCGCCTTCTTGCCTAAGGCAAGGCCAATTTGATTAAGAAATTTGATTAAGAACCTACGTGGACGCCGACCAGACCGGAGCCATTACGTCACCTGACCCGCTCTCATGTCGGCGGTAGGTTCCCTTAGAGGAAGGTGCTGCGGAACCCCTAGCCTTTCGACCTATTACTTTCTCGCTGACCGGCCTTGCGGAGTCGGTTTAATTCGGCAATCTTTTCCTTGTATTCCCTCTTCTTTTTCTTGTTCCCCTGTGCGCGCGCCTGGTCGTACAGCTTCCTCAGTTTCCCTTCTTCTGACTCGTAATCGGACAACTTCGGAAATGAGCCGTACGACCATAATTATATCTTTCAAATGTGGGTCTCGAACTGCCCTCTGACGTTGTCTTTGTAGTACAGCGTGCTTGCCTCATTCAGGGCATCTCTCGGAAACGCCGCCTATCGGCGCGATTTTGGGGCAAGCTTCGGGTCAGAGAACCAGTGGAATCAGCTACATCTCCAGATGGACCTGAACCACTCGGTCCACCTGCTCTCCCGCCTTCGTCAACTTGAACTCTATGAGAAATATTGCTTTGCGCACCTGAACGGAGTGATGAGGGGTCATGCGTATCTGGCGTTCGGTCTCTCCTCTATATGTCACCTTGACCCCGGATTTGGATTCGGTCTTCGACTTCATGGCTGCTAGGCAGAGGCTATAGACGGTTCCCTTCGAAAGACCTAGTCTTTGATCAATGTATTCGAGGTAACCCTTTGAAGTTAGGTGTTCCCCCTTTGAAGCGGAGCGGTAACTCATGTACTCCACATCCACTTTTCGGTGCTAATTAGGTCAGCCTCTCTTTTCACGCTCCCTTCCGAAAACAAGAGACCGCCTGGGCAATGCCGAACCGGTGTGGTCCACTGAGTACAGCCCCCTACAGAGCAAAATGAGGGCGATCGAGCGTCCGAGGTAGAAGGTCCTCTCCGAAGACATATGCGGATTGGGATGGCACGTCTGTTCTTTTTCTGCTCTTTCCCTGTGAATCGACATCCCGTGGAGGTCACCTCTTTTATACCATGTAATTGGTTGGATGCTTAGTGTCGTCCAAGCACTGGGAGATGAAATAACGAGTTACGGACGCGGAGGCGGTTACGGGCGATCTGGTTCTGGTGGAGGCGGGGGTTTTAGATCTGAAGGACCCAAACCAGTAGAGGTCGGCAAGGAATACGACGTCACCATTACCGAGGCAAGCAGAAGGGGCGACGGAGTAGCCAAGATCGACGGTTTCGTCATCTTTGTCACCGGAGGAAAGCAAGGAGAGAAGGCGAGAATCAAGATCACTCAGGTAGGCCCTAGATTCGCCAGCGCAACTATAGTAGGCACGACTCCTCAGAGTACGAGTTAAGACTCGTTCCTTACAAGGGACGGAGGACCACTCCGTCTACCTTTTTCATTTAGGTTATCGCACATGAATTTTGTTGTAGGGAGGATTGGGATCGCGCTTTTCCAACTGTCACACTCGGGAAGTCGGCCATCTTACGCGACGCAGGATTTGCAGAAATTTGTTTTGCGCCCGCCTTTTATAGTGCGTTACCCTGCCTAGGAAGGGTTCTATGATAAACGAGAAAGAAGAACAGGATACAAGGTCCAAATTCTATAACAGCCAACCGGTTACCAAATACATCAAGGCCGTCGGCACACCGAAGACTACAGGTGCGTTTAGGGACATGGTTGCTTCAGGCAGTTCTGAAGATCTGGACAGCAGGAAGGGCCTGGAACTAATAGCTTGCTTGGGTAAGGTAACCTTCATGAAGCATCCCCAACAAATCAATATCATGGACAAGTCGAACGGCAAAATAATAGTGTCAATCGGATAGAGAATCCTAGCAGATGGGCGCACGGTCAATCAATGCCTCGGTTTTGAGAAGTTACCTCCATTGACCAGAGCCACAGGCGTTTGATCTCCGTCACAAAGTGACCCCTTGCGGGTGCTCACGACCATAGTCTCCAATTAGAGCGATTTTAGCGGGCTCGGTGGGGTCAGTCCTTGGACGAATCCAGAAGCACGCCTGACTAAGATTTCCACTCGGGCGCTCTATCAGGATTATATCTCGTGCACAGATTGTTCCATGCATGCGCAGAAGAGCGTTGTATTCGGAATTGGCAAAGTACTACGACAGGATATACTGGTGGAAAGACTACGGTCAGGAAGTGAGCTTCTTGGTCAAGGTCTTCCGGAGATATGACGTTCACGTAAAACGAATCTTGGAAGTTGCGTGTGGGACGGGAAGCCATACCGAGATCCTTACCGCCAGAGGTTACCAGGTCACCGGTGTGGATATCGGTGAAGAGGTTCTCAGAATTGCGAGGAGTAAGGTAAGGCGTCACGCCACGTTCATCCAAGGTGATATGAAGGGTCTCGATACCGTTTTCGACAGAGACTACGACGCTGTAATCTGTTTATTCAGCGCGATTTCCTACAATCTGACGATTCCAGAACTGAAAAGGACGATTCGAGGATTTTATGACCACTTGAAGGATGGCGGCATTGTTGTATTCGACACGCGTTTTACTAAGAAGGGCTTCATGGATGGTCATAGAGATGAATCGGTATTTGACGACGGAAAAGTAATTGGTGCCCGGACAAGCATCTCAAAACGAAAGACAGACATCGGGGAGATTTCATTTACCTACTTGATCAAGGACGGTGCAAAGGTCATCGTAATGAGAAATGATGTTCACAGGCTCGGGCTTTTCGACCCTCTGGATTTCTTACAGGTGATGAAAGAAGTAGGGTTCGCCAAGACTCACGTTTATGCAGATTGGACCTTCAAGGGGGCGGCGGGCGTGAGTCAGTATCAGGAAAGCGTGTACGTCGGGTACAAACCTCGAAGAGCCATCGGCTCTTAGTTTGACAGCCTCCGAATCCATGGCCAATTGAGTCCCCTCAGTCCGCTTGGTTAAGGCACGGCCGGGGCGCCACTTGAATGACGGCTAACCCAATCGAGTTTCAATCTACAATTTGAAATGAAGAATCACTTTGACTCTGCCTTCCCCTCAGGGGTGCATTTTGTGCACTTGAAATCATGAAGGATGAGCGCTGCGAGAGCTGCCATGTGGGTAGAATTGCTCTTAGGATCTTCGGCAATTTCCTTGAGCAATCTCGCGGAAACTTGAGAGTGTCTGCGCAACAGGAACTTCTCGTGCTCGAAGCCGGAGGGAGTAACAAGATATGGCTCCTCGACTCTTTCGCCTGGGAAGCTGTAAGCGGCCCGAATGTAACCGTGGGCTCGCAAATCAGAATAGAGCTCAGCGAGGCCCATCTCTGTCTCGACCAACCGTTACCCTCGGGTACGACTATGCAGTACTCGGTTGTTTAAGCCTTCGCGGCCCGATTCCGTATGGCAGTTATCCCGACGGGTTTGGATCTACCATCATTCTGGCGCCTAACTTAACCCACAAGGCCCAGCAAGACAAATTCAAATAGCATTTGGATGCGAATCGGCATGTGGGTAGGCGTATCGAGCTTGAATCGGGGGTCGCGTGCGACCTCACGGTGCTTGACCCAAATCAGCGGGAACGACATGAAGATTTGCTCCAAGGCCTGTTCGGAGGAGTCCGTGTAACTCGCGAAATAATCGACGGTTTCTCCTTTGAATTCTCTGACTCGCCCGGCCTACTGGTGAGAATCGCTGAATGGATGACCCTAGAGCGACTCTGCTGCCCGTTCCTGCGCTTCAGGCTCGAGGTGATTCCACCCTTGGGGGAAATGCGCCTTAGCATCGCTGGGCCCTCTGGTACAAAAGAGCTCATGGCCGGATACACGAAACAGGAATGAAGGCTTGACGCCATTCATGTCGCCGTAGTTTTCTGTGGGCCCCGCACTGTACCTCCTAGGGTCTTGTGCAATGGTCGGCTACTGCCCCTTTTCTGCAATGTGCTGTATCTGAGGTCCTTAGCGTTGACCTTCCCGAATGATTTGCTAGCAAATTAACGCTCAAATCCGACCCGCGGCATCGATTCCTCTCATGTGCCCCAGAATCGCAAACGCCTGAATTTGAGCATACCTGTGTATGCTCAAATCCCGAGTCGTGTGCCGTAGTTCAGTGACGGAACTTCCATTCGCTGTGCAATGTGAGTTTGGCGGAGTGATAGGACTTCTCTTCTCGACAGTCTAGACAACATATGTTTCATTCGGATACTCAGAGAGATACCGGTCTCTCCTGTCCACGCATATAGTCACTACGTTGGCTCCCTTTGGAAGACTCTTGGCGACCCTCAGCGCGGCGTAAACATTCGCCCCCGATGATAGTCCGCAGGATATTCCCTCTTCCCTTGCAAGTCGATTTGCCATCTCCCTCGCTTCATCATGGCCCACGTAGATCATCACGTCCGGTATCCTCTGTTCCAGCATCTCCTCGATAATGTATTTCTTCATCGGCATGCCCAGCTTCGCAAGGAAGCCGAGCAGAAATTTCGGCCCGCGCCAATCATCAAGAAACTTTTGATCTTCTGGCCCGACCCCAACGATTCTCACAGCATCAGTCGAGGCGAGGTTCCCCCTGAGGGCTTTTCCGACCCCTAGTAGGGTGCCCCCATTGCCCAAGGATGAAACGAATGCTGTTATCTGGCCTTCCATCTGCTGGATGATCTCCGTTCCGGTACCGACTTTGTGCGCCAAAGGATTGTCAGGGTTCGACATCTGGTCCGCCCACCAAATTGATCCATCCTCGCGTTGCATGTCGTAGCATGCCTTCAGCATCAAAGCATAGGAGGCAACCATGTACTTCGAACCCTCCAGTCCATTCAAGAGGTCCCTGTGTTTCTCTAGGTCTACGTTGATCACCTCCGCGCCGAAGATCCTCATCATCTTGATTCTGTCTTCCGGCCTGAAATTCGACGCCCATTTGGCCGGTGTTAACAGGCGAACCCTGTATCCCTTGACCCCGCCGACGAAGGAAAGTGCGATGCCGGTGTTTCCGCTTGTTGCGTCGATAATTGTCCCGCCGGACTTGAGACTGCCCTCTCTGTTCTGCCCCTTCTATCATTCTAAGAGCAATTCGATCCTTGATGCTTCCACTCGGATTCGAGTACTCGCACTTCACGAAGACATTCGATTCCAGGCCAGACGTTACTCTCCGTAATTTCAGCAGCGGGGTATGCCCTATCATCAGAAGCGAGCTTTCGGCGAACTTCAAGGACTTCGACATTCGCTGTCTTGGAGACTTAAGCGTGTCGCGGGCGTGACACTGAACGCAAGAATTTCATTCTTCCGTGGGATATCCTTGGTGGTGTTTCCTATGTCGGCTCCGACCAAGTGGAGGGGCATCCTAGGTGATGATTGGTTGCACCAGGTACTCTTTATTTCCCCACTTGACGAGGCTGTCACAGATTGAGTAGTTCGCCCAAGGAGAGAGACGGAGTCGTCGAGGATGTTGAAGCGGCATCCATCATCATAGAGAGGATGAAATCGGTCAACAATGCTCCCACAAATGACCTTTCTTCTCTGGCGAATTCCTTGTCACGGATCAGTGCTGGACTTGCCATGAGGGCGCTGGGCTATGTGGACTTCCACCACATGGATGAGAATCTTGCCGATGGCAAGCTCGACCCGCGATTCGTCCCCGTGGTGAGAAGGTCGATCAATCTGGCCTCCCCCGAGCTGTTCCCCGCGAGTACCAAGACTCTCGCTTCTGCGCTCAAGAAACACCTAACGAAACTTGAGGAGGCTCTGCTTCGGAGCGACTTGGAGGCAGCTAAGTTGGAGAGTCACGAAGCGCATGAAACCTACCATGAGCTCCAAACGAAAGTTGCTGAATGGCTTGACCGACCCTGAGACCCAATGGGTACGCGTAAACACCTTTCTAGAGTCGAAAGTCAGACATGACGCTCTGAACGCTCTCCCCAATTGCGCATTACTCCAGTAAGACTGGAGACCGCGAATGGGGTTGCATAGTCGAGGACAATCCTAAGATAGAGTAGACCGGTGATCTTGCCCGCGACCAGCTCGCTGCCCTGGTTGATGACGACCAGCCAGCTTCCCACGATGCCGCAGAGTAGCAGGGCCCGCTTGAGGTCGCCCTGAGTGTAGGGTATCATTCAGTTTATTCCAAGAAAAAACGGGGAGAGGTCCACGCTTTCCCTACTTCACAGCGTAGACCTTGAAGTTGTATTCGCCTGTCGCGAAGTTGTCTAGGCCTTCTGCCCAGCCCTTCGTGTTGTTCAGGTATGCAAGTCTCTGAGATGGAGTTTGGAATGTGAGGTTTTCCTCGATCCTCAGTATGGGAGCGGGGTCGACGCCTTTCGCCGTTGCCTTGCCCCATACGAAGACGGGCTCGCCGTTGGAGAATATGATTGACCTGAGGTCGGCTTCCACCGTCCCGTCAGGCTTCATGAGAGCGTTGTGGGTTGTCATGATGAGCCCTGCCACCTTCCCGCTGACCTCCCCAGCGAGGGTGACGTCGAGCTTGGCGCCTTGTGCACTGAATTCTCTGATGTTCATTGAGGTCGTGTTGACCTTTCCTTCGAAGAGCAGTTCTTTTTCCATAGAACACCAGTGCCCTCCTGAACGATATAGTGCGCACGGGAAGAGTGCGCCCGTAACCTACGTGGTCGACTTTAGCGACGCTTGCTCCCGACATAAATAGCGGAACTTCGATGGACCGGGCATGGCAAAGATGATTACATGCCCCTGCGGCTGGACCGTTATCTCTCCCCAGGGTGAGGATCAGGCCGTGAAGCACATTCTCATACACCTGCATGACATCCATCCAGAGACAGCGGTGAATGAAGCGGAGATCAGGGCGACGGTAAGGACGGTCTAGCCCACCTTCTTCCCGATGAGGCCATCCAACCAATTGGGTTGTCTCGGCTCGAGCACTTCTTTCAGCATCAATAAGTGGCAGTACTTCACTCCCTCGATTTTCAGTGCCGACAAGGCCGATTCCTCGGGTTCAGCGAGGGTGAAGCCGAAGAGGTTCGCGAGTATCGCGCCAGGCGACGGCGAGTTGACCGACCAGAGCTTTTCGCCGTGTTGTTCCTGCAGGCTTCCGATTATTGCGCCTCTTCTGGCTTCGTCGACGGAAAGCTCCATTTCATAGAAGACCAGTCCGGCTTGCCTCTGGGTGTTGATGACTGCTCTGATCAGGAGGGCTCCTGAATCGAGAAGCTTGTTGATCCTGTACTCCGCCATCCTCGGGGTAATCTCAAGTGACTTTGAGAGGTCCGTGGTCGTCATCCGGGCGTCGTATCTGAGCTCCTGGACGAGCCGCCAGTCCAACGTGTCCAGGGTGTCGTGGGGGTCCCTTATCGCCCTCGTTCCCAGAGTCCTCTGGGTCAGCTCGAACCTTGCGGCGATCCCCTCTGCCGGCTCTTTCGCGTCGTCGGCGGTCGTGCTAGTGATGTCAATGGAAACCGAAGGACCGATGTAATCGATGACCTCGACCACGTTCGGGATCTTCTGGGTGCTTTCGATGACCTTCTGCTTTGTCGCGATATTCAGGGCTTCGAAGCGGTACACTGTGATGAACCCATAGCCGAAGAGCGACAGGCTAGGCATCGCCTGATAGTATTTGATGAAACCGTCCTCCTCCATCTTCTTGATCCTCGATCGCACGGTCTTCTCGTCGAGCCCAAGCTTCCTCCCTATCTCGGAGGGGCTGACGTGCCTCTGGATGCTGGCGCTGTAACTGAGGTCCCTGAACGCGATGTCGCAGAAGATCCTTACGTCCTTGGCGTCCATTCCACTCCTGGACGGTGCGCGTTGTTGATAAGGGAACCGCGATTTTCTCACCAGGAGGCCCCAGACACCACGCGACAGTGCAGAAAACGGGTGGCTCGCTCCCGTGCGCACTATATCCCCGAGGGCTCCGCATAAGCTCCATGACGAACATACAGAACGGAGTAAACGTCGATCAACTCGTCGGCACCATCAGCGCCATCAAACAGACCCCAAGCATCGCGAAATTCAACTTCCGCTCCTCCACCACGTGGAAGGGCGGTGCAAAGGCTGCGTCCACCATCAAATCTTTCTACGGGGCAGGTCAGGAAGACGCGAGCAGGACCGAGTCCTTCAATCTCGCCCTGGACGAACCGCCAGTGTTGCTCGGACAGAACACAGCCCCCAACGCCGTGGAAGCCGTCCTCCACGCACTTGCTGGGTGCATGACTGTCAGTTTCATCTATCCTGCGGCTGCGCAGGGGATCAAGGTGGAGTCCCTCGAGTACTCGATGGAAGGCGACGTCGACCTGCATGGGTTCCTGAACCTCTCCACAGAGGTCCGCCCAGGCCTGCAGAACGTCCGTGTGAAGGCGAAGGTCAAGGCTGATGCTCCAAGAGCCAAAATCCAGGAGCTGCTGGAGTACGCCTCCAAGACCTCGCCGGTCATGGACACTCTGAGGAATCCTGTGCCTGTGTCGGTCGAACTCGCAGAGTAGAGAAGAAGCAGAGCGCCTGCTTCCTCTTCCCCTTTTATGATGACAACCAATCTTGTTCAACCATTACGTATCTGCCCTCGAGCTAAAGATGAAAGGAAATGAGAGGAAGATTACAATCACAATCGGCGCAATACTTCTGCTGCTCGGGGTTGTATGGGCGGCTCAGGGGGCTGGAATAGCTGGGGGAGGTAGCTTCATGGATAACGACCCAACATTCATCAATCTGGGCGGCTTCGTAGCTGTCGTGGGAATCGCACTGATTACTTTAGGGGCCTTCTGGAAAACGAAGGCCAAGACCCTCCCTGCGAAGTAAGAGCGCGTTTTGTTTCAAGGCCTCGAGGCCTGTCCCACCGGTTTGGGGGCGCTCTGCTGCCTGCCCTTGATGAAAAGGGCCGCCAGAATGGTTAGGACGCTCACGGCCAGCAGGATTGAGAACAAGCCCAGGATGGATTGCGAGAAAGCTTCGCGGACGTTCGGAATCAGGCTCGCCAGTGACGGATAGGCCGTCAGGAGCTTGGCCAGAGCCGCCGGAGAAGCGAGAATTTGCCCGGCCGCGTTCGGGTCGCCCAACGGACCCGCCGCCACCCCAGGGTTGCCCGCAAACAGGGTGGAGAGCTGAGACTTGAAAGAGAAGGCCTGGATGGCGCCCAGGGTCGCCACTCCTAGCGCCGAGCCGAGGTTCAGGGTGAAGGCAGCTAGGCCCGAGGCGACCCCTATCTCGTTTCTCTGGACAGAGTTCTGGAAAGAGACTATCGAAGGTGGGATCATCAAGCCGCTCCCGATACCGAGCGGGACGCAGACCTCCATGAGCTGGAGGAGCGCCGAGGAGGAGTTGATCGTCGACAATGCCACGACCCCCGCGATGAGGATTCCTGCCCCTAGGAGTATGATGTTCTTCGGCCCGAGTCTCGGGATCGCCGCCCCACTAAGGAGTATCCCCGCCGTCGTGGGGAGGGCGAGGGAGTACACTACGTTCCTGACGTCGTAGACGCTCGCACCGAGGACCGCCTGCGCGTAGAGGGGGAGGTAGGCGACCAGCCCGAAGAGGACCATGGCCCGGAGGATGTTGACCGCAGTGGTGGCGGATATCGTCCGTATCCGGAAGAGGCGCGGTGGGAGGACCGGGTCCTTCGCCCTTCTCTCCACCATGACCAGGGCCGCTAGCATGGCCACGCTCAACGAGAACAGGCTAGCTTCCTGCCACGAGGCCCAGTCGAAGGTCGAGCCTCCCAGGAAGAGGGCCGTGGTGAACAGCCCGAGGAACGCCCCCAGGGCGGCCGAGCCGAGCCAGTCGCTAAACGCCGTGGCTCGGAGGTTCCGCGATTCGTGGAGGGCGAGGAAGATAATCAGGAAGGATACGATGCCGAGGGGGAGGTTGATGTAAAAGATCCACCTCCAGCTCAGAGCCTCCGTCAGGTAGGAGCCCGCGGCCGGGGCGACGGCGAAGGCTATCCCGTTGACGGAGAAGAGGAGCCCCTGGACGCGGCCCCGCTTTTCGGGCGGGAACATGTCGCCGGCTATGGCGATGGTGGTGGGGACGAACGCGCCGAAGCCGACGCCCTGCATGGCCCTGAAGGCTATCAGCTCGTAGATGTTCTGGGAGGCCCCAGAGAGGGCCGAGCCGAGCATGAAGACGATCAGGCCGGCTAGGAAGAACCGCTTCCGCCCGTAGATGTCTGAAAGCTTTCCGAAGATCGGGATGACGATCGTCTGCACGATGACGAACGAGCTGAAGACCCAGGCGTAGAGGCTCAGCCCGCCCAGGTCGGAGATTATCGTCGGGCCTGCGGTGGCGACGATTGTTACGTCCATGAAGCCAAGGAGGAGTCCGGTGAGCAGACCGGCCAGGATCAGAGCGACGGTCCTTCTCGGGAGGGAGAGGTTGGGTTGAGCAGTAGCTTGCGTGGCGGTGGGTGCGGAGACTGTTTCGGTGTTTGATTGCAAAGTCAGATGCTTCAATTGTTGCCCAAATTAGATGCTAATTAATTCTGCTCTCTGACGGAGGGCGTGAGTGGACTGGTCAAGAAGTGGGCGATTCTCATCCTCCCTGACACTGGTACCCAAAGATCGACTGGTTCAACAGTCTCATGGAATCAATTCCGGGATTCGCCCAGATGGTTCTTTCGACGAGGAGTTTGAGCACGCTTGGTGGGTTCACATCCGACCCGCGGCATGTAGAATCCGCCTCTCAGAGGTCATTAGCCGTAAAATCTTGCTCTAGGTCTTCGCTATACGCGGCTCGAGATTCGTTAGACCTATTGTTATGTCGATGTAGCCCGGGGGGTGGGGGTGTTTATATGCACTTACACACATATTATTTCCAGGACGGCTACCGACAGAGAACCTCCTGGAATTGACAGGCGGAAGAAGGTGTGGTTGGATGGGGAGAAGCTCGTCCAGTACATTTTGGACTACAGGGCCAAGAACGGAGGTGCGCATCCCCCTCAATGGGAAATCATGGCAGAGTTTCAGTGGTCAGACCGGATGCTGGAAGACCGGTACGACATGGCTCAAGTCATAGCAAAAGCCCGCAAGGTCCAGCTGTGAACCTTGCCGGCTCGTAGGTCCTGGCAAGGTTTTCACTAATACCTCCGCATTTTCGGGTCCACCTGCCCTGCCCACGCATCGATTCCACCCTGCAGGTTGCGCGCCTTCTCTATCCCGGCCCTCCTTAGGAATGCAACGGCCTGAGTACTCCTGACCCCCACGTGACAGTAGACGATGATTTCCTTGTTTCTCTCTAGTTCATCAATCCTTGCTGAAAGCTGACCTAAGGGTATCAGCTGGGATCCATTAAGATGGCACAGCTCGTATTCAAATGGTTCCCGAACGTCCAGCAGGAGGACTTCTTCTCCCCGGTCTAGCAACGCCTTCACCTCGACCGGAGTCACGTCGAATTCGACGGGCCTCGCTCTCCCCTTCACTCCACAGAACTGTTCGTAATCGATAAGCTCTCTTACGGACGGGTTCGGGCCGCATACGGCACACGACACACTTTTCTTGATCTTGATCTCGTCGAACGAGGTGTCCATCCCGTTGAAGACCAGAAGTCTCCCGATGAGAGGCGAGCCCTTCCCCAGAAGAATCTGGAGCACCTGCGTGGCCTGAAGTCCTCCCATCACGCCTGGAAGCACCCCGAGGACCCCCATTTCCTCGCAGGACTTCACCGACTCCGGAGGAGGAGGCTCCGGGTAGAGGCACCTGTAGCACGGCCCTTGCTCCGCGAAGAAGACCGAGGCCTGCCCGTCGAAACCGAGCACGCTCGCATAGACGTCGAGCTTCCCCAGGATCACGCAGGCGTCATTGATCAGGTATCGGCTCGGCAGGTTGTCGGTCGCGTCTACGATGACCTCGTACGGGCGCATCACGTCCAGTGCGTTGCTGGAATCAAGCCTCTGGTCATAGGCCACAATCTCGACGTTCGGGTTGACCTGAATGAGCCTCTCCCTGGCGACCTCGACCTTCTTTCTCCCGATGTTACCCTCTGTGAACAGGAACTGCCTCTGCAGGTTTGTCATCTCGACGACGTCGTGGTCTACGATTCCGATTTTCCCCACGCCCGCCGACGCCAGGTAGACCGCGGCCGGGATTCCCAGGCCGCCCATCCCCACGATGAGCGCCGAAGAGCCCTTGAGCCTCCGTTGCCCGTCCCTCCCTACCTCGGGAAGGGCCAGATGTCTGCTGTAGCGCTGCCCCTCCAAAGCCGACAGTGCAACCGGGTCGGGACTGCTCGACATTCGAAACGGGTCGGGAACGCCTTGGGCCGCTTAAGAATCGTTCCCCTCGTTCCTACTAAAATAGCTCTGCAGGCAACGCGTGGAACCTAGGGAACCATCTATGCCTCAGTCCATAATTGAAGCAGACAAGCTGGTCAAGTTCTATGGCGAGACGAAGGACCCGGCTCTGGACGGCTTGGACCTTAAGGTTCCGGAGGGGAAAATCTTCACCCTGCTTGGAAGGAACGGGGCCGGCAAGACGACCTTCCTTAGGATCGCCTCCACCCAGCTTCTGCCTACTTCAGGCTCGGTAAGCGTCTTCGGAATCGATGCCCTGAAACGCCCCAAAGAGATACGCAAACGGATTGCGATCTCTCCCCAGGAAGGGAAGCCGCTCTGGACCCTCAACGCCTACGACCATGTCCTTCTCACACTCATGATGCGCGGCCAGAGCAGGCGGGACGCCTCCAGGAAGGCCAGACAAGTCATCGAAGCGGTGGAGCTGAAGGGGGTCGAGAAGGTCCACTCCGAGGAGCTCTCTGGAGGTATGCGCCAGAGGATACTTGTGGCCATGACCCTGGCGTGTGACGTCGAGCTGATGTTCCTCGACGAGCCTACCATCGGCCTGGACCCGCTCGGGAGGAGGAGGGTCTGGAGCGAGCTCATCAGGCTCAAAGAGGAAGAGGGGAAGTCGATAGTCCTCACGACACACTACATGGACGAGGCGGAAGCGCTCTCCGACGAGCTGGCCATCATGGAGAAAGGGCGGATACTGGTCCAGGGGAAGCCTTCGGATGTGCGGGCTGGGCATCTGAAGTCGAAGCTGAGGATAGACATCGCTGCCGGGTTTACGGAGGCAGAGCTCGGCTCGTATGGAAAGGTCATGGAGGCTGGAAACCTGATGCGTCTCTTCGTCGACCAGACGGTCGCCGAGGAGATTGGTAGGGAGGCGCTCAAGCGAAAGGCGACCATCTCGATAGCCCCTGTCACGTTGGACGACGTGTTCGTGGATATCGTGGGCAAGAGCATTGAGGAGGACACGGTAGAGAAGCGCGAAGAAAACCAGAAGCGAGGCGTCGCGAGATGACCGAGACCATCGGGTCGCGGATTTGGCGGAACCTGAGGACCATAGGCGCGCTCTGCTACTACCTCGGCATCGTCCCGATGTTCAGGATTCCGACCCTCCTCCCCTTCGTCTTCGCGACCCCTTTCACCATCCTCTTCATACTCTACGTCAACGGAAACCCCGCTGCCTTTCACTACGGGGTGGCGGGCGCCATCACGATGACAGTGTCGCAGCAGGGACTCTTCTTGGGCGCCGACCTTACGAACTACAAGATCGAGCACAAGTTTCAGTCGATGGTCGTCGCGTCCCCCGTGACGCCGATCATCTACATGTTCGCGGTCGCTCTCTCCGAGCTGACCTTCGCTTTGCCAGCAGTGGTGATACTCCTGGCGGTCGTTGCGTCGACCACGGCGGGGATAGGTATGGTGGGGATCCTTCAGGTGCTCGCGGTCGTCCTGATGACATGGGTGACCACGAGTTCGATAGGCTTCTTTCTTTCGACCTACCTTCTGAACACTCGGACAGCCTTCCTTACCGTCTCCTTCATCTCAATTCTGCTCTCTATCCTTCCACCGGTCTTCTATCCAATCGACGTGATACCGGACCGTTTCAGGTGGCTCGCGGAGCTGGTCCCTACGACTCATTCGTCTATCCTCGTCCAAAGTGCTGTCGGGCTGAATGTCCCCCCTCTCGAGGTCATTGCAAGCTGGGTGGCACTGCCAGCGTTTACAGTGGCATTCCTTCTGATTGCCCTTTTCAAGGCGAAGTGGAGGGAGAATTGAAAGGGGGCACTAGAACCGGCCTCAGGGTAAGACATGGTCTAGCTTGATGGGGTAAGCTCGGGCTTCGGCGGCAACGAAGTCCTTCATTCGGTCTCGTTTGAAATCTTGAGGCCCGTTCTGTACGTTATGTTGGCGCCCGAGACGGCCAGTTTAGGGTAGTCATGGCGGCCGAATTCCGGCTCTCCCTTCAAGGAATCAAGTCGGAGAAGTTTCTTCCATAGACCTCAAACGGGACCGCTCATGGGAGATTAATCCGCCCTGGAGATGTTACTCGTTCCCCTGCTTCGCTTTGCTCTGCTTCGGCTGGGCTTGTTGAGCTGGCGACATGTCAGGCGCATATGCTTGGGTAGACATCGGAACCTGGGACGGGGATGACGCCAGAAGGTCGGACCTGAACTCCTCGTGTTCGACCGGCTTGTACGAGCCGCCGTCTGACTGGCTCCCCTTGCCCACGTTCTTCTGGAGGAGCGTCACCAGATAGGCGGTCAAGGTCCCCGCGGTCCCGTCGCCGTCTCCGCCCGTGATGACGAGGGTGTCAGGGGTAATCCTGACCTTACCCTCCTGGATAAGGTTGAGAAGCTGTATCGCGGTCAGCCTGTCGGCGCCGATGGCGGAGGCCTGGGCGCTGTAGGCGTTCGCCTGCGACTCTCCTGTGATTCTGATTTGGTAAGCCGTACCGTCAGCGACGGTCTTTGTCGCATCTCTCTGACCGAGCGCCTGGGCCACAGCGGCCTTCGCCTGGCTCTCATTAATCGTAATCTGGAGCTGGGCGGAGATGACATCGGGCTGCTTGTCGGCCATAGCCTGTTTTGCCGCGACCGCGATCCTTTGCTCCTGGGCGCGAGCCTGTTCTTGGAATTGTGCCTGTTGCTGTAGCGCAATCTGTTTGAAGGTCTGGGTGTCCAGCAGGTTCTGAGGTACGAGTATGTACGAGATCAGCAGGTTCTGGGCCTCCACGTGGTATTCTTCGAACTCCTGCTTGGCCTTCGCCAGGGCTTCCTGCTGTAGCTGAGTCCTGCTCTGGACAAAATCCAGCGCGCCCTTCTCTCCGGCCTTGTTCCTGAACGAGGCGTCTATCAGGGGGTGGACAATCTGCTGAATCAGGTTGAAGACTGTCCCGAACCGGGCGATGACGAACGACGCATTCTCAGGGAGTATGCGGATCACCATTCTGACGTCGACTTCGAGCTGGAAGCCGTCCTTCGAGGTCACCCTGAGCTGGTTGAAGCTGAAGTAGGCCTGGCCGAGGAGAGTCTTGTCTTCGCTTATCGGGTAGACCTGGGTGTCCTTGGACGGCTGGGTCGACGGCCTGGACATCATCGGGGTCGCGGGTCGGTCGGGGCTGGCCCAGTCAATCATGACGGCGCTCGTGGGTACAAGGAACGCGGTGTACGCGTGGGTGTTCAGATTGTACTTGCCGGGGGCTATCGGGTCCATCAATATCCCCCTTCTGTTCTTGTCGGTCGTCAGGACCGTTTCAATGTCGTGCGTAAGTTTCTCACCGAACCCGGGCATGGAGGAGGTCGCCACCGGGACGCCTTCAGGCCGCTCGAGGTCTTCGCCGACGTTGGACCTGAGTACGGCGACAAAGCCCGGAGGTATTTCGGCGATGTCAATGACCTCGACATTGAAGAGCATCGCGTTGATGTAATAGACTCCCGGCTGGAGGGTGTCAAGCTGCGGACCCCTGTATCCTCTGCTGTCCAGGAATGCCTGACCATCCTGGAAATAGTGGTGAGGTCTCGCATTCGGGAACTCCGGGTCCTTCTGACCGTCGGGCTCCCGCCCGTTCAGCGGCTGCGGAGCGACGACCAGCCTTGAAGGGAGAGGAAGGCCGTCTTCTGCGGTGATGAGACCGACCTTGTCGGATTGGACCACCGTCGCCGGGTTGATTCTGACATTGAACGCCATTGCGTTAATCCTGTAGCGGCCCGGACGAAGGATCTCGACCTGCGGTCCCTTGAACCCTCCGCCGTCGAGGAAGGCCTCGGCGTCCTGGAATGAGTTGCACGGCACTTCGTCACCGAGGAGTCTGTTCTTGGGGAGCGGTTTGCCGTCAATAGCTTCCAGCAGGCCCACGGTGTTCTCCTCGATGGTCGTTATCGGGACCCTCCTCACGCTCCAGATCAGGGGGAACCTGTAGTACAAGCCCGGGACGAGGGTCTGCGCCTGGATGCCGATCTGGTTGTGGCGCGCTATGACCTGGCCCTGGGGCATCTTCTTGCCCGTGAACTTCTTGGTGAGGACCCCGACCTGATTGTCAGCTATCCGGAAGATTCCGCGTACGCCGAAGGAGAAGAACAGTATCAGGATAACTATCACTATCAGGGCGTAGATGGAGGTCGAGGCTGAGTCCCCAAACGCCTGAAGAGCAATCATTGTGATAGGATGGTTCCCGCGCAACGAGCTTGGTTATTTAAGGGTCGGCCCAAAATTCTGTCGACCCGAGAAGCTCCATGAAATTGACTAGTCGCGGTGGTTCTGATATGGAGAGAAACCTCACGCCTGCCTCGACGGATGGTTGTTGGTAGCCTACGGAGGGAGCATGTAAACGGACTGGGCCATGTAAGCAAGGACTAGGAGGATCCATTCGATTATTTCTGACATGATTTCTTTGAGACTCCAATCCTTAATGCCGTGATGGCTGGAATACAAGCGTAGGAGAGGGAGGAGCTATCATGAGGACTGAGATGATTAGGGCGGCAATAGCGATGACTGAATCCCGTTGGCCCGATGGAGCGAGTCTAATCAGGATTCTCGGAGTCCGCCTGAGCCAGTGGAAGGAGAATTGAAGAGGAGCCAGAATTGAAGAGGAGCCGAAGAACCCTCCCTAGGGCGGAAGATGCCCCACGCTTCTTTTTGTTAGTTTGGGCTACGGCAAGGACGCGGTTCTTCACTTCATTTCGCGCGAAACTATTATCAAGTGGGAAAAGCTCCTGCCATAGACCTTAAACGGGGGCGGTCACGGAGCCGCAAAAGCATGCCAGAAGTTGGAGACAGGGCTCCGGATTTCGCCCTGTACGACTACAACCGAAAGCTGAGACAGATGTCGGAGTTCATCGTCGAGGGGCACAAGACGATTTTCGCGTTCTTTCCCGGGGCGTTCACAGGAGTCTGCGATCAGGAGATGTGCGCTTTCAGGGACATGTATGGTGAGCTCGAGAAGATGAATGGGGGCGTTGTCGGCATTTCGGTGGACGCGCCCTTCGCCCAGAAAGGGTTCGCGGAGAAGTATGGTCTGGCCTTTCCTCTCCTCTGCGACTTCAAGCGGGAGGTCATCCAGAACTATGGGGTTGTGTGGAACAATCTTGGAGGAGTACAGGGTTACGTATGTGCAAACAGAGCCATCTTTGTGGTGGATGACGCTGGAAAGATTCTGTTCAAGTGGGTCGCACCAAATCCAGGGACGCTGCCAGATTTCGAAGCCGTGAAGAAGGCCCTGCAGTAGAGTCAGAAGTCTCTCTACCTGATGAAGAGTAGCCGACAGGGTTCGTAACTGCCTGATTCTTTGGCTTTGATTTGACGTGACATGTTGGTTTCTGTCTAGACCTTCGCTAGGACTGCCGTCAGCACGTCGCTGGCGCTGCGGTACGTCCCTTCCGGCAATGCCTTGGCCATCCATTCAGCGTCGTCCTTGTCTACGTGCATGTTGTTGCACGCGGCTATGACTTGCGCCCGGTCTGCTGGGTAAGGCACGTGTGACTTCAGGCGCCCCAATTCTTCTACGAATTTGCCCAAAATCCGGAAACCTGGAGAAAAACGGAGAAGGACAGCGGCTTAGAGGCCGACTGCCCTGTTGACGTCTGCGGGGGTGGGGTACGTCCCGTGAGGCAGCGCCTTGAGGAACCACTGCTTCTCCTCCGTGCTGAACTCCGACATGCCATTGCATGCGGTAGCGATTTGGTCGCACGAGGCCGGGTATTTCACGTCACTTCCCACGTGTGCAGTATACTTCTGCTTGAGTTGTGGACTTAGGTCCATATTTTGACCGCGGCGCACCCATACTTAAGATTTCGAGGACGAGGACGCCTCATGTTTCGGTCGTGTAGATTCGTCCGGGCGAGAAGGGATTGGTTGCTTACGGTTGATTCTGTTGGGATGGCAGAATCGCACCTCTCAGGTCCGGATGAAGGGTGAAAAGTGGTTTGTTCTCCCTCGGCCCGTCAAGAGTCTAAGTTTCCTCAAAAATTCGTTCTTTCGAACCATTTTGGGGGTGGACCGTCAGATCCCAGTTGGCCCATCACTTGAAGGGCACTAAGTTTCATGAAACAGGACAAAGATGATTGAGAGGGGCCGCGGGTGGGATTTGAACCCACGATCGAGAGGTCGCTGCGATTCACTCCACAGCCTCCTATGCTAACCAAGCTTTGCCGTGAGGCATTGCCTCACGACTGCACCACCGCGGCCACGCAATCTCGGTCGCCAATCCTTCCGATATAAGACTTAGATTAGGTCGCTCTTCATCCTGCACGGATTGTCTACTGCAATCCCACGTCCCCGAGAATCGAAACGAATCTCGGGTCCCCACGAACGCCGTCGAATTTCGGGTCCAAATTGATGGAGCTCATGAAAGACCTCGCCCTGTAGGCCTTCCCAAGCCACTCGAATCCTAGGTCTTTCTCGCCGAGTCCAAAGTAAATCAGCGCGATTCCGTAAGGGGGCACGTATTGCCTTGAGGAGGCAGCCTGGAGCTCTTTGATGATTTCCCTTGCGGCTTCAGATTTTCCGGACAGGGCGTAGATGTAACCGAGGTCGTCTCTGATGAACAGGCTGCCTGCAGAAAGTTCGAGCGCCTTCTCAATCTGCTTGATCGCCTCGTCAAACTTCCCGGTCACTGCGTAGACGTCCGCGAGGCCCTTGTGGGCTAGGGCGAAGGTAGGGTCGATTTCGATCGTCTTCCTGTACTGCTCCATTGCCTCATCATACCTCCGGGCCAGGTAGTATGTTCTCGCCAAGTCTGTATTGACTATCATCGAGAGCGGGTCGAGTTCGAGTGCCCTTTTTTCCTCCACAAGGGATTCTTCGGCCTTCCCCAAGGCTTGCAGGCGCGTCGCGTACCACATATGGGCGGTCGAATAATTGGGATTCAGAGAAATTGCCCTAAGGAGTGATGATTCAGCGTACTCCCAATCGTGGTAGTATTGCATCAAGAGCTCCCCCATCGAAGCGTGGGCTTCGGCGAGGGAATCGTCGATCTCCAGGGCCTTGGTTGCAAACTCCCTTGCCTTCGGGTAGACTGACGATGGTTCCCGGAAGGCGTAGAGTCCCATAAGGCTGTAACAGTCCGCAAGCCCTGCGTAGGCCAGCGCGTACCCTGGGTCCTTCTGAATCGCCTGTTCGAAATGGGAAATCGCAGCGGTGAGGCCTGCCTCAGACCTCTTGTTCCAATGGTATCGCCCCTTCAGATACATGGTGTACGCCTCCACGTTTGCGCTGGCCCTGCTACTCACCCCCTCGATTTCGCTCGAAAGCAGACGGATCTTCAGGGCGCCGGCGACCCTCTGGGCTATGTCGCTCTGTATCGCGAACACGTCAGCCATCTCCTTGTCGTAATTTTCCACCCAGAGATGCTCCTCGCTAGCAGCATCGATGAGCTGGGCCGTGACCCTGAGCTTGCTTCCCGCTATCCTGACGCTCCCCTCCAACACCGTCCCGACGTTCAGCTCGTTCGAGATCTCCCCGATACCCTTCTCGGTCTTCTTGAACCTCATCACCGAAGTCCTGGCGATGACGCGGAGACCCCCTATCTTCGTTAGGTTGGCAATCAGCTCCTCTGTCAGGCCGTCCGCGAAGTACTCGTCCTTGGAATCCGAACTGATGTTGACGAACGGGAGCACTGCGATCCTGCGTTTGTCCCTCCCTCCCTCGGCTTGAGTCTTGGTAGCCTCCCAGGGCAGCACGACCCTGTAGACGTCGACTGCTGACTGGACGTTCTTCAGCTGCCTCTTCCCAATGTTTTGGAGGGGGAATTCGGCCTTGTTGCGAATCTGGTCGTAGACCTGCTCCGATATGCAGATCCCGCCGGGGGAGGCAAGAGGCTCAATCCTGGACGCAATGTTGACTGCGTCTCCGTACGAATCACCTCCCGCGTGTACGACGTCTCCGAGGTGGATTCCTACCCTCGATTGTACCGCCCGGTCGGGATTGACAGAGGCATTCCGCTCGTGTAGCAGCTGTTGAATCAGGATGGCGCATCGTGTCGCTTCGAGGGCGCTGTCGAACTCCACTAGGAACGCGTCGCCGATTGTTTTGATCTCTACTCCGCCATGCTTTGGGAAGGCTGATCGCAGTGTCCGCCTATATTCGCCCAGTAGCTCCAGCGCCGAGCCCTCGTCCTTCTGAGTCTGCGCAGTGAAGCCGACAATGTCTGTGAACATGATTGCAGCCAGCCTTCTCTTGCCAGGCTCGCCCGAGCCGATGTCGGGGGAGCGGTTACTCCCAGTCACTTCTCCAGTCAAACGAACATCGGAGCAAGCGACACCCGATTATAAATCCGAGAACTCGTGCTCTCCAGATTATCCCTACTTGCCCTTGAAGCAGAAGTAGGGGAAGCCCCCGTTCACGAGGTCGATGGACATCTCAACCACCTTGTCGGTTATCTCCTTCCACTTCGTGTCCCAGTCAATCCCCTCCAGGACCAGTTCCTTCTCTTCTGCCCCCGCCTGTGAGGCGACCTTGGACCAAAGCGCCCTGCCGTGGAACGGCTTCACGATCCTTACCGCCCATCTGTTGCACCTCATCTTGCGGCCCTCCTCCCTGTAATGCTGGCAGGAGCCGCAATATCGGGAGAGCCAGATTATCTCTTTCGTCCTCTTAACCGATTTGCCTATCTCTTCGAGGAGTCTCTGGGACTCCTCCCGGATCATTTCGGCGAGTTCCTTCTGGCCCTGTTCCGTGTTGGTGTAGTAATCCGGGTCCGCGGTGAGCGCCTGGTACCAGCTGGCGAACTGAGGCTCTTCGGTCAAGTCGGTCTCGAAACCGAATCGCTGGATAAAAATCTGATGAATCGGGGTGAATCTAAGAACGGATAAATAACGAAAGCCGGCTGAAAATCACGGTCTGGCGCGCAGCGAGCTTCGACGGGCGATCAGGACTGGCCCTAAAGGTCAGGATGATGACTTCACTGCTGCGCGTCCAGCCCAATGAATTGTCAGAATGGGAACCCGGCGAGAATCAGGCGCATCTCAACCGACAAGACAGAGTTAGATATTCCACCAATATTATCTAAGCGTCGGTCTCTTGAGGATGAATCGCCTTGCGGGCCGCAACCCTCGCGGCTTCTAACGACGAAACCAGCTCCGCTCCCTTGTCGACGATTTCAGTGAGGGCGAGCTTGGAATCGTTATCGTGCAGATTCACCCCCTTGATGCAGTCTTCGAGGACCTTCACCTTGAACCCGGCTTTGAGAGCGTCGAGGGAACTTTGCCTGACGCAGTAGTCGGTGGTCAGGCCTCCGACTACGATTTCGCCGACGCCGAGGTCTTTCAGACGCTTCTCCAAATCGGTCCCCTGGAACCCGGAGTAGGCTTCGCGCTTCGGTTCAGTCCCCTTGCTGATGACGACCGCCCCCTTCGGGACTCTCAGCTCTGGATGGAACTCGGCTCCCCGCGTGCCTTCCACGCAGTGTGGAGGCCACACCCCGCCTTGGCTCTTGAAAGACATGTGGTTTGGAGGATGCCAGTCCCTTGTGAAGAAGACCGGGAGTCCAGCCCGGATGAATGACTCGATGACGTTGTTGAGCTTCGGCACCACTTTGTCTCCGTCCTTGACTGCCAGGGCCCCGCCGGGACAGAAGTCTCTTTGGACGTCGACCACCAGCAGCGCTGTCTGCGCGGCCGATTACCTCCAGGAGAGCGACGGCTGCGAGGTCCTCAATTCGTCCAGGCTGGCCTTCACTCTTGAGCGGATCTCGTCGATGCTGTCAAAGCGCCTTACGACCTTGCCGTTCTCCAGCAGGGGTTTCAGGAGGTTCGCCGAACGGTTCAGCTTCTGCGACCCTTCCAGAGCCACGAAGTCTTTGAAGCCGGGCGACCTGTAGACGGCCTTGCGGCCCCCGAGACCGCCTCTCTTGGCCCGGAAGTCTTTCTTTGCGCCATCAGAGACCTCGACTATCTTTGCGCTCAGGTCGACGCCTGGTGGGTAGGCGACCGCCGTTCCGACCCCGTAGCCGTCGACAAGGTCATTGAGGTTCCCAATCGACTCTTCGTCGAGCCTCCCCGACGCTATGATCTTGACCTTCTTCCCGCCACGGATGTCCAGTTCCCACCTGACCTCCTCTGCTATCTTCCTGAAGTCTCCTCTCCGCGAGGCGGGGGTGTCCAGCCTGACCCCCCAGAGCTTGGGCCCAAGAACCTCCAGGGCCTTGATGGATTCTGCCTTCTCGTCCCAAAAAGTGTCCACGAGCGCCACTCTGGGAAGTGATTTCGGGATTGTTGCATCGAACAGCCGCCAGGCCTTCTCCTGACTCCCCAGAATCTGCACCAGCGCATGTGGCATGGTGCCTGATGGCTCGAGTTTGAGGAGCTTGGCGCCGAGCACGTTTGAGACTCCGTCGAAGCCCGCAAGGTAGCACGCCCTCTCGACCATTGGAGCGAGTGCCGGGTGCACTCTCCTTGTCCCGAAGCTGATAAGTAGCTTCGATTCCGCGGCCATCCTGAACTTCGCCGCCCTCGTCGAAACACTGGTGGAAGACGACAGCAGGCCCAGGATCGGGTTCTCGTACTCGGCGAAGTCGGAATATTTTCCCTCTATGATCATGAGTGGTTCGTAGATCGCCTTCGAACCGTCGGCGACGAACACGCTACCCTCATCGAAGGCCGAGACGTTGATCGAGAGGCCCTCCAGCAGTTTCGCCACTTCGTAGACCCCGCTTACCAGGCCCCAGTTATCGGGGTAGGGGATGTCCCTGGCGTAGACTTCCATCACGACCTTGGAATCGATATGGTTCCTCTGGAGCACTTGCTTGGTGTGGAGGAAGTAAGAG
This sequence comes from uncultured Nitrosopumilales archaeon, assembly GCA_964568185.1. GTDB lineage: Archaea > Thermoproteota > Nitrososphaeria > Nitrososphaerales > Gagatemarchaeaceae > UBA183. The sequence continues at coordinate 538,701 of CAZMON010000001.1, read as the reverse complement.
TCGGTCGTCTGGGCGTTCCTGATTTCCTTCTCGCTCGCCAGCCAGAAGAGCCTGTCATCAAGGTCGGTCCGGGGCATTCCTGGAGGTCGTCTCAGGGCGTCTTGGAAAAGGGTTTCCCCCGTTTGAGACGGTGGAATGAAGTCGCTCTAGAACGGCTTGAATAGCATCAGCCAGACGATGCCATCACAAACCGGGGAGCAGCAAGACTCTGTCAGATTAAATATCCTGTTACATGAGGCGTCCGATTGTGGGCCGGTAGTTCAGCGGTACGAACGCCCGCCTCGCACGCGGGAGAACCCTTCAAGGTCCCAAGGTCGGGGGTTCAATTCCCCCCCGGTCCACTTATCGATCATCTGACGAGTATCTTGGGAGTGGAGTCGTCGAGACCGATGCTCGGTCCGAGCTCTGCCCTGAGTCCCTTGTACCTGTTCCTCACGGTCACTTCGGTCACCCCTGCGGCTTCCGCAATCTCCTTCTGGGTCTTGACTTCTCCCTCTATGACCCCTGCCAGGTACAGCGCGCTCGCTGCCAACCCCATCGGGGCCTTTCCTGCGGAGATTTCCCTCTGCTCGGTGAGCCTGACGATCTCTATCGCCTTGCGGGCCACCTTCTCCGAGAGTCCGACCTTGGACGCTATCCGGGTGACGTTCTTTGCCGCGTCCGCCACCGGCATGGTCATATCCATCTCCTTCAGCAGAATCCTGTAGTCGCGCGCCACCGACTTCTTGTTGAGGTTGTTCGCCAAAGCGATGTCCTTCAGGGTCCTCGGGGTCTCGGTGTCCCTGAAAGCGGCGTAGAGCGACGCTGCCGAAATCCCGATGATCGAGCGCCCCCTCAGTAGTCCTTTGTCCAGGGCCTTCCTGTAGATGTATGCAGCCCTCTCCTTCACCGCCTGCGATACCGCCAGCTTGTCCCCCATCTTGTCGAGCTCGCGGAGGGCGACGCTGAGGTTCTTCTCCTTGGAGCCGAAGGCGGGGGACCGGTTGTCCCACTTCCGCAGCCTTTCGATGGTGCTCCGCATGGGAGAGGCCACCGAGCGGCCTGAAGCGTCACGATTTGATCTGCCGATCATCGTAGAGAGACCCATGTCCCTGTAGGTTATCGATGTGGGAGACCCGACTCTGGACGGGTTCGTTCCGCTCCCGTCTGAGAATGTCCTCCATTCAGGACCCTGGTCCACGGCCCTCTCGCTGACTACGTAGCCGCAGTTGCCGCAAGAAAGCTCGCCGTTGTGGACGTCCTCTACCAGCGTGCGCTTCCCACAGTTGGGGCACTTGTCGGAGACTTGGAGGGCTGAAGTTCTATGCAATGGAATCACTATACAACTGATAGTTCACTATCGTCCTAATAAACATAGTAGTATTATACTACCTAGTAGGTAAAGCTAGGTTTACTTTAGCTGCCCGAACCCTTTCTGACTAGCTGGGTCCCGCAGACTGGGCACTGGGTGAGCTTCGGGTTCGTGTACTGCTTTCCGCATCCCTTGCAGTGCAGCTTCCAGGTCATGTTTTTCCATTCGCCGCCTTTCATGGAGGTCTTAGACAGGGGGATTGACAGGACCTCCGCGACGTTGCGGACTGCAAAGTCGTCGGTGACAAGGCTGACACCACCTTCTGCCTTTGTCAGGTCAAGAGCGAGAGCTATCAGAGACATGTCGGTCTGGGAGAGAGCCCCGATGTCCCCGGTCTTCTTGGCCATTGATTTCACCGTATCCAGGGAGGCGGGCGAGGCGTCGAGGACCTGGACCCGGGTGTGTATCAGGGACGAGCCTACGTTGTGGTGCTTGATCTCCTCCAACACCAGGTATGTTGTGAAGTAGCGGCCGTTCCCCTGGTATGGGATCCCGGCGTAGAAAGCAGTCGAATCGAGGACGAGGGCTGGATCTGACAACTAGCTGGACCTTCAGACCATCATCTTGAAGCCCGGCGCCCGGGCCCTTCGCTGGTGTGAGATTCGATCAAATCTTCCGTGTACCTTTGGTCTGGAGGTGAGACGTTTATTTAGTTTCCACCGCGAGGCAACGCGCGATTCACGGTGAGCAGACCAGTCGAACTCGGGAGCGTCAAGGAAGGATCGTACATTATTATCGACGGCGAGCCCTGCAAGGTAGTCAGTCGCGAACACTTCAAGCCCGGGAAGCACGGCAGCGCAAAGATTAGGCTCGTGGCCATATCCATCTTCACGGGGTCCAAGATGCCCTACAACGCTCCCGCGGAATCGAGGGTCGACATACCGATGATCGACAAGCGGTCAGGCCAGGTAACCTCGGTCATGCCGAATTCGGTCCAAATGATGGACCTTGAGACCTTCGAAGTCTTCGAGACCCCAAAGCCGAGCGCTGAGGATATGGCGGAGCTCAATGGGCAGCTGGATGCCGGCGTGGAAGTCGAGTACTGGCAGGTGCTCGGCAGAAACAAGATAATGCGAATCAAGGGCGGAAGCTGAAGGATCCTCCAGTGTCTGGTGGCGCCTCTCAGCAACCAGTTGCCCCACGTGGTCATGGCTCAGGCTTATATCACGACTTTTCGACCATGAGAGCGTGACATCTGCAGCTCTCGAGAGCCTGCGCAAGAGCTCGGAGCTGAGGTCGCAGACCGACACCCAGATTTCGGTCGCCTGGATAATCCTTCCAATCGCATCAGTGCTGCTTGCGATAACCGTAGGCGTGCTGTACTTCATTGCGATAGTTGCGAGTTTCTCGGCGGGAATCTACACCCCGGGCACCATAGCCCCCGTCGCCGGCGGTTTTGCCCTGATAGCGGGACTAGGGTTCCTTGGTGAGATTCTCTATCTCTACTTCTTCTATATGCTGATAAGGAGACGGAACCAGCACTTTCCTCGACAGCATAGGTTCTTCACAGACCTTGTGACGGTTCTTAGGGAAGCAGGTGCCAAGAAGAACGTCAACGTGGACGCGCTCCTCGGCTTCATGGAAAACACGATGAGGCAATCACAGGCTGAAGAGACCGACAAGAGCGCTATCATGTGGGTCATACTGATGCTGGTCCCGGTGATTAACATCTTTGCGATACTCTACATCCTGTACTTCCTGACCGGTGACTTCCACAAACACGAGAGATGGGAAGATGGGATGCTTTCCGACCTCGAAAGGGTCTTCGGGGCGATGGGAGTCCAGTTCATATTCCACAGGAACAACCCGATACCGTCGAGGAGCTTCGTCCTCTACTTCATATTAGCGATCATCACCTTCGGCTTGTTCGGGCTTTACTGGGAGTATGCCTTGATCAAGGACCCCAACAACCACTTCGTCAACCAGGCGGTCTATGAACCGCAGATCATCCAGCTGGTAATTCCTCTCGTCGGCTAGGTCCAGCCGGCCATCCTCATTATGATGGGGGTGATGTTCCCCTCGATGAACCCTGCTATGAAGAAGAGCAGCGCAAGGCCGATTATCAGATAGACGGTCTGCCTCGCAACACCGTGGAACGCGTCGGTTCTCTCCTGTGTGGGATTCCTAAACGACCTGAGGAAGGATACCCCCAGCTTAATCCCTGCCGACCCGGCCAGCACGAACGACGGCACCTCTACGATTCCATGCGGGAGGAGGCCTGCCGCGAGCATGGTCGGGTTGGGGACCAGGTCGGAGACCACCCCCAGGAGGGCCCCGTTGAGCAGCAGAGTCACGAACGGGGCGGCAGGGAACCAGACCCCAGACAGGGCGGTGGCAAGTGACGCTTCCCAGTTGTGGAAGAAAATGTACACCCCCACGGTAAAGGGGGCTCCCCCTGTGACGAGGGGGTTGATTTTCCCAGGGACATAGCCCAGGGCATAAATGACCTGGGTAAGACCATTGTTTCCGATCCAGACCCCCAGATACCAGCCCAGGATTAGACCCGCCGTCGAGAGGAGATGATACTTGAAGTTCCGCGGTGAGAGAGCGAAATCCTTCAGCTCCTTCAGCCCTTCGACCAGCTTCCTCCAGAGCAGCCTGGGGAGAGGACCGGCGAGGTCGGGGAAGAAGGGCTTGTACACCTCGAATTCCACTGGCTCCTCCTTGAGGGTCTCCGCAAAAATTTGGGTCTTGGTCATGTGCAGAACCGGAACGACGAGAATCAATATTCCAACAGAGGCAAGAGATGTAAGAGGGAGATTCGCGTACGGGATGATGGCTGTGCCGAACGAAACCGCGCCTATGAGAACGATGTAGACGATCGAGTATGCGAAGGCCGCGCTCTTGTTCTGGCTGACCTGCTGCCAACTCCGATTGATTGCAGAAAGCCCGGAAAGACCCTCAGCGGCCACTACCACCGGGGTGTAGATGAAGAACAAGGCGAGTACCAGTGTCAGGACGAGCCCTCCAATGACCGCCCCAATCGCCAGGGTAATCGCCACCCAGCCTGTCGAGGCGAACACTATGAGGAGCAGAAGGCCGTAGCCTCCAACCAAAGGCAAGAAGGTCAGGATATTGGACAGGAATACCGTCCAGGCCATGGGTCGCCATTTCTCGACAAACCGCGACATCACCTCGGCGACCCCAACGTGGGCGCCGTCCCGTGCCTGCCAGTATGAGCCGAACTCGGCGGAGTAGACGAAACCGTTCGCCACCACCAATATGGTTATCGCAATCAGGGCCGCCGGCAGGAGATACTCGACTATTACGAAGAGGAATGCCTGGGAAGAAACTAGGGTCAGCAGGTCACTGAAGTTCGCACTGGTGATGTCGTGGGCAATTTGGGAGAGCCAGGGCGTCCCCTCGAGACGAATCAGGAGCGCTATCACGAAGATCCCGGCTACCGACTGTGCCAAGGCCGAGAGACCTCTGGAGAACATGGTGGGAACAGTCAGGGCGGGGCTCCCCCTCCAGATCCAGTAGGATCTGGACATCAGCCGGTCGAAGGGAATCCTCTTCTTCCTGAACTCCAATGCCCAGTGATTCCAGAACCTCGTTTTAAGGACTGGACCCCAGTTGTGCTTGCTGCGACACCTCAGGTCGGCAACGGCCAATCAGGCGACCTGGTGGCCCGGAACTGGCATGCTCTATCTGTGGTTTTCACCCAAATAATTGGGCTCAAATACCGCTGGCAACCAAAAAGTGTTGAGCTAACCAAATGTTGAGGTCGGCCGGATCTGACCTAGGCAGTTTTGATGAGGTTGGACGGCCCACGTCCCAGCCTCCTTTGGTAGGTCAGCCGAACACTACCGGAGGAATTGACTGCAACCTCAAGATGAGTTCTTGTAGAACTTGATGATGGTTCACTGTCTGAATTGAGGATGAGAGCCCCTCCATCCAGGGTCGGCTTCCTCAATCCTCTTGAGTATCTCGCTGGATTCCCATTCCAACTCCTTCAACAGATTGTACAGGTCCTGAAGGGCCATAGGGCGCAATGACATCCATGTGTCCTTCTCAGTTGGATGGAAAGCTTCGCCGGTGTAGAGGTTCCCAAATCTACGAACCCTGATTTGGAGGCCGGGAGGACGAGGTACCGCGTTGCTGAACAAAGTTGGGCGCCAATCAAACTGCCATTTGGGAGTGACGTCTTCCTTGATTATCCTGGCGGTCACAAGATGCATGTGAACTTCCTCCCCGATGCTTGTTGTTCGAACCACCTTCCCAAACACAGGAGTGTGTAGAGGACTTGAGGCGAAAGAAATGAGAGCCTGCAACGCCCCGAAACCCGCGACGCGACTGTGGGGCTCCGGAACTGTTCTTCCATAATCGTACCCGATGCCTATCGGGACTCCACAATCAAGGATTGCCGCTCGGAAGGGTCCTATCGAGACGGCTGAGGAGACTTCGCCCGAAACCTCGTATAGGCCGACTTCAGGTATCTGCCTGAGTACCTTATCGTGCGTTGACTCCAATTGATGGACTGGAGGAAAGAAAGAGACCATCTCCAATTGCATGGAAATGACTTCTCCTACTGAGACCCCGCCCCTGTTCTCATAGTCCCAATCCAGTCCGTTGACAAGGAATGTGAGTTCCATTAGGATGTCCCCGGATACGCATCCCAGATTATCTTTAGGTACCAGTTCACAACGACTCTAAACGTACTTCCCCTGACAAGGTAGTTGAAGGCAACGGTCAGACCTTCGGGTGATTTTCTGGGATCGTGGACGGTTCCAGACTGAACCGCGTTCTTGATTAACGGCCAAACCTCACCCTCCGAAATCCCAAAATCTTTCATGATCTGTTCTAGATGTTTCCCGAGGTAAAGTGAGCGTTGAGTGAACTGAAATGTTCCTGCGAACTCTCCTGTTTTCCTAACAACAGTTGCACCAACCATGTCGCTGAGTCTGCTTGCGCCTGTCAACCCTATCCTTGCGCCTATCCAGCCCGCCCCCGTCGAAGACGTTGGTCTCGACAGTCTGGCCGTTCTTCGTCACCTTTGTCATCTGGTCGAGGTAGTTGTAGGTGTATTTCCATGAGGATCAGAAGGGACCGGTTGGACTTCGCCAGCGGTCTGGGCGGTGTTCGAGAAGATCTCGACAAGAAACCCCGGTCGCGGCGTTTGGGTTACCGTGAACAGGTCGTCATAGCCTCGACGCGGTCTTGAGCACCTCTGCGGGAAGCACCCTGCTGGCGTCGAGCACTTCAATAAAGACCAGCCGCCCGTCAGCGCCGAAGTCGAAGATGATGTCGTGCCCCTCGATGATCATCGGGATTGTCTTCTTCGACACCCCGGGCTCATCTGGGCCGAAGAAAATCGTCGCCGCATCCGCCACCGCGTCATAGGTGACCTTCATGGCTGCCACCCCAGTCGTTGCACTGTAGCAAAAACACCAGATCCTTGGTAAACGGTAATCACGTTGCCTCCAAAGGTAGGCGCGAAGGTCTTGGCGGCCGGGTCAAAAAAGCCCTGATATGTCTTGTCACCGCGGACATAGTCGAATGGAGCTCTCCCCAGAGCACCCCTGAGATCCTCGAAGGTGATTTGGCGGTTAGTCAATCTGAAAACCGCTTCCTTAGTCAGTCGGAAGGCTTGCCCATTAACAATGAAGTCTTCGTAGGCTCCGGGGGCCCTCTGTGATACACTCTCGGCGCCAACCGTGGCCCCGGTTACAGCCCCCCCGGTCCCAATCGACGTAGGGATAACACCCAGCCCTACCTCGGCCGCAGCCATGATTGCGAACCCGACTGCGAATCCTATGGCTGCACCCTTGAAAGTCTCGTCAGGCCGCTGGCCCCCATGTACACTCATTCCAACTCCAGCCCCGGCAGCCGCTCCCCACAGGGGAAGCGAACACGTTCCGCAGACAACGGTAGTCACTACAGCTCCCACGGCGGAGCCCGCGAAGATGCCAAATGACTCCCACTGCGAGGCTGACCATTCCCAAGGCGGAAGCCAGTCCATCCCGCTCCTGTCGCTGAACGTCATAGGATTGTCTCCAGCATATGCGTAATGATTCAGGCTCAGCGGGTCCGAGAGCCTCCCCGCGAACGAGTCCTGCTGCACAAACCTGCCTATGCTTGGGTCGTAGAACCTCGTCCCGAAGAAGTACAGCCCGGTGGCGCTGTCGTAGGGCATTGTGGTGAACTTCAGACTCTCCGGGTGGGTGTTCAGGGTGACCTGGACCTTGCCCCAGGGGTAGTAGTTGGCACTGAAGACAGTGGCCTGGGAGGAATCCTTTACCTGCATGGTGCTGCTCACGTAGTCCTGCACTGGATAGTACGCGACACCACTGTAGACCTCGGCGACCTGAATGCCATCCGCGTAGACGTGTTTGACTGACGTCCCCGTCGAGTTGTACTCGTAGAGGAGCCTGTTCCCTATGTAGGCGTATGAGGTTGTGACCGCTCCCATTGTCCTCGTTATCCTCCTGCCACTTACGTCGAAGACGTTGGTCTCTACGGTCGTGCCTGCCTTTGTGACCTTGGTCATCTGGTCCAAGTAGTTGTAAGTGTATTTCCACAGGGTCGACGTCGCCACGTCGTTCCTCGTCACCATGTTCCCGTCGTTGTCGTAGGTGTAGGTGAACTTCGTGACCCCGCCTACGGAGGTGCTCGAGAGCTTGTTCATGTAGTTGGAGCTCGGATAGACGAGGTTGGTCGTGACCCCGCCCTCTGTCATCGTCTTCAGGTTGCCCGCGGTGTCGTACGTGTAGCTCGTCGCACCGAGCCATCCCCCGGAAGAACCTGTTAGCTGGTTCAGTGCGTTGTATGTGTAGGTCACCCCATTGTAGCCAGGGCTAACGGCACCGACGTTTCCAACTGCGTCGAGGCCGTACCCCTGCAGCCTGTCCCTCGAATCATAGGTGAAGCTCAACTGGCCTCCGTTGCCGAGCGTGAAGGTGGTCGGGTTGTTCCCCGGGTTGCTGTAAACAATATTCGTGACATAGCTTCCGACGGACGTCAGCCTGTTCTGGTTGTCGTATCCCAGGGTCATCGCCGAAGCATCTCCAGGATAGGTGATGCCCACGAGGTTCCCAGCGCCATCGTAGGTGAATGATGAAGTAAGAGTTCCCGCTGTCTCGCTCGTCAGCTCCCCCCTCCAGTTGTAGTTCCGGGACACGGTCGCGAACCCGGTCCCGCTCATGCTGTTCACATTACCGTAGCCGTCGTACACGATGCTCAACGATGGAGCACCGCAGCTGCTGACGAGGCTGATGCAGTTGAGCTCGTTCAGATTGTCGTAACCATAGTAGGTGCTGGTTCCGTTGGGGCTGACCCTGGTCTTCATGTTTCCGGCGCTGTCGAAGGAAGGCGCGGTCGCAGTGGTGAGGTCAGGATACAGCGTCTTGTATAGGTTCCCGACGTTATCATAGTAGTAGTTCGTTGCCTGCCCCGCGAGGGTGGAAGTCTTCAGACGTCCCAGCTTGTCGTAGGTGTAGCTCGCGCCGTACGTGGAGACCGAGGTCAGCCAGTTCTTCCAGTTGTAGGTGTACGTCACTGAGTTGAATTTCTCGTCGGTCGCTGTCACGATGTTCGCGGTGCCACTGTATGCTAGGGTACGGTATGTGGTGTCAGGGTTCGTGACCTTGGTGAGCCTACCCAGAGCGTCATAGGAGTTCGTGTAAGGGTTCCCCGAAGGAACAGTGTCGGTGATGACCTCGTCCATCCAGTTGTAGGTGAAGCTCTCCCCGTTTATGGGGCCGGATACTGAGGTGAGTCTGCCGAGGCCGTCATAGACCTTGGTGACGTTGTGGCCGTTCTCATCCCGTATCTTGACGGTGTTCCCCGGGTACGAAATGTAAACGTGATATCCCCCCGGCTCGTCTATCTGTCTGACTCTGCCGGCCGCGTCGTTGGTGAAGGTGAAGACGTTGCCACCCTGGTCCGTTGTCCCGGTGATGAACTCAGTTACGGGGTCGCGTGTGTATGAAGGACCTCCGGTCCTCGAGACCAGGACACCGTTGGCGTCATACCCGAAGTTGACATAATGCCCGGTACCAAGATCTGTGACAGAATTCAGGAGAGCACCGGTGTAGGTGAAGTTTGTTTTCAGTGTAACCTCCTGACTCAGCCCATTGGGTTTGTTCATTTGCTTAATCTGCGTGGGGAGGCCGTTGCTGTTGTATAGGATGTATGTTTGGACATTCGTTAGGGTTGAGCCCAAGTTCGTGCAGACCCCGACCAGGGCGTCGTAGACGGTGCTGGGCACAGGGTTAGTCTGGTAAAGGTTCGCCGAGGGACACACATTGTTTGGCCATCCGGACTCTGTATTCGCGTACTTGTAGTTGGTCGTCACAGCGTTAGCAACTCCGGCTGTGATGTAGTCTGTGTATTTCTCCAGATTCCCCCAGTTGTCGTGCGTCATGAGAGCGTGGCCGAGAACAGTATTGCCGTTGGATCCGTAAACGTATACGCCCTTGACCCTTTGGAGGTAGTCTAGGTTCGTAGTTGTCTTATGAATCACGTTGCCCTGGGGGTCCTTTTCGTACACAAACATCCTATCGCTGAGGAACTGGTAAAATGTCTTCGCCTTATCGCCTATCTGGTCGCTCGAGGTCAGGGTGACTTTCGTCACAGAGCCTTTGACTGAACTTACCGAGTAGCCGGTGGCACCGGCGCTCACTTCTTTGGCTTTGACGCCGGCAGAGACGTAGTAGACTTGGTCATTCACTAGTTTCTTCACCAAGGTGCCGGAGCTGAAAGTGGTTGTCTGATAGCCGAACGTGATGTACCCGCCTGTCGGGTACGAGAGTCTTGTCATAATCCATGGGGTGTTCGAGTCGTATTCGAAGTTGGTGTCTTTGCCAAGGGGGTCGGTCACCTTAGAGATACGCCCGCCAAAGCCAGAGGCAGAGGCATAGGCATAGCTCCATGTCCTCGACCCGTAATTGATGGAGGCGATCCTGTCGGTGAGGCAGTCATAGTTGAAGGTCACGGCTCTGTTGTTCGTATCTCTGATTTGGGTGACAACGTTCCAGAACGCACATGGCCAGCCCCAATCGAAATTGATGACGTCGTTTGCCCTGTCAGTGATCGACCGCAGCTGCTTTGCCGAATTGAACTGATATCTCCGGCCGTCCCTCAAGTTGAGGGTGTAGCTCGAGTCGACATTCTGTACGAGTTGAAAGTCAGCCTCCTTGTGGTAATTGAACACCTGTGTGCCGGGCGGGCCTGGCTTCCAAGCGTAGGGAAAGGCCTGCCCTCCGTACAGATGCAGGGAGTTAGTTCCAAGCCATGGAAAGTCCAGCGCCCATCCTTCGCCGATGAAACCGGTGTTGGGATAAGAATCGAACTGGTACGGAACCAAGGACCCGTAAGGACCTGTGGGAGTGTACACCATCGGCTCCGAGAACACCCTTGTGATCGCAAGATCCATGCCCTTGCCGGGAAGGTACAGGTCAGTTTGGCTCACTCCGAGCAGTCCATTCCCAGGAGACACATGAACCTCCAAGTTCCCAAAGTATGACTCGTAGGGAGACACGCCGGGCATGCTCCATGGCGTACTCGGCGTGGCCCAGGGGTCCTGGAAGCGGACCGTGTTGCCTGCAGCCCACACAACTGAAGAGTTGCCAACGAAGAATGGTATCGCGTCCATGTTACTGACGTCTGCTGTCTCATTAGTGCTTACGGTCTCCACGGGGCCCCATGTCGCACCGCTGTCAGATGAAGTGTAATAGGTGACGGTGCGAGAGTGGCCGATGTACATGACCAGAGTGGTCGAGTTGTCCGCTGTAATGCTGGTCGTCCCCCCCCGTATTGGATTCGATTGTAGCCGGGCTCCCCCAGACTGGGGAAGTGGAATAGGGGACCGAGATAAAGCCCTGCGTGTGGGCTGTGGGGTCGTTGAACCCCATCTCGACGACGTCGTTGAGAGACGTGTACCCCGAGCTTTCAAGGTCGTAGTGACTGCTGCAGCTTGTCCCGGTCGCGCCACCGGTGGTCCAGCTGGAACCCGACCAGAACTTGACGTAGGTCCCGCAGCCAGTGAGCTGATAGAGCAGGACGAGCTTGTCCATGTTCAACGGGACGAGAACACCCGGCCAGGCGTTGATCAGGTTCAGCTTGTTGGTGATGGTGCACCCCGACGGCCCGCACGCGGTCCCCTTCCAGACCTCGACATAGGGAGTTCCGTAGTCCTGTGGCTCGCCAAACAGTATCACTGGGTCGAATGTGTTGAGGCTGAACCAGAGGTTCTTGCTAGAGTCGAAGACGACCTGCACGTTGACGGGCGCGGTGTAGGTGCTGGTGCGGGAGACCTGGCTCGTCATGTTCCAGGATATCGTACCGCCGCTCAGCAGCGTCCCGAACCGATAGTACCAATTCTTGGAGGTGGTGCTGACGGCCCCGTCCCCGCTGACGTAGGCAACTGTATTCCCGGAGCAGGCGAATGAGACCGCGAACGGGCCTGCATTGGTAACTGCGATTGTGACTTCCGCCGACCAGCTGTTGCCGTAATCTGTGCTGGTCCGGTATGCTTCGCTCACTCCGTTGTAGTAGAAGACCCAGTAGCGCCCCTGAGCATAGCAGACGTGGCCCTCATAACCGTCGGTGATGGGGTAGCTCGAGCTTGTGGATGAGACTGTCGACGGATCAATGGAGAAACGGCTCTCAACGGGCCATGAGAGGGAATGAGTGGCCTGATCGTAGGCAGGGGAGAGGTCCTTGCTGTCTGACCAATCGAACCCGAGGGCCTGGGCACCGTTCTCGACGTTCGTTCTGCGTCCCGGGCCGGGGCCCGAACTGGCCGGCGTCCCGAACCAAGCTGTGAAGCCGGTCACGGAAGTCGGCTTGGTCTTGAAGGGGAAGGTCACCAGTCCGGTCCCCCTGGGCCCCCAGTCTGCCCCCCCGGAGGCTTCGATTCTTATCCCAGCGAGCTGGCATGCGACCCTGTAGACTGAGTAGGTGACTGTGATGTTCGCAGAATACCTCGGGCCCGCTCCGAAGTGGGTAGTCTGGACAGCGGTAGTACTGTTCGCCATCAAGCTCGTGGTGACCGCACCAGGGAGGTGCAAGGTAGGGCTCCCAATCTCGAACCTGTTGCCTTTGTCGTCTGAGGCGTCGAAGGTCCCGTTCTGATACACCACAAACTGTTGGGTGAAGAATGCGCCGTTAGCAATGCCGTTGAATGTCGAGTACGGAATCTCCAGTGTCTTGGTCCATACGTCTGTCGACAGGAGGTCCTCGGGGGGCGCGGCGGAGACCGGGCATGTTAACGGGATCGGGGTGTAGGCGACACTTGGCACATTTCCAGGCGGTGATTGAGTTCCGGGAGACTGCACAGAGGTAGAAATCGACGGGGTTGCGACCGCCTGTGGTACTAGGAACGCGAAGTTTGGTACTATCATGAACGGTATCAGGAGAGCGGCCGCCGCTGATTTTCTCAGCTATTCCAGCCTCCCTTGGATGTGTACTCTCTGTATTTAACGCCGAGCCAGCTGCGCCCGAACAAACTCCTATTGGAATTGTCGACAAACTTGTCAGGGATGATTCCTCGAGCGTAATTCTCTCCGCTGTGCATCACGTCGAATTTCTGGCTCAACTTGCACTCGGACCGTCTCCGAGCTAATAAGCCCGGAGGTGTTTTGCAACCAAACAGCAAAGAGAGAGGTCTTGGAATGTGTTTTTCTAGTCTTGGAACATTCGAGTCTGATTATCATTCCAATTGCGGATTCCTCTGTCCCTTCAATAGAAGCTCGAAGTGTATAGGGGCTTAAGATGGAAAACCGCCCTCTTTGGATCTCGTGAAGAAGACAAAACGCACTTCCGTACCCTACTTCGCCGAGGTCTCAGGCGTCGGCAGGTCGACAACCTATGAATCATTAAGACTCTCCGGTCGCTCATTAACGAGGATAGTCAGAACTAGGTCCAAAGGAGTTCAGAAGCGATGAAATCTGTCTATGCCAGTTGCAAGCGTTCCAACCGGATTTGACCCAACAGCTTTGATGGTTTTGGATGTGTCTAGGCTCTCGTCGGGCTCACGAAGAATAGCTTTTGCTCTATCTGTGGTTTTGGTCTTCATCGTCATACTCAGACGGCTCTTCCGGAATCCCTTCATCTAGAGCAGGCCGAAACCCACGCCTAGAAATATAGGCTTTTGTCTGGCTAGTGGGTTCGGAGATGCAGGTTCGCAACAGGCGCGGCGTGAGCATGGACTGGGTGATCATAGTCGTCGTTGTGATGGCGAGCTCGATCGTGACCTATTCCTTTGCCCTGGGAGTCGGAGCAGGCTCCAAAGATGTCCAGACGCGGCACCTGCAGGCGCTGGTCAATTCGCTCCAGAGCCAGAACTCGGACCTGCAGAATCAGCTGGCTTCGGCCGTCCCTCCTTCCAACACGAGCCTCCTCGGGCTGAATCCGGTCGAAATCTATGCGGCCGCATCGCCGAGCGTGGTGACGGTGCAGGGAGTGCAGACCCTGGCCACCGGGAATTCCTCGGTCCTAGGCTCGGGATTCGTCACCCTGTTCCAGGGCGTGCACTACATAGTGACCAACTTCCACGTCGTTCATGACGCGGTCGACATCTCCATCACATTTTCCGACGGCAACTCATACAGGGGAACGGTGGTCGGTACGGACGGATATGTCGACCTGGCTGTGCTGACAGCCGCTGCCCCTCCGAGCGAATTCCACCCTCTGACCATCTTGGGGTCTTCGCAGCTCAGGGTCGGCGAACCTGTCGTAGCGATAGGAAACCCCTTCGGTCTTTCAGGCTCGATGACATTCGGGATAATCAGCCAGGTAGGGAGGACCCTGTCGGAGTCCCTCGCGGGAGATTTTGCGATCGCTGACGTGATACAGTTCAGCGCCCCGATAAACCCCGGCAATTCGGGCGGACCGTTGCTGGACGCGAACGGGAAGGTGGTGGGCATCACCACAGCCGGCATAGTGAGTTCCCAGGGAGTCGGGTTCGCGATACCCGCAGACGCCATACTCCGCGAGCTTCCTTCGCTTGTGAGCACTGGCGGATACAAGTTCCACTCCTACATGGGGATTCTGGTGATTGACATGGACCTCCGACTGGCCGGGCTGCAGGGTACAAACGTGACATACGGGGTGTTGATCCAAAACGTCACCAGCGGGGGGCCGGCAGAAGGCGCCGGACTCCGAGGCGGCTCGCACACGATGATAATCCAGGGAGCCCAGTATTCCATCGGCGGGGACATTGTCGTGGGCATCAACGGCACGAGGATAGTCAACACGGACGCGCTCTCCGCGTACCTCCAGGAGAACACGCTCCCAGGCCAAACGCTCGTGCTTCAGATCATAAGGGACGGGAACTTCACGACCCTGGACCTGACTCTGGGGACCAGGCCGCCCCCTCCGAGCTAGATTCCCGCTGAGAGTCCTGCGGCAGTTATTTCCAAATATCCAGAATCGCCTTTCCAATGCCTCACCGACGAAGTGATCTCCACCCGCCGCTTGAAGAGAGGGCAATCAATGACAAATGTCTCTCCTTCCCCGCCTTCGAGTCCCACATGGAACCTGTACTTCTTGCCGAGTTCGACAAGCTCGTCTATGGCGGCGCTATCAAGGGTCCGGCCAAGCCACTTTTCCGTCAGACCCAGAGCCGAGACACTGACCACGACGGTAAGGAACGCTTCATTCACGAGCTGGCGAAGATGCTTCTCAGGGTCGATTCCCCACAGAGGAGAATAGCATTCTAGGCCAAGCTCCCCACAGATCCTTTCCACCCTGCTCTTCTGGTACACGCTGGCTAAGGCTCCCGTGCATACCCCCTCAATCCCGTAAGCTTCCTTCGCTCCCCGCAGGGCTCGCTTCAGGTCCTCGAGCTCCTCCTCCTTTACCCCGGCGGTCTCCTCGGTGAGCTGAGGGACCCCCATCGCTTCGGCCTGGAGCTTGGTCCACTTCACGTTGGGGAAGTGGAACATGAAAGACAAATCGGACTCCGGGAGGAGGGTTATCAGGCACGCGAGTTCGTGCTGTTTCGAGGCAAGATAGGCAGCGTATGTCGAATCCTTGCCGCCTGAGAAAAGAGCCCCCAGCTTCGTCTGCTATCGCCTTCTGACTCTGACCGCCTTAAGATAATAAATACACGGAGATGGTTCGCGGCCCAAATGCTGGATTCGCTGAAGGACGGGCTCCAGGCTGCAGTGAAGAAGCTGGTGGGCGCCAACACCGTGGACGAAAAGACGGTGAAGGAGTTCGTGAGGGACCTCCAGCGGACGCTCATCCAGTCCGACGTCAACGTCAAGATGGCCCTGGAGGTGACCGAGCGGGTCCAGAAGAGGGCCCTGGAAGACAAGCCCCCCGCCGGAGTGACGCGGAAGGATCACGTCGTCTCAATACTCTACGAGGAGCTTTCGAGGCTGCTCGGGGGTGAAGGCGAGTTCAAGCCCGACAAGGACAAACTCAACGTCATAGTAATGCTCGGGGTTCAGGGTTCCGGAAAGACCACGACGACTGCAAAGCTGGCCCGGCTCTTCTCGAAGCGCGGGTTCAGAGTCGGAGTGGTGGCGGCTGACACGTTCAGGCCGGGAGCTGCAGTCCAGCTCCGCACCCTGGTTGCCCCTTCGGGCGTCGATGTTTTCACCGACGAGAAGGAGAAGGACTCGGTCAAGATCGCGAGGGAGGGAAAGAAGCACTTCGAGCTGACTAAGAATCTTGTGATAATCGACACGGCAGGGCGCCACAAGGAGGAGAAGGGGCTACTTCAGGAAATGAAGGAAGTGGTCAAGGACGTGAAGCCCGATACCACGATGCTGGTGATCGATGGGACCATCGGCCAACAGTGTTACAACCAGGCCCTGGCGTTCCACCAGACCGCACCGGTCGGGGGAGTCATAGTAACAAAACTCGACGGGGCAGCCAAGGGCGGAGGGGCGCTGGCAGCGTCGGCAGCGACCGGGGCCAAAGTCTTCTTCATCGGTACCGGGGAGCGGATAGACGACCTGGAGGAGTTCGCCCCGACGAGGTTCGTGGGGAGGTTGCTCGGCATGGGGGATCTGAAGGCCCTGATGGACATGGTCCGCCAGGCAGACGTGGAAGTCGACGAAAAGTTGGCGCAGCGGGTCATGTCAGGGAAGATGACAATGGACGACCTGCTGGTGCAGTTCGAACAGATGAAAAAGTTCGGCTCTCTGAAGAAGATAGTGGAGCACATCCCTGGTTTCTCGGGGTCGCTCAACGTCGAGGAGCTCGACAAGGCTGAAGGGAGGGTCAGAGTCTACAAATCAATTATCCAATCCATGACCGGCGAAGAGAAGGCGGACCCGCAGATCATCAATTCGTCCCGGCTGAAGAGGATAGCGAAAGGCTCGGGGCGGACGGAGAAGGACGTTCGAGAGCTTCTGTCGAGGTACAAACAGATGAAGTCCCTCGTGAAGACGAGCAAGGGTAGGGAGCTCCGGCAGATGGTTCGCCGAATGGGTGGGCAATAGGTGCCAGAAACCGTTCAGAAGTACCGGCTTTGCGGATTCTGCATTGAGAGGCAGGGCGAGGGGCACGGTGTCTTCGAAGAGGTCGAGGGGCAGTCATGCCATCTCTGCGGAGGACTCCTAGACAGAATCCCGTTAGTTGCTGACCGCTCCCTCCGAGACATCAGACGATACCAGTTCCGCAACTTCTCAGTAGGTATTGCACTTCCCGAAGGGGTCCAGGAGAGGGAGGACGAGCTCAGGGCGGACATGAAATTGATGGGCAAGGAGACGGTCAAGACGCAGGCTGCGAGGATGTTCGCCAAGAGGGTCTCGTCGAGGCTTAGGAAGCCGGTGGAGAAGATGAAGCCGGACCTCACAATCTTGGTGGGGATGACGGACGAGAAGGTGACCGTATCTACGAGGCCACTCTTCTTCTACGGCAGGTATTCCAAACCCTCAGGAATCAAGCAGAAGATGGAACTGTGCGCATTCTGTCGAGGCCCCGGATGCGCGAAGTGTGGACTGACGGGTCTGGAGCGGAAGCAGAGCGTGGAGGCTCAACTGCGGAAGAGACTGGAGACTTTCAGCGGGACCGGCAAGATGACCTTCACCTGGATAGGGAGCGAGGACGAGGCCAGCAGAGTCTTCCCCCCTGGCAGACCGTTCGTGGTGGAGCTGAAGAACCCGGTGAAGCGGGATCTTCCCAGGAGGTTCGTGTGCCGGTTCCGAGGCAGTCAGGTTTCGGTGTCCAAAGGCAAACTCCTGCCCTCGAGGCCCTTGAGACTCCCGTCCTTCAGGTTCAGGACAGAAATCAAGTGCCGGATGGCAGCAGAAGTGGATGAAGTACTGGTCGGAGACGTCAGGCGACGCTTCCGGAGGACAGCCGTACGATTTGACAGGCCTCACAACAGGCCGACCACGAAGATGGTATACAGTGCCTCGGCAGAGAAGCATGGGAGGAAGTTGGTGCTCGACGTCGTCATGGACGGGGGTCTCCCGGTAAAGAGGTTCGTGAGCGGAGAGCTTGTCTCGCCATCGGTGTCGGAAGTCTTAAAAACTGAGGTCAGATGTCGCACCTTCGACATCTGCGAGGTCAAGGAAACAGGGAAGTTTAGTTATGCCGGCATCACACGGGTATAGAAGGAGGACTCGGTCCCTTCTCAAATCGTCGGGGAAGAAGGGCCTTAGCAGTCTCTTGGTAGAATACTCTCCGAACGACAAAGTTGTGGTGAAGATCGACCCCGCCCAGGTCAAGGGTATGCCCCATCGGAGATTCCACGGACTGGTGGGGACCGTTCGCGAGGTCGGAAGGAGGGCGGTCACCGTCGATGTCCCGGTGGGAAACAAGATGAAGACCCTAATTGCGAGAAAGGAGCACGTTGTCAGGCTGGGGGCGGAAAAATAATGCCAGGGAAAGAAACGAAGAAGCTCCTGACAATAGCAGAGGCTCATCAGATCCTGCAGAAGATCGACGTCGAGAAGGCAGACCAGATCCAGAAGCGGACGCTGGACTACACTGCGAAGTTCTCGAAGGCCACCTCCGAACATGCGAAGAAGCTAAGGAAGGAACTGGAATCAGACTGCGGGCTTAGCGAGGAAGAATCGGTCGAGGTCGTCAACGTGATGCCAAAGTCCATCGAGGAACTCAGGACGTTCACGTCCGGCTGGAGGAAGCTTCTCCCCACCGAAACCCTCGAGAAAATACTGAAGATTCTTCATTCGAAGTCGTAGGCGGCCAATCGTTAAATATCGAGGCCGGGTCTGAACTATGAGGCAAGTGGGACATTAGGTTGTATCCGCTAATCTTGTGTGTGAGGGAAGCACACCTCAACTAAGGAATGTTCCAGAGGAGACAGTTACGGTAAATGATGCCAGTTGACAAGAAGTATGAAGAATTCGCTTTCGTGCTAGATTTTTCTTCGAGGGGGAAGTCGGCCGTGATCAAGGGAAGGGAGGGCCCGATGGTCCAGGCGATAGGGGAGGACAGGCTGACCCTGCTCGAACTTCTTGCGATGGAGAGTCAGGACTTCGAGACGGCGGAGAGGGTCAAGATCGGAAAGGAGGGTCGTGAGAAGATAGTCAGCGTCCTCGGGAAGCTGACGTATGAAGAACTTACCGCGGAGTCAAAAGGCTCTCTCCCAATCGTGGTCGAGAAGGTTGTGAAGGCGAACGAACCGAAGTACGTCGCCTACTTCAACGACCTGCAACCCCTGACTCCCAGGCTCCACGGATTGGAACTTATCCCCGGCATCGGCAAGACCTTCATGAAGGAGATCGTCGAAATGAGGGAGAAACAGCCATTTTCTTCCTTCGAGGATATCTCGAACAGGGTCAGAATTAGGGAACCCGCGAAGATGATAGCCAAAAGGATAGTCGAGGAGCTCGCCGGAGACTCGCGAATCAGCATCTTCGTCAAGAGATGATACGCCGCAGACTGGGACAGCACTATCTTGTCGACCAGACGGTCGTCCGGATGGTCTTGGACAAGGCTGCGATATGCCCGGGCGAGAGGGTGCTCGAAATCGGTACCGGCAAGGGAGCCCTGACTGAGAAGCTGGCAGAGGTCTCGTCCACCCTCGAAGGATACGAGATAGACGACTCAAACTACAAGGAGACCCTCAGGAGGGTGGGAGGACGGAATGTGACGGTCCATTTGGGGGACGCGTTCCTCCGGAAACCCGATTTCGACGTTCTTGTTTCGAGCCTGCCCTATTCCGAATCGGCGGAGTTCGTTGAATGGATTAGCCAGGTGGAATATGACAGAGCTGTAGTGATCCTCCAGAAGGACTTCGTCCAGAAACTTCAGTCCCCCCCTGGGAACAGGGACTATCGAGCCGTTTCTGCCATCGCCCAAATCTCGTCCGAGATCGAACTGGTGGGCAAAATCCCAAGGGATGCCTTCAGTCCTCCTCCGAAGGTCGATTCAGTGCTCGTCTCTTTGAAGCCGAAGAAACGCATGCCACCGGGACAGATTTCCGAACTCAAGCGGCTGTTCTCGCTCAGAAGGCGGGTTCTATCTGGCGCCCTCGCTGAGCTCGGCCTTCCAGGCGTCGCCCGAAGCCTCGGAGCAAGGAGGGTCTATTCGCTCACGCCCGACGAGATATGCGAAATCTGTCCCCCTCGAAGGCCAGGGTGAGGGATTTATGGCGGTCCCCAGGTCGGGAGCGGAGTGATTCCGAAAGGGACTTCTGTGACTCTCGTGGAGCCCCATTATCCGGTTAACGTCGGGCACGTCGCGAGGCTTCTGAAGAACTTCGGGGTCACGAAGCTCAACCTTGTCAAGCCGAGCGTCGACATGTCGGTTGCTTCAGTGTATGCCTCCCACGCATCAGACATCCTTGATCGTGCAGAGCTGGTCAGCTTCGACGAAGTGCGCAGGGAGAACGAGCTCCTCGTGGCAACTACCGCGGTGAAGGCGACCAAGAAATCCAACGTCATCAGAAGGACTGTGATCCCGGAGCGCCTCCACGGCCTCCTCCTGTCCTCCAAATCGTCTTCCCTGGTGTTCGGCCGGGATACGACCGGACTGACCAATGAAGAAATAACCAAATGTGACGTGACGGTAAGCATAGACGTCGGTACCCGGTACAGGTCGCTAAACCTGGGCCACGCCGTGGCGATAACCCTCTACGCGGCATCGAGGGGGACAGCCTCGAAGAACCGCACCCAGAGCAGGGAGGCGCGAGAAGTCTTCTCGAAGAAGTTCTACGAGCTTGCGGCCGCTTCCAAAATCCAACAGCACAAACTGAAGACCCTGCGGGAAGCTAGTAAGAGGATCGCCACCATATCCGGGCTCACAGACCGGCAACTGGATCTGATGTCCGGAACCTTCAGCAAGGCCCTGGCCGCCATCGAGACGGGTCAGGAACGAGATTCGAACACGTAGACGGCCCTCCTGACCCACCGCGTGCTCTCGAATGAAGGTCGCACCGGGTACTCGAACCCCCCCGGCCCGGGCTGATACTGCCGCAGTCCGAGCTGGCGTCCCTCGAGGGTTATGGTGACCTCCTCCCCTTCCATGGTGAGGATGACCGGGACGACTATGACAATCCTCCCGCCAGGCGAGAGGACGCTGGCCATCGAGGCCAGGGCTTCGGCGTAGACCCCCTCGGTCGTCCCAATGAGTCCCTCGGCGGTCTGAGTCCTGGGCCTCGCCTCGAAGGCGGGGAGGAGTAGCGGCTCGGTGACCACCGCGTCGACCTTCCCCCTTTCCAACAGCCGGTTCAGGGACCTTGAATCTCCCACTCTGACTTCGTAGTGCGCGCTCCTCGCTCCACCGGTAACCCAGGACAGGTTACGCTTCGTCTCTTTGACACGGGAGGCGCTGGTGTCGAAACCGACGCACCTGTATGATCCAATCAAAGCCTCGGCCAGTATGGTTCCCGACCCACAGAACGGGTCCAGGACTGTCTGCCCCTGCGATAGGCCTGCCAGATTGAGGAGGAGCCTGGCGAGGCGCGGGGACATCGAAATCTCGGACCTCGGCGAAGGTTTGTTGACGCCACGTTCGCGCATCGGGGCCGTGTCGGGGACCCAGGCGGTGGGGGCCAGCCCCACGCCCCCGTGGTAGGGGAAGGCCATCACGTCGAGGGCCTCGCGGGAGAGCACGTAGTCGGCATGCAGCTCGTTGCCCTTTGGACGCAGAAGGTGGACCTTCGAAAAGCCGGAATCCTTGAGTTCGTCGAGGAGGAGCCTGACGACTGATTCGTAGTCGTCCTCTTCTATTTCGTATCCACTGACAGAGAGGTTACGGATCCGGTCGAAGCTTCCTGCGAGTGTTTCCGTAAGCGGGCCGATTCCCTCCCCCCTTTCGTCTATCACGGCGAGCACGGGTCCGTACTTGTGAATCCCGGCGAGTTGCGGAAGCTGGGTTAGACCCGAGGGTCTGAGCTTGAGGACGGCTATCCTCTCGCAGGGCGATTCCGCCCGCACGAGAGAAGCGCCGAGCTTCGCACAGACTTCCAGAACGGATAGTTTTCCGAATGTGAGCACGAGGGCCGTGTCCTCAGCGGGACCCACGGTGCGGGGAAGGACGAAGGGCATCAAGTTTCGGCGGGTCGGCCGTGGCGTATTAAGCGTGAAGATTAATTAGGGGTCCAGGTCGGCGAGGTAATTCCGAGCTGATTCATACGCACGGCAAGAACTACAGGGAAGTCAAGAGCATGGCATACACCAGCAAGAAGTTCGCTCCGGGGGCTCCCAACCCCAAGGTCGCGAGGTTCACAGTCGGCAAGGCCAGACCCGATTATGACTTCATGGTGAAGTTAATCTCCGAGGGGAGGGTCCAAATCAGACACAATGCCCTCGAGGCTTCGAGGGTGGCGGCGAACAAGAAGCTCGCTCTCGTTGGGGAGGATAATTATCGGCTCGTAGTCAGGAGCTATCCGCACATTATCCTCAGGGAGAACAAGATGATTGCCACGGCAGGGGCTGACAGGCTGCAGGAAGGGATGCGGAAGGCATTCGGGAAGCCGATCGGACTCGCCGCAAGGGTGAGCATGGGAGACACGATACTTGAGCTGTGCGTGATGGCTGCGAACCTGGACAAGGCGAAGGAAGCGATGAAGGCCGGCTCGACCAAGCTGCCGATGAAGACTCACACGGAGATTACAAAGCTAGAGAAGCCGATGCCCGCATGACGGTGCGGATTGACGAGGCCAAAGTCTTTCAGATAATCGAGGACAGGAAACCCAAGGTAATCGTTGTAAACGCCCCGGGAGGGCTCCTGATGCAGACCAAGGACCTGACGGAGCGGATCAAGGAGAAATATGGGGTGACCTGCATTCTTGCTGGGGACAGCTGCTTCGGGATCTGCGATACAGTTGATGATGAAGTAGAGAACCTACAGGCCGACCTCGCCCTTCACATCGGCCACAATGCCACGGTGAAGACAGTCGGGGACTTCACCTATCTGATCGATGCGGTCGACGATGTCGAGTTCGACGAAGTGGTGGAATCGGCCGTACCTATCCTTGCCCCATACCGGAGGATTGGACTGGCGACCTTCAGCCAACATCTCCACCAGCTAGGGCCGGTGAAGGAAAAGCTAGAGAAGGAGGGTTTCGAAGTGCATATCGGAAGAGGAAACAACCTGTTGATGGAGGGTCAGATCTTCGGGTGTGATTTCTCCACCGCATATCCGGTGAGGGAGGAGGTCGATGCCTGGTGCATGCTCGGTGAGAGCGAGTTCCACGCGGTCGGGCTGGCCCTGGCAATGGACAAACCGACGTTCATGCTCGATCCGCACCTGAACGAAGTGATCGACATGAAGGAGGAGGCTGAGGAGAGGCGGAAGAGGGCGATACTTTCGGTGTACAAGGCGCTGGACGCCCGAGTTTTCGGGGTGGTTACGGGACTGAAAGAGGGTCAGAAGATGCTAGGAAGGAGCAGGTGGATATCAAAGAAGCTCGAGATGCACGGGAGGAAGGTCGTCCAGCTCGCTCTGAGGGACGTCACGGCGGAGCGGCTCGCTCCTCACAGAGAAATCGAGGCATTCATACAGACGGCTTGTCCCCGGATCTCGATTGACGGCTTCACCTTCGACATGCCTGTCCTGTCGATTCCCCAGGCGGACGCGCTGGTCGCCCTCATGGAGGGAAGGGAGATAGGTGAGTTCCTGCAGCGACCGAAATGGATAGAACTGACCGTTGGACTGGTGAAGAAGAGATGAGCAACTCGAAGCGGAAGGAGCAGCCGGTCATGCCCGGAGACAAGCTTGCGATTTCAGAGGAATTCCTGCCCGGAAAGCACGTCTATGACGATTCCGGGATCATCAAGTCCCTGGTTGTGGGGAGCGTGCTGAAGGACATGAAGAGCATGGAGATTTCGGTACGGCCCGCGGTGGAAGCGGAGACAATCATGGTCGGGGATTACATTACCGGCGAGGTGGACATGGCACAGACGAATTCCGCCGGGGTGAAGATTCACTTTCTCAATGGGAAGCCGACCTACAAGGACTTCGAGGGGACACTGAGTCTCAGAAACATGTCTCTGGGGGGGAGGGGCGGGCCGCGAGGAGGACCCAGAAGTGGGCCGCCGGTCAGGCTGGGCGACATTGTCAGATGCAGGGTTCACAGTCTTCTCAATGGGATGATCCACCTTTCCATCGAAGAGGACAACACGGGCGTGCTTTACGCCCTATGCGGCAACTGCGGGAGGCCAATGTCCAGGGGAGGGAGGAGGGCGAAGTGCGATGAATGCGGAAACGTGGAGGACAGAAAGCTCGCCAACGACTTCGGGATGTCCCCGATTCAACCGTGAATTTATTAACACGAGACTAAGGGCACGATAATCGAACATGCAGGTCCAGACAACCAGTGAGGACCAGAAGGGCCTAACCGTTGAGATAACCGGAGAGGACTATTCTCTCGCCGAGATAGTGCACCACGAGCTCCTCGAAGAGAAGAGCGTCACCTTCGCCGGGGTGCTTCCTCCTCATCCGCTCATCAAGAAACTGGTCCTGAAAGTCAGGGCGCAGCGCATCAAGCCGGAGAAGGCGTTCGCCAACAGCGTGGAAAGGGCGATTGAGACCACCCGGGAGCTCTTCGAAAGTGTCGAGAAGGCGCTCGGCGGTGCCTCAGGTTGAAGTTCTGTCCAAAGTGCGGAACCAGGCTCAAGCTCAAACAGATCAAAGGTGCTCGGGACGTCACCATAACCTACCTTTGCGACAACTGCGGCTATTCCAACAAGGCCGGGAGGACCGTTCTAAAGGAGACTGAAGAGGAATTGGTCAACATCGCGCCGATAAAGATCGTCGGCGACAAGGAGAACAAGCTCAACTCGCTTCCGACCACGAAGATGGAATGCCCGAAGTGCGGCCATGACGAAGCGATGTGGTGGTTCCTCCAGACCAGAAGCGGGGACGAACCTCCGACCCAGTTCTATCGCTGCCTGAAGTGCAACCACACCTGGCGCAGCTATTCGTAGAATCGGCTTCACGCCGGGGCCAAATTCTCTGGACCGGTGGTGGTTCAGGAGTCTTCCCGAGTCAGGACTTCTACCGCGTCCCCCGCCATGATAAGGATGTCCGCGTTGGCTGCGGGGATTGAGGCCAGGTCGTCCGCCTCGAACGGTCCATAGTGCTTCAAGTCCATCCCGACCAGCTCGTCGACATGTTTGGTGAACCGTACCGTTACGTTCCTCGTCGCCTCGTTCCTGTGGGCGAATTCAATGAAAGAAGGCTGGCCTGCTGAAATAGCTTCGACAAAAGTGTTGAACCGGGTCTGGAACTTTCTCTGCGCCGAGCAGACGTACCTCTCCTCCGGAACTAACTGGCCGAAGGAGTTCTGTTCTGTCGCCTTCCTCGCGCGTATGTTCAAAAGTTGCGTTATCATGGACCTGATCATCTCAACCTGTCTTGTGATCAACCGGTTGGTCGCCTCCGAGTTCCCCGAACTCGCTGACCTCCTGAGTTTCTGACTGTAGGCGGATATCTTAGGATAGAAGTCGGCGGAAATGTGCGAAAGCGAGCTCACGTCGTTTTCGGTGTCCAACTGTCTCTTGAGCATCTCCAGAGTGGTTTCGACCAACTAGGCCACCTCGGCGAGCCCCCTTGTTAAGATGGTCACCGCCGCGTAGGTGGGTAAGGATTCGGCCGAGTCCTTGTAGGGTCCGAATTTGTTTCCCTTGATAGAGAACTGAGGGAAGAATCCGATCCTGAGCTTGACGGGTTCGGAGCTCAGGACGACAGGGTCGCTCTGTGGATCGAAGGAACCGAAGGATTCCACACGCTTCTTACTCATGCCCGTGTTTCCATGGAGCGTTCCTGCCAGCCTGAATACCCTGTGGATGTCGGTGGTCACGGAGGCATCAATCAGTGCCCGATTGGATGATACGGCCTCTGACACCAGCTTCTGGAGGGTGCCAGTGTATTCTGCTTTCCTTGCGTCTGCAAATGAGGTGATCCTCTTCATCCAGCCGAGGCTCTTGACGTTTCCTCCGACTGGTCTCCTCCTGAGGGTCGAAGCGATTGTCTGGAGGGCTGGAAGTGACCCCGCTTTGACGTAGTCCGCGATCTCCGCCCTCCCCACCTGGTCCAGGAGATCGAACCTGTCGTCGAAGACGTGGATATGGTAACCCCTGTTCCCCGAAAAATAGAGCCTGACCTTGTCCTTCGAGACCCCGAAGTCGTCCGTAAGAAAGTCGAACACCCTTTCGGTGTGGTCTCTCGAAGCCCCGAGGCACACTTCGCATGTTCCATGAAATTCGTCGGTCGCACCACTGCACTTCGGGCATTTTGCCGGTTTGGGAAGTTTGCCGGTCGAATGGCAATTCTCGCAATACCACAGGTCGTGCCCCTTCTTGCACGGGGTCGGTATGTCGGTCGCGTCGATGTCGAATATTAGCTCAGCGCCCTTCCATCCTTTCTCTTCCATCGGCAGGGATGGTGCCTCATATCTGGCGTTCGAGCAATACACGGAGGAGGGGTTCTGCCTGAGGATCTCGGCCACAGCTTCGCCCGTGCTCTTGAACGAAAGATGTCGGACCATGCTCCCTCCGAAGGGGATGTACCCGAACTCCCTGGAGCCGATTTCTTCAGGGAACTCTATTGAATCGGGATGCCTGAAGTAGTAGGCTTTGTAGGCAGACCTCAGGAAGGACTTCGTGGCGTCGTTCATCTGTCAAACTCAACTGTGTCAGCCAGATAAGCAATCCGTCTGTAGGTTCGGTGGAGTTGCTGAATCAGACCGAAGGTGACACGTCTTGGACTCCTAGGTACTCTCGAACACGCTGTTTCTTCAGGTAGACCCAGTAGATGTATATCCAAAAGAATCCGGCCACGGCCGGGCCGACTGGGGCACTGGAAGTTAGTCCCACCGAAGCCGGAGCGGAGTAATACAAGGCGACAAGGGCTGAATAGACGGCGGCTATGAAGAATGACAGCAGCAATGCCAGCTTGGACGACCAACGCCTTCTTGTCCATAAGCCGCCGATGGCGATGAACTGGAAGGCAGCGAAGACAAATAATGACGCGTTCAGAATGATCTCTGTCGGGATTGCGAACCTGAACCACGGGTCGAACGTTGGGTAATTGATGACCTGGATGGCGCCGAGGTCTCCGTTGATGCTCGCCGCGGAGGCGAGGAGGTTGAAAATCCCCGTCACGCCCCATATAATTCCTATCAACGTGAGTCCGATAGGTCTCTTGATTGAAGCTGGAATCGCATTCGTAGATTTCTCGATCAAAGAAAAAGCCGACCCGAGGAAACGTGTTTTCTCTGTATTTAATGCTGAGACGTGGGGGTAATCAGTCCGATGTTCGGGGCGATGGAATGGTTATCTGGAAGACGCCCCGGTTGGCTTCCTTGGGACAGCCAGGTTGTTTAGTTCGTCAAAGGTGATTGCACCCTCTACCAAATTGCCGTATGTCCCGTTGTCCTGAACTTCTCGAGAGATCCGTATGAGAAGGCCCATGGCGGCATATGACGCATAGGGACCGAAGCTCACCCGAGCCACCCCCATATCCTCTAGCGCCTTGATGGGGGGAAGCCCTTTGCGGACCATGACGTTGACGGGGAACCTCACGGCCTCAACGAAGGCCGAAATTTCTTTGGAATCGACCAGGCCCATGGGATACACGCAGTCTGCACCCGCGTCCCTGTAGGAGGTTGCCCTCTTTATCGCCTCCCTGAATTTTGCATCGCTCGCGCCAGGAGAATATCTGAGGGCATCGGTCCGGGCGTTGATGACAAGAGGGATCTTCATCCTCTCAGCGACTTTCCTGATCGCCTTCAGTTTCGCAACCTGGGCCCTGATTGTGAAGAGGGTCTTGGTGGCGGGGTCGAAGTCTTCTATGTTCAGCCCGATGGCCCCGGCCCGGATAATCTCCGCCGCAGTGACGGCGACTTCTGCGGGGGACCGGCCGAACCCCGCAGCCGCATCGACGCTCAGTGGAACGGAGAGGACCCGCACCATCTTCCGCACGGCGCCCATGTACCTTGTCCTGCCGATGACTTCGCCGTCGGGATAGCCCAGAGAAACCATGAGACCGGCGCTTGAGGTTGCGACAGCAGGAAATCCCTCCTCTTCGAACATCCGGGCGCTGGGGACGTCCCAGGCGTTGGGAAGGATCAGAATCTTCTTTCCGTGATGAAGCTTTCGGAACTCTTCTGCCTTCTCCCTTTGCGACCTCAACACTGAGACCTGCCGCCCTGACACTGATAGGGCTTTTCGGAACCTGGTCATGAGGGAGAGTTAAATCGAGCACCCGCAGGCACGCATCAAGTTTGAGGGTCACAGTCCGCGAATTCAGCGATGAAAGCGCGAACATCGGGAAGGACTGGGCCGGTCTTGTGGACCATGCCAAAAGGAATCGAGTGAACTAGTCTCCTGCCTGAGCTTCCTTTCTTCACGTGGCCATCCAAGAAGGAAGAGTTCAACCGCGATACCTGGGAACAGTCGGTCCTCGTCCATGATTCATGGGTGGCGAAGTTGGTGGAGCTGGCACCTGCTATCGTAGCGGGGACGCGGCCAGTAACTCGTGACGGTCGTCGCCTTAACGAGGGCTTCGTCTGGACCGAGGACGGAGGCTATGTGGCGGCGCACAGCAAGTACTACGTGCCCGACGAGGAAGGGTACTGGGAGGCCACCTAGTACAACCGCGGGGACGGCGTCTTCGAGCCCGCGAAGGTGCGAGGAGTGACGCTCGGGTTCCTGATATGCTCTGAGCTTTGGGCCATGTCACAGGCAACGGCCTACGGGAAGCGGGGTGCGCAGGTCCTCTTGACCCCGCGGGCGTCCGGGAAGGCTTCTGTCGACAAGTGGCTGGCAGGGGGACGGGCGTCCGCAGTCGTTTCCGGTTGTTTCTCTATGTCTTCGAACCGCGCCAACAGCGGCTCGGACCCTGGTGAGTTCGGAGGAACGGGCTGGATCATAGATCAGGACGGCAGCGTCCTGACGACGACATCCACGGAGAGGCCGTTCGCGACCCGCGACATCGACATGGAGCCGCGGTGCGGGCAAAAAAGACCTGCCCGCGCAGCTGTATCGACTGAGCGAAAGGAATCGTCCCTGAAGGGGAAAAACCGTAAAAAGGAATCTCCGTTACCCCCGGCGTCCGCAAGTGCCAAGGAAACCCCTGATCAAGGAGATTCTGGAGAAGTATTCGGCCGTCTGGGCGCTCAATCATTCCATGAGTGTGATGGGCTGGGACATGGAGACCCACATGCCAGAGGCCGGGGCGAGGTCGAGGGGAATGGCGGCGGGCCAGCTGGCGATGATGGTACAGAAGGCTACGGTCGAAATCAAAGGCCTCGTTGGGAAGGCGGAGAAGCTCAAAGACCTGGATGACGAGGAGAAGGGGGTCATCAGGGTTCTTGACAGGGCTATCGAATACTACGTCAAGATTCCTCCGGAGCTTGTCAACGAGCTGGAGAAGGTGACGGCCGAGGCGACAGTCGTCTGGCGGACCGCAAGGAAGAAGTCGGACTTCAAGATGTTCAGGCCGCACCTGGAAAAGATCGTCGAGCTCAAGCGGGAGGTGACCGAGAAGCTGGGATACAGCAAGCACCCGTACAACGCTCTCCTGAACCTCTACGAGGAGGGGTTCACGGTAAGAGACTCCGACGCAGTATTCTCGCGCCTGGTCCCCGGGACGAGGAAGATCCTTGACAGGGTCTCCAAGGCAGGGGTCTATCCCTCGAAGAGCAAGCTAGAATCCATGAAGTACCAGACTGACCCCATGGAACGTGTCAACGAAGGGATTCTCAAGATCCTGAAGATGCCCACTGACTCCTTCAGGATGGATGTCTCCACCCATCCGTTCACGGTAGGAATTGCGCCCGACGACGTCAGGATTACGACCAGATACGAAGGGACGGACTTTCGGGCCGCGATGTTCTCCACTATTCACGAGTGCGGCCATGCGCTGTACGACCTAGGGATCGGCGAAGGCCTCCGCTACACCCCGATCGGCGACGGAGCGTCCTACGGAATCCACGAGTCGCAGTCAAGGTTCTGGGAGAACGTGGTGGGACGGAGCAGGGAATTCGTGAAGTTGGTGAACCCCCTCTTGAAGAAGAACCTCCCGTTCCTGTCGAATTACGACCAGGCACAGGTCTATTATTACTTCAACATGGTAAGGAAGAGCTTCATCAGGGTGGACGCCGACGAGCTGACCTACAACCTCCACATTGCCCTGAGGTATGATATCGAGAAGAAGATGCTGGCCGGGGACGCCAAGGTTTCCGAGCTGCCATCGCTTTGGAACGACACCTTCGACAGTTTCTTCGGCATCAGACCCCCTAACGACGCGAAGGGGGTACTTCAGGACGTCCACTGGAGCGGTGGGTCGATCGGGTACTTCCCGACTTATTCTCTCGGCAACGTCGTGCTCGGAATGATCTGGCACAAGATGGGGGAGGGGAAGTTCGTCAGAGACTCCGTCGGCACCGGAGACCTAACGGAGCTGAGGGAGTGGCTTAGGACCAAGATCCACCGCTGGGGATCGACTTACGCGCCCAAGGAGCTTCAGCAGCGTGTCTTCGGCGAAGCTTACAATCCCGAGAGGCTCCTCAAGTACTTCGAGTACAAGTTCCTGGAGTAGATTCTTCCACCGACGGCGGTGCGTTGTGAATGAAGTCTTAGTCTAGTCGGAGCTTACGCGTGGTGCCAGGAAATAAGTCAATCTGCCCCCCTGGTCGTTGAGCTTCATCTCGAGCCGCAAAGGCTTCTTCGTGCTGAACTCCACCAGTACTGTATCGGCGACTCCTCCCAGCGCTTTCAGTATCCCAATCAGGTAGTCGATGGAATACGTCGCCTTGCTCTCGGCACCCACCTGAAGGTCCAACACATCTGCGTCGTTCTTCTCCAGCCCGATTTCTGCCTTTCCAATGTCGGACTTCCCTGAAAACGTGAACCTGTCCTTGGTGGTCTGTATCGTCACCTGGTCGGAGACGACCGAGATGTCCGACAGGACCTTCTCAAGTATCGACTTCGTCAGGGTAGCCTTTGTGTCGAACTCGAGTTTCGGCAGTGGGGCGGTTCCCCCCGTGCTTTCGATCAGATGTATGGAGAATTCGCGCTTGTATCCGTTTATGAACCTCACCATGATCATGTCCTCCTCTGTCGAGGACATTTCGACGCTGTCCTTGGTGTCAGAGCGGCCGATGAGCTTCACTAGGTCCTCGACCCTCAGGCTGAACTTGAACGGCTTGTCGACTTCGTACTTCTCGAACGATGAATTCGGCATGTGCAGGTCCACCAAAGCCACGTGAGACGGGTCCATGGCTCTGAAGGTTAGAGCTTCGGTCGTCGCCTCGAAGGTAGCTTCTTCGACTAGGGTCTTGACTGCTGCAGCGATTGCCTTCCATTCTACTGAACTCGCGTTCTTGGCCAGGAACAATGTAAGAGGTTCGCCTTCGGTCAGGCTCGAGTACTTCGGATAATAAAGATTGGTTGAGATGATTCTTGGTTGAGGTCCGGGAAGGTGAAACTGGGCGATGCTGCGCGACCTTCCCGATGCTGAACGTGGTTCCCATAGCTTAAATCAGCCCGCCCCGGTCGCTTGCATGTGTCAGGCGACACTTCAGTCAGCGGTTTTGTTACCCCTCATGAAGGAAAGCGCGGCCCAGGGCTACTGGCTCAAGAGGGCAGTGGACGTGGTCGTCGGACTCGCAGTCTCGAAGCACTACACGCAGAAGTACGCTGATACATTCGCTGGCACGTCCGTTGTGGAAGCCTGACTGCTTCCTGGCTGGCAGCGAACGGGCCCAACGCTTTTAAAGCGTAATTCGACGGAGGCCAGTCGCTTCGGTGAAAGGATGAAATTCCCAAAGGAGATCCGGACAAACTGCCCCCACTGCAAACGCCACACGGTGCACTCCGTTTCGCTATACAAGAGAGGAAAGGAGCGGACGGGTTCATGGGGGGCCCGTAGACAGGCGGGCAGGAAGAGAGGATACGGGGGCCAGAAGTTCCCCGAGCTGATCAGGACCGCAAAGACGACGAAGAAGGCGACGCTGAGGCTGAAATGCAAGGATTGCAGCAAAGAGGTAATGAGGGACGGGATCAGACTAAGGAAGGCGGAGATAGCGGCATGAGACGGGAAAGAGATCCGATTCCTGTGATGAAGAGCTCATTTCTCCTGGTGAAGTGCCCCGACTGCGGGGAAGAGAGGATTCTATTCACAAACTCGGCCAAGGATGTGGGATGCAGGGGATGCGGAAAGAAGCTGGCGGAAAGCAGGGGTGGGAAGTCCGTCATCATGGCGGAAATCAAGAAGAAGCTGAGCTGAGCCGACGAAGACCAGTCGAAGTTTCGAGGTCGTGCATCCAATCAACGAGCCCCAGCTCATGTTGGCCCGGGCCCGTGAAAAGTTCGACGAGAACATGAAGCTGACGGACGCACAGAGCGGGGAGACCCTGGGGAATCTGATCAACAATCTGTTGAATTGGTCTCGGAAGTTGGCGTGACCGCCGGTTGAATAAGACAAGGGATGACTGTGCCGGCCCACCGCCGGCGCCCGGGTCACTGGCCATTCCGTCTGGGGGAAGAGGTCAAAAACCCAGAAACGTCTATTAGCGGAGAAAAGGACGCGTATATCGGATGAGTCTGGACAAGGGGCTCCCTGAAGCCGGGGAAATAGTAATCTGCACAGTAAGGGAGATTACTTCTCACGGCATCTACGTCAACCTCGACCAATATGACGCTATGAACGGGTTCCTGCACGTCTCTGAGATTTCGACTGGGTGGGTAAGGAACATCGAGAGAGTCGCGAAGCTCCAACAGAAGCTCGTCCTGAAAGTAATCAGAGCCAATAAGGCGAGACAGGAAATCGACCTATCACTTAGACAGGTCACCAACGAGGAAAGACGTGCGAAGGTCATCGAATGGAAGAGAGAAGAGCGGGCTGTGGCGATTCTGAACGCAGTCAAGAAGAAGCTGGACCTGGAGGACGAGCAGACCAAGACCCTCGCCCGGAAGCTGGAAGAGGAGTTCGGCTCGTTGTACGCGGCTCTTGAGATGGCGGCGAAGAAAGGTGCTGAGGCCCTAGTACCGCTTGAAATCCCGGCGGCGACCGCGAAGGTCATAGCGGAGACGGCAGCTGAGAAGATAATCCCCCCCAGATACGAAGTCGGGGCTCTTGTCGAGGTCTCTTCGAGGGGCCCGAACGGCATGGACCAGGTCAAGAAGACCCTCATGGCTGCGGCGAGCTCTTCGTCTGCGGATGTCCACATCACCTACGCCGGGGCTCCGAGATACAGGGTCAGGGTCACAGCCGACGACTACAAACAAGCCGAGAAGGTGCTCGACGGCGTACTTCAGAAGATAAAGGACGGGACGGGCAAACACGAGGGTTTCGGCTTCAAGCGCGAGATTTCGCGAAAGTATGGTGGAGCCTCTTGAGAAGCCTGATGCTGAAATGCCTCAAATGCGGTAGATACACCTTGAACGAAAAGTGTCCTGATGACGGGAGCGCCACGATGATGGCACACCCGGCGAGATTTTCACCCGACGACAGGTATGCGAGGTACAGGAGCCCTCTCGCCTACGAATCCGACTAGTTCACCTGATAGAGCAGAATCCCGTTGAAGCAGCGGAGCTGGCTATTCCCCGGGCAGGGTATCGGGTTTGTCACGCTCGGCGAAGAGTAGGCGAGCCTGAATGGTCCGGTACTGTTGCTTCCGAACGTAAAGCCCGGCGAGAAGGCCTCTATGGGGGGGTTTCCATTTGACCCGAACTTGTATGTCTCGGAAGTGCCGAGCGTCGTCTGGCCACCGGATACTTGAGTAACTAGGAACGTGTCGAATTTGAACGGGAACAGCTGGGCGAAGAGGGTGTTGCGCAGTGCGTACGGAGTCAGGTTGAACCCGTCGGGTTCTAGGAACTGCGTTTCGTTGAGCGGGTGCTGCGCTGTGTTGCCGATCCTGATGAACCACTGTTTCTTGCTCTCGTCTCCGCCTCCGGGGGAGAACCCGCCTCCGCTCGGGACCTGAAGTATGGTGTAGTCTTTCGACAGTCCCGTCGCCGATGAGGGGAGGATGCTGCCGGTAATGAATATCGCCACGTACACCGGCCTGCTGCAGTTGCATGACGAATCGTGGGCTATCTGCTTGGCAATCTTAGCGCCCTCGGTGGCGTTAGACATTAACATGTGGCCTATATTTCCAATCCTGGTGCCGTTTATGGTGGAGTTGTCTGCGGCAGTCGTGCGGTTGCCCATGACGGCGAACCAGTAGCCGTAGTCCCACCAGGAAATGACTACCGCGTTGGTGGGGGTGTCCTGCCTGACCCACTGGAGCGATTGAATCCAGTCACTGTACGAGGAACGGGAGAACACGGTGGCGCCGTTGGCTAGACTGACCGCGCTGTCGGCAGGGCTCTGGTTGCAGAACAGGGTGTTGGACCCCGTGCAGGGGATTGGGTTGGGGATCCAATAGGCGCCCGCCGGGAGGACGACGAGGGCAATCATCACCACGGAGAACATCACCTTCATCTCGTTTCTGCCGCCGTAGGCGGGCTTCTTCTTGATGAAGCTCTGAGTCCCTGGCTTTACCAGAGCAAAGGCGAGCTCGGCGAACCCGATTCCTGCCAGTATGCCCAAGGATAGCGACGAGTACACCAATAGACGGGAGAATGTCGAGGAGAAGTACAACCCTGTCAGGCCGAAGACCAGGGCATACATCATCGGGATGTTCCTGCGCCTGAAGGCCACGAGGGCACCGGCGGTCCCCAATGAGAGGAGGATGGCGTACGATGTGAAGAAGTCCTGCCCGGTCGGAACGGAATGCTCTGCAACGGATTGGACCAGTGGGTTACCGCTCCTGAGCCATGGGGCGATTGCGGTGAGGTATCTGAGTGAGAGTCTACCGACAAATCCGAAGCTGAACAGAAAGAGCCCGCCGAGGGCGAATCCGAAGAGGAACTTGAACAGAGTCCGTCTGTATTCCGCGGGCTTCACCCAGGTTTTTGACCACTGGGCCATCAGGACGAAGATGGTCCCCCCAATCAACGCCAGCCCGACAGGGTGCGTCACTATCGAGACCCCTGGCCTGGGGAACGTCGCGCTGGCGAGGATCGTAGCGGATGTGAAGGAGATTATCGCAGGTGTGAAGCTGCGAAGCTCGATGTCCATGAAGGGCAGCAGGAGGAAGAGTAGCCCGAAGGCCGCGGAGAAGAAGTCGCCGCCACCCCACGAGGTATTTGCGTAGCCGGTCAAAAGCCCCGCAGCAAGCCCCCGTATGACCCTGTTGCGGAGTGTCCGTTCCTTGTCGAATACGGTGAGCAGCAGGTAGCTGGCCGCGACGAAGAGCAGGATGGCCAGTGGCTCGGACTTGAACCATCCGAGGTTCCCTCTCAAAATCAGAGGGGGGGAAATAGTAAAGACAAGGGCGGCAAAGAGACCTGCCGCATCGCCCGCTATGCGCCTCACTAGGAAGTAGAACAGAACCGATGTGATTGCTCCGAAGATCACCGGCAGCAGGACTAGCAGGTCGTACAGTGTTACCTGGACTCCGAAGACGTTGTGGACGAGCAGGAAGATTATCGCTCCCGCTGCCTGCAGGCCTCCCTGGGACGTCGCGGCCACGTCGCGTCCGTACGGGAACCAGGTCGCTACGTCGTGCCAGAAGAAGTATCCTTGCTGCGAGTGGCACACAAGGTCGAGGACGTTGTTGGTGCACCCGGCGGGGCTGTTGAAGAACGCGTAGTACAAACCGTGTTGTTGGGCAAGTGAAACTATGTGGGAAGCCGCGTAGTAGTCGTAGTAGGGGTCGAACTCGTTCAGGAAGAAGCCGTACTTTGCGGCAAACGCCCTCACAGTAATCGCGATTGTGAACACGATGGAGAGCACGATGGCGGTCATCATCGCCCTCCTGGATACAGTCGGCCTGCCGATGGTCGAACGCAGCCCGCCCAGTGAGATGCCCAAAGCAGAACCGCAAGTCAGAATGCCGTAATTAAGTCCTACGGGGATTGGGGAACGATGGCTCATTCTTTCGAGTGGGTCTCAAGGTGGGCCGCGTACGCCTTTGCGTCCAGCAACAGCTTCCCCTCAGACCCGAAATCGTCGGCCTTGACTTCTATGATCCAGCCCTCGCCATAGGGAGACTTGTTCACCAGCTCTGGATGATTGAGCAGTTCCAGGTTGACTCTCACAACCGTCCCGGAAAGGGGCGAATAGAGCTCAGAGACGGCTTTTATCGACTCCACAGTCCCCATCGACTTCAGCTGGGCGACCCGATCGTTCAGCTTCGGCAGCGTCACATAGACGACGTCGTTGAGGGTCTTTGCGGCGTAGTCCGTGATTCCGACCCTGACGATGGCGCCTGCCTGCTTTGCCCATTCGTGCTCCCTTGTATAGAGAAGGTCGTCGGGAATGTTGTATCCGGAGAATTCCAATGGGAGCCGCTACTCCGTATGAGTCTTGTTAATGTTGCGTCGAACGCTTCCAGCCGTAGGAACTCTCATCGTAAAAGGGAGGCTTTGCCAGCTGGCCTTCTTCGACGGATCCTCGGACCGGGACCTTGATTCCTGTGCCGACCTCGGAGCTTTCCGCCCTGACCCTGCACAGGGCCACCCCCTTCTTCAGCAAAGGCGAGAAGGTCCCGCTCGTGATGGTCCCGATGGGAAATGCGGCCTCGTCCATGACCTCGAACCCGTGCCTGGGAATCCCCCTGGCTAGGATCAAACCCCTCCTTATCGATGTGGGACCCGATTCCTTCAGGCGGGCAACTGCCGCAGAACCCACATAGTCCCCCTTGCTTGCGGAGACGACCCACCCGAGGTCCGCCTGAAAGGGGTCCGTCGTCGGGTCGATGTCCGAGCCGTGAAGGGGAAGTCCAGCTTCAAGCCTGAGGGAGTCTCGCGCTCCCAGGCCGCACGGCGCAGAGACACCGGCGAGCGTCTCCCAGATCTTCATCGCGGTCTCAGGCTGCTGGCGGGGGGCGTCAAAGATGATGATCTCAAAGCCGTCCTCGCCGGTGTACCCGGTCCTCGATACC
This sequence comes from uncultured Nitrosopumilales archaeon, assembly GCA_964568185.1. GTDB lineage: Archaea > Thermoproteota > Nitrososphaeria > Nitrososphaerales > Gagatemarchaeaceae > UBA183. The sequence continues at coordinate 502,033 of CAZMON010000001.1, read as the reverse complement.
AGGGAAGGCTGCCCCAGCACCTGGGTCTCGGCAGACCTGAATCGCTTGAGTTTCGACAGTTCGAGGGGTGTAAGAGGCTGGAGGGCCCGGGCAGCCCTGGGACCCTGTAATGCTATCATTACCGTCGAGTCGGTCACGTCCTCGATCTCGACGTCGTCTTTCGCGTGCCCGCTGATGTGTCGCATATCAGCCTGAGAGTTCGCTGCGTTGACGACGACCATGAATTCCGATTCCGCCCTCCTCACTACGATTAGGTCGTCGATTATTCCAGCGTTATCGTTGAGGAACACGGTGTAGAATGCCCTGCTGATCGCCTGTGACTGGACGTTCGTGGGGACTAGCGTCTCAAGGAATGCCGGAGCGCCATTTCCTTTGACCACGAAGCGGCCCATATGCGAAACGTCGAAGATGCCTGAATCGTTCCTCACTGCGAGATGTTCCTCGGTCGTCGTTGAATACCACAGAGGCATCTCGTAGCCGGCGAATTCGGTCATCTTGGCGTGCTTGACATGGTAGTCATACAGCTGGGTCCTCAGGGGCACGGGGTCGCGGGCTGGTGGATTCTATTTAAGTGGGGGCGGGAGAAGAAGACCATTTGCTTACACTGACTGGGATGACCACCTCTCCAATGAGTGCCAGGTTCGACATCGTCGGGATGATAATGAAAAAGGCGGGGAAGGTCATCAAGGATGGGGACGCCCTGATAGTCTCGAGTAAGTTTCTGGCGATTTCAGAGGGTCGGGTGGTCAGACTGGCCGGGGTGAGGGCAGGGGAAGAAGCCAAGGGACTGGCGGAGAGGCATCATGTGGACGAGAGACTCTGCGAGCTGATAATCCGCGAATCGGACGAGGTGGTCGGGGGGATACCCGGCTTCATCATGGCCAGCAAGGACGGGGTCCTGACCCCCAACGCCGGGATAGACAAATCAAACATCGAGCACGGGATGGTGGTGCTCTATCCGAGGAGGCCCGACGAGTCTGCAAGGATGATCAAGGACGCGCTGAGGTTCGAGGCTGGAGTTTCGGTAGGAGTCGTTGTCTGCGACAGCAGACTTTCCCCTACACGTAGGGGAACGACCGGGGTAGCCGTCGCGGCCTCGGGATTGGAGGCAATCTTGGACATGCGGGGAAGAAAGGACCTGTTCGGCAACGTACTGAAGGTGACGTCACAGGCAATCGCGGACGACCTGAGTTCCGCGGCCGAGCTCCTGATGGGAGAATCTGACGAGGCGACGCCAGTGGTGCTGATCAGAGGGTTGGGTCGCCACCTCTTCAGAGAGACGGATTACCATCCGAGAAGGTTCGCGATATCTATGGACGACTGCGTGTACATGCGCACCTTGGGGTATTTCAACGGTAAGAGACAATCCCCAGAATACACTAATAGGCAGCGGGGTCCGTAGGTGAGCTGATGACGTACGAAGTGGCATGCATGTCGTGCGGACATCAACTCTACTCCGGCTTTGACCTCAGGTCTCCCAATGATATTCTGAAGGCGGCAGACTACAAGTGCAAGAAGTGCGGAGAGAGGCTTTCCGCCTCGAAGTTCCGGGTCGACGTTAGGAAGCTCGACGGTTCCTTTTCCTGACAAAGGCAAGGCTCAAACCTCGGCGGTGGTTCTTGGAGATTGGTGAGAAGCGGTGCTGAGGAGGGGTACACACTGGTCATCTGCGAAAAGCCCGATGCAGCGAGAAGGGTTTCAGACGCGCTCTCCGACGGAAAGGCAGAAAGTTCGTTCGTGGAGGGTGTACAGGTCCTCAGGTTCCAGAGAGGTTCCGAAAAGCTCGTCGTGTGCTCTGCTCAGGGTCATCTCTATGGGGTCTCCGACCCGTTCGAAGAGAGGACGGTCTACCCCGTGTTCGACGCCGAGTGGTACTCGTCAGACCTCGTCGATGACGACAGTGCAAACGTCGGGCGCAGGATCGCCGCCATTAGAAGGCTCGCGCGGGGTGCGGCCAGATTCATCAACGCCTGTGACTTCGACGTGGAAGGAGAAACCATCGGCTTCAACCTGCTCAGATATGCGTGCGGCGGAAAGGAGGCGGAGGCGCTGCGTGCGAAGTTCTCCACCCTCACGAAGGAGGATTTGGTAGATGCGTTCAGGTTGGCAGAATCACAGGCCGACCATGGCCTGGCGCGGGCAGGAAGGGCGAGACACCTCATAGATTTCCTGTGGGGGGTCAACCTCTCGCGCGCACTGTCGCAGTCTGCGCTCTCCTTCGGTCACGGGTACAGAACTGTTAGCATGGGGCGCGTCCAGGGACCCACGCTGAATTTTCTCATAGAAAGGGAACGTGAGATACGTGGATTCGTTCCGGTCCCCTTCTGGCGGGTCGCGGGAGTCTTCGAGAAGAACGGTGGTGAAATGATCGCCGAATATTCTAGGACCAAAGTGGAGAACAGGTCGCAGGCTGAGAAGGTGGTGAAAGATTGCACTGGGAAGGCGGGATTGGTCGACTCTGTGAGCAGGAGCACGGCCAGGATACCCCCGTACCCACCCTTCAACATCGGAGACCTTCAGAAAGAAGCATACAGGGTATTCGGCCTGTCGCCTGCCCGGACGCTGCAAGCCGCGGAGAAGCTCTATTTGTCCGCACTTATCTCATATCCGAGGACGAGCAGCCAGAAGCTCCCGCCCTCGATAAATTACGGGGTAATCCTGCGTGGCCTTTCGGCCATGCCGGAATACTCTCAGAATGCCACCAAAGTCCTAGCTGGACCGCTGAGCCCAGTCCATGGGGCAAATACTGATTCCGCCCATCCAGCGATACACCCGACGGGCAACCGCCCGAACCGAGCCTTGAATTCGACCGAAGCAGGTGTCTTCGACCTGGTGGCGAGGAGGTTCATGGCGGCGTTCGGGCCCCCTGCCAAAAGGGAGCTGGTATCCATCGGAATTAGCGTCGGAGAGCATCGATTCAGGCTCGGAGGGGGCCGCACCGTGGCCCCGGGGTGGATGAGCTACTATGGTCGCTCCTCCGGAATGAGGGATGTAGAATCGCCCGTACTGCTCGAAGGCGATAGGCTAAAGGTGGTTGGAATGAAGTTAGCCGAAGGGTTGGAGCCGAGACCGGACCGTTACAATCAGAGTACCCTCCTGGAGAAGATGGAAAGGGAGAGGATGGGCACGAAGGCGACCAGAGCCGACGTGATTTCCACCATTGTGGGGCGGGGATATGTGACCGGAGAGGCGATGGTCGTGAGCGACCTGGGCCTATCAGTCATCGAGACCATGGAACGATATGCGCCGTCCATAGTGACGACGGCGCTGACCCGCGACATCGAGGATAAGCTTCAACGCATAGAATCGGGAGACGGGGATGACAAGGAGCTTCTTCGCGCGACCGTGAGGTCGATCGCCGCCCAGCTGCAGGGGCTCAACTCCAGCGAGGATGCGGTCGGAAGGGAAATCGACGGAGCGCTGGCTGCCGCCTCTTCAGCCTCGTACGTGCTCGGGAACTGCCCGGTCTGCAAGACCGGGAAGCTCAGGACGATTAGGTCCAAGAAGACGAAGAAACGGTTCGTCGGCTGCTCGAACTTCCCGACCCGATGCCGGGCCTCCGCCCCCCTGCCGCAAAGGGGAACGGTGAAGGCTACCGCAAAGCCCTGCCGATACTGCGCATGGCCCGTTGTCTATGTCATGGGTGGGAGGAAACCCTGGAGGCTCTGTGTGAACCCCGATTGTCCTTACAAGAAAGGGAAGAAGCGTGAAGTGTGACCTCTGTGGCAGGGAGGCCCTCTTAGGGTTCTGCAAGTATCACGAGGCGGCCAGGGTGAACGTCGAAGAATCCTATCCGCGCTGGGTGAAGGCCTACGGGTCTCTCGACTGGAAGGACTATCTGCATAGGGTTATAGCGAGCTCCGAAACGGGGCAATGGTCAAAGGAGATAGCCGAACTACTGGAGAGTCGCTTGAAGTGATTAGAGAAATTCTTGAATCGGGTTATGAAAGGACGATTGGTTCGCTGTTGAAGGTGGTCAGTCGGCTGACTAGCCCCGTGAAGACCCGGGGTGGACTCCCCCAGCTTTTGTATGTCCTGGCGGTCACGGGGTTGATGGCCGGCTTCGTCAGCGCTGTGGACTTCCCCGTCCCGAACCAGGGGGTCATCATCTACCCAGGCGGGGGCGCTCAGACAATCCCGGAGGCCGTGATAGACGCATCCGTGATTCTGTTGGGAGCTGGCGGAGTCTATCTCACTTTCATCAGTGGAAGGCAGACCACAAAAGCAAGGTCTGTGGGCATCCTCTTGGGCGCGGCGATGGGATTGATTGCCCTCTCTGTGCTGACCGGAATGTCTCTGGCACTTCTCAAGTAATGCAGAGAGAGAGGACCCTCCGGGGCCACGCCGACCCGCGCTCGCACCTTAACTCAACTTCGTCCCCCCGTTGCCCGACGGAGATTGTCACGTCAGAGAGATCGGCACTCGAAATCCCGCCTCCACTTCTCAATGTCCGTTCACGCCTGTACATCGTAAAGACGACCGCCCGACCGGAAGACCGTGCGAGGTACGAGAGCCCGGACACGATGAACGCAAGTTTCCTGCTCCGAGAACTCCTGTTGCCCACGGAGAGTATGTGGTTCAGGCTGTTCATGCTGTCCACTATGACGAGGCCGGATTCGTCTGCGAAGAGGGCGGCAAGGTGAGGCTCGATGTCAGCCCCGGGTTCAGGCACGTTAATCTGGACTGACCGGAGCCTTGCTTCCGGGATATTCTTCATGATCGAGTCCGCGCAGGAGGAGTAGAGCGCGTCGAGGTCGAGGACGGCACATGGAGCGTCGGTTTCTCTGAGAAAGATTCGGGCCAATGCCAGGTTGGCCTGCCTGTTGTCGACCAAGAAGGTGCTTGTCTTGCCCCTGAGTGGCTCGAGGAGTCGTGGAGTGTCAAGATTCATTATCCGTCGGGGTCGCGTTCCATTCGAAGGTATATCAAATTGAACCACATCTGCGTGGCGACCTCGAAGTCTGGAACGCCTTGCGAAGGGCGGGCAACCGGGAGAGCGTCAGGAATGAATCAGGTTCTCCCGACCGCTTAAGGCAGGCATACTCCGTGTAGAGCATGGGGGACGGCGGGTGAGCGCAAGTCCAACGACGATGACCGAGTCCATCATTTGCTCCCGGAAAACTTCTCCCCCCCTGGACGGCGAACAGGATGGAGCCCCTCTGGGAACTGAAGGAATCGAAGGTATCTGCAGCCTCCTGACTCGAGAATCCCCTCGCCTCCGAAACGGTGTTTCGACCTGCGACCCTCTTCGATACCATCTCCGAAAGGGAGGGTGCGAAGATTCCAACCCCATTGCGGGTAGACATCACCGGCCGTGAATGGGTCGGGACCTGAAATCAGCTCATTGCTTCTGCGATGATGGTTCCACCCACGACGCATGAATCATACACCCTCTTCGCGAGTTCCTTCTGGTCAGGCCGAAACGAATTGTAGTCGAACCTGGTCTCGATTTCCACAGGGTGAAAGAAGGTCTGCTTATTCTGGGCCCGATGTCAGAGTGAGATCTTGGTCCCGAAGCTCTCGTCTTTGAAAAGGCGCGTTGCGGCCACTTCCACCTGTTTTCTCACCTCTGCGGTGGTGTAAATTCGTAGGACGTCCATGAATCCCGCTATGGAGCCGACAATGGGGAGTTCACTGATCGGGACCGTCTTGACCGTCCTCTTCCTTCCTCTGTGGACGAGCGTCACCGAGGTCAGCACTTCGTTGGATGAGGTATAGGGAACTGACGGGGTCGTGGGAACGTCAAGGAAAATCTGCATTGGGTCGACTCCGGCTTCCTGGGCAAGGTCGGCTGTCACTCGCGTCCTTACCCTGCTCCTTGCGAACAATTGTTGCACCACATGATTCTTGCGCTGGACGAGCCTTTCGAAAACGCATTTCACCAGCCTCCTGTTCCTGAAATCCTGTGCGAGCCGCCTGGCCTCCCTCAATTGCGGGCTGGATGCGTCCAAGGTGGCGAGCCGCTGGAGGACTATTTCGTCGGTGAGTTCTAGGTAGCTCTCCAAATCAGAGAGGTCGGTCAGCCCTAGGGCGTCATCAGAGAGTTCCATGGAATGAACGAGCATCAGCTCGGCGGCCCTGACCGTCCTGTGAAAATATACTGTCTTGAACATCTCGTACCTTGCGAGCAACATGGCTTCGAATGCGTTTATTGCCGCTTCGTCGATCACCAGATGACCCCCAACCGCATCCAGGGAGTCTACGACCCTGTGGACGTCGACCTTCCCGTATTCTACCCCTGTGAAGTAAGAGTCCCTGAGAAGGTAGTCCATTATGTCTGCGCTCAGCCCCCCAGCTATGATTTCGTTCATGAATGCAGGCCCTCTTCGTAATCCCCCGACAGCGAGGTCTGCCATCCGCCTGGCCGAGAACCCGTGTCTCTGCAGTATGTCACCGACAGAGGTTTCTAGGACGATCCTCATGGAGATGTCTTCGTGGGTGACCTTGTTCTTCACGGCCAACACCTCTTCGAACATATGGGAAAACGGGCCGTGCCCTACGTCGTGCAAGAGCGCGGCAAGCCTGAGCTCCTGGACGGAATCCTGGTCCATCCCCGAACTGCGGGCAATGGTGTCCGCGATCTGACCAGCCACATGCATGGTGCCTACGACGTGCTCGAACCTGGTGTGGACGGCCCCTGGATAGACCAGATACGACCCCGCAAGTTGATGGACCCTCCTGAGCCTCTGGACGAACGGGGAATCGATGACGTCGCGCTCGACCTCGGTTATCTTGATGTAGCCGTGCACCGGGTCCCTAATCTCGGCCACCGGTCTGAGCGTCAATCTCTTCTCATGAAGCAGGCATAGCGTCTTAAACGGTTCGGCCTTTCATGGCGAAGGCTTCGGTGACGGCCCTCACCAGCGCAGAGTTCGTTCCTTCGATCCCCTGCGCCGCGTTGATGACCTTCCATCCGAATTTCCCCGCCAGCTCTTGGTAGGCTCCCCTCGCCCTCTCCTGCAGACCAGCGTTCCTCTCGAAACGATCCTTGCTGAAACCTCTTCTAGACGAAAGGGCGGAAGGGGGAGCGTCGAGGACGCAGACCAGGTCGGCCTTCGGAAGTCCCTCTTCCAAGTTCATCAGCCATTCCAGTTTCAACCCGCTAGAGATACCATAGGCGAGGTTCGACCCCGAATACCGGTTTACGGTCAGTGCGTCTGTTCGCGACAGGAGGGATTCAATCTCCCCTTTCTTCTCCCACCTGTTCGCAGCCAGGAGCATGTGTATCGCTTCAGGGGGATAGTTCTTGCCTCCTGCGAAGAACCGCCTGATCTCCCTGCCAATATCGGTCTCGTAATCGGGGAACGACATGTTCGCCGTTGTCAGCCCCTTCGACTTCATCCAAGTCCCGAGGAGGGAGCTCTGGGTCCTCTTGCCGACCGCGTCGATTCCTTCAATCACTATCATGAGCCCCTTCGCGTCCATCGTGCCTGTCGCCCTGTGCTCGCTCTAAATCCCTTTCTTACAGGAGCAATGAAAGGATGAGCAGGGACGGAACGGAGATGACGGCGAACTTGAGGTAGACCCGGCCCAGCCTGGAACTCGCCAGGGTGACCCCGGCAAATTCGTCGAGTGCCTGTGACCCGAATACCCTGACCTTCTTCTCGAACTTCCCCGACCCGTAGCGGCACCAGGATAGCCTGGTTTCTGCGAGTCCCGCCATTTTCGCGACCGTGTTGGCAATGTAATCGGGAGGGGTCGCTTCGCCGAGGGCTTTGTATCCACGTGAGACGGTCATACCCCTGGCCGCAAGGTCGTGGCTGTCAGACGTGCAAAACTCGATCAGACTCCAGCCAGAGGATTCCAGTGCCTTCTTTGTCTTCTCCCTAAGGGAGGGAACTGCGTTGTTGGCATCTGCGAGGACAAGCACGTGTCTGGAAGTTCCTGTTTCGAGCATCAGGAGTCCCATCCCGTTTTCTGTGATGTCCTCTGACCCCTTGAAGCCGACCTCACTGGATTGGGAGTACGCGACCCTGAAGGACCTAGCCTTGGTCTCGCCGATTGTTCGGATAAGACCTTTCCATGCGGGCTCGTCAATCTCGGGAGAGACTTGCTCTCGGTCGAGGGAATTATGGGCGTCAACAACCGACAGGTCAAGGCCCGATTCAGCCGCCAGTACCTGGAGCTTTGTCTCGATTGTCGCATCGATATCATCTGAACCGAGGGGGGAATAGGTAACTGTCGCCAGGAGGTCGCTTGAGACAATAAGGGAATTGATGGTCGCCTTGCCGATGGCGGACCCGAGAGGGCCCCGGACCAGCGGTTCTCCGGCGGCGACCTGTACCTGCCTCGTGAAATCATGAAGTTCCGAGATGTATCTCGAAGTGTCTGCACCGGTCGCCAGGTTACGTTCGTGCCCTCCCGGCCGGTGCAGAGTCAGGACAGGGCCCAGGTCTTCGAAGACCTTTGAAATCAGGCCAGGAAGGTTGTAGCTCCCCACCGGATGAAAGGGGCCTGGATGGACCCCGGGGAGTACGATGAAGATGTCACCGCTGTCTGTCTTGAACCTCATCACCTTCGTTGTAATCTCCGCAACCTCTGAATGCTCCGCGATCATTGATTCCAATTCGGAGGGCGCGCCGCCCGCCCATGTCTTCATGAACGCTTGGAACAGCCTGATTGCACCAAACCCGTGGCTTGTCTTCCTCCTCCTCAGGAGGAAAGTAAACCAACTGAGGACCGCAAACGCCCCTGCGCCAAAGGCGAAGGGGAACGGGTTAAAGTGGCCGGTGACGTCCGAGAGCCTGAATATCAGAAGCGTCGGGACCGGATGGACGGCGGCCAGGGCGACCGAGACCAGCGTCCTCTCGGTGAAGGTCCCATTGATTACAAGGAACTCGAACCCGGCACAAAGGAATGCCCCGAAGACGAATGCGCTCGTCACCGCCGTGGTCGACCCGCTCATGGATGCGTACGCGACCCCGAACGATACACAAATCAGCCAAAGGACCCCTCCTGCCAGCAGCACCGCGTTGGTCCTTCTGAAATTGGCGATGGTCCGCGCATCGAGTAGAAGGAGCGCGCTGTAGATTGATGAAACCGAGAGCATGAATACCGCGAGGGCGGGAACGAATGTTACGATCCCGAAACTGCCTTTGGAGGCAAGGCTCAGTAGAAGGGTGACGACCCCGGTCTCTGCTACCAGAAGTGGGGCGGAGGGAAGAACGAAGAGGTGCCTGTATCGGCTGGAGAGAGCTTCAGTGGCCGAGCGTTGTTGTGGGGCCTGCTCAGTGGAAGATGCTGTTGAGGGCAATTGACATGGCGATTAGGGCAACTGATGCTATCAGGACTATCTCTGGCCTGATCTTGACGCCATGGGTCTCCTCATTGAAGAATGTTAGAAGGCCTGCGCTCGACGCGGGCATCGGCGATTTCTTTTTGTCGCTCATTGAAGCTAGGACGGACCCCCATCCGTTCTTAAGCGTAGCGCCGAGCAGGGTTGATAGTGAAGGGAGGTGAAAGCGGGTTCGCGCCAGAGCTAGTGAAGGTATAACTATCGAGCACCCTCCGCGTGGTCTTGTGCCGTCTTACGAGTCAGAATTCAAGTCGGTCGTCGGAAAAGTCAAGGCGCATGAGAAGTGGTTCTCAGAGAGCCTGCCTATGATCGCGAGCGAAAACACGACCTCGAAACGCGTTAGGGATGTGGTCGCCTCAGACCTCGGGCACAGATATGCTGAGGGGTGGCCTGGAGAGCGGGTCTATGCTGGATGCAAGTACATCGACCAGATAGAACTCGAGGCCATCGCGCTTGGAAAGAAGCTATTCAAGGCAGGTTTCATCGACGTCAGGCCGATTTCTGGGGTCGTCGCCAACCTCGCCGTCTATTCCGCACTCAGCGGGCCGGGAGACATCATGATGGCGCTGTCGATACCCAACGGCGGGCACATCTCTCACGGAAAGAAGGACTTCTCAGGCTCGGCGGGCCTCGTCCATTCTCTGGAAATCGAATACTTCGCTTTCGACAAGGACGAGATGAATATCGATGTCGACGCCAGCGCAAAGAGGATTCGGGCGCTGAAGAAACCTCCCAAGCTTGCTATGTTCGGGGGGAGCCTGTTTCTTTTCCCGCATCCCGTGAAGGAGCTAGCACCATTAATCGGGGAAGTCGGCGGGACTGTTTGCTACGACGCCGCACACGTAATCGGGCTGATTGCCGGAGGGACATTCCAGGACCCGCTGCGCGAGGGCGCGAAGGTGATGACCTTCAGCACTCACAAGACCCTGTTCGGTCCCCAGGGGGGAGCGATAACATCGGTCAAGGAATTGGGCGACGGCCTGAAGAAGGCGGTTTTCCCCGGAACGACGAGCAACCATCATCTGGCCAACGTTGCGGGGAAGGCCCTTGTCTTTGCAGAATTCCTAACCTTTGGGCGGCGTTATGCTAGAGACGTCGTCATCAACGCACAGACCCTCGCAGGGGAACTGGCTAGGCTGGGCGAGAAGGTCCTGGGAGAAAAGAACGGGTATACGAAATCCCACCAAATCGCTGTTGATGTGACGAAGTATACCGACGGAGGAGCCATGGAGAAGCTCCTCGAAGACCAGAACATCATAATCAACAGACAGCTGATACCAGGAGACCTTCAGGCTGGACGGCACTATACGAATCCAGGCGGAATCAGGCTCGGGGTCGCGGAGCTGACGAGGCTTGGGATGGGCAAGGGCGAAATGAAGGAGGTCGCCGGGATCCTGTACCTCGCGATGTCCGGGACCAGGAAGAGAGAAATCGTGGCCAGGACGAAGGAGTTGCGAAGGGGATTCCAGAAGGTCAAGTACTCCTTCGCGGACTCGCCGGCTTACTCATTCCGCTAGCGCGGGCCTAAGGAAGTCGGTCAGTTCGAGCTGGTCCGCTTTCCTCTTCCCCTGGAAGAGCTGGTCGAGTTCCCTCTGAACCATGTCCAACCTGCTCTTCAGATATGGGTCGACGTCATAGTCCCTTGCGAGCCTCTGTGCGATTGACAGATACTTTTCGACCGAGGCCCGGGTGAGAGTCCCCTTGATTTCACCGCCACAGCTCGGACAGGTCCATGATAACGGAGGTCGCCGTATGGTCATACCGCACTTCTTACATTTGAAGGCCTGGCTCGCGTACTTCTTCATGTTCCCCATCAGGTCCCTGATCAGGTGCGTCTTTATGATGGCCTCGACCACTTCCTTGGTCGAAACTGCTTCGAGCTTGGAAGCGACGTCGATCTGTTTCGCAATCTTCTCGTTGAGGGTCCTGAGGGTCGAGTATGCTGCCCTAGAGTGCTTCGTCGCGATGATGCCGGTCGGGTGAGTGAAACCATATCCGTAGAACTGTCTCTCATCACCCAGCCTTGATCCAATCCGCTCGATGAGGCCTGTCAGGGCCGTCGCTGCCGGGGAACTCTGAGTGCTCTCATAGAACTCGCGAGGATAGGACGAGGCTATATCGAAGTTGTGAGACTGCTCGTCGACCTCTGCTGGGATCAGGATCGGTTGCAGCAGGAGGGGGGTGTCCATCATGCCCCCAATCTGATGCGGGACGTATTCAAGGGAGAAATTCAGGAGTGAATCGAGCAGCAACAGCAGCGAATCTCCGTCCCCGTCGCAGTCTCTTCTCTTCGCGGAGTGCCAGCACGGGTTCGCGTAGCAGACCTGGGTAGCCGAATATCCGATGATTCTTCCGACTACCCCTACAGAGGTGTGAGGGGCCAGGCCGATTACTATCCTCCCGATTAGGTCCGATGGTCTTTCGGCGTTGTAATATGGTGGGAGCTCGTAGAAACTTTGAAGTTCGTCGTCCACAAACTGCGACATGTGAACAAGCTCATCTGAAATCTCGACCGGCACGATGATGTCCTGAGGCTTCAGCTCGATGACCTGGGTCTCATTCTCCAACGGCTTTCCAAGACGGTCAACCGAGTACCCGAGCCTGGACAGCGTCTCGATGTCGACTCCGGCGTCAGATGGCCGGAAGTGGGTGAGCGGGGCGTTGGTGATGTCTATCCTGAGGGTCCCGTCCTTGTAGACGTAGGTATCGTGCTTGCTTCTGATAATACCCTTCTCAAGCGGCTCGGGGGTCTTCGCAGCGCTGCTGAGTCCCTTGACCCCTTTGACCGGTCTATTGCGGTCGAACGGGACCTTGGCCTTGATGGATTCGATCTTTGCGTGCAGGTCATACTGCATCGACGAGTAGGTCACGGTCTTCGCCTTGCAGTTGGGACATGTGCTCTCGGTCGTGTTGGTCCCGCAGCGTGGGCAGGAAAGGAAACGACTCGTCAGCGAGCCGCACACCTCGCATTTTGAAGAAAGGCGCCTCTGGTTGCACGACGAGCAGAAGGCGTTGGTCACCACGATGTCTACGCTCCCCAGCCTGGCTGCGACCAGAACGTCTCTCGACTGACCGCCCGCGAGACCGATTGGGAACAGCGTGTGGACAGGGGGTTTCATCCGCCTCATCATCGCTTTCTCGGGCCTGCCGATCCTGATGCCAATCGTGGTCGTGGTCTGCCTCCCAAGAGAGATTCCCGAGAGGCTCTTGACAAAGTCGACCGGGTCGGTGGAGCCGGGATTTTCGGCGTTTTCGCCGAGCTTGAGCAATGTGCGTAGTATGAGGGCCTGGTCGCCCGTCACGTTCGCTTCTGACCCATTAGGGGAGTATTCGATCAAGCAGTTTTGCATGACCCACCTTGTGTGAGGCAATGTGATGTCGACAATCACGTCGTCGCCCCGGGGTTTGCTGTTGTTCCTCAACTCGATCAGATCGTTGACAGTGACCCTGTCGAAGCGGGGCGTGAAGACAGGATGGAGAAGCAACCCGAGGCTCCTCGAAATCGCAATCGCTTCGACGGCCGTGGGGAAGTCAGGGCCTCCCGTGGAACCGAGTGACGTCATCCTCTCTCTCGAGATTCCCGCTGTCTCCATCCGTTCCCAAGCGCCCGGAATCGTCACCAGCGCCTTCACGAGGTCTTCCGACCACCATTCGGCAACGTAGGGCGAAGGAGAGAGGTTCTTGTTGTTCTCGAGGAAATCTCCGTAGCTGACTAGCGCGTCCCCGAGGTCGATGATCTTCTCGAGGTCGTCGCGCAGGGCCTCGGCCTCCAAGACTGAGGATACGCGGCGGACCCTCCCATCCTTCAGAAGGACCGTTGGCCCCTCGATGGAATCGACAAACGCGATGGTCGCGGCCTTGCCTGGCATGTCCACCTTCACCTGCGTCCCCGGGACGACAGGATATCCCAGAAGGATCGTGACGGCCGGATGGATTCCCAGCGTCGAGAGACCGGTGTTCATCGCCCTTCCGTACCTGAGCCTGAAACCCCCCTTCCTCCGGGGCATCGATAGAACCGCTCGCCCAGAGATGATCTCCTCGAAATGGGCCCCTGCCTGCTCGGTCTCGTTCGTGGACTGCTGCGTCCCCCCCTTGATGCCGACCAGCCATTCCCAGCCGGAGATGTTCAGGCTCTCGAGCTTCTTCGCGAGTTTGTGGGCCCGGCCTATCACCCCGTCGTTGAGGACCCGGAGGGCGCCTCCTCGCATTCGGTCGGTCGCGACCCGTTTGAGGTTCCGGTGAACCACTACCTCGATGGGGTCGGTTTCGACTCCGTCGATCTCTACCTGAAGGTTCGATATGGCGTGCCTGATGTCCTCGTCCGTGACCTTGTACTGGAAGTTCCCCACCTCCCTCTCGTAGATCCTCAGCTCCTCCGCGAACCTGTCCACTTCCTCCTGCCTGGCCCTGTAGTTCGAGAGCCCCAGCTTCTTCGCGGTGACGTCTGCAATCACCAGAGAGAACCCTGCCTCCGTCCCTCCAGCCGAGCGCATTGGCCCCGCATAGGATACGGATGCGTAGTCGCTGTTATCGTCGTTCTGTTTTATTGAAACGTCGAAAATCCCTTCGATCGGGGCGACCGTGACTCCGTCGGTCATCACTGCGAGCCCAGCGCGGACACCATAGTCGAGCGCCTTTTCCTTCTTGAGTGCGCCGAATCGGCCCAGCGCTATCTCCTGGGAAATTGCAAGAGCCGCGCGTTCTTTGGTCGTCGTCTTGAGGAGTTCCCTCAGCCTGTCGACGAGCCCCTCGAACTGGTCGAGTCCAAGCATCTGATTCACTCTGTCTGCGAGGTCGAACACCGTCTTTGATTCCACCACGTCCTTGGGGTCGAACCCCTTCGCGCGTGCGGCCGAAGCTATGTTGTGGGCGGATTCGTACTGAGTAAGGATGTCTTTGTAGTAGGAGTCAAGACTCGCAGGAAACGGAGCAAGGGTCCTGACCCGGGTCCAAGCCGCCTCCGCAGAGAAAGACAACAGAACAAGTTCGGGCGCGAGTGGGTCTTAAGCACTATCTTGCTTAGTCAGGATAGAGTGACGGTGCGAACACTTGGTCCGGTTACGAAATGATAGAGCAACTAACAAGTTAGATGGTTAACAAATGGATGGGGGGTTCAGTTTTTTGAAGATCCGGCTAGGCTGTCTGACCTTAACCCTAGGACTCCAAAATGCCTTGCCCGGGTTTGGTTCCGCCCATTGGGGTGATTTCACCCGTTCTGAGACCTCGCCCGACAATCCGGTTGGCCCTACCTCGGCTTAGCTGCCAACACTATCTCTGCCAGTGGTTTTTTGAACCCTGGCCTTCGAAGCATGTTGCCGATGACCAATATGTTCGCTCCAGCGCGAGCCGCTCTCTTGGCATCTTCGGCAGTAGTGATTCCGCCACCAACTATCAGGATCCCATCATAATACTTCCTGACCAAACGTATGGTATCTGGAGAGATTGGCTCGTCTGCTCCACTGCCGGCCTCGAGGTAGAGCGTCCTCATTCCGAGATATCTTGCAGCCAGCGCGTATATCACAGCAAGGCTTGGTTTCGAAGGTGGAATACCATTCACTTGTCCGATGAAACTTGTGGCGCTACCGTTGCCGAAGACAAGATAGCCCATCGGGATGCTCTCAAGTTTGCTTCGATAGACCTCTGTAGCACCGAGGGCCTGGGCCCCAATGATGAAGTATGGGTTGGTTGAGTTCAGGAGACTGCTGAAGAGGATTGCATCAGCGTGGTGTGACACCCCAGTCACGTTGCCTGGAAATAGAATCACAGGTAATGTCACAGCCTTCTTGATGGCTTTTACAACGGCGTCAAGTCGGTTTTGGTCCGATAGGGTCGAGCCGCCTACTAGTATCATAGAAACTCCGCTCTTCTCAGCCGTGGATGCGATACTTGCAGCCTTGAGTGGTGTGAAGTCCTCAGGATCGATTAGGGCAGCGCAGAGCGTTCCTTTCTTTGACTTCTCAATTAGGTACTTCTCAGTCTTCCCTAAAACTACCAACTGATCAAGCTCCAGCTTTAGCGAAGTCGTCGACGAATGTGTTGTAGACGTCGATGTTGTCGCGCTTGGCCGGATATCTTAGCTCTCTCCTCAGGTTACAGGTCACGTTGCCGCAGGCTACGAGGTAGACGTTGTCTTGTGATGCCTCATCCTCGTGTGATGTGATGCGGATAGTTTGCATCCCACAATGTGGGCAAGAAAACACTTTTGGCAGCGTCCGCCTGTTGATTCGCAGTACTTTCTTTCTTCTACGACCCAAGATTAGCTCGCTCCGCAGTCTTGAATCTGAACTATAAAGCCGTGAGTGACGGCCCAGGATGGATGAACTTGGAAGGTAGGGAATATTTAATCGTGGTTCTTGTAAGTTCAATTATTTTCATACTATAGTTCTGATCCAGTGAGTTATAGCAGAATAGCCCTTCGGAAGGATTAATACATTCTGGGCTGAATGATGCGGTCATGGACCTTCCAGAATCTTTGATCGACAGTTCCACCCTTACGCCAAAAATGGTTGAGTCGCTTTTGAGCTATCAGAAGGTACTGCGACGGGAACTTCTGTTGAGACAAGCTGCTGCGACCAGGTCTCCAAAACCAGTCACCATGGGATCGTACTACCGGACGGTTCAACAAGGAAAGGCCAAGATCAAAGAATCGTTCCTGACGGTGATAATTTCGATCTGGTTGGGATTCGTTGGAAAGGAAGACTTGCGTCGACTTCTCGATGGGGTAGGAAAAGAGCTGCCAGAGCTTGGAGAGGACGAGGTTGACCGACTGATTTCGGTAACCCAGGCCCTGGTGGACCGCATTGTGATGTCTAAGTGATGCTTTAAATGATGTCACGTTGTGAGGGTCACATACTTGGACGACCTGGTCACACTCTCGATTCTCGTGGCTTCGGTCTTTTTTACTGTTGTTTCCTCTGGTCTGATGTTCAGGTATAGACAAGTTTCCAAACAGATTGCGGCCTCCAACGATCTGGGACGGGACCTTTGGGAAGCCCTGGAATCCAGGTTGAAGAAACAGGATGAACGTGTTCTAGATATGATGGGGAAGGTTGAGGTGATTCAATTGCGGGTGTTGACGCAAGCACCTCTTACCAAGTCGAAAAATGTAACATTAGAGGAGGAGACCGTCTTCCCTTCGCAAGAATCACAAAAGGCGATGCAACAAATCACATCACAGGCTACAACACTCCAATCTCAAGTCGTCACAGAGCTGCGACAAGCTATTGAGAATCGTATCGGCAAACAGGACGAGCTGATAATGAATATCCTCGACAGGCTTGAGAGCATTCAATCAAGGCTGATAGAGGCACGCAATACGAGCTCTCAGATTTCGGCGACTACGTTACAGTCTACGCGAGTTCGGTCTTCGGGTTCGACAGAGAAGGTTCCGGAGAATGACTTGGTGGCGCTCCTTTCGAATGGCCCTCTGACGTCTGTAGGGATACGAGAGCATTTCGGTATCTCTCGCGAGCATGCCGCCAGGGTGCTGAAAGGTCTGTTCGACAGGAATCTGGTCGTAAGGAACGACTCGAGGAAACCATTCGTCTATGAACTGACTGAGACTGGTCGGCGCCGTCTCTCAACGAAATAGTTACAATTTCAGGCCCGTGATGAAGCTTCTGATGCCTTTCAGCTTATCTCTCTGCCAGCTGGTTGGTCTTGAGATAGACCCGTCTGTACACCCATGAATTCCCGAACCTCTCCCGCCGGATGTATTCCTTGTCTACCAATCTCGCCAGGTACGTGGAGATCGTACTCAGCTTGACAGGCTGGCCGTACTTTTCTTCGAATTCCCGCGCGACATCCGATGAAGAAAAATCCCCCGCCGCGAACGTCGTCTCCAGAATAGTCATCGTCTTACCAAAGAATGTCCCTTCGTCAGGAGCCTTGTACGAGTGGTCCAGGGGGACATCCATGACCTCGAGCATGTCGACAGCCCTCATCAGCTTCTCGCGGGAGACCTTCCCTTCGAGCGCAAGTGTGTACTTGGTCCCCTCTTCGTCCTCCAACTCGATCTTAATTCGCTTGCGCAAGTTGTACAACCGCTTGGAGTCTCAGGCCGTTAAATCTGGCAGTGGTGTGAACTTGTGAACTCCAGAGTTGGATTGTTTGACCACATGTTGAGAGTGCAAAGCCTGTTCACTGGCGTTCACATTGCCCTTTCCTTAGCGAGCTGTACACCGGCTCCAGTGGAAGTAGAGGGGTCAGAATCAGGCTCCCAACTGCCTTTGGGGCTACAACGGCTCCAGTGGAAACACAGGGGCGTCATTATGGTCCAGCTGGCAGGGATGTTCACCAGGCTTCACTGCCGGACCCCCTCCCCTGTGCTTCCACTGGAAGTCATTCCCCCTTCGATCCTCCCCATTGTTTTCCATCAACCAAGTTCGGGTGTTCTGTTATAGACCCCAAACCATATCCCATAAGCATCGCATACCAAGGACGGGCTTCTTTACTCACATAGAGTACTACTTTCTTCTCGGAGTCTTCTTGAGTGGAAACAGAGGAAGGGAAGGGGCGGAGGGCTTAACTAACCAGTGTTTCCACTGTTCATAGTTGACCAGGAGCATCGGCGAGATTTTCCAAAGAGCAAAGGCAGGGAAGGCCCTTTTCATAGATCGTAGTGCGCTCAGCCCAGAGTACGTCCCTGAGAGGCTCCCATTCCGCGACTCGCAGACTGAGGCGGTGGCAGAGGTCCTGGCTCCAATCCTTCACAACTCGAAACCTTCGAACCTGCTCCTCTATGGCAAAACTGGGACCGGGAAGACGGCGGTAGCGCGGTACGTCCTCTCACGACTGAAGGAAGAGGGCAAAGAGAACCTGGTCGTCGCCTACGTGAACACCAGGCTTGCCAACACGGAGTACAGGACCCTGGCCGAGGTTGGGCAGACAATCAGCGTGCAGATTCCGTTCACTGGCCTCTCCATCGGGGAGGTCGTAAGCAGGATCTTCACCAAGATCAAGGCGGAAGGCCTACACATGGTGCTAGTCATGGATGAAATCGACTACCTGGTGAGCACGTTCGGGGACAGCATACTCTACGAGTTCACGAGGTCGAGCGAGAGGCTCTCTCCCGGGTTCCTTTCACTCGTGGGCATATCCAACGACCTGAAGTTCAAGGAAGGGCTGGACCCCCGAGTGCTGAGCAGCCTGAGCGAGGAGGAGCTCGTCTTCCCGCCCTATACCGTCGACGAATTGAGGCAAATCCTGACAGAAAGGGCAAACACCGCGTTCAAGCCTTCGGCCGCGTCGACAGCTGCCATCAATCTCTGCGCTGCCATGGCTGGCTCGGAACACGGGGATGCCAGGCGAGCGATAGATTTACTCAGGATTGCGGGCGAAGTAGCAGAGCGCGAGGGACTGAAGGAAATTGACGATTCGTGCATAAGGAGGGCGTCGGATAAGATGGAACACGACAGGGTGGAGGAGGCGATCCGGTCCCTCCCGGTGCAGAACAAGGCCATCCTTCTCGCTGTCTCGAGGTTCAAGGCAGGGACGAACACGGGCGAACTATACATCGCGTACAGCAGTCTGTGCAGGCAGGCAGGAATCGAGGCGCTTACTCAGAGGCGGGTCAGCGGCATTCTTGCGGAGCTGGACCTCATGGGTCTTATCGAAGCGTCGGTGGTCAGCAAGGGGAGGCGGGGTCGCACAAAAAGAATCCAGCTGCTGATAGGAAGCGAAACACTAGACAGGACTCTCTCAGAAGACACAACGTTCGGGGCAGCTTCCTAGGAAGCTGGGAAACCCCCGGCCCCGAAGTTTCTTCTCATCACCTTGAGAGTCGAGAGATCCAGCACCGGGACTATGCTCGGCGTCGGCTCCAGCCCCATATTGGACTGGAAGTTCGTCTGGGCCTGCCATGTCCCCGAATTGACAATCACGGTCCCTCTGTAGTTCAGCTCGCCATACGTGTGGACGTGTCCAGAATGGAAGACGTCGGGGACCGGGTCGATCACCAGGAAGTCCCTGAGCTCGGGGGACAGCGCCGTCCGCTTTCCATAGGTGGGCGCAAGATGCCTGGCGCGGAGCAGTAACTTCATCGCATCGGTGGGCTTGTGGTATGAAAGGTCGGGGGTCGTCGCGATGATGTCGTCCAGGCTCTTCCCATGGTATACTAACATCACGACCCCATGGAGCTTGATGTAGCTGGGGTCGCCGACCCACCTGACGTTGTCCATCCCGTAAAGCGATTCCGCAATGTCGAAGGAAACGGCGGGCTGGGGGAGCGCCTGCCTCACGGCGTCGTGGTTGCCTGGGGAAATTACGATCTGTATGTGGCTTGGCACTTGTTTCATGAAGTCTGCGGCGAGCTCATACTGCTTCTTCGGGTCCCTTTCAGCAAGCTGGAATTCCTGACCCGGGTAGACCCCCACCCCGTCGACCAGATCTCCTGCCACGACCAGATACTTCACTCTGTTCACAATGTCACTGTCTCCCAGCTCCCCATTCAACCATCTGAGAAAGCGCCGGAAGTCATCTGCAAGGAACATCCTGCTTCCGATGTGAAGGTCGGAGAGCATTATTGCATAGACCCGGTGAGAAGACGCAATCGGTTTCCTGCCGGGCACGTCCGGAAGGGTCAAGGAAGCCGCATAGAGCTGGCCCGATTTGCTCCGGGACACCTCCAGTATGACCATCCCGTCGAGCGGCGCCTGCATCGCCGGGCCTACCACCGCGTCGTCCTGGCACACCACGCGGAGGGTTCCCGATGGGTCGTCTATGGTCAGCTCAACGCCGTTCCGTCTGTTGGTCCGGTTCGAAACGAGGCCCGCGACCCTGACCTTCTTACCCAGCGCCACGCTCTTCGCAGAGGAGACGCTGGCGAGCCCCTTCGCATCGATCCGACCCCTGACGATGGAGGAGAGCCGGTTGTACCTGTCGCGGAAGAGCCGATTGAAACCTTCGAAAGCCTCCAACGGCGCAATCGCGGGCGTAGGGTCCGAAATCACCTCGAGCTCGGACTCCTCGGCGATCACTGCAAGCTTCTCGCTTCCCGTCGAAGAGAAACTCTCAGGCAGCGCTTTCGTCACATCTTCTTCTGTAACGACCTTGGCTTCCCCTGGAACCTCCTTCTTCCGTTCCAGCAATCTTTCGATCAGGTCGTCAAAATCCAGGTCTTGAGGTAACTTACTAATCAGGTCGAAGGCCTTGGTATCTATGAGGTAACCGGAGGCCAGGACCCTTGCCACGACCTTCGATTCGGACATTGAAGCGCGAGACCTCAGTTCGCTATAAAAGAGGATTCTATGCACTGGGTGCCCGATTGGACGAGCAGTTCGAGTTGTTGCTGGTCCTTCGATTCGCAATAGAGCCGGGTCAGGGGCTCGGTCCCCGACGGCCTGAACATGACCCATGAGCCGTCCTCAAAGACGAGCTTGTAACCGTCGAGGGTCCTCTCTTCGGATATCTTGAGGCGCCTGAAAGTTTCCTTTGCCTTCTCCATCAACACCGGGAGGCTGGCGACCACTTTCAGGTTCACCTGCCTGTACTTCCATTGTATCCTCTCAATGGTCCGGGCGAGCAAGTCTCTCTGCTTCGATACGACTTCAGCAATCAGGGCTGCGGCGTTGATCCCGTCTTCCCAGAGCCCCCATTCCGGGTCCACGATCTTGCTGGGTTCAGCCGCGAAGACCCCCCCTTCTTCCTCAAGCATGGTGAACGTCTTGCCGACCCTGCTTCTGAGCGGGCGAAGACCAATCATCTCTGCCTCCTCGGCCACGGCGTTGGAGCTGTTTTCCGAGATCACCACTATCCCATTCGAACGGTTCAGCCCCTGCAGTGCAAGGACAGCCAGGATTGAATCTGGGACGATGTTTCCCATCGTATCAATCATCACGAGCCTGTCCGCGTCCCCGTCGTGGGCCAGCGCGAAATCGACGCCGAGCTGTGGTACGGTCTTTGCGAAGTCAGAAAGACTGGCGCCGGTCGGTTCCGGGAGCCTCCCGGGGAACCGCCACGAGACCTGGGCGTTGACAGAAATGACGCGGTGACCGAGATCATTCAAGACCCGGGGAGTGACCGAGCCGCCTGGGCCGTTCGCACAGTCCACGGCTATCTTCAGTGAGCGGATGGTCCGTCCGTATCTTGAAACAAGTGCCCGCACATAATCATCGACGACCCAATCGTCCTGGAGGAGCCGGCCGAACTTCCCCGAGGTTTTCATCACGTCGACCCCCAGGGCCCTCTCTATCCTTTCCTCGTCTGACTTCGGGAGCTCCATCCCCTTTCTGTTGAAGACCTTCACTCCAGAGAACTCAGGGGGATTGTGGGAGGCAGTGACCGAGAATCCCATCAAACACGACCTGGACCTCGTACCGAAGGCGACCACGGGGGTTGGGACCTCACCGAAGACGAAGGCGGCGCTCCCTACTGCGTTCACCGCGGACATCACCGTGCGGGCCAGGAGTGCCGAGGTCTTTCTTCCGTCCCAGCCTACTCCATATCCTCCCCTGCCCGAGGCGAATGCGACTGTCTCGGCGAGCCTGTAGACCTGCCCGGGAGTCTGGGTCCGGTTGAACACGCCCCTGACTCCAGCCGTGCCAAAGGCCTTGTCCAATCGCTATCGCTCTATGATCTTGGTCCAGAGCTCTGGGGTGGCTTCTCTGGCCTGGTTCAGGAGGGTGGTCGCCAGCTCCCTGATTTCCCACTGGGCCTGCAGGGCCGTCCTCTGCCAGACGATGTGCATCAGGCTCCGTGCGCTTATCGTCATGACTATCTTCGTCTTAATCCCGTTGGGAAGAACATACCTGGCGTCTTCCTTGGGAATTCCTGCCGCAACCAGCTTCTCGTAGGCCGCATAGATCTCCTTCAGCGCCTCTTCGTAGACCTTGGACGCAGTTTCGTTTGAAGCGATGTGCGGCGGAGTCACGACTCCTTCCCGGGTCGCCGCCGAGAACCGCTGTGACTCCTGATCATAGGAGGCGGCCCTGTGGCGGACGAGCTGGTGGGTAGTGACCCTGCTGCAATCCTCAATTTCGAACATGTAGACGACGTGGTCGATTACGAGCATCGGGTCGAAAGGTACCCCCTTCTGCCTGAGCACTTGTTTCAGAGTCTCCAGGTCGGTGTGGTACAGGAGCTTAACTCGCATGGATTCTCTCCCCGAAAGCCAGAGAATTGAAGAGGGGGCTGACGTTGCGCTTCTCGAGCTCAGACACAATCGATTCCGCGAACATCTTCGCGGCGTCGTCCCTCCACAGCTCTACCAGGGTCCTCGCGTTCAACGAAAGTAACCAGTCAGATTCCTTCAGATGGGAGAAGCGCAGATAGGGGAAGGTCCTTACGAGGGACCCCACCTCGCTTTCCCCGGCTTCCTCGACCAGAAGCGTCATCGTGAAGTGCTCAAGGACGTCGAGCGACTTGTCCTGCAGGCATTTGGTGAGCAGGTACTTCCAGTACTCAGGGCCTTTCTGTTCGAGCTCGGCTTCAATGTCCTCAATGACCTTGGTGCTGTAACATCTCCTCATCGCCACTGCGATGGTTCTCTCAGGATTCGGGGATGACCACACCAATGAGACTTTCATGTTACCTACGCTCCCACGGGCAGTTTTGATTTAAACATCTGGTTCGCCGGTCTGTCGCTGTCGGCATGGCAACTCGAAAAGGAGCGAAGCCTTACTTCTGGGTGAACACGAAAGGCGCCTCGTCCTGCATCGTCATTTTCCACGAGGTCTGGGGTCTAGTCCCGCACACAGAGGACGTCTGCAAACGGATTGGCAAACTCGGGTTTGCAACCTACGCGCCGAATCTGTACAAGGGGAACGATGACGCTCTAACTCCAGACAATATTCAGAAGGCGATGGAGAGCGTCTGGGATCTATCTCTCGAGGAAAGGCGCGACAAGAAGAAGGTCGCGGAGACGCTGGCAAAGAAGGACGCTGGTGAAGATATCAAGAAGGTCACAACGTTGCTCTATGATCAGGGGTTCAGGGACAGGCTCCTGGCTGGCGGAATGTCAGCGGTGAAAGAGGCCAGCTCGCGGTATGATCACGTTGTGACCCTGGGGTTCTGCATAGGGGGAGGTCTTTCAACGAAAGTCGCTGGGAAGAGCCGTGGCCTGTCTGCGGCTGTCTCCTTCTACGGCGAGCCGCCACTTGGAGAAATCCTCGAGAAGATTACCGTCCCAATTCTGGCGATCTATGCGAGCCACGATGATATCATAAACGGGAAGGTGCCCCCTTTTATCGGCTCCGCACTCGATATGGGCAAAGACGTGACCCTGAAGATTTATCCGCGCACAAAGCATGGATTCTTCAATGATTCGAGGGAAGCGGTCTACGACAGGAAAGCCGCGGTCGATTCATGGGAGCTCACGAAGTGGTTCCTCGGCAAGACGCTCGGACGACACTGAGCTTGTCGACTGTTTCGTAACCTGGAGCTACATAGTTGGCGGTCCGAGACCACAACATCGCCCACGAGACTCCCTCAAAGAAATTATAGAGGCCTGAAGCAGGTGACTCTCGGCCGGGGTGGCAGAGTGGTTAATGCGCGGGCAACCCGATAGGCGACGAAACGGGTCCGCAACTCGAGATCAAAGAACCAGTCAGCCCGTGACCTTCGGGTCTCGTGGGTTCGAGTCCTACCCCCGGCGCCAATCCAGAGGACGCTCTCACTTCACGTATTTTGTGGGGTTCGTGGCGAAGTCCCTCCATGCACTTTGCTGAACAGAAACAAAACGTGATTCGGTCGTAGGTAATCTTGAACATGCTCGTTCTAGTATCGACAGTCATTCCACAGATGGGTCGGTATCAGGCATCGGAAGCCATGGTTCGATGGACATCTGAAGGAGTAGGTGGTCGGTGCGCCGAGGCTTAATGCCTTAGTCGACTTACGCGGTCTTGAAGGACTCGCCACATCCGCACGTTGAGACGGCGTTCGGGTTCGTGACCACGAAGCCGCCGCCCATCAGTTTCTCGGACTTGTAGTCTATCGTAGAGCCCGCGATGAAAGGGGCGCTCGACCTGTCGACAGCCACCCTTGCACCGTTGAGACTGACAATGTAATCATCATCGGTGATCTTGTCGTCTACGACCATCCCATACGAGAGACCTGAGCAACCCCCGGCAGTGACGAAGATTCTAAGCGCAGCATTCGGCTTCCCCTGCTTCTCAAGGTACACCTTCAGCTCCTCCGCCGCCTTCGGTGTGAGCTCCACTATCTGCTTGATGTCGATCTCTTGGGTCATTTCAATGAAGACAGCCGTTCCCCTCTATAAAAAGACAGGGCTAGGCTGCCAGCTTTTGGGCTGCACTCATGATATCGGGGTACGGTGGCTCTTCCGAAGGCACGTTGGCGACCCACCTGTATCGCAATATGGTCCTCTGGTCGACCAGAAAGACCGAACGCTTGGCGACCCCCTTGTATCCCGTGCTGCCCCACTGGCCCTGCAGGACCCCGTAGAGCTTGATCACCTTCTTGTTGAAATCGCTCAGGAGGGGGAAGGAGAGGTTGTATGTCTGTGCGAACGCCTTCAAAGAATAGGTGCTGTCAACGCTGATGCCGACCACTGTGACTCCCGACCTCTGAAAAGACGAAAACCCATCTCTGAAAGTGCACATTTCCTTGTCGCAGGTTCCCGAGAAAGCGAACGGAAAGAATGCGAGGAGGACGTTCCCCTGCTGGATGAATTCGCTCAAGTGACGGGGGTTCTTGTCGGTGTCCGGTAGGACGAAGTCGGGGACCCTCTGTCCTATTCTCAAGACCAAGGGCGGGAAAACCTCTCGGTTCCGATTTAAGGGCTGTGGGGCTTCTCCGCCAGTTCTTGGAGGAGGCCGAAGAGCTTCGCCATGAGCGAAACGAGCTGGTCCTGTTTCACAAGGTCCTTTTCGTCCTCCAGCAACCTCGCCGATTCATTCAGCTTCGAAAGGAGGACCTCTCTTGTTCTCGCGACCACGTTGTCGAAGGAGATCCCCTCCGTCTTGATCACAGGGGTTAGGTCCTCGTGATTTGTGCAGTAGACCTTGCCTCGGTATCTGACCTGAATCCCACCGCACTGGGAACACGGTTCGCTGAGCATGACGGCTCCCTTCCTGACAAGCTGGGCCGCCAGTTTCATCCTGTCCTTGCTCGTGCCGCTCAACATCTTCGCCGCAGCTCCACTTCTATTAAAGACGAATCGCGACGAAAAGCACTTATCCCCTCTTTCCGAGCGAGAAAACCATCATGAGTGCCAAACTGAAGAAGCAACAGGAAAACGACGCCAAACTTGCAAAGGCCACCGTCGCACTCACGCAGATATCCGACTCGAATATCACACCGCGGAACATACGCAAGATTGTGAAGGATTCTATATTGATGCTCCAGGACAAGAAGCAGAGCATGTCGGTGAGGGCAGCGAATGCCATCAGTCTTCTCGATGATGTTGCTCAGGACCCCAACATGCCGTCGTTTGCCAGGGTGACCCTCTGGTCGGCGGTCTCTGAACTGGAATCGATAAGAGAGCAGTAAAGCTTTAACACGTTACCGTCTCCGTAGACACGCGATTGCCAATCTGCCCAAAGTGCGGGAACAAGGAAAACCTGCCGACAAGGACCTTCTCGGTAATCGTAGAACCCGCCAAGGGTGAGAGGGGGATGACGGAAAGGAGGGTCGGGATGTACACATGTTCCAACTGTCAGACCAAATTCCCGACTGTAATCAGCAAGCAGAGATACCTGATCGTCGCTGAGGAGCAACTGAAGGCAATCCAAGATGAGCTCAGTTCGATGAAGAAGGGGAACGCGGAGCTGAACACCAAGGTCAAGGGGATGGCAGAGCAGCAGCGTGACCTCGAGAGCTCGATGCAGCAGACGGCCAAGGAGAACGAAGTCCGTCGCATGCAGACAAAATTAACGGAACTGGAAACGTTCGTCCGCCATCTTAGAAAAGAAAAGGGCGAACTCGAGCAGAAGGCTTCTAGGCTCCGTTAGGCTTTAGACTACTTCAGCCACTGTCGGCGGAAGGTTGTATCCAGCCTGAGCTTCGTAGCTTGCCGCTTTCTCGTCAAGGACAGCCTTTTCGGTCCGGAGCGCCTGCACCTCGCTTTCCAGCGCGTTCGCAGACTTCTCCAGCTCGTATGCCGCAATCTTCTCCTTTAGGGAGGCGACGTCGGCAAGCAAGGATGCCTTTTCGGATTCGAGCGACCTGATCTTCTCCTCGAGCTCGTTCCTCTGGTCAGCGTATTCCGTTACCGCTTCCATTGGTATCGTGCTACAAGCTTCGTTCGGCTTTTTTGTCCAGAGAAACTAAAAACAATTGATAACGTGGTAAAAGCGATTCAGTCGGCAGCTTCCGTGCTTCGCAGTCTTTATGAATCGTCGGCATTCGAGCGGCGTAGATGAATCACGGTTTCTGGGTCTGGCCTGCCGACCTCAGGGAACGGAGAAAGGTGCTGATCAAGGTAGCAGGAACCGGCCAGTTGGTGAAGGCCCTTTCAAGCATTGCCAAGAGCAAGGCAGGTCTGAGCAACTCAGAGCTCGACGACCTGATAGCCGACAACTCGGCCTGGATGACCTTGTGGGTGGTCAGGCAGCTGACTTCACTCGGGTTCATCGAATACAAGGTGGACTTGTTCGGAGAAGCGGCCAAGTACCAGATCACCGAACTCGGAAGAAACGCGCTCGCGTTCATTACTGGGCAGCCTCCGCCGGTCAAGCCAGCCGTGGCTCCGGCGCAGAGCCAACCGGTCGCCTCGAAGGCCTGAACCACACCACTCAGATCTTGCCGACTTCTCTGAGATGAGTGAATACTCTTCTGAACGAGACGACCCCGACCCCCATCAGAATCAGGGAGGCGGCCGTCAGCGCAAACAGGTTGAACGCAACTCCAGACGGGATGCCGTTTACCACCCCCCTCAGGGCTTCTGCCCCCTGGCTGAGCGGGTTGAGCTCTATGAGAGAAACGACGTAGGATGGGAAGAACGAGCTCACTACCGTAATTGGGTAGGCGATTGTGCTGAGGCTCACCATCGCTGTCTGGATTCCTTCGGTGAGAATCCAGTATCTTTCACCTTTATTCGAAAAGAGATTGAGAGCAGCCGCAATCCCTGCCAACCCCATCGAGAGGACGAACATGTAGGGGAACAAGATTAGGGTGTTGAGGGAGAAGAGTTGAGGAATCAGCAGCGCTCCCACCAGGGTCAGGATTCCGGCATAGATGACGCCGCCGAGTCCTGCGGACAGGAGGTGGGCCAGGACCAGCTCGTTGAGACTCACCGGGAGGGTCAGGTAGTATTGTGAGACTCCCTCAGTCAGCCCCAGGTGGACGCGCCTTCCAACATCGAAGGATGCGAAGAAGAGCCCTGTGACTATGACCCCCGGAGCGAAGAACTGGAAGTAGTTGATGCTGCTGATCATCCCTTTGTATACCAGGCCGACCACCAGCATGTCCGTAACGTTCAACCCGATGAGGGTCGCCAGGAGCCACTTGGTCCTGAAGAAGTAAGAAAGGTCCACCCGGGCGATCTGCAGCATCCTCCCGGTCTGGCTCACGAGGACTTCACCCCTTCAAGGGCTCGCGGAACGAGAGCCATCCCGATGGTAAGAGTCGAAATCGCGACGGAGATCACCACCACAGTCGAGAGACCAGGGTTCATGAGGGATGTAACGTCGATGCTCATCGCGTTCCGCAGGAGATCCGCGCCGTAGGTGAGTGGATTAGCCTGCGAGACAGAGTTGTAGCCGTTCGGCAGGAACGCCAGAGGGTAGAGTATCGTGCTGAACCTGATCAGGAGCGCGCTCATCCCGGCAACGATCGCACTGTAGATGTCGAAGGACTTGAAGGCGATGAAAGAGAGCGAGATCATTATTCCCATGATGCCTGCACTCATCACCAGGAGGACCAGTAGGGAGGTCACCAACATCAGTGGTGGCGCATCCCTGATTAGAAGGATCATCACGAGCGGGGGGCCGATTCTGACGACGTTGACAGAGAGGCCAAGCAGGACCTGTTCGAGGAAGAACTCCCCCCTCCTGATGGGGAGCGACAGCATGTACCTGAGACGTCCCTCGTGAGCGCCCTCTACGAACCTCCTGCCAGCCCACGTGCTCACGTTGAATGTCATTATGATTAGGAGGCCCGTCCCGTAGTAGAGGTAATAGTCGCTGACCTTGTTCACCAGCACCGAAACGAGCTGGCCATAGATGAAATACTGGAACGGGCGAAGAAGAGCCAGAAATAGACCGTCCACGGAACAGCCCCAATCTCTTCTTTCAGCTCGAACCACAGAAGGGAAAGCATTTCACGCAATTGGTGGCTTAACCTCCTTTCCTGTATAGTGTAGAAAGACGTCGTCCAGCGAAGGCTCGCTGACCCTAACGGATGTGACCTTGGCCTGGAGAGGATGGACGGCAGCCATCATAAGGGGAAGCCAGTCCTCCGACCTGTTCACGAATGCCTTCAGCAGTACCTCGGACTCCTGGGTAACCCTGACGGTGCCGGGGACCGCCCTGATCACCTGCAGAACTTCCTGGGCTACCAGGGTCGAAAACTCGACCTCCACGAGGTCTCCGCCGCTTATGCTGTCCTTGAGGACACGCAGATTCTCGGTGACCAGGTCCTTCCCAGATTTCATTATCGTAATCCTGTCCGCGAGGTACTCAGCTTCCCTCACCTCGTTCGTCGCCACGAGGACGGTGGATCCGGCTTCCCGCATCTCCCTGATTTTGTCCCAGATTACCCTCTTGCCCTCGAGGTCCACCATCGCGGTGGGTTCGTCGAATACGGCGACGCTAGGCCTGTGGACGAAAAGTTTGGCGACCTCGAGCCTCTTGCCCTGTCCCCCGGACAGCTCCATGAACCTCTTGTTCTTGGACGACCAGAGGTCGAAGGCTTTCAGGTTCTCTTCGACCACCTTTGTCTTCTTCTCCCCCCGGAGGCCGTAGATTTCTGCATGAAAGGAGAGTATGGAGTAGGGCTTGTGCCTCCAGAAACCCCTTGGCTCCTGGAAAGATATCCCGACCGTTTCCCTTACCTGGAGGGGCTGTTTGATGACGTCGTATCCCATCACGGTGGCCGTCCCCCTGGTGGGCTTCAGCACGGTCGCGAGAAGATGCAACAGGGTGGTCTTCCCAGAGCCGTTGGGGCCGAGAAAGACGAGTATCTCCCCTTGCTTCACCTTAAGGTTCAGACTGTCCAGTGCCATCGAACCGCCATAGGATTTCGTCAGGCCGAAAGTCTCGACAGCGTTTTCCAATTGAAGAACGGTTCGCGTAAGGTCCGCGTTATTAACCGCTACTGGTTGATCTCCTCCGTCTAGAGGGTAGACGTTTAGTGGGATTATTGAGAAAAGGCTCGTTTCCCTCGTGGTAATTTGGAAGCTCTGTCCATCTACACCGGGCATCTTTTGCTCAGTTGGAGAATGCGGGGGGTGGGATTCGAACCCACGAACCCCTAAGGGACGAGGTCCTGAGCCTCGCGCCGTTGACCAGGCTGGGCGACCCCCGCGTTGTCTCGGCAACCGATTCTTTGGGTTAATAATCTTGAAGCGTTATCGCGGTCGCAACACTTTCGATTGTGCCTCCCTCCATCCCAAATCCTTACGAACGGAATCCCGCGTTAAATTGCGGGCCGCTTTTCTCCTTCAATCAATCATGGCCAGACTGCACTATCTGTACGAACAGCTCGATGGTGACAAGGAGCGCTTCGTCTACTATTGTTCGAGCTGCAGATGCATTCTGAGAGTCAGGCGGGACCTCGGACCGACGGGCGAAACCATCGACGCCTTCAACGGCAGATGTATCGGCTGCGGCCGCGCTCTTGAGGACAACATGGAATGCAGGCTCGCGGCGGTCCCGGATAACTGGTCGGACGCATACCCAGCGCCCTCTGTCCCAGTCGGAAGAAATCGCGCAGACTTCCGCCCTGCTTCATCCTTCCCACACTTCTCGCTCGGTTTCCCCGCGTTGGACGCTCTGCTCGGGCCGTTCTCTCACGAGCGCCTGATTGTGCTCAGCGGCCCGCATTCGTCAGTCGTCGCCGAACTTGCCGCGTTCAGGGCCCAGCTTCCGTTCGAAATGGGTGGGCTCGACTCCGCTGTGTTGTTCATCGACGGAGGCAACAGGTCCGACCCGTACTTGTTCTCCTCCTTCGCGAAGCAGTGGGGATTCAAGCCCAAGGTCGCCATGAGGAGGGTGACGATATGCCGTGTCTTCACCATGTACCAGCTGGCCGACCTTGTCTCAAAGCATCTGGTCCCGGCAGTGGCAGACTACGCCACAAAGCTTGTCGTCTTCTCCGACCTCCTCGGCACTTTCAACGAGCCCGAGCTGGATGAGAGGGAAGCGAGACGGCTCCTGGGCGCCGTCGAGCAGGGAATCAGATTGGTCAAGAAACACGCCATGGCTCTTGTCACGCTGAATTCCCCCAACAAACACGACGAAACCGTCACCTCCTGGGCGGACACCGTCGTCAATCTGTCTTCGTCGAGAGGCAGGGTGCGTGCAGAACTCCTCAAACATCCAAAGATGCCTCCGAGCATCTCCACCTTCAGACAGAGCCACCTGCTCATGAGGACCAAGATGAGGGCGGCCAGCTGATGGGCAGGACGGTACCGTCGTTCAGGATAGCCGAGGCCCAGGAAGTCGCGGAATGGAGGGCCTTCAGGAACGCCCTCCCGAAGAGAGACAGGCGCACCTTCGACCGGATGCTCAACGCCGCCAGGCTCTATACGTCAGCCTCTTCCGCAGCGGTGAGGCCGTCGCGTTTCGAAGGCATGGCGATGGCCCTGATCTTCCATCACCAGAGGGTTCTGGACCGGGCTATGGGGGCGTTTTCAGAGATCAGACAGAAGGACGAGCAAGTATGACCCTCTCAGACGCCGAGATAATCGAAGAGCTGGACAGCTGGGCGCACTTCGGAGGCGCCCTGCGTGCCGAGGACAGGGACCTGTTCAAGGAGATGCTTCGGCTCTGCTACGAGTACTTTCCGGCGATGCAGGCAAAGGAGTCCCCATTCCCCAGCGAGGCGCTCTTCATGAGCCTGCTCCTGGTCCAGCACAAAACCATCATCTGGCTGGCAGGGGAGGTCGACAAGCTGAAGGCGAAGAAGGATGAAGGGTTGGCTGCTTGACCTCTACCTGGGAAATCCTGGGGAGATGGTCGTCTGGCTCAAGCTGGAAGACGGCCAGGTCGCAAGACTCGTAGACCACTGGTCGCCGTCGATTTTCATCGCAACGGACGACAGGTCAGACCTCACCATGCCGCTGCAGATAGTCGGACCTGAACTCGCCTGGACGAGGGTGGCCGAGAAGTACGAAAGGATCACAGATTCCGCGAAATCCGAAGTCGTGGAAGCGAAGCTCAAGGACGCCAGGAAAGTCCAGGCGGTCGCGGGCCGGATAGAGCGTCTCGGCCCGTTCGGGGCCTTCAGGCTCTACAACGCGGACGTCCCCCCCAACCAGAGCTACCTCCACGAGCACGACGTCTTTCCTTTGGCCTACTGCGAAGTGACGCAGACCGGAGACAGGCTTCAGTGGGACCTTCATGACGACGTCATGGCGTACGACTATGCCGTTCCGAACCTGAGGAAGGTGAAGCTTGACGTCAGGGTCGACAAGAAGGGCAAGGTCGCCCGCTTCACCGACCGAATCGGTCAAATCAGTCTGGAGAGCGACAGCGGGAAAATCACCATAGACGGAGGGGACGAGGCCGACAAGCTGCTCAGGCTTGTGGACGCCATCAGGGATGCCGACCCGGATTTCATAATCACCACAGACGGGGACACATTCCTCTTCCCCTACCTGATCAGGCGGGCTGAGGCGAACGGAATCGCCCAGAAGCTGACGGCAGACAGAGACCAGACGGCCCTGAAGCTCCCTTCGAAGGGCGGGACCTCCTACTTCAGTTACGGAAGAATCCACTACAAACCATCGGCGATGAAGCTCTACGGGAGGATACACGTCGACGTCAACACCTCGTTCGCCTATTCCGAGGCAGGCTTCGAGGGGCTCTTCGAGCTGAGCAGGATATGCCGGATGCCGATGCACGCGTCGAGCAGGGCGAGCATAGGCAAGGCGCTGTCGAGCCTGCAGTTCTACCACGCGACAAAGACCGACCTGCTCGTCCCCTGGAAGCCGACTCTGGTGGAGCACTTCAAGGACAGGAACGAGCTTCTCGTGGCTGACAGGGGCGGGTTCATCTTTGAGCCGAAGATGGGCCTCCATGAGGGGGTCGGGGAGCTGGACTTCTCCAGCCTCTACCCCAACATAATGCTGAGGAAGAACATCTCGGCGGAGACTGTAAAGTGCCGGTGCTGTCCAGACTCTCAGAACAGGGTCCCCGAACTCGACTGGAACGTCTGCGAGAAGAAGAGAGGGATCGTCCCGAGGGCGATTGACATCATAGTGACGAAGAGGCTCAAGTACAAGGAGCTCAAGAAGAGCGCGAAGGGTACAGACTACGACAGGTACAACGCCCGCCAGGGGGTGCTGAAGTGGCTCGGGGTCACCACCTTCGGGTACCTCGGGTTCAACAACGCGAAGTTCGGCCGGATAGACGCCCACATAGCGGTCTGCGCCTGGGACAGGCGAGTCCTGCTGGATTCTGCCAGAGTGGCGGAGAGGAGGGGGTTCGAGATCATCCACGGCATCGTGGACTCCCTCTGGGTGATGAAGAAGGGAGCGGCAAAGGAGGACTACCTCGACCTGAAGGCTGAGATAGAAAGGGAGACGGGGTTCCAGATGTCCTTCGAAGGCATCTACAAGTGGGTGACCTTCCTTCCTTCGAAGACGGATTCGAGCATCCCGGTCCTCAACAGATACTTCGGGGCATACCAGGACGGCGAGCTCAAGGTCAGGGGGATAGAGGCGAGGCGCCACGACACGCCGCTGGCGTTCGCAAAGTGCCAGATGGAAATCCTGCGGATTCTGGCGAAGGCTGATTCGATCGCGGAAGCGAGGACGAAGATCCCCGAATGCGTCAACGTGTTCCTGCGGCATGCCGAATCGCTCCGGCGCAGGGAAATCCCGACGGCGGAACTCGCCTTCACGACCAACCTGTCAAAGGGACCCGAGGAGTACACCACGATGACAGTCCAGAATGCGGCCGTGAAACGACTCGTCGGGGAAGGGGTGCAGCTACACGCCGGGGAAGGGATACGTTACGTCGTCACCGACTACGGGGGGCGCGATTCCAGGAGGGCGACCCCACTGGACATCATCGACGGGGAGGTTGCCTATGATTCGAAACGCTACATCGCCCTGCTGGCAGAGACCTGTTCTTCTGTCCTCGAACCGTTCGACCCCAGGTGCGCGGCGGAAGGGCTCCTGTCGCTCTACGAGAGGAAAAGCACGATACCACTGCTGTAATTCTACCAATTCTACCACTTCTACCACATGACGGCCTTGGAGGGCCTGACCCTGACGATCGGGGATTCTCCCTCCTTCCACGGGTCATGCCGGCCTTCAAATGGAAAAGGCTTTCTCGAATAAGCCTCGAGTGGGATTTGGACCCACGACCTTTGCCTTACCAAGGCAACGCTCTACCAGCTGAGCTATCGAGGCTCGAGCCCAGCCAACTGGACGCGGTTTTTAATCCTTGAAGGGATTTCTGTCTCAATCTCGACGGAGTCCGTGAGTCTTTTAATCTCAATCGGACGGCGTCTGCGTGGATGCCGGGGTAGCACAGCCTGGTCTATTGCGCCGGGCACGCTCTTGTGGGCGTAACTCATAATCCAGGCACGGATGCGAAATCCGGAGAGGACCAAAACTCCCCGGTGATCGCGGGCTCGAATTGCCAAGCGGCAAGGGAATCCCGCCCCCGGCACTCCATCGAATCTAGTTGCTGAAACCCCCCAGCAAGGCTTATTATCGGAGTTGGAGCCGCAGGCGCAGGATTGCATTTCCCCCTGCTGGACGTCGGCAGCTACTACAGCTTCCTCAGCACAATGATGATAATCCTCTTCGTGGTGGGGCTCGTGGTCGTATTCGTCTACGAATACGAGGCGCTCAGGCGCTCGAAGACTTAGTCACGTCCGCGCAGTTTTTCGATTACTGTCACCCGTGAAAGCTCCAGCGTCCAGGCCCCAAGCTTCGTCTGCTTCACAAGGACCCCGATCAGTCTTAGTCTCTCTCCAGGTTGGATACCAGGGATCTTGGCAGACAGCTCTCGCCAGCCGACAACCCGTATTTCGCCCGTGTCGTCTCCAACGACTAGTTCGCCCAGTTTGACCGTTGTCCCGTCGCGGAGCTTCACATAGTCGGCAGTCCCATGGGAAAGGGCAATCACCTCGGCCATGATAGACGCCCCATCTTCTTTTGCGTCGCGCAGTTTTGTCGAGAGGCTGCCGAGGTCAGGAACCGAGCCGCCCTGGACGATCTTCAATGATTCCGGGGTCTTGCAAATCAGCCTTCCTCCCGATTCGTCGTCAGCGGAAACTACGATCGCGTCCCCCGCCAGCGGCACCACCACCCCATTTGCTACCTCGACTTCCCTGACCTTCTTCTCTGCATCCAGGGCAAGCAACATCTTCCCCGAAGAAATCTCAGAGACCGTAGCGGTCCTGAGCTCCACCACTTCTCCCTTCTTGTCGACCAGGATTGCGCTTCCCGCATCGCCATGCAATTCAAGGTCCCCGCCCTGCGTCTTCCGCGACCTCAAGTTAGTGACCACCAGCCTCTGGCCCCGTCTGAGCTCAGGCTGACTCGAAGGGCTCCAGATGACCACCCTCGTCTCGTCTCTTCCTCCCTCGCCGACGACCCCGAACTGGAACAGGGAGCCTGGAGAACCATCAGACCTGACGAATTCGGAATAGCGCGGCTCGGAATTCACGACACATCTAAGCGCCAGGAACTGCCTCTCCAGAGAGATCTTGGTCAGCTTCTCAGTCACTTTCGACAGCGGCTCGAGCTTCGACACGAGATTGGTGTCTGACAGGACTTGATTGGTGTCTGACAGGACTTCTATCCTTCCCTGCCTACCAAGGTTGAGGTTCGGCTTTCCGTCCAGGCCTTGCTTCACATATGCGTTGACCACCCTAACCGGGGTGTCCGGCTCGATTCCGTGGGTCCCGACCTCCTCAGCCTGATCGTCCCAGACGGTAAACCGCACGGCCTGGTTGCCGTCGAAGAGGACCATCCTCCTGTATTTTCCCGTCCCGTCGTCTTTCTTGTGCTTGTAGGTCGACACCGGATACATCGACAGGACTCTCGCCACTATCGTAACATCGTTCGCGCCGATGTACAAGTCCTTGATCGTCATGTCCGAGGACGAGGAGACCTGCTGCAGCGAGACCCCTAGTTCTCCGGCCACCAAGAACAAAGCTCCCTGATCTGTCAGGTATCCTGCGCCTACCGTTTCCCTCTTCTCCCCTACCTTGCGGTCGAGTTCGGCCCTCGTGAGCTCCGGCCGCTTCTTGAGGAGTTCCTCTACCAGGGTCTCGAAGTCATACATGGCCCGCTTTGACGACCATCGAGTTGACCCCCCGTATCCCTTCTTCAAGGATGTCGAGCCCTTCGTCCAGCACCTCCTCGGAGGTGGTTAGAGGCGGGATGACCCTTATCGTGTTCCTCCCTGCGGTGATTGCTAGCAGACCGTGCCTGAAGCAGTAGTCAATTATTTCCTTCGACTCCTTCTCACCCCTCTCTTTAGTCCGCTTGTTCCTGACTATCTCGACACCGATGAAGAGACCGAGCCCCCTGACGTCGCCCACGACCTCGTACATTTCCTTCATTTCTAGGAGCCTCTTCATGGCTCTGGCGCCCATCTTCTTCGCGTTCTCCATAAGGTGTTCCGTCCTGATAACTTCCAACGTTGCCAGGGCAGCCTGCACGGCCACCGGGTTCGCCCCGAACGTAGACGCGTGCTGGCCCGGCTTCCAGCTCCCCATGATTTCGGATTTCGCCAGGGTGGCGCTGAGGGGCAGGCCCGACGCAATCCCCTTCGCTATGGCCACCACATCGGGGACTATACCGAAATGCTCGACGCCTAGGAACTTGCCGGTCCTTCCCATCCCGGTCTGGATTTCATCAGAAACGAAGACTACCCCTTCCTTTCTCAGGAACTCCATCTTGCGGAAGTATTCAGGGGGAGGGACGACGTACCCCCCTTCGCCCTGGATGGGTTCGAAGAAGTATGCGGCGATTTCATCGATGGGGACGAACTTCTCAAGGTACTGCTCCTTGAAGTAGTCGACACAATAATAATCGCACTCTGGAAATGTCTGCTTCCACGGACATCGATAGCAATAGGGGAACGGGAAGTGAACGGTGTCCGGGACGAGAGGCAGGGCCCCTTTCCTTTGAATCGGCTTGCTGGCCGTCAGGCTGAGGGCTCCCATCGTGCGCCCGTGAAAAGCTCCGGAGTGGGCCAGGAAGATCGGGCGTCTGGTGTAGTTCCTGGTGAGCTTCATCGCAGCCTCGATGGCCTCTGCCCCGCTGTTGCCGTAGTAGACCATCTTGGCGAACTTCCCGGGGGCCATGGACACAAGCTGCTCAGACAACTCGACAAGATTCTCGTAGTAAAAGTCGGTGTAGGAGAAGTGAACGAACTTCTTCGCCTGCTCTGTGATCGCCTGGACGACCTTCGGGTGCGTCGAACCCGTCGCCAGCACGGCTATCCCCGAAGAGAAGTCGATGAACTGGTTCCCGTCCACATCCTTGACCAGGGATCCGTGCGCCGACTCGACCACGAGGGGATAGAAGCGGGAGATGGAGGGTGAGACGTATTCGGCGGTCCTCTTTACGACCGCCGCAGCTTTCTTGCCAGGGAGCGAAGAACTCACTTTCGCGAACTTTCTGGCTTTCATGAGAATCTTGTCCTCGCCAGAATCGTCGGGCTAAAATACTTACTGGGGTATTGAGAGCTCTATCTCAAGGACCGGAAGGTTGAGCTGTCTGCCGTCCCGCGAAGTGACGCTCTCCCCGTCGATAGTGATGTTGGAGAACTGGACATTGCTAATGAAACGCTTCTTCAGCATCTGCGCGACGTCAACCGACACGTTGATTGCCTCTCCCCTGGCGCGCAGAACCACCTGCTTTGCCCCTCCGTTGAACATGGTTATGCAGGCAGTCACGTAATTCAAAAGAGGTTTGGACTGTCCCACAATGACGGTTTTGCGCTCTTCAGACATGGTTGGCAGTCATTTTCGCCTACGGCCTATAAACTCTCTCTTTCTTGCAATCCTTTCATGTCGCCCTTTATGGCACTTTTCCTGCGGCTTCAGATTCGCCACAGCATCCAGGGCGACAACAGCAGCAACACGACAATCAGTTCACCTCGGCATCGGTATAGTGGAGGGGTAGTTATTGACCGGTCTTCTTCCTGTACTTTCCGCTGACCTTCTCGACGGCCCCGTAATTGACAAGCCGTTTGAGAATCCTCGACACGACCTCTTGATGGAAACCGAGCTTCCTCTTGATCGCCGAGAATCCGACCGGCTCTCCACTTGCACAGATCGTCTCACATACGCTTGCTTCTCGCTCGGTCAGCTGAAGGCAGTCGTCGGCGCAACAGCCGCCGGCTGAACAGCAGAAGGACATCTTGATTTGATTGATACGCACGGACCTATTTATTGACCGCTCTCACTTCGACAGCTGGCCTAGGTAACACCGTTCAGTATCCGGACCTGAGAAGATTGTAGTAATCGAAGACCATGACTCCGTCACTGTTTTCTAGGTCATACTGATATTGGTCGTCGTAGTCCTGCTTGCTCGTCGTAGCCGGAAAGAACGCTCCCACGCTGGAGATGGTTCCGTGTTTGACATACGTCCGAAGGTCGGCGCCGTACGTCTCCAGCACCAACAGGTCAGGGCGGAGGGTCGATGCCAAGTCCGTGGTCGTCACGGCTGTCTTCCCTGTGAACGATGCTTTCAATTGGCTCAGGAATGACTGTTGAGATGCGAGGGGGACCGTGGAAATGTCCAAACTGATCCCATCCTCATTCAGGTCATAGATTGAAGAAGGGAGTTCTTGAGTCTGGTGGGTAATGTAGAGGGCGAAGTAGATGCTCAGGTGCGCCAAGTGAGCCTGGTTGACGAAGGACTGGAGGGCCTGAGGGGAGAAAAGAAGCGCGCCCTCACGGTAGACCTGGAAGAAAACCGTGTTGAACC
Source organism: uncultured Nitrosopumilales archaeon (assembly GCA_964568185.1). Classification (GTDB taxonomy): domain Archaea; phylum Thermoproteota; class Nitrososphaeria; order Nitrososphaerales; family Gagatemarchaeaceae; genus UBA183. Next base: position 463,718 of record CAZMON010000001.1, on the reverse strand, counting down.
CGTTGGACGACGCGAAGCCGAGCATCGCGCCGAAATCGGAGCCGTTTACAACACCGTTTCCTTGGTTTACATAGAGGATTATCGGCTTCATCTGGTCGGTCGTTGGTCCCTGCCGACCAGCAGTGACGAACAGATAGACAGAACCAGACAATACGATTGCAACTACAATCGCTACTGAGACCCACCTCCTGGTTCGTTGCCTCTGGCCTCTCCTTCCTCCCCACGACATATGATTGCGCCCTGACCGATGATAGAATATAAGACGAGGCTCGAGGGGCAGAAAGCTAGGGGTCGTCGGCTAGTCTGGTCTAGGCTTTCAGCCTCGGGAGAATCCGCAAGGTGATTTCGGGAACGCTGAAGACCGCTGGTTCAAATCCGGCCGACCCCACCTTCAACAAAACCTAAAACCAACAGAGAGCCATCAGATCTCCTTGGAGCGCATCATCGGTCACCTGGACCTCGATTACTTCTACGCGCAGGTCGAGGAAATCGAAGACCCGTCAATCAAGACCAGACCGATCGTAGTCTGTGTCTTCTCCGGAAGAACGGAGGACAGCGGAGTAGTCAGCACTGCCAACTATGTCGCGAGAGCTCTTGGGGTGAAATCAGGGATGCCAATCTCGGTGGCCAAGAGAAGATTGGAGGGAAAAGGTCCCGTCATTATCAAGATGGAGCACGCGAAGTACGAGGTCGTCTCCGAAAGGGTGATGCGCCTGATCGAGGATCAGGTCGACGTCCTCGAGAAGACTGGGATCGACGAGGCATTCTTCGACCTCACCAAGCCTTCTGGCGGAGACTATGAGATCGCAAGGAGCATGGCTGAGGCAATCAAGAAGTCGCTCCGCGACGACGAAGGTCTGAGCTGCTCGATAGGTCTCGGCAAGTCCAAAGCGGTCGCGAAAATATGTTCGGACATGTCGAAGCCTGGCGGGCTCATCCTTGTCTCTTCCGACGCCACCCGTGCGTTCCTTGCCCCACTTCCGGTAACGAAGCTCTCTGGGGTCGGCCCCAAGACTGCCGCCATCCTGGAAAGCCACGGAATCACGAAGATAGGAGACCTGGCGGAAGCGCAGGTGCCCTCCCTCGAGGGACGTTTGGGAAGGAAGTTCGCGACGTACCTATTTCTTGCGTCTACAGGCTCTGACGAAGACCCCGTGGTCGCCAATCAGGAACCTAGCCAGTTTAGCCGGGTGGTGACCCTAAAACGTGACACCAGGGACCCCCAAGAAGTGATTCAGCAGCTGAAGGAGCCGGTCGAGGACCTCCACCAGAAGCTGACAACTACTGGCAAATCGTTCAGAACCCTTTCAGCCATAGGCATCCTGACAGACCTGACTATCAGGACCAAGAACAAGACATTCGACATCCCGGTCAACAACCTCTCCATGATAAGAGAAAACGCCCTTGCGCTGTTCGGGGAGCTCAGTGAATCCATAGGGAAGGATTTCAGGAGAGTCGGACTCAGGGTCTCTGACCTGAGCAGCAGTGCGGACCAGAAGTCCCTCTCCGAGTTCCTCGGGTCCCCAAGTGATCGCATGGACCAAGAAGAAAGAGAGAGGTTGAAGCTCGAGGCGGCCCCGTTTACGAGACATGGTCGGAAGTTCGAGAAGGCCATCGACGCCGTCCTGGCTGGTGGAGTCAAGGAGTGCGTCTTCCTCCCCAGCGGCCGCAAGGTCTACACGGTACTCGGGACCCTCGGCGACGAGTTCATCGACCCAGAGAAACCCTACTGCTCCTGCAGCCACTTCTTCTTCAAGGTAAGAAGTGGACGTGACGAGCTTTGTTACCATCTCCTGAGCTACGAGATTGCCGCAAGTACACGCCGAGTCGAATCCATCACTTTCAGCGACGAGGAGTACGGCATGTATCTCAGAGCAATGGCGCAAGATGTATTCGATGTCCTGAGCAAGAGCAGCAGCCCCTGAACCCTGGAGAAAGGAGATAAACCGACACCGGCTCGCCAGAGTCGCGCCACGGTAGCTCAGCCTGGTAGAGCACCTGCCTTGTAAGCAGGCGGTCGTGGGATCAAATCCCACCCGTGGCTTCTGCAATTTTATCTGGCCCTCCACGGGGAAACTGCGGTCGGGCGAAGATGATGGAATATAGGAGGCTTGGAAGAACGGACGAGAAGGTTTCGACCATCGGGATGGGGACCTGGAGGATGGGGGTGTACAGGAACCTGACAGAGAAGGCCGAGGAGGTCAGAGCCCTCAAGAGAGGATTCGAACTCGGCATCAATCTCGTCGACACCGCAGAAGGCTACGCGGACGGGAGGTCGGAACATGTCGTTGGCGAGGCCATCAAAGGAATCAGGGATGACGTTTTCATTGCAACGAAGGTCTCGCCGGAGAATCTTCATCACGAAGATGTCCTTGAAGCGTGTGAACGCAGTCTGCGCAGGCTCCGAACCTCGTACGTAGACCTCTATCAGGTACACTGGCCGAACCCCAGTGTCCCCATAAAGGAGACCATGTCTGCCATGGAAAAGCTCGTGAAGGACGGCAAGGTCAGACACATCGGCGTGAGCAACTTCGGGGTCAGGGAAACCGCGGCAGCAAGAGAATCCCTCGCCAGAAGTGAAATAGCTTCCAACCAGGTAGAGTACTCTTTCGCAAACCGTTCGGTCGAGGCCGAAATCCTCCCCTATTGCGAGAAGGAGAAAGTCACCTTGATCGCCTACAGCCCCCTGGCGATGGGCAACATCCTGGAATCCAGGGTCCCCAGGGGCCTTCGGGAAAAATATGGGCTTACGACGGCCCAGGTCATGCTGAACTGGGTGGCGCGCAGTGACGCAGTCATTGCGATATCGAAGTCTGCACGAATCCATCACACAGAGGAAAACGCAGCATCTGTATCCCTCAGGTTCACGCGGTCCGAGTACGCCGAGATCGCGTAGGCTTCTTCAAACTATTCTGTGGGAAGCGGCACAAGACAGTCAGAACATGTCTGATACGCTGTCTCGAGGCTGTTCGTAGGGTCGATTAGTCGATTGCACCAGATGCACCTCTGCGATGCTAATATCGTCTGCATCATCCCATAGTCTCAAGGTCCGTATTTAACGGTGAGCTAATGCCGAAGCTTTGTCCGTCAGTCGCCGAAGTCCTATGTCAGATGGTGCATCCGTACAAGGTCCTTCTCGAAGTGCTTCAAGTTGGCCGGGACCTTGGCCGCAATCGAATCCTTCAAGGCCATCCCCTTCTCCTTCTTAGATTTCCAGACTTGCGCGTTGAACTCCAGGATGCTCTGGCTCACCTTCTCGCTGACCTCGAACCTCTTCGTTTTCGGGAACTTTTCCAAGTGGATACTATGTATCCCATACTGTTTCCTCCAGATGTAATCGGTTATGTGGGGAGAGATCGGCGCCAGAAGAAGCAACAGACTCCTCACAACTTCATGCAGGGTGTACCAGGCTGCCTCCTGCTCCCCCTTGGTCGCGTTGTCTCCGTAGGCCCTGCCCTTAGCCATCTCCAGATAGTTCGAAGCGAAGACGTTCCAGATGAACTCCCTGACCTTGGTGGCTACGGTGAACGAGTCGAAGTTCTCATAGGCCTTCGTGCAATCCTCGATCAGTTTGCCGAGCTCGTTCAGCATCCACTTGTCAGTCCAGGTGAGTTCGGCGGTCTGAGGCGCGGGAAACGAGCTGATGAACCTACATGTGTTCCATACCTTGTTCAGGAACTTCCCCGATCCCGCGATCCTTTCTTCGCTGAACCTGAAGTCGAAGCCGAGTCCTGCCTCGGATGCCCCCCAGAATCTGAACGCGTCCGCACCGAACCGCGCCAGAACAGGCTCAGGGTCGACGAAGTTCCCGAGGCTCTTCCTCATTGCCTTGCCCTGGGCGTCCTGTCCGAGTCCTCCGACCCAGACATGCTTGAAGGGCGCTCTTCCGGTCAGCTGGTAGGACTTCAGTAGGGTGTAGTAGAGCCATGTCCTTACGATCTCCTTTCCCTGGACCCGGAGCGTCGCCGGATACGTCAGGCTGTGGAACTGGCGGTTCTTCAGGTACTTGGTGATGTAAAGCGGCGAAAGGCTCGAGTCCATCCACGTGTCGAAGGTCCTCGTCTCGCCGTTGAACTTGGTGTTCCCGCACTTCTTGCACCTCTTGAACGGGGCTTCGTCCCTCCACGGCCTGTAATATTTACCGGGCTTCGGAAGATGCGGGGTGCCGCATTTGCTGCAGTACCAGACGGGGATCTCGGTCGAGTAGTATCTCCTGCGCGAGATCGGATAGTCCGTTGTCAGGACATCGATCCAGTCGAGGAGGATCTGACGGTGCATCTCAGGATAGAACTTAATCCCCTTCACGATCTTGCGGAGGGCTGGCTTGAATTCCAGCTGCTTCAGGTAGTATTCCTCCATCGGGATTATCTCTATCGGTGTCCTGCTCCTTTCGCAGAGCGGCGTCCGGTGCTGAATCTGCTCGACCTTCGTCGCCACCCCCATGTCCTGAAGGTCCTGGATTATCTGGGAGCGGGCGTCCTTCACAGCCACCCCCGCATACTTCCCGGTGACCCCTGTCATCTTTCCGTCCATGTCAATGGTCACAGTCTCCTTGAGCTTGAGTTCCCTGAAGAGCAGGACGTCGTTGTAGTCTCCGTAGCTGCTCACCATCACTACCCCGCTCCCGAACTTCGGGTCGACGCTCCTGTGTCCCCTAATCGGCACCTCCTTGTTGTAGATGGGGACGATGGCCGACTTCCCGATCAATTTCTTGTAGCGTGCGTCGGTCGGGTTGACCACCACCATCTGGCAGGCGGCCAGAAGCTCAGGCCTGGTGGTCGCGACCAGCAGCTCCTGCTTGGCCCCCTTCACCTTGAACCGGTTTGTGACGAGGTACGTCGGAAGCTCCTCATATTCTATCTCGGCGTCTGCGATGGTCGTGTTGCAGTCCACACAGTAGTTGTTCGGCCTGTTCGCCAGATAGACCAGCCCCTTCTTCCAGAGCTCGATGAACGACCATTGTGTCAGCTTCCTGTACTCTTCCGAGTCGGTCCTGTACTTGTTCTCAAAGTCCCCCGAGATACCCACAGTTTTCAGGAGCCCCATCATGTAAGCTTCGAGGTCGTCCAGTGCGTGCTTGCAGAGGTTGATGAATTCCTCCCTGGGAGTCTTCCTCATCTGCACCCTGTATTTCCTCTCCGCAAAAATCTCGACCGGAAGCCCGTTCCTGTCTATCCCCACCGGGTAGAGGACTTCTAGCCCCCTCATCCGGGCTGCCCTTGCTATCATGTCAATCTGAGAGTACTGGGTCAATGCTCCGGGATGCCAGGGCTTCCCTGAAGGGTACGGGGGCGGAGTGTCCATCACAAAATTGCTATTCTTGTTGGATTTGGGGACGAATTGAAAGTTTCTTTCAATATCCCATTGCTGTCTTACTTCGGCTTCCAGCTTTGGGTCCCATGAAGTGGCCTCAAGCTTCGCTGAGAACTGTGGCTGCAAGCGACGACATCCAGCGTCATCTGACCTATTTGAAGTTGCGACGGTAAAATCGTCTCATGTGATTGAAAAATTCAATCCGACGGGCCAATCCAACGGCCTTACTTCTGGTACACCGAGGGGTCTCTTATCCCCGCGTCTCTGAAGGCGAGCTTCCTGCGTTTGCAGTTGGAGCAGGTCCCGCAATGGACAGGGAGCTTCCGGCCCCCGACCTTCCTAAATCCAAAACCCGCGTAGCAGCTGTAGGTATACTCCCAGGGGACTCCAAGTTTCTCCCCCAACTCCACCACCTTATCCTTGTCGAAAGTGATCAAGGGTGCCAACAGCCTGTATCCACCGTGGTGCGTCGCCTGCTCTGCCATGCGGTTCATCTCCTTGAGGAAGGCGGGAGTGTTATCCTTCATGGCCACCGGGGTCTCTCTTCTTATCCCGATGTAGACATCATACCGTTTCCCCTTGGAGATGAAGAGCGACTCGGCGTGCGACAGTCCGACGAGCAGCAGCAGAGCGTTTCTGCAGGGGTCCCACCATTTCAGTATGCGTTCTCTGGCCTTCTCGGGGTCCCAGAGGTCCGTTTCCTTGGTCTCCGATATCTCCTCCTCCGGGTGAGTCAATAACGACGTGCTGATATCTCCCAACCACTTCAGGTCTATGATTTTCAGGGGCAGGCCCAGGTCCTTCGAGACCTGTCTGATGCAGAACTCCTCGTAGTCGTAGGTCCTTTGTTTGTAATCGCAGAAGATCAATAGCTGGTTGTCAGGCTTCAAGGTCTTGTGGACGTAGTAGGTCGTGGTGACAGAGTCGACTCCGCCCGAGATGCAATTGATGGCGCTCCTTCTCTCGTTCATCCATCGCCGCCCCCTCTCAACAGCGACCTGCGAGAAACTCTCAGTTTTGTCAGCACTTTCTGATGCCTACTGAAGTCGTATGATTCTCCCGTCAGCTCCCTCAACAGGTTCTCGTAGGTTGCCATGTACGCCATCGCGATCCTCTGTTCCTTTGGGGAAAGGCTGCAAAGACAACTGCTGCAGGAAGCGCATTTCCAGTCGCCACATTTTTCGCACGATTCAAGGTCCGTCTTATCGAACCACGACATGCATCTGAAACAACAGAGCCTGGTGGCCCTACACATCCCATGTCACTTCCAATCTGAGCTGCCTCTTCGACCTGACCAAGGCGAGAAGCACCCCGGAAGAGCCTACGACCGCAACCGTCCTCTCCAGGAACATGAACGGGGTGGTTCCCAGCCAGAAATCACCATGAAGGCCAAGCACAGACACTGACCCAATGTTCATCGCGACCAATTCACACATTGTCGCCGCAAGGCAGAAGACGGCAATGCCCCACTTCCTAGTCAGCTTGACGAACCCTGACAATTTGGTCAGAACCAGCCCAAGCGCCAGCGCGTAAGGCAAGAGCCATACCAGGGTGCCCCCCGAATAGACAACGTACCAGACCGTTCCGAAGACAAGAAACCCTGAAGGATAAAGCAGTGATTTATGGAACCCCAGAGAGCCCAACGTCATACCCAGGATCGGAATGAGTATCCCATAGAAACCGAATAATGGGATGAATGAGAGCTGGAATACGAAGAGAGCCACTGAAGCAAGGAACCCAGTGACCAGCGCATCCCAAGGTCTCAACAGCCCCGCTACCACGGGGAGAATTATGATGCCCGCCGTGATGAACCCCGCTCCCCCGATGAATGCGTCTATTGGAATGGCGTTGGCAGCTACATAGAGCGCCACGCTGAGCGCCACGAGAGCGAGCCTCCTCGTGCTGGAATCCCGCTTCTGCGGCTCGGGCTCCCTTTCTTCGCCACTCACTCCCTGTTTCTGACTCTTACCACTATTTTCCAATTTCCTCCGACTCCGTGATTTCTAAGGCGGATCGGGTGGAGGTCACTCACCCGCCAATGGGGCGTACCTGAGCTTGCGATATAAGCGATTATCTGAAGAGCGTTTCAAGCTCCGTCGAATCCCCGGCAGGAAGGTCCCAGTCGCTGGATCCGGCGTTTTCAGTGACGTGACCTATTCTCGACGCTCGCGGGATCGGGAACACATTCCTCTTTTCCGCCAACCACCTCAGCGCCAGCTGGCTCCGGCTCTTCCCATGCTTCGAGCGCACTCCGTCGAGCCTCGCGTTGCCGGCCAGTTTTCCGTGTCCCAGAGGATAGTACGCAAGGAGGGCTATGCCTTCCCTGTCGCAATAGGGCAGGATGTCAGACTCGACCCTCCTGTGAATGAGGCTGTAGTCGAGTTGTACCGAGCTCAGTTGAGTCTTCGGGAGGGAAGAGTTAGCTTCTTGGAGTTGCTTCAGATCGAAGTTGCTCACCCCCACGTGCATCAGCTTCCCGTCCCTGACAAGCTCCTCCATCGCCCCCATTGTTTCGGCCATGGGGACCCTCGGATTAGGAAAGTGGACCTGGTATAGGTCGATGTACGAGGTCCCGAGCCTGCGGAGACTCCGTTCAAAGGCCCTAATCAGGTCGTCCCGGTGGAGGTGGTTTGACCAGACCTTGGTGGCGACGAACAGGTCCTCCCTCTTACTTCCCCTCATGGCTTCAGCCACCAAGGATTCCGACTGGTAAATCTCAGCAGTGTCGACGAGGGTGAACCCAGATTCGAATCCGGCCTTCATCGCCTGTGTCTTGGAGGCCGACCCCCTCTTCCAACCAAGGAAAGCAGTCGCGATCCACAGCGGGTCATAGTACGTCCCCATCCCGACTTCGGAGACCTTCCTTCCGGTCTTCGCGAAGTCCTTGAGCCTCACCATTTCGCCATCGGTGCCCAGTTATCTATAGATTAGAAGTAGAAAAGGGGGAGCTTGGTTACTTCCCAAGCCCGAGGTGCAGGTCGTGCCTTACGGCAGCGGCCAGGCCGCCCGTCGCAGCTGTCCCGGTCCCACCTGCCTGTGCATACAGGGACAGGTGCTGATTCAGCACGCCGAACGCATTCGACGCAGCGGGGACGTGAGACAGGGCCACGTGGAGCCCAGGAGGGACAGCGTGGACTGCGCTGACCAGGGCTGAGGCGTCTCCCGTAGCCACTGCGGTGGTGGCGGTCGCGGCTATTCCGCCGAGTGCTGCCAGTACCATGGAGGAGACCATGCTTCTTCGAAGACAGTTTGCCGGCTTGGCATGATAATCCAGCGCTTTCGAACGGGCGTATAACGCACTGTTACGGGGTGTTCTGCCTGGTGGACTTCTTCAATGCTGTCTCATCCGCGAGCACCTCCTTCGGGAGGAGTCCGTAGAGGTCCGGGTGCTCTGTCTTCAGGGTCGACAGGGTGGGAGGGAGGAGGCCGTTCCTTTTTGCCCTCCTGACGTTGTATTCCACGAACCGCTTCAGGTCGCTGGTCTCCCCTCCCACTGAGACGAAGGCGCGAATCCTCTCAATCGCTTCTTCGTTCTCCAGCTTCCTGACATTGACAAGGTACGGGGCAAGAACGAGCCACACGAACCTGTGCCTTCCGTCCGACACCGGATGCTTGAGCAGGTCGTCGACGTAGCTGTAGCTCTTGCCGGTCCTTGGCCTCTGGACCGGCACGTAATCCATCACGCTTTCCTTGATGTTCAGAAGCTGCTTTGGGAAAGCAGCCCTCCTCAGATTCTTCACACCTTCCCCAATCGCCGACTGTGCACAGTCCCCGAACAGGTCATTGAGCAGGTTGTCGCTCAGAAAAACCCTACCATCTCCCAGCGCCTGCCTGACCAACTTCCAATTGGGGGATTTCGTAAGGTCATGCTTTGACACCAGCGAAAGGTAGGCTTCGAACGCCATCCTGTACTGGGCCAGACCCCCGTAGGAAACCATCACTTCGACCCCCGCGCCGAAGCATTCCGACATCACCCCCACCTTCGCCTGTGGTCTCTCTCTGACGAAGAACTCCTTCGACCTCTCGGCCTCCTTCCTGGCGAACTTGGCAGCGAGGAAACCCTCCTGGCTGGCCACCAGGGCGGCGGCGAAGAAACTGGAAAACTCAATCAGGTCGGACATGTGAGGTTCGTACCTGACACGGCCCAGGGAACTCATCAGCCTGCTCTTCGCCTGATCCACCACATCCCTGCTGGCTAGTCCCTCCTCGACGGGAATAGACTCGAAGAATCTCCTCGACCTGGGTGCGAAAGGATACCTGAGCTCGAGGTCAGAAAGGGTCGCTCCACCGGACGACATCTTCTAGTTTCTCTTCGAAGTGGAGATTATCGAAAGGACGTCCCGGTCTCTCAGAACGTAGTTGGTCGGGAGATGCAGGCCCGACCTCACGTCCACGGCGTAAACGAGTCCCTTGGCCAGGTCGCTGTGTATGGTCCCTGCAAGCTCCTCCACGGTCGAGCCTGTTGGCATCAGAAAGACGTCCGGGAGGACGTGCCCATGCTTGTCCATGAGCTTCTCCGCGTTGGCTACGGGATAGATCGCGTTCATCTTGAGCAGCTTGAACACGGCGATGTTCAGGGCAAATTGGACTCCCGTCCTGAGATACTCTCCAAATACCTTCCTTTTGATGTAGGCCAGGGCGCTCTTCTGGGCGTCGTTCAGGTCCTGCGGCTTCAGGATTTCGAACCGCTCCTCTCCTGGGACGTACCTAATCAAGCCCTTCGACTCCGCCCTCCTCAGCGTAAGCTCGGCCTCTCCGCTCGTCGGCACCACGATCAACCCCTTGAACTTCTCCCTGAGCTTCTGGAAATTCTCCGCCGCATAGGGCAGGTCCATCTTGTTGGCTATGACCAGGGTGGGCTTCGAGAACTCTCGGAGAGACCAACAGAAATCCTGCGATTCCTTCTCGGTCCAGGAGTCGAACGGCTTGTCCCCAAGCATCGACTCGTTGAGCGCAAGAATCACGTGCTCCTTCCTGACCCCTATTCCCTGCATCACCTCCGCGACAGCGGTCGGGACCCCGTATCCGGGGGTTTTGGACAGCTTGGAAATCTTGGGGAGGTTCTGCTGGAACAGCTTGGTGTACCAGAGGACGAGTTCAAGCTCGACATCGGCCAGGTCAGCGGTGGGGTCGCCGGTCCCAGGGTCGGATATCCTTCCATCCTTGTCGACGCTTCCCGATGCATCGACCACGTGCAGCAGGGCGTCAGATTGTGCCGCCACGCTCAGGAACTGGTTTCCCAGCCCCTTCCCCATCCAGGCGCCCTTGATCAGGCCGGGGAGGTCGGTTATCTCCACGGGCACGAACCTCCATCCGTCTTCGCACTTCGAGTTCCCAGGGGAGTCCTGGACACCGAATTCCTTGTGGACGCAGAGGGTCACTACGCTGGCCACCCCCATCTCGGGGGACTTCGTGGTGAACGGATAATTCGAGACTTCTCCGGAGAGCAGGGTCATCGAGTTGAACAGAGTGGTCTTGCCTGCGTTCGTTTTCCCTATCAGGCCTATTCTGATTGGCACTGTGAAGCTCCCACTACCAGAGACTTGGTATGAATAAAAACAGTTGCTGAAACCGTCGCCCTAGGGCGCCGGGGATGAGCGCCAGGCCCTCCACGCTTCAAACCAGAATGCGGCTGCCGAGAGCCCCAGTACTGCACTGAACCATTCAAGGATTGGTACGTACTGGAAGAACGGAACCGCCACGTAGGTCAGGTAGGCCGCGAAGACGCTGAAGAAGACCGCGTAGAAGATGAACCTGGGGACGATGAGGGTGCCGACCCTGAGGAAGTCCCGCATCACGTCGACCTTGATTTGGTTCACGATTTCATACTCCCCGTTGTTGTCTGAGACGAGCCCGAGGTCCTTCAGCTTGTTGAGGTGATACTGGGCAAGGGAAGGGTTGGACATCAGCAGCGCGCGCTGGACCTCCCTCACTCCCACCTTCCGCTTCTTGAGAGCGTAGACATAGACGCGAAGGGTGTTTCCCTTGAGCTCCGCGTCGACCATTCCGGGGGTCATTTTCTGCTCCACAGGTCGTTTCGGGGGCTCGCTCACTGATATCGACGACTTGCTCCGTCTCTGAGACCTCGTTCAAAAACATTGATTAAAAGCAGGGGCTTCGGCAACCATCTCAATGGACACCCGGAAGAGGGCGTTGACCTACGGCATCGGCGCGCTGGCATTGGCTGTAGGGCTGATTATATCAGGTAACGCCTCCGGCTTCATACAGGTTTCTAACTCACGCTTGAACCCCGGCTCGCCCTCTGTGCTCTCGATAATGCTGACAGACCCTCCTGTGGTGCCGGGAGGCGTTACGGCCGTCTACATCACATATTCAGACCTGGAAGTGCACTTGATTGGACCAGGAGGCAGCGGCTGGGTTGACGCGGGGGCGACAGGGACCATAGAGACACTTGCGCTCGTGAACCTGACCCAGACGATTTCGACGTCGAGCGTTCCCAGCGGCACATACAACCTCATCTTGTTCAACGTCTCAGCAGCGAAGGTCGAATTCGAGGGGACGAACTACAGTGCAACTGTGAACAGTGGAAGGCTCCTAGTTCCTATTGTGGGCGGCCTCGAACTCAACTCGTCGAAACCCGGCGGGGTCGTGATTGACATACAGCCGACCGTCCTTAGGATAGGCAACCAGTCCGACCCGAGCTTCGTGATAACAACCGGCGCGAAAGCGCTCCAAATCCCATGGGGGGAGGTCACAAACGCAATGCACCACTTGGGCTTTAGGGTGGCCCTCGGCGAGCACCCGTGGTTCCGTTACTTCATCATGAATCACCCCGGTCAGATGACAGTCACGGGAGCGACACTTTCGGCGAGTTCCTTCTCCTTCACCCTGACCGATTCAACGTCAGTCCCCGCAACAGTGAGGTTTGTCGTCCTGTCTCCGCCTTCGGCAGGGGGCCGGGATGGAAGGCCAGTCTCACTTGTCAACTCGATTGTGTTCCTCTTCGGGGCTGACGACTCGATCAGGTCTCTGAACGTCAACCATACGAAAGGCTACACCATGGCCGATATCAGGTCGGCTCTTGCGACTTCCGGCTACTTGCTCGGCGCAGGGGCTTCGGCGAACTTCAGCTACGCCGGGAGGATCAGCACTCTCCTCTCAAGGTCGGGGGTCGTTAGCGGTTCGCAATACCAGTTGACGGTGATTGGTAACCACACCCTTGCGGTCGCTACGGTAACAGCCGGCTAGACTCAGCCAATCCTGTACCGAAGGATGGCAGCTATGCCTCCGAAGGTCTTGAACATGCTTCCTTCCTCTGTCCCGGAAGAGATCACTTCTATCCTTGAGCCGACTTGAAACGCCATCTCTTCAAGTATGTCCACGATGTCCCGCTCGATGAAGTCATAATCGACGCTTCCGCACTTCACGCACGTTTCGGACATCATTTCCTGCTTTTTCTGCACCTTGGCCGAGGCCACCGTCACTTCGGTCTTGATAGTCTCGCACTTCTTGCACTTCGCCTCCAACCTTATCGTGTTGAGATCATCGGAGACGAGGACGACTTCCACGTTAGCCTTCTGGATTGCTTCCATTATTCTCGGGAGACCGTAAACGGCGAGCCCACCTTGGCGGTTGACCTCCAACAGGAATTTCTGTACGAGCTTCTTCTCTTCCACCAGCCTTACCCCCTGGAGAGTATCGGAAGCCTTCTCCACCAGTTCCCTGACTCCCTCCCGCCCCGAGTAGGAAGTATCGAGTACGACCAGGACCTTGTTCCTGAGTTCGTAGTGCATGAAGTCCCCTTTGAGGAACTCTTCCTTGGTGTAACCCGGGCCTCCCACAATCATTCCTGTCACCTTTCCGCCATCGATGAAAGCCCTCGTCGCGTGATCACCAACCCTGTGATAGTAGTATGTCAACTCCATTTCCCGACCCCTCTCGTATCTCCTGGCGCTCTGCCCTCCCTTCCGGGTCTTGCCGGATATTCCGGAGGTCATCGCGTCGACGATCTCCAGTCTGTCCCCGCTCAGAATCCCCAATCCGGCATCGTTGGCGTCTATTGAAAGGATCCCGTATACCTTCTCCTCCCTGAGCATGTCCCTGAGCCCTTCGAGGTGGAAGTGGTCGTCGCACTGGTAGAGGTAGGCGGTCACCGGCTTCGGAGGGGCAATTTCGTAGATGTTGACGACTTCGCTCCCGAGCCCGTTGGTCGGAAGGGCTCCGCTGAACATCACCAGCCCCGTCTCAGGCGAAGTCCTGTACAGCTTCAACCTCTGCATCGCCTTCGTCAGCGCGTCCTGGACGTGGTTCCTGGTGGTGTCTGATTTTATGTTCCCCGCGGTCCCCCATTCCTCTCTGAGGTTGGAGATCACTTCGTGTATCGGCTTCTTGGGCGGGATGTAGAGAGACACGAGCTCGGTCCCCCTTCCTTCCTTGCTGGCAAGCTCCGAAATCAGTTTTCGGACTTTGTATAATTTTACAGAATCTGTCTTGGTAGACAATGCGGGATAACCTCTGGGTCAGGCCGAAACGGCGAAATCTGAGCCTGAAGCGGACGACATGGAGACGATGCAAATTTCTCCCGACCCATTTATAAAACCTATCGCACCACGAAGTGCCGAAAGTGATGAGCCCGCAATGAAGACGGTTCTGAGGATCGGCGGCTCTGTCCTCGGGTCTCCGCCCGACGCAAAGATAGTGGAGGGATACTCCAGGGTCATCGCCGACCTGAACTCTGAGGGACATTCCATCGCGGTCGTTGTAGGGGGAGGGGAGGTCTCCAGGAAGTATATCGACTCGGCCAGGGACATGGGACTCTCACCCTATCAGCAGGATACCATCGCAATTCATGCGTCGCGTCTCAACGCCAGGCTTGTCGCCATGAAGCTGGGCGGTGTCAGTTCGGTCCCCACATCAATCGACGGCATGCTCCTCAGGCTTGCCCGGAACCGTGTCGCGGTGATGGGAGGGCTCAGGCCTGGGATAACCACCGACACGGTGGCCGCGATAGTCGCGCAGCGGTGGCACGCCGACCTGTTGGTCAAAGGCTCGGACCAGAACGGGATTTTCACCGAAGACCCCCGTAAGAACAAGAGGGCGAAGAAGCTGGACAAGATTTCCTATGACAGGATGAAAGAGATACTCGGGGGCTCCCATAGACCGGGAATCCACAGTATCGTCGACCCGGTCGCTGTCGAACAACTTGTTGTTTCAAAGGTAAGACTGGTGGTCCTCAACGGGTTTGAGCCCAAAGGCGTCCTCAAGGCAGTCCACGGGGAAAAGATCGGGACGTTAGTCAGCTGAGCTGGCTAACGGAGACGTGGATGTCGATAGGTCCGTGTCGATGCCTTGGTTCAACTTATCAGTTGCCAAGTGAGAAGAATAGGACGGGCAGTCAAATAATGGCGGACCCGGTGAGATTCGACGGGTTTACTGTCTGAATCCGCGAACCTTGATGGGTTTGGAGTGCGGGGGGTGGGATTTGGACCCACGAACCCCTAAGGGACGGGATGCCCCATCCGAAGCGAGGCCGGATCTTGAGTCGGGGAATTACAGTCCCGCACGGTTGACCAGGCTTCGTTACCCCCGCGCCGTCCTCTGCTTGCATGATTCCGATAAAGAACCTATTGACGAGGTGAAAGGTACTGTCACATCAGTGCTAGTCTCCAATATTTCTTAGGCTGAGATCCCCGTGGGCCCGGTCTGTAAAGCGGGCCCATTTCCAATGATTGGTCGTCAATCTACCCATCTTCACTTCGGGACCTGCTGGCCTACTTTTGAACCGTCGCCACTCTGCTAGTCTTCCTCAGCAACCTGTGGGACGCTATCTCGATTATGATGTTGCAGTACCTTGCCAGCTGCCCGAAATGGGAGACCAAGACCCTGGCGTACCCATATTCCCCCGTCTCCAGCATCTGGTGAGTTATCTCGGCTTCGAGCCTCATCGCTTCATCGACGAGAGCGAGTGATCTCTCGATAAGCCGGATGTCAGGGGTCAGGAGGCTTTCCACGGTCGTATTGAACGCTTCTCCCGCCTTCCCTGCCAGCTTCCTGATGTTACCAGCTATCTTGGGGCTCATCCTAGTTCCACCGCTCCTGAGCCTCACCAGTTCTTCCGCTATGTCGCGGATTATGATTCCTATCTCGTCAAGTGCCTTCGCCGAAACTCTGTCCCCCGAAGCGTGCAAAGGCGATTCGATCCCGATTTCCGCTGCGAGCTCCCTCCTGTTCAGCGCAATCAGCAATTGGCGCAGAATTAGCCAGTAGAGCTCTTCGATCTGCTCCTGGAGGCGCTTGACCTCGTTCAGGCTCCCCGTCTGCTTCAGGTCGAGCGCTTCGGTGACATTCTCGAGGCTCTGTGAGACCAGGATCTGGAGCCTCTTGATGAGGGAGTCAACGGGGAACTTGGTCGGGTCGGTAAAGCTCTGGGCCACTATCCTCCTGTCGTCCGCCTCCACAACCTCCAGCCCCCTCAGCCTCTTGATCGTGGCGAGCACCCTGTCGGCAGTCATCTGGTCCAGTGGCTCCCTTCCGCCGACCTCTATCGTATCGTAACCGAGCGCGTAGGATCCCACGATGAGCTTCGTAAGCATATCGTCATTCCCCACCTGGTCGGCCTTGATTACGGCCTTGCTTGACTCACGAGCCCTACTGGCTGGAATCATCCTCAACGTGCCGTCTCCCTCATCCCTGAACAGCACGCTGTCCCCCGGTTCCAATTTCAGGTCCTTCGCGAACTCCTTGGGTATAGAAATCGTCATCGTAGAATATCCGACCCTCTGAATCTTCCTGAGCTCGTCCACGGGGCGTCTATATTCTAGACCAGACTATATATACTATAATCTTAAACGAGCACAGCCCCCCCAGGAACCACAGACAAGAGTTGAAGAGGCTCGACTTCTCATGGATGATCGGCGGAGTGCAGGGGAGCGGAGTCGACACATCTGCGAATGTGTTCGCCCGCGCCGCGGCCACCGGAGGGCTTTTCGTCTTCGGCAAGAGGGAATATTATTCTAACATTAAGGGGGAACACAGCTACTTCCAGGTCAGGGTCTCCAAGACTCCGATCAGGTCGCACGTCGACACAGTTGACATGCTCGCGACATTCGAAGAAGAGACAATTTTCAGGCACGCGCTCGAAGTGAGGAGCGAAGGGGCGATAATCTACGACCCGGACCAGGACTCCAAGACACTCGCAACCGTCCCCACGGTAGAGCGCGAAACTAGGGACGCGCTTTCAAACGAGCTCACCAAGAACGGGCTCTCGGCCGACATCAAGGGGATCCTCGAACTAGCACGGAGGAGAGGGGTCCACATCTATCCGGTTCCCTACAATGAGCTCCTGAAGGCGGTCGGGGCCAAGTTCGGAGAAACGTCGCTCAGCAGCCTCCAGAGGATGCTCAACGTCGTTGCAGTGGCGGCTTCGTATGCCCTTCTCGGCTACGACGAGGAGCTGGTCAAGGATGCGGTCAAGAGACAGTTCAGGTCGAAACCAAAGGTCGGCGAGATGAACGCAGCCGCGGTCGCTTCGACCTACGAGTACGTCCGCCAGAAGTACACGGGAAGCTTCGGATACAAGCTCGAGCCAGTCCCTACCACCGATGTCAGGCTCTTCGTGAGGGGCAACTCCACCGTGGCCATGGCCAAGGAGCTCGCCGGCTGCAGACTCCAGACCTACTACCCCATCACTCCTGCGAGCGATGAAAGTGAGTACCTCGAGGCCCACTCTGAAATGGACCTTGACGGTATGACTGCCCAGGAGAACCCGCAGGTCGCCGAGGTGCAGTCGATGCAGACCAAGGGGTCGATAGCCGTTATCCAGTCCGAGGATGAGATTGCCGCCGTCACCATGGCGATAGGAGGGGGGATAGCAGGAGTGAGGTCTTCGACGTCTACTTCAGGTCCCGGGTTTTCATTGATGGCGGAAGGCCTCGGCTACGCAGGGATGAACGAGATTCCGGTTGTCGTCACGCTTTACTCGAGAGGAGGCCCCAGCACAGGGCTGCCCACCAGGCACGAGCAGGGGGACCTCAGGTTCGCGCTCCATGCAGGCCACGGAGAGTTCCCGAGACTGATCCTGGCGAGCGGGGACCTCGAAGAGTCATTCTACGACACCATCATGGCGTTCAACTATTCAGAAAAATACCAGACCCCGGTCATCCACATGGTCGACAAGGCGCTGGCCAACTCGGACGCCACCATGCCGATGTTCGACGTCAACAGAGTGAAGATCGACAGGGGACTCTTCATGAGGACCATCACCAACGCCGTCAACGGAGAGTTCAAACGATTCCAGGCGACCGCCAACGGGATCTCCCCGCGGCCCCCGGTCGGAGCGAAGGGGGGAGTCTACTGGCACACGGGAGACGAGCATGACTCATTGGGACACATCAGCGAGGACCCGACCAACCGTGACCTGATGATGGAGAAGCGGATGGGGAAGATCGAAGTCGCGGACAGGGAGATACCCCTCGGTGAGAGGCTGAACTTCTTCGGACCCGAGGACGCAAGCATCACGGTCATCAGCTGGGGGTCGACGAAGGGTGCGATCCTCGACGCCATGGATTGGCTCAAGGAAGACGGCATCAGCGTTAACTTCCTTCAACTCAGGCTCATTCATCCGTTCCCGACCGAGCGGGTCACAGAGATCCTCACAAAGGCCAAGAAGGTCGTCGGGATCGAAATGAACTACTCTGCGCAGCTCATCGGGATCGTCAGGGAGAGGACCTGCATCCCGATCGAACAGCTCGTCGTAAAGTACAACGGCAGACCAATGTCGTCCGAGGAGATCTACGACTCGCTCAAGATGATTTCAGAAGGCAAGGCCCCGAAGAGATTGGTGTTGAAACGTGGCGCTTAAGCTCTCGGACCTGAAGACGACGGCGCACAACGACTGGTGCCCCGGCTGCGGTGACTTCGGCATCCTCAACGCGATCCAGATGGGGCTCGCGGAGATGAACGTCGACCCGAGCAACACCGTCGTAGTGTCAGGGGTGGGCTGCTCTTCGAAGACACCCCATTTCATCAAGACCTATGGGGTCCACACGCTCCACGGGAGGGCCCTGCCGTTCGCCAGCGGGATCAAGCTCGCAAACCCGAACCTGGAGGTGGTGGTGGCCGGAGGAGACGGAGACGGGATGGGAATCGGAGCGGGACACTTCGTCAACTCTGGAAGGAGGAACCTGGACATGCTTTACATCATCTACGACAACGAGGTCTACGGCCTCACGAAAGGCCAGGCATCCCCGACCATGAAGCTCGGGATGAAAACGAAGTCGCTGCCGCTGCCCAACATCAACTCCGGAATCAACCCGCTGCTGCTTGCGATCGCGTCCGGCTACACCTGGGTCGCGAGGGGATACTCATACGATGTAAGGCACCTGAAGGACCTGATAGTCAAAGGCATCCGCCACAAGGGATTCGCCTTCCTCGACGTCCTGCAGCCGTGCCCCACCTACAACGACATCCAGACCAAGGAATATTGGGCGGGCGAGGGGAACCTCGACGCCGGCGGGAAGGTCCAGCCCAGGACCTACAAGCTGGAGGACACCGGCTACGACGGAGTCGTCCACAACGGGGACGAGGAAGAGATGGAGAAGAAGGTCCAGCAGGCGGTCCTGAAGACGTTCGAGTTCGGAGACCACACCCCGATAGGCGTGCTCTACCAGAACGAGTTCATCCCCACCTATGAGGAGAGGCTCGCGAAGCGCGCACCATCCTACAAGACGAACCCGCCCGCCGCCCAGGAGATTGCACGGCCCGACGGGACCCCGATCACCAACATTTCCAAGCTCCTCGACGAGCTTCGGGTCACCTAGAATCATCGCTCTACATCAATAGTAACGCCGATAGCCTTTCCCCGTCGCCCCCGCACGCTCACGGTCGCGGCTTGTCGATATCCTGAGAATTCCACGAGTTCCCTCCGAAGAGCCATTGCCTAGAGAGTGTCGAATTAGCACGGGAACGCATATATACGCACTCCGAACCGTGCGTCGATTTGCGCATTAATTGGCGGCGTCTGCTTTGAGCAAAGGGCCGAGCCCGAACGCCATGATAACGCACGACCTCCAGGTGCGCGTACAAGGTGGAGATCTAACGTCATTGGTTAGATCTGACATGGGTTGTGCTTTACACCTCGCAGAAATGCGTGGTCGTACTCCTCGATAATCGACTCCGGTTGATCCTGCCGGACCCGACTGCTATCGGATTGGGATTTAGCCATGTTAGTTGTGCGTTCCCTGGCTACAGGGGGCGCAGCGTACGGCTCAGTAACACGTAGTCAACCTGCCCTGGAGACGCGGACAATCGCGGGAAACTGCGGCTAATACGCGATAGATGACCTCATCTGGAAGGAGAGGTCGTCTAAAGGGCGGCACGGGTATGCTCCGTGCTTTTCGCTCCAGGATGGGACTGCGGCCGATCAGGCTGTTGGCGGGGTAATGGCCCACCAAACCTGTAACCGGTACGGGCTTTGAGAGAAGGAGCCCGGAGATGGACACTGAGACAAGGGTCCAGGCCCTACGGGGCGCATCAGGCGCGAAACCTTCGCAATGCGCGAAAGCGTGACGAGGCTAATCCGAGTGCTCTCCGCTAAGGAGGGCTTTTCTCGGCTGTAAATAGGCCGGGGAATAAGGGGAGGGCAAGTCTGGTGTCAGCCGCCGCGGTAATACCAGCTCCTCGAGTGGTCGGGACGATTATTGGGCCTAAAGCACCCGTAGCTGGTTCCGTAAGTCTTCTGTTAAATCCAACCGCTCAACGGTTGGGGTGCAGAGGATACTGCGAGACTAGGAGGCGGGAGAGGCGGACGGTACTCCGCGTGTAGGGGTAAAATCCTTTGATCCGCGGAAGACCACCAGTGGCGAAGGCGGTCCGCCAGAACGCGCTCGACAGTGAGGGGTGAAAGCTGGGGGAGCGAACCGGATTAGATACCCGGGTAGTCCCAGCCGTAAACGATGCGAGCTAGATGATTCGATCGCAGTTCGCGATCGAAGTGTCGCAGGGAAGCCGTTAAGCTCGCCGCCTGGGGAGTACGGTCGCAAGGCTGAAACGTCAGTGGATTTTCCGCTGACGCAGTTCACTTAAAGGAATTGGCGGGGGAGCACCACAAGGGGTGAAGCCTGCGGTTCAATTGGAGTCAACGCCAGGAAACTTACCAGGAGCGACAGCAGGTTGAGGGTCAGGCTGAAGACTTTACCTGACGAGCTGAGAGGAGGTGCATGGCCGTCGCCAGCTCGTGCCGTGAGGCGTCCTGTTAAGTCAGGCAACGAGCGAGACCCTTGCCAGTAATTGCTAGCCGCGATCGCAAGATTGCGGAGGCTAGTTACAGGGACTGCCGCTGCTAAAGCGGAGGAAGGAGAGGGCCACGGCAGGTCAGTATGCCCCGAAACTCCTGGGCCACACGCGGGCTGCAATGGTAGGGACAGTGGGTCCCGACCTCGACAGAGGAAGGCAATCCTCAAACCCTACCCCAGTTGTGATTGAGGGCTGAAACCCGCCCTCATGAATATGGAATCCCTAGTAACCGCGTGTCATCACCGCGCGGTGAATACGTCCCTGCTCCTTGCACACACCGCCCGTCGCTTCACCCGAGTTGGGTTTAGGCGAGGCCGGCTCATAGTTGGGCTGATCGAACCTAAGTTCGGCAAGGGGGGAGAAGTCGTAACAAGGTGGCTGTAGGGGAACCTGCAGCCGGATCACCTCCTTAGTAAACGAACTCGACGAAATCGAGGAGTACGACTACGCACTGTAACGAGGAAGTATCTATGTAAAGCACGATTCATGAAAGATGCAGCGTCCGGTCATACGATCGGATGCGAAGGGCCAGCGACCCACTCGCAAGGTGGAATCGCGATTAAGCCGTGCATAGGGTTCGCGCAAGCATCCGCCGGGATGTAAGATTCATCCAATATGCACCGACGCCGTATGGTGAATGACTTGGCTTGGGTGGCTAAGAAGGACGCGGCAAGCTGCGATAAGCCCTGGGGAGGAGCATGCAGCTATTGATCCAGGGATTTCCGAATGGGTTAGAACCTACCGGGATGGCCGCAAGGTATCCTGGTGATCCGAAAGGATCGCGAACGCTGGGGAAGGAAACATCTGAGTACCAGCAGGAAGAGAAATCAATTGAGATCCCGCTATTAGCGGCGAGCGAACACGGGAGAGCCCAAACCGAATCACTCATCGAAAGGTGAGCGAGATGTGGGGTTCGCCTTCAGCGTATGCAACCCTGAGACCGACGGGCCGAACTTGCCTGGAAAGGCAGAGAACACAGTGTGATACTCACGTAGGCCTATTGGGACCGAGGTTGTGCTGAGGGCAGAGTACCTGGCCTCGTCAATGGCTAGGGAAGATTGGGGGAAAGCAGCCTCCAAGGCTAAACACTACCCAAGACCGATAGAGAACTAGTACCGCGAGGGAAAGTTGCAAAGTGCCCCGAAAGGGGTGTGAAAAGAGCCTGAAACCATACGGTTACAGACGTGCGTGGCATGAAAGGACTACGATCCCTGAGCGAGTTCCGCAAGGAGCTCAATCGGGGGTAAGTGGTGCAGTGTCGCGCATTCCGTCTAGAAACACGGGCCAGGGAGTTAACTGTCATGGCGAGCCTAAGGGTTAGAAGCCCGGAGGCGAAGCGAAAGCGATTCTCCGCAAGGCCGCAAGGTCCCAGGGAGGAGGTGTGAAAGTGCCTTTGAGTCATGGCGGTTTAGACTAGAAACCAAGTGATCGTGCCCTCGTCAAGTTGAAGCCGGGCGAAAGCCTGGTGGAGGACTGAAAGGGTCTTAACGTGCAACTTAGTCCCCTGAACGGGGGCAAGGGGCCAAAAGCCTATCTAACTTGGTGATTGCTAGTTCCCACCGAAGCGGATCCCAGTCCTGTCTCCGTTGATGTTGCTCACGCTGTAGAGCACTGATGAAGAAACAAGGCTTCGAAAGGAGCCACTTCTTTTTCAAACTCCGAATATGTGAGCGCAAAAGAAGCGGGGAAGCGGGTTTATGTGGGGTAAGCCTCATAACCGAGAGGGGATTAACCCAGACTGGAGTTAAGGCCCCCAAATGAAGGCTAAGTGTCAAGCAAAAGGGAGTCTATGAGCTCAGACAGCAGGGAGGTAGGCTTAGAAGCAGCCACCCTTCAAAGATAGCGTAACAGCTCACCTGCCGAGCTTGTGGGCCCCGAAAATGGACGGGACTAAAGCCTTCTGCCGATACTCCGGACAACTTGTCTGAGACAAGTTTGTGGTAGGTGGGCGTAGAGATTGGGCGGAAGCCGGGCCGTGAGGTCCGGTGGACCGATTTCTAGTGCAGATCCTGGTAGTAGTAGCAGCATAGTCGGGTGAGAATCCTGACCGCCGAATGGGCACGGGTTCCCTGGCAACGCGTCGTCAGCCAGGGGTTAGCCGATCCTAAGTGTATCCTCAACAGGGAAACACGAACCAGGGAAACTGGTTAAAATTCCAGTGCCTTTGATGCGCCGACGTTCCGCAAGGAACGGTATCGGCTCCGACGCTTTGAGACAAGGCGTGCAGAGTTTATCGCTCTGTCTAATCTTTCGAGTCGCGGGGAGTGTCGTAATGACGAGAACCGCGGCGAGTGGAGAATGGCCGCCCGTTGGGGTGGTTCGCCCCATTCTCGGAGACCGTGAAAACGGAGTAGGAAAGACGCATCGAAGATCGTACCCAGATCCGACACCGGTGCCCCTAGGTGAGAAGCCTAAGGCGTGTCGGGGAACTGTAGGTAAGGGAACTCGGCAAATTAGCCACGTACGTTAGCTAGAAGTGGTGCCTGCGTTCGTAATGTGAAATTGCGTTCGCAGGTTGCAATAACAAGGGGGTCCCGACTGTTTACTAAAAACACAGTAAAGCGCAAGTCCGAAAGGATGTGTACGCTTTATGAATCCTGGCCAGTGCAGGTACCTAAAACCCGGGTTCAACTGGGCTAAGGGCCTGTAAACGCCGGGAGTAACTCTGACTCTCTTAAGGTAAGTAATGTTGCCTTAACCAAATCTGGCTATATGCTGGAAAGTCTGAGTATGCCACGCTAGTTCATTGGTGCTTAAAGAGCAACAATGGACTGACAATGCGATGGCTGCAGATAATCAGCAGGAAAGACTAGATGCCGCACGGGTGGCTGGGTTCGTGGACGGCGAAGGCTGTTTCCACGTACCCATCAACAGACAACCGAAGATGACCACGGGCTGGCAAGTCCTGCCAGAATTCCGGGTCGTCCAACACGAGAATAACGAAGCCATCCTCAACAGACTACAGCAGTTCTTCAAAGCAGGAAAAGTCGTGGTCAATCACGACACAAGGAAGGAGCTGCGGATAAGGAGGCTCGAAGACCTCGCAAGAGTCGTCGACTTCTTCAAACGCAACAAGCTCCAGACCAACAAACACAAGGATTTCCAGAAGTTCTCAGAGATTCTGTCACTGATGGAATCAAGAGAGCATCTGACTGTCCAAGGACTCAGGAAGATTGCAATGATAAGCTGGAAGATGAATAGGAAGGTCCAGCCAAGATATCTAGTATCCTCAGAGACTATACGCCGGAAGTCGAACTAGCACGACTAAGATATAGTCCGACCCCTGCAGCGATGCAGGGAGGTCTGTCTCGCGACAGGCCCGCCTTGATCATGCGGTCAAGGTCTACGGAAAGTAACAGATGTGAGCCAAATGCCTTGTCGGGTGAGTTCCGACGTGCATGAATGGACCAACGAGGGCCCCGCTGTCCCTATCTACGACCCGGCGAACCTACGTAAGGTGGACGAACAGTCCATCAACTTCCATCGGGGAGAGAAGTCCCTGTGGAGCTTTACTGCAGCTTGTTGCTGCGATGCGGTTATGGTTGCAGAGTGTAACTGGGAGCCTTCGAAGCGCTGCCTTCGGGTGGCGTGGAGGCAACAATGTAACACCAGTCTTTCACGACTGCGTCGCTAACTCCTACGGGAGGACACCGGCAGGTGGGCAGTTCGGCTGGGGCGGCACCCTCTTGAAAAGATATCGAGAGGGCCCTAAGGTTGGCTCATCTGGGTCAGAACTCCAGAGTTGACGGCAAGGCGAAAAGCCAGCCTGACAGGAAGTTTAAACGCAGAACTTTCTGCCACGAAAGTGTGGCCTAGCGATCATTCAATCCTCACTGTTGGGGGCTGGATGTGACAGAAAAGTTACCCCAGGGGTAACAGGCTCGTCGCGGGCGAGAGCTCCAATCGACCCCGCGGTTTGGTACCTCGGCCCAAATGTGGGCCTTGGGGCAAGATCGTGGTAACGCGATTGAAGTATCCGTAAAGAAAAACGAGTATCGGCTTATATCGGCGAAACCCGACCTCCTTTATCCAGGAGTCCGAGCAATCGGACCTATGGGAAGAGCGGGAGAGGGCAACGCCGAGGGAAGTCCAACGGGACGAAGCACTCCGAAAAGGGAAGTATCATGGATGCACGGCGGACCAGCAGCAGCATTCGTCCAGGGTGCAGTTTGGGCACTCTTTCGCGGAACTTGCCTTTCGGCATTCCACGGGGGAGCAGCTACAGTCTGCGCACCTGATGACGAGGCTCATGCGGGTCCGTTTGTCGTTCCATGATAAAGGTCAGTCGGCATATGTGGCGGAGGCAGCGCGGGACTTTGACGAGCCGAAAGGCCTGTTGTAGTCTTGCCGCGGCCATACATCCCGGATGCCACTGAAAAATCAGCGTGAGGACACGACCATATCCGTTGTGACCCCGTAACGACTGAGCGCGCAGAAGAAGTGCGTAATGAGATGGCTTGAAGGGCAAGCTCGAGCATCCCGCAAGGGACGCGTCACGTTCCGACGTGTCGCGACATACGCTCGGGTGCGCCACCAAAAACTTCGACCATCATACGCCGACCCCTCCACGTGCTGGAGGGTGAAGACATAGTCTAACTCCGGGAGTAATCCTGGGTAAAGTTGCGATGTCGGCTCTTCCCATCCTGGTCCTGCAGCAGGGGCCAAGGGTGGGGCTGCTCGCCCATCAAAGGGGAACGTGAGCTGGGTTTAGACCGTCGTGAGACAGGTCGGCCTCTACCTGATGGAAGCGGTGGTACACTGAGGGGAAGCCCTGCCCAGTACGAGAGGAACAGCGGGGCGTTGCCTCTGGCGTACCGGTTGTTCGAGAGAGCACCGCCGGGCAGCTAAGCAATCGTGGATAACCGCTGAAAGCATCTAAGCGGGAAGCCACTCCCGAGAAGAGTGTACCTTCCGTCCTAACCTCCCCGTCAAAAGGGAGGAGCGGATGGAGAAGAGATCCAGTAGAAGACTGGTTTGAAGTAGTCCCAGTGTACGCTAGAAGCTCGTAAGAGCGACTAGTTCAGCTGGCGGACTAACTACCTCTCAACGCAGGATGAGCCCATCCCGGCGGAGGCGCAATGAACCCCATGCACGGCAAGCTTGGCTCTAACGCACTCGATGTCATTCATTACGAAAGACATCCAATACGCGCTTTCACAGTTCAGCTAGCTCGGAAGGCTGACCGTGGCCACAGTGGCGAACGAGGTGAGGTTGCTGACCATGACTTCGCTCTGCGAGATCGTGTACAGGTAGTCACCGATGATCACACTCCTGTCGACCACCAGGCCGTTGTTGGGCGAGTCGCCGTAGTTCTGGCCAGGAGGATACTGGGAGACAGTGCCGAGGAGGGTGAATCCTGCTGGCGTGACCTTGATGACGTAGACTCCCTGCCAAACTGCTTCTCCGAAGGCCGGGTAACCCCCGGAATAAGTCAGGTTCCCTATGACTTTGGCCAACAGGACGGGTATCACCGTGACGTTCCTCGATGCGTCGAAGGTGAACGCCAGATGGTCGGTGAGAACCGGCGATTCTGTCCCGCGGTCGCCGATGAGCAACTTGTCTACCTGAATCGATGTCCCGTTGTCGAAGACCCTGAAGAGAGAGAGCTTCAGCCCGAGGTAGAATGCGTAGTTGCCCTCCGAGGCAGGGACGGCGTCCTTCCCGACGCCGATCAGATAGCCGCCCGGGAGCGGGTGGAGATAGTCAGAGTAGCCGTTGACCTTGAGAGCACTTAGGATGACCGGGTGGGTCACGTCCTTGAACGAGATTGCGAAGAGCGGGTCGACCTGCAGGAAGGTGACCACGAAACCCAAGTCGCCGACGAAGCGTACGGCATAGATGTTCTCGCCGGGCGCGATGTTCCTCAGCGCCGAGACCTGGGTCATGTTCCGGCTCAGCACATAGACGTCATCACTGTGTGTGTAGACTCCTCCTACGCTGGCGAAGCGGCTGGTGGCTACGCGGAAATAAGTGCCGTACTCGTCGAGCGAGAACTGGTTGAGGACGGTCCCGGGGACCGTTCCCGCGGCAGTGACTGCCACTGTGCCGTTCGAGTATGACGCCCGGAGGATGGTGCTGTTCTGGCCGTTCCCGACGTCACCCGAGGAGATCACGCCTCCGGTGTAGATGTTTCCCGGGATGTTGTCAGCGTAGTACTCCTCGAAGTTGGTGTAGACCACGTAGATGTTCGAATTCGAGACGTAGATCGTCGATGACGGGCCGGTCAGGACCGAGAGGGTGCGGGTATTCCCGGTGGACATGCTCATGCTGACTATGATTGTGTAGTAGCTGATTTGGACCCTGTTGGGAGTGTAGAAGACTGAAGAGGGCGGGAGGGTCGCCTTGGTCCCGTTCTCTATGACGCCCGGGAGGACCCCTGTCGCGTTGCCGTTGCTGTACTGGTAGGAGGGCTGCTGGATTACTGCGTAGGCGTAGCCCCCAGCGAGGCGGGCAGCGACGTAGCTTCCGGGGACGCTCATGTTCTCCATCAGCGCGGGCGAAGAGAGGTTGGTGACGTTGTAGAGCAACAGGTCGATGCTTCCGCCGCCGTAATATGTCGGGATGGAATAGACCGGGCCACTCGCAAAGGTGAGGGCAGAATATCTCTGGTTGATCACCAACAGGCGGTCCTGCGCTATCTCCATACCGATCACGTTGCCGCCCGGGAGGGCGATCGTGGAAAGGGTCGAGGCCGTGCCGGGGGGGTAGACATCGATAATGGCTACCGCCTTGCCCGTGGATACGAACAGGTGCGTCCCATCCGTCTTGACTCTGTCAGGCTCGTCGACCCCCTGGACTTGGACGTTGGTGCCAGTGAAGGTCACGGTCGAGGTAGCGGCGACCGCGAATGTGATGGCGGGGGCGAACGCCGCGTCCTCCATTGCGTTGCCGAAGGCAAGGCCGCCGAAGAAAGTCCCCCTCCTGCTGTAGTCTTGGGCGCTGTGGGCGTTGGCCGTTATGAAGCTCTGGAGCTGAGAGTAGTTCTGAAAAGAGCCGAGGCCTGCAGGCAAGGCGACAGGGGTAGAGCCTACAGGGACAATCGTGTTCGTCACCGTCGAGTAAGAGACAACTGCAACCCACGCTGCCATAGTGATAACTCCTATAGTGAAAATCGCTGCTTCCTTGCGCCCGAACCCGGTCTTCGATGCGGACTGCATGGGGCGAGGGTGGGGAGGCAGAGGATTAAAGGCCAGGGCACAGAACGTGTGTTCTTGGTCTGCGAACGCGGTGGGCGTCGCTCCAAGACGGCTCAATCGCCCTCGACCCATCATCGCTCCCATTCACTTGGATTGAGTAACACAGAACGGACACGATCCCAAAGACTTGAGCAAGGAGACGAAGAAGAGAATCCTAGAAAATTCTGACCTCGATGAAGAGGAGAACGCGAGTCAAGATTGAGGAGAATGCCGTCTTGAGGTTCTTAAGAAATCAATGTCGACCCATAGACCCAGCGTTGGAGATGGAGGCCGGCTCAGAGATGATGGCAGGGTCAGAGATGAGAACTGGCGAACATTTGCCAAGCCTGCGTGAAACGCTTCACAGACTTAAATAGAAAATTGGGCCTCCCCAACCCGTGAGGGTTTCCAAACCCAAGCCGATTCTGTTCTTCGCGCTATTCATCATGTTCCTATTGACCTTGATACCTATTGTCAAAGCCGACCTGCCCAACCCTCCACCTCCGGGAACAACCGCCGGACCTCAGGCATTCACGGGTGGCCCGTATACAGGAGGTGTCCTGCTCAAGAAGGTCCCCCAGCCCGACATTGTGAAGCCCGTAAACAAGATAATGGGTACCATAGCGTGCTTGGCCGTCTCCGAACTCTACAAATTCGGAAAGGTGAAGAGCGAACTCGGGCTCAGCGTGCAAGGTCCGATCTCTGATGCCCAGACTCAGGGCATCATAGACTCGATAGGCGCCGCCAGGCCCCCCAAGGACATCGACCTTGGCACCTACGTGATGGAAGGAAGCCCCACCGAAATAAGAACCTGGACGTGGACATCGACAACCTACAAACACGTTCACTACGAAATATGGGTGGTGCAATCCGCCGGGCCGCCAGCTGTCAACAGGCTCGCGGGGTACATCAACACCGAAATTCCTGACCATGCCAACGTCGTCATGACTTCGCTGCCATGCCCAACACCAGCCACCCCAAGCCGAACGATTTTCCCGGTCCCAACCACCCCCCTCCCGAACTCGTTTTTCGACGTGTTCTTCCCGCTCCCTGAGGACGGGTTTCCGCCAGTCATCGGGTACGGCAAGGTAACCATCAACGGGAACGGCGGTACTGCCGCGGCGGGGCTCGTCAGGCCAGGGGAGACCATCTCATTCAATCTGCCGCCCGGGACCTACACTGCGCAGGCGGACATGGAGTTCTTCGGACTGCACTTTGGCGTTTCAAGCGGGACATATACGACCCCGCCCGGCGCCACAGGGGTCATCCTGAGCGTGACCATCGTCGCGATAGAGCAAATCGTCTACGTCTTCTACATCATCTGCTACGCCGTCGGGATTTTCGTAGCCTACAAGGTGGTCCGCTGGGTGATGCACAGAAGAGCGAGCGCCCCAATGAGCACATTACCCACTGGAAGCTCGTCCAATGCCCCCACCCCGCCAACCGAGACAAGATCGGCGGACTAGGCGAAGGGAGCTTCTCCCCACGATGAGTCGCGTTAAGGCCTCTAGGCTTTCTGCATCGGGCTTGGTCGTCGACCCTTCGCTTCTTGCGTTGGTCGGTCACTCCACGGCAGCGTACACCTACGGCACGCTCATGCCGACCACTCCAACAGCCTGGTTCAACCATCTACGCAGGCTGCTCGACAATGCAGATCCACTGAACCAGATGGAACTCCTCCTCGTGTATGATGCAGATTGCGGTCCATGCACCCAACTTCAAGCGGATGATCAACTTCCTTGATGTAAATCGGAGAGTCGAATTCCTATCGCTGATAGAGGCGGATGAACGTGGATTCCTCGGGAGTATACCCCCCGCGCTGCGGCACAAATCCTTCCACCTGATCGCGGCCGACGGTGATGTCCTGAGTGGGGCGGCGGCGATTCCGAGGCTGATAGGTATGCTGCCAGCCGGCCGAGCGGCTTCATGGCTCGTCACCTCGACTCCAGGGGGAATCGCATCGGTCGCCTTCGTCTATTCTGTCTTCTCACGCCTCCATGGCTCGGGTTCCTGTCGGTCCAAGCCGGGCAAGGCCTCCTGCTGACTCCCAGCGAATTCTGCGAACGGGGTTGTATGTTACGGACGGCGGCATCCCGCCGCCACTCATATACTAGGTTTGCGAACTCGCTCGAACCGCCCAGGATCGTTTCGGCATCGTCTTCGTCACCGGCAAGTACTCCTAGCCAGAGTGGGTAATCCTTTTGCGAAGTCAGCCGGGCGTTGCTCTCAGGAAAAAAAGAAGGTGAGATCCGCGTCTGTGTGACGGATCTCTAGTCGTGTTCTGAGTGATGAAGTGGTGTGCAGCTGCTCGGGCCCACCGGGAGTACGCACTCCAGCATCATGTTGGCACCATTCGATGCGACGATGTGGACTACGTAGGACTGACCGGGCGAGGTCGAAGGGACCAGCACGAGGGAAGACTCCCCAAAGGTGATCGTGCCACTGAAGGTCAGGCCCACGCACTGACCGGGTGCCAGTGCCAAACCTACGTCCCCGTCGTCGATTTCATTGTCGCCGTTCACGAGCGTCATCTGCAAGGCGACACAGCTAGACCCGCCAGTAGTTGTGCTGGTGGTCGTTGTAGTAGTGGTTGAGCCGCTCGGCGTTACGGGCACGAAGACGATTTCGGAAGGATGGTCTCTCTGTTCGCACTCAGGTTGGTGCGATTGGGTCTCTGTGTGGGTGCTCACGACGGTGTGATTCTGATCCGCGTGGTCGCTGGTTTCTGACTCGTTGGTCGTGGTGCCGGTCACCGTTGTCTCATGATGGTAGCAGTTGGACGCGTTGTGAGTGAAGTTGCCGTGAAGCCCGATGGCGTTCAGCCATACGGTCCCGTTGCCGGTGTTGTTCACCTGCACGGTGATCGTGGTGCTGTTCCCAGAGACGGAAAGAGCCAGCAGATTGGCGGTCACGTTCCCGCGGGCGCCCTCCAGCTCATGATCGTCCTGTTCCGTCAGCTGGTGCTGCGAACCGACATAGTCTTCTCCCTCCCCCTGTGAGTGTCTCAGGACCCCCACGGCGGAAGGAATCAGCCGGTACCCGGACGGGGTATCCAACACGATTGGGTTCAGCTGTAGCAGGGCGACGTTGGTCCCGCTGAGTTCTGATGGATGAGCCATGGTGATGGTGAAGCTGTTCCCTCCGGAAGCGAGGGCGACCGGGGATACGGTCCCGTTCACATCAATGCTGATGCCCGAGATTGTGAAGGTCACGGAGTAGATGACGGAACCTTGTGTGAGGTTAGCCAAAGCGATGGTCTGAGAGACGTTCTGGAGCTTTAGAAGGTCGAGGGTCGTCGACCCGCCCTGGGGCGCGAGATTGATGGTCGCCGCGTTCATCTGACCATGACCGGTGGGTTCGCCCACAAGGAGAGCCAGGGCCGTGTAGGTCAGGTTCAGCGAGCTGGTCGCCGATGGGACGTGTGGGGGGTCGGTCAGCTGAATCACGAGCAGAGACTTGGGGCCTTGAACCGAGATTAATCCTGATTGGTTGAAGCCGATGTAGAAGGCAGAGCCTGCGATGATGGCAAGCGCCAGTACGCCAGCGGCGGCGCTGTACCTTATCGTAGTTCTCTTGATTGACATTTCTTCAACATCAGATACCAGGGAAGGTAGATAGTGCTACGTTCTTGAATAGGGCGACTCGGCCGATCGCCTTGCTTTCAAGGGATTTGAAAGCGATTTCTCGGGTGATGTTACTGCCATGTTGCCAGGCGCCTCCAGACCTTGACCGTCTGGTACCACAGCACGCCCACAACGGCGATCGAGGCCGAGGCGAGCAGAGGGACATAGGACGGAAAGGACAACGCCATGTAGGCCAGGAACCCGATTACCGCCGTGAAGAGGACCGAGAAGAAGAAGAGCTGGGGAACGATCGCAGCGCCCACGTGCACATATCCCTCGAGGAGCTCTTTCGTGGAGTCCTTTAGGACGAGGTAATGGCCGTGCTCGTCCTGTGAGACGTAGCCTGCATCGACTAGCTTTTTGAGGTGGTAAGAGGCGAGGGATGGGGTAGAGAATCCCAGCGACTTCTGGACGTCCCTGAGCTCCGAAGCACCCGATTGGAGCACGTATAGATACACTCTCAGAGTGTTGCCCGAAATCCCAGTGGTCCTCTTGGGGCCGCGCTGAACCATACTGTCCGAAGCCGAAGTGTTTCTCGGTTAAGTGCCTTCTGGATTCAGAATCAAGGTTCTATGATGGTGGCAACCAGATGAGCTGGGCCACCGCCTGGCCGGGCCTTGTCGGTCTAGGTAGGCGCCCCAACAGATGGGCCCAGCACTACATCCTGGTTCGTGTGTTGATCGGGGAAGAACGTCTGGCCAGCAGATACAATGCCACTATTACAACCGTGGACAGAAGAGTGATGCCGAGCTGGACTGGGAATTCAGGGATTCCCGAACCCCCTCCCGGAGAATTGGTTGAGTTCATGGTAGTTGTCGAAGAGGTGGTTGAGCTCGAG
>CAZMON010000001.1:0-431417 GCA_964568185.1 uncultured Nitrosopumilales archaeon | reverse complement strand
GAGGATGACGGCGTAGTTGTCGAAGAGGTGGTTGAGCTCGAGGAGGATGACGGCGTAGTTGTCGAAGAGGTGGTTGAGCTCGAGGAGGATGACGGCGAACTGACGACTATCATCCCGGTCATCCACGCATGATAGGCGCAATAATACTGGTATGTTCCGGGAGTCGTCAGGGTGACGGAGAAAGTGTCGCCTGCGGGCATGTTGCCCGAATCGAAGGAACTCGCCCCGCTTGGCACGGATGTCGAGGTGACCGTGTGTGGTGCCGAATCGCCATTGGTCCATTTGACCGTATCGTTGATTGTAATTGTGATGGTTGACGGGATGAAGGTCAGAGCTTGGTTCGACCCTGCACCGCCGGGTATGCTCACTGGCACCGTAGCCGGATTTCTAATCGCGTGCGACGCGAGCACGTAGTATGTCGGGACTGTGCCCACGATCATGACAACGACCGCAAGGACCATCAGTGGTAGAACAAGAACTGTGGGCAGGAGTCTATTGACCTCGGGCAAAGGTGGAGCAGAATTTTTCAGGACCATTATTAGAACCTTATGACATGCAACGCACCCAGCCACATGTCGAATTCGATAGGTCAGAGTGCTCCGGTCGAGGATGCCGCTTCGTGTAGCTTCTACTGTAAGCGCCCCTGACTGGGCTCAGAACCGCAGGAAGATCCTGACGTAGTTGGCGAGCAGTATGGCGATCATTGAGAAGACTATCGCGGCGAGCCGTGTGATGATTCCGACATCAAATGGCCAGCTGTGGATCTGGTGTATCTGGCGTTGGACGTTGTCCAGGCCGGTGAGCTCCATGATGACCTTATCATCGCTGCCCTCAGAACCGCCCTGCTTCAGCCTCTGAACGAGCTGGGTCAATCGGGGTGACACCCAGGCGAGCTCCCTCTGCTTTGCAGCGACGAGCTTTCCGTGCAGGCTCAGGAGAGGGAGGAAAAAGACAGCGACGCCAAGAACCGTCAAGATCGTCCCGAGGGCTATGGTCACAGACTGACCGACCTCCAAGAAGGTCTGAGGAATGACAATCATCGCGATCAGGAAGAGATACAGCGCCGTCAGCTGGAGAGTAATCCTGCCGAAAGGTCTCAGTCCGAGCGTCCTGTCCTCCGTAAAGGGCCTAAGCTGAAGCGGGAGCTTCCCCGCGCTGTAGATCCTGTACATCGAGTAGAGGAATACCCAGAAAAAGGTGCTGAGGAATATGCTCCAGTAGAAGAATGGAACTGAAACTAGTAACTTCTGAGCGAGCGAATATCCTTGGGGGAGTCCGAATGCCACATACGACCCCTGGATTGGAATCAATAGAATTGCAAGCGTCAGGAGGGTTCCACGCAGCCCGTAGAGGTTCCTCAGGTCGATTCTCGAGCCATCGGCCACCAGGGAGTCGGCATGATCAGTCGTACCCTCGAGACGCCTGCGCATGTACTTCACACCGTACTGAACGTAGACCGAGATGACGAAGAGGAAAGGCGCGAATCCTGCATCTCTGCCTATGAAGTCCTGCCAGAGCCCAGCTGCATAGTATGAAACTGGAAGGAGGACGACGGCCGGCACTGCGCCTACGATGAAGACGCCGGCCCAGAACGGCAGACCTGCTCTCGCGTACACCCTCTCAAACCAGACTCCGCTCTGCCGGACTTGAGTCAACTGGCGGCGTCCCCCGCCCAGATTATTTAGCAATATCACGCGGCCGCACAGCAAGCTGGGCTCAAAGGCTTGTGGGTCTCCCCACTTGTGTAAGAGGCGCTTTGGTCGGGTCTTCGTCCGTTCAGGCGGTGCCTTCCGCTGTGTGACGGTAAGACTCAGCAGTTCAGATGATCGTGATCCTGAACACTGCAATTACCGCTGAGAACTCCAAGACCGCTATGGTCAGGAGATATGGCAGGACCCCCTCCGCAAACAACGACGTCATCGTGAAATAGGCGAATACCGTCATTCCGTTTTGCAGGAGGAGCGCGAGCGCGAAGATGATCAACCCAGCCGAGTATACAGCCCTGCTTTTCCGGAAGATCCTCCCATAGAGGTAAAGCATCCCCAGGAGCAACACCGTGTTGAGCCCGGCGAAGATTATCGCCAGGTCCATCATCAAGGCCATGATTCTCTGAAAGAGCGTCTGTCGCGTTTAACTCTTTGTCCAAATCTGTTCCCTATCCATCGCCCGAAAGGTCAACGGATATATGCACTGAAGCAAAGTCAACGACAATGCTGGACGACCCGGAGCTTCGGGGTCTCCTCTGGTTTCTATTGGGAGGGACGAGGGGAGGAGAGAACCGGGCAAGAATAATCCAGAAGATCAGAGACCGTCCCCGGAATGTGAACCAGCTGGCAAACGAGCTCAACCTGCAATACAAAGCCGTTCAACATCACGTCAAGGTGCTTCAGCGGAGCTCGCTGATAATGGCGAGCGGCGAGAGGTATGGGATGACCTACTCTCTGAGCCAGTGGACCAGAGGGCACATCGAAATCTTCGATGAAATCTGCGGAAAACTTCGCTTTAAACTGGAAGGGCCCTAGACAACCTGATGCTGGCTTCGGCTTCTCGCAACAATCATGAGACCGGGAAACCAGCCTTCAATCTGGAAGAGAAATGGAGCAGAATTGGACATTCCCATAAATACCATGGGAGCAGAATTCAGCTCGATGCTATTCGGCAAAAGGAAGCGCAGAGCAGTTTCAACAACCGCCTTCGCCCTCACTGCAACGACGCTGCTCATTCTAGCAGGATCAGGCTTCGGTCTGTATCTGACAAAGCCCCCGAATGTGTCTACGACCACGGAGGTAATGACTCACACAGAAGTGATGACTCACACTGAAGTCATGACGCACACTGAAGTGATGACTCACACGACCGCCCAGTCAGCCATTCCGTTCATACCGGCGGCGAATGTGATGATGGCAGAGGGGATCCACAACGCCTACTTGATCCTCACCCCGTTGCCGGGGGGAAACTGGTCGGTGGAGATTCACGCGCTAGGCATGGAGCCCACCTCCGGGACAGGCAACATCTACCTCGTCGAGGCGCAACAGAAGAGCGGGGCGATGGCGATCAACCCGATAATTTCGACCAGTGTCACGTCGTCTGAATTCGGGGTCGGCAGCGACGGGGTCGGTCAGTACTTCACCGTGCTCAACCTGGACCCGACGGCGAACTTCGAGAGCATCCAGATAGTCTTCCTGGGAGGCATGCAGATGGGCAACGCCACAGTGATAGCCACGGCAACACTATAGCAAAGGCCGCGTGACCAGATAGCTTGGCAGGGGATCAGGCGAGGACGCGGGAGGCAGTATTCCTGAATTCCGCGTTCTTTGTGCTGGGATTCACGCTTGTCTTCTCCACGGTGGGGATACTCCTGCAGACGGTACTCTCGAGCGCGTCCCTGGAGGCAGTCAACACGGTCAGGCTGGCAGGCGGGTCCGTCATCGTAGCCTTCGGGGTTCTCATGTTAGCGTCTGCCAAGTACGCGATACCGTTCTTCAGCGCCGAGCATAAGGTCCACGTGAGAAAGTTCCGTAACAGCTACCTGACATCCTCCGTCTTTGGCATCGCGTTCGCCCTCGGATGGACTCCTTGCGTCGGCGCAATCCTCGGTTCAGTGTACACTCTGGCGGCAGTGTCTCCAGGACTGGGTTTCCTCTACCTGTTGGCTTTCTCTCTGGGGCTGGGAATACCCTTCCTCATCGCGGGGGCCTTCATTTCGAGAGTATCCGGCTTCCTGAAGAAGGCAGGCCGTTTTCTAAGATACTTCAACATAGTAAGCGGACTCTTCCTCATAGCGATAGGACTGCTGGTTGTCACGAACTACATCGGCTTCTTGCAGATCTTCCTGAACAACGTGGGGCCCCTGGCGGCGCTGGCGAACCCGCTGGGTGGATTCCAGCTCAGCTTCCTGATCGCCCTCTCGGCCGGCTTTCTTACGTTCATCTCCCCGTGCATACTCCCTCTCCTGCCGGCGTTCCTGGCGTACGTTTCCGGGACTTCGGCGGAGGAAGCCAGAAGATGAAGCTCAACGCATACGTCGTCGTCTTCGGGCTGATAGGCCTCGTCGTGGCGGCGGCCGGCCTGTCTGCCCTGACGTCATATGTGGGCCCGACACCCGGCACCACGTCGACGACCTTCAACATATCCGGTTTGCGAAACCATGGGCCAGCGCCCGACTTCCAGGGGATAGCCGGCTGGATCAATTCTCCTCCGCTGAACATGTCCGGCCTGAGCGGAAAGGTCGTCCTCGTCGACTTCTGGACCTACTCCTGCATAAACTGCATCCGGACCCTGCCGTACCTCAACGCCTGGCATGCCAAGTACGGGAACAGCGGCCTCGTCATCGTCGGGGTGCACACCCCCGAATTTCAGTTCGAGAAGAACTATTCCAATGTGCTGGCGGCCGTGAAATCCTTCGGAATAAAGTACCCCGTTGCATTGGACAGCGGCTTTGCTACCTGGAACGCGTATGGCAACAGGTATTGGCCCGCAGACTACCTGGTAGACAAGAACGGGGACATCCGAGAAACCCACTTCGGCGAAGGGGGATACAACGCGACCGAGATGCTCATCCGAGGATTGTTGCAGGATGCGGGCTACAGCATCAGCCCCGGAACGACGACCGGGTCGGTGAACGGGACGAGTGTTGACTTCTCGCAAATAGGGACCCCGGAGATCTACTTGGGTTACAGCACATCGCGTCAGCCGATCGGGAACACCCAGGGATTCTCACCGGGGCAGGTCGCGAGTTACAACTTCACAGGTCAGCTGCAGAAAAACACCGCCTACTTTTCCGGCAGATGGTACAGCGCGGCAGACAGAATTATCGCGTCGGGAAACGACTCAAAGCTTTTCCTGGTCTTCAAGGCCAAGTACGTGAACATCGTGGCTCAGGGGAACGATACAGAGATTACGGTCCGGCTGGATGGGAATGCTGTTTCGGGGACGTATCTCGGAAGTGACCTGACTCTGCAGGGCGCCAACGCTGTCGGCCACCTGGGCGCAGCCAGACTCTACAATCTCATAGCCGCACCCTCCTACGACTGGCATACGCTGGAAATCGATGCCCGCCCAGGGTCCGGGCTGTACACGTTCACGTTCGGTTAGAATCATGCCTGCTTTGCAGCGGGAGCTTTCACCTTTGCCTTCCAGAAGGTCCCGAGAGCCATCAGCGCGATTCCCGCGACCGCTAGGAGGGCACCCAGATTGACGAATGTAGGGTTGTTATCCATGTAGCTGCCGCTCCCGGCGATGCCAGCCCCCTGCGAAGCCCAGACAACCCCGAGCAGAAGGAGTATCACACCGAGAATGATCGGGGTCTTGCTTCTCATCAGCGGTCTCAACCTCCCTACGACCATTCCACTTCTTAAGTTACTTCCTTTTTCCATGGACGCCTAGGACCGCAGGCGCCCCGGTCCCGATGTAAGCCCCCATCTCTTGGATCTGCCCTAACTGCGGGAGGGTGGTGGAGAATGGCACGAGATTCTCGAACTGCGGCAAAGCTCTTCCCTAGCCAAGTTCACCCAACCCCCTCTCTCAGACAATTCTGGTTTCGACCATCAGTGCTAATATTCCAGGAGTCCATCCTGTCATCCATGAACCAAGATGAATCCGAAGACGAGGAGATGCTCGTAGATTGCGAAATCATCCATGACACCATAGGGGTGAGCCACTTCCTAATGCCGACACGTTGCAAGAATTGCGAGGACTGAGGATGCTCCCTTCGGTGTCCCTGAAGGCTGCGGGACTCGAGGTGATATTTGTTCATATCCTGACTTTATGATACATCATACCGAAGTAACAAAGTCATGCCGAACAAGCGAATCGACGGGAAAATCGTCGCCTTCCTATCGACCCAGGATTGGCCTGTGACCACCGAGATGGTTGCCAGGGGCCTCCGCGTAGGCTGGAAGACAGCCGAGGACCACCTGCGCAAGCTCCAGACCAGTGGCGCGGTGCGGGGCAAGCGAATAGGGCGGCAAAACCAGTGGGTCCTCAAGAGACTCGCTTGGGAGGACAGTGAGGCATTGACCGGCAACGTCAACGTCAAGACCAAGTCCGCTTGAAAGGCGTCTTTGGGGGAACAGAGTTATGCTCGCGCAACTGCCACCGATTAAGGATGACTTCGTGTCAAATCTGCGGACCACCAATCATCGCGCCGTCTCCTTCAAGGCGACCTCTCTCAGTTT
The DNA here is from genome assembly GCA_964568185.1 of uncultured Nitrosopumilales archaeon. Lineage (GTDB taxonomy): Archaea > Thermoproteota > Nitrososphaeria > Nitrososphaerales > Gagatemarchaeaceae > UBA183. The sequence goes on along the minus strand of CAZMON010000001.1, from coordinate 425,241 downwards.
GACCAGTTCAGCATAGAACTCTTCGTTCTTGAGCGCTTCGAATAGGAACTCCATGGCCTGCATCTCCAGTTCGACGTAACCCTCTATCGCCGAGTATTCCTTCTTCCCATAGAGTTCCGGTATGTCCCTGTTGGACACCCTGTTCTCGACCGGCGTCATCGATGAGTACCAGGCCTTTGCCCTGAGATAGTAGTCGCCCAACAATTGGTACAGGTCGATCACGTGAGGAGAGCCGTGGAGCAGGTGCCACGCCCTCTCGTTCATCAGTCCGAGGGCCCTCAACCTCACGTCCACGAAGGGGATGTCGAACTTCAGGACGTTGTACCCCACGAGAGACGCCCTATTCCAGTAGACGCCGTTGAGGAGGGTGAGCAGGGAATCGATGCAGCCTTCCTCTCCAAGCTCCCACTCCTTCGAGACCTTCGTCAGGCCCTCGTGCCTGACCTGGATCGTGACGATCTTGTCCCGATGCGGGTCGAGCCCAGTGGTCTCCATGTCGAAGAAGAAGGCGCTTCGGAGGTCTGGCAGCGGGTCGCTCAGGGCCTGTCACCTGGGGTCCTGCCCTTCCTTCCATCTCAGGGGCCAGACCATCTCCTCCGCGCGGGCGCAGTTCCCGCAGAGGTATTCGTACTTCCCCTCGAGCGGGCCTCGGAGCCAATTGTCTTTTTCGATGCAGAGCAGCTTGCACTTGTCGCATCGGTCGTGCTTTTGGAGCATGAGGAAGGACGCTCGCTGCTCGAATAAAACGCCTGACTCGGTTTCTCGAGGAACGGGAGGCAGGGTTCGCCGAAGCTGATCCTCGGCGAGGTGGATGCGATTCCGGCGGAGGTGCAATGAACCCTATGCACGGCGAAAATGCCGCGGGGCGGCAAGACATGGGAGCACAACTTGCGCTTTCTAGGAATTCACTTGGATCCTTGATCTGAAATACTCTTCTGTTCCCTTGTCCATGAAATACACATAGCATCCTTTCATCCCTCTTGTCATCAGAACCCTGTAGACATTCTTCACATTCCGGAGAAATCTCTCGGAGTCTCTCTTGACTAGGTTGTCTGCGGAGTTCTCCGGTCGGCCAATCCACTCGCTTGTTCCTTGGTCGTACGCCAAATCCTTCCCAAATACGACCCCGACATAGTCGAATTCGAATCCTTGAATCGTGTAGATACTGCCCATCTGGCTGACACCTTTGGAATCATACGCCCACAGGGCCGCCCGAGGGATGCCCGGAGCCAGCCTCGCTGCATCATTCTTAGCTTCCCAGGTCATTCTGAAGTCTCCAATCACAACGTCTTCCTTTAGCGTCCCATCGGGGTTAGGGTCACTCCAAGGCCAGCAGAATCCCGCGACCATCCTGGCTGAGTTTGGTTTCTCTTCATTCCTTCGCATGACTTCATCACGAAGGGATTTGGGGTCGTCGAAGATCTTGAAGTCCATCCTCTCTTGGGGAGTGAGCATCAAATTGGCTGTCTCCCTGACCCCGAGGGTGTTGTCAAGCCAGGCAAGGTACCCATCCGACCCGTTGCACCTGAACTGCGTCTTCAGTTCGAACTCGAAGATTTCATCCGTGAACTTCTTCGCCGTCTCTCGAATGAGCTCCGTGCTCCCAATCTCCTCAGGTCTGACGACCTGATAGTCGTCGATGAAGAATATGCTGACCTTCGCCGCCCTCACGAGTTCCTCCACCTGCGGAAGATTGCTCCGAAGTTCCTTCTTCGTGTAACGGCCGTTGCTGGTCTTTCTGATTCTGTGCGCCTCGTCGCAGACCAGCACGTTGATCTGGTTGTCGGTAAACGCGGAGAAGCTGTTGAAGTACTTGAACAACGAAGCAGCCCGCGAACCTACTATAGTACGGAGCGTAGTTGTGAAAGCGGCAGAGCCTGTTGCGTGAAATACCTCAATCTTCTTCGAAAGCAGTTCTGAAATCACATTGAGGGCAATGACAGACTTTCCTGTGCCCGGTCCTCCCCTCACTATGATGACGGATTTCTTGGCCAGCTTCGTGGATTTCTTCGCTCTGTCCAGAATGGTGTTGTACGCTGCAATCTGGTCTTCAATCAGGTTGAAGGCGGCCTGGCCTTCGATCATCCGTCGCGTATGTTCTAACAGTTTCTTCGAAGGTCCGATGCGGCTACCTGTGAACCTGCTGAAGATCTCTAGGCCCCTGCCCTCTCCCAGTTTGGTTCTGAGGTAGTCGGCGAGCTGGGTGGCATCTTCCTTCGAGAACAAGGGGAAATCCTTGATGATAGACGAAAACTTGGGGCTGAATAGCACGTCGGACGATCGCGAGTAGTTATGGCAGTAACAGACCGACGACAGATTGAGCGGAGGCGTATCCTCAAAGATCTTGATGAAGTCTTTCAGATAATGATGATAGCCGCCCACCTGATATGATGGATGGGCCTCGATTCTGTTGGCTCCTCCCACAAATGTAATGATGTTGTTTTCAAGGTCACAATCCTGAACTCTCGTCCACTGTTTCAGCTCCATCAGGACAACATTGTCCCCACCCCCACCAGATCCAAAGAGCATGCAATCGATCCGCCTGTTCGAATAGGGCAATTCGTACTCTATCACGAGCATATTGTCTTTCAGTGAAGCGAGTTCGATCGCGTTCTTGACAAACTGAAGCGAGTTGGTCCAGGACACGACCTCGGAAGGGCTTGGGCTCCTGTAGTAATGGGTCGTGTAGGCCTCCTTGAGTTTATCCGGAAGTCTGTTCTGAAGGATATCCTGAGAAAACTCCGCAGTGGTCCCAGAATAGAGCTTCAACGCTTCAACTCTGAATATTTCTTATTTGATCCTTTGGCTCTTTCAACGGGATATCGGTTTTCGGTTCATCTGAAATTCCTGTTGAGTGCGGCATCTCTGGCTTTGGGAACTATGCCACTTTACGTCGAGTAGTGAAATAGAACGAATATATCAATGGGCGAGCTGCCTTACAAGCGAAGGCAGACCCGTCGGCTGGGTTGCAGACGGATTCCTCTGGACTGGGCAAGCCATTGCCGCAAGAACCAAACTGCAATTTGGAAAGGGTATTCTGCTCGTAGTATCCGGCGATATCGGAACCGGAAAGAGCAGCCTCCATCAGGCGTTGACTAGCTTCACTAGAGGGAAGGCCTCACCCAGTACTTACGTCGTGAGTCTGAAATGGCCTCAGACAGGCGGTCTCTATGGCGGTGTGTTTTCAGAATTGCTAGGGAGCTCGGAAAACTTTCAAGAAGTTTACCAAAACACTCTCCGCGCAAGACCAGGATTCAACCCGTTGAGACGCATTCACCCCCCCGAACGAGGAAGTCCGGACCGGGGGTAGACTGGGGGGAACTATCAACACTTGAAGCACAGGCGCGGGGTCCGGCTGCGATGATGGAGTGGCAGTTCCTCCGAAAGAAGTGGAGGCTGCCAAGAGAAAGTTCAGGTAAGGCTTCACTAACCCCAGAGATGGTAGAGGAGGCAATTCCCCATGAGCAGCTAATGGTCGATTTGGAAAATGAGATGACAGACCTCTTCCCACGTTCTGCCGAGATGCGCCGGAAGGCAACTCGCTGATTCGATTGATCCAAAGGTCACCTCATACCTTCAACCAGACCGATATGGCTTCGTACCTCGGGCTGGATGGTGTCGAAGTCAGTAGGTTGGTCCAAGCCTCGAATCGGGAGGATTGCTGATAAGGGGGAAGGGCGTCGGCGCAAGTTAGACAGTGCGTGCTTTGTAAGGGAGAAGAATAGTGCTGTAATATTGAAATGTGCTGTAATATTGAAATGTGCTGTAATATTGAAATATTGACAGCGTAAACGCGTCGTTACCCGCGGTTCGCCTAATCGTCCTTGTCTTAACGTGCGATTTCCATTGAACAATGATTGAAGCGAAGATGATATGCATGCGTCATCTGTTGCCCCAAGGTCCGGGTCGTCTATCGAAATCTAGGAATTGGTTTGGAGTTCTTCTCGCGATCCTCTGGCGGCTTGATTTTCCAGCCGAGGATCCTTCCGACGTCAGCCTCTGTGGTACAATGAACCCTGTACATAACGAGATTGCTCGCTAACACCCCGAAAACGGAGGGCTTCGGCTTATTTCTTCGTCACGAAGTTGAGCGAGAAGACCTCGCCATGGAAACCTACCGGGACCAGTAAGATGTTCCCCTTGAACGGCCTCTTCTTTCCACTTCTGTTTCGGAACGTCACGTCAATGGTGGATCCGACAGACTTCTCAACGGCGTTCCTGTAGGAATGAATGACCTTCTCCTGATCGCCTGGAACAATATCGTCCAGGACCGTCGGAAGCTTCGACCACTCTGCGGCCGATTTGTATCCTAGCATCTTTGCCAGTTGCTCGTTGCAGACCTTGTGTTCGTCGTCGAGGTAGATGAAAATCCCCTGTCCCGACGAGTGAAGAACGTGCTGGAATTCCTTGGAGATGTCATTGATGAGCTTCTTGTGCGGGTGCTTCTCGCCTTTCACGAAATCGGTTTCGCTTCGACTGTATTTAACTCTCGAGGCGGTAACTTCTTTCATCTCACTTCTCCACGCGGTTCAACACGGTGAGTGCCCTCAACGTAATCATCTTGCGCCGCTTTCCCGCCTTCTCGAGTGAAAAGGGAGTTGAGGTCACTTCCTTTGGGTGGGTGCAGGCGAACCCCGAATGGTTTAATCGTCCCCGTGTCTTTCACTGCGCGGTTTCATGTCTTCTCCCGAGCGCAGGCTGGCCGCAATCTCATTCATCGACCTAGTAGGCTACACTCAGCTTTCTCAGCGTAACGAGGAGCTCGCCTTGCGTGTCCTCGGGGAGTATCGGGGTCTTCTAAGGCCCATTTTCTCCAGGCACAACGGGGACGAGGTCAAGACCATCGGTGACGGGTTCCTTGTCGAGTTCGCCAGCGCCCTGGAGGCCGTCAGGTGCGCCTTCGACGTCCAGCAGGCCCTCCATGACCTCAACTCGGCCCGGCCCTCTGAGAAGAGACTAGTGGCCCGCATCGGCATCCACGTAGGCGACGTCATCCACAGCCAGAGCGACATCTACGGAGACGCAGTCAACATCGCCTCACGAATCGAGCCCCTGGCCGACCCCGGAGGCATCTGTATCTCTCAGCCTGTGCAGGCCCAGGTGAGGAACAAGTTCGAGTTTCCAATAATTTCAATCGGTGCCAGGAACCTCAAGAACGTGGACCTGCCCATGGAGGTCTTCAAGGTCACCCTCCCCTGGGACCAGCCATCACCGACCGAGGTGCCGTCAGCCCCCAGGACGAGGATCGCCATCCTCCCCTTCTCTAACATAAGCCCCGACCAGAGCGACGAGTACTTCGCCGACGGCATGACCGAGGAGCTGATCAACGTCATCTCCCACAACCACCAGCTCAAGGTAATCGCGCGCACCTCGGTCGGCCGGTTCAAGGGGACCTCGAAGTCGATATCAGAAATAGGAAAGGAGGTAGGGGCGGGCTCCATCCTCGAGGGAAGCGTCCGTAAGGCTGGAAACAAGATACGGGTGACTGCCCAGCTCATCGATGCGGCGACGGAGGACCACATGTGGTCGGACAACTACGACAGGCAGCTCGACGACGTGTTCGCAATCCAGAGCGAGATAGCGAAGAGTGTCTCCGCAGCATTGATGGTCAGGCTGGTCCCCGAGGACCAGAAAAGCCTGGAGAGGAAGGCTAAGGTGAGCTCGACCGCGTACGTCCGGTGCCTGAGGGGACGGATGGCGCTGCGCGACAGGACCGAGGCGGGGATGCGGGAGGCCAAGAAGCTCTTCGAGGACGCCATCGCCGAGGACCGCTCCTACGCGGAGGCCTACGTGGGCCTCGCCGACGCGCTCTTCCTGCTCGGAAACTACCACTACATGCCGAAGCCTGAAGCAGACAGGGAGGCAAAGAAGGCCCTGGAGATGGCATTGTCCCTGGACGACGGTCTGGCAGAAGCGCACAACTCCCTTGCGGAGTCCCTCACGGGAGAATACAGGTTCGCCGAGGCTGAGGTGGAGTTCAAGCGGGCCATCGCCATCAACCCCAATTACTCCTTGGCGCACCACTGGTACGGCATCTGCCTCCTGGAAATGGGCAGATACGAAGAATCACTCGAGGTGACGCGGCGTGCGGTGGAGCTGGACCCTCTTTCACCGTCACTTACATCTAACATGGCATACGGATACGCCGAACTCGGCGACCAGGCGGAAGCCCAGAGGTGGCTCGGCAGACTGGAAGAGGTCGACTCCAATGGTCTTTTCATCGACTTGGCAAAGGCGATAATTTCAGAGTCCAGGGGCGACCTCGAAGAAGCAATCAAGCATGCAGAGGAGGCCGTGAAGAGACACCCCAAAGACAACGGGTACCTCTCCTCGCTGGGCTTCTACTACGCGAAAGCAGGACGGCGGGAAAAGGCGGTCGAGATCCTCGTGAAACTAAACGAACCACCCGATGGCACCTTTGGGAAGCCCTTCGACCTGGCGATGGTCTATGCCGGACTCGGCGAAAGGGACGAAATGTTCAGGTACCTCGACCTGGCTCTCGAAGAACGTTCGATCCAGTTCCGTGCCCTGAGGTACACCAAGTTCGGACCGCATATCCGTGATGACCCGAGGTACCTCTCACTTCTCGAGAGGGCGAACCTGTCTCCCTGATCTTGGGCCCCCAAGAGCCCTTGAATCAGAGAAGGATTGCATCTACTCAGGGTCCCGGATGGACGGAGCCCTTTTCGACTTGGACGAGCTCCCCCACTTCCCGGAGAGGCGGCGCGTTTTGTGGAAGCTTGAGGTGCAGCAAAGCCGAGAACCCCCTCCCTGCTGCGGCAATGACGTAGAGATAGGCTAGCGAAAGCCAAAGCGGCGTAGTTACACTGATGATGCTCAGCGCAAACCCGGCTGTAAGAGAGCCTGCCATGGTCGTCACTCCCGTAATGAGGTTGAACTCGGCGCTGTACCTCCCCCTCTTGCCGGCCGGGGAGATGTCGTACAGGTAAGCAACGAAAGCCACGTTCAGGAGGGCATTGGTCGCCCCCGAGAACACGTTGATCAGATAGACCTGCCAGGCCGCCGAGAAGAACATGTATGTCAGCGGATAGGCGACGAGCCCCATCCTTCCCCAGAAGACCCATCTCCTCCTATCCCTGTCGACCAGTCTTCCGACCAGCGGCTGGAAAGCGATGGTCGAGGCTACAGCGATGACCTGAGACAGGCTGAACTCGAAGAGGTTCATCTTCACCACCCTGACCACAGTGATAGTGAACAGCGGCCAGGCGAACCCCCAGAACAGACCGTAAACCCCGGTAACCAGATAGTATCGCTTCAGGTGGGCCATGCCGGCCTTAGACATGGCGACGGTCTCAACCGCCTGCTCCTTCTGCCCCCTGAGGATGAGCGCCGAGACGACGAAGAAAACTCCCGACAGAAGATACAGAGCCGAATAAGACGGATAATAGGCGGTCAGGACCGTAGTCAGAAGCAGTGCGCCGAGGGCGCCGACGCTCTGAAGCTGGGCGAAGCTCGAGAGGTACGACCCCTTCTTCGTCTTCTCCGAGGCCTCACCGATTAGCGAAGTCCATCCGGCCAGGTAGAACCCGATGGCCAAAGTGATGGCAGTGAAAGAAACGGCCAGGAAGGCAGGACTCTGCTCGAACGCGTTCCCGACCCAAAGAATCCCCGTAACCAGGCTGAACAGGACAGCGATCATCACTCGCTTCCCAGACCTGTCAGCAATACTTCCCCCGACCAACTGTGAGACCGCAGACGCAAGAGTGCTTATCGCCTGGACGTACGCAATCAGGACGGCTCCCGCGCCCGATGCCGTCACGTTGAAGCCTACGAACGGGGCCGCCGTATTGCTGGCGAGCGAATTCCAGAGCGCATGCAGTCTAAGACGGTCCATCTTCAAGCCGGGTTGACCTCTGCCGTCTTACTTTTCGACTCGCCTTAGGACGGAGAGTGCTCCCAATGTAATCATCTTGCTCGGCTTCCCGGCTTTCTCCACTGAAAACGGAGTGAACCTCCCCTTGTACTTTGGGTCCTTGGCATACGGAGCGTCGGGGTGGACGGCGTCGAGGTTCCACCTCCCGTCCTTTCTCATCTTTCCCCTGAGGTGGTCCAGCGGCTCCTTCAGCCTGGGGTCGTCAGTGTAGCCCAGCGCGGTGATCATGTCAAGCCCGACAAGGATGTCGTAGTAATAGTGGACAGGATAGTGGAACCTGTACCAGGGTTCGTACACCTTGCCCTCACTGTGTAATTTCCTCTTCAAGTAGAATTCTGCCCCCCTCTCCACCGCCCTCTTCATCCCTCTCGTCCACTTCTGCCTGGGGTAGACGGCGAAAGCGCTCATGCCCTCCCAGGCGTCTATCACCCCGTTCCGGCCCCAGCAGTGCCACCCGCCGTTCTCCTTCTGGTTCTTCACCAGCCACTCGAAGGCGCTCCTGACCTGGGGATGCTCGGAGTAGCCGAACTTCACCAGGGCCCTGGCCGTGTTCCCAACCAGGCACAGCTCGCTCTCCTTCGACCCCTCCGTGTCGAACCCGCCGTCCTTCCTTGAGAACCGCCGTATCCATAGCTCGCAGGCCTTCCTCACATGGGGGTTCCTCCTCGTCAGCCCGAGGTCCGACAGGATCAGCAGCATCCAGTTCGTCGAGAGATATTTGGGCCTGTACAGATCCTCGTCGGAGACCCACCAGCCCCCCGGTTTCTGAGACTTCAGCAGGTCCGACGCCCAGCCTCTTGTTGGGATCGCCTCTCGCGCCTCCTCGACCTCTGGGTCGTCGGCGTCCCTATCGAGCACCCCCCTCAGGGCAAGGTAGCGAATCGCAGGCTGGTCGTCTTCGAGCAACCACTCGAGGGCCCTCGGCTTCACAGCGATGGCTGAACTTGGACCCTTTTAGGTTTGAAAATGAGGCGCAACGATCCATATGCACGACACATGAGTTCTGTCTAGTCGTCCGGTGGATGTCCTGCTATGGATTGGTAATCTGTGAATATTATTAGTTGGAATATACAGGTGAAAGTCGAGAGGATGAAGACATGGAGCAGAGCATCAAGCATGATGGGTGAGAGAGTCCCTCCGTCCCAGGCACTCAGGATTCACATCATGAGTCCCAGACGAGGAATATCTTCCGTTTTAGCCGTGATCGTCGTCGGGGCGATCCTGATAACCGGTTTCGCCGGTGCGACCGTCCTGTTAGCCCCGCCCGCAAACCCCTTGAACGGAGAGCAGACCGGCCTGACTACCATGACCTTGACCTCCAGGATCACGTCGACAATTCTGACCACTGTCACAAAGACCGGTTTCGTGAACGGAACGCAAGTCTCCACGACGGTGAGTACCCTGACTACCACTTGGACTTCATTCCTCACTTCCACGCTTACCACCCAGACTACAATTACCAATCTGACGACCTCTACCGCAACAACTTCCAGGACCACTTCCACGACGACTACGGCGGCAACGACGACAACTGCCTCCTCAACGACAATCGCAACCTCAACGACTCTCGTAACATCAACGACAAACTCAACGTCTACGGTGACGCAGACGATAACGGTGACCGTTACAACAACGTAAACTTAGAGTACTCCGTGATGAAAGCCTTAAACAGAATTCGCTTTGAGGACCGACCTGCCTTGAAGGGCCCAGTTACCAAGACCTACAAGATTTCCAAGACATTCAACGCGCCAAAGAGCTTCGTCTTCGACTGGTGCACAGATTTCAGGGAGGATGACTACAAGATGACCGGTTCAACAGCGAGGAGGCGATTCCTGGAGCGGACGAAGGACAGGGTGATCTGGGTCGTAAAATACAAGGACGGCAAGAGGTCGGTCGAAGGAATCAGGGCCGTCTGGCTCAAGCCTCAGAACTCGTGGCACCTCGAAACCTGTGGAGACGGGAGGGAGCTGGGCGATTACAACCTGACCGAGCTCAGGAACGGGAGGACGAGGCTCGACATGGTGTTCAACGTGACCTATGACGATCCGAGCGAAGCTGAAAGCACGGCGGAGTGGACGAAGGACGTCAAGCGAAACTGGTCCAACTTCGCCAAGTTCCTCGAGAAGGAATACAAGAACTCTACCAACGTCCGTGCCCGATAGCGAACCGGTCAATCAATACTTCTTGTCTCACTTCCTTGTCGCTGCCGCCTTCAGTTCCAAGTACAATTCGCTCCCCAGGAATTCTTCCACTGCGCGCCGGGTGAAGTCTACACCTCTCGGGTCCCCCGTCAGGACGTGCTTGAATGACCCATCCTCGAATTCCAAGAATACCTGCGGGACCAGATAGTCAGGGGACCAGTCGCCATATTTCTTCACAAGTTCATCTGCCGTCTGGACCTCGCTGGTGTCTATGTCGTGCGCCTGAAAGCTGGCAGCCAATTCTGCCGCAGCCTCCTTCATCTGTTCCATGGTGTTTGGAACGCAGTGAGGGCACCACTCGGCGTAGACCACATGAATCGACTTCACGGTGGGGCGCATGCGTTTCCGGTGGAAGTCTTCCTAATCAATCTCGCGTGGGGACGCGCTGCGAGCTACGCTTAATAGCCGTCCGCCAAGTCGAGGGAGCATGCGATTCCTAGTCGTCGAGAGATACAATCATGCGAACCTGACCGACCCCAAGGAGTTCACAAAACTCGCGAAGGCCGACCTCGAATACAAGCTCGGGCTGCAAAAGAAGGGGAAGATAGTCGGAGGTCCGTTCCTGGACATCATCGCCGCCGGCTACATCCTGGAGACTAGGACGATAGAGGAGATGGGAGAGATCCTCTTCAACTCGCCGACAAACTTCGCCGTAGAACGGGAAGTTCACCCTCTCGGCAGCTTCGAGGACAGCCTGGAGGGAGTCGCCGAACTATCCAAGAAGAAGTGACGAGCCCAAAGGTCAGAATAGGGTCATCCCCCATTGGCAACATTGCGGCACATCCGACCGATGTTAGGCTGGCAAGGGAGGGCAACTCGCTTTGAAGAGAGCACGACTGATCCTAGGGGCACTGCTCATTGTGGGACTTTTGTTCTTCTTTGCTCCTATACCAACGGGTGGAAGTCCCCCCAACACAGATGGCCGTGTTCTTCATTGTGTTTTCTCATGCCCTAGCATCAGTGGAATCTATCGCTGGAATGCGTTTGAATCGCCATCATCTCGCATCCTCGGTTGTGGGGCGTTCTACGATAGCATAGTTGTCTACTCTGTGGGAGGACAGAACTACACGGCTAACAAGAGTTCGGCAGGCTGGCACTGCGGATGAGCTTCATCAAAAGGAGGACGTCTCCCGAGTCGCACAACCAAGTATCGGAAAAACGAATCTCCCTAAGACGCACCAGGGCCTCCGCGCGGAATAGTCTAATATCGTCGCCAACTCTCCCCGGGCCATGGAATCAATCGCCATGGCGGTACCCGTCCTTCCCGGGAAATCCGACGAACTCCGGAAGATGTTCAACTCGTTCAGGAATGAAAAGCGGAATGAATACCTCGAATCCCAAAAGAAGGCAAGAGTGGTCAAAGAGCGAGACTTCCTTCAAGTCACCCCCATGGGAAACATGCTCATCTTCTATATCGAGTCCAACGACCTCAAAAAGACATTCACTGATTTCGGGATGTCCAAGGACCCATTCGACGTCTGGTTGAAGGGGCAACTCAAGGACTTCACCGGGGTCGACTTCAGCCAACCGCCTTCCGGGCCGCAACCTGAGATGCGAGAGATGATGCCTGACCTGCTAATGTCCTACGATTCGTAGCTCCCGAGAGCGAGTCAATTGCGGCAGGCTGGTAGTAAGGGACCCGCAGCCGGCGCTTTTGAAATCCCGCTGAAACCATCACGAAGAAACACCGAAACGATATAACCGCGCTCTCGGACTCACAAAGACCCACGAATCATGCCATTGGCGCTCCGAAGCGGATGGACTTTCGCCGTCCTGAGCTTGATTGTGCTCGCCTGGCTCGTCGTCATCTATGTTCCCGGAATGTCTTCCGGGACCCCTGACCTCGTCGGGTTTGCTCTCTTCATGGGAGTGTGGACCGTGGGAATGGCTGCGATGATGCTGCCCTCAACCATTCCCATAGTGTCTCTCCTTTCCAGGAACTCGGAAGCAGAAGGAGTTGGCACACCTTCCAACAGGAGCCTAGGTGACCCGGCACAGTTCCTGCTGGGATACCTCGGCGTATGGTCACTGATCGGGGTCCTGGCCTTCCTCGGTTCGCAGTTCGTGATGACATCCCTATCCAACCCAGGCGGCATCAACGGCTTCGCAGGCCTCGCCAGCGGCGCCGCAGTGTTCCTGGCTGGAGCCTACCAGCTCAGCCCCCTGAAGCAGAAGGCCCTCGAGGCGTGCCGCTCGCCGATGACCTTCGTCTTGGCCAGATGGAGGACAGGGGCCCTGGGCCGCATCCTCATGGGAGCAGATTACTCCTCCTTCTGCACGAGGTGCTGCTGGGCTCTAATGGCAATCCTAGTCCTGGTGGCCCTGATGAGCCTGCCATGGATGATCTTCTTTGCAGGGGTGATCTACGCAGAAAAGGTCCTTCCACATGGAGTCGGTTTCTCGAAGGGCTTCGGCCTAGCTCTCATGGCCTCCGGAGCTGTGATAGCGGGAATTGCCCTTTTCTGACCAGACAAGACCCGGCATTCTCCGAGCTGATGCGGCCCTTAAATATCGTCAAAGGCCGAAGGCGAACGATGGGCAAGCAGACAAGCGTTCAAACGAAGTGGCAATACAAGGTCGACATCATCTCGACATGCAATTGTGATTGGGGATGTCCCTGCAACTTCGACGCACGGCCGACGACTGGATTCTGCGAAGGCGGATGGGCGATGAAGGTGAAGGAAGGAAAGTACGGCACAGTCAAGCTTGACGGTCTGTCATTCGCGCTCTTCGCGGCCTGGCCCCGGGCCATCCATGAGGGAGGGGGAACAGCCAAGATCTTTGTCGATCACGCGGCGGACGCAGAACAGAGGGCCGCAATCGAAAAGATACTGAAGGGACAGGCCGGCGGGAAGCCCTGGCCGATATTCGCGAAGACGTTCGACAAATGGCTCGATACTTCATTCGTCAAGTTCGATTGGACTTCCGACGGGCCCAACATCAGGTTCAAGGCCGGAGATGAGGTTCTGGCCGTATTGGAGCCGATGCGAAACCCAGTCACGGGTGAAGATTACGAGGCAAAAATAGTGCTGCCTGAGGGCCTGACCTGCAAGGAACTCAACATGACCTCGACCAAGTCGTTCTCGGTCTTTTCGCAGGGTTTGAAATACGCGCATCCGGGAAAGAACGGATGGTTCGGGACTTCCCAGCATGGAAACTGAACTCTTAACGTAAATTCAACTACAGCTTCCCTCTGGTCACCATCGAGCGTCCGCCGACCTTCAGGTCTGCCCCTCTGACGACAGCCGTGAACCCGAACCCGCCGAAGGTCACCGACCCGGCCACCATCCTGTCCTGTCCAAAGAGATAGTCCATCTTGGGATTCATTCCAACATTCATGAAGGCCAGCTTCCGCTTCTCCTCCGGCACGCCCTTCACGAGTTCAGCGAGCATCGGCATGCTGTCCTTGCTCCTCCACTGGACCAGCTTTCCATTCTTGAACGTCAGCTTCGCATCGCCAAGCAGGCCCAACCTTGTCACCGACTTCGAGACCTTCAGCGTCCCCGAAGCCGAGTCCGGGTCGATCCGCTTGGTCACGAACCCTGGTGGGATGTAGGTCATGTTCTCGCCCTCCTTCATGTCCTTCGGACTCACCACCCCGTCCTCGACCGTGGTCGCTCCTTTCAGGATGAACTCTAGACGCGAGCCCCCGGCAAGCACTGAAGCCTCGGAGCCGTCGGCAAAGCTCGAGGACAGACTCCGCGCCGTCGCAGAGATGTTTCCAAAGTCTGCTAGAGCAGCGCTCAACTGTCGCTCGGCCACCTGGTCGACCGTCCTACCTATCATCCTCGCCATCTCCTCTCCGACGTACCCGAAGGTCAGTCGCGCTCCCTTGAGCTTGGACTTCTCAGCCGCTTCGTACCAAGAGTCATTGTATCCAGTGGAATCCGACATCAACTTGGGGTCGACCCTCGTCTGATACGCTGCGAGCAGCGGCCCAGGGATGAACACATAGGCATCAGTCCCCTCCAGCATTCCGTACTCATTTCGTCCCATCTTCCCGAGCGAATCCTTGGGCGTGTGCTTGATCCCCTGGACGTAGGCCTCTTCGTCCTCCAGGACGAGCAGCGCGGTGCACCCCATGGCCCTGGCCTCGGCCACCAGAACCCTCGCGACCGGAAGCCCGTTGTTCCAGGCCTCGACCGTTACTGCGTCCCCCTTCTTGACGGAAAGCGTCTCCCGCAGGACTTTCCTCGCAACTTTTGTGTAAAGACCGTTCAACGCAACCATATCCTGAACGACCCAAAGGCCTCTTCTTAAGCTGAGACTTTCTTCTGCGGAAGGGGCCGGTCAGTAGACGTATCCTTCTACTTCTTTCCCGGTGATCTGTCTGAGAAATACCTCAAGAGCCTCCGCAGACTCGAACTCCCTGGAAAGGATCCTTGCGCCGAGAGGAGGCCTCTTGCCGCCCTTCCTTTCAAAGACCAGGACCGTATAGGTTCCCACAAACCGCGTGAGGAAAACAAAACAGTACTTCTTCAGGTACTTCCCTGCGACCCTGACCCCGGAATCCGAGTCCAGGCGTCGGATCTCGCTCATGAGTCCGTCGAACGACCGGATTCTCCTTTCATAGAACATGTCCCGCACCTCGACCGTTCCAATCGGGCTCAAAAAGACTAATACCCACACAGCATCAAGCGTCTCACCGTCTCTTGCCGAGCAAGCTCCTCATCTTCAACACCCTCACCAGGAGGAAAGAACCGTTCGTCAGCCTGAAGAGCGGCAGGGCCGGCATGTTCGTCTGCGGACCCACAGTCCAGGACTACATGCACCTAGGCCACGCCCGTACCTATGTCTTCTACGACGTCGTTGCCCGGTATCTGTCCCACCTGGGATACAAAGTGACATTCGTCCTGAACATCACGGACATTGATGAAAAGATAACGGAGGAGGCCAGTAGGGCTGGAACTACTCCGTTCGCCCTCGCCAGAAGGTACACAAGATACTTCATCGAAGACCTGGCGAAACTCAAGGCAGATTCAATCTGCAGATTCGAGCCGGTCTCAAAATACGTTGACGACATGATCGGGCAGGTCTCTCAACTCATCAAGAAGGGACATGCCTACGCGGTGGACGGCTGGGTATACTTCGACGTCTCTACCTTCCCGGACTTTGGGAAGCTTTCTCATCAGTCCTCACGCGGGCTCTCCCTCAGGCCACTCGAGCTCTCTCCGAGGAAACGGAACCTCCTCGACTTTGCCCTCTGGCGCCCGGAAAACCTGGTCGATGGCAAGTGGGACAGTCCCTGGGGGGTGGGGTCGCCCGGTTGGCATATCCAGGACGTCGCGGTCACGTCCTCGATTCTGGGCCCCCAGTATGACCTACACGGAGGCGCCTACGAACTGATTTACCCCCACCACGAAGCAGAAATCGCAGAGGCGGAGTCTCTGACAGGTCTCCGCCCCTTCGTGAAATACTGGGTCCACACCAGGCTCGTCAACATGAAGGGCGAGAAGATGTCCAAATCAAGCGGAAACGCCTACACAGTCAGGGACGCACTGCGCACCTACTCGGCGGACCAGCTCCGGTTTTTCCTCCTGGGGCACCATTACAGGAAGGACATGGACCTTCGGGGGATAGACTCTGCGGCGAGAACGTACGCCCGTCTCAGGGGTATGGCAGAGGCTTGCAAGCGCAGGCCGGGGGTCGCACCCGAGGCCTACGACAAAGATATCCTTCACCACTTCCTCGATGCGATGAACGACGACTTCGACACACCGCGGGCACTCAAAGTTCTGGGCGAAGGCCTCGCCTCCGCTTCAGACTTCAGGAGCACCGCGACGGCATCCCGGAGACTCGCCTCGGTACGCGCGGGAAGCAAGGTCTTGGGGATCGATTTCGGGCTTGATTAGCGCCAGGGACCTCGAGCTCAACGAAGTCGGGTGGTGGTCACTCTGGGCGGACGTCAAGTGGGTCGGGGAAAAGTCGTATGTCATGCTCTCCCGAGACTTTGACGAGTACTTCTTCAACAGAGGGGACTTCGTCGACTGCGGCGACGGGCTGGACGCCCTCGTGAAGATGGAAGCCAAGTTCGAAGAGGCCAGGAAGCCTCCCTGCTTTTCGGTCCAAGACGAGTGCAAGGGTCTCGTCTCCCTGCTGGAATCCAGGGGCTTCAACTCGTTCGACGAAATGTCGGTGATGCAGCTGGTTCGACCAACGTTCAAGGCGGCCGACCTGAAGGTCCGCCGGGGCCAAGATGTCAATCCGGAAGAGTGGGCGAGAACGTATGCTCTCTCCTTCTACGGCGACCTTTCGGTGGAGGCGCCGGTGGCAAAGATAGCCGGTCGGCTGGCGCGGGAGAGTTCAGTGACCCTCTTCTCTGGGGAGAAGGACGGCAGGACCTTGGCCACCCTTGCCGCCTTCAGGACGTCCGGGCTGCTGGGCGTCTATTGCGTGGGGACCCTCAAGGAAGACAGGGGGGCAGGGGTGGCTGGTTCGCTGATACACGAAGCAAGCATGGTCGCATCAGCAGAGGGCCGTCAGTTGGTCCTGCAGACGATCGTCTCGGACGGGGCCGAGGGTTTCTACGCAAGAGGGGGATTCCGCCGGGTCTACCTGAAGCACCTGATGAAGCGCTGAAGGGAAAGACACCCGCCGAGAAGTGCGGAATCAAGATTCAGGGGGAGAACAAGTGGCTTACGCTCATTCAGAACGCTTCCAAGAAAGACTAAAACGTCGAAGTCCTATGCATCTGCGGATTGTTTTGGGCTGACGGAACCTCACTCGACACTTGGGATTTCCTGTTCGCTGAAGACAAGATTATCCGAGTCCGCATTCTCCCAACGAGTTTCACCAAGGCATGGGTTGCGGTAATTCTGTATATCGTCGCCATGGGATGGTTGTCAGCGGATTATCCAAACCTCGTCTCCTCAGATTTCAGCTTGGTTGGGGTTATCCTCACCGTCCTCCTGTTGGTCGGCCCATTTTTCGGGTTCATGCTCTTCTGGGCGGTGGCGCTTCAACGCGCTCGTAAGAAGGTCAGACTCCTAAACTTCGAGAGCCTAATGAAGAGCGGGAAGCAGATGCAGTCGATTCCCTACTCAGATATCGTGAGTCTGAAACGCCGACGCGTCCCTATGGACAGGCTCAAAATCAAGACACGCGTAAGAAGGTATGACGCTGCGATATCAAGGAAGAACTTCGAAACGCTCAAGACATTCCTTGAAGGCAAGGTTCCAGTCGGAACCATCTAACTACGTTAACTTACTTTTGACAGTTGGGGAAAACCCCTAATCAGCCGTAGACTTCACAGTGCCGCGGAACATCCGACTTAAATCGGCCGGGGCAGGGTCGACCCCGGGCTTGAAACTGGGCGTTGTCATCAACAGAGACGCCCCTGTAGGCTGTCTCCCGTTCAAGGACGTTTTCGGGGGCTTCGAGAAGGTCGGCGCCGTCAAGTCGATTTTCGGCAGGAGCACCAACAAGGTCCTGACCGACCTCGAGGTCGAAATCGAGGATGGCCGAGGCTACATGAGGATTAACGACAAGAAAGGCTCGCTTATGGTGAACGCGAAGTATCTGAAGGAAGGCGAAGAGACCTACCTCTACCTCGACGTAGTCCATGAGCTTGTCCACATCAGGCAGCACAAGGAAGGGAAGGAATTGTGGGACAGAAGGTTTGCCTACGTCGACAGGCCGACCGAGTTGGAGGCCTACCGTGCCGCCTTGGAGGAAGCCAGAAGACTTGGGTTGAAAGAGAAGAAGATAGTCGACTACCTCAAGGTAGACTGGGTGACCGACGAGGAATTCGGGCGGTTCCTGGGCACACTCGGGTTGAAGCGGGCCTAGGCCGCTCGCAGCCTCCAAGCACCTAAAAACGAAACTTCAAAGTCCCGCCTTAAATACCAAATCCAAGGCACCAACAGATACGTATGGATACTCCTTCAGGACAGAGCAATCGATCTCGCCTTGCTCGCATGACGGCCGGCCCGATGGCGTCCATGGAGAAGATGCTCCCTTCGCTTGATGATGTGACCTTCTGGCTCCTGGTCAACGTCGTTCTGTTCCTATACGTGGGTATCGGACAGATCACCCACGGATATGGCCCGGGAACATATCTCTCCGTCGGGGCGGTCCTGCTCGCCG
This sequence comes from uncultured Nitrosopumilales archaeon, assembly GCA_964568185.1. Classification (GTDB taxonomy): domain Archaea; phylum Thermoproteota; class Nitrososphaeria; order Nitrososphaerales; family Gagatemarchaeaceae; genus UBA183. Next base: position 407,061 of record CAZMON010000001.1, on the reverse strand, counting down.
TCATCTACCTCATGCTTTGGATGTGGGGGAAAACCGACAGGAAAATTGCCAACCAGTGGATAATGATCATATCGGGCCTCGCGGTCTTGGGCGACCTCATAGTCATAGGCTACTATGCCTGGGGAGCGTTCACTGGGACCAGCGCCCTCCTGGACTTCGCAGGGTTGATGCTTTTCCGAGCGGCCTACAGGGAACTCAAGAGTCAGCCCTAGCAATATTCCAGAACGACTCCTCGTTCGTAGAGCCTCCAGTGTGAGCCCTCGCTTGTCCTAAGGTGTTCGACTGGTCTAGTTTCTGATTCAAGGGCCTGATACCTTCTTTAACGACCAGACCGGCTAACCTTGCGAAAGCCAGTTTGGACCCGGAAAAGGCGTGCATGGCCAACTGCGAGCTCTTTGGCAAGTTCGCCGAATACTTTGAGTCCCAGGTCGTCCCCCTCTGGCAGGGGGTCTACGATTCGCTGGTCGACAGAGCTGGGGTAGGCCCCGGCTCGAAGGTCCTGGACGTGGGCACCGGGACAGGGGAGGTGGCGTTGCGCATGAGCAGGCTAGTCGGTCAAAGTGGCCTCGTCTTGGGTGTGGATACAGTAGATGAGATGCTCGAGATCGCCCGCCGCAAGGCGAAGACACACGGGACGGGCAATATGAGGTTTGAGAATATGAGCGCGGAGAGGCTGAGCCTGGCCGACGCCTCATTCGACTTCGTCGTGGGAAACTACTCGCTATGCTGCTTCCTCGACTACCAGGCAGCACTGAAGGAATGCCAAAGGGTCCTGAAGCCGGGCGGCCGGCTGACGTACAATCACAACGGGCCCGAGGACTCGCTCGAATTCCAGTTGATTTTCGAGATCTTCGAAGCGTACAAGACCAAGAAGCCGTCGGACAGACTCAGGCAGATTAGGGAATCAAACATCGCCCAGACCGAGGCCTGGGAGAAGTACAGGGTTCCGCAGGCCGCCTTGAAACTAATCAAGAGTCTCGGTTTCGAACACGCGGAGGCCTCGTCCACCCAGCGCGTCCTCAAGTACAGGAGTCCTGAAGCCTACCTCGACAGGATGCTGGGTTTCAACTGGCGCAACGAAGCCAGCGAAATGAGAAACGAGGACCTCCTTGCGCTCAGGTCTGAAGCGCTGGAAGCGCTGGCCCCTTTCTCGAAGGGCTCCAAGTTCCTAGTCAAAGACGATATGGTCTACTTCACCGGACTGAAAGGGTGAGTGCTCGGCTCCTGGCTAGGGTCCCCAATCATACTAAGGAACCTTGATTAGAGGCCCGCAGGTCGCGGCATTTCAAGTTGGAACCGGACTCGAAGTCGGTCAGGAAGTTCATCTTCGACTACTTCTTCGAACACGCTCGTGCACCGGTCCTGGAGGAAATCATGGAGGGTTTCGGCCTAGGACGGGCAGATGCCTACTCGGCCCTCCGGCAGCTCGAGGTAGACCACCACATCCTCCTCGTTCCTAGGACTCAGCGCATCCTGATGGCCAACCCTTACTCTGCGGTCACCACCCCATTCCGGGTCTTCATCGATTCGAAGGGATACTTTGCCAACTGCGCCTGGGATACAATTTCGATGCACGTGATGCTCAACCGGGACGCCAGAGTCGAATCGTACTGCTACCATTGCGCCGAACCCATCAATCTATCCATTAGCGGGGGGAAGCTCGTCTCGGGCTCCTCGGCCGAACCTCTGATATTCCTGAGCATGCCCGTCGCAAGATGGTACGAGAGCCTGATTGACACCTGCTCCAACAACATGGTCTACTTCTCCACGCGGGAACACTTGGCCGACTGGCTTGTCGACCATCCGGACCTGAACGGGGAAGCCCTCACGGTGGAGAAGATGGCAGAAGTCTGTCGGCCGCTTTCCGCCGGGCGGATGAATCTGGACTACCAGAGGCCTGCCAAAGAGGAACTCATGGCTTATTGGGATTCGGCGGGCATGAAGAGTGACTTCTGGAAGTTCTAGAACCATGATCCAGGCGCCTCTGCTCCAAGCCGACGCACCCTGGAAGAAACGTTTCCGTCTCCCGCGGATCTACGTCCATCTGGCGAGCGGCAACCCCGACCGAGCCCTGGTCGTCAGCAACCAGTCGGGCACCTACGAGCTCTACGCCTACGACCTCCAGTTGAACGCCCTGAGGCAAGCCACCCGCAGGCCCTCAGGCACCATCTACGGAAGCATCTCCCCAGACGGTGGCCATATCTACTACATGGATGACAAGGAGGGAAACGAGACGGGTCACATCGTCCGCGTCCCCTTCGTTGGAGGCAGTGCTTTGGACATGACCCCGGGAATGCCCGACTACACCCTGGTGGACCCAACAGTCGACGGCAAGAGTGCCTACATGGGGCTCACCATCCCGGGCTCCGAGGGGTTCGACTCCTACGTGGTGGACTTGCAAGGAGACCAGCTCGGGAAGCCGCGAATGATCAACAGGAGCAAGAAGGCTGCTTCAGGGCCCGTCTTCTCTCACGATGGGCGAATGTCCGTTGTGATATCGGCCGAGAGGTTTGGCGGGCTCGACTTTACCATGACATCCTTTGACACCAAGAGCGGCCAACGGCTCCATGAGCTCGCCGACGAGTCGAGCAGAGTTGAACCCGCAGAATTCTCCCATGTCCCCGGTGACGGGCGTGTCCTCGCTATGAGCAACGTCAGCGGGGTGATGCGCCCCCTGGTCTGGGACGCCGAAAGAGGGACGAGGAACGATCTAGACGTACGTACCCTCGAAGGGGACGTGGTGGGGTTCGGCTGGTCCCAAAATGCGAGGAAAGTACTTCTGTGCCAGACAAACAGGGCGACGACCCGCCTCTGGGTCTACGACCTCGAGTCCGCGAAGCTTGAGAAGGTCACGCACCCGGAAGGAACAGTAGCCGCGGCATGCTTCCAGACCAACGATTCCATCCTGATGACGTGGCAGGATTCCACACATCCGACGCAGCTGCTGTCCATGAATCTGAATGACGCATCCGCTGCTCCGAAGAGCTACCTGGCCCCGAAGGACATTCCAAAGTCGTGGCCATGGCGCAGCGCGTCCTTCCCTTCCTCAGACGAGGAGAAAATCCAGTGCTGGTACGCGACCCCCGACGGGGAAGGTCCGTTCCCAACAGTCCTTGACACTCACGGAGGGCCCACGGCAGCCCAGTTCAACGTCTTCGCACCGAGGATCCAAATATGGCTCGACCACGGCTTCGCAGTCGCCAGCGTCAACTATAGGGGCTCGACGACCTTCGGTAAGGAGTTCGAGAAGAAGATCAACGGAGACCTGGGGCACTGGGAGGTCGAGGACATGGTAGCAGCCCGGAAGTGGTTCGTCCAGAACAGAATCGCGAAGGCCGACGAGATCTTCCTGACCGGCTGGTCCTACGGGGGTTACCTTACCCTGCATGCCATGGGCCTCTATCCCGAGCTCTGGGCCGGAGGGATGGGAGGGGTAGTGGTCGCCGACTGGGTGACCGAGTACGAAGACGAGCCTGAGGCCATGAGAGGGTACGACGTCGCCCTCCACGGCGGGACGCCGGCCGAGAAGAAGGAGGCATACGAGAAGTCTTCACCCATAAACTACCTGGAGAGGCTCGCTGCCCCCCAGTTGATCATACAGGGGAAGAACGATGTCAGGGACCCGCCACGACAGGTCGAGCTCTACGAGGCGAAGGCGAAGTCGCTGGGGAAGCACGTCAAGGTCGTCTGGTTCGACACGGGACACGCCGGGTCAGGAGTCGACATAGAACTTGCGATATCCCACCATGAAACCATGCTCGACTGGTTGTACGGTGTCATTGAGAAGAAGGCCCGACGTTAGCCGGACCTCTCATAGTAGCCCAGCATCACCTAACGCGCAGAGGACCCTTGTGGTCGATTTGGCCAGATTCCAACAGCCAGGATGACGGACCTACCCGGTCGTCGAATTCGTCTGATTCTCTCGGTAATTCCCGAACAAGCTGGTGGCAAATCCAACAGCCGAGTTGTGGTAGACCACCCTGCCGTCGCTGAGTTGGACCGTCACGGTGAGAGTCCCATCGAAGGAGTACGAGCCGAAGGACCATGAGACATACCACCCGCCGCTCCGGGGCTGCCTGTAAACGACCCATGAACGAGACCCGTTGCCTTCAACCGAATAGGATGACGACTTTCCTCCCGTTGAGTTGAAGATGTGCCCAGAGAACTGCTGCCCGTAGGTCGTAGAAGCTTCACAGCCTAAACAACTCGCTGAGATTCGAAGGCTCTCAACCCCGGATGAGTTGGCGCCTTTCGGCGAACCAAACTCGAGCGTTCCGACGAAGATAATCAGGAACATCACTCCCAGCGTAATGAGGATGTATTTCCCTTTGCGAGACTCCTTCGGCTCTTGCAAAGCACCTGGAGTCACATCTTCCTCGAATTGCCTGACCCTCATCTGAAATCGGACACGACTTTCGGCGCCGTCTTAAATACGAGTCTCGTCCAGGTTCAAATCACAATGTGGTTCGTTACCCTGGTCAAGTTCAGGAGAACGCCGACCAAAGCGGACGCAGAAGCGATGAAAGCGCGTTGGGCCGAGAGCGAGAAGTGGGGTGTCAAGAGGCACTCTGCCTTCTGGACGCTCGGAAGGTTCGACGCAGTGATCATCACCGAAGCTCCCGACGAGAAGACCATGATGAAGTTCCAGATTGCAGGCGACAGCAATGTCGCCCACACTGAAACCCTCGTGGCCGTGTCGCGGGACGAAGCTGTGGCCTGGCTAAAGTAGACGCGCAAGCGTCTTCAAGATTTTTCTTTTTCCCCTATTCCAGGGACCCTCTTGTCTTGGCGAGAGTTGGCTTAGCCTTTGTTGGAGGTGGGGTCGGCCGAATTTGACCTAGCAGTTTTGACGGGGTCAATCGAAGGATTTCGCGCTCGAGTCTAGGACTTCTACTTGTCTATGTCTTGTCTGCTGTCTCGAATGCAGCCTCTATTTCCTCAGGTTCGAGACTGAGCATTTCTCTAAGATATTTGTATAGTTTCTCCCGAGACTGGGGATGAGGAGCCACTCTGATTTCATAGCCGAAGTTGTTGATTATTCCAGCCGAGTACAAGTTTCCGTCGCGTCGGATTTTCAGTCCCTCGAAACGAGATGAGGGATGGACAAACTCCTCGCACATAGAGACGTATTTGCTCCATCTCTCGGGAGAGTGTATACTCTCGCGCTGCCAAACACTCTGGCTTCATCTGCCACCCAAGAATTGCCATCGTGGGAAAGGTTCTCTTCTTTCTCTATGAACCCTCCCTTGTCGCCCACTTTCACCGCGAACTCACGCATATCTTGGGGATCCCCTACTGGTCGCTTGAAGGATTTCAAAGCCTGAATCCTGTAGAGCCGCCAGCCTCTTCCCCCGATTGACTCGTCTAACAACCTGAACTTCTTCTGCTCAGAGCTCACAACCTTCTTCCCATCATGCTGTCTTTTCAACGTCTCGCATGATGTGGTTCGTCGATTCTAGTGTTGGGTTGGACAAACCGTAAGCAGAATGATGTGGTCAGCGAGACTCTCGTCTCATGCCATTTGGGTAAGTGGGGTGTTGTATTGGACTGGGGTCGGCTGGATCTAACCTAACAGTTTTGATGGTGTTGGAGAGGACATGAAATGGGGAATCCGATTTGGAATCGAATCCTTGGTCAATGCGATGTGTAGTTATCAGAAACAGGAGAGGAGCCGCCTCAGATGTCGAACGAGGCGGTGAAGTTCAAGCCACGGTAGGTGCTATACGGGGCGCCTGGGAAGTTGGACCAATTCAGTGTGAGCCGCATGTCCACAGTTCCGGTGCCCTTGACCACGAGACCAGCCCCATTATTGCCACGGAAGGTCGTTGTAAATTGGTCTCCAGGGTTCAGCGCTACAATCATTCCAACGTGACGGCACGTCACCGTGTAAAGGAGGTCCGTCGCGTTGGCTGTCGAAGTAGGAAGAATGGTCCCGCCGATGTTACCGGTCAGACATACAACCAAGAAGTACATGGTTTTGGGTGAGACGTTCTTCCACGTTGTGACCACGGCAAAGCTGTAGTCCCATGCCGAGGATAATTGGCTACTGGGCTGAATTTTCCCGAAGTCCGCATTCACGCTGACGATCTGAACTTCGGTGCTGTTGACCGAGAAGGTTGCTTGGCGTGTAAAGGTGGTCTCTGTGATGACCGTGCTCGAACTGGTTCTGTGAGGGGGGCCGACCCATCCGGACTGGTAGGACACTCCCGCCACCATGATTACCCCAATCACCGCCACGATGAGGGCGATTCTGGGCTTGGATACGTTCGTCATGGTGCGATAGGCAACCCTGCATTACTTTGATTCGTCTTGCCGTGTCGAAGTCTACTGTGAGAAAACAAAGTGGAGGTAGGGGTGATTCCCCTACTTCTTTTCGTAGATTTTGCCCCAGGCTTCGCCCTTGGCATTGTCGCCAGACCCTTCCGCCCAACCCTTCACGTTGTTGAGCCAGGCGAGTTTCGGGTCTTTCGACATGAAGTGAACCTCACCGGTCCATGCCGCGGTGGTCGGACCCGTGGCCTTACCGGTCCCGCTGCCCCAGACTGCAAAGAAACCTCCTTCCATCGTATTCATGATTCCCTTGAGCTCCCATTCGTTGGAACCATCAGTCTTCTGCGTGATATTGACAGTGTTCATCCCCATGGCGTTGACCCTGCCTTTCGCCTGAGAAGTGCTGTTCAGTTCCAGCTTGATTCCAGACTCTGAGATGTCGCGCACTGTCGTTGTCACTGACTTGTCATGGACTTCCATGATGAGTTCACCCTTCGGATTTTCACTAGATTGCATTTTCAACCAGAATTTCCTGGCGGCTATTTATCCCTTGGTCGAGTCAACCTTGGATTTCCGCTAGTGGAAGGCGGGACCCGGCTTGGAGCCCTTACCCCGGGCTTCTGGTGGCTTGAACTTCCACCCGAGGATTCTTCCCACCTCCTCCTCCGTCTTCGTCTTGATCAGCCGGGGCGGCTCCTCCCTGGTCCACAGACCCTTCGAGTTGATTATCAGTCCCTTGCCCTTCGCCTTTATCGTCATCCCTATGGTGTGTCCCTTGGGTCCAGTCGCCCACATCTGCGTGACCCCCCACGCGCCCTCGTTCAGACAAAGAAACAGGTTTACCTGAGCGCCCTTGTACCTGAAGCCAGAAATCACCTCTCCGAATGAGGAGACCTCCCCACCGACTTCAATCACCCTCCTCGTGACCTCATCCTTCCATTTCCCGAAGTTCTTCCCCTTGGGCATGACGGCGAAGTCGATATCATGGACGATTGGTTCCCTCCTCCTGATGCTGCCCGCAAGCAAGCATTTCTTGTACAAGTCCTTGGTCTTGGCAAGAAAGTCAAGGGCAATCATTTCCGCCGCCGCCAGCTCGATATCTTTCTTGTAGGACATCTCGGTTCTCGTTAGTTGATCTGGGAGAGCAGACATTCTTCTGGGGTCTTGTCGTGTCTTATCCGTAGGATGAACGGGGCGCGCAGTTTCCTGTCTCTTGTTACCTCCTGGAACCTCACCTCGATCACCGACCCCTTCTTCACATTGCGTGGGTCCACCTTCTCGACCGTCGAACCAACGTTCCCCAGGTTGATGACCTGACCTCTTTCATCATACACCCCTACTGACCACGACCTTGCGATGCCCGTCCTTTTCAGCTCCTGAGTCTCCTGGAAGTCCATTACGAAACAATCGATGGTATCGAATCTCTTCATCTTCAACCAGGAGTTGGACTGCCCGTAGGTCGACTCGGGGTTCTTGACGACAATTCCTTCCCCACCCTTCTCCACCATCTCGTTCCTCAGGGCCATGATCTTGTCGGACGACTTCGCAATCTTGTAAGGAACCTCAAGTCCGGTGCCCTTGAGTATCTCCCGGAGGATTTTCTTCCTGTCCGTCAAGGGCTTCGACCTTACGTCCCTGTCGTCCACCTGCAGGACGTCGAAAAAGAACAGCCCCTTGCTCAGTCGGGCGACGTATTCACCGTCCAGGATCATCCTACTCGGGGCATGAGTGAACTCTGGGACCCTCGCGAAGACGTTGGGGTTCCCCTTCGGTGTGTAGATCCCTCCATGCTTGCTGGACAACACCAGCTTGTCCCCGCTCTTGAACAGGAAAACCCTAATCCCGTCGTACTTTGGCTCACATACCGAGGGCAGGGGGTTCTTGATGAGCCAGGTCCCCAGGTCTATCTTGACGGCCTTGGAATAGTTCTCAAGGACGTAGTTCGGGAGCTGGTCGCTCATCGCTACTTCGAGAGGACGACCTTCGGCCTCTTCCTTGCGACCGGGACCGCCGGGAGCCTCGCCGACCCCTTCTGTTCCGCCAGGGCCCAGGCGTCATCGAGCTTCAGAATCCCCTCGCTCATCCCCATGAGAAGCCAGAGGCGGCCGTCCTTCCTCTCATACGGATAGACCACGCTCGTGTAGAAGTTGTAGCCCCTACCCCATGAAAAGAAGGCGACCAGAGCCATGTCCTTCTCGGTGAGGTACCTGGCCAGCTGTGTGACCCGTGAGTTAGTCTCACCTACCTTCTTGTCGGTGTCGGGAGCCAACTGGTAGACTTCCTTGAACTTGTACTCGCCGACCCTCTCGAGCGGCACAAACCCGTCCTTCTCCACTTCGATTCGTGTTGTCCTTTCGAAGGGCTCGACCTCCTCCGCGTCCTGCTTGTCCAGCGTTTGGCTCAGAGGAACCTCGATCCACTTGCCAGTGAACTCCAATTCGTACTTCAGGAAGTACCTCTTCTCGGTCCTGACGGATATAGGAAATTCCCCCTTGTACCTGACGAACTTCTTCGCCTCCTCAGGAGAGACCTCCTGCAGGTCGAGCCTCTCCCCATTGGGTCCTTCCTTGTACCTGTAGATCCTCGGTACCTCACGGCTGACGACCTCTTTCCCGGTCTTCTTGTCGAGCTTGACGAACTTGACGGGCTGAAGGTCGCCGTGGGCCTTGGCGGCCCTGAGGTGGTACTCCACGGCCCCGAGCCCGAGGGTAGGTATGTCCAGGCTCAGCACCCCCCGCCATGAGGCCCTCGCGGCCGCCGCGCTGTCAGCCTGTTTCTCCACCTCCGTGAAGATGTCTTTCTTTGGCAAATTCCTAACCGAAACCCATTCTCAGAATATTTAATCTTGTTCTGCCCGATGACTACGCCGGGACGAAACGTCCGACCCGATCAGAACTTGAGTATGTTTCTGATTACGGCACTGAGCAGGATCGCCGACAGCGAAAATATCACAGCTGCCAATCCTATGACGATTCCGGTATCAAACGGCCAGGTGTGAATCTGCTGTATGTCCCGCTGTATCTTGTCGATCGCCGTCGGCTCGTTGACATTCCGCTGGTCTATCTCCACACCCTATAGTCCCAGCGACCGCAGCGGGGTCCAAACACACGATGTCAGAACGGTTTGAAGAGGGCCAACCAGAGAATCAAGAGGAGGCCGATGAACCCGATCGCTGCCGCCAATCTGGCCATCCCCTGCCGAATTTGAGATCTGTCCTCTGGCGCGCTGAGCGTGCTGTCGAATTGCCTCCTGCCAAGAAATGACATCGAGAATGTGATGACTATCGCCGATACCAGAGTCGCCCAAATCCAGCCTCTACCCCAATATTCGCCGAAGAACCCCATCGAAATGCCAGTCGATAGCACCAGACCCAGCGTTGCGCCCATCGAGAGGACGACAAGTCGGTCACGGGCCAGGTCGACATACAGCCTGGTCGTTTTCATGTTCGTGGATGACAGCCTAAGCGAAACAATGGCAGGGGCACCATGAGAGAGCATGAAACCCAGAAGGCTCCCCATGTGGACGAAAACGTACCACCTGTAGACGTCCGCCACGAATCCATACTGAAGCGCGAGGTAGGCCACCACCAGGGGAACGAACAGCACTGTCAGGAACAGGGTGGCACTCAATTTTGGAGAGACCGCGGTGGTTGAGACGGTCAAACGGCCGCACCTGAAGACCATGCTATTTCAATCTCATCCTTACCGGATCTCTCGCGCAACATTTGCTTCTTGTCAGACCCTATTGGATAAATAGCCTGTCCAGAAGGGACACGACACTTGACTGGCGAGGCTACTATAACCCGTTCCAGAAAAGCACCTGCTGTCCTCGTGCCGTTCGCAGGCCTCGTCCTGACAGCGATACTGTTTACTGTTACTTGTGGTGCTTGCATCCTACGGGGCAGCCGCAGCCACCTCCACGTTTGGGGTGATCTTCGGAGTCATGGCGGTCGTATTCCTCGCAGCAGCCGCGCTGGTCTGGAGAGGAAGCAGGATTGGCTACATCATCGCCCTTGTTGTTAGCGCCCTCTTCATCCTCCTGTTCGGCTTTGAAATCCAAGCCGCCCTGACCGGGTTTGCAGACCTTACCACGTTCCTTGAAGTCCTCATCATCCTGCCTTCACTTGTGCTCGTGTTCGTTTATTCGATTCTCGGAGTCAGGCTAGTATGGAAGAAGGGTCAGATGCCAGGGACCGGGAGGATGATGCCTGTATCGAGTGTTCTCGCCCTCCTAACTCTGGGTTTTGTGATAGGCGGTGCAGCCATCGGAGTGTTGGCCAACGGAGCTGTGCTTGCGATTGGGAAAAACTCCAACGTAACTGCCGACATAACAATCGCGGTAGGGTCTTCGAACCCCGCCACGGCAATGCCGTTCGCACCCACCAACCTCACCGTGAAAGCAGGGGCTAACGTGACGTGGGTAAACAGGGACCCAGCAACGCATACAGTTACTTCTACCTCAGTCCCGACCGGCGCAAGCTCCTTCGACTCCGGAAATCTTCCGTATGGAATTACCTTCAGCGTAAAGCTCACAGTTCCGGGAACGTATCACTACTTCTGCTCAATCCATCCCTCGATGCAGGGCACAATCCTCGTGACTCCGTAACTGGTCCCAGCCCTGATGTCAGCGACGTGGAACACTTCTCAGACCTTATCAGGATGACAAATGAGGGAGAAACCCGAAGTGACGAGTAGCTCAACAACCCCACTTCCGCGGAACGTCCTCCTGCTTGTAATCTCGTTCATCCCCCTATTCCTCGACCTGAGCTTCCTTCAGATCGTGATCAGCGTCTGGTTCGTCACCATCGGGTTCTCCTCTGTCCAGGTCGGGACCCTGCTCGCCGTTCAAGGTTTGGTCCTCATACTGGCTTCTGTCCCTCTGGGAATCGTGTCTGATACCTATGGCAGACGCAATCTGCTGATTCTTGGCGTGACAGTCGGATCTATCGGTCTCACCATCTTCGCGCTGACGACGGACTTCTTTGTCCTTCTAGGTGTCTCGGCACTCCTCGGCCTGACCGAGGCGGCCGCGATAACGACCTGGAACGCACTTCTCGCGGACATGACCGACACATCGAACCGCACGAAGGCTTTCTCCCTTTCATTCATCATGCAGAACGTCTCATCCGGAGTGGGCTTCGCAATCCCCGCAGCATTCCCGGTGTTGACGGCGTTCTTCTCCGTCAGCAACTATTCTCTGCACAGGGAAACTCTCCTCCTGCTGGGACTCTTTTCATTCCTTACCCCTGTGTTGACCATGATAATCCTCCGCAATCACAAGGAGTCACGCGGGCCTGGCCGGAAGCTCGGAGGACTCAGGAACGGTTCCACACTCGCGAAGTTCGCCTTCGTGGGGGCCACGATCGGGTTCGGGGCAGGGTTCATCATCCCGCTGATAGGGACATGGTTCCTGTTCAAGTTCAACGTCGGCGACGAACTGAGCGGGCCGATAATGGCGCTCTCCAACATCCTCATAGGGTTCTCTGCCATCGCCAGCCCAAGGCTCGCCCGAAGGTTCGGGCAACTACGCGCGATCATGCTTACGACCGGCTCCTCCATGCTCTTCATGTTCAGCATGGCGTTCGTCCCTACCTTCGAGATTGCTGCAGGGGTATTCATCGTGAGGTCTGCCCTCATGAACATGGCCGGGCCTCTCCTGGACTCGTTCTCGATGACCATCTTCCCTGCAGAGCAGAGAGGAGTGGTCAGCGCCATCAGCAACATAGCATTCAGGCTCCCCAACAGCGTCAGCACCATCCTGGGAGGCGTGATCCTGGGCCTGGGCGCCGGGTTCCTTCAGCTCCCATTCTTCATTGCCACCGCGCTGTACGCAGTGGGGCTGACCGCGTTCTACTTGTTCTTCATCGCCAGCGGCAAGTACATGAGCCATTCAGAGCCTGCGATACGCACGTAGTCTACCAAAAAGTCCCCTTTGATCATGATGCATCAGGAGCCTGGGCCCCCGGCAGGCCTCGACAGCGGATTCTCCAAACAGACACACCCTAAATAACTACCCTCGGCGCCTCCGGCTGAATGGACTCCGACGCTGGAAAAGGACGCGTCAGGCTCTACAGGTGGCTGACCCTGTTCATCCTCGCCCTCATCGGAATAGCCCTGGTCCTCGCCGTCCTGTGGGTGATCCTCCAGTGGTCCATCGCTGAATCGGTCTATTCTGCAAAGGCCGGCCTCGACTGGTTCGGCATCACATTCTACCACCAATACACCTTCGTAACGGCGGGGCTCTTCGCGCTGCTGCTCGTGTACCCCAGACCCGGGCGGAGCGACCTCTGGAGACTCGGGACCGTTGCCTTCAAGCTATCCAGGCCCTACGAGGCAGAGCAGGAAGGGATACGGATCAGCGAGAAGATGAACGTCTGGCTCTGGGCCCTGTGGCAGACGCTGAAGTGGGCGATAGCCTTCTATGCTTTCTCAGTGTCGGGCGGCTTCCCATTCCTCGGCCCGGTGATGAACCCCATCATGATGATGACGATGGGCCTGGGGAACTGGGCAGAAGTCCCGAGGGTCTTCGCGCTCCCTCTCGCCCCAGCCTCCGGAGCCGGGTTCGTAGCCCTGATGCCCTCGATGTCCATCCAGTACGCCGTAGTCTCCTACGCGCTCTCCGCCATCCTCCTGGTCTTTGCCGTCCGGACGATCCTCCGCCTGCTGGCCAACCTTGCCACGCGAAGGAGCGACGTCTGGATAAGAAACCTCCTCACCCTGGTCGCTGCCATCCTTCTCGCGACCGTGCTTGGCGCCCCCTACTGGTTGATGAACATAGCCACGCCCTACGTCTACGGGATAGTCTGGAGCGCCTTCCTGCTTACGGCGGTCGGGATTGTCTACCTCTCAAGGAGACACGCGCTGGCTCCGAGATTGAACCTCTTCAAGGCAGTCGCGGCGGTGTTCGCAGTGCTGCTGCTAGTCCAGGCGGCTGCCGGCGCCTTCTACTTCTTCAACTGGAACAACAACTACCTCGCGTACTCGTGGTATCCTCAGACCCAGAAGCAGATCACAGTCACCAGATGGGCCGCGGGCCTTGACAGCATCCAGGTCAACAACATCACAAGCCTTCCGACGAGCAACCCATCGGCTACCCTGAACCTCGTCCGTCAGTGGGACCAGCGGGCCGCGAGCGTCACCAACACGAAGGAGATCGGCGCCTACAACTGGATGGGTCTGGCCAGCTCCGAGATCGTCTTCTACAACGGCACCGAATACTGGGTCTCCCCTACGACCCCGACCTTCCCGTCGACAGACTGGATCAGCGAGCACCTCATCTACACTCACGCCGCGAAGGTACTCGTGATTAACACCAACAACGGGTCTGTGATCCCCACGACCAGCGCCTTCGGAATCGGCTCAGAACCCCCCCTCTACTACGGCGAGGGGGACGGCTTCAACCAGAACGTGTACGTTCACGTCCCAGGATATGATGAAATCCAGAACGCTTCGTACACGGGAGCGCCGGACTACGTGCTTGGCGGCTGGCAGAAGTCCATGTGGTTCACCTTCTCCGAGGCGCAGCTCGGCTTCGCCTTCTCGGGCCAGCCCGTAGACATGCTGTGGAACAGGAACATCTTCAACAGAGTCGGAGAGGTGTTGATCCCCGGCCTCACCATGGACCCTTCGGCGTACCTGGTGTCTGACGGGAGGAACCTGTACTACGCCGTACAGATCTACATCAACTACCCCCTGCGGTCGGGCTTCTCCGCGAGCCCCTACCTCAGGTTCTTCGGCGTGGCCCTGGTCAACATCCAGGACGGCACGATGAGGGGTTACACCGTCTCCAACCTGCTGGGAGTCAACGGCACCGACTTCATCACCCGCTTCTTTCAGAACTACTACAGCAGCTGGGGGGCTTCTCCTTCCTGGCTTGAGTCCCAGCTCAGGTATCCGGAGCAGCTCCTCGGGTCTCTGAACGTCCCTGGCCAACTGGACTACAACTTCGTCTATCATGTTAACGACCCGTTCGTCTTCAGGTCGGGGGCCCAGTTCTACGAGCGGGCAGGGGACAGCAACGTGCAGTACATCCCCTTCGCAGTCGGGAACCGGACGTACTTCGTCGGCCTGCAGCTGGCCCAGTACCAAGGCGTTGTAAGCAGGAACCTGGGGGCACTCTACATAGCCTACGGCGGGGACAGGCTGGGGCAGATCTATCTGTACCAGAACCCCTCGCAGTCGGCTCTGATCATCGGTCCCACCGCCGCGGAGAACGCCCTCACTACCAACCAGCAGGTGAGGACACAACTGACCCTGCTCCCCAACTACAGGTTCGGCTCGTACCTTCTCTACTCAGTCGGAGGACAGCTTACGTACTTTGTAGCGGTCTATACGAACCCCGGTTCCTCCGGCGTGGTCACCCAGCTGCCTTTCATGACAGCGGTCAACCCATCCTCTGCTTCCGTCGGGGTGGGCCCCAACGCAGTGGCGGCCTTTGAGAACCTGGGACTAGGTAATTCCACTACGGGCGTGACGCCGAGCAGGAACGCCCTGGTCCACAAGATAGACGCCATGGTTATCTCTCAGGGCTACAGCCTCGTCAATGCGACGTCCGTCAACCCCACGGTCTACGTGAACGTGGGTAGCGTGTCTCTGAGTGCGGCGGGGGAGAACGACACGGCGGCTCAGGTGGCCAGCTTGGTCCAGACTTACGGACCAGGGAGCGTCGATCATGCAGTTTATGCTTGGACAGACAGCTCCGGAAACCTGAACTTCGGGCTGCTCAGCGTTCCCACCCAGGGGGTCACTTATCTCTACTATGTCACGGTCAAGCCGTAACGAGTCGAAGCCTAGCGCCTGACGAGGAGGATCACGACCACGACGATGACCGCTATCAGGCCGATGACGATTAGCCGGAGCGTCCCGTTCCGTTCCGAAATCATGAGGGCCGCATTTATCTGCGCGAACGGGCTCCTCGAGTTGAGCAGCTTCACAAGTTCCAAAGCCTCCTCGTAGACGAACTTCCCCCCGTCGACTGCGATGACGTTTTCCTCTTTCAGAACGAACGTGTGTCCTTTAACCGCCAGAGGCAGGCGCGACTTCCTGTTTACCCACTCACGGAACTGTTCCTCGCTCAAGATTCTACCACCATACCTCCCCCAGATGCTTTTCTTTTCTCCTTTTCCTTGACCATTAACATGGGTCGAACGCCCTGGGCCACTCGTTCAACTCTTGGGGTCACTACATTCCGACGCACAATGAGTCTTTCCCTGTGGAGGCACAAAACGCCTCGGGCTTGCAGCGGGCTGACCTTCGGACAAGCCTTTCAATCAGGCGTTCATCGTAAATAGACGCCAGAACAGGTTGAGCCCATGCCAGTGAACAGAGGGAAGAAACGGGCAATCGGGCTGGGCGGCATCTTCTTCAAGGCAAAAGATCCCAAGAAGCTCTCAGCTTGGTACGAAGAACATCTAGGCATAGAGGTCAAGGACCAGACGGCGACCTTCACCTGGAAAACCGCCGGCCGGTCAAAACAACAGAGGGTCGGACACACAGTTTGGTCGATCTTCCCAGCAGACACCAAGTACTTCTCAGATCAAGCAGGAGAATCCAAGAATGGTGAATTCATGATCAACTACAGGGTGCGGGACCTCAGGACCCTATTGAAGCAGCTCAGGAAAGAAGGCGTTAAGGTCGATACAAAAGTCGAGGAGTTCCAATACGGGAAGTTCGCGTGGATTACCGACCCGGAAGGGAACCGCGTCGAACTTTGGGAACCACCATCATCGCCAAAGTTCCCCGAAAAATCCATCCCGATGGAATAATCATGTGGAACTAACACCATGAGAAGCCGTACTTCACCGATAACCAATCCCGTGTACCTTTTTCCCGCTCCGCTGAAGTTGGGGACCATGATTTCAAGGCCGAACAGGTTCATCATGATGGTAAGGGCCAACAGGAAGACGCTCCGCTGCCACTGCCC
Source organism: uncultured Nitrosopumilales archaeon (assembly GCA_964568185.1). Taxonomy (GTDB): domain Archaea; phylum Thermoproteota; class Nitrososphaeria; order Nitrososphaerales; family Gagatemarchaeaceae; genus UBA183. Next base: position 390,870 of record CAZMON010000001.1, on the reverse strand, counting down.
GACGACTGGTCGGCTCGGAAACCTGAAGCTCGAAGGAATGCCCTGCCTCTATTCGGTGGCCAGAAACAACAAAAGGAAGACGGGGTACACAGTCGAGGCGATATCTACCTCCCGTTCAGATTCATCCTGGGTCGGAATCAACCAGACGGCCGTCAACAGATACTTCGAATTCTTCGTCAGAAACGGTGCCCTCCCACGCATTGCCATGGGCGACCTGAGGAGAGAGGTCAGGTTGGGTCGTTCGCGGATCGACTTCCTTGCCGGGGACACCTACCTGGAAGTGAAAATGCCGCTGATTTCGCTCTCGGCTACCGAGGAAACCCCCCGGGTCACCCAAAGCAGGTTCGATTCCTTCGACCGTCTCATCCGACACATGGGAGTCCTTCGCGGTGTTTTAGTCGCGGGAAAAAAGGCTGCAATAGTGCTCTGCTACCTGTACGACGCCAAACCGTTCAGGCCTCCTCGGCCCGACAAGACCAACAGGAAGATCCTGACTGCCGCACGGAGGGCTCAGGACGCGGGGGTACAGAGATGGCAGGTCAACATGAAGATTGACCGGAACGGGGTGTCGTTGATACGCTACTTCAGGCGCAGGCCGTATTCCTAACCCGTCGACGGCCGACTACAGAAACTCCTTGAGCCTTCCCCGGAATCTCGAGTAAAGGTATCCTCCTCCGATCAACACCGGCCCCCAGAGGAATAGCGCGTAGCCTTCGAGAGGCGGCTCCGACACTTCAAGGACCGCCGCGACCGCGAGTATCAAGGCTATCACACCGAACCCGACGCTGAACCTATCCCTCTTCCACCAGACAGAGAATTCCTTGTAACTCGTCCTCCGCCACTCCAATATCCCGTAGAAGGTGAGGGCACCGGCCAGAGGATAGCTGAGCTCCTCCACCCAGGAATGAGGAAGCAGATACAGGACGGTCAGGAAGTAGTATGGAGACACCCCATTTTGCATCGCAATCACCTGAATCGCCCTCCCGGTGTTGTAGCTCGCTGCTGACAGAGTCACCATCCCTAACCCCGGGATTGCGGAGAACAACGCCACCTGGATGTTGTTGAAGAAGATCAAGCCAAACTGGTTCACAATTGGGGCACCCGTGAAGCTCCCCTCCGTCGAGTTGACCAGGAGCGAATACCGCGCCTCTTCCCCCGGATAGAACGGCGTGACCGACGCAAAAATCAGGATCAGCTGGGTGATCACGAAAAGCAGCAGCGTGAGTATCAGGAACTTCACGGGGCCGGACAGCCTCCTCTTCCCAGGCATCAGCCTGAATCTTGCGCCAAGGGTCGCGGCGGCTTTCGCGCTGACAGAGGGGACATCGGCCGATTCAATGGCCATCGTGTAGCGATCTTTCCCGAACCCGTACCTGAGCGTCCTCACCTCGATGCTCATGAAAGACAGCGCTTCCCACGAGACGAACGCCGCACCCTTACTTGCCTGAAGTTCATCTTTGGAAAGAGCGAGACGGCCGTTTGTCCAGCGGTGTCTGAGCTTGTTCACGATAGGAAAGCATGCCAGGATCAGGGCGAGGCTGACTGGAATCGGTCTAACGTCGGGGAAGACGATCCCCAGCAGCTGGGCGACCGCCACCAATCCAATGATTGGGAGGTAGTAGATCCACGGCCCCGCACCGACCCTCGTCACTCCTCCGTCTCCGATCACAAACACGTTCCTTCCGTCCATGCCGTACACAGGGTCAAGCGGGGTGACTGGCTGTGCGTCGGCAGTTCCGAGGGCCCGGCGGAGGTCGTATCCGCAGTTCCTGCAGAAGCTCTGGATGCCCTCGAACTGGACACCGCAGGACGGACAGAAGCTCATCAGGCTGACTGTGCTCTGTGGTATCCGTCGTAGGCGAAGGCGATGGGAGTAAGAAGCCCGAGTAGACCAAAGGTCTCTTCCCACGCCGGGAGCGAGGGGATGTCACGAGGTGAAATCGCGTCCCCGATGACGCCGACATAGAAAGTCAGGGCGACCGCGAGAAGAATCAACAGCCCGAAGAACAATGTCTTTCCGTCCCGCCCCATTCCGATGTAAACGTAACCGAGGCCCGGGAGGAAGAAATTCATCAGCGCAGCTCCCCAAGGATTCTTCTGGTCGGGAGCCGTGGAAGGGGGGAGACCCTGGGGGACAGGGGTTGGGGAATGAGCTGCTGTTGCCGTCCCAGTTCTTTCAAGATTGGTTCCGCAATTGAGGCAGAACTTGTCGGTAGCCAGGACATCCCTTCCACACTTCGGACAGAAAGGCAAGACTTGCGCTGAAGGGCTTCTCAGCGTCTTTTATCGTTTTGCGACCATAGCTATCCGATTTCATTTCTTCCGTTCTGCGTTCCGGAGAGATTCCATCATTTTGGCGATGCGCCTCTCCCGCGTCTCCGGCTTTTTCGCGCCCTCAATCTCATGCACATACTCTCTTTGATGCGTGAATGAAAGTTTCGACCATTACCGCTTCTTCTTCGCATCGTCGTCGACGGCTTTCTCCAGGTAAGCCGGGATTTTGACGACCCGCTCTTCTCCGTCGAATTCCATCACCACCGAAACCACGTATGGTCCCTCTGACCGGCACACGTGGATTCCCGTCCTTCCCACCATTCAAGCGTACGTTTTCGATATTGTTTCGACGAGGCTGCTTTGTATGTTTCAAGGGAGGGCCATTGACATCTTGCCGCGGCCCTCCATCGCTCGAAGGGCCGCCTCCATGGAAAGGGCAAAAGTCACCGGGACCGCAAGCAAGAACGTCGCGGGTATCAGGGGAATCCTCGCGATTGAAAATATCTCTTCGAGCAGTATGATAACCATCGGAATCCCTCCCAGTGCAAGAAGGATTACCCCATATGATAGAGCGAACCGATAGCGGCTTCCCAATCGGTTGCGAAAATGCAGGTAACCCATCGCCGGCAAAATACTCAGCATCATGCTGGTAAGCAGGATCGCGGAGGTCCCCTCAATCGTCAACGTTACGGGCCGGGCGGAGCTCAATGCGACCCATCGCATCATCACCCTCATTGCCACCCAGGCAAGGGCCGCTCCTACCAGACCGCCGGCGATCCCGCGGGTCACCGCCTTCTGACCAAGGACCTCCCACGTAATCCAGACTGAGCATCCGGCCGCGATGACGATTCCTACCAAGGCCGCCCCGCTCAGCATCACCGCCCCAACCGCGAAGACGACCAGGCCGGCCGCGATTCCCAGGAGGTTCAGCGTTAAGATTGACTTCATGATTTGATGTAGGTCCTGCTCTCCGGCCTGACGATCCTCCCCAGCCAATAGCTCACCAGTGGGAGATACCAGACGTAGAGCCTCGCCGGGACCCCCCAGACTGTCACCTGCCAGAACAGCGGCGCCACAGAGACCAGCATGATGACTGCGATTATCAACATTCTGTTCCTCTCGTTCCTGAACAGGGTGGCGAGTGCGGGCTCGACGAGCTTCTTTTCCTCCATGTTGATTACGTGCGCGAAGGCGGCGAGTATGAAGAGGATTCCCGCCAGGTCGACTGCAAAGAGGCTGGATGAGAAGTCCCTCAGTGTGGACGCATCCTGCGAGCTAAGTGTCGTATTCACCAGCTCGACGTTGTTCAGGAGGTATGGACCAGGGCAACCAGCAAAAGAAGTCCGACATTGAGGAAAGTGATCGCCTTGGTCTCGACCAGAAGCACCGACATGTAGGTGGTGTAGGTCAGCCAGGTGATGATTTGGATAAGGAAGGTGAAAGCGAAGGCGGCCATGTGCCCCAGGATCTGCTCCGGGGTGGTCGGGGACTCTGCGAAGAGCGCGATGGCGCCGATGGAGAGTGAGAGCCCGAAATTAGGTCGGCAAGCGTCTCGATTCTTGGACGGGGGCGCCTCCCGTTCGGCTCCATTCTGCTTCCCGTGGACACATGTCGTATGTGGTCTTTCAAACGGAGTCGCGTAGCTCCCACGTAGGGCAGAATTCCAAACACATCCGATTCAGATTCTCCACGTCGGGACTCCTGCCACAAACCAAACCGGGTTAAATACGCCAGGGTTCAAGACCTTTCAAATGGATAGCGTAGTTCATTTCGAAATCGCTGCAGAGGACATGAAGCGGGCAACCGACTTCTACAACAAGGCTTTCGGCTGGCAACTGAACGACTGGGCCGGCTCCGGCTACTTCATCGCAACCACCACCCAATCGGATAAAGACGGCAGGCCATCATCCCCAGGCGCGATCAACGGCGGCGTGGGAAAGAGGGAAGGCCCACTGCAAGGCGTCGTGGTCACCCTGAGGGTCGACGACATCGAGGCCAGCCTGTCCAAGATCAAGCAGCACGGAGGGTCCGTCATTGCGCCGAAATCCCCGGTGGGGGACATCGGATTCACCGCCTACCTCAAGGACACAGAAGGCAACACCGTCGGTCTCTGGCAGAACGCCCAGAAGTAGGACTCCGAAACTCCGCGACCAGGACAGAATGGTCCCTCACTTGGGTCCGTTCGAGTTCTGGCGATGGATTTTTGAGGGTCTCTTTTTGATACCAAGCCATGCTTCCACTGGGGGCCCAGGCTCCCGATTTCGACCTGCCGGGGACAGACGGGATTAGGCACACCCTGTCTTCCTTCTCGGATAAGCCTGTGCTTGTTGTGCTCTTCACCTGCAACCACTGCCCCTACGTCAAGGCCTTCGAAGACCGCATGGTATCCATCCAGAGGGATTACGCCAGCCACGGAGTCCAGCTCGTGGCAATAAACTCCAACGACGAAATCTCCTACCCGGAGGACGGCTTCCCAGAAATGGTGAAGAGGGTCAAAGAGAAGGGGTTCAAGTTCCCCTACCTGCGGGACAAGTCGCAGGAGACCGTCGACGCATACGGGGCGGTCTGCACTCCCCACGTCTTCGCCTTCGACTCCAAAAGGGTCCTCCGCTACAGGGGGAGGATCGACGATTCGAGGGACCCGGCAAAGGTCACCACAAACGACCTCAGGAACGCCCTCGACGACCTTGTCGCATCGAGGGAGGTAAGGGTCCCCGATACCCGCCCCTTCGGGTGCAGCATCAAATGGTTGCAGGTTAAGCCGGGAAGCACAAGCTGACTAGGAGACCAGACGCTACGACCAGGACGGATTCACGCAACAAGTGCACGAAGAAAAGATGCGACTGGGTCCCGCCGGGAGACGCCCTCTACGCAAAATATCACGACGATGAATGGGGAGTCCCCCTCCACAACGATCAAAGGATATTCGAAATGCTTGTTTTGGAAGGCATGCAGGCGGGCCTCAGCTGGGGGACCATCCTCCGCAAGCGAGAGAACTTCAGGAAAGCGTTCGACGGGTTCGACCCCCGGAAAGTATCCCGCTACGATGAGCGGAGGATCAGGAGCCTCCTCTCTGACCCGGGGATAATCCGTAACAACCTGAAGGTCCGTTCCGCAGTGAACAACGCGAAGGCGTTCCTGGGAGTTCAAAAGGAATTCGGAACTTTCGATTCCTACATCTGGAAATTCGTCGGCAGCAGGCCCAAGATCAACAGATGGCGCTCTCTGAGAGAGCTCCCAGCCTCCACGAGAGAGTCCGAGGCCATCAGCAAGGACCTCGTTCAGAGAGGATTCAAGTTCGTAGGACCGACGATAGTTTACGCGCACATGCAGGCCACCGGGATGGTCAACGACCACATCGTTTCCTGCTTCAGGCACAGCGAACTGGCGGGTTAGCCAGGCTCAGAGCTTCGCAATGACGGATTGGACCCTGTCGACGTATGTCTTTGCCCCCATCTTCTTGTAGATACCAACAGCCTCGTCCAGTGACCTCCGGGCCTCTTCCTTCTCCCCTTCCCTTTCCGACATTACCCCCAGCTCATAGAGACTCTTGGCCAGGAGGAACGGCGAAACAAGTTTCCTGAATCCTTCAATCGACAACTGTAGAGACTTCTTCGCCCCGGAGTAGTCATTCTGGGCGGCCAGCAACATTCCCTCCGCCTGGTTCAGGGCCGCCTCGGTGTCCTGGCGCTGGGTCTGCTTCGCGATTATCTTCGCCTGGGCAAGGTACCCCTTCGCCTCTTCGAGGTTTCCCAGGCGAATCGCCAATTCCACTAGGCTGCCATACAGGTTCGCCACACCTGTCGCATACGTCGACCTTGACTCGAGTCCCATCTCTCGCGACAAGGAAAGCGCCTTGTTCAGATGTTCCAAGGACTTTGCGAAGTCTCCCTTCTCCAGGTACAGCCCGCCGAGCCATTGTCGAGACAGGATGACATACTGAAAATCTTGGCTCCCTTCGACTGCGGCCAGCAACTTCAACATATGCTGCTCGCTCTCGTCAAACTTGCCCTGCATCCCAAGACAATACGCCAGTGTTGCCAGAGCCTCCCTCCTTGCCAATGGAAGACTGGCCGTTGCAAGCAGTTCCTCTGCGATCTGCCTCCCCTTCTCAAGATCCCCCAGTGTGATCAGGGTCTGTGCTCTGTTCAGCTTGAAGTTCTCCTCGTAGGGTGCGTAGCCAATCTTCTTGAAGTACTCCTCCCCCTCCGAAGCGTACCGGAGGGTGTCTAGGGGAGACACCGCCTCTACAGCCATGTTGTTGTACGCTCTGAAGACAACGTCCGAGAAGTTGTTCTTGAGACCAATCTCGAGCGCCCTCTTCATATAATCAAACTTCATTTCCTTCTCCGACGATGAAGCCACCACCGCAATCGTAAGATAGGCCTGTGCCTGTACTTCAGGGACCCCGAGTTTCTCAGCCAGGAGGAGTGCCTTCTTTCCAAGCTCGCTCGCTTCTGCCAGCTTCCCAGTCAGAAAGTAGAACCGAGCAAGTGAATGGTATTGATAGGCAAGCTCAGCGCTCTCGCCGTCTCCTCGGAGGAGTTCCTCCGCCATGTGGTAGTATTCGTTCGGCGTGCTGAAGTTATCCCTGTTGGAGTCGAAAAGGCGGGTGGCGAGTTCCCGGTACAGGCGGGCGGCCACCCTCTTCTCACCGCCGGCCCCGCTAAGTTTCGCGGCCTCTTCGGAATACTTTGCAAAATCTGGCCGCCCGGCGAACCAGCAGTAGTCCCCGAGCTCTTCCAGCACCTTGCCCTTGGTCGCTCTGTCGGAGGAGTCCTCGAGCACCTCGAGGGCGGTCTTCAGGTACTTGATGGCCTCCGGGTGAGCATACACTAATGATGATGCCTTGGCCGCCTTCAGCGCGTAATCGAGGCACTTCTTCTGGTCGTTGCCCCTGAGGTAGTGATACACCAGTACCCCATAGGCTTCTTCGAGGTCGTCTTTGTAGAGTTCCTCGATGGCCTTCGCCGTCTTCATGTGGTACCTGCTCCTCCTCAACTGGGTTATCTCGTCGTAGATGGCATCCCTGACCCTGGTGTCGGTGAAGGTGAATCCCGGATGCCCCCCAGAAAGCTTGGCCTCCTTGATCAGGCGAGATTTCAATATCCTCTCCATCACGTCGACCAGGTGGTCTTCCTCGACCCCAGTGACGGACTGCAGTAGCGCAAACGAGAACTCCTTCGATTCGCAGCTGGTCACTGCGGCAACGGCCAGGACTCCTTGGCTTTCGGAGTCGAGGTTACTGAGCCGCTGCTTTATCACCGTCCTCACACCGGTCGGGATTTCGATCTCGGAGATGGGCTTCCTCTCCCATCCCTTCGCGGTCCTGAACACTACTCCCTGCTCCATCAGTGACCTCACCAGCTCTTCGATGAAGAACGGGTTCCCCCCGGTCTTCTGGTGCACGAGGTCCCTGAATTCCAGGTCGACCTCCTTCTGGTTCAGTATCTCGGCCAACATCCTGCCGGTGTCCTCGGCGTCAAACCCCTTCAGCGATACCATGTCCCCCAGCTTCTCACGCTTTACATCATACAGGAACTCAAACAGGTCGGAGTCTTCCTCGACCTCCACATCTCTGTAGATTCCCACGATGAGTATCCTGTTGTTCCTGGCCTGTCTAGCTACCGACATCATGATGTCCAGTGAACCAGAATCGGCCCAGTTCATGTCGTCCACTACCAGCAAGACAGGGGCTTCCCGCGCCACGTTAATCAGGAACTGCGTGACCCCGTCGATGAAGCGGAGCCTATCCTGGTCGGCCGACCCCGTGCTTATGCTGTTCAGGGGACCCAGGACCGACGAAATCTCAGGGACGAGCTTGGCGATCTCCGCCCCGTGGTTTCCGACCACCTTGAACAGCAGTTGCGGGGGCGAATTGCGCACGAAATCCCTGACCTGGTCTATCCAGGGAGCGTAGGGTGTCTTTCCCTCCCGGCGTGAACAGCGGCCCAGCAGTACCGTCGCGTTCTTCTGCCGAGAGAATGCGACCAACTCTTCCGCGATCCGCGTCTTTCCTATCCCGGCCTCCCCCGCGATGAACGCCAGACTCCCCTCCCCCTGGATCGATTTCTCCAGCAACATCTTCAGCTGCCTCAGCTCTGCAACTCTGTCGACAAGAGGGACGACGCGCTTGCCCTCCCCCCCTATCGCCTCCTTCTCCCATGGCAGCACGATGCGATAAACTTCCATTAGCAGCTGGACGTTCTTCAGGTCGCGCTTGCCCAGCCCGGCGATTGGGTGCTCTATCTTGTTCCACACCTGGTCGTACACCTGCTGGGATATGCAGATGCCCCCGGGACTCGCAAGAGGCTCTATGCGGGAAGCAATGTTGACCGCGTCTCCGAACACATCCGAACCCTTGTAGACGATGTCGCCGACGTGGATGCCAATCCTCAACTCTATCTTCCGGGCCTGGTCTGCGATATTCCGTTCGTACAGCCTCCGCTGAATGTCGACCGCGCACTTTACTGCGCTGAGCGCGCTCGAGAACTCGACCAGGAATGAATCGCCGATCATCTTTACCTCGCGCCCTCCGTTTTCTGAAAACAGCGGTCGTATCATCCCGGCGTGGTCCTGGAGGAGTGCCAGAGCCGCGGCCTCGTTCTCCTGCGTGAGCGTGGTATAGCCGACTATGTCAGTGAACATTATTGCCGCGAGCCGTCGTTCTTCGGTTGTCTCAGTCATTGCGTGGATACTACCCTCTCAGATTCTCGGACAGCTTGGTGGATTTAACATTTGGGACGCAATGGAACGTCCGCGCTCTGCTCGCCGACCATGTCAGGCCTCATCCGACTTCTGTTCCTCCGGTTCTTTCTTTTTGGGCTTCGATAGCCGCATCTCAATGTCCGTCACTTTCTCGTAAAGGTCAGTCCGTTTGCTGTCGGTCAGGAGCAGGCCATAGTCCCCCAGGTCCTCAATGCTGGCCCTAAAGTCGCGGAGTTCGTCCCGGACCCTCCTCTCAAGTTCCCTTTCCATGACTGGGGAATACCTGAGCTTCTCGTGCAGGTACAAGAGCCTGGACTCGAGCTGAGACTTCTCCCTCTCCATCGAATAGAAGACCTCCTCCCAGACAGACCGTAGGTATCTGATCCCATATGAGCTGATCTTGAACATTATGTGAGCCACTGGGACCGGGGAAATCTTCGAGGCGAACCCCTTCCTGACAAGGGATTCGAGCGCGTCCCTGACCTCGAAATCGGTGTAATGGCTCCCTTCGGTGATCCGTTTGAAGTCAAGGTCGTCAAGGTACGGCTCTCCCGAATCAGGGGCAACCCTCCTGGCGTGGACGATGAAGTTGTAGACCAGGGCGAAGATGTTGTTGTACGACGGGACGTACACCGTGAATTCGAGCAGGGCAGAGAGTATCGAAACGGTATCGAAGCCGAGCGGGACGAGGGAGCTGAGGTTCAGACCCAGCAGGGGGCTAACCACCAGAGAAATCACCGTCGTCACAACCCCTATCACTCCGGCCCCGACTGAGAGATAGAGGAACCAGTCTCTCATGGTCTCCCTGGGAATCCACGCGAGAGCGAGAAACGCAGGCGCAAAGGTCCTCCAGCCCAGTATGGAATAGGTGGAAGCGAGGACCAACAGGATCAGGCTGGAGAAAAAGGCGCCGACCAGACCGGCCGACTCGTTCCAAGGGAGAATGACACCCGCCACGGTCCCGATCAAGAAGACGTACTGTACCGGCCGGCCGTACGCCCGCTTGTGCTTCCTCGACGCCAGGTTCCAGAGGAGTCTTACCGCGACTATCGCCGATGTGATAGTCATGCTGAGCAGGAATAGGTCGATGAACGAGAGGCTTGTCGCAGCCATCCGTCCCCAAGATGTCGGGAGCCGATTTAACGCTTAGCAGTCAATCTTACGGGCAGCGTAGGGCTGACGGTGATTCTCAGCGGCGTCTCATCAAATCGGCAATCACGTGGTCGAGCTGTTGGACATCGGCGTTGTACTTCTCCATCACCGTCTGGTCCGAAGCGATGGTTTGCTTGTGGCTGTCGATGTCCCTCTGTAACGATCCGATGTTGCGATTGGTGCCATCGATGCTGTTCTGCAGGTCTGTCATCCTCTTGTCGAGGTCCGATTTCTGTCGCTGGAGCTCGACCAGCTTCCTCTGGCTCACTGCCAAGTCCTTCTGGAGCGCGGACACTTCCGACTCCTGTTTCCTGATCTTATCGTAGTATTGCTTGGCCCTTTCCTCGTTCTGTCTCTTCCTCTCTCGTGCGCTGTCTAGCTCCTCGCTCACCATTGGGACTCGCCCCCGTTGTTATTTAACGGTGACACGGGAGAAACCGCAACCGACCCCGGTCCCTCATGCTAAACGACATACAGGTAGATTGGGTGCGGCTTCGTCCATCTCTTCGGTGTGAAGGACGACTCCAGCCGGGGCTTCCAGCCGAAGATCTGAAACTCGAACGTGACGATCCTGGTCCCCTTCCTGAGTTCCCTTGTGAACTTCCGTTCGAGCAGACCCAGCGTGTAGCTCGAAAGGTAAAGCGCGAGGACGTCCGCCTTCCCCAAGCCATAGTCTTTGAACGGGCTTCTGACGAACCTGACCGCCCCGGTGAGCCCCATCTCGCGGGCTTTCCTTCGACACTCTCTGACCAGAGTTTCGCGGGCTTCCACCCCGACTGCCCTTGCACCGAACCTCTCCGCAGCGGTGAACACGATCCTTCCGTCCCCGGAGCCCAGGTCTACGAGTAGCTCCCCTGGCCGAAGGGAGGCAAGCTGGAGCATCTCTGGGATTACGTCTTCAGGTATAGGGACAAACGGCTCAAGGGTCCGCATATGTTCACCGAAAGGGTCTGACCGTAGTAAGCCTAGATTACCCAGGACGGAGTCCGCACCCTAACTGTTCTCCTTCCGCTTCGCAAACTTCCTCCTATTTCTGATGCTGACCACGATGTAGAGCACGACCAGGGCGGCGATAACATAGGGCGACCTGAACGCCCCGAAGTACGCCAGTGCTATTACGGCGGCTGCAATCAGCGGAATCGCGATGAAGAAGAGGTGCCTGCGGGTCAATGCGGAAGGCGCGCCTCGTCATTCTAGATAAGCAATGCGAACCGCTTGACAGTGAATGTAACCACGACCACCTACAATGTCCAAGCACCCAGGTGGACGAAGCGGAAGGCGAGGCCTAGCGCAGGAAGGAGGAGTACGAAAGAAAGTGCGGCAAGAAGTTCCTCCCCAACGGGGCCCACTAGCCTCCTCTGACACCGATGCCGATAGCGCAGCACCACAGAAAAACAACAAAGTGTTTTATTGCCTCGCCAGTCTGAGCGCCCCAGACCATGGCAGTCCACGTCGAACGGCGGCTAGCTGCGATCATGTTCACCGACATCGTCGGCTACACGAACCTCACCCAGACCAACGAGGCCCGCGCCCTGGAACGCCTCGAGGAGCACCGCAACCTAGTCCGCCCGATCTTCCTGAGCCATGAAGGGAAGGAAGTGAAAACAATCGGGGACGCCTTTCTTGTCGAGTTCCCCAGCGCCTTGGAAGCAGTCCGCTGCTCGTTCGACATCCAGCAGGTGATGCACGAGAGGAATTCCCAGCTCCCGGAGAATAGCAGGCTCCAGATCCGAATCGGGGTGCATCTCGGAGACGTGGTCCATAGCCAGGGAGACATCCTTGGGGACGCCGTGAACGTGTCTTCGCGCATCGAGCCTCTCGCCGGACCGGGCGGGGTTTGCATCTCAGAGCAGGTCTACGACCACGTCAGGAACAAGATTGACTTCACGCTGGAGAAGCTGGAGGGGAAGACCCTAAAGAACGTCAGATTGCCCATCGACGTGTACAGGATAGTCATGCCCTGGGAAATGGAAGTGGCGAAGGAACCGGAAGAGCTCGACAGGAGGAGGGTAGCAGTCCTTCCCCTGAGGAACATGAGCCCCGACCCCAATGACGAGTATTTCGCAGACGGGATGACCGAGGAGTTGATTACCGCGCTGGCGTCCATCACAGAGCTCACCGTAATAGCCAGGACGTCCATAATGCAGTACAAGAACGCCACTAAGAGGATTTCAGACATCGGGAAGGAGCTCAACGCCGGGACCCTGATTGAAGGGAGCGTCCGGAAGGCAGCGAACAAGGTGCGAATAACCATCCAGCTCATCGACGCCCGCAACGAAGGCCACCTGTGGGCCCAGAACTACGACAAGGAGCTCGACGACGTGTTCACCATCCAGAGCGAGGTGGCGCAGAAGGTCGCTGAGGCCCTCAAGATCAAGCTAGTGGAGGAGGGGGTGAAGAAGCTGGCCAGGGGCGCAACCAAGAACACTGAAGCCCACACCTTCTACATGAAGGGAATGTTCTACTGGAACAAGAGGAACCCCGACGCACTAAAGAGGGCCGTCGACTTCTTCGAACAGGCCGTCGCCCTCGACCCTACTTTCGCACTCGGGTATGCAGGCCTGGCGCAGTGCTACCAGGTAATGGCAGCGAACAGTTACGATGACCCGGTAACCTGCTATCCCAAGGCGCAGGAAAACGCACTGAAGGCCCTTTCCTTGGACGATGACTTGGCTGAAGCCCACGCAGTCATTGCTGCGGAATCGTGCGCGTTCGAACGGGACCTTGTCAAAGCCGAAGCCGAGTTCAAGAGAGCAATCGAGCTGAACCCGAGCTTCCCCACGTCCTACCAATGGTATTCCCAGCTGCTAGCCTGGGAGAAACGGTCCCTCGAGGCTGAAAAGGCGATAATGAAGGCGCTGGAACTGAGCCCCCTCTCGCTCATAATCAACACCAACGTCGTCGACTACTGCTACTACACCAAGCAGTGGGCTAGGGGAATCGAACAGGCGAAGAAGGTGATCGAAATGGATCCTAGCTTTTCGGTCCTCTACCTCAGTCTCATCCAGGTCTACCTCGGAAACTCGATGCAGGCCGAGGCCCTGAAGGCCGCCGAGACGTTTGGCAAATTGGGAGAGCCGGCCGAGACTAAGGTGACCTACGCCTACGTCTATGCCCACATGGGGAAGTCCGAGGAGTGCCATCGATTGCTCTCCGAGACAGAAGGCATCTACGAGAGGGAGCATCTGAGCCCCTATGTCTTCGCCCTCATCCACTTCAAACTCAACGAGAACGACAGGGCCTTCGAATGGCTCGACAAGGCATACTCAGGCTACGACCGCAACATCTACGCCATGACCATCGACTACGAGCTCGACGGGGTCAGGTCTGACCCCCGGTATCTCTCGATGCTCGAGAAGATTGGCCTGGCAAAGCACCTCCGCGTCGGGTGAGGCAGACCCCTTCTTGGGGAACTCTCTTCGAGAGGTTCTGTTGCGTCTCTAGGGACTTGGACCCTTAGAAGCCCGTAGAATCTTCTCCTGTTGCAACTCGACCTTCTGGCTACGCCCGAAAATCACCGCGAAAACAGCACCGACGAAGCCGAGGAACACGCCATCTGCCTGAATCAGAGCCAGCAACATCGGTTGAGCCACGCTCGGGCTAATCTGTTTGGGCACCAGATTTGCATTGTTGAAAGAGAAGACGATGTACCCATCCACTACTACGATAACGACTAAGAACAGAATTGACGCGATAACGAAGCTCGGGCTCTCTTTCCAAAGACTTAGCTTTGGCGCGACCACCTCGTCGGTCTTGCCTGTCTCTTTATCTGACTTCTCCTCACTTTTGACCTTCGTAAAGAGCCAATCGAGTTTGTCGTTGAGTATCTGGAATCGTCTGGCTCCCGATATTTCGGCGTAGGCGAAGGCAATTATTGTCAATCCGACAGCTATGAAGGCCAGTCCAAGAGAGGATACGGTGAACCCAAGGTTGGCGTCCGCAAATCTGAGACCTGATGTCGCTATGCTGTATCCTTCGTAAGTCAAGCCAAACCCCATGACGACCACGACGCCCCAAATCAGGAAGTTCGCGGTGCCCAGATGCTTCCTTATTCCACGGTGGATGCGGCCTCAGTCGTTTCTAAAGACTTTGCCGTAAGGCCGGAGTTGCAACAGGACAAAATCCTGAAAGGTTCTAAGGGCTCAAGTCCCTAAGACGCAACGGAACCCTTCGAGACTAGACTAATCTACCGCCGCATCCAGGAGTATCGGTTGCCACATCTGGACCTCGGTTCCAGGAGAATCGAGTATTCGGTCGTCAAAGGCCCCAGCAGGCGCTACACCTACTTCCGATTCAGGCCCGACATGACCCTCGAGGTAGCCCTCCCCCGGTCCGGACGAAAGGTCGACGTCGAAGCCGCCCTGAGGGACAGGCTCGAATGGATTACCCGGGAATACGAGCGGGCTGCGACCACAAAGAGAATCCTGACCCCCGAGGAAGTGATGTTCGGAGGTGTCTACCTGAAGGTCGTCCATGTCGACACGCTCACGGACGAACTCGTACCGGACCTTGTCAATGGAAAGGTGGTCGTCAGGACCAGCGACAACCGCAGGATCAAGGAACTCATCAGGAGGTGGTTCCTCAGGGAAAGTTCGACCTACGTGGTCGAGAAGGTCCGGGAATCTGCCCCCCTGTTCGGAGCCTGGCCCAGCCGCGTGGATGTCAGAGAGATCAGCAAATGGGGCTACTGCACCCGGGGAGGCAGGCTCTCGTTTTCCTGGCAGCTGATAGCCCTCCCAGAGCGGCTCAGAGAATACGTGGTGCTGCACGAACTCACGCATCTGGTCCACTTCGACCACTCCCCCGCGTTCAGGAGGAAGCTGGCTTCCGTCTGCCCAGGTTCCCGGGAGCGCGAAAGGGAGCTCGACCTGATAGTGCCCTATGACCGTATGACTCTGATGTGACCAGTTCAGCCGCTATACGGCAACTTGACTGTCGCAACAGTCCCCAACGTCGACAGGTTAGTCACTACCACGGCCCTGTCAGAGACCGTGTAGACGTAGCCTCCCGCCAGCACGACCCTGTAGATGTAGTAGTCGAATGCGTCCTGGACCGAAAGGCCGTTCGGGACCTGCGTTATCCTTGCGACCAGGTGGAACCCGTCCGACTCCGAGACGTTGAACACATAGGCCCCCTGGAATACAGGGGTTCCGTAGTTGAAGTTTGGAATCTGTCCTCCTGACGAGCTGTTGTCCAGGGAGGTCACAAGAATCGGCAAGGCCATCAGCCCAGTCGCCTGGTCGTACACGAAGGCTCTATGGTCGGTCGATACCGGGGAGTCGCTCCCCCTGTCACCGATCAAGACCTTCGAGACCTCCCTCGAGCTGCCGTCTGAAGCCACGTGGAAGAGAGAGGCTTTCATCCCTTGGTAGAGGACATAGCCAGCCTCGGCCGGGGCTGGGATCGTGTTCTTCCCGACCCCAATCAGGTATCCGTTACCGATCGGGTGCAAGTAGTCCGAGAAGCCCGTAAGCTCCAACGAGCTCAAGACGACAGGGTGAGTCGGGTTTGCGAATGATATCGCGAACAGCGGGTCAATCCGTTCGAACGTGACCATGTAACCGATGTCCCCCATGAACCTCGCCGAGTAGATCCTCTCATTCACTCCCAGTCCCTCCAGAGACCCAACGACCTTCATTCCCTGGTCGAGGACATACACGTTATTCACCTGGGCCCAGGTCTGGTTTACCAGCATCGCGTTGGTGGTAGTTGCCACCCTCAGGTACCCGTTGAACTCGTCAAGGGAAAACTGGTTCAGTATCGTCCCCGGGACCGTCCCTTCGGCGGCGACCTGGGTGCTTCCGTTCGAGTACGCCACCCTGAAGATCGTCGTGTTCGTCCCCCATCCTCCCCACCAGAATGGAAGTAGCGACGGGGCGCCGGGGACGGCCCTTATGCCGCCGACCGCAACCCCGAGCCCCAGCGCGTAAATCTGCCTGTCAGGGAAGGCCAGATAGACGTTCGAGTTGGAAGCGTAGATCGTCGACCCCCAGCCTGTCAGTATCGCGGTCTGTGTGTGAGAGCCGTCTGTCACCTTCAAGCTCAGAAGTATCGTGTACATGCTGAAAGGGACACCCGATGAAGTGCTGTAGAACACCGAGGAAGCGTCGATCGCGTCCACGGTCTTACCGTCGAAGACAGTCGGGGAAGCAACCACTGCGGTGCCGTTCTCGTAGGTCTGCGTTGGCTGCTGGAAGATGGCGTAGACGTAACCTCCAGACAGGCGCGCATTAATGTACGATCCTACCACCGAGACGTCCCTCATCAGGACCGGGGAGGAGACGTTGGCGGTGTTGTACAGCATGAGGCTCTCCTGCTGCGTGTAGTACCCGTACTTTGAATTGTTGACCTGGGCGCTCTGAATCACTACCAGCCGCTGCGGGGCCAGGAAGATTCCCATCACGTCTCCGTCGAACTTCATGTACGTCACTGTTGTCGCACTCTCGGGCGGGTAGGCCAGGATAATGGAGACGGTCTTTCCGGAGACAACATACATGTACGTCCCGTCAGTCTTGACAAAGTCCGGTTCGTCGATCCCCTGGACTTGGACGTTGGTGGTGGTGAACGTAGGGGCCGATGTCACAACCGCCAGCGAGCTCGCAGCCTCGGGCGCGAAGGAGTAAATGGATCGGTAATAGGTCTGGGAGTTACTGCTCCCCGACTGCGTAATGAAATTCATCATCTGGTCGTTAGATTGGAAGGACGCGAGCTGCCCCGACTTCCCGATCTGTCGCTGTGGAACGGGGGCCAGTGCCACTATTGCAGCGGTTACCAGCAGGACCATGACCAGTACGCTGGCAAAGACCTTGTCCTCGCGCTTCATACCTGAAGGGTAGGAAAGACCCCCACTTAGTTCTAAGGCCCAGAAAGCCCCGTCCAGTGAACAGAACAGCCGACTCGTCTCATGACACCTTTCCCGGTCTTGACGGTCAGAGGTGACGCTAGGACGGGAAGAGCCTCTCTCCCGTGTCGGCGTCTTCCAGGATTATTGCCCTGTACGGGCACGACTGGGCCGCCCTGAAGATGTCCCCCGGTTTGGTCCCCTTGTCTTCGAACATTTCGAGCGGAGCCGGGTCGAACACCGATTTCTTCTTCGACCAGTCAAGCTTGAAAATCTCCGGAGCCAGCTCGGTGCAGCTCCCCGACCCCATGCACAGGTTCCAGTCGGTCCTGACATCGACCCTCCTCCCCTCCAATATCGACCGGGTCCACCAGCCCTCCTGATCCTGCGACATGCTCCTCATCTGGACCAGAACGGCAAGGAGGACCACGGCGCCGACGCCCGAGACTAAAGGGAGCAGGTAATCCAAGGGCGAATCCCACTACTCGCGGAGCCACCCACACCTATTAGTCCTCCCCTCCCGGACCCGCAGAGGCCGCTTGGCAGATCATTCTCAGGGAAGCGTGAAGAGTTTTTTCGAGCCGACCTCCATCGCCGTGGCCGGAGTCTCCCCTAACCCCGACAAGCTCGCCTCGATAATATTCTCGAACCTTCAGACCAACGCCCGGAAGGGACTTCTCAAGGCTTCACTCTACGCGATTAACCCTGCCCACCAACGAATCGGGGAAGTGACATGCTATCCCTCGGTCCGTTCGCTCCCAGAAGCCCCGGAACTTCTCATCATGGCGGTTCCCGCCGCCTCGACGCTTCAACTGGTAAACGACGCCGCCGATGCCGGGGTGAAGGCTGCCGTCATGATACCTGGAGGGTTCGCCGAGATCGGCGCGACGGAACTGCAAAAGAAAGTTCTACTGAAGGCGAAGGCCAAAGGCATGAGGATCCTTGGTCCGAATACGATCGGCCTGGTCGACACGCGTTCGGGGGTAGACTCCCTGTTCATCCGTTCCACAAAGAAACTTCCCGATGGAAGTGAGATCGTCTCCCATCTCAAGCCCCTGAAGGGAGGGGTGGTGGTGGTCACCCAGAGCGGGCACCTGGGTGAAACCGTTTCCGAGGAGCTCGCCGCCAGGGGAGTCGGGATGAGGGCTCTTGTCGGGACCGGGAACCAGCTGGACGTGTCAGTCGAAGAAATCATCGGGTACTTCGCTGATGACGAGCAAACGAAGGTTATCGCCGTCTATCTCGAGGGCCTGTCAGACGGAAGGAGATTCATGAAGGAGGCGTCGACCGCGGCTCGAAGGAAACCCGTGGTGGTCTTCAAGGTCGGGAAGACGCAGGTCGGGGCCCGGGCGGCGCTGACTCACACTGCCTCGCTGGTCGGTGACTACGTCTCCTACGAGGCGGCCTTCAGACAGTCGGGGCTGGTCGAGGCGAGAACCCTGGAGGAACTCATCGACCTTTGCATGTCCTTCTCCCTGCTTCCTCGGGTCGGGGGAAAGAGGTTGATGATCATCACCAACGCCGGAGGGGTGGGGGCGATCGCAGCGGACGAGGCCATGGAATCGGGCCTGGACGTCAGCCCGCCAAGCAGGAGGTCGACCGACATGATCAGACGGGCATTCCGTACAAGCAGCTTCATTCCCAATGCATCGCTGAGCAACCCAATCGACCTGACGGCAAGCGCCATCACCGAGGAATTCGTCAGGATGACAGAGATCGTACTTGGGCTAGCCGAATGTGACATGGTGCTAATCATGCCCACCCATCAGACCCCCTCAATCGACCCAGATGTCGCAGTCCGCCTGGCCGAGGTGGTCTCGAAGTCAAGGAAGCCGGTTGCCGCGGCCGTGATGGGCTGGTCCTCCCTTGCAAATGCGATCAACGCCGATTTCGTCAGGAGCGGGATCCCCAGCTTCCCAACCCCGGAGAGAGGAGCCAGGGCGCTCGCGGCGGCGGCCGCCTACATGGCGATCAAGCCAAGCGACATTCCGGGCTACGAACCTTCCAAGAAAGACAGGCTCAGGACTCCGAGGCGCCGTCTCGGAACGCTCCTCCCAGCAGAAGCCACGAAGATCCTGACGACTTACGGGATCTCGGAGCCGAAATACGTGGTCGTGCGCAAGAAGGACGACCTTGCGAAGGTTAGCGCCATAGGCTATCCGGTCGCCTGCAAGCTTCTGTCCCTCCAGCTTCTCCACAAGACGGACGCCGGAGGGGTGGTCCTCGGAGTCGGAAACAAGGAAGGGGTCGCAGCCGCGTTCTCCAGCCTGAAGGCATTGGCGGATGACTGCTGCGTGCGATTCGACGGCATGATGGTGCAAAAGATGGTCGCGTCCGGGGTCGAAATCATTCTCGGCGGAACCGTCGACCCCACCTTCGGTCCGACAGTCCTCTTCGGCGCTGGTGGAAAATATGCCGAGCTCATCAGGGACTATTCTCTGGCGATCGCACCAGTAAACGAATCAGAGGCGAAGGAGATGATCCTGAGGACGAAGCTAAGCCCGACCCTCAAGGGCTACCGGTCGGGCCCAACCGCAAACATCGACCGTCTTGCTAAGGTCGTCTCCCGGTTCTCGAGGATAATGGTGGAGGACCCATTGATTCGGGAAATAGAGATCAACCCTCTGATTGTTTCGGGGAGCCAAGCGCTCGCAGTCGATACGAGGATCCTCGCTTCGGGTTGACCCTCTTTCGTATGGCCCTGCGACAACACAGTAAATAACAGGGGCCGGGCGCCGTCAGAAACAGATGGAATACAGGAGACTCGGCAACGCTGGAATCAAACTAAGCGAACTATCTCTGGGCGCCTGGGTGACCTACGGCGGCCAAGTGGGGGAAGAAATGGCGACGAAGTGCATGTCCGCCGCCCGCGAACTGGGGGTCAACTTCTTCGACAACGCCGAAGCCTATGCCCACGGAAACGCGGAGACCGTAATGGGAAACGCGATCAAGAAGCTCGGCTGGAGGCGGGAGGACGTTGCAGTCTCCAGTAAGGTGTTTTGGGGAGGGGACGGGCCCAATGACGAGGGGCTGAACCGCAAGCACATCTACGAAGCGTGCCGGAATTCTCTCAAACGGATGCAGCTCGACTACTTCGACCTGTACTTCTGCCACCGTCCCGACCCGACCACCCCCATTGAGGAAACCGTCCGTGCTATGGACGACCTCATCCATCAAGGGAAGATCCTCTACTGGGGGACCTCCGAGTGGTCCGCAGCCGACATCATGCGAGCACACGCGATAGCACGCGAAATCGGTCTGACGCCACCGCAGATGGAACAACCACAGTACAACATGCTCCACCGGGACCGGGTCGAGAAGGAGTACCTGCCTCTCTACCATGAAATCGGCCTGGGGACGACGACCTGGAGCCCCCTTGCTTCAGGACTCCTTAGCGGCAAGTACAATGGCGGGATTCCGTCCGGATCTCGGGCGTCCCTGAAAGGATACGACTGGATCCAGCGCCAGCTGCTGACCCAGGAGAACCTCGCCAAGGTGGCCCATCTGACCTCCATAGCGAAGGGACTCGGGTGCACCATGGCTCAGTTCGCTCTCGCCTGGACAAGGAAGAACGAGCACGTCAGCACCGTGATTACCGGGGCGACCAATCCGGACCAGGTCGCAGAGAACATTGGATCCCTGGAATTCGTCCCAGCCATCACCCCGGAAATAATGGAACAGATCGAACTGGCCCTAGGGACCAAGCCAAACCTTGACATCGGGGACTAGCCCCGGACAAGCATCGACAAAACCCGAATCCACAAAACCGATAAATCCCCTGGAGCTCCGACGGAGTGTATCTGGTCCTCAGGATGAGGTGGAGCAGGTTCCCGGAACGTCTCAAAGTCCAAAACTACAGACGCGTAATGATATCCACTTGGAGCCTGTGGTTCGTCAACATCCTCGTCGGCTTCGTCGTCTTCTACTACTTCGTGTTCGTCGCGACAGGCTGAGCTACGCGTACCGCTGCTGGCGCAACCACGAATGGATGGCTAGACCCGCCACCGCTTCCATTGTGGTGTTTCGTTCTTCAGCCGCCCTCCTCAGGCCGTCCGCCACCCTTGGGTCCAGCAGGATCTCAAGCTTTACTGCGTGAAGATAGGCAATCTCCCTCCTGATGTCCTCCACGGACCTCTCCGGCGCCATCACGAAGTGGCTCACGACGCTCTCGGCCTCAGGCTGGGGGAGCGGGGCGATGGTCTCAGCCAACTGCTTCATCTTCTCAGCCCTCTCTCGCCTTGGGAGTTCCTGGACGGATGGAGACTCCTCCGCCTTGTGGAGGAACGTGGCGTGTTTGACCGGGAGGACCCCCTGCCGCCTCTCCTTCGGGGCGGGCGCGCTCTTCACCGAGATGTCGGCGTTCGACTCCCTCCTGATATTCCTGACAGTTTCGACGGCCGCGATCCTGTCCTCGACATACCTCCTCGATTTCCCTATTGCCTTTGCGAGCTGTTCAGGGGTGCCATAGACGCGTGGGTTTAGCTTCCTCAGGCTGGCCATCGCGTCGTACTCCTCCTCCGGCTCAATGTCCCGGCGCTGGACGTTCTCGATCAGGGACACTATGATCGCTTCTTCGTCTGTCATCGGCCTCACCATCGCGGGCATCTTCTTCAGCCCTGCAATCTTCGCAGCTTCGAACCTCCTCGACCCCACGACGAGCTCGTAGCGCCCGCCCACAGGCCTTGCCAAGACGGGCTCAAGGACACCCTTCTGTTTCACTGAATCGACGAGATCTCCGACGTCACCTGGGCTCTTGCGGACGTTCGTCTTTCCGACGAAGAGCTTTGAAATCTCGACCATCATTACCTCGCCCGTCTTCTCCTTCCAGCTCTCCTGGGCGGTGGAAAACTTGCTCAAGACTGGATAACATTCTGCGCTCAGATTCTTAAAAGTATCCGAAGCCATTCGCCGGCCCAATTCGACCTCGACCAGAGAAGATTCCTGGCCGACTGGCATAATTACCGCCATCTACCGGTCCCGAGGCGTGACGGGGGAACTTGCAATCGAGGTGCGCGACCTCGCAAAGACATACGAACAGAAGCCGGCCGTCGACGGGATAACCTTCGAGACAGGGAAAGCGGAAGTCTTCGGTTTCCTCGGCCCGAACGGCGCCGGGAAGACGACCACGATCAAGATGCTGACGACACTGCTCCGCCCGACGTCCGGAGTTGCCACCGTCCTCGGCCACGATGTCAAGACTGAGGGGAAGAAGATCCGCGAGCGGATTGGGGTAGTCCAGCAGCAGGACAGCTTCGACCAGGGCCTCAGGACGGAGACGAGCATGGACGTCTACGGCATGGTCTGGGGGGTCCCGAAGGTCGAACGGAGGCGGAGGATCGACGAGCTCATCACCAGGTTTGAGATGCAGGATTTCCGCAAGAAGCCCACCGTGGACCTTTCCGCCGGCCAGCGGAGGCGGTTGCAGGTCGCCCGGGAGTTCGTCCACGACATGGATTTGCTCTTCCTCGACGAGCCGACTGTCGGCCTGGACGCCCTCGTCAGGAGGAACGTCCTGGACTTCGTCAAGGAAAAAGTACGAGACGGGCTCACGATATTCTTCACCACCCACATCCTTGAGGAGGCGGAGTACCTCTGCGACCGGATTGCGGTCATCAACCGGGGAAAGATAATCCAGATCGACACCCCCCAGAACCTGAAGCGCAGATTCGGGAGCACCAAGGCCGTGGAATTCAGGCTCCTCGAAGGGATCTCCAGGGAGCTCGCCGGACAGCTCGGGTCCATCTCCGAGATCACAAAGCTGACCCAGGACGAATCTGGCAACTACAAGGCCACCACCTCCAGGCCCGAGAAGGTCATCCCAGAGATTTACAGGGCAGCGGATAGGCTGGGTCTCACAGTTTCTTCAATCTACATCGCAGAGACGACCCTGGAAGACGCCTTCATCTCTCTGGTCCGTGAGGAGGGCGCCTCCAAATGAACGTGTATATCCGTCTGACCTACAGGAACCTGAGGGCGAACCTAGACAGGCTCACGCTCTTCTTCGAACTGATCTTCCCGCTCTTCTTCATCTTCGTCCAGGGATATGGGCTGGGGGGCATCATACCCTCTTTCGAGGTCGGGGACGTCACCCTGACCTATCCGCAGTTCCTCGCCGCCGGGGCCGTGACACTTACCGTAATCAACTCTGGGACCAACGCCGGGACTCAACTCTGGTTCGACAGGAAGAACGGGATGTTCGAACAGATCCTGATGGGTCCTTTCACCAGAGCCCAGTACATCCTCAGCATCATTTTGGCGACCCTGATAATCGGGGTTGTAGGCTCTCTTCTGGTGTTCGCACTGGCTTTCCCGGTCGTCGGTGCTTCGCTCACCCTGACTTTCGAAGGAGGGGTCCTGATCGCCCTCGCCCTCTTTCTCGGCACGATGTTCTTCGGGACCTTCGCGATCGCCATCTCAGTGGCCCTGAGGTCTTCGGAGACCTTCCAGATCGTGTCCACTTTCGCCTTCTTTGTCTTCCTCTTCATCTCCTCCGTCTTCTATCCTGCCAACCTGGCTCCCCCCGCTATCCAGGCGGCGAGCTACCTCAACCCCCTGACCTACGCGACGGACATCTTCAGGGCGGGGCTCTTCGGGGCCACCACTCCCACGACACTTCTCGAGCTCGGAGTACTCGGGGTGGAGGCCGCTGCTATGTTCGTCATCGCGGTCCTGGCCTTCAGAAGAATCCGGGTCTGAACGCCGGCCCATATTTTCTCTATCTCGACCGAAACTTTATACTCCGCTGCCGGGCGGAATTCTTCGATGTTGACAAAGGAAGAGATGGACAAACTGAAGGATAAGTTGTCCAAAGAGTCCGTGAATGTCTGCTTCAACAAGGGGACAGAAATGGCATTCACCGGCAAGTATTGGGACAACCACGAAAGAGGCACCTTCCATTGCATCGTCTGCGGCAACTCACTGTTCAGCTCAGAGACAAAGTTCGAGTCGGGGACAGGTTGGCCCAGCTTCTTCCAGCCCGTATCAAAGGAGAGCATCAAGGAAGACAGCGACAGAAGCTTCGGGATGGTCAGGACAGAGGTAAGCTGCGCCAACTGCGGTGTACACCTTGGCCACGTTTTCGAGGACGGACCCAAGCCGACTGGGATGCGCTACTGCATCAACTCGGCGGCTCTTGTCCACGACATGGACATACCAAAGTCCGGCTAAATCGCGACCCATTAGTCTCCATAACACTTGACCAGGGTGCCCCTAGCGTCCACCCGCCATCGTCCCTGGTTGCCACGGAATACTCCATCCCAGGCGGTTTGGCTCTTGCCCAGACCGCCTCGTGGACCTCCTTCGGGCGTCTCATGAGACGCCGAAGTTCCACCCCCTTCCGATATTAACCCGCCTCTTGGGCGGCCGCCAGGACGCCTCCCCAGGCCCTCTCAAGCGGCTCAAGATTGATTCACCAAAAAGGGGCCGTCTTTAGACAGTCTATCCCATAGGGGGCCCTCGGGGCCCTTTTGTCGAACATCCTTGCTATCATCCGCTTCAAAACGGACCTCTTCCGGGCGCCGGCGTGGGCTCGCTGGACTGCGGAAACCTGCCCCGAAGAAATCTCGCAAGGTTGACTTTGTGATTTCACAGGTCGCACACAGGAAGCAAAGATATGAAACTGTAGGGGACTGGATCCCCGGGTCCCCGGTGGACATACGGGTCAGCAAGATGAAAGACCAGAGGTACGTCTTCCTGGTCGCGCTCCACGAGATGATCGAGTACGAACTCTGCAAGAAGAACGGGATAACGGACAGGGAAGTAGTCGCCTTCGACGTGAACTTCGAGGCGGAGCGAAGAAGGAACATCCATCCTCTCGAAGCGGAGCCCGGGAACGATCCCAGAGCCCCATACAGGGACGAACATGACTTTGCGAGCACAATCGAGATGATGGTGGCCCAGAAGCTCGGCGTCAAGTGGGAGGCCTACGAGAAGGCGCTGCTCGCACTGAACCCCAAGGGCCGGCGGATGGTCGCCAGGCCGCTTATCCGCAACAGGTAGCAAAACCCTAGACTGGGATTATCGGCTCTTGCGGAACATCGGGGGCCACTCCGCCTGCCCCCCTCGGAAGGAACCAGACCATCATCAAGGCTGTAACGGCCGCCCCGATGAGACTCGCCACCATGGGTGCCTGATACCCAAAGTTCTGGTAAAGAAGACCTCCTATGATGGGAGCAGGGAACGCCACTAGACCTCGGATCGCTACCAGCTTTCCCCCTATGCTCCCTCTCTGGTCAGGGCGGGAATGCGTCATCAGCATCGACGAAACCCCTGGGACCCAGGTGGCGACCGAAACTCCGAACACCACCGAAAGGATCAGAAACTCGGGAAGGTTTGTTGCGACAGCCCATCCACCCATCAGGACCACTCCCAGGAGTTCGGAAATGATTATCGTCCTTCTGGCCCCAATTCTCAGGAGGAGCCTGGTCGCCGGATACTGGGAAGCGACTATAGACAGGGACAGCACGGAAACCTGGAGCCCTACGTCCGCAGACGAGATCCCGAAGTTCTCTTTCATTATGGCGTAGATGATTGAGGACGAGATTCCGAAGGCGAAGGAGTCCATGGCGAGGGTGCTGAAGTATCGTATGTCTCCCTTGGGGAGTCTCAGGGCCTCCAGGAGCGAGAACTTCTTCTCGGGGACATCCTCCTTGCTTGTCGACCGCTGTCTCGTCTCAGTCAGCTTCTTGGTGTAGAGGTAGAGGTCGAACGACTCCAGAAGGGTGGCGGCAACGAAGATCGCGAGATAGAGGTTGGCGTCAGCGGCCACTCCGGCGATGTAGGGGGTCAACACTCCCGGGGCAACGCTGAGAAGGAACACCGCGCTGTAAGCGACATTCATCTTGGTGGGGTCTAACCCGACCGATTCGGCGACGAGGGCCTGTGATGCGGGGTTTCCAAGGGTCGAAAGCCCGAACAGGACGAACCCGGCAGTAAGAACGATCCAATTCCCGGTAAAGGCTGCCCCTGCAAAGAGAAGCATTGAGATGATCGTGGTGGCGCTCCCGAAAACAATCATCACCTTCCTGCCCTTCACATCTGAATAGTGACCCGCGAGGGGCTGGACGATCGAGGTCGCGACCCCGCTGAACCGGTTGCCCAGGGCCTGGAGGATTCCGAGAGCGGCGACGCTGAGGCCGAGAGTCCCGGGGAAGAGTTGGAGCACTCCGTTGAGCATTCCGATGTATACTCCCGATACCAGACCCGTAACGGCGATTACCCGGATATTCCTGTTGAACAGAAGCGTCCAGAATATCCTAAACAAACCATCGTTCTTCATGCCGATTTCAGACTCAGGCGTCCTTATCTACGGTTATTAATTCCAGCAATGCGGCTCACGGCTGCTTGAAGGGAAAAAAAGCCAAACCATCCATCTCCAGTAGAACCGCCCTCCTTTCGGAGTCAGTCATCCGCGAGATGACCAGGATGGCCGACAGGTACGGAGCGCTCAACCTGGCCCAGGGATTCCCGGATTTCCCAGCTCCAGCCAGCATCAAGGAGGCAGCCATGCGGGCCATCGAAGAGGACTACAACCAGTACGCAGTTACCTGGGGGTCGCCGAACCTGAGGGACGCAATCTGCGAGAAGGCGAAGTGGTTCAACGGAATCCAGGCTCATCCTGACAAGAACGTGACGGTCACCTGTGGGTCCACGGAAGCGATGATGGCGTCCATAATCGCCCTGGCCGAGGCGGGAGACGAAGTGATCATTTTCGAGCCCGCCTACGAAAACTACAGACCTTCAACAATCTTCGCGGGGGCGACCCCAGTCCCAGTAAGGTTGGGCCTGAGATTCGAAATCGAGGAGGAGTCTCTCAAGAAGGCCTTCAACGGGAGGACGAAGATAATAATCGTCAACACCCCTCACAATCCGAGCGGGAGGGTGACGACAGAGTCAGAGATGCGACTGGTCGCCGACCTGTGTAAAGACTACTGCGCCATCGCCGTCACCGACGAGATCTACGAGCACATCCTCTATGGAGGAAGGAAACACATCAGCCTCGCGACCGTCGGAGGCATGTCAGAGAAAACGGTCACGATCTCGGGCATCTCGAAGACGTACACGGTCACCGGATGGAGGATCGGATACACCATCGCAGAGGCCACCCTTACCAACGCCATCCGCAAGGTCCATGATTACCTGACCGTCTGCGCCCCGGCCCCCTTCCAGGAGGCAGCAGCATACGCCCTGAGACTCCCAAAGTCCTTCTATGTCGAACTTGCGAAATCTTACCAGAAGAAGCGGGATTTCATCGTCGGCAGCCTGCACGACATCGGTTTCGAGTTCTTCGATCCGGAGGGAGCCTACTACATCCTGGCCGACTTCGGAGGGCTCAGCCGGAGAAACGACGTGCAGTTCGCCAGGGCGATGACGAGGGATTGCAAGGTCGCCGTCGTCCCAGGCTCTAGCTTCTACACGGACGGGAAGAAGGGTAAAAGTCAGGTAAGGTTCAGCTACTCCAAGAAGGATTCGACTCTAAAGGAAGCCGCGAAGAGAATGAAAGCCTACTTCGGCACGGTCAACAATTGACGGGCTGGCCGGCACTCTGGGCCTTGCGCTCGTTAGTCTGGCCCTCCCATCGTCGGTGAGTTTAAATCACGTACGATGCACCTCTGGCCGAATGGCCGGCGAACTAGACGTTTCAACTGCGCTGGGGAAAGTCCCTTTCTTTTCGGGCCTAAGCAGCAAGCTCCTCAAGACAATCACTAACAGCGGCAAGGAAGTCTCCTTCAAGGAAGGATCCACCATCGTCAGGCAGGGAGGCATGGGGGTCGGCTTCTTCCTGATCCTGGATGGAGAGGTGGAAGTCAAGAAGGGTGGCAAGGTCCTCGCCAAGCTCTCTCCGGGCCAGTTCTTTGGTGAGATGTCTCTCATAGACGACCAGCCCAGGTCGGCGGACGTGGTCGCCACCGCGCCCACCAGGTGTTTCGGCCTCACGTCCTGGTCCTTCTCCGGGATTCTGAAATCCAATCCTGAGATGGCGATGCCAATCCTCCAAGAAGTGGTAAAGAGGCTCCGGACCGCTCAGAGTTCGCCGACGTCTTGACGGTCAAACTGACTGCGCCGGAATTCTGAGTCTCCAGTGGTTGGGAGCGTGAAGCTAGGAATCAGTACTTGGTCGCTCCTGCATCTGGAGATCAGCACTGCAGTGAAGACGATCGGAGACGCAGGTTTTGATTATCTCGAGCTCTGGGGGGAAGTCCCCCACGCCTATCCCGAATGGACCGACAAGAAGCAGCTCAAGGACGCCCTTTCCACCTACAACTTCGTCCTTACAGTTCATGCACCGTTTACCGACTTGAACCCTGCTACCCCCTTCGAACCCGTGAGGGGGGCGATAGAGAAGACTCTGAAGGACTTCGTCAGATTCGTTGGGGACCTTGGAGCCTCTGTCGTCACTTTCCATCCGGGGAGCGTTCACAACCAGGCGATGATCCCACAGTCCATCGAAAGCTCCGTGGCGATCATGCGAGCATTGGTAAAGGAGGCAGACGGCACACTGACCGTGAGCATAGAGAACCAATCAAGGGGAAGGTCGAAGTATCATTATCCGCTGGGCAGCAGCGTCGAATCCATGGCCTCGCTCCTCTCTCAGGTCGATGGGGCGAAGTTCACCCTGGACACCGGGCATGGACATGCAAGCGAGGCCGAACCCCTGGACCTTTGCAGGAGGTTCGCGGACAGGCTAAGGGAGGTTCACCTCAGCGATAACGGGGGAGAGAGCGACGACCACCTTATCCCTGGCAAGGGAACAGCCAACCTGAAAGGGGTTCTTTCCGCCGTGCCAGATGTTGATATGCTTGTTTGTCTTGAACTCGACCCCCACAGGTACTCGGCAGAGGAAGTGATGAACGCGGCCGTCGCCTTCAAGAACAGCGTATCCTAAGCCCAGAAGACCTTATCTCAGTCGCTTGAAGTGAAGAGGAAGAGACTCCTCACTTGATTCCCGCGCGGGGCCGAACTTCTGCCGAAACCGAGCGCTACCAGTTCGAACCCTAGCCTCTCGCGACCTGGACCAGCTCGAAAGGTTGTTTGGCCCTCGCGGCAGGCAGAGCCGTGATCCCCCCTGTCAGACTCTCCGCTTCAATTCCTACCTTTACGAGCCTCCTAGCGAGCAGTAGAGAGGTGTTCCCTGCCATGCAAACAAGAAGGACCCTCCGGCCCCCACCAAACATGACCTTCCGCAGCTCTTCTGAGGGTTCCCCTCCTGTCATGAGGTTCTGCACTTCCCGCGTGGTCGCTACCTTGACCGCCTCTGTCGGGCATCCGAGGGACGAGGCTATCACCCTGATTCCTTCCTCCCTAGGGACGAAGGTGGTGTGGGTCCAGACCACCGCAGCGTAGTCACCGATGCCTGAACTCGCCTCCTGGAGCGTGACTTCGTCCTTCCGCGCCTTTCTCGTACCGCCCTCGATCCCCTCTTGGTACTTTGACGCCCCATCCGCGATCATCACGACGAACTTCTTTCCCGTTCCGAAGTTAATCAGCTGCATGCATGCATAGAGGGCGAGGGCACCACTTTCTCCGACGTCGAACCCCTCCCTGTTGAAGTAAGAGAATGTCCGCCGTGCCTGTTGAAAGTCCAACTCGTGCTCCCCGGCGTATGCCGTCGGCTGATAGAACTTCAGACCAGCCGCCTTCCTCTTGGTCCTTATGCCTGCCACCTCCTGGCCTTCCAACGGGAACACCGCCCTCACGGTCCGCCTCCCTAGCCTTTCCCCAAAGTACCTACTCAGACCGGTCGCGGTCCCTCCAGTCCCGAAGGCACAGATGAATTCGAATTCCCCCGCCTCAGCACCGGCCCGCCCCAACTGATACTCAAGCTCGGGACCGGTCACCGCATAGTGGGAAAGAACGTTCAGTTCGCTGTCATATTGTTCCGGACAGAATCCTCCGTAGGCCCCGGCTAGCAGCTTCGCGAGATTGATGGCGTCTTCATTGGAAAGCAACTCCTCAGCCATTGCCCTCACTCCGTCGAATGGGGCCGGGTCGAACCCAATCTCGATCAGCTGACCTCTGACGCTCTCGGCAACGGCTTTGCCCATCAAGGAGCTGACCCCGGCCTGAACCCCTGGGGCAGGGCAGACATCAATGTCCAGATTGATGAGTTTGAGGCCGTCGGCCTCGAGTTCCCGGACAACCCCCTCCTGCAATTTCCTAGACACTAGCAAGACGACATTGAGGCCAAGCCTTCCTAACGCTCCCATTGCAAGCCCAAAGTTCCCGGAAGTGGCTTCGAAGACGGTCTGTCCGCTCGTCAGCTTCCCGACTTCTATCGCAGCTCCGATAATCCTGACCGCAGGCCTTACCTTAACTGATCCCCCTGGAATCCTGGAGTCGAACTTCCCAAAAACACGAACCCCATCGGCAGAGAGGTTGAGGCCGTATTCGCTCCTGGCGCATTCAAGAACCGCTTCTGATATGTCTACGAGTGGAGTCGGGTTGAGAACGACCCGCCCTTTACCTTCCCCCTCAACTCGAGGAACCCTCGTTCTGATCTCAGCCTCGAACCTTGCAAGCAGATTACGGTCGACTACCAGATTCTGCATTTCCCGCCATTGGCAGACATGCTAATATATAACATATGTTATGCCCAAAAACATGCCTGAGACCTACACCGCTCCAGTTGTGAGCCCATCTGACCTCACCCCCACTTTCGTGAGAGACCAGCTCCTCACTTGCTTTGAGAGCGCGAACAGGGAGTTCGCAAGGGTGCTGAACCAACCGGTGACGGACGAGCAGCTCAAGAATCAGGTCAAGATGTTCGTAGAAGGGGTGTTCAATCAGTGTGGTGTTAGCTACCCCGACCCGACCAAGGAGGGCATCGTGGCCGCAATCTCAGAATGCAAGAACAATGCGGAAAAGATGATGGGCCCGCAAGGGACACAGATCATCAAACATCACTACGACGAAATGATGAAGTTAGTCGACAAGCTTCAGGGTTAGCCTTCTGCAGGAGTCCCATTCGAACGGCCTATCCGCTCTGGGCCTCAGCTTCTCTCGCCCCAGTCACTTCGGCCGCTCCATCCTGCTTCTCCCCTGGGCCCCTCCTGAAACTTTCGACAGGTCCAAGATGCAGCATCGAATGAATTTCCTTCGGGACGACGAACCTGATGTAAGGATGGCCCGTCTTGTCGTGGTAGAAGTCAGACCCTTCCATCCCCTTGACGAACGAACTCTCGAACACTCCCCAGTCCTTGGCCTGAATCGCCTTGAAAATTGGGAGGAGATAATCGGCATCAAAGGCGTTCAAGTCATCGGTGAATTTCGGTCTCGTGACCTTCGCGATTTTGAACGCGGTCCTCACCTGGTTGAGCTGGTAGGCAGCCAGCTTCCAGTTCCCACCCTTCGCCGCATGGAAAGTTTCCGCATATCGCTCCCCAACTTCCTTCATTATCTTGGCCATCCCCGGCTGAATCTCCGCGAGCTGGTCTATCGTCATCTCTCCATGTGGAGTCTTTGCCTTCAACTCACCGCTCATATCAGAGCTTCCAGTTGAGGCCCTTCTTAAGCACCGATGGGCCCGCGTCCTAGCGGGCCCTTGAGTAAGGAGGCTCGAGCGGCGACATGGGGTCGAAAGGCCTCATGGGCTGCGGGAACCTGGGTTCTCTGTGGTCTGGGAGACTCGTGGAAGGGGCCGTGTTCAGTCCTCCGTCTCTCCGGGCGTAACCTTCAGCTCCAGAAGATTCCCTCCCCTGAGAATCCAGAGGCTGACCTGGTGCCCCACCACTTCTCCAGAGAGGGCTTTGTGGAGTTCGTATTCATCGACGGCCTTGGTGTCTCCAAGCCGAACGATTATGTCCCCGATGAAGAGTCCCGCCCGTTTCGCCGGGGTCTCATTCTCAACCGACCTAACCAGGAGCCCCTCTTTCTGGTCGACTTCGGAGCGCCCTGCAATCTCTTCCGGGAGTTCTATGGGCTCGACGTATACCCCGAGGTATCCGGTCCTGATCTTCCCGTCCTTCAGAAGCCTCGCCACCGTCCCCGCAAGGGATCCTGCCGGAACCGCCACTCCTCTGCCCGAGAAGTAAGCCACATTCATACCTAGCAGCTTCCCGGTCGCGTCGACCAGCGGGCCACCCGAGTAGCCTGGGTTGAGTTTGGCGTCGGAAACCACCGCATCCTCAATCACGGTCCCCCACCATCCCTTTATGCTCCTTGTGTGGCTGGTGACTATCCCCGAAGTCGCCGACACCTTCTTCCCGAATCCATTGGCCAGGGCGAGGACGAACTGTCCTACTTTGAGGTCCTTCGCGTCCCCTGCCTCGAATGCGATGAGCCCTTCAGCTTCTACCTTCAGGAGTGCCGTGTCTGTGTAGTGGTCCCGTCCCACTATCTTGGCTTCAAGCTCCCGTCCGTCGCTCAGAGTCACAGTGGGATTCGTCGACCTCCCCAGTACATGGTCCGCGGTCACAATGTGACCATCGCTCTTCCATACGAAGCCTGTCCCGTTCCTGTGTCCGGCGTTCACGTTCACCACTGATGGCGAAACGTTCTCAGCAAGCTGAGCCACAGCGTTGGAAAAAGACTGTAGCAGCTGAATTCCTTCTGTCCCTGTCACCTTGTCAATATCACCTGCCCGAGGTATGGAACGGGCACTACTTGTTGAGCGGGTACGTGGCTAACCGGGTCACATCGCCGAGGGGAAGTAGCCGATGGGCATTAGAGCCACCCTGGTCCCGGGTCGCGGGGAAGCATACAGCCTCGAAATCCTGCCGACCAACTGGTGCGCGGCTCTCACCGCCCCTCCAAGGTCATCATCCTTCCTCACCCTGGCCTCGACATCCAGTTGGCCTTCGGAGAACCTCGCGTCAACCATCGCGGACCCATCGTCCGTTACCCATTTCAGCACAACTCCGTCTTCCACCTCCGACAGTCCAACCCATCTCATCTTGTCGAACCATCTTCCCTTCAGTGCGGAGACTATCGTCGTTGTACTCACTCCGAGGGGGAGGAACGTGTGAAGTATGGGGACTCTCTTGTCCGTCAAGAACGCCGGCCTGAGCGAGACCAACTCTCTTGCCTTTTCGGTCATACTATACCCTTCAGTAGACCGGATGATCATGCCGTCCTCTTCCAGTCTGGTCAGGGTCCTTGACAGGGTCTCGGGGTGAGCCCCGGTTAACCTGCGAAGTCCGTCGAAAGTGAAAATAGAGAGCCCTTCCTGCTCGATTGCCTGCACGACTTCTGCGTCGCGGCCGGACAAAGTCTCCCCAGGACGAATGCCTTCCACGACGGATCAGTCTCGGTCCCTGCTTAAAAAACCCCCTGGCCCGATGATCTTCTCCATGAACCGGTGGTTTCTGCTCGCCGCCGTGTTGCTCATCGTCCTGACGACGGTCGCAGCCTACATCTTTCTTGGCACCCCGGGCGACGCGCAGCTCGCGAGCGTACCGACTCATTTCTCGGTGAACGGGAAATCTTTCGTGATAACCTATGTGGCAACGACGCATGTCCAGAGAGAGTCAGGCCTGATGAATAGAAAGGTCACAAACACAACAACGATGCTCTTCGTGTTCCCCTCGCCTGGGGCCTACCAGTTCTGGATGTATGACACGAACACGAGTCTCGACATCATATGGGTAAACGTTGCCAACGACACGGGGCTAGTTGTCGGGCTGGTGAAAGGCGCCCAACCCTGCTATGATTCGTTCGCCTGCTCCAGATATGGACCGACATCTCCCGCTAACTATGTCATCGAAGCGAGAGCTGGATTCGCAGCAACAAACGGGATAGACACAGGATCAGTCATCCAGTTCGGATGACCGTCAACAGGCAGATACGTTTACAACTGCTTTTCGAGGGATGACTCCAATCGTGAAAGGCGCCTCCCACCGCAGGCCGGTAGACCCGGCGAGCGCACCCCGCAAAGCCCACACCAGGAGGCGGTTCAGGGAGTTGAGCGAGACAGCGTGGAAATTTCTCGAAGGAGATAGCTCCCTCTTGCCCCCTCGACTCCGAAGCAGCCGGAGCCGCTGAAACGAGCCTCAAGATAGCCGGGAAGATCTTCGGGAAGTGGTCCCTAGAAATACTCGTCCTGCTGTACTCGATGAAACAGCTCGGGTCGAACAGATCAGAAAGAGGCTCCAGGGAATCAGCCAACGGGTGCTTTCAGAGAAGCTCAAACAACTCGAGACGAAAGGTCTGATTCGGCGGGAAGTCCTCAGCACGCGTCCCCCTCGCGTGAAATACACCCTTCGGGAGAAGGGGCTGATCGTGGCGAGGCTTGGCGAACCCGTCTTCTTGTTCCTCAGGAACGATGAGGGCCAGGGCCTTGACTCGGAGCAGATGTAGCGCCACCATCCTGGGCCAGACCAGGTTGTCTCCCTGTTGTCGGTTTCGTCTACTAATTTCTACCCACAGGTCTTTTGCGACATGACGCTCTTTCCCACCATGTGCAGGTATCACCCAAGCCGCCGATGTCGCGGATACAGAAGCTCGCATGGTACGCGGGCCAGCTGATGACAGATGCGGCGAACGACGAGAAGGCCGGATCATCAGCCACTGCGATTTCCCATTACCTGGAGGCCGCGGAAATCCTACTACTCTTGGCGAAGAGGGAAGAGGGCTACACAGCCTGGAAATACCATGCCGACAAGGCCGCCTACTGTCAACAGAGGGTAAGGTCCCTCATCGCTCTGACTCCGAAGCCGGAAGGCACAGCGTAGGTCAAGCATCACCAGGTCCGGTTCCGGCCTGAGACATCTGCAATCGGAAACGACGGGTTCTTTTAATATACCGAGCCCTCCACATATACCTGAATCATGACGAAGTGGGAGTGCTATCGCTGCGGGCACGCCTTCGAAGGGGACACAACCCCTGATGAGTGTCCGAACTGTCACTATTCGCTCACGTTCTGGCTCGAGGCGGCGGAGCCCAAGGTCTCAACCGTAAGGAACTTCGTGAAAACGGACACGCTCACCATCGACGCAAACGAATCCGTCCTCACAGCTGCGCAGTCGATGAGAGACAAGAAAGTGGGCAACATCCTTGTCCTCGTGAACGGGAAGCCCACCGGGATAGTAACCGAGAGAGACATACTCAACAGAATCGCGGCCTACGACCTGCTACCTTCGAGTATCCCTGTCAGGAAGATAATGAGCTCCCCGATGATTACAGTAGCCGCCGACACGCCTCTCGCGGACGCTGTCAAACTAATGGCGGAGAAGGGCATCAGGACCCTCTTCGTTCTCGACGACGGAAAGCCGCTCGGCTTTCTCAACATGAGGGCCATAGTCGGGGACCAGTTCCGGGTAGCAAAGAACCTGGAATCCTAGCCTGGGTTATCTCGTCGCGATAACCGGAACCGATCTTGATAGGCTTTTGAGCAGCATTGGCCGCGTGCCGTCCACGAACACCGTCCTCTTCGTCTGCGTCGAAAATACATTCAGAAGCGTTCTCTCCGAGGAACTGTTCAACTCGAGGGCCCCAACGGGATGGCACGCGGAGAGCGCCGGGGTCAGCCCCGCCGCCGAAGTTAATCCAAAAGTCCGCGAGCTGCTCGGGAAAGTGGGGATCGCAATGAAGGAACGTACGCCACGCGTAGTGACGAAGGAGCTCATGAATCGGGCATCCTGGGTGGTGACCTTCGGGTGCCTGGACAGATGCCCGATTGGAGCTGAAGGAAAGGCCGAGGATTGGCCTCTCCCCGGAGCGACCGGAAAGACCATGGACGAGCTCGAGGCGATCAGGGATGAGCTCTCGACAAGGGTCGACAAATTGATTGCAAGACTGTCCCTCCCGGCCAACCCCGACTGCGACCGAGTCTCTGAACTAGGATAGCTTATCACAGCGTCGTTGAACCTGACAGTCAATCATGGGTGGGACTAAAATCAAGCGGAGCCCCCATCTGGCGCCGGCAAGGGACGTTCTGGCAACAGCGGCCGCGGCCGGGGTTGCGGTGACCTATGGTGAGCTCATGAGGAAATTCAAGATCTCGAGGGGGCGGCCGCTCGCGAAACTCATCGGTCAGGTGGACGAGGCGGAGCGGAGGACCGGGGCTCCAGGTTTCGCCGCGATCATCGTCCGAAAGGACACCCACTATCCTGGAGGTGGATATTTCTGCGACCCCGACCTGCCCGCGAACCTGCGAAGGAGTCAGAGGAGGGGTAGCGATCCCAGGCTCTCCAGGCCAGAGAAGGATCACATCCGACTTGAGCAGAGAAGGATCTGGGCCTATTACAGGAATATGGTTCGGACCGCCTCTACCACTTAATTCCGAGCTCCCTGGAGATTCGGCCGTACCTGTCCGACTGCTTGGCGCAGAGCTCTGTTTCCGCGTCGATGTCGAATCCCAACTGGTTGGTGAACAGGTGCACGTAGCGGCTCCAGTGGTAGACTAGCGGGTTGTCCTCCCTTTGCCTCCACGGGTTCCTGCCGCCACCTTCCCACGGATTTCCGAGGCCCCTGGCCCACAGAGGATTCTCGAGGCGGGAGCCGCGCTTGAGGGAAAGTAGGCCCAGGGCCGTTTCCGACCCGTGGTTGAATTACGCCTGCCCGACTTCCAGCCATTCTTTCCGTAGCGGTCCCGTTCGCCCCGATAGATTACCCCCTTCTCCCCGTGGTTCCCAAAATGCCACTCGGCGACCAACTTTTTCCGCTTGAGCGAATCGGCAATCCGGAAAAGTGCCTTCCTCTCGGCTGCCTCCGTCTTCGCGCTGGTCAGCCGAACCCGGAACCTGATTTCAGGCTCCCGAAAGAAATGATAGGTCACAAGGACCTTCCTTCACTTCAGCTTCTCGACGTAGGGCCTCAGCACGTCGAGGAGTATCAAGTCCTGCTTCTCGAGTTCGGCCGACAGGTTGATTTCAATCCAGGTGCTCCAAAACAAATCCACACTCGAGAGGCGCCCCTTCGAATTGATAAGGACGTCCTTCCGCTATGATGGCCTTAGCTTCCTGAGGGCGGCAAGCGGGTCGGGGGAATCGGTGATCGTCCTGCCAACTATCAGAAAGTCCGCTCCCGACAAGGCACCGACCTTCGCGTCCCCTCCCTGGGTCCCAACCCCGGGGGAGAATATCAAGCACTCCTTCCCGACGATACCTCTGGTCTCGGCAACAATCTCAGGGGCTTTTGCGGAGACCACCACTCCGTCCGCTCCCCAGTCCCTCGCTCTCTTCGCAAACACCCTGTACAACGGCTCCCCTCCTTCCGTCCTTAGGCCGTACCCGTCGTCTGCTCCCCTGTGGCTCATGTAGACCAGGAAAATGATACCTCCCTGCGCTGCGTGGATCTTCTCGACCACTTTTCCGAGTCCCTCCTCCCGCCCTACGAAAGGGTTGGCAATCACGCAGTCGAACCCATAGGCAAACAGGGAATCAACAATATTCAGGTTGGTCGATTCTATGTCGTTCATTTTCAGGTCTGCAATCAACGGGAGCTTCGCCTTCTTGCACGTCTTCGTCAACCCGCCGAGGCCTTCCAAGCCGAACGGCAGCATCAGATGGTGATTCACCTTTATCGCAGAAATCTCCCCTTTGGTAGCATCCAGCACCTCCTGAGCCCGCGCGAGGCGTTTCGAGTAGGGTTCGGAGAAGTCGAGGGCCAGGACGATCCTACTCCCGCTGCGCTCCGCGGACTCGATCATCCGTTCCTTGAACGGGGTCATGCCTTTCCTCCCGAAGCTTCCTTCCCGTGCGCTATCCCGACAAGTTCCTCCAAGCTCTTGATCCCCTTTCGTTCCAGGTAGGCAAGGATCCCCACATTGATGTCGTTGAAGACGTCGAGCCTCTTCATGGTCGCCGTCCCCAGCTGCACCGCGCTTGCTCCTGCCATGAAAAACTGGACGGCATCTTCCCAGCTTGACACCCCACCGCAGCCCATGATGGGGACATCGAACCCTTCCTTGAGCTCGTAGACGCAGCGCAGCGCCACGGGCCTGATGGCCGGACCCGAGAGCCCTCCGTACCCGTTCGAGAGTGTGGGCCTCCCTCGGTCGATGTCAATCGGCATGGCCTTCACGGTGTTGATCGCGGTCAGGCCGTCCGCGCCAGCGTCGATCGCAGCCCTCGCGACCTCGACCAGCCTGTCCGTGTTGGGGGAAAGTTTTGCGAACACAGGCCTGGATGTCCTACCCTTGACGGCTTTCACGACCCTCCCCACCTCCTCCGGGTCGTGACCCACTTCGGTACCCACTCCGGAGACGTGAGGGCAGCTAAGGTTCAACTCATAGGCCATGAAGTCGTTACCATCGAGGGCCGAGACCACTTCCCCAAACTCCTTCCCGTCCCCTCCGAATACGGACACGATAACTGGGAGCCGCTTCCCCTTGATCTGCTCCAGCTGTCGAGAAAAGGCCTCGGCACCAGGATTGGGAAGGCCGGCGGCGTTGACCCAGCCAGAGTCCACCTCCACCATGGTCGGTTCCTCGTATCCCTCTCTTGGTCTGGGCCCGATCGACTTCGTGACCGCTGCTCCAGCTCCGAACTTGATGGCTTCGAGCACCTTCCCGAGCGACGTGCCCTGCACTCCCGACGCTAGGACAAGGGGGTTCG
The DNA here is from genome assembly GCA_964568185.1 of uncultured Nitrosopumilales archaeon. GTDB lineage: Archaea > Thermoproteota > Nitrososphaeria > Nitrososphaerales > Gagatemarchaeaceae > UBA183. Next base: position 352,404 of record CAZMON010000001.1, on the reverse strand, counting down.
ATAGGTGCAAACCTCCTGTTTTCACGCTGATCGCGTCCACGCTCATCTCCTTGCACCCCTCATCTGCTTCATCACCGCTTCGTAATCCGCCTTGGTAATTTTCCTGTTCTCTCTCAGAATCTCGACGAGCTCGCTCACATTGGCGAACGATGACAGCTTGACCCCCTCAGCTTCGAGGCTCCCTTTCCCTCCCTCTTGGCGGTCGACCAGGACCGCCGCGTGATTCACCACGCACCCTGACTTCCTAAGGGCCGCCACAGCTGAAATTACGCTTCCGCCCGTCGTCACCAGGTCGTCTATCACTACGACCCTGGATCCTGGCCGGACGGCTCCTTCCACCTGTCTGCCCAGTCCGTGCCCCTTCTCCTCTTTCCTCACATAGACCATCGGCTTCTTCAGGACATAGGCCAACGGAGACGAAATCGCCACCCCGGCAGTGGCGACCCCGGCAACCACGTCGAAGTTGTTGTCCCCTATGCCCTCCATGAGCGATACGTAGGCATCGACAGCCAGGGAGTAGACTTCCGGGTAGCTGGGTATGACTCTCAGGTCCAGGTAGTAGGAGCTCAGGTTGCCGCTCGAGAGAGTAAACTTCCCGAACCTCAGGGCTCCAATGTTGAAGAGCGCGTGGGCAAGGGCCCCCCTTGTCGCGCCGAACTCAGAAGCCAAGAGTGTCCCCCCGAAAAATCCCGTCAGTTCGCCGTTTCCTCGAAATCGAACCCGCGTCCGCGTGAGCCTCGATTGTGATTTAAGCCTTGGGCGACGCCGTTCGACCCTCTGAAGGTAGCGGTCGAATCGTAGTAGCTCTCGGGGTCAACCTCCCTCATCGTCGCGGTGTCCACATCGATGACGAACAAAGATCCCAGCCGAGCTTCCATCAGTTCTTCTATCGTGACTGGGGGGTTGTGGTAGTAGACATCGGTCAACGCCTTAATCTGAACCGCATCCTTCGGCGTCCTTTCCTTTGTTGGTTTCAGGAAGAAGCCCGGGAAGTCGAGGATGTACGAAGGAGTGGTCCCGAGGGCAAACTTCCCCCCGAACCTGCCATACCTTGCGATCTTGCTCGCTATCCTGCTCCGAGCATAGGCCGAGGGCTCGAGGGCAGCCTCAGGCGGTATGAACCCGGTCTCGATCTCGACGATCAGCCGCCTTTCACCATTTGTCCCCATCACATCGCATACCAGGGTCTTGTCCAGCATGTGTTCGACCTTGACGTCGTATCCGTCCTCAATCAGACCCTTTGCGCAGACGAGCTCCAGCGCCGAGTGGTTGATCTTGGCCCTGTTCTTTCTGTAAAGGCTCACGAGCATGTCGGCGATCGAAAACACCTTAGAACGAATCTCCTCATTTTCCCCCTTGCAGGCTCTTCCGGCCAACCCGTAGAGGTCGGCTCTGAACCTCCTTACGTCCAACTGGCTCTGCGACACGCGTCAGGGTATTAAAGGGGCAGAGGGTTCGGCAATCGGTTGTCCCCTCCCTAGTCAGACGCCCAACGCCGATTCAAAGAACTCTCTCACGGCTTTCATCGAGGATCCGTTTCACTTCATCGTCGGGGACCTGCTCGAAACTTCCATAGAATTCCCCAATGGATAGGAAGGACCCAGGGGTCTGTAAGGAGATCACCCTAGTCCCGTCGTCCCGGAGCGTCTCCAGGGCCCCCGCAGGAGCGACCGGAACTGCCACCACGACCTCCTTCGGGTTCCTCTTCTTGACGGACATGACGGCCGCCCCAACTGAGCTTCCCGTGGCAATACCATCATCGACGATCAAGACCACCTTTCCCTCCAACGAGGGGTACGGAACGTCCCCCCTGAACCTCCTCATCCGTTCCTTCACCTCTTCGCGCTTCTTCGCGATCTGGTCATCGAGATATTCGCGCGTCGCGCCAAGGGACTCGGCCGCCTGACCATCGAGGATCACGTCCCCTTCCTGAGTAACTGCCCCCAAAGCGTATTCGGGCTCGCCCGGGGCCTCGATCTTCCTCGTCACGACAACATCGAGCGGCGCAGAGAGCGCATTGGCAACCTCGTTTGCGACGACTATCCCTCCTCTTGGTATCGCCAGGACGATGACGTCTTCCCCCTTCATGTCATAGACTGCAGCGGCCAGTTTCTTGCCCGCGTCCACCCTATCCCGGAAGAGCTCCCTGTCCATATTCCCGCCATGCGGCATGCGCACTGGGACTATTTGGTTTCCTCGCCCGGCTTTCAGGAGGGATGTGGCTTTCCTCCGACGACGGCCTCGTAGCGTACCTCCATTGCCGTCGCCCAGGTTTGCCCTCGGTTTGGCCTTTGTGAAGTCCGGGTTTCCCCGTCTCTACGCGCCACCATCCCGCTCGCGGATTGGTACCAGACATCCAGGCTTTCCCGGACGCCTCTTCTTTTCCGCAAATCCGACCTTTTCCTGGCCGGACGAGTGGATAACCTAGAGGCTCTTCCAGTATAAATCAGTTGTGGACGTCTTTCAATTTTGGAAAGCTGAGCGCGATTTCCGCCTATCCCTCAATCCTGCCGGTTTTGTCAATCGGGTGCTCGGGGCCGAGGACCCATACCTCCCATTCGTGTCTGATCTTCATGTCGACCTTCCCCATCCGCCCCTGCGGGACTGCGAGTATCCGCCTGACCGAACCGTTTCGGAACAGATAGGGCTGAAACCACACGCTGGAGTAATTCTTGTGCTCGAACCTTCTCATGTTTGGACGGGTCTCACATTCGACCAGTACAATTTCTTCTCCTTCACCATCCCTGCGGTAGCCCAGGAGGTCGGGGCGATAGGCAGACCATGAAACCCTCAGACCTGGAGGATAGAGCGGTTCTTCGGCGACCGAATAGCGTTCGCGTTCCAGCTCCCCTCTGACGATCCTTTTCATCGAGCGGTGGACCGAGGATTCTCCCACCCTATCAATAACGAAAGTTCGCGCATTTCAGCAGGCGGTTCGATAAAATTCGAGCATTGGCCAACAAGTTTCGATGTCCTGGCCAATCGAAGTCAATGCAAAATCAACTCGTGCTGCGTGATAGGATGGTCAACAGAAAATCTGTCGTTTGTCAGAAAGTCAAGCCAAACCATCAAGCCAAACCATCAAGCCAAACCATCAAGCCAAACCAGAATAACAGCAGCCCGAACCAATGAGGAGCCAGCTCTTTCGCTGTCGACGGGGCAGAGCGCAATGTGGCAATCCGAGCCAGCTACCGAGAACTCAACAGAGTCCGCCGGCATAATCGTTAAAGACGCCGCACTCGCCTCGGGTCCGTTGAGCGCAATCATCGCGCAGAAAGGGGACACCGTATCCGTCCACTACGTCGGGAAATTCCCGGGCGGGAAGGTCTTCGACACAAGTATGAAGTCAGAAGCAGAAAAGGCAGGGCTCTACAGCCCGGCCCGTGACTACAAACCCCTGCAGGTTACCCTGGGGTCCCACCAGGTGATCACCGGGTTCGAGGAGGCTCTGATGGGAATGAAAGTGAATGAGACAAAGGAAGTCGTGCTACCTCCCGAGAAGGCCTACGGGAAGACGGGAAAACATCCGATGGCGGGAAAGACGCTCCAGTTCAGACTCTTGATGACGAACATCAAGCGACCCTAGGTCGAAGGACGCCAAGACCCCAATCGGTCTGTAGTCCTTATTTAGCCCGAGCACCGTGACATGATCCGTTGGCAAAGAGAGCCTTCACCATCGACATCGGCAAGGAAAAGATTCCTGTCGAGGGGCACGCCCACCAGAACGTCGCGGTGAAGTACCTAATGAAGCGAAGGCGGAGCTTGATCTTCACGAAGGACCCGGCCAGGGTCGAAAAGCTCTTTTCGGAAGTCCCCACCATCATCAGCATCATCGGCGCCAACGTGACCAAAACCTACAAGATTGCCTGGGAGAGGGTAGGGACAGGCGAGTTCCCGGGCGCCCGATTCACCTTCATCCTCGAAGAAGTGCAGTAGGACAATCTTTAGTAAAGCAGGGTCCACCATCTGTTGTAGCATGGCACCCGGAAACAGGCGGGATGCGTATCGCGACGCAATCGAGAAGGTCCGTTCCCAGCACGAAGCCTCAATCAGGTCCCCCCACAGGACAGTGGAATGCCCGAAGTGCGGGACCCGCCAGGTGATTCAGGACGTTCTCGGAATGCGGAAGTGCCTGAAGTGCGGTTTCGAGTTCAGCCCTAGGCCCCAGTTCTAATTCTTCATCATCATCTTAGCCTTCCCAGTCTTCGCGTCCAGCCGCATGACATAGCTGTTCCCGCAGGATGCACAAACGAACCTCTTCATCGTCTTGCTTGTCTTCGCGCCGCCGACCCATTCCTTGGCGGGAGTCTTGTTTTCTTTCCCGCACCTTGGGCAATTCGTCATGAAAAGTGCTAGAACTACTTCGGTCGCTTGAAGTATCCCTTCAGAGGCTCCCGGTAATAATCGACCCACCCCTGTGCGTAGCTGCCCGCCTGCTCCGCCGGAGCCTTCGAGTGGACCATCGTGAGCTCCGTCCTCTTACCCTTCTCCCTGAAAGTCAGCTCCACCGTCGACGGAGGATACCCTTCAGGCCAATCGGTGGTCGTCCATTCGTGGATTATCCTCTTGCCCTTCTCCAGTTCCACGAATTTCCCTGAAATGTAGCCGTCCCAAGCCGTGAATCTGCCCCCTACCCTGGAGCCCTGTTGCCGCCGAACCCGTGAATTCCGCGTGCTTCTTCGGGTTCACATAGGCCTCATAGACCTCCTCTGGACTCGCGTCCAGAACCGCTTTCTGCCTAATCACGGTGAACTTCATGGCTGCCCACTTCCCCCACCCATGAAAGCCGCGACCTTCTCGTTGAAGTACGCCGGGTTCTCCATGTGCGGAAAGTGCCTTGAATCCGGGACCAGCATCCTCTCCGCCTTCGGGATCGCCCTGGTGATCAGCTCCCCGATCCTCCGCAGCCAGAGCGAACTCATAGCTCCGTTCAGCACAAGCGTCCGCGCCCTTATCATGCGGGCTTCCTCCGCCGTGAACCTCGGGAACTCGGTCCTTAGCTCCGCGATGGTTCGTCCATTGTCCAGCATCATCTGCCTGACTTCTTCCCGGAGCCCCGCGTAGGCACCAACCCGGCCCTGTATCCCGTCCACATTGAGCTCCACCGCCTTCAGAATGTCCCCCGCATCGAGAGCCTTCAGTGACGGATTCAGGCTTCCCCTCTGGAACTTCCTCGCAGCCAGCGCGACCGACGGGCTCCTCGTCAGCAGTCCCAGCAGCTGAGCAGAACTCTTCTGATTCGCAACAAGCAGCGTCGAGACTGCGGGTTCGACCAACACCAGAGAACGAAGAAGGTTGGGATGGTCTGCGGCCAGAAACGCCGCAGCGAAGCCCCCGTAGGAATGACCCACCATGTGAACAGGGCCGATTCCCAGCTCTTCGATGAAGCCCTTCAGGTCGGCGGCGTTGTTGCCCACGGTCGAGTCCATCACATTCCCTGCGCGGGCATTGGGCGCCGCGTAGCGCCTGCTTAGCGCGAACGTCCTGTGCCCCCGCGACAACTGGTCCGTTTGGGCAGACCAGGCCCTGTAATCAGTCGGGATCCCGTGGACGAAGACGATCGGCTCTCCCGTTCCCTTTTCTTCGTAGAAGAGGCTGACCTCTCCAGACTCCACCGTCGGCATCTCGTCCATTTCCAGCCTGGGTCGCTATTTGAGCTTGCTCAGGCCTTCTGTTTCCAAGCCTTGGCCCTATTGCAAAAGTCCTCGGCTTCTTCCATCGCCTTCCCACAGTGCTTGTAGTGGTTCACGACCTCGCGGAGCATCTCCTCGATGGGGGTCGGCTGACCGGGGCAGAGCGCGTCCAGCTGGGCTCGTACTTCCATGAGCGGCTGCCATACATCAGGAGGGACGTTGACGGGGACTCCCTGTTTGTTCGTTGCCATGCCTTACCGTCCTTACCGTCCTTATTTCTGGATTGGGAAGGCTACAGGCCTATGCTGTTGATGATATCGCCAGAATTCCCGTCGATGACCAGGACGATCTTGTTCCCCTTGTGGTCGAACCTTGCGAACCAGACGGGCGCGTGAGCAATTCCAACTCACCCACGTCAGATTCCGTCGACAACCGTTGACTCATGTGATGTGCTTCCTGACCTGTTCGAGATTCCCCTTTGCTCTGTCCAGCCTGTCCGCAGCCTGGTTCCTCAGCATCTCGTCGGAGACTCTGATTTCCTCCTTGGTCCTATACCCCCGAAATCCTGGTATCGGGAGCTGGAGCTTCTTGAGTGCCACCCGGTTTGCCTCCCTGCTCCCTGATTTCTGAGTTCCCCTGAGACAAAGCGCTTGCGGATCGCGCAACCCCGCATCGATATGAATTATTGGGAAGCTTTATGGGGATTGAGAATCACTTCACCCACGTTGGACCTGAATGACCTTCGAATCGGATGCAGCGGGTGGTCCTACAAAGACTGGGAGGGTCCGTTCTACCCCAAGGGGCTTCCGGCCAAGGATTACCTGAAATTCTACTCGAAGGCCTTCAACTGCGTAGAGATCGACTCGAGCTTCTACAGGATCCCGAACGCATTCATGATCAACCAGTGGAAAGCCAACACTCCCGAAGGTTTTCTCTTTTCCCCGAAGCTCCCGAAAAAGATAACCCATGAAAACAAACTGAAGGACTCCGAGTCCACCCTCGTCTACTTCTACAGCATGGTCAGCAAGCTCAAGGACAAGCTCGGCCCGATCGCGGTCCAGCTCCCTCCATCGATAAAGCTCAGCACGCACCTTGATGTCATGAAGGGGTTCATCTCCCAACTGAGCCCTGATTTCAAGCACGCCATCGAGTTCAGGCACAAGTCCTGGTTCACCCCCGAAACCTACGCCCTGCTGAGGAAACGCAACATCGCCATGGTCTGGTCGCTGAACCAATACCTGGAGACTCCCCCCGAGGTCACGTCTGACTTCATCTATCTGAGGCTGGTCGGCGACAGGGAGCTGACGCAGTTCGACAGGGTCCAGAGGGATCGCTCGGCCGACATGGAGCGCTGGGCGTCGCATGTGAAGGAGGCATCTGGAAAGTTCGAGTCGGGCTACATATTCTTCAACAATCATTTCGCCGGATTCAGTCCGGAGTCGAACAACGAGTTCCGCCGCCTCCTCGGCCTGATGGAATCAGACTGGAAGCCCCAGGGCTCGGAACAGAGGACCCTCTTCGGAACGTAGACGTAGCATGTCCCTCGAGCGAAGGGCGATTCTGCACGTGGACCTCGACGCCTTCTACGTTTCCGCGGAAACCCGTGAGAACCCGAACCTGGTGGGGCTCCCCGTCGTAGTCGGCGCCGACCCGGAAGAAGGGAAGGGGAGGGGGGTCGTGGTCGCATGCTCCTACGAAGCTAGAAAGTTCGGCCTCAGGTCGGGAATGCCAATCTCCCAGGCCTTCAGGCTCTGCCCCCAGGCCAGGTACCTGCCCCCGGACTGGGCCCTCTACGAGCGGGTCTCGACGGAGGTCATGGTCACTTTGAAGAGTTTCGCGGGGAAGTTCGAGCAGGCGAGCATCGACGAAGCGTTCATCGACGTGTCCTCGAAGGCGGCGGACGAAGACTCGGCAAAGAGGGTAGCCATAGAAGTCAAAGGCGCAGTGAAAAGTCTCCATCAACTTACCTGTTCCATCGGGGTCGGCCCCAACAAATCCTCGGCGAAGATAGCCTCCGACCGAAAGAAGCCCGACGGGCTCACCGTGGTGCCCTTCGGGGACGTGGCGGAGTTCCTGGCTCCCCTTCCGGTGTCTGTGGTCCCGGGAATCGGCTCCAAGACCCAAGAGTTCCTGAAGGAGAAGGGGATCTCGACCATTGGGCAGCTGCAGCTTCTGGAAGGAAAGCAGCTGCTCTCATGGTTCGGGAAGAACGGGGTCTGGCTCTGGGGAGTCATTCACGGTCAGGAGAATGTGGAGGTGAGGCAACAGGAGATACCGAAGTCCCTCAGCGTCGAGAGGACCTTCAAGGAGGACGTGGCCGACTTCCGGACTGTCAGGGAAGAGGTTGTGAACGCGGCTTCTGAATTGGTCCGGAGGGTCAGGGCTTCCGGTCTCGCCTTCAAGGTGGGAGGAATCAAGATCAGGTTCCGCGGATTCGAGACCCACACCCGTGAAAAGACGCTTGTCAGCAGCACCGACAGCGAAGATGCCCTGAAGGAAGTGGTAGAACTTTTACTGGGAGAATTCGAGGAAAGCGCCAAGCCTGTAAGGCTCGTCGGGGTGAGAGTCTCGGGGCTCGTAAGGTCCACAGCCGAGCCGACCACACTGGACGACTGGTCGGACACGTTCGGAACGAAGCTCAGGTAGACGAGCAGCCTTACTTCCCAAGGTATCCCTTGCACTCGTTGAACAATCCGATTTTCAATCCCGTCGAACCGTCAGCATAAAGAGAAGGCGACACCGACTCGCCCGCGGCGTTGTCAACCGAGAGTAAAGTCATCCCGTCTGTCGGGGTCGACGTCGGCGGGACCTTCACCGACATCGTGATGTTTGATCAGGGCGGTCTCCGGGTCCTCAAGGTCCCTACCTCGACCGATCCCTCCACTGCGGTAACGAAGGGGCTCAACCGGCTGCGTGCGAATGCAACAGGACTTTCCTTCTTTTCCCATGCAACCACCCTCGCCACCAACGCCCTTCTGACCAGGTCCGGGCTTGCCCGCACAGCCCTGGTCACCAACGAGGGATTCAGGGACATCCTAGAAATTGGAAGGCAGCGGCGCCCCGAGCCATACGACCTGGGAACCCGCAGGCCTCCGCCCCTCGTCGAAAGGAAAGACCGGCTGACGGTCAGATGTAGGATAGCCGCCAACGGATCGGTCATTGAGAAGCTGGACCAGGAGGGGGCCCGGAGGGTCGCAAGAACCATCACCCGACGCAGATTCCATTCGGTCGCCGTGAGCTTCCTCAACTCTTACCTGAACCCCGCACACGAGCTCAGGTTCAGGGACATCCTGCTTGGGGAGGGGTTCCGCGGCCACATCAGCCTCTCGAGCGAGGTGGACAGAGAGTACAGGGAATACGAGAGGACAAGCACCACGGTCGTCAACGCATGTCTGGCTCCCCTGATGTCTCACTACCTTTCCGCACTTGCCGTGTCCCTCCGAAGGATGCGCATCATGATTCCGCTCTATGTCATGAATTCCAGCGGGGACATGAGCACCGGGGAATTCGTAGCCAAGCGCCCTTTCTCCTCGATTGAATCCGGACCCGCCGCAGGTGTCGTCGCTTCGAGGCATCTCGCGAGGCGGCTTTCTCTGGACAAGGTCCTCACCTTTGACATGGGGGGGACGACAGCGAAGGCAGGAGCGGTGATAGGAGGAGAGTCCGAAGTAACCGAAGAATTCGAAGCGGCGGGGAGAATCCATAGCGGGAGGTCCATTCGGGGGAGCGGGTATCCGGTGAGGGGGACCTTCGTCGACCTCGCGGAAGTGAGCGCGGGGGGAGGGACGGTGGCGTGGCTTGACGAGGCGGACCAGCTACACGTCGGCCCCAGGAGTTCAGGGTCGATTCCCGGCCCCGCATGCTACGGACTGGGAGGGACAGAGCCCACAGTTACCGACGCGAACGTGATTCTCGGCCGGATGAGTCAGAGCCACCTGCTCGGAGGAGAGATGAAGATCAGTCGGGACCTGTCCGAAGGGGCGTTCGAAAAGATCACCCGCCCCCAGGGGATCGGGGTTGAAGATGCGGCGAAAGGCGTGGTCCGTCTGGTCGACCACGCGATGGCAGGGGCCATCTCCATCGTCAGCGTGGAGAGGGGAAGGGACCCTCGGGATTTCGTCCTGATAGCGTTCGGGGGGGCCGGGCCGATTCACGCATGCGACCTGGCGGAGGAGCTGGGCATGAGAAGTATCATAGTCCCGGCCCATGCCGGCCTGTTCTCTGCCTTTGGCCTGCTTGTGGGAGACCTGACGAGGACATTCACCGATCCAGTCATGGGAAGGGCAAGAAACCTGAAACCAAAATTCGAACGGCTTGAAGCCCTCGCAACAAGGGAAATGAGGGCGGATGGATACCGGAAACAGACTTTCAGGAGGTCGGTAGAGGTCCGATACGTAGGCCAATCTCACGAGATTCTCCTTCCTTATTCGAGCGACTCGGACCTCAGGTCCCGCTTTGATTCCCGACACGGGGAGTTGTACGGTTATTCTTCGACGGACCCAGTCGAAGTTGTCAACATCCGCGTGTCCGCCACAGTCAGGAGGGAAGGTATTCCGAGACTGTCCTCCCGCGCTGACTCCAAGGAAAGGGGTGTCTCGCGCAGAACGGCATGGCTCGGAGGAAAGAGAGCATTGGTCCCCGTCCTGAGGAGGGAGAGGTTGGCCACCGGGGACGTCGGGTCAGGACCAGACATCATAGAAGACTACGATTCCACCCTGGTCGTCAACCCGGGCTGGACCTGGCGGGCGGAGGAATACGGGTTGAGGCTCTCCAGATGAACCAGGACCAGGTCACACTTCAGCTGATCAGCGGCACCCTCACCTACGCCAGCGAGGAGATGGGACTGGCTCTGAGGAATTCTGCCTACTCTCCCAATATCAAGGAGCGCATGGACCACTCGGCAGCCATCTTTGACCAGGACGGGAAGCTCCTGGCACAGGCGGAGCACATACCGGTCCACCTTGGTTCGCTCCCGTGGGGCCTCGCGAACCTCCTTGGCCGGTGCGCCAAGGAGGGATACGACCTCGCGGACGGGTCCATGGTGGTCTCGAACAATCCCTACACGACCGGGACCCACTTGAACGACGTGACCGTCGCTTCGCCAATCTATCACGGCGGAGGGCTGGTCGGCTTCGCGGTCAACAAGGCCCACCACTCCGACGTCGGGGGCAAAGTCCCGGGAAGCATCTCGATGGAATCCCGCACGCTGTCCGAGGAAGGTTTCATCCTGGACCTCGCCTACCTTACAAGAAACGGGGAATTCGTTTCCAAGACCGTGGAAAGTTTCGCGAACGCGTCCAGGACTCCAACAGAACGCAGGGGGGATCTGAAGGCTCAGAAGGCTGCCAACGTCACCGGGGCCAGGAGGGTCAAGGAGACCATAGAGAGGTACGGGCTCGAGGCGTTCAGGCTTGCGGCGAAGGAGTCCTTCCGCCACTCCGAGGTCCTGATGAGAAAGAGACTGTCCCGGATCCCGGAGGGAAGATACGAGGCATCTGAGGTCGTCGAGGGAGTAGACGGGGCGGAACTCAAACTGCGGGCGGCAGTCACCGTGTCAGCCGAAGGTGTCGAGGTTGACTACGGAGGAACAGCCCAGCAGGTCGACTACCCCCTTAACGCGGTCCTGGGAGTCACGATATCAGGCGCCTATTTCGTCATCCGGACGCTGACAGGAGACGACATCCCTGCCAACAGCGGTGCATTCGCATCAATCAAGGTGGTTGCTCCCAAGGGGACCCTGCTGAACCCCACGTACCCGCATCCGGTCGGGGGAGGGAACGTCGAAACGAGTCAGAGGAACGCGGACCTGATCTACCGCGCCCTTGCCACCGCAGTCCCCGACCTCGTCCCCGCCGCTCCGGGCGGTTCGATGAACAACGTGATGATCGGTGGGGGGCGAGGGAAAAAGCGCTGGGCGTTCTACGAGACTATCGGGGTCGGCCTAGGGGGAAGGAAAGGCTCTGACGGAATCGACGGGATACAGTGCAACATGACTAACACCATGAACACCCCCATCGAGGAGCTGGAACGTTCTTTCCCAATGATGATAACGAAATATGAGTTCAGACCCGGGAGTTCGGGAGCCGGCAGATGGAGGGGCGGGGTCGGGCTGGTCAGGAGGTACAAGGCCCTTGCTGGAGACACGACTCTGACAATCCTCGCTGACAGGGAATCCCATCCGCCTTGGGGTCTTTCAGGAGGACTTCCGGGAAAGACAACGAGGTCAGTCTCGATACGGCGTCGGAAGGAGATCAGGGTGCCATGCAAATCCACCCTGACGTTGAGCCGGGGCGAAGAATTCGAAATCCGCACCGCGGGGGGCGGCGGGTTCGGGTCCCGCATCGACAGGCCTGCGGCCGACCGGGCGAGAGACATAGGGAACGGTCTGGCCTAGGGTGAGGAGCGCGGCCCTATCATTCCCAATCGGTCATCCCTAAAGCAGACCCATCTGCCGCGTCTTGCCGTCTTGAGGCCCATCACCGGCATACTGCTAGAGCTCCTCGTCCTCGCCGGGTTTCTTGGGCTTTCGCCTCTGGTTCCCGGGGGGATCTTGAGGATCTTCTACCTTCTGCTCGCCCAATTTCTTACGACCTACCTCGTCCACTGCCCGGCGCACTACCTTGTCGGCAAGTCCTTGGGGATCAGCTTCCGGGCGCTCAGGGTGGGGAGGACCACGCTGGCAAAGGCGCTCCCGCCCAGGCTCGGGGCCTTGGCCCAGTTCGCCCCAATCCTCACCCTCTCGGCAGACAAGAAATCTCTTGAAGATGTCCCGGTCGCACGGGTAAAGGCGATGTACCTCTCCGGTGTGGTCGTCTCATGCTCTTCGGCGATAATCATCGCTACGTCGGTCACGTTTTCAGGAGACATCATGCTGACCTCGTTGGGATGGACCTTCGCCCTCGGATACCTGGCCTTCGATATCGTCTTTTCCCCGAAGAGCGGGGACGTCGCCAGGGCGAGGAAGTTCCAGCGACCGCGCTAGTGCTTCGCGAAACGGCCAATCCCAAGGAACGAGACGTCGCATTGGGTCTTGCCCGCGGTCAAGAGGTCGGCGGCGATTTCCCCAATCACCCCGGCGAACTTGAACCCGTGCCCCGAACAGGCGCTGACGATGACGACCCTACCGTCGTCGGGGTGGAAGTCGACTACGAAATTCGAGTCCGGAGTGTTAGTGTAGAGACAGGTCGTTGAAGCGATCGGGTTCGGGTCGAGCCCCGGCATTCTGCTCGAAATGAATTCTCCCACCGGGGAGACATCGCGTTCGGTAACCTCCCTTTGTACAGAATCCGGCTTCACGATCGTCCCCCTATGATGGACAGCGACCTTGACTCCGTGGCCGACGTCAGGAATCCCATAGAACAGTCTCCCAGGGCCCTCCTCTGAGACGAATATCGGCATCCTGCCGGCGCCGAACCTTGGGTCCCTCTTCGAATCGAACCAGAGGGGGACCTGCCGCTCGCACACGAGGGGGATTAGCCCCTGAATGAGGGCTCCGGTCCAGGCGCCCGCGCACACAACCAGTCTGTCCGCAAGATATTGGTCCTTGTCTGTCGAAACAACGATCCCATCCGTTGTTCTTGTCCATCCGGACACTCGTTCTGAGAATCGAAACTCACACCCGGCCTGCGACGCTGCGTCGACGAAGGCTCCCACGCATTCTTCCGGGAATAGTATTCCTGCGCTCTGCTCGTGGACGGCGGAAAAATCCTCGCCTATCCTGAATGCTAGGAACTCTTCGTTGACCTCCGACCCTGACAGAAGCCTGTGAGGGAGGGCGTATCCTTTCGCGCTACTCAGAACCCCCCTTACCAGGTCCCCTTCGGACCTCCCGATCATCAACCCACCCGTCATCTTCATCAGACTCCTTCCGGACTTCGTCTGCAGCTCCTCCCACCCGCTAAATGCTCTCCTGAGCAACGGGACATACCTGGGGTCCTCGGCATAGGCTAGTCTGATTATCCTGGTCCCCCCATGTGACGACCCGAACTGGTGGTTCAGGGAGAAACGCTCCAGCGTCAGGACCTTCATCCCCTTCGAAGCAAGGCTGTAGCTCGCAGACGAGCCCATGGCGCCGCACCCAACGACCATAGCGTCGAAGTGCTTCACGGTCTCGCGGTCCCTCGATCGCTTTATCAATCTTGCAACCCCTTGGCCTGGGTTAAGGCACCAGCCCCTCGGCGGCTCGTGAAAGGGTCCTGCTCAACCAAGGCATGGCCTCGGTTATGAAAGCGGGGCCATGGTGTGCGAGGAAGTCCAGTGGGCCAGGAGTCACGTAGCAGTTCCCTTTCTTTACTGCCCTGAGCCCGGTCCACCTCCTACCATTGATCATCGCTTCCAGGTCGGGTTGACCGAACTTTGAATACATCTTCGGTTCGTAGACGACAAGGTCAGGGTCCCGCCTCATTACGAAATCCAGATCAGGCTCCAGCCATTCTGAACGCTCATCTTCGTACACACTCCGGGACCCGAGCAATCTGAATGCGTCTGTGATGTAGCTGTGTGCGCCGAAGGAGACTGGACCACCCAGGTCAATCTCCACGTAGGCAAGGAGTTCCTTCGTCTGGGGAAGTGTGTTCAGATTCCTCAATAGAGACCGGGCAAGCTCACGGCCCGGGTCCTGGGCTTCGACCACAAGGCCGACCTTGACGACGAAATCGACGATCCCCGCGACAGATATGGGAAGTTCGAGCGGATAGACTGGGTATTTGTCCGAAAGCGCGATTGCGAAATCTCGCTGATATCCCGTTACGGTGAGGATAAGGTCCGGGACAACTCGTCCAGGAGCTCTCGTCTGGCCGTATTGTAACTCCCGACTCGCCGTATCCCCGCCGTTTCAGATGGACGCGCGCAGAATGCGCTTACCCCGACGAGATCAGACCCCTTGCCTATCTTGAAGAGGGTTTCCGTCGCCGCAGGGCTGAAGCTAATGATTCGCGCTGGGTCATCGGGGATTGCGACCTCCTTTCCAAGCACCTCGCTGAACAGCCTGGGCAAGACCCTGTCCATAATGGTCCCTCACAATATGTGTTTGTCGCGGGAGCCCGTCGTATAACTAACGTTAAATATCTAGATTGGCGAGCCGCTGAGCAATGGCCGACACCAGGAAACTGGCGACAGCAGCCCTCTTCGGGGTCATCATTGCAATTGTCAAAGGAAAGGTCCTTCCTCCGCCCACCGGGGAACTCCTCCTGGTTGTCGAGGCCACGCTTCTCGGTCTCAGCTTCATCCTGATCGGGAGAGGAGGCGCCACCTACACGGCAGCGATTGCGGGTATCCTCATCAACATCCAGTTCCCGGAATACGGTCTCTTCCCCGTTCTGCTCGCGCTCCTGTACGGAGTCCTCGTGGACGCCTTCTCATCTGCCCTGAAGGTGACCTCAGGAGGCCGCGTGTCTTCCAGGAGGCTGGCGGCGTCTCTGACCTTGAGCAGTGCTATAACCGGCCCGGTTGCCTACTACCTCACAATCCCGTTCCTGATCAACGCGCCTTCGGACAGCGCCTTCTATTTGACAATCATCATAGTCGGGATCCTAAGCGGGGCGGCAGCCGGATATCTCGCGGTGAGAATCTGGGACAGGAACCTGAAGGCCAGGTTCAAGGCCATGCAGCCCTCAGTCGCCTAGGCCGTCCTATCTTCCTTGATCTCGCGCTCTATCCTTCGGTTGAACCTGTAAAGCATCTTGTACATGAAAAGGCCGAGCCCCATTACTAGGCCTCCGGCTACAGTGTTAGCCAAGATACCCGCCGTCAGACCGGCAAGCAGGGTGAAGAGTCCGAGCCCAATCATCAGCATGGAAGCCGTCCTGGATATCGGGCTGGCCCTAACCTTTGCCGACATGCGAGCTTCCCGCCCTGGGCTCCCTGTTAAACAGTCTGAGGGGAACCGCTTAACTGTGTCTTCGGGCCACCCAGCCGTATGGAAGGTGCGACCCAAGGAATCGCCTGCTGCTTCGACAAGAAATCGCAGAAGAAGCTGAAGGATTTCAAAAAGAACGGTCTGTCAAGGGCATCCAGGACGATCCTTGAAGAGCTGACAGCGAGAGATGTGAAAGGAATGAAAAGCCTGGAGCTCGGAAGCGGGGTCGGGGCGTTGACAATCAGCCTCCTGAAAGCCGGTGAAGCGTCCGCAACCGGGATTGACCTGTCCCCCGAGATGGTAGGGACCGCAAAGGCTCTCGCCTCCGAGGCCGGGCTTTCCGGTTCCGTGGTCTTCACCGTCGGCGACGGTGCTCATGAGTTGCTGCAGATGGCGGACATCGTGATCCTCGACTCCGTCCTATGTTGCTACCCCGATACAACTGCGCTGGTAGAGAACTCGAGCTCGGCTTCCATGAAATACTACGCCATCTCGTTGCCAGACGGGAGAAGGGTGGCTACCAAGTTGCTTCGTATGTTTCTGCCGCTCCAGTTCGTTATCTTGAGAAGGAAAGGCTTCAGGTTCTACCTCCCCGACATCGGGAAAATCATGAAGCAACTGGAGTCGAAGGGTTTCAAGCCCATATTCGACGCAAGCGCGGGATACGTTTGGTCGGTTGTCGTCTTCTCCGCACCGTCTGCCAGCTGACGGAGCTTCTAGCGGCTTCTGGATTCGTCCCTTAGCATCTTGAACAGCCTGAACTTGTCAGACTCTCCGGGAGAAAGTTTGTACCCACAGACCTTGCAGTCCGCCCCATTGTCGGTTTCGCGCAGCCCAAACCATCCGCAGTTCGGGCATTTCATCTGCTGTTCCTCTGCGCGTTTCATGTGACAAGCAGAATCAACGCTCGCTTTAAGGATAACGAGCACGATTTGTCCTCGTGAATTGGAGTATCCGCCCCAATGCTTTCACTCCGCTACGTCAAGAAATTTAGGTCAAACTGGCATCGGGATTAGAGCCGTCGGGATATAGGAACCCAGGCCCAAGTCGGGGAACATCATGGGATTTTCATCGAAGTGGGAAAGGAAGGAACAGGGGCCTAGCTTCCTGGGCAGGCTCAAGGACAGCGTGAAGCCGTCGAGCCCTCTTAAGCCTCAGATCGAACAAGCAAACAGGCAGATTCGTCTTCTGATTTCTCAGTTGGACAGCGCAATAAACAAGATCAGGCAGCGTGATTCGACGATCTTCAGGTCGGTGGTCGCCAACCTTGCGAGGCACGACGCTCAGCATGCAGCCGTCTACGCGAACGAGCTGTCTGAGGTCAGGAAGATGGGCAAGATGGTTACCCAGGCGCAACTGGCACTGGAGCAGATTTCGTTGAGGCTCGGTACCATATCGGATCTTGGAGAGATCGCAACGACCCTCGCGCCCGCGGTGGCTGTGATCAGGAGCATGAAGGAAAGCCTCTCGATTGCTCTGCCGGAAGCAGACAGGGAAATTGGCGAGATTTCCGGGCTCCTCGCCAGCGTCCTGGTCGACGCCGGAGCTTCGAGCGGGTTGTCTCTGAACTTCGACGCGGCCAACGAAGACGCCCAGAAGGTCCTCGACGAGGCGGCGGCAGTGGCCGAACAGAGGATGAAGGACAGTTTCCCGGAGATACCCGCGGGCGTCCTCGCCCCGGACCGGGAAGAAGAAGGACTCTCGGGATAGTTCAGGACCGCTCCCGAACCAGGAGGCCTGAATGGGGGCCTCCTCCTTGGCACGAATGAAAGGGGAGCAATTCCTGAACTTCAATCAGGGAATCCCCCCTCCCAATCGTTGCAATCCGTTGAACGATCTTGTCCAATGGCTTGGTTATTATCCAGGTGCGAGCGCAGACCCCCCAGGCCTTGAAGATGGTCATTTCTGGTGACAGGTCCGTCCATGCCGTGGATGACGACCCGAGTTATGAAACTGAATCCGGCACAAGGTCACGGTCCACCAAGGCTCTGGCCCTCATCCTGGCCACGGCGCTCGTCATCACCGCCCTGGTCGTGTTGACAGAGAATTCACCGTACATCCAGGGAGGGGGATCCGACCTCCTGTCTTGGTTCTCATCTCTGTATGCTGGGGTCACAGGAGGAGGCTCGACCAATACGAATTCGATCCTAAACTTCTCACTATATTCTCCGCTGATCTCGAACGGGTCTGCCAGCATAAGCTATCCTTCCAACTACAAAACCCTCGCAGACTACGCGGTCGGCCTGATCAATCACGATAGAGCCGCAATGAACCTGAGTTCCGTTGAACTCAGCACGGTCCCGGTCGCCCAGCAGCACGTCAACTCCATGCTTCGCTATAGCTATTTCAGCCATTGGGACACCCAGGGCTTCAAGCCATACATGAGATACACGCTCCTCGGCGGAAGGGGAGCCGTCGAAGAGAACATCGCCTACGTCTCCTACCATCCCGGGAAATTCTCCTCGGAGGGGGCCATCGAATCTGCCCTCAAGCTCCTCGAGAATTCTATGATCTACAACGACAGCGCTTGCTGCAACAACGGCCACCGAGACAACATCCTCAACCCATTGCACAACAGGGTGTCGATAGGGGTGGCCTACAACTACACCTCGGTATTCTTCGCAGAAGATTTCGAGAGCTACTACATCGACCTGTCCTCCGTAGTTTCATCATCCTACTCCGTTTCAATGAGGGGGCCCCCCATCGGCTCTGCGATGAGCCCCACCGAAATACTGATCACCTTTGACACCAAGCCTTCAGCGGAAACACAATCGCAACTTAACTCTGGGCCCAGCGAATACGGGCCAGGGACCGTGATTGGGGGAGTGCTCCCGCCCTGCACCCTTGCCTGTCCCAGATTCGAACAGGGGATCACAGCATACGCAACAAGCTGGACTTTCACGCGGACCCAAACAGACGTCGTGTTTGCGCTGTCGGATTTCGTGCGTCAGCATGGCGCGGGCGTCTACACCCTGTACCTATTGACCGGTTCTGACACCGGGACGGCCATCACATCAATCTCCGTCTTCGTCCATTGAACCCTCCAGGCTTCAGTCCGGCTGTCGACCGCCCAACAGTTTCCTTATTTCCGTCGCAGTGTCCTTCATTTCCTGCTCCGTGAAGCGTCTCCTGTCGCCCGACCTTCCCCTGTCCTCCATCTTCACCGGGATCACGTGGATGTGCACGTGGGCGACGACCTGGTTCGCCGCCTCCCCGTTGTTCTGGACGAATTTGAACCCATCCGCCTCCACGGCCCCAACGACGGCCTTGGAGACCCTCGACGCCGCCCGGAATAGCTCGGCTATCTCCCCCTCATCCATGTCCCAGATGGTCTCGCCGTGTCGCTTCGGACACACAAGGGTGTGCCCCAGGGAGAATGGGAAGGCATCCAAGAAGCCGATGTACTTCGCATCCTCATAGACGACGCTGGCCGGTTCAAGTCCCGAAATGATCTTACAAAAGATGCAGCTCGAGGCCGCAGTGGGGGAGCTGAACACAATCTTCCTCCGGTCGTCCATGAGTTTGCTCTCTCTAGCCGAATTCTCTAAAGCTTTCCCCAGAATCCATTCTTATTACGCTCTCGAGGCGTGCTCGGAACGATGATGTGCGAGAGATGCAGGGCGGGACAGATGCTCGAATACGAGCGGAAAGTCGGGAGTGGAACTAACACGGTCACGATTCAGGGTTCGCGATGCGACCGGTGTGGTTTCACTGCTCTCAGCGACGACGAAGCCGTCTGGTCAGCCGTAGGTCTCTAGCGACTTCCGCCGGTCATTTTCCTGTTGTAGGATTCTATGAATCCCACCGCGAAGAGGTCGGCCTGCCTCTCCGTCCCCCTGTGTTTCCCGCCTACCGACCTCAGGTGATGGTAGAACTCGTGGACAATGACGAACGGGTTGTACAGATATTCCCTTCTGGCAACCAGTATCTCCTTCCTTCGGGCAGAATATATCGCAGCGACCCCCTTGGTCTTTCCCTCGGTCACCCCCATTCCTAGCTTCGGCCTTCCCACACGGTAGTGCTTGCAGAGGGCGTCCAGGGCCCCCTCAGGATTCGAGTCGATTATCATCGAGACAACAGACGCCATGAACTCATCTTCAGATGTTTTCAAGCTTGAGACATTGATTCGGAAGCCTTCGGCAATTAAACGCTTGGAGACACACGTCCAAGTCCTTGAGCTTATGGTCAGATTTCGTTGATTTCTGGTTTCAACTGCGGCTGATGCCCATGGATTGTTCATGAGCATGAGTAGACGCAGGCACATCAAGCTCGACGGTCCAAAAGGCGTCAGGCTTAGGGGCCCTCCGACCCTTTTCTCTGTCGGTTAGACTAGCATTTCCGGGCCAACGGGCAAATGCCTAGCCCATTCTCCGGACCCAAACAAACCCGTTCCTCTCCCAAAATCCTTGTTCCCGTCCGAATCCCGATTACCAGCTCGCACAGTCGGTTCAAGCTCAAGGCGTGCAGCTGGGGTTGAAGTCCGGGTCGTACCCGCAGAGGGTCCAGGCGAAGGCAGTTCCGTTGTACGCCTGGACGGCATCCGCCCCGGTGGGCGCGACCTCCCATTGGGTCCCGTTTCGCAGCCAGAAGAACCACGAGTTCGCCCCTCCGCTGTCGACGCCTTCGATCCCGGTCACGAAGTGCTCCTGGAACTGAGGGTACCAGCCCGCCCTGACAGTCCCATTGAATATCACTACGCTGGCGAGATAGGCATTCCATCCCGGCTGGACGGCCGACCCGTTGTACCACCTCGCGGTGCCGTTACCAAAGTTGAGGCGCATATCGATTGCGTAGGAGGCATGGGGGACCCCCGCGCTCCTCTCCAAAGAGAGATATCGCATCCACAGGCCGACGAGCGCCCTGCTCCCGTTGATGTAGGCCGGGGAACTTGTGTTCAGGTTTGAAAGGGCATCCGAAAGGAGGGACAATGTCCTGTTGTACCCCTGCAACGAACTCACGTATGAGACACCGAGCTGGTTATACTGCGACAGGGCGCTCGTAAGCTCGTCCTGATAATTCTTCGATTCTGCGCCCCGTTGTTGGCCCTCCCCGTAGTAGATTACAGCCAGAGACGATGTTACAATCAACGCCGCCACCAGCATGACGACGGCAGAAGTGAGCTTATTCGACGGTAATTGGGATAACACCCCTGGCCAGCCTCGGAATCAAGACCAAAGTAACTGGGACGAGGGAAAGACCAAGAAATAGGTTGGAAAGTTCGTGAACCACAGCGAACGGGAGTGCCTGTGGACCGAATATGGTAGTCAGCATAATTCCCAATGAACCGTTCGTGGTGAGAAGCGCGGTGCCAAGGTTAGTCCAGACGTCCCACATGAATGTGAAAATGCCCAGCATCCCTCCGTAGAGAATCCCGCTGGCAGGAAGTCCCTCGACTCCCCCCTTCAGAATGACGCGCGTCGTCCATCCTGCCAGGACATAGAGCAGCTCAGCGCTCAGCAGGAACGGCAGAAGGTAGGTTCCCGAGGGACCCCAGGGACTCGCCTGACTCCAGATCAGCTCCGAGAGGAGTGCCACCGATCCCCCCGTCACGACCCCGAAGAGGAGTGTGACCAAGAATATTATCGCGCCGTCGAACTTCACATTTGGAACCCCGGACAGGGCAAGGTTGGATCCCACTATCATCGCGGTGAAGACCGCTACGTTCGCCACCCTCCGAGTTTCACGCACGGTGGCTGGATAATCCATCCAATATAAAAGCAGTCGGCAGCGCACCCTCCAGACCGAAACGAGTTATAGAGAAGGATCGACACGAGCCACATGTTGCAATCGATGGAGGGATTGCTTGAACTCGCCGGCAGACACCTTCAGGGTCCCTCACCGACGTTCGACCGCGCCCACGTCATCCTGGCTTTCAGCATCATCGGAGAAAACGGAAGAATAGGCAGGAGCGCCCTCGCGGCGAGCTCCGGGCTCGGGGAAGGGGCCATCAGGACACTTCTGAAAAAGCTCCGTGACGACGGATACGTCTCGGCAGACGCATCCGGGTGTCACCTGACCCGAGGAGGGGAGCGGGTGTACGTAACGCTGGCCGATCGCATTTCGAGATTGGTTCTGCTCCATGACTCCCGACTGACCGTAGGCGACGCTCAGGCGGCTCTCGCTGTGAGGGGTAGGGGGGGCAATGTCAGAAGCGGGATCGAGCAAAGAGACTCGGCAATTATGTCTGGGGCCGCAGGGGCCACGACCTATGTAATCAAGGGGGGGAAGTTTACTGTGCCGGGCGGGTCCTCCGATTGCGAGAAGGACTTTCCGAGCGGGGCCTGGACAAAGCTGAGGAAAGAGACCAGGCCGAGAGATTCGGACGCCGTCATACTCTGCGGCGCACGAACTGAAGTCAAAGCCAGGCTGGGAGTTCTGGCCGCGGCTCTCACTTTGCTTTAGCTACTGCTTCGGCGCCTGTTCGGCGGGCGGAGGGCTCGGGCTCTCCGCGTCTTTGTTGACCTGCCGGTTTATCGCGTCGGCGAAGTAATGCCCGGTCACCATCACTTTGACCCCCTTCACGCCCTTCACGGACTTCAGGTTGTCCTTCAGGTCTTGCGATATCTTGAGGGCAAATACCGGAGGGCAGTACTGGGTCGTAGCGTGATATTCCACATCGACAATCCCTTCTTTGATATCGAGCTTGTCAATCAGATTCATTTCAACAATTGGCATCCCAATCTCAGGGTCAATCACCTTCGACACCATCCTTTGCACTTCTCGCACGTCCACTTGTTCCGCTTCCATGCGCTTCTTTCCAAACACGCTCTTTCCGCTATAAAAGATTGTTCCAAAACAGTCCCCACCGACACGTTTACACATCGGCAGCTCGGAACAACACGAAGTGAGCCCGGAAGAGGTTCTGAAATCCATCGAGGCTGAGGCTCCGGCGAAGGGATACCCAATTATCGGGCCTGAGAAGGGTGTGATCCTCGACGGAGTGGTCTCGAAACACAAACCTTCCCGGATTCTGGAGGTCGGGACCCTCGTGGGATACAGTGCAATCCGGATGGCACGGCTGATCGGACGGGAAGGAGAGATAACCTGCGTCGAGGTGAACGAGGCCATTGCGCAGACGGCCGGAGACAACCTGAAAGCCGCCGGTCTTTCCGACCGCGTAGAGATTATCATCGGTGATGCTAAGAAAGTAATTCCGAAACTAAATGGGAGTTACGACATGATGTTCATCGACGCGGCCAAAGAAGAATACTTCGGATATCTGAAGGCAGGAGAGCGTCTGCTCCACAAGGGGAGCGTCGTCGTCGCCGACAACGCCAAGGTGTTCGCAAAGGAAATGGCGGACTATCTTGAATACGTCAGGACTTCTGGAAAGTACGACAGTAAGTACAGGGAGGCTCCTTCCGGGAGCGACGCAGTCGAAGTAAGCATCATGCGCTGAAACCGGCGACCAACGACTTCCACTTCTCTTCCCCGTCGAACGGCATGTAAAGCCTGAAGCGGTCGACCAGGGTCCCGTACTTCTTCTTCATCACCTCGCCAATCTCCTTCCAGGTCCCTTCCACCACAAACTCGTCGAGCATCTCTTCCCCGACTTCGGGGGACATTCTCCCCCAATCCCCCTTGACCGAGAGTGCGTGAAGCCGGTCGCAGACGTCCCCCCAGTGGTGGAGCTCCATGATGCCTCTGTAGGTCCTAGTCGAAGCGTAGAACGCTATCTGGGCCCTCAATCCTTCCCTGACGGTCTCAACCTCGCCCCGCGTCTCCCCGACCGCGGCGAACACGGAAGCAGCGACCTGAAAATCGGCCCTCCCAAGCCTGCGCCGGCCAAGACCACTCGACAGGGCCGGGTCTATCACTTCTCTGAGATATCTCATCGTGTGCAGGGGATGGACGTGCAGGCCCTCCGCCACTTCCCCCGCAAGCCTGCACATTCCTCGGTTGACCCCGGCAAGAAAGATCGGGATCCGCGGGTGGCTTATCTCCCCGGGGCTGAAAAAAGGTGTCATCAGGTCAAGGTCATAGAACCTACCGTGAAAATCCAACCTCCCCCCGCTCTGCCAGCTCTCCCAGACCGCCCTTACGGCGCCAACGACATCTTTCATCTTGGGGGCGGGACTCTCCCACTTCAGTCCGAACCTGCGCTCGATGTGTCCCTTCACCTGGCTCCCCAGGCCGAGGATCAATCTCCCATCAGACAGGGCCTGCACATCCCAGGCAGAGTGGGCGAGGGTTGTCGGACTCCGGGTGAAGGCCAGCGCTATCGACGTCCCAAGGCCAATCTTCTTGGTATTAGCTGAAGCGAGGGCAAGCTGGACGAACGGGTCGTGCTTGGTCTCGTTGAACCAGACACAATCGAACCCGAAATCCTCCGCCTGTCTGGAGAGCCTGGGGACGCTTCCGACCGAATTCGCAAAAACCTCGGCGTCAATCTTCAAACCACGACTAGCCAGGCGGACAGCTCTTAAACCTCGCAGAGGATTGGCCCCGCAAGCGCGTTCATTCATGGGGTACCTTCCGATTCTCCTGGGGCTGGGGACAGCGGTGTGCTGGGGGACGGCAGACTATCTCTCGAGACGCCAGTCACGGCTAGTCGGCCATTACAAGACAGTCATCTACTCGCACGTCATGACCCTCTTTTTTCTGCTCGTGATCCTCACCGTCAACAACCCGGGGTACACGATCAGCATTCCCCCCATAGCGGTCCTTGTCGCAATCGGCGCGTTGAACTTCCTCGCCTTCGTCTATCTCTACAGGGCTTTCCAAAAGGGGGTGATCTCTATTGTCGCCCCCGTGGCCTACACCTATCCAGCGGTGACCACAGTCTTCTCGATCTTCATTCTGATGGCGGCCCTTTCCCCGGCAGCGGGGCTGGGCATCACCGGGGTCATCGCGGGGGTAATCTTGCTGTCGACCCGCTTTTCCGAACTTAGAGAATACCTCAAGGGAGGATCGTCCCTGAACCTCACCACGGGGCTCGGCTCCGCGATTGCGGCCTCGTTCCTATTCGGGGTCGTCTACGTAGGGGTAGGATACGCAACGCCGCAGGTGGGGTTCGCCGTCCCGCCCGTCGTTCTGAAGGCGGTCGCAGTCGTCGTCGGTTTGTCCCTCGCCCCAATCCTGAAGGAGAGTATCAGGCCATCCAGGGCCGCTCTTTCGAAGACCGTCATCTCAATGGGGGTCCTGGAGTCGATCGGTTTCCTCGCCTTCAATTACGGCATCACCATGGGCAACGACGCGCTCCCAATCGTGGCTGCACTTTCAGGGATGGGGGGAGCGGTAGCCGCCTCCTACGGCATGTTTTTCCTTAAGGAGCGCCTCGAGCTCAACCAGGTGCTGGGGTTGCTTCTTTCGTTCACGGGGGTCTTCATCCTCCTCTACTACGGAGGATGAGCTCGGACGGGCTACTTCGAAGCGGTGCAGGAGGGGAAAAAGAGGGTCCAACGGTCCGTCGAGCTCTTGCAGGAGGTCGCTGGACCCTGTTACCCGATGCTTTTCCTGAAGATGGACTCCAAGGAATGGGAACCGGTGGGGGAAGAGGACCTCTATTCCATCGTACTGGGGAAAAATGGTACGGCGGCCCTGGTTATCTGCGATTCCGACGGAAACTCGAAGACAATGTCCGCCTGGGTTCCTTCCGCCGAGGCAGGATCCTTCAGCCGTTCATTGGCGTCGAGGGGGATCCAGAAGTTTGAGGGCGATGTCAGGCTTCCAATATAGGGCGCGCATTTATTAACAGGAGCGCAGTCGTTAGACTTGCGCCAACTGTTACGGTTCGCCGCTCCGACGACCTTGCGAAAGCTCGACGAGGCCCGGCCTGTATCCTTTTGGGGCAGAAAATCGGGAATGAAATAAATGGCAAGATGTTCAGTCTGCAAGGGACACGCTGTGGCCGCGTGCGCTGAATGTGGAATCCAGATCTGCATGTCTCACTGCACCACTGTCTTCGACGACGCCACAAGGTCGATGAAGACCTTCTGCGGAAACTGCACCGCAAAACGGATGCCGGTGTGGGTAGCGCGTAGAAGATAGGTACTACAGGCCTACTTCGAGGGCGACTTCCGAAGTCGGGTAATACTTCTTGCCGTCTCCGGCGCCGTATTTCAGGGCAAACTTTCCCTTGACTTCGTCCACATACGATCGGTCCAGGACCGTCTTCGGCGAAACCCCCTGCCCTCTTCCCTTCGCCCCTACCTTCATCGTGCCGGTCCCCTGCGGGTCGCGGAACCAGCGGGTCTTGAGTCCGTACATGGGTAGGAGCAACAAATTGTTACCATCGATCACGAACACACGGGAAGAGTCCGCTCCTTTGCCGCGCCTCTCCTCGCTACCGTTATCTGCACCTCGGCCTCGCCAGCCAAGGTCTCCGCCAGGTTGCCTTCGCTTGCCATTTCCCTAGCTCACCGTGAAATGCAGTCGCCTGTTGTTCTTTCCCTTGTTCTCCGTCCGGAGGCCCACAACCGTGCCGATTTCACTGGTATTTCCGACGTGGACCCCTCCGTCCGCCTGGGTGTCTACGTCACCTATCTGGACTATCCTCAGAAGCTCCAGAGACGGGGGCATCGCATTCGCCAGCTTAACGAACCCCGGGGTCGCAAGAACCTCTTCCCTCTTCATGAAGAACGCCTTCACCTCCAGACCCCGACCAGCGGCCCGGTTCACCTTGTCGACGAAGTAGCCCATCCTGTCCCTGTCGAATTGGTCCAGGTTGAAGTCGACCCTTGACCCTTCCGGACTGATCTGGTTTCCGGTGATCAGCGCCCCGGTCTCTCCGTTCACCACCGCGCTCAGGATGTGCGCGGCAGTGTGCATCCGCATTACCCTGTGCCTCCTGTCCCAGTCTATCACACCATGAACCCTGTCCCCTATCCTAAGGTCAACAGGCTCCCCCAGGATGTGGAAGACGTTGTCTCCTTCCTTTGTGGCCTCGGACACGGTCATACCGTTCAGCCTCCCGGTATCCGAGACGAGCCCCCCGCCGCGGGGATTGAAAGCGGTCCTGTCGAGGACGACTCTGTTCCCGTCCACGAGCTCCACATCAGCGTCGAACTCTCGCACGTACGGGTCGCTCCAGTAGATCTTCTCAGTCATTTGTAGCTCGTTATCTTTGTCTGCGTGATCTCCCTGGAGATAAGAACGCTATCCCTCATCCATTTCTTCTTCTCTATCCTGAGCTTGTCGAGAGCCGACCCCAACGCGGAGACGAAGGTCTCGTGCCTCTCGGACTCCGTCCCCATCAGCCGGCGTATGCTTTCCCTTATGTTCCAAACCCCGAGGGGCATCAGATATCCTGGATAGGTCTCCCTCAGCACGATCGCCGCAGCCTGCTTCCTTTCCCTGTCCAGCGCTTCGGCGACCGCAAGCCTCGTCGAGTAGTAGCATCCGCCCACCCTCGCGTAGGTCTTCCGGCCGAAATATTCCTCGTAGTCCCCGATCATGTAAGGGGTGTTCTGGTGCTGGTTCCAGGTGGTGTTCGGGAACCAAGCTTCTATCCATTCGAAACGCCACGGCTCGGGGAGCAATATGGCAACGTACTGGTTATCGTAGACCCCGAAGCTGTAGACCCTGTAGTCGTCGATGGTCGGGTAGTGTTTGACCCTCTCCAGGAGGCTCAGGCCTATCGAGCTGTCTACCGCCGTTATGCTCCACCTGGTCGGGACTATTCTCCTCCTCGGTCCCTCCCCGAACATCCCGAGGCTGAACGCCTTCTGTATCCTCGACACCAGGACCCCTTCCGAATAGAGGGCCCCGACCGCCTCCGTGGCCTTGAGGTCGCGGTCGTAGTAGGCACTCTCAATCCTCCTGTCCGATGACGAATTCCCCAAGGTGAACCTGTCCAGGGGCGCAGAAGGCCCATACGGCTGGGTGTCCTCACTGAGTGCGAGAATCTTCCTCGGGGTCCTTGAAAGCCTGAGCTCTGAATCGACGGGTCTGTCCGCCATGGCGAGCTCCTGAAGGGTCGAAAGGAACCTGTTGGGGTCTCTCGCATCCTCGACGTCCGCACGCGAGTTTCCCCTCACGAGGCTGTACCGATAGTCGACTATCTGGTCGATGGGCCTCCCGAGCCATTCCTCGGGGGTGTCGAGTATGGACGTGTCCCCGAAACGGGGAGGGACCATCGGGCCGATCGAGACCTTCGGATATCCCAGCCTCCCGACGAAAACCCCCGGGGGTGAAGACCCGTTGATGTCCCGGGTCGCGACAAGGTCCCCCAATTTCGCCATCACCTGGGCCTTCACGATGATGGGGCACCGGGACTTTCCGCAGAGGAGCTTCGCCCCGCGGCACTGGAGGCACATCCATGCCGGGGGGTCTTCGACGACCTCAATCGACCTCGCAGCCTCTTCCTGGAGCCCCGTCACGCTTGAGGGCATGACGTTCGAAAGCCAAGTGATTCGGCGGGGCATGTTGATCAAACCGAATACTGGTCGTTCGACCTTAAAGAGGCTAGCCCCCTCCGCGCAAGCTTATCTCGCGAGCTTCGTGCCCTAGAAGCGTGTCCGACCTCGCGGGGTTGTTGACAGACTTTGCCCAGACCTACGGCTACTTCGGGGTCTTCGTGGCTTCCCTCCTAGGGAGCCTAGTCCCGTTCCTTCCCGTGCCGTACCTCATCATCGTCATACTCCTGAGCGGGACGCTGGACCCGCTGACCCTTGGCGTGGTTGCCGGGGTCGGGGGAGCCCTGGGAAAGACTACGTCATACGTCCTGGGACGGTCCGGCTATCTAGTGTCTAAGCCTTCGACTCAAAAGAACCTCGATTTCCTCGGGCGCTTCGTCAGAAAGTACGGAGACCTCGGGGTCTTCATCTTCGCGGTCACCCCCCTGCCCGACGACTTGTACCTGATCCCCCTGGGGATGGTGCGGTTCCCGTTCTGGCGGTTCATGGCAATCAACACGGTGGGGAAGGTGATTCTTTCGACCGCGCTCGCATACTTCGGCAGTGCCTACTTCCAGGCCGCGGCCCCATTCTTCGGGACCGGAGGACTCATCACCACTGTGGTAATCGTGATCGTGACCGCCGGGTTGAGCATCCTTCTGGCAAGGGCCGACTGGGAACTCGCCTACCGGAAGTATGGCGCCGGAGGGATGGTGGAAGTGCTCTCGAGCCTCCCTGAGATACTTCGTCTCAGGAAGGGAGCCTGACGGCTATCCCCCTTCCACAATCGAGCCGTCTCCGTCCTTCCTGACTCTCATTATCTGGTCAGCGAAGCTTTCAAGCTCCTTGTCGTGCGAGACAATGATGACCTGTGGGGAAGCGATGTCGTCGAGAACCTCACGTACGCTCCCGAGCTGTTCCTTGCTGAACCCGTCCGTGGGCTCGTCTAGGATCAAGAGGTTCGACTTCATCCCCACCGACGCACGTTGAGCAAGTACGTTAAGAGCGAGTCTGAAGGCCAGGGCTACGCTCGTCCTCTCCCCTCCGCTAAGGTACCTGATGTCCTGCTCGTAGCCTGCCTGAGAGACCAGCGGGGTGAACTCTTCGTCCACGCGCACCTCCTTGTCGGGGTCGCTCACGAGCATCCCGAACCATTTCTGGAGAAGCGCGTTGAACTCCTGGTTGATGCTGGCAAGCACCGACCTTTCGACGAGTTGCACTGTTGGGACGAAGTAGCTTCCGAGCCACAGCTCCAGGTCCCCCAACGCCTTCCCCCTTGCCTCTGCCCGTTCCTTCTCCGAGATCTCGGTCCTTACCTCTGCTTGCCTCCTACTTACCGCGTCCAGCCGCTCCTTCCTCGATGCGAGGCCGTCCCTAAGCTTCCTCAGTTCCTCCTCCTCCGAAACCACGGCCCTTTCCATTGTCTTCGATCTTCCAAGAACGCCGTCCAACGCCTTCAGGTCGCCTTCGACATCCTTGATTGCCTTCTTGGCATCGTCCGACTTTGCTTCCATCTTAGTCCGAGAGGTCTCCATCCTGACGAGGTCCCTCGTGACCCGGGCATGCTCAGAACGCTTCGCAGCGGTGTTCTTGCTTTCTGCCAAGGATTGCTCGAGCCTTGCCCGTTTCTCCTGTGACTTCTCAAGCTCGGAGGTTGCCTCGGTGAGCTTGCCCGACAGATGCGCGAGCTCCCTGCTTTTTGATTCCACCTTCTTTTCGAGGTCATCCCCCGGCAACCTAGTGTCGCAGACAGGGCAAACCCCGTTCTTCATTATGGATTGATAGTCCGATACCTTGGATTCGACCTTCGCCCTCAGGGCGGTCAGGGCGATTATCCTTTTCCCCAGCGAACTCTCGTCCTTCATGAACGCCGTCAGACCTCTCCCATCCGGTATGATCGATTCCTCGGTCTCTTTCAGCTCCTCCGCAAGGTGCCTCATTCTCCCCCTTGCCTCGCGGATGTCCGCATCGAGTCCGACAAGCTCGCTTTCTGTCTCATCTACTACCTTCTCGTTGCGCTTTCTCTCTGCCTCCGCCTCGCGGAACTTCGTTTCCTCCTCTCTCAGCTTGTCTCGCTGGGACTTTAGAGATACCAGCCTCGCCGAGGTCTCCTCGACCAGCCTCGAAAGAGCTTCCAGGACCTTCTTTCCTTCCCTCTCGTCCACCAGGAGCCCCTCCAATCGAGCCCTCAGCCCTTCGATTCCGGCCGACCGGCCTTTGAGTTCTCTGATGTCGCCCCTGAATCCTCTAGCGACGTCCTCCGCATTTGAGGCCGCTGTCTTGTAGTCCTCGATCCTGAAGGCCCTCCTCAGAATCTGGAGCCTCTGCTCCGGAGCCAGCGATAATATCCCCTTCATCTCCTCCTGGGCAGTGTATACCGCGTACCTGTAGATCCAGCTCTGAGACTTTGGGTCCGGAGCCTCGTTGAATTCCAAAAGTTCCAGGACCTTCTCCTTGAGTTCGGTCGGGGACAGGTTGAGCGTCTCCCCCGACATCGATAGCGTCCCCTCCGCCTGTTGCACCCTTCCGCCGCGCCTCTCCAGCCTCCTTGTGACCTCAAACTGGAAACCGTCTACGTCGAACACAACCCTGACCATCCCCGTTTCCCGGCCGAGCTTGAGGATCGAGGCGCCCGCTTCCGACCCCAGTCCGAACAGGGCGAATTCTATCGCCATAAGGACGCTCGACTTGCCCGACCCGATGTCCCCCTCAAGGAGGGTCCTGCCGAGGGGGAACCGCAGTGTCGCGTGCCCGTAGCTCCTGATGTTGTCGAGTTCGATTTCCTTGATTATCATCGACCCTCGTCCTCCGGGTCGGCTTCCAAGACCCTGCGCCCGTCCCCAGTCATCCTCGCGGAATAGTCCTTCTTCGCCTCCGTCAACTTCGGGGGCTGACGCCAGAGCCTCAGCAGCTCACGCCCCATTCCGGCCCCTCTCTCTCCTTTCAGCCGGCCTTCGGAAGCCCTCACCTTCGAGACTTCAGTGGCGAAGAGTCTCCTCTCTAGGGCCGCTGGGTCTTCACCTGAGTAAACCATCTGCGACGACCCCCTGGCCGTGAGGGCGTTCCTGTTCAGATGAAAGTGCAGCGCTCCGCGCTCTGAAAGATGCAGCTTGAGAGCCGCAAAGTCCACCTCTGACGGCTTCCCAGCCCCGAGCTCCCCGTACGCCCTCACGACGACCACCTTCTCCGAGACATCGATGTGCTGGAGGTCGTTTTCCATCAGGGTCGTCGCCTCGCTGGGGGAGATCCCGTTCAGGTCGTAGGCTCTGAAGACCCCGTCAAAGGAATCCACGGGGACGAATTTCTTCCCCCTGACTCTCTCGTCAAATTCGACAAGGTAGAAGCCCCTTGCCTCGCCCTTCGCTGCCTCCTCCAGGTCCTTCCCGTAGCCGGTAAGCAGCGGACCGGGGTACACGATGTTCTGGCGTCCCTCCATTTCGTACTCCCCTCTTTGATGAATGTGACCTCCCGCATAATAGTCGAAGCCTTTGGGCAACAGGGAAGCGCTGAAGGTCTCCATTTCGCTGAGCTGAGGTGGTTTGAACTCCGTCAGTCCGCTGTGGAAGGCGAACACCTTGAATCCGTCCAGGGACTCGAGGGCTTCCCTGTCCAGGATGTCGTAATACTTGCTTTCCAGTCCGATCCTCCGGGCCGAGATACCCGCGATCTTGGCCCCACTCTTCCCGTCCTGGAAGACCGAGAGGACCAGCCTTCCGTCCTGGACCTTCCATCTCGAGACATTGGTGAGGACCCCCACCGTGTTCAAGATGTCGATTACCGACGTCCCGTTCGGCGTGTAGTCATGGCTCCCGTAGATGGCGTAGATCTCTATGCCCCGCTCCCGGACCTCCATCATCTTCCTGACCGCCGAATTGACTACCCCCAGGTCCGGAATCCCGACGTGGAAGAGGTCTCCGCAAATCAGTATGAAATCCACCCCCAGCTCGACAGTCTTGCCCATCGCCGAACCGAACGACTGGAGTTCAAGCTTCTGCAGGGCGGGTTCCCTGTGAGCCCCGAGATGGATGTCGGCCATGTGAGCGAACTTGTGCAACTCGCCTAGCGCTCCGGCCGCCACTCAGGTTTAACGTTATGCAACTCTTTTCATCCCAAGAATCGGCTCCTCGGACTCGGAGGCCGAGCGAGGCCTCCAGACCCGGACCTGCTTCCCCCGTTCAAAATCGATGACTGATAAATACTGGCCCCGGCTTCGTCTGACAACAATGGAAGCAGCGACTGACGTGATCTGGACCGGGAGGCCCTGGATAGGTCCTGCCCTGGCCATCAGGACGGTAGGGCTAATAATCGTCGGAGTGTTTGCCACGGTGGCTCTTTCCGTCATGGGCCTGCTCTTCAATTCCCTTCTCTCAATCCCGTCCTACCTCTGGGTGTACGCCTTCCTTGCTCTGATCTGGCTTGTCTCTGTTGCAGGACTGATGGTCCGACGGGCGTCGTCACGGTACATCCTTCGCAGGAGCTCCATCGAGATAGAGCAGGGCATAGCCAGAAGGAAGTCGCTGGTGGTATCCCCCTCGGGTTTCGCCGAGCTCGAGGTCGACCAGGGAATCGCCGGGCGGATGTTCAACTACGGAACCGTCGAAGTAAGGTCCCAGGGAGGGCAGCAGCTGACTCTCGGACCTGTCAGAAATCCGCGGGACGTATCGGCAAAAATCAGAGAGGTAATGACCACACCCACGGTAAGAGTAGCGAGGGACGATCCCCCCGTTCCGCCGGCCGCGTCAGGAAAGTAACGCATATTCCAGCCCGAACATCTCAACCAAACAAAGAACCCACTAGTGGCTTGAAGGCCCCCGCCCGCGCCTCGCGGCGAAGGCGGGGATTACGACGTGTGCTGGCCGTAGTCCTCCTTCTGTTCTAGGCGGGATTCAGCTCAGCGGCCTACCCTGGTCTCCTGCAGACCTTTCATCGACCACGTTTGGCCTTGCTCCGCATGGGTCAGCCGTTTCATCCCGCTTCCCATCGACCTCAAGGTTCCCCTATCATCGCCCTTGATGGGCCGGGTCTCGTTTCTGTTCTGGAGCCAACCGTCTCCGGCTGCGTCTCTCGACGCCGTGCGTCCTGCTGTGAGGGAGGAACTTCCCCAGGAGATCCCCGTGGCCTGCCCGCCAGCTCGCGTCGATGACGTAGGTCTAACTCGGGGAGTTAACCGTTTCTCATTCGGCGAAGGACCGGGGGAAGTACTCTCTCTCCGCCTGAAGGACCCTCCCTTCCGTCCTGCTCTTCCTATAGTCCTCCAGCGGCTCCGCGTTCAGAGTCAGGAAGTTCGGCCCCCACTTGTAGATGTTCAGATACACCTGCGCCTCCTCGACCTCCCCGAGGATGTACATGGCCCCCGCAAGGGCCTCCAGAGAGCTGAGCATACCGGGCCTCGCGTAATTGATCGGGTTCGCGGCGAGAAGGGTCGGGAGCCGCCTGTGCTTCCCTCCCAGCCGCTTGAAGAAAATCTCCTGGGCCTGGTTCCACGAGCAGTCGACCACGAGAATCCCCTTAACGCTCCTGTCGGGAGGAGAGATCACCCGGTGCGCATAGGGATTCAGGACGATCACGCCGTCAGAAGCATGGAACTTCCGGCCGACACCCTTGGCCAGGTCCATGTGGATCATCTTCTTGGCCGTGCACTTCGTGGGGTCGTCCTGCCCCATCTCTAGAGCGAAAATGTTGTACATCTGTCTGAATGGAGCCAGGATAGACCACTATTAATCGTCATTTCGAGGCCGCAGGGCCCATACCACCACGTCCGATATGGCTCGCGTCTTGTGCCCATGATTCCTACCCTGAAAAATTATGAAACCCGCTGCAAATCAGCAACGGTTATTACCACTGGTTGCCGTAGAAGCGGGAGAGGTAGTGGATTAACCCATGCCGATGGCTTTCGTGCTCATTAATGCTGACCTTGGCGCTGAAGAGGAGCTCCTCAAGAAGCTCAGAGAAATCCAGAACGTGAAGGACGTCTACGTAGTCTACGGAGTCTACGACATCGTCGCCCGGGTTGAAGCCGACACCATGGAGAAGGTCAAGGAAACGATTACATGGAACATACGAAGGCTCGACAAGGTGAGAAGCACCCTCACCATGATCGTAGTCGAAGCCTAGAATTACCCTCCGTCGTTCAAATACTCCTTCGACCATCGACAGCACATGGAATGCCTCGTCGGCCTTGACGACACCGACTCGTCCAAGGGTAGCTGCACTACATATCTTGCCTACAGGGTGGCCGTCGACCTCTCACCCCTCCTCAAGGTGCTCCCCTGCCCAAGGCTCGTCAGGCTGAACCCCAACATCCCGTTCAAGACGAGAGGTAACGCGGCGGTCTGTTTGCCGATCGAGACTCGGAACCCCGAGCGGGCCTTCGAAGCGATCTGTGACAAGGTCAGGGAGCTGTCAGACGTCGCAAACGGGGCGAACTCCGGGGTTGTCTTCCTTGACGCCCAGAATGCCTCTTCCCTCTTCGAGGATCTTTACAGACATGCCCTTCGTGGGCTCGTCAGCCCAAGGAAAGTCAGGCGGCTACTAGAAGAAAGCGGGGTGAAAACAATGACGCTGGGGAACGGCATGGGGCTTGTCGGCGCAGCCTGCTCCCTGGCCTTCGACGGAAGGTTCGACCACACCTTCGAGCTGATCAGCTACAGGCGTCCCGGGTCCTGGGGGACCAAGCGCCTGATAGACTCGAACTCGGTGAAGGAAATGGACGCTGCAACCTTTCCGCACACCTTCAACAACTACGACTACCAAAAGAGGAGGGTCCTGGTGGCGCCGCACGGCCCTGACCCGGTTTTCGCAGGAATCCGCGGCGACTCTCCGTCGACGGTCCTGGCGGCCTTCCGCTCCATTAGCTTCGACGAGGAGCTGGACGGGCACATGGTCTACATCACCAACCAGCACACCGACGCCCACGTCGAGACCGAGGTCGAATGGAAGGCATACTCCTCGGGGTGGGCCCGGGGGAAGGTCCTAGGTCTAGCCGTCGGTCCCGGGAGCCACCTCTATGTCACCATCGAGTCCGGGAGCCAGACTTTCAGGTGCGCGTTCTACGAGCCGACCGGGGACCTCCGCAGGGCCGCCATGATGCTGAAGCGGGGGGACTGCATCAGGGTCTCAGGGGGGGTAAGGCGGCCGTCGACCCTGCATCCGAAGATCCTCAACGTCGAGAAGTTGGAGGTCGTTTCTTTGGCCAGAGGCAGAGGTAGGCGCCTTGTCCGGGGCATCTTCGCCTCGTCCCCCAGGGCCAACAGGCACCTGGCCAAACCACTGATTCGCCACGGCCTTGACAATAACCGGGCCCTTCCGAGCCCCCTCGATGGTTGGCTAGACGCCTACGCTAGACCGACTCAAGAGCTTGACCAAAGTCGCTGACCAGGTCCTTCTCGTCCTCGATTCCGACCGACACCCTCACCAGCGTGTCGGGGATCCCCGTCCGCGCCCTCGCCTTCGCAGTCATCTGGGTGTGTGTCATGTTGAAGGGCTGGGAGACCAGTGTCTCCACCCCGCCCAGGCTTGCAGCGAGGCTCGCCACCCTCAGATTCTCCGTGAACTTCATGGCGTCGCGCATCGTCCCCTTCAGCTCGAAGCTCATCATCCCACCAAATCCCTTCATCTGCCTCCTGGCCAACTGGTGCTGCGGATGGGTCCTTAGCCCCGGATAGTTCACCCTCAAGACCTTCCTGTGCCTCGCGAGATACTCTGCGAGGGACTGAGCGTTGACATTCTGCTGCCTGACCCTCAGGGCCATCGTCTTCATCCCTCTCAGGACCAGCCAGGCTGGAAGCGGGTCCAGCGTCCCCCCAAGCTCCCGCCTCATCATCTTGATCGCATGAATGGTCTTCTTGCCGGATACCGCCACCCCCGCGATTAGGTCCGCGTGTCCGTTCAGGAACTTCGTCGCGCTGTGGAGCACGACGTCCGCACCCAGCTGCAACGGGCTCTGATTGATGGGAGAAGCAAACGTGTTGTCGACCAGCAGCTTGGCCCCGACAGAGTGCGCAATCTCGGCAGCCTCCCTGATGTCGACTAGCTTGAGGGTAGGGTTGGTCGGGGTCTCAATGTAGACGATCTTCGTGTTCTTGCGGACCGCGCGGGCCATGGCCCGCATGTCGGTCGTGTCGACCAGCGTGCTCCGAATGCCCATCCCCGGGAGGTAGTCATGGAGCAGGGAGTACGTCCCTCCGTAGAGGTCCCCTATCCCGACGACCTCGTCCCCCTTCTTCAGAAACGAAAGTACCGAGGTGGATATCGCCGCCATCCCGGACGAAAACGCCGCCGCATCCTCGCCGTGTTCGAAGGCTGCCATCTTGTTCTCGAGCCTGACCACAGTAGGGTTGTCCCATCTGGAATAGACGTAGCCCCTCTCGCCCGAGACGGCCTTCGGAACCTCGCTGGCCTTGCTGAACCCGAATGTCGCGGTCTCGAAGATGGGAGCGACCAAGGACCCGGTCTCCTTGTCGAACGGCTCTGCCTCGTGAACGGACCTGGTGGAATCCCCCGTCAAGGAGTCGGGCTTCAACCTGGCAGAGTAAATAGGTAGCGAGTTGTTCCAAGAAACGAGATTTCCCTCTCCGGGAGTCATCGGCGCAGCACTCTCCTCGAAAGAATGGATAGCGAGGGGTGGACTTTCAGGCGCTGGGAATGCCCAACACCGTTTGAACCACCGATCTGTGGGTTATGAGCCCGCCGGGATGATCCTTGCCCCCGCTGGGACTGGCTTCCCCACCTCGCTTTGACGGCGGTGGCATCGACGCGTCTTATACATTTCGCTAGCGCAACGGTCTCTGAGGTGTGCAAAGGGGCCGTCTTGGTCTAGGGCGTTCTGCAGACGGTCGTGGTGGATTCGACCAAGGTGACGACAGTGTGTCCCCCGATGTAGGTTTGGGTCACTTTGGTTGTCCCCCCGATTACGAAGGTCGTCGTCTGGGTGAAGAACGCATTGAAGCCTCCTGTCAGCGTCGAGAGGGTAGAAGTCGCGCAAGTCGTATTCTCGCTCGACGAAGCGACAATCGGGTAGGGAGGTTGAATCGAGTAGTAGCCTGCAACCACTACCACTCCAACAACCAACAATAATGTCGCTAGGGACCGGATTCTCAAATGGTATTAGTCCGGCGCGCGAATCGGTTAAAGAACTAATGCCGAGAACAGGGGACGCGCTATTAGCCTTCAGAGGTCATTATCGGCATGCACGCCGCCCGGTTGTACGAGCAGCAGCTGCACTTCCCGCAGCTTTCGTAGTCTTTGTGCTTGCAGGACCTGCAGATGCAAGAAGCCATTGAGGGTCCGCCCGCCCCTAAGATTCTTTAATCTTATCGAAGATGAACGACTCAGGGTCCCTTCCGATCTCCATCTCCACCCTTCTCCTGAGCGCCATCAGCCTCTCCACGTCGTGCCCCTTCCTTTCGAACCTCTTCACCTCCTCCTGAAACGGCCTGACCCTGTCTGCGTCGACCATCTTGTCCGCAAAGCAGACCAGGACCTCCTCGGTGGTGTTCGGGACATAGTCGAGGTCCGGAAGCCCGAGCGTCTTCGCCTCGACGGGGGAGATGCCCGCCCCGACGTGCTTCCTGACGATCTTGGCGATGGCCTCATCGACACCCTCTGCCTCCAGGATCACGGAGCCTTCCAGGCCGTGCTTCACGGTCTGGGTGCGGTTCCTCCCGATGTCATGAAGAAGCGCGGCCGCGGAGGCGGTGTCGAGGTCGACATCCTTTCCTTGATTCTGCAACTCCCGGGCCAGGACGCCCGCCACCTTCGCCACAGTCACGCAGTGCCTGACGATGCGCTCGTTGCTACCGTATTTCGCGTGCAGCCGAAGCGCCTCCTCTTCGGAGGGCTTCACTTTACCAGTTCCTCTTCCAGCTGCTTGATCTTCCAGAGAAGGGCTTTCTTGAGCTCGGCGTTGTCGAGCCTGTTCAGCGGCTTGCTGCAGGCCGGACATTTGAAGAAGTTCTCCATGGCGTCCTCGAAGGTCCTGGTGAGGCAGGTCGCGGTCCCGCAGTGGTAAAACTCGTGCAACTCCTCGTAATCCAGTCTCTGCTTCAGGCGGTTCAGGACCTTCTTCCTCTGGGTCTGGATGAAACCGTCCGTCTGGTCCCGCTGTGCCTTCCACCTGTACACGAACCAGCCCCGCTTGGGGTCCCTCACCCTGACACCTGTGATCAGGCTCCTTCCGAACAGGTCGTAGAGGGACTTCCTGACCGTCTTGATCTTCAGCCCCGTGGCCGAGGCGATTTCCTCGTCGGTGGCGTTCTCGTTGTTCAGCAGGGCCCTTGCCACCCTGACATAGTCCGGTCCGCCGATGAGTCCTGCTACCTTGACGAACGTGTCTTCGTATTCTATTTTCAATCTTCTACAACTCTCTTGCCCCTGGGGGTCGGCAAGATTCTGAGTCTGCTTTTTCCCAAGCTCCTCTTAAGCTCTTCCCCGCCCTGAATCTCATGTAACACTATCGCAAGGGCCGCTATCTCCGAGTGCGGCTGAGAGGTCACGGCGATATTGTAGTCCGCTTCGTGGTAGACCTTCCCGGGGACCTTGGGCCCCCCCACTATGACCAGGAACTTCTCCAGGCCCCTCAGCTCGTCGACTTTTTCCTGAATCGGGATCCCGTACATCGTCAGGTGGACCGTAGTCCTCCCTTCTGCCTTGGCATCTCTCATCGCCTTCCGCCAGGGGACTCCGATGGCCACCTTGAAGTCCCCACCCCAGGTCCGGTTGACGTCATCCACCGTCTTCACCAGGTCGTTTTCCGCATCTTCGAGGGAAATGGATTCAGCACCGAACGCCCTTGAAACCAGGCAGAGGTGAGTGAAAGTCCTGTCGTCCCTGACGAACCTCTGTCCCACCCTGAGCACCCGTATGCTCTTCACTGGAGGACTCACTCCCTGCTTCCCCTCCTCTCGAACTTAATCATCACCAAAGAATCTCCGATTATCGAGCGGGGGAAGGCTGCTAAAGAACCTCCCGGGAGTTATTCAGAGCCCGACTGAGGCGAATATCATGAACGCCAGCACTGCCAGAAGTAAAACCACACTAACCATCGATCCCATCCTCGCCCTCTTCCCATACTTCATCATCTCCGGAGGAGGGGGCCCCTGGGTCCCAGCGGCGATCCTTTCCTGAGCCATCCTGATCAATTTCTTGAACGACGGGACGGTCAAAGCGAAGACCACAGCCGCGGTCACGAGAGCCAATCCGACCCCCGCCTCGAGCCAGGTCCCGGCGGACGAGGCAAAATCGATTCCCAGATAGCTGAAAAGCAGTACCCCGAACAGGAACGTGCTCCCTATGGTGATCTGAATGAACCTGAGTATCTTGGGCATCACCTTCGCCGTGAATTCCAGGCTGGCCGCAGGGGTCAGGCTCCTAACCCCTGGGCCCACCACGAAGGCAGTCAGGATCCCGCCTCCGAGCCAGGCGATCGCAGAGAGTATGTGCCCGTAGAATAACACGACGAGAATGTAGGCTTCGGTCACGCCTACGGCCTAGATGGAATGATTACTTAAAGTGTCGAAGCTGGGGAGGACATTCCGATGGCGCCATCCCGTCGCCCGGCGGCGTCTCAGGACCAGGACGAGCTAAGGCGACTTTCCATAATGGTCGACTACCTGTTCGGACGGGGGGTCAGCAGGGCCCTCCCGGACAAGGGTTTCAGGCTCGTGTATTCGCGGAAGTCGGGGAGGGTGAAGCTAGTCTTCCACGATGACAATTTGTTCGCCACCGTCAAGCCCAACGGGGCAATGGCCCTGAGCATCTACGGGGCGAATGTCCTCGCAGCCAAGGCAAAGTTCCGGGACAACTGCGTCATTGTCAAGGAAGAAGCCGTCGGTTTCGTCCGAGGAGGCAAGTCTGTCTTCTGCAAGTTCGTCGCCAGCGCCGGGAAGAACGTCCTCCCCAGGGGGGAAGTCGCCCTGACCGACGAGAAGGGGAAAGTCCTCGGGGTCGGGATGGCTGTCATGAATGGAAAGTTCATGGGACTGTTTAAGTCTGGGGTGGCAGTGAAGGTCAGGGAAGGTTTGCGCGCTTGAAGATGGACAACAGGCAGGCGAGGCGGGCGATGGAGCGGATGGGGATCAACATGAAGGAGATCCCTGACGTCCAGGAAGTCGTGATCCGGACCTCCGACCGCGAGCTTCACATCAAGAACGCGTCCGTCTCCGAAGTCAACGCCCAGGGGAACAGGGTGTTCCAGATAGCCGGTGACATCGAGGAAGTCGAACTGGAGAAGAAGACATTCAGCGACGAAGACATCCTGCTCGTCCAGCAGCAGGCGAACGTCTCGAAGGAGAGGGCCGTCGCCGCCCTGGAGGCCTCCGACGGCGAAGTGGCCAGAGCCATTCTGAAATTGACTTCCTGAGCCGAACGTTTAATTACGCAAATCCGAGTAAGCCCGAAAAGCACTCCATATGAGCAAGGTCATCGAGGAAACGGTCAAGGCGCTCACAGAGTTTGAATCTCAACTGGATTCCGCAAAGGTGGAATCATCCGAGGCAAGAAGGCTCATGGTCAAGAACGCCGGCGAGTGGGCCCAGTCTGCCAAGGCCACGGCTCTCGAGCAGGCCCAGGAGAGGGCTTCGAACCTGGTCCTCCAAGCTCGGAAGGTGGCCCAGCTTGAGGTCGATGAAATCAAGAAGAAAGGTCAGGTGGGATTGAAGAAGTACGAGGAGACGATGAAGAAGCACATGGCGGAGGCGGCAGACCTGGTCGTGAGCCGCCTGCTGGGAGAACGAAGTTGAAGGTGGTCGCCGTCGGCGGCAAGGCGTTCGTAGCCGGGTTCGTGCTGTCGGGGGTCACCGGGGCATACGTAACGACTTCGGAGGCCGCGCTGAATAAGATCCAGAAGCTGGTCAAGGACCCTGAGGTGGGACTGATAATGGTTAGTGACGATGTCGCGAAACCGATTAGGGACGACCTGACGGCCGTGCGGTCGAAGAAAGCCATACCCCTGATCTACGAGGTTCCCGGTCCGGGGAGCAAACAGGAGAAGGTCGAATACAGGGCCATGCTGAGGGCGATACTAGGAGTCTGATGCTGTTGAGCAAAGCCGCGGTCGACACACTGGAGAAGGTCTCCGGGGAGTTCGAGAGCGAAATCCTGACGGAACTGCAGGAGGGCAGGAGCGACTCCATGGCCCAGATTCAGGCGATGAAGAGGGAAGCGGCGGAGGCAGCAACCAAGGTCCTCGAAAACGGGGCCAGACAGGCGGAATCTCTGAAGAGGCAGATGATCGGAGGGGCTGAGTTAGAGACCAGGAACGCGCAGTTGAGGTCCATGGAGGAGGCCGTCACCAAGGTTTTCGACGCGGCACTGGAGAAGATTTCGCAGACCTCGGGGTCCCGCCATGAAAAGTCGCTTGTCCGTTTGATCGAAGAGGGGGTCGAGGTAATAGGTCCGAAGGCGAAGGTCTCATGCAGCGCGAAGGACAGGAAAGAGGTAGTCTCCGCAATGAGGAAGGTCAACGGAGACGGAGTAAAGTTGGTCCTCGACGAGAAGGACATCGATTCAATCGGAGGCGTCACGCTCACCTCGAACAACGGTTCCGTGAAGTTCGACAACACCATCGAGGCGAGACTCGAGAGGATGAAAGCCGACTTGAGGAGAGAGATTGCCGGAATCATGGCCGGCGGCTAGACGCGCCCTAGAGAGAAGCGAAGATATCACAAAATCGCGCGACCCCCGAAAACACTGTCGAAACATTATAAGGTCGACAATTTCGAAGGTCGAGCAGTTTCTGTTTTGCCTGTAAAGGGAAGGATAGAATGGATTTCCGGGCCCGCAGTGAAGGCGTCGGGGATGTCAGCTTCCAAGATGTACGAGGTCATCCAGGTAGGAGAAGAGAAGCTCATCGGGGAAGTCATCAAGCTCTCCGGGGACATCGCCTTTGTACAGGTCTACGAATCTACCAGCGGTCTCCGCCCCGGAGAACCGGTCATCGGGACAGGCCAGCCCCTGTCCACGACCCTGGGCCCTGGAATGATAGGCACCATCTACGACGGCCTCCAGAGGCCGCTCGACGTCATAGCCAAGAAGGCAGGTTCTTTCATCACAAGAGGAGTCACCGCCAACTCGATCCCCTTCGACAAGGAGTGGGAGTTCGTCCCGTCCATCAAGAAGGGGGACGAAATCGAAGGAGGGTCCATCCTCGGGACCGTGAAGGAGACTCCACTGATAGACCACAGGATTCTGGCCCCCCCTGCAACACCAAAGTCCAAGGTGAAGGATGTGGCCAAGACTGGGAGTTACAAGATCGATGAGACCGTCATCGAAGCCGAGGACAAGTCCGGAAAGAAGCACGCGCTGATGCTTTATCACAAGTGGCCTGTGAGGACGCCCCGGCCCGTCCGGGAGAGGCTCGACCCGGAGATTCCCCTGATGACGGGCCAGAGGGTTCTCGACACGTTCTTCCCCATGGCAAAGGGCGGGACCGGTGCGATCCCCGGGGCCTTCGGGACCGGGAAGACGGTGACCCTTCACAGCGTCGCGAAGTGGTCGGACGCCAAGGTGGTCTTCCACATCGGATGCGGAGAGAGAGGGAACGAGATGACAGAGGTCCTGGTGGAGTTCCCCGAACTGATCGACCCCCAGAGCGGCAGGCCGCTCATGGAGCGGACGATCCTCGTCGCTAACGTCAGCAACATGCCGGTGGCAGCCCGGGAAGCGAGCATCTACACGGGGGTCACGATGGCGGAATACTACAGGGACATGGGGTACGACACCGTCCTCGTTGCGGATTCGACCAGCAGGTGGGCCGAAGCGCTCCGAGAGATCAGCGGCAGGCTCGAAGAGATGCCCGCGGAAGAGGGCTATCCGTCCTATCTTGCTTCTAGGCTGGCAGAGTTCTATGAAAGGGCTGGAAGGGTCGACGTCCTCGGGACTCCAGAAAGGACCGGCTCGATCACTTTGATAGGCGCCGTCTCCCCGGCAGGAGGAGACTTCACCGAGCCAGTCACCTCGCAGACCATCAGGTTCGTGAAGAACTTCTGGGCCCTCGACGCCCGCCTGGCCTATTCTAGGCACTATCCGTCCATCAACTGGATGACGTCCTACTCGGGCTACGTCGAATCCGTCAGCAAGTGGTGGAGCGAGCGGGTCGACAAGGAATGGCTCTCCATCAGGGCCGAGGCCTACGGGATCCTGCAGAGAGAAGACGCGCTCAAGGAAATAGTCCGCCTCCTCGGTCCCGAGGCCCTCCCCGACGAAGAGAAGCTCATCCTGGACGTGGCAAGGATGATCCAGATCGGGTTCCTCCAGCAGAACGCCTACGACGACACCGACGCCTACTGCAGCCCCCAGAAACAATTCACTTCGATGAAGATGTTCGTGCAGTTCCATCGGGAGGCCCTGAAGGCTCTCAGCAACGGGGTCCCCTTGTCGAAGATAAGGGCCATGAAGATGATTGCCCCGATGCTCAGGGCGAAGTTCGCAATCAAGAGCGAAGAGACCGACAAGCTAGCCGGCCTCATCCGTCAGATGTTCGACGAGTTCGCTTCGCTGTCCGCCGCACCGGAGGCCAGGGCAGCATGACCCGCTCCTCCTCAGGCCTCGAATACAGCAAGGTCGCCGAGATCAGAGGCCCGCTGCTCGTTGTCGACGGAGTGGACAAAGCCGCCTTCGACGAGCTGGTCGAGATCGAAGACAGCGAAGGCAGGAAGAGGCTCGCCCGGGTCCTGGAGACCGGTTTCGGAAAGGCGGTAGTGCAGGTCTTCGAGGGAACCTCAGGCCTCTCGGTCAGCGGGACGAAGGCGAAGTTCCTCGGCAAGACGATGGAGCTTCCGGTCTCTGACCAGCTCCTGGGGAGGGTGTTCGATGGCCTAGGAAAGCCCCTCGACGGGCTCCCGGACCCTGTGGCCAAGAAATTCCTGGACGTCAACGGCGCCCCCATCAACCCAGAGCGCAGGGACTACCCGACGGACCTCATCCAGACAGGTGTTTCCGTGATCGACGGCATGCTGACCCTTGTCAGAGGACAGAAGCTTCCGATATTCT
The DNA here is from genome assembly GCA_964568185.1 of uncultured Nitrosopumilales archaeon. Lineage (GTDB taxonomy): Archaea > Thermoproteota > Nitrososphaeria > Nitrososphaerales > Gagatemarchaeaceae > UBA183. The sequence continues at coordinate 308,593 of CAZMON010000001.1, read as the reverse complement.
CCGGAGCGGGGATGCCGCACAATAACCTTGCGGCTCAGGTCGCAAGGCAGGCTACGGTGGTAGGGGAGGGGGAAGAGTTCGCGGTGGTGTTCGCAGCGGTTGGCGTCTCTCACAGCGAGGCCTCGTTCTTCCAGAGGACCCTCGCAGAGTCCGGCGCTATCCGGAGGAGCATACTGTACCTCAACCTCGCGGACGATCCGGCGATCGAGAGGATCATCACCCCGCGTGTCGCCCTGACAGCCGCAGAGTATCTGGCCTTCGAGCTTGGAATGCACGTCCTGGTAATAATCACCGACATCACCAATTATGCGGAGGCGCTCCGCGAGATATCCGCCGCGAGAGAAGAGGTCCCCGGAAGGAAGGGCTTCCCAGGCTACCTCTACACCGACCTGGCCACGCTCTACGAGAGGGCCGGAAGGATCAAGGGCCAGAAGGGGAGCATCACCCAGATGCCCATACTTTCGATGCCCAGCGACGACGTCACCCATCCTATCCCGGACCTTACCGGTTACATCACCGAAGGGCAAGTCTTCCTCGGGAGGGACCTGTTCAGGAAGGGCATCTACCCACCCGTATACGTCCTCTCGAGCCTCAGCAGGTTGATGGGCCCCGCATTGGGGTACGTGATCAAGCAGGGGAAGGCGCGCCCCGACCACGGCCAGGTCGGTAACCAACTCTACAACGCCTATTCCAGGGCGGTCGAGCTTCGGGCGCTGGCAGAAATCGTCGGCAAGTCGGGGCTCACCGGGTCCGACCTCAAGTACCTCACGTTCGGCGACGCCTTCGAGCAGAAGTACCTGAACCAGGGATACGACGAGAACAGGACCTTCGACGACACCCTCAGGATAGGCTGGGAGACCCTGTCGATCCTCCCCCAGAGCGAGCTCACAAACATCAAGGAAGAGTTCATCCAGAAGCACTACGTCCCCGAGAAATCGGCTGCATAGAAATGTCGGTCGCATCGGGGTCCACCGTCCTCCCGACCAAGATTGAGCTGATCGGGACAAGGAAGAGACTGGCGACTGCCAGGCGGGTCAAGAAAGTCCTCGACGACAAGCGTGACGTGCTCCTGAGGCGCCTGGACGAAATAATCCAGCAGGCGACCGAGGCAAGGGACGAGATATCGCAGCCCCTCGCCGACGCCTATCTCGCTCTCTACGACGCCTACCTGAAGCTGGGGCCCCTCAGGCTTGAGGGGATCGCCGCAAACACCCCGCCTATGGTCGAGGCCGATGTGACCATTCGCAGGATCGTCGACGTAGACATCCCGTCCATCAAGCTCTCGGAGATGGAAGTCGGAATGACCTACGGCTTCGCTGACACAAACGTGGCCCTGGACCGGGCAGCAAGGCAGATGAGGAAGGTCCTTCCATCGATCTTCAGGGCCGCAGAGTTCGAGAATGCGATCTTCAGGCTCGCGAAGGAGCTTGAGAAGACCCAGAGGCTCTTGAACGCCCTCGAATACATGATAATCCCCCGCTACGAGGTCTCCATCAGGTACATCCAGCAGACCCTGGAGGAGAGGGAAAGAGAAGAGTTCACCAGACTGAAACACGTAAAGAAGGTCCTGGAGAGGAAGGCGGCGTGAGCGAGGAAACCGTCGAAGGGCCCTTCGACTCCGTCGAGGAGCAGGTCGAGGCTGCTCACCAGCGGGCCGTCGAACAGCTGAGGACCAAGGTCCAGAAGGCGAAGTCCGAGGCTCTGAAGAAGCTCAGCCCGTAGCCTTTCCGTCTCGCGCCACGGCCCACTTTATCACCCTGACCAGGATGAATATCGAAGCGAGGAATCCGGCGGTCGAGAAGGCGATGGCCAGCACCGTCCTCGAAGACCCTATTTCGTCCCCGACGTAGAAACCCATGTACGCGCCCGCGAGCACAAGTGGCGCGATGACGATGGGGGTGACAATGATGACGAACAGGAGGGGGTTCCTTCTCTTCTGTGCCACGCGGGCATCGGCTCCGGCGCGTCGTTAAATCGTTTTTGAGGTCGGGATGCCCCGCCCTATCCTACTCGCACTTGCTGTAGCCGCAGTTGCCGCAGCGATAGCAACCGTTGTCGAAGATCAGGGCGCTCTCGTGGCAATCGGGGCACGTCGCGCCCGACGAGACCTGCCTCGGGTGCGCAGCCTCCATAGGGATGCTCGATTCCTTCACCACGTGGTTCAGGGTCAGGAGTTCCAGCGCCTTCGCTACCGCGTCCGGGATGGAGACGAGCTGGGTCCCTTCGTCCCAGGAGACGTACTTCCCCTTGATACCCTTGAGGGTCGAAATGACGCTCTTGATGTTCCCTCCGCTCTGCAAGTAGAGGCTAATCAGCCTCCCTAGGGCCTCCGCGTCCGCCTTCTCGTCCCCTCCGGACTTGCCCAGAGTGACGAAGACTTCCTTCAGTTCCCCGTCGACCAGGTTCCCGGTGAGGTACAGCCCGCCCTGGGGAAGCTTGAGCTTCAGGGTCCGACCCTCCATCATCTTCGGCCTCTCGAATGTCGTTCTGGGGACGCCCGTCTTCTTCACCACCTTCTCGGTCTCGAGGATCCCCTCCCTGCTTCCTTCCCTGTACACTGTTATCCCCTTGCACCCCGTGCGCCAGGCTTGGAGGTAGATGTTCTCCACTTCCTCGGGAGTGATTTCCTGAGGCAGGTTCACGGTGCTCGAGATGGCTGTGTCGATGTGCTTCTGGATCGTCGCTTGCATCTTCACTCTCATCTCTGGCCTGATCTGGTGTGAGGTGACGAAGTAGTTGGGGAGCTGTCCCTCCTCGCTCGCCCCCGTGAGAGCCATGTATTCCTTGACCAGCGGGTGGAAGACCTTGAACTCTCCCTCGCTGAGGGACTTGCTTCTCCTGGTGTAGGCTAGTGCGAAGACCGGCTCGACTCCGCTCGAGCACCCGGCCAGGATCGAACCCGACCCCACAGGCGGGACGGTAGTTACGGCCGCGTTCCTGATCCCCTGGGTCCTGATCTTCTCCTTCACCTTGTCATCAAGCCTCGAGATGAACGGCTGGGCGAGGTGCTTCTCGGCGTCGAAAGCGGGGAAGCTCCCCTTCTCCTTCGCCAGGTCGCTGGAGTAGTCGTAGATCACGTTCTTTATCCTCTCGAACAAGTGGTCCACGAACCCTATCGTAGAGTCGTCATCGTACTTCAGGCCCAACTTGATCAGCATATCCCCGAGCCCGGTGATCCCGACGCCGATCCTCCGGCTCCATAGAGACGCCTCCTTCTGCTGGGGGAGCGGATGCCTGTCGGCGTTGTAGTCGAGGACGTTGTCCAGGAACCTGACAGAGAACTGAGCAGCCTTCGTCAGCGAATCCCAGTCGATGCTAGCCCTTTCAGTGAAGGGCTCTTTCACGAACGCGCTCAGGTTGACCGAGCCGAGGCAGCAGCAGCCATAGCTCTCCAGGGTCTGCTCGCTACATGGGTTTACCCCCTGGACCTCCATGCCGTTGTACTCGGTCGTAGATTCTCTCTTGATGTTGTCCCAGAAGATGACACCCGGCTCCGCAGACTCCCAGGCCCCCCTGATGAGCGACTTCCAGACATCCTTTGCCCTGACGGTTCTACTGATGTCTGCCTTTTCATTCTTGAAGCGCAGAAGGAAATCTCCGTCGGACTCGACGGCCTTCATGAAGTCGTCGGTGATCTTCACCGAGATGTTCGCATAGTTGACCCTCTTCAGGTCCCGCTTCACGTTGATGAAGTCCATGATGTCCGGGTGGTCGACTCTGATGGTTATCATCAAGGCGCCCCTCCTCCCCGCCTGCCCAATGGTGCCGGTCGTGGTCGAAAGAAGTTCCATGAATGAGACAGAGCCAGAACTGACGATGGCTGAATTGTTCACCGCGGCCCCCCTTGGCCGCAGGACCGAGATGTCGGTCCCGACTCCGCCGCCATAGCTGTATGTCCTCGCCGCCTCCTTACACCATTCGAATATCGCCTCGATCGAATCTTCCCTTATCTTGAAGAAGTAGCAGTTCAGGAGCGTCGACCTCCTAGACTGGCCAGCGCCGAACATCACACGGCCTCCGGGCACGAATCGGTAGTCCTGCAGGAGCCAGTGGAATTTCGTAGCCCATTCCTTTTTTCGCTCCTCGTCCCTCTCAGGGGAAGCGAGTTCCAGGGCGACCCTCCGCCAGAGTTCGTCCGGTACCTTCTCGACCTGCTTCCCGTGCTGGTCTCTCAGGGCATATTTTTCATAGAACACCCTCGCGCGCAATTCATCTCCTCCGAACGCCGCCAAGGTTTCCGTTGGGATCTTTACCTCTCCTTTTGCTCCTGTATTCGGAGAGTCATGTGGTTCTTCGATTATTGACGTCATAACGTTGGTCTCAACCCCATTCCCTGAGCTATATATCTCACCCTTGGCTAGCATAAGATTGACAATCCAACGTGGGACTCAACGCCGGTCCCAACAACATGAAACGGTTCGCTGTGAATTCTTTTTGACAGGAACTCTAACCGAGTGGCCCAGTCAGACAGCTGTCGAATACTGGACGCTTGCCACCGACTTGCATTTTCTGCAACGGGTTGCGTTCTGGGGGAGCTTGGACCCGCAGTTCTTGCAGACAGAGATCGTTCTTTCCACTTTGAAGTAGGGAAGCTTGGGGGTCGCGTTGAGGATTGTATTGTATATCCCTCTGACCTCCTCTGATTGTCCGTCGAGGGTGACCGAAAGCCCACCGTGAAGCCCCGCCGAGAGCTTCGTGATGTATTCAGTCTTCTCAAGGTTCTCCAGGTCCGCCAGGGTGAGCCTCGGGGACTGAGTGTAGGCCCCTTTCTGGAGGGGCGTGATGTTGGCCTTGCCGTATTTCTCAGAGTCCAGGGCAGCGAGCCTGAAGGCGCCGTCCAGGTCTAACATGGCCATCCCGAGACGGTCTATCTTCGTCGACTTGTCGCTGGCGACCTGGGTGGCTGTCTCCACGATCTTCAGGGCGAGGTCGTACCTTGAGCCGGTGGTCGGATCTCTGATGAGGCTCACGAGGGTCTCCTCCAGGCCCACCAGGTTCACAATCAGCGGCATCGTGTCCGATGTGACCGCGTCAGAACCGCCGGCCAGAGACGGCAACAATCCCCTCTTCAGAGTCCTTTCGATTAGCCTCCTCCTGGTCGAAAGCGCCTCCACAGCCACCCCGATCAGGAGCGCCAGCTTCGCCCGGAAGTAGGTCTCGTCCTGGTTGGAGTCGTAGGCCAATCGCGGCAGGTTGAGGCTGAGTCCGTGGAGCACGCTGACGTTGTCTCCCTGCGACTCCTGGGTCAGGATGTTCGCGTTCAGCCCCATGAAACTCCGCCTCTGGTCGGATGAGAAGAACGCGATGCGGCCGCCGTTGAATAGGATTAGAGCGGCGTCCTTCAGGGTCTTGGTCTCGTCGACCCTGTTTGGCTTTGCCAGGAGGAGCCTGATGTCGGGCCTGGGCGTCTCCGCAACGAAGCTCCGGTAAGCTCCGAGCGCGGCGTCAAGGGTCTTGTCCATCACCTCCCTTCCGACTTCGTCGTGCCTGTAGGGGTTCAGCTCAAGGCTGATTGAAGGCAGCTGTGACCCGGCTATAGGCGAGCTGAGAGTCTCAAAGAACCTGAGAAGGAGCGATTCCAACTCCCTCTTCCCCCTGGACTTGCAGTACGGACCGAGGTATTGGAGGAAGTTCTTGAAAGTTACTTCGTCCGACGCTTCCCTTGTGAGCATCGACGACAGCGTCAGGACGATGTTCAGGGCCCTTTCGGCATTCTCGGGGCTCGGGATCATCGACGTGTTGACGATCTTCCCTCGAGGGTTGAGTCCAGCGCTTCGGACCGAAAGGAGGTCTATGAACACAGTGTCGGGGGTGAGCCCCCAGGATCCGGCGTTGGTGATGTGGATGTCCCCCGAAAGATGGGCGTCGGCTACGTCCCTCGGAAGCTGTTCGAGAAGGAGATATTCCGAGAACACCTGCTTCCCGGTCTGGTGCACCAGGGACTCAACATTTCCCCCGTCGTCCCCCGCCTTGCCTAGGAGTTGGGTCACGTCGTAAATCGGCATCCCGAGCCTTGTCAGCTTGTGTCTGTATTCTTCCATGCTGTGTTCGACCAGCAAAGCGTTGACAATTTCCCTGATGAGCGGAGCGGTCAGATACTGCGTCTGGAACTTGTAGAGCCTCGACTCGGTCTCGCTCGTGATCTTCTGGGCTAGCTCGACGGGCATCCCAGCCTCCTTCACCAGGGACTGGAGGATCTTGTTCGCGTTGAACTCTTCCATGGTCTGATGAGAGGTCCTGACGTAGAGCTTCCCGCTCTCCACCAGCGACTGTTCCTCGATCTGTCGGGTCAGATTCAGGACCAGCCGACCCAGGTTCGTGACGGTGTATTTCCTCTCCTGCCTGTTCAACTGAATGAGCAGCTGCTTGACGAGCTTCCTCAGGTGGTAGGCGAACTTTCCGGACTCCTTCTTCGACTTGAATCCCGCTAGAGTCTTGAGGGCGCTGTAGGTGAGGGGTCCCTTGATGTTGAGGATCCTCAGTATCTCGAGCCTTTGTGGCGACGCTATTACCGAATAGATCGTCTTGACCCTTCTAGGAGCTGCCTGCAAATCAGGTCGTGACGTCGCGGTCAATTGTATTTAACAGTATGATAACAGAAACTAAGCAGAGCATGGCGAAGATGGGGTCGCCCGGATTTGAACCGGGGGTCTTCAGCGTTCTTGCACGTGGTGCCCCAAGGCTGAAAGCCTAGACCAGACTTGCCCCCTGAAGGCATAGTGACCTTCGAGGCCTAGCCGACGACCCCTGCAATCTGCCTTCTGACCCTGCCGTAGTTATGGATTCTGCATGGAATGCTGGAGGGTCTTCCCCCCGGACACGAAGGGGTCATCATCGGCGAAGAAGCGCCACATGTGAGTAGTTCCTCTGCTTATCCCCACTCTTCTCCTGATACCTATCTTGCCTATCTTCCTGCCCTTTTCGATGAAGAGCCGAGCTGGAAGAGACCAAGTCATCGCCTTCGAAGCTCCTGTCAATCATCATAACCAGAGTCAGGTTGCCCGGGCCGTTGGCGATGCGCAATGCGTCCTTGACCCCTCGGTTCCGCATCATTTCATCCAATCCCTTGTTCGGCTCCAGGGCCCTGATCAGGACTGCCCCCGGGGTCCCTGTCGATTCGGTCGTGATGTTCAGGCAGTGGTGGAGCCCCATCGTGAAATACACATAGGCGTGTCCCGCCTCACCGAACATGGTTTCGTTCCTCACTGTCCGACCCCTGCATGCATGGCTTGCCGGGTCGCCTGACCCTCGGTATGCTTCAGTCTCAACTATCGTCCCGGACAGCCTACGCCCGCCTCGAACCCTCACCAATGTCATACCAATCAAATCACGTGCGACCTCCGGTGTGTACCTTTCGAAGAAGGAACGACGAATGCGATTCATGGAAGACCTCCGACCGGAGGACATCTTATATAGCCCGTACAGCGAATTTTCCTCAGCAACTGGCGCTCTCGTCGGGGTTGCCAAAATAGGCTTGAAATTCCTGAATCTGACAAGGACGGAGGCGGAGTAAAATGGGCAAGCGGAAAGTATTGAACGAATCCAACATCAAAGAACTTGTCCTCCCTCAGCAGGGGGAACTCCTTGGAAGGGTGAACAAGATCTCAAGCGGGGACCATGTTCTGGTGAAATGTACTGACGGCAAGGTCAGGTTTTGCAGGATCAGAGGAAAGATGAAGAGGCGTGTCTGGATCAGAGAGAACGACATCGTCCTCGTGGCGCCCTGGGACTTTGACGACGACAAGGCCGACGTGCTCTGGCGATACATCAAGGCTCACGAAGAGTACTTGACCCAGAACAATTACCTGCCGCAGGGATTCTAGGTCAGTTCAAGGTCGAGGACTGCCATCTAGCTCGGCCTAATTGCTCGCGACCGAAGGTCAGCCTCTCGTCTTGACGTTCCTGAAGTTGATGTAGAGCAGCCCGATGCCCGCCACGTAGAGGACCGCGGCCGCTACCCAAGGAACGTCGTAGAGCAGGTGGTTTCCGGTGCTTAGGCCGGTAAACAGAATGAAACCACCAAGAATCGTGCTGAGGCTGTTCGGGAGCCTCCATACTATGGCCGATATGGCACTGGCAAGCCCCCTCTTCCCAGGGTGGATGATGCCCATCAGATATGAATCCATGAGGGGTGCCGCCATGTTCATGAGCATGGCTCGTATGATGTACACTCCCCCGGCGAGGAAGAGGTTCGGGATGAATGCCATGCTGGCCATGAAGATCGTCGAGCTACCGGCAGTCATGAGGATTGCTCTGAAAAGCCCGAACCGTTTCGAAAGTCTTGAACTCCCGATTGCCGCAAATGCGATCGTCAAACCAGAGAAAGCAAGAAACGGTCCACTGAATGTATCCGGAACTGAGAACTTGTAGAACAGCCAAGTCCCCATCAGCGGAATTATCAGGCCTGCACCGAGTCCGATGAGACCGTTCATTCCCGAGAACTTGAGCAGCAACCGAAGGTCGCCCTTGTCTTCTGGCTCTTCCTTTGTCCTGGGTTTCTCGTGGTAGTTTCGAAGCAGCGCCCACAGAAGGAAGGGCACGAAAATGCTCGCTACTCCCATGTACAGCAAAGCGCCCGAGTGGACCGCGGGGGAGCTAATCCCGAGGGCGGCCTCAAGTCCGGGCATCGCCAGCGGAAGAGCTAGGCCTACAGAAAGCCCAACACCGCTCACGATGAAAGAGAGCGAAAACGCCTTGTCCCTGTTACTCGGTTCGGTCTGGTCCGCGATTATCGCGTTCCAAGAAGATAGGCCCGCGGCCTCCGCAAGCCCCGCCGCCATAGCAGCGACTACTAGGAGCGTGAAGTCCTGTGTCAGCGCAAAAATGAATATTGTAGGTGGAAGGAGTACGTTTCCGAGGATGAGGAACCACTTTCTCCCCCTCCTGTCTGAAAGCACCCCCAGTGGGATTCCTGCTGCGATCAGGACGAGCCCCTCTAGCCCAAAGATGATTCCAACTCCTCCAGCGTCGAGCACGTTTTTGTCTACAAGGTACCCGCTGACATAGATCAGGAAGTAGCCGAATGTGAAGGTGTTGACTATCTGAGAAAGGACAAGCAGTTTGACTCTGGTCGGGACCGAAGGCACAGGCCGCACCGCCCGCGTTGCAGGATCAGTCAAAACTGATTCTCCTGTTGATTGGTTCTGGCATTTTGTGACTTGGGTTCACTGGGAATCACCGAGTCCGAATCGGAGATATATAGACAGCGCACAATTCGCGACCCGCCACTGGTTCTTCAATGTCATAACCGAGACACCAAGTCTGGAGAACATCCTGTCGTTTTTAATCCAGGCGTCCACCCAGGGGTCGAATGCAGGTCATCGCCGACCTCCAGCTGCACTCGAAGTACGCCCTCGCTACCAGCAAGAACATGGACCTCGAACACCTTGCTGAAGGAGCCAAGATCAAAGGCCTCAACCTGCTCGGGACTGGGGATTTCACTCATCCCAAGTGGTTCTCCGAACTCAGGACCAAGCTTGTACCCATCTCCGATACGGGCCTGTTTACCTACGGAGGCATGACCTGGATGCTCGCCGGGGAAGTCAGCACGGTCTACGAACAGGGCGGCAAGACTCGGAAGGTTCACCATCTGATTTACTCTCCTGACTTCGAGACTGTGTCCCAGGCCAACGACATGCTTTCCAAATACGGAAAACTAGGCTCTGACGGGAGGCCCGTCCTCAAGGGGATCACCTCTGCGGAGCTCGTCGAAGGGCTCAACTCAATTTCAGGGGAAATCGTTGTGATACCTGCACATGTTTGGACCCCGTGGTTCGGTGCCTTCGGAAGCAGGTCAGGGTTCGATTCATTGGAAGAATGCTACCAAGACCAGGCCAAGAAGATATTCGCCGTCGAGACGGGCCTTTCCTCCGACCCTCCGATGAATTGGCGGCTCTCGGGCCTTGACAGGGTGTCGCTGATGTCGAACTCGGACGCCCACTCGCCCAACCCCTGGCGTCTTGGAAGAGAGGCGAACGTCTTCGAGCTAGGGAAGTTGACATATCGCGAGGTCTTCGACGCAGTAAGGTCGAAGGACAGCCGTTTCCAATATACCATCGAAGTCGACCCCGGGTACGGCAAATATCATTTCACTGGGCACAAGAAATGTGGAGTTTCATTACCCCCGGAAGCAGCCCTGCGGATGGGAAACAAGTGCCCGAATTGCGGAAAGAAACTGACGGTCGGAGTGCTGCAAAGGGTCGAGGAGCTCGCCGACCGACGAGAAGGCGAGAAGCCTCCGAGAACAGTCGCTTTCAGGACCCTTCTCCCGCTTTACGAGATTGTCTCATTCGCCACGGGGGTCAAGCGCCTCTACGCGAAACCGGTCCTCGAGGTCCAGGACCGGCTGATCCGGAAGTTCGGGAACGAGTTCGCGGTCCTGCTAGATGCCACCCATCAGGAACTGTTCCTTCATGCCAAGAAGGAGGTGGCGGATGCCATCATCGCGGTCAGGGAGAATCGGGTGAAGTTTGTCCCCGGCTACGACGGGGTATACGGAATCCCATCCGTCATATGACTAGAACTCCCCGCTTTTTCCAACTGACAATCGACTGCGCGTTTGTCTTCGCGCTTCAAGGCCCGTCGAGGACGTGCCTGACCTTTGGATACAGGTGCTCCGCCATCGCGGAACGGGGGATCTTCGTCGCGAGATAGACTCCGCGTTTCTTGCTGAACATCAGCATGATCTTGGCCTTCCGGTATGCAAGAAGAATGAAGTCCATGCTTCCGTACCACTTCTCTGCCCGAGTCGACGCTTCCAGAAATATCGTGTCCAGAGCCCCGAGTCTCTCTTTGGTCTTCTTCCCCAGTTTCACCTTCGTCGCGTTACTGTCGGAGTAGACGTGGGCGAGGGTCTCGCCCTTCTCGTTCAATATCACCACCCAGAGCAAGGTCGGGTCGCTGCCCAGGACCTTCTTTGCAATGGAATCGGGATTCCGCATGTCAGCTTCCGGGTTCAAGGAGATCGAAATTGGTTAGAAAAAGATAGTGATGCGCGTCCAATGTGTGACATGAAATCGCCTTATGAAGTCCGGCACGAGGAAAAAGACGTGGGGACGGTCGGATTTGAACCGACGGTCTACAGGTTTCTTCTGCAGCTCCAATGCCTAATCATCCACGCTGCTGTGTCATCAAACTTTTGTTTGACCACTGGAGCCTGTCGCCCTGCCTAGCTGGGCTACGTCCCCATCCGGTTTGCCGGTACTGTTCTCTGCCCAGGACCTCCATCTCATCCCGCTTTCCTGCAATTATCTAAAGATTGACGAAAAGAAAGCTCGTTGCCCCTGTTTGTCTAGGAGATGAGATTCAGCAGCCAACACGCGTTCCAGTTTTGGGTTCGTGCCCTACCTGAATTTTGTCCAGTCTAGAGGCCATCGACTCCTCCAGGGTGGGTCTCCCAACGTCAAATGCCTCGAAGCGCACCCTTGCGACAGGTTTCTTGATTCTGATCAGCTTGGTCAGGTCTGAAGGCGTCCCCAAAACAACGGTGTCGCAGTTCACGGCGTTGATGCTCGCCTCAAGGTCACCCAGCTGTTCCTTGCTGTAACCCAGGGCAGGGAGAACCTTGCCCAGCTTCGGGAACCGCTGATATGCTTCTCGTATCGAGCCCACTGCCCAGCTCTTTGGGTCGACCAGGGTAGCCCCGACCGACTCGGCTGCGATAGCACCTGCTCCCACCGAGAGGCCGCCATGCGTTACAGACGGACCGTCCTCGACCACGAGGACTCTTTTGTTCTTCACGAGCATTGGCTTGTCAAGAATGGCTTCAGACCTCGTCCTGACCACGGTCGCCTTCGGATTGAGCTCCACGCAGTTCCTTATCAGTTGTTCGACAGCCTTCGTGTCCGCTACGTTGACTTTGTTTACGACGATGACATCCGCCATCCTGACATTGGTCTTTCCAGGATAGTATGACGACTCGTCCCCGACCCTGATCGGGTCTGCGACGACTATGTTGAGGTCAGGAACATAGAAGCTGAAGTCGTTGTTTCCGCCGTCCCAGAGCACAACATCACATTCCTTTTCAGCCCTGTCAAGGATCGCCTTGTAGTCCACCCCGGCATACACGACCAGCCCTTTTTCGATATGGCCTTCGTACTCCTCCCTCTCCTCTATGGTGGTGTGGAACCTGTCGAGATCTGAACGGTTCTCGAACCGCTGGACGGAGACAGACAGGTCTCCGTAGGGCATCGGGTGTCTGACCACCACAGGTTTCAGGCCCCTTCCCATCAGAATGTCCGCGACTTTCCTGCTGATGGTGCTCTTTCCTGCCCCCGTCCTTACGGCCACGACTGCCACCACTGGCCTCCTGGATCGTATCATCGTGTCACGGGGGCCGAGCAGATGATAGCTTGCCCCTCCGGACTGGGCAATCGACGCCAGGTTCATTACATGCCCGTCTGATACATCGCTGTAGGAAAAATAGACGTCCTCCACGTCGTGGGCTTTAATGAGCCCTGGAAGCTCCCGCTCAGTATGAATGGGTATTCCCTTCGGGTAGAGGGGACCCGCCACAGAAGAAGGATAGACCCTCTCCGAAATGTAGGGAATTTGGGTTGCCGTGAAGGCAACCACATTGAATTCCTTGTTGTCGCGGAAAAAGACGTTAAAGTTATGGAAGTCTCGTCCGGCCGCACCGAGTATTATCACGTTCCTCAAAGTAAAGTCCCCGAGCGGCGTTTGGGTCCCTCTGTTTATATCTAGTTCTAGTTTCCCGAATTTCTGGGCCTAGAGGCTCCATGGCTTGCCGCCATGGACGATTTTCTCGGGAAGGTTCCCCTTCCACTTCTCCAGGAAAGCGAGGTCGTCTTTCCTCGTTCTGAGGTTGTCCGGCAACATGATGGGGATCTCCTCCACAATCGGGTAGTAGCGGCCGCACTCAGAACAGAGCAGAACTCCGTCCGCTATGACATCGTCCCTCAGCTTGAATTCGAGAAGCTCGAGCGGATAGTGCTTGTCGATCGGGCACGCGAGGATGTCAAGGAGTTTCCTTTGCATCAGCGTTTCGTCCTCAACTGCTGTAATAAAAGATTGGTATCTCCTTTCGAAATGTTAATCTACCGAGCGAAAAGTCCCATTCCTCAGCCGGCCATAGCGCGCGGGTCCGACCTGGACTCGTTCCGACCCCAGAAGTCAAACCGCGCGTCGTCTGGGTGTTAGTGAGGTGCGAGAGCCCTCGCGAAGCTCTGATGCCGGCGCCCATTTCCAAATCACCTCAATCCTCTTTTTTTGTGAGTTTCTTGGTAGGAATGTTTAAGTCCGAGCAATCGTCGTCAATTTTTGAACTCCTCTTGTCCGGACTTTCCAGCATCCAGCTTCAGGTGCCCGCAGATTTCTCGTCGATCCTCTGGATAGTCATGATACTCGGCCTGACCGTTTTCCAGTTCGCATTCGCTACCAGGATCCAAGTCTATTTCGCCTTGAACGATATCGGACGTGGGCTGACAAGGCTCAAGGTAATGAAGGAGAAGTCACGGAAGGAGGCCATCGACTACCTTGTCAATGTGGGGAAGTCCCCCAGCGACCCGACCCAACGCGTAGACCAGTTCCTCGACTACGTGACGATAATGCCAGTGGGGATCGACCCGCAGGGCCTCATCAACAAGATTGACCACATCGTGACCACCAACAACGACAGGGTGAGGTCCGAAATCAACTCCCTTGTTGGCCAGACCACACCGGTCACCGTATCGATCTCGGAGAACCTGATGGAGGTGGCGACTGCCCTGAACATTATTCACAAGGTGGTTAGGCACTATTATCTCCTCGGCAAGAAAACGAACTCGTACCTTTTACTCATCCAGCTCCAGATGCTGATGCCCATGATCCTCCAGGAGTCAGACGCTCTCCTCAACGCGGTGGATTCTTTCAAGGTCGGGCAACCCGTCGGGGACGGCATCGGGCCGGTCGTAGTTTCGAAGTACATGATAGGGAAGGAGAAGAGGGCCATTGCCAAGGACACCGTAATGGCAATTTCCGAGTACAAGGGGAGGAAGCTCTACATCATAAAAGCGGACGGACCAATGGCCTACGTCGGCCAGCCCGGGGTCGCGATAAGGAAGGTAATCGAAGAGATGGGGGTAAAGCCGAGCGCGATAGTCATGATTGACGCTGCTCTGAAGCTCGAAGGCGAGAAGACGGGAGAGATCGCGGAAGGGGTGGGCGCGGCAATCGGCGGGATCGGGGTCGAAAAGTATCAAATCGAAGAGGTGGCAACGATCAACAAGGTTCCGGTGTACGCAATACTCGTCAAGCAGAGCATCCTGGAGGCCATAACCGTGATGAGGAAGGAGATTGCCGAGGCATCCGACAAAGTGAGGGAGGTCCTCCAGAGGGTCATTGAAGAGAAAACGAAGGAAGGGGACGACGTCCTCGTGGCAGGCATTGGTAATACTCTCGGTGTCGCGCAATGATGAGCTCAGTTCCCGCCGCTAACAAGAAATCCAAGCTGCTGGTCTACTCCATCGAGGAGTGCCCCGTGGACGGACAGAAGACCAAACGGGCCTTCCAGGTCGGGGATTACATCACGAAGGACGGGGCGAAGTGCGCAAAGTGCGGGAACACGACAAGGGTCACCCTCGTCTACGCGGAAAGCTCGAAGCCCTCAGGTTAGAACGACAAGCCCGCCGTCTTCCAGCGCCATCGTGTGTTCGAACTGGGCCACTGGATTCCCAGACGCTTCGACCAGGGTCGGATACGAGTGGACGATTCTCTTCGCGGCGAGGACCTTCAGCATCGACTCTACCTTCTGACGGCTCCATTCCTTGGCATACCAAGATGGGGTGAACGGAAGCGTCTTGCGGTCCTCCCAGATTCTCTCGACGAACTCGTCCGGGTCGCGCTCTCCCGTCTTCTTCCGTGAGACGATCGAGAAGATGGTGACAGATGGAGCGTCGACCACGTATCCAGACGCAGACGCGGGGGTTACGAATGGTTCGATTGCGAAGACATCCCCGGACTTCAGGCTCGACAGCCCCGGAAGGTAGAGATTAGGGATGCTCTTTCCAGCGTGGACCACGTACCGGTCCACGGTGTGACCTGTCAGGTTCTCAATGGTTCTGAAGCCCAGTCGTGAAGCCTCCCTGTAGATGCTCCTTCCAATCTCGCCCAGCCTCAAATCCCGTTTCGCCGTCTCGATCGCCGCATCGAGGGCCTTCTGAGCTGCTTCCAGCATCAATCCATAGTCGGGGTTGGACGTTGTCGTCACAGCCGTGTCGGTCACGTACCCGTCTACGTGGACTCCAAAGTCCACCTTCACAACATCGCGAGGCTCGACCTTCGACCTGTCGTCTCCCTGGGGCGCGAAATGGGCAGTGACCTGGTTCACCCCGATCCCGGTAGGGAACGCCAGCTTCCCTCCACGCTGGTGGACCTCCTTCTCTACCAATTCGCACACTTCGACGAATGGTCTCCCGGGCTTTACGAAATCAGCGACGACAGCCCTCACTTCTCTTGTGATTCTTCCCGACTTCACATACTCTTCCGGTGTCTGCAACGTGTTTGCTCACAAATCCTTTATTGCGTTCTGGGTCGGCCGAAAGTGACGTGGTATTTCAACTGATTCCGTCCCGGGGCTCTTTTGCATGAAATACAATACCGTTGCTACCGGAGGGACGTTCGACCACATCCACAGGGGGCATGTTGCCCTCCTCGCAAGGAGCTTCGAAGTCGGTGACAGGGTAGTGATAGGCGTGACATCAGACGAATTCGCAGCCCGGGAGGGCAAATCTCCTGACCAGAAATACGACGAGCGGGTCAGCCGGTTGGAATCGATGATCCAGTCCCGGTTTCCCGGGAGGGCGTACCTGATAGCTAAGCTGGACGACTTCTTCGGCCCCGGGATCGCTTCATCTGAAGTCGAAGCCATCGTGGTCACGAAAGAGACGGCATCTAGGGTCCCCATCGCGAATTCCCTTCGCGCCAAGAAGAAGTTCTCACCTCTCGAAGTCGTCGTCGTCGAATACGTCCTGTCGGAAGACGGAAAGCCGATATCTTCCACCCGGATTAGGAGCGGGGAGGTCGACCCTCAGGGCAAATTGCTGAAACGCAAAAAGACCTGATTGCCTCATACCCCGAAAGGGATTAAATGCGAATCCATACAGGCAGAGGCATTGTGGAGAAGGAAAAGCTGGACCCCTGGGGCTCCAGCACGGTCAAGGACTATTCGAGGCTCCAGGCGGAATTCGGAATTGAGCCCGTCGCTCCGCTCCTTCAACGGTTCAAGAAGCCAAGCCCCCACCTGAGCCGAGGCATAGACTTCGGGCAGCGGGACCTCGGCAGAGTCCTCGACGCCATTGACAACAACAAGCCCTACGGGGTGATGAGCGGGATCAAGCCGACTGGGGACT
The DNA here is from genome assembly GCA_964568185.1 of uncultured Nitrosopumilales archaeon. GTDB lineage: Archaea > Thermoproteota > Nitrososphaeria > Nitrososphaerales > Gagatemarchaeaceae > UBA183. The sequence goes on along the minus strand of CAZMON010000001.1, from coordinate 292,247 downwards.
TCCACCTGGGGACCAAAATGACCGCCGACGACATGGTATACTTTCAGTCGCTCTCCAAGAAGGCCACCGTCTTCTATTCCGTGGCGGACGTAGAGGCCTACTGCGACAACGGCCTATCGTTCAAGGAGACTTCCAAGATAGCGGTCAAGAACGTCGCCGACATCCTGGCTCTCGGGCTCGACCCCGAAAGGGTGGTGGTCTATCTCCAGAGCGAAGAAGTGAGGGTGATGAAGCTCGCCACGATATTCTCCAGGGGGGTGACGAACAACATGCTGAAGGCGATCTATGGGGAGAGACAAATGGGGCTCTACTGGTCCGCACTCGTCCAGGCAGGGGACATACTGATGCCGCAGTTGGAGGAGTTCGGGGGGCCCAAACCCGTTCTCGTCCCGGTCGGCGCAGACCAGGATCCCCACATCCGACTGGCGAGAGACCTGGCGGCCAAATATCACGAAGAGTTCGGGTTCATCCCGCCATCAGCGATCTACCACAGGCTGATGCTTAGCCTTAGCGGAGAGACCAAGATGTCGAAGCGAACCCTTTCGACTTCCTTTACCTTGGACGACCCTCCCAGCGCCTCGTCGAAGAAGGTCCTGAGCGCTTTCACTGGCGGCAGGGCTACGGTCGAAGAGCAACGCCGTCTGGGCGGGAGGGCCGACATCTGCCCCGTGTACGACCACTATCGCTTCCACTTCGCGAAGGACAATGAACATTCGGACCGCGTTTTCAACGAGTGTACGAGGGGGATACGGCTGTGTGGCGAGTGCAAACAAGAGGCAGCCGGGCTCGTAAAGAAGTTCCTTACCGCCCACCAGAAGAAACGCGATTCTCTGATGGGCGACGCGAGGGAGCTTTTGGCGAAGAGCCGAAGTCATTTGCGGTCAACAGGAAAGTGAAGACAAATAGCACCTAAACCTCTTCACAGACTTGAACAACAAGTACTCTCAGTCCTACGCGGCCAGCCACGACTCTATGTCGGACAAATTGCTGAGATAGCAGGCCTCAACATCGACCAAGTCAGAAGGACAGTGCAATGGCTGACTTCAAAACGGCTTGTCACACTTGAGCATGGGGTAGGCGATCAGTATTCTTCTACGGGCCTCCGACCAGCGGAACTTGTACTCGTTGACGCCTTGCGAAGCTCGACGGAACCTCTTACAATGCCCTCTTTGAGGGCGCTCTTTCTCTCTAACGAAGAATTCTCGGCGGCGATTGGACGAGCGAAGCGCGAAGGATGGGTCAATATTGACAGATCTGGTATGCCTGAGAAAGTGTCACTGACTAATCCTGAGGCAGGGGACGTCCTCCGGCGCCTGCTAGCCAAGACCCAAGAGCGAATTGTCGAGTACGACGAGCTCTCAAATTTAGAACGAGAGTTGGTCCCTGAACTCGTCAGGCGTGGGATCCTAAGAATTCATCACAACCCGTTTCTCTGGGTGCAGATTACGGATGAGGGAAGATTGGCACCTTTCCAGGTAGAAGGAAGCGTGGGAGTCGGAGCCAGCGGTTCTAGCGAGCCTACAAATTCTCTGATCGAGCGGCTCACACCCGAGATTCTTGCTTCAGGCTCCTGGCGTGGGATGACTCTACGGCCCATAGATGTCGAAGCACAGCCGCCGCGTTTCTACCCAGGTCGCAGGCATCCAGTCCGCGATTTCATCAGAGAGGTCAAGGAGGCCTACATCTCAATGGGGTTCACAGAGCTGGAAGGAGACAGTGTCAATCCCGCCTTCTGGAACTTTGACGCCCTCTTCATCCCGCAGGATCATCCCGGCAGAGAGATGCAGGACACGTTCTACATCGAGGGCATGAGCGACGAGACCCTGCGCAGGTCGGGAATCGTCAAGAACGTGGCATCCACCCATGAGAAAGGCTGGACGACAGGGAGCCGTGGATGGGGCTACAAATGGCGGATTGAGGAGGCTCGCCGCCTTGTCCTGAGAACCCACAATACGGTGCTGACCGTCAAGGCGCTTTCAGAGTCGAAAGAAAAGGAGGCCAGGGTCTTCGCTGTAAGCAAGGTTTACAGAAATGAAAACTTGGACTACAAACATCTTCACGAGTTCTATCAGATGGATGGAATCATGGTGGGGAAGGGCCTGAACGTAAGACACCTGATGGGATTCTTGAAGGAGTTCTACAGGAAACTCGGAATGAAAGACGTGAAACTATGGCCGACGTTCTTTCCGTACACCGAACCATCCCTTCAGGTGGTGGGCTATTCGGAGATCGCAAAGGATTGGGTGGAGTTGGGAGGGTCGGGAGTCTTCCGTCCAGAGGTGACGGCCCCCCTCGGAGTACACGTCCCCGTGCTGGCCTGGGGGCCCGGGATTGAGCGTCTGATGCTGCTTAGGTACGGCCTCAAGGACCTCAGGGACCTGTACGACGGCGACCTATCTTGGCTCAGGAACAGGGTGGAAGTTGCCAGTCGTTAGGCTCGACTTCAAACGGTTCGCGCGGATGGTCGAATCCGACAGAAAGACCATACTCGACAGGCTCCCCTTCATAGGGCTCGACATCGAAAGTTCGGACGCCGAATCGGTCAGGGTGGAGTACAGCCCCAACAGGCCCGATTTCGGAACAGACTTCGGAATCTCGCGGGCTTTGCTCGGCCTTCTCGGAAAGAAGGTCGGACTCCCGGAATTCCCGACCAGGCCGTCGGGAATCACAGTCGAGGTGGACCGGCGCCTTTCCACCGTGAGACCGTACATAGCGTGCGCCACCGCAACGGGACTAAGCATGGACGACGAAGACATCAGGCAAATCATTTCGCTTCAGGAGGACCTTCACAACGGGCTGGGCAGGCGGAGGCGAACTGTAGCCATCGGGCTGCACGACCTCGACGCCGTGACCCCTCCGTTCCGCTACAGAGCGGTTGCTTCCACATTCAAGTTCTTGCCGCTGGAATCGAAGAGAAAATCAAGCGTAGCGCAAGTCCTCGCTTCGACCCAAGAGGGGCGGACCTACGGACGGATACTGACAAGCTCGAAGCTCTATCCTATGATCCTCGACTCGGAGGATGAAGTACTCTCCTTTCCACCAATCATCAACGGGGAAGCGACCAAGGTCTCGACCAGAACCAAGAATCTTTTCATTGACGTGACCAGCACCGACATGAAAACAGGAGACGACGTCCTCGCAATCCTGGCATCAACCATGGCGCAGGCTGGGGCCCAGATCGGGACCGTATCTGTGAAGTACCCGAAGAGCCGGACCACGCCCGACCTAACACCCACTGAAATCCCTCTGGATGTTGACCTGATTCGCGAGGTCCTCGGGCTCGACATGGACAGGAAGATGATGGTCGATTCGCTTCGCAGAAGCCGCCTCGACGTCAGGGGAAAAACAGTCCTGGTTCCAAGGTACAGGATCGACCTTCTCCACCCTGTCGACGTCGCCGAGGAGGTCGCTCTGGGTTACGGGGTTGACAGATTCACCCCGCTCTATCCAGCGAGCAAGCAGCCCGGGTCGTTCAACGACTTCGAAAGGTTCCTCGACGGCGCATCGACCTTGATGGCGGGCGCCGGGATGACCGAACTGATGACATACGAGCTCGTCGATGAGAAGACGCTCTACAAGAACTTCGGGAGGCCCCCCGACGAGAAGATTTCGGTCCAGAACCCGAGGAGCCTCGAGCATTCTGTGTTGCGAGACTCCCTTCTTCCTGTCCTCATGGCAGCTCTTACCGGAAACGTGAAGGAGGAGTATCCACAGCGGGTGTTCGAAATCGGACGAGTCTACAGGCGGAGTCGCAATGGACTAGAAGAGGCCTGGCACCTCGGTTGTCTCGTAGCCCACGCCCAGGCTTCCTATTCGGAAGCGAAGATGTACCTCCAGGCCGCATGTAGCGCCCTCTCCAAGAGCGAGGTCGCCACGAATCAGGCCCCACACTGGGCGTTCGCCCCGGGCCGGTCGGCAGCGGTGAGATTCAATGGAACGGCCGGATTCATCGGGGAGGTCAGGCCCAGTGTACTCGCGGCCTTCGGCCTGAACGTTCCTGTGTCGGGGTTCGAGCTGGATCTTTCCCAGCTCTACAAACGACTAAAATAGCGCCACGACCCCAGTCAGCCAGACGGCTTTCGTTCCATAGCGCGCAAAACGGCCACCTGCGAAGGCGGCAACGCTTTGATGAGCAGATGGTTTACCCAGTCGCGCGACAAACGGAAGCCGTTTGCCCGTTGAAGAGGCTTGGTGATGCTCCCTGCCGGAAGGCGGGACGTGATCCTGGCTCGTCAGAGACGGGCAACATTCCCACAAGAGAACCAGAATGATAAACAAAAGAGAGCGGGTGTATCAGGCGTTCGCGGGTTTCGTCTCGCGTTTCGTCAGGGACCTTAACCACAGGTCGGAGGACGGGTGGGCACTTCTGGTCGAAGGGAAGCGGGACGAGAAGGCTCTTAGAGACCTGGGCTATCTTGGTAATCTCGCAACTGTCGCATCATTCGCAAAATTTGGGGTAGATGCTTTTGTAGGGTCTCGGAAGGTAGTGATCCTAACCGACCTTGACCGGGAGGGAGGAACACTCGCGGCACGCTTTGTGAAGAAGCTCTCCCACGAAGGTCTCCGAACTTCCCTCGCTGAGAGGAGAAGGCTCAACCACGCTTCCCGCGGGGTCTTCCTACACGTCGAAAACCTCTCCAGATTCGTAGAACTGGGCGAATTCAGAGACGACCTGCTCAAGAAAGCGATCGCCAACCGGGGCGTTGCGGCCGCTCAGGATTCATAGGTCACACCTGGAGACGTCGAACCGCTGGATACTCTCGCGACTTTCGTGGTGGTGGCCTTTGGTCTTCTCCTAATCATCTCTGGCACAATTCTCCTTGGATTTGGCCATGCGTGTTTCGTCATTTTCGGGGCATCCCTCCTTCCCATGGGGGCAATTACTGTGATTGCGGGACTCTTATCTCATTCCAGCAACCAATCTGGAACAACCAAACAAGACCAACCATGAACTAGACAGAACCAATCTTGGGGTACTGTAGTCGTTGTTAGTTGGCAGCGCCCCTTGTATCACTTTGGTTGGTGGTTTTGGCCTTGGGCTGGTGGTCGTTTTGCAAGTTGCAACAGAATGACGAGCATCCCAATGGACGAAGCAACCAAAAAGACGACACCCACGAGGTAGTAAGGTCCGACCACCGATAGCAAACCAACGGTGCAGCCGCCGAAACAAACTCCTCCCGAAATCGTCTGGACCTGCGGGGTTTCGGAGGCCAAGTTCACAGTGTAAAAGGTCATGACGATGCCAACCACCAAAAGGGTTTCGACGACAACCCCAATTAGAATCGCGTGCTTCAACTCGAGTGCACTTCCTTTCTAACAGCGCCGGGTAATAAGGCGAACCACTTGTTTTGACCGTCGAGCGCTAATCCCGCCACTTGCGCGGGTGTCTGCCAATCTTGGAAAACAAGAGTTTATATCGCCGCAAATTTTGGCATATTCTTAGTTAAGCGAACGCTTAATCCGTAAAAAAACGAGTTGAAATTGGAGTGACCGCAATTGCCAGATTCAGGTATAGTAAAGTATCTAGTAAGGCTAAGGTTTGAAGTAGACGGAGTCGTTGAGAGGGCCGACGTAATCGGAGCGATCTTCGGACAGACCGAAGGCCTCTTCGGTCCCGAGATGAACCTCAACGAGCTTCAGAAAAGCTGGAAGGTCGGCCGCATCGAGATCAACCTCGAATCCAAGAACGACAAGACCCGCGGCGAAGTCATCGTCCCCATGTCTACCGACATCGGAACGGCGGCCCTAATCGCAGCCGCGGTCGAAAGTGTCGACAAGGTCGGACCATGCAGCGCACGCTTCACCCTAGAAGGGATAGATGACGTTAGGGCCAACAAGAGAAAACAAATCGTCGACAGGGCCAAGCTCATAGTCAGAGACTGGAGTTCGAAGACCTCCAGCGAAGGAGAGAACCTCCTGAAGGATGTCACGGAGTCGACCAAGAGGGCGAAAGTGGTGAACTATGGCCTCGAGAACCTCCCGGCAGGTCCGGGCGTCTTCTCGTCGGAGCTCGTCTACCTTGTAGAAGGGAGGGCAGATGTGGTCCTCTTCCTTAGGGCCGGGATCGAGAACGTGGTCGCGCTCGAAGGAACAAGCGTCCCAGACTCGATCATTGAACTGGGCAAGAAGAAACGCCTGATCGCGGTCCTTGACGGTGACAGAGGCGGGGACCTCATCGAGAAGGAACTGGCTCAGGTAGTCAGGGTCGAGAAAGTGATAAGGGCACCGACCGGAAAGGAGGTCGAAGATCTCACCCCCATCGATGTCATCAACATGCTTCGCGCCGAAAAACTGGAAGGACCTCCGCAGGGCGGCAGGAGAGAGAGGTCCGCTGAACGCGCGCCCGAAAGGACCCAGGAAGAACCTGAGGAACCGGTAGTGGTCAAGACCCGAGAGCTATACCCCTCCCTGAACGGAACTCTGGAGGCCGTGCTGCTAGACCAGGGGCTCCAGGAGGTGGGGCGGTTCCCGATAAGCGAGCTCGTGCAGAAGATGGACGGGGCCTCAGGGGCTCACTTCCTGATCTTCGACGGGATCGTCACCCAAAGGCTCGTGGAGTCGGCAACGAAAGTCGGGGTCAAGGGAATCATCGGACACAGGACCGGAGAGCTGAGCAACATCCCCGACGACGTTCGAATCGGGACCTTTAGGGACCTCGAGCTCGAGTAGCTCTAGTCGTTGATCGTTACAGAGTTCGCCCCGAAACATGGCCGCTGTTCGCTCATTGTAGAATCTTCTGAAGACCTCTGGACCCTCAGGAGGCTCCTGGCTAAGGGTGACGTCATCGTAACCCGCAGCTCGAGGGTGATGAAGCAGGTGGAGGAGTACGCGAGACCAGACAAGGGAGAAAGGGTCAGCATCACCATCGCCCTTTCGATCGATGAGGTCCACCTCGACAGCAGCATTGAGAGGGTCAGGGTCAGGGGGGTCATCACCGAGTCGAGCGACGAGAATGTGAGCAAGGCCGGTTCGCATTCCGTCACCTTGTCCCCCGGCCATTCGCTCACGATCCGAAAGGCCGCGTGGACCCCACTCGACATACGTCTCCTGCGCCCTTCTCAATCATCCGCGAGATTCCTTCTGGTCGCAGCAGACAGGAGGGAAACCGGGGTCGGGAGCCTCAGCGGCTCGCACCTGTCAGTCCTGACCTCAATCGAGTCTGGTCTTGGAGGAAAGATGGGAGACGAACAGAGTTCCAAACCATACATCTCCAAGGTGACCTCATTCATCGCCCAAGTCTACGGACAGGGGGATGAGGTTGTCGTAGCGGGGCCCGGAAACTGGAAGAACGCCCTTGCCAACGCGGTGGCCCAGAGTCTAAAAGTGCAACCGAAGGTCATCGAAGGGTTCGACCTTACGGGGTCTGACGGCATAAGGTCCCTGGTCAAGGACTCCGCCTTCCAGCAGATCGCGAAGGGTTCGGTGGTGGTGGAGATGCAGAAGCTCGTCGCCGAAGTGGTGAAGAGGATTTCGACGGGTGACCGGAAGGTCGCGTACACCCTCCCGAGGGTGGGCGAGGCTGCGCGCATAGGAGCCGTTGAATCCTGCGCGGTCTCCGACGATGTCTTTTCTGCGGGAGTCGACGAGCAGGAGCTTGTGGACATCCTGAACACCGTGGAGGAGAAAAGGGGCCTTGTCTTCCTTGCCGACTCCTCGATGGAATTCGGGAAACAGATATCCGCCTTCGGTGGGATAGTCGCCACCCTGAGGTATCCAGCCAGAGCTTGACGACGACCGGGAAGACGAATTCCGAGAGTACCGCCAGGACGACCCCGCCCTTGACCAGGTCCTTGCCGACCCTTCTCTCGATGTGCGTGAAGTAGAGCAGCAGCCCGAGAAGGAGGATCGTCACGCAGGCCAGCCTGGCCACATCCACGATGGTGGAATCGACGGTGGTAAGGACTACAGACATCAAGGTCGTGAACTGTTGGGCGAGCTGCTGCACGACATTGCCGAGGTCAGGAGGCGCCTGGATGTCCAGCACGGGCGAACATCCGTTCCCAATATTTAACGGGCGCTCGGGATTAGATCAGATTGAGGTAGGCTGCCAGGGGCAGGCTCGCGATTATTACCAGCACCGCTGCCGTCACTCCCGTGCTGACCCTACCCAGGGACTCCTCGCTAAGCCTGTTTCCCGCCAGACCCTTCAACCCGGCCCTGAACGCCTGTCCGCCGTCAAGAGGATAGATCGGGAGTGCGTTGAAAATTGCCAGATTGAAGTTGAGGAAGAAGAACCAGTAGAACAGGTTGGCTAGTGGTGTCAGTGAATCTCCATACGACGAGGTGTAGAAAACGGACAGTTGGTCGGAGAACGGGGCCACGGACTGACATCTTGGGAATGTGGGGATGCAAAGGTAAGTGAAGGGCTTCGTGAAAAAGGAGCCTGTGTAGGTCGAAACGGTGCCTTGCAATTGAGAATATGACAACGATTGAATCCCGATGTAGGGCAAGGACGCGTTGTCCGGATTCGTCCCGACGACTAGGGTCTTCTGTATCAACCCTCCGGACCTCCAGACCGTGATATTGGCTACCTGACCAGGGCGGTACCAACTGCTCCCGGGGATTGCCGAGGAGTCGTTGTAATGCCCTCCGTTTACCGTTACGATGAAGTCTCCGTACCTGATGTCAGCGCCGGCGGCGGGAGATCCCTGGTACACCTGCGACACCCCGATTCCGTTGGCCGCGGGCGTCATCGTTGAGACTAGGGTGAACAGCAGCAGGAGGAAGACTATTCCGAGGACGAAGTTCACCCCGGCACCGGCTGCAAGAATCCGCCCTGAATCCCTCGCCTTGGCGGCCTTCAGTGCGTCTTCGTCGACCTCCACGAATGCCCCTATGGGAAGGATCAGAAAGAAGAGCAATCCCGAACTCTTGACTGGGAACCCGAGGCTCCTTGCAATCACTCCGTGGGCTCCCTCATGGACTACCATGGCCACGATCAGGGCCGCCCAACCGTCGAGTATCGGGAGGTACGGGTTGATCCCCGGAAGACCCAGGTAGGCGAGCGGGCTTATCCCCCGGACCGCAGTCCCGATGTCGTGTATCGAAGGTGAGAAGAACGCCGCGAAGTTGGCCAGGAAGAAGAAGAGTCCGATCGCGGCTGCGACTGGCATCAGGTACAGTAGTACCCACCCCACCGGCTTCGATATCCGATAATGTCCGAGCCTGTCCATCAAGCCCTGGAACCTCTTCGTCCTGAGTAGAATCACACCGTACTGGAACTGGATTCTCTTGTACTCCTCTTCCAAATTCGCGAACCTTGCCGCCTTCCCAACCGCTTTAAGGGTTCACGCTTAATAGAGCACGGCGAATCACCGAAAATTCGTTTCATGAATCAGTGCGGGAGGTGCGGCGGCAAGGCATTCTATTCTCGAAGGTATTCCGGTGAGACGCTTTGCGTTCGATGCTTCGATGAATCGATAGTAGAAAAGACCCGCAGGACGATGAGCAAGTACAAGATGATCGAGCGAGGGGAACGGGTCGGGGTTGCGGTGTCAGGCGGAAAGGACAGCCTCTCCCTCCTCAGGGTACTCCACGGGCTGAGCGAAACACAGGGGACCCATCTCGTCGTAATCTCGGTCGACGAAGGGGTGGCAGGCTACAGGGACGAGGCCATCACCAATGCGAACCAACTTACCAAAGACCTCGGTCTTGAGCACCACATAGTTTCATACAAGGGTCTATTCGGCTTCTCCCTCGACGAGGCCCTGAACTGGAAGGACGACCGCGACGTCTCCTCCTGCAGCTTCTGCGGGGTCTTCAGGCGCCGCGCAATCGACGAGGCCGTCGTCACCGCTGGGGTCTCAGTGGTCGCGACCGCCCACAACCTCGACGACTACGTCCAAACATTCCTGATGAACCTGTTGCATGGGGACGTCTCCCGTCTCGGCTGGCTCGACCCGGCGTCCGCGGGGGAGAGCTTCTCCATCCGGAGGGTCAAACCATTCATGGAGATCTACGAGCAGGAGATCGCCCTCTTTGCATACAATTCGGGGCTCCCTTTTCAGAGCGTAAGCTGCCCCTACATGCACGAGGGTCTTAGGAGCGAGGTGAGGGACTACCTGAACAAACTGGAGGCAGACCATCCGGGAATGAAAAACGTGCTCCTTCGGTCCGCCCTGGACGTCATTTCCCGCTACAGCAGAGGCCCAAACAAGGAGGCCGTTGCCTGCTCCATCTGTGGCAAACCCTCGTCCAGCGGGATCTGTAACGTCTGCAGGATGAAAGAGACCGTACAACGGCACATTAATTACACCGAGTAGTCCTGTCGGGGTTGGCGGCAGGGAGGGTCCGGGGGATAGCCGTCCTCGCTAGGCTGAAACCGGCTTTACGCAGCGGCCAGCAACCTTCGGGTAAAGCCATCTCCTTCGCGACCCGCGCCGAACGGGGGAGACGAACTCACGCCGAGGCGGGCGGTCATGAGGGGCAGTCCTCTCGAAGGAGAGGTCCTGACTCTTGATTGCCGAAACGGGTGAGATCCGGGAGGGAGCAGCCCTATGGCGACGTGGCCACGCTGTCTCGTCTACGTGGGGGATTCCCCGATTGGCGAAATGGGAACGGAGGGCGGTGGTGAACTCCGGAGGGCCTGCCGCCGCTTACACCTTTTTAACGGTCAGGAATCGGCATCGAACTTGTGCAGGGGTAGCCTAGCCTGGTAAGGCGCAGTCATGTTGGCGCAAGCTTGCTAAGCCTGTGTCTCGCAAGGGACTCGTGGGTCCGAATCCCACCCCCTGCGCTCTGCTATCGGCCCGAACCCGTCCGACGAAGGTTGAGGCGCTGACAAAAGAATTCAACGGACCTTCTCTTCGCAGGAAATCGGATGTACATTACCCATTGGACTTGACTTCGAGAACGGGACGAGCGAATTCCTGGTAAGGCTTTACCAGTAGGCGAACGAACTGGACAGGCTGAACCGGAATCGCTCAACCCACCCTTTTCTTGAGACACCGACAAGCGGCTTTGGACTAGTGGGAGAACTTCGAACCCTGATATGAAGCCCGAGAACCCAGCGTCTCCCCGATTCTAATCAGTTCGTTATACTTGGCGACGCGCTCTCCCCTGGCGGGGGCCCCGGTCTTGATGAATTCGGAGCCGGTCGCCGCTGCCAAATGAGAAATGAATGGGTCTTCTGTCTCCCCCGAGCGATGGGAGACCGCCACCGACCAACCTTCTGCCTGGCCGAGCTTGATGGCGTCTTCAGTCTCCGAAACCGTCCCGACCTGGTTGAGCTTGACAAGGATCCCGTTCGTTGACTTGCGTTCGATTCCGGTCTTGATTCTGGAAAGGTTCGTGGCGTAGAGGTCGTCCCCGATTATCTTTGTCTTTGAACCCAGTCTCTTCGTCACAGCAGCAAAGGCTTCGAAATCCTCCTCGCCGAACGGGTCTTCAATCGTCAGAAGGCCGAATTCATCGCGGAGAGAAGAGTAGTGGTCTTCGAGCTTCTCTGGGCTCTTCTGCGAATCGTCAATCGCGTACATGCCCTTCGAATCCCGGAAGGTCGAAGCGGCTGCATCGACGCCCAACCTGACATCGCCCTCGTCGTATCCGCTCGACTTGATCGCCTTGCTCAGGGCCCCGAGGGCGTCCCTCGTGAGCGTGATAGGGGGCGCGAAACCGCCTTCGTCTCCAACGTTCGTAGCCCCTCTTCCGTAACTTGAGGTCAGCACCTTCTTGAGCGAGTGGTAGACCTCGGACCCCATCCTGATGGCCTCGGAACAGGTCGTTGCCCCTACCGGCTCGATCATGAATTCCTGAATCGCAAGCCCGTTGTCGGCATGCTCACCACCGTTGATTACGTTCATCATCGGGACGGGGAGCCGATACTCCCGGCTTTCGTGCAGTTCCGCGAACAGGGCCACTCCATGCGTTTCCGCCGCAGCCCTCGCGACCGCCATTGAGACCGACAGGATCGCGTTAGCTCCGAGCTTCCCCTTGTTGGAGGTCCCGTCAAGGTCGATCATCAATTCGTCTATGGAGCGCCTATCAGAGCAGTCCAGGCCTTTCAATCTCGGTCCGATCACCTCGTTCACGTTCGAAACAGCCTTCCTCACTCCCTTCCCGTGAAACCTATTCGGGTCGCCATCCCTCATTTCCATGGCTTCGTGGGACCCCATCGATGCGCCCGAAGGCACGCTGGCTCTGCCAGTTGCGAACGCCGTCCTTACCTCGGCCTCCACGGTCGGGTTTCCTCGCGAATCAAGTACTTCCCTGGCCATGATGGAAATGATCTTCGCAGGCTTTGGCAATACCGAACCTGGCGACTTCCTAATTTGTCTGAGTTAAATCTGATTGCTTTGGCGACGGTATCGCATTCCCTCCAACGCTAAATAGCGGTCAGACCCGCGGGCATTTAGGGCCGGTTGTCTAGCCCGGTTAGGATGTCAGGTCTCGCCCATCAAGCCCTTACACGGCGAAGGTCCCAGGTTCGAATCCTGGCCGGCCCACCCTTCAACTTGCAATCGTGGAATCCTCGAAGAGTTAAACTAACGAAGCCCTTCGAGTCGAGACGATGGTGGGGTTCAGATACATCAGCTGGGACGAATACGGCACCCTCACGGGCGCCCTGGCCGAAATGGTGAAGGCCGCTGGAAGATCGTTCAATCTTGTTGTGGGAATCGCAAGAGGTGGGATTCCGGTCGCCATGGTGGTATCTGATTACCTTGGCGTGAGGATCGACTTCATCAACGTGAAGTCCTACAGCGGGATTGCGAAGAGGACTGCCCCCAAGGTCCTGTCCACCCTCACCGAGAGCATCAAGGGCAAGAGCGTCCTCGTGGTGGACGACCTGGTGGACCAGGGGGACACGATGGAGATGGTAAGGGGTTACCTCAGCAAGCAGAGGCCCAAGGTCCTCAAGACGGCGGTTCTGTTCAAGAAGCCCTGGTCGAGGTTCGAGCCAGACTACTTCCTCGAAAGTCCCGACAAATGGATCGTCTTCCCGTTCGAGCTTCACGAAGTTGAAAGGCTGAGGTCCGCCGGTGGAAGGACTCTACAGAGAGATAAGAAGAAGGATGTTGAGGATAACGATCGTCACTCCGAACATGACCGCAAGAAGCGTCGCTGACTTCCTTCCGTCGAATCAGACTGACGGCCCGTTGTCGGCCAGCAGAGACGAGAGTATCCTGTGCGTCAGCCCCCAGACGACATAATCACCAACCCTGTAGGCGGGCATCCCCCGGGGTTCTCCCTGGAAGCGGATGTCGTGGACCGTCCTCGCTTCAGGAGCCAGCAGTGCAGGGAGCCCGACCCACCGGTACGAGGAAACCTCGTCACTCGTTCTGACCTCTACGGACCTCTTCAACAGGAAGACCGAAGGGACGACCTCCATGGTCCCCGTATGGGTTCTGAAGGAGTCGAAGTAGCCAAGGAAGTCACCGTCCCTGTCGAGCTCGACCCCCAGTTCTTCCCGAGTCTCCCTCACCGCGGTGGCTCTGGCGTCCCTGTCCTCCTCACTCGACTTGCCTCCAGGAAACGCGACCTGCCCCGACCAGGGGTCTCCATCAAGTTCTGCCCTCTTGATCAATAGAATTCTCGGGATTTCTTTCCCGTCCAGAACCATCGCAACCGACGCGATTCTCATCTCCCCGGTCGGTGGTAGTTCCGGGTGTAACCTTGCCTTGATATTTTCCAGAATCGGCGAAATCAATTGGGAAGAGAGTCGATAGGCTCTCACAATCTTAAATATACATCGGGAGTTGTCCGTCGAGACTGATAGCAGATGCCCGGCGAGATGCAACATGAAGAACAGACGTTGAAACTTACCGAAGCAAACTTCGACGGGCTGAGCTCGGGAGACAAGCCTCTCTTCGTGGATTTCTGGGCCGAGTGGTGCGGGCCCTGCAAGGTAATGGATTCGGTGGTCGAAAGGCTCGCCGTCAAGTACTCCGGCAGGATGGTCTTTGGGAAGGTCAACGTCGATGAGGAGATGAACATCTCTTCGAGGTACCAGGTCTTCTCGATTCCCACCTTCATGATATTCAAAGCCGGCCGCCCCATGGACGCCGTGATCGGGGCGGTGGGCGAGGCTTCTCTGGAACAGTTCGTCAACAGAGCCATCGACGGCCGTTCTCCTGGCGTGTCCTAGACTCTAGCTGACCCTCGTGCCGTCCAAAAGGAAGATGTCTGCGTCCTCAAGGCTGACCGACCTCGATGACAGGACGGGCCCGAACTGAAACGACTTACTCCTGTTTATCGCCTGACCTCCGACCATCCTGTTGAACGGAGGCATCACGGTAAGTCTCCCCTTTCCCCTTGACTTTGCATGGTATCCCGCTCCTCCCATCATCTCGCTCACTGAGTATTTTGCGAATACCCACACTGATTCTCGCGACCTCGTGCCCAGGTTGTCCCTCATCTCATAGGTGAAGTGGGAGTGCCCAATCACCAGGTTCCTCGACGAGATGGCCTCTTCTGAAGGCCAGGCGTGGCCGTGCGCCATGCCTACCCTCCCGCGTCCCTGACCAATCACAGCGCCGTGTGACGGATGGATTTTAACTCTCGGTGGCATCACTGTCTTCAGATTGCCATCATGGTTTCCAGGCACCACCTCTACCGATTCAAACAGGTCCAGCATCGTGTCGAAGAACCAGGGGACCACTCCCCAGTCGATGTCTTCGACCTTCCCCACCGAATGCTTCACATCCCCCAAGATCGCCACCCGCTTCAGGGAATGAGCCTCTGCGAGATTTCTCACCCTATCTACCATTTTCACCGTGTAGGACGGGACGCTGAATCCTTTCTTCGCCATCTCCTTCTCCAGTCCCAGATGGAGGTCTGAGATCAGGAGAGTGCTCTGGTCCGAATCCGTGAAGATTAGGGCAGCCTCTCCGGGGACTATCTTCAGCAACGAATGTCGGGTTTCCGCCGTGGCTTAAAATCCAATCTCGGAATTCTTGAGGCGGCCATCACGGGTCCCTTTCCAGAATCAGACCGATGGTCAGGTGACGAGTGGGAAGACCTGATCCTTGACGAAAGCCTTGAAGTCCGCGAGCTCCATCCTGCTGAACCCGGTCGCAACGCAATTGCGGGTCAATCCTACGACGTACCCGAATTTCCTGCTCTTGAAGACGATGTACCACAGCTTCCCGTGGGTCAGATATTCGTTGTAGAGGGAGGTGAGGCCGAGCTCTGCGCCGTACAGAGAAAGCTTGCTGATGTTGGGCAGGTCGACGTCGTCGTAGAACACGATCTTGCTGTCATCGAAGTTCTGTTCATGGAACTTCTTCATGGTTTCAGGGTCGATCCTCGCCTCGACGACTTGTCCCAGGGCCAGGAAGACCGCCTTGCTGATTTCATTGGCAACGTTGTTGGCCCGGTTCTTCTTATCATACACGGTCAGGAACAGTCGGTCCTTGTAGACATCGAAGGCGAAAGGTGCTTCGTAGGTCCGAGGCACTGCGACGGCCTTGCCCCTGTGCCTGACCACGAAGACATTGTCGAAGGAAAACATCCCTTCGAGGCTGTTCTTCCCCACCGTCAGGTCCCGGATCTCAGAAACGAGCTTGAACTCCTGCCCCTCTACGCTGGTCTCGGTTTCGACCCTGAACGCCTTCAGCTTCTCGGCAAGGACGTCCATGTCGTAGTTCTCCCTCACCAGGAAGACCTTTCCAGCGAGAACCAATTCAAAATCCCCCCGATGCGCCCGTTAATTGGCTTTCAGTTCGACCAGAACTGCCGGGTAGTGACGAACCTAATCTTGGCTTCCAGGAGGCTTCTGTAGAATTCCTGCTCGTCTTCGTGCATCTCCGCGAGTATCCGAGACGCGGTCTGCGGTCCGATTCCGTAGACGGTCTGGGCGACTACAGCCTTCTTCCCGTAGGAAAGGACGAGGTCAGCCGCCCTCCTCGCCTTCGCGAGTTCCGCTCTCTCTTCCTCGTTCAGGGCACTTCTGGCCTTCCGCTTTCCCATCAGGTCGGTGACCTTGAAGCTCCCCCAGTAGCAGGGGACAAGCAGCCCTGACCCGCAGGCCGAGCAAATCGGCTCCTCTGGAAGCTCCCCGACCGTCGCCGGGCCCTGGTCGGCGCCGCACTTCATGCACACCAGGCTCACCTCTGTCCCGAAGATGCTCGCCTTCATGCGCTGGTAGGAGGACTTCCCCAGGGAGTCCGGGGCGACGGCCTCCGGGACTTCCAGGTACCTGTAAAGCAGACCGTAGGCGATCGGGGTGGGCCTTTCCCTTGCGAGGAATGTCGTGACCTGTATGCTCCCCGACGCGACTTCCTGAAGTATCTCCTTGGCCTTCGCCATGTCGATGAGGTCCCTCCCGGTCTCCTGCAGCGCTTCTTCGAAGATGGGGGTCCTTTCGAACCTGGTGGGAAGGGAGCAAAGGTTCGGATGGGCGATCAGCTTTCCCCTCTTCAGGGCACCGAACCGCTCCGCCACGTGCTTCACCCTGGCCGGAAAGGGAAAGTTTCTCTGGGCAGCGACGGCGTAGGTCCTCTCAAGCTCTTCCGGAGAGATCCCCATCAGTTCCGTCGAGATCGACTTCAGGTCCAGGTCTTCCGTGTCCTCCACCAATTCCATGAGCAGCCTGTATCCATCGAGCCACCATATCCTGACGAGCCCCCTCCTCGAGAGTATCTCCTCGAAGACGTATGCGAACGTCCTGTTGACCGACTCGCCGAAACAAAGGTGCACTATCAGGTATTTTCCGAAGCCTTCGAACAGGACAAGGTTGTCGGACGGGACCGGGGCCCCCATCTTCTTCTGCTCCTCGATTTCATCGACCACCAGCGCCTTGGCGCCGGGGTCTCCGGGAATCTGTTGCAGAGCCGATTCGAGCGATTGTCCGCCTCCGTCGATGCCTTCGGACACCGCCCTCCGCAATCTTCCAGTGGCCCGCGCCAGGTTGTACGGGATGGGGAGCATCTCACCGTCCCAAGTCGCCAGGGCTGCGAGCGGGTCTTCAATGGGGGTGACGTAGATCTTCCGGTCATCCGCAATCTTTTCGATCTGCCATATCCTCCCCTTACAGATGAAATGCACTCCGACCTTCGCCTTCAGCAGCACGAACTCTTCCCCCAATATTCCGACAGATTCGTTCGTGCTGACGTCCACCACGAGATACCTGGTCTCATCCGGGATCATCGACAGGTTCTCGAAGTAGTATTCCCTGGTCAATCTGGTTCTTGAGAGGATGTTCCCGTCCAACCGGACCTTCAGCAGTTCTGCCATGTACTTGACCGTCCTCCAGAACGCGTCTTCCTGTAGATTCCTGAAGGGAGCTGCCTTCCTGACCTCTCCCAACAAAACGTCTCCTTCGATGGTCTCCAAATCCATCAGATATCCTGCGACCTGGTGGGCCAGGACGTCAAGGGAGTTCGAGTACGGCCTCGTGGGTTCTATCCTTCTGGCTCTGGCCTCGTTTATGCTGGTCGAAGACTCCAGGATGTCATCTGCGGACACGGCCACCAGAACCCCCTTCGATACCCTCCCCAGACTGTGCCCGCTCCTTCCCACTCTTTGGACCAGAGAAGTGACTTGCCTCGGAGACATGTACTGCACGACCAGGTCCACCGAGCCGATGTCAATCCCCAACTCGAGGGTCGAGGTGCACACGAGGGCCCTAAGTTGGCCCGCCTTGAAGGCCTGTTCGACCCTTTCCCTTTCCTCCCTGGGGAGAGATCCGTGATGGACCCCCACGTCTTTCCTGAGCCTGGCTAGCTTCTCACCCAACATCTCCGCAATGGTCCTGCTGTTGACGAAGATCAGAGTCGAGGTGTGTTCTTCGATCAGCCTGTCAATTCTCGACAGTCTTGCGGCAAGGTCGGGGGCGGAATACGTTTCTCTCGCAGCAGACTGGTTCGAGGGGTCAGGGACCGGATACTCGATTTCGTAGGTGAATTCCTTCGGCACCTCCGCTCTGATTACCCTGTGTTCCCCCGCACCGAACAGGAACCTGGCAGCCACGTCCGGGGTCCCGACAGTGGCGGAGAGGGCGACGAGCTGGAAATGTGGAGCCACCCTGCGCAGCCTCTGAAGTCCGACGCTCAATTGGACCCCCCTCTTACTCTCCACAAGGCTATGGAGCTCGTCCACGACCACGGCCTTCAGGTGGCTCATGTTCTCTCTCATCCGCCGACCAGGGAGTACGGCCTGCAGGGTCTCGGGAGTCGTAACAAGCACGTCCGGGGGATGGGCTGACTGCTTCGTCCGTTGAGCCTGGGGGGTGTCACCGTGTCTTATGTCGACCGAGAGCCCCAGCCTACGGCACCACACCTCCAGCCTCTTCAACATGTCCCGGTTCAGAGCCCTCATGGGGGTGATGTAGAGCAGCGAGATGCCTTCACCATGTCCCTCTGAGACGAGCCTACCGAGAAGAGGGAGCAGGGCCGCTTCGGTCTTTCCTGACCCGGTGGGGGCAACGATGAGCGCGTCCTCCCCTCGCGCAAGGACCGGCCATGCAGAAACCTGCGGCGGGGTCGGCTCGGTAATCCCGGATTCCTGGAGGAACCCTCTCACCTGCGGGACCAGAAATTCAAATGCGCTTTGCCCGTTCAAACCCGTCTTCGGAGAAATCGGTTTCGGTCATTTAAGCCCTAGGGAGGGAGAGATGAGTGTAACTAAAATGCGTAAGGTCTAAATGCGTCTGACGGTCGCGAATTCTCGAATTTGTCCAGCCGGCCGCAGGAGCTCTCGAAGGAGCGTCCAATCCCTCTAACCAGCGTCAAGGAGATAATCCTAGAGAACTTCATGAGTTATGAGTACGCCAGAATCCCACTCAGGGATGGGCTGAACCTTATCGTCGGGCCGAATGGAGCCGGAAAATCCTCGGTCCTGCTCGCCATCTCCGTGGCCTTAGGCCAGGCCTACACGGAGAGGTCGCGAAAACTCTCCGACCTCATCAGGAGGGGGAAGGACATCGCGAGGGTATCGCTCATCTTCGACAACCTCCCGAAGGCCGGCAAACGGCCGATACCGTACTCAAAGTCAGACACCTTCATGCTCAGCAGGTATCTCAGGAAGGACGGCTCCTACTGGTTCGAGGCCGACTACAAGGAGATCGACAAGAGCGAGGTCGTCAGGCTCCTGAAGGAGTTCGGGATCAACCCCGACAACCTGCTCATCATTATGCACCAGGGGATGATCGAAGAGCTCGGGGCCGTCACCCCGCAGGAACGCCTCAGAATGGTTGAGGAAGCCGTCGGCTTCGCGGAATTCAGGCAGAGAATCACGCTGGCCGAACAGGAGCTCGGGGGTCTGATCGGAGAAGAGAGTTCTCTCCTTCAGTTGATAGATAACGCGAACCAGGCCCTCGAATACTGGAAGCAGATCTACGAAAGGTACCAGGAAAAGCGAAGGCTGGCCGAACACAGGTTGCTGCTGGAGAAGGAGCTTCTCTGGAGCACGGAATCCAAGCTGGCCAAAGCCCTGGAGTCGGCCAGGGAGAAGATCACCGGCAAGACCAGGACCCTTGAAGACCTCCGCTCCCAGCAGCAGGAGGTCTCCGCCGGAGCGGAAGCGGCCCACAAGACCCTCCTCGACAAGCAGGTGGAACTCAGGAAGCTGTACTACGCGCTTGTGAGGGCGGAAAGCGAGAAGAGCGGGGACGAGGCGGAGGCAAAGGCGTTCGCCACGGTCAGGGAAGACCTTCGGGGTCTCAACGAACTGATCGAGGACCTCGTCACAAAGGGACCCGAAAAAAGCGCGAAAAGACTGAGGGAGGTAGTGGACTATGTCTCGAACAAGGGGCGGGTCGCTGAAGAAGACGCGGGGAGGCGCAAATCAGAGGTTGAAAGGGAAGTCTCGTCCCTGCAACCCGAAATCAGTCTCACGGAGGACCTGATCAGGCGGACGATGGAGAGTTACATCTCACAGAAGGTAAAATCGGAAACCCTTTCGTACAGAATAAAGGTGGCCGAGTCAGACCTGCGGGAGCTCGAACGGTCCGCCAAGGATTATTCCACCGAGCTTGACAAGATTGCTCCGGACCTCGAAAAGGCGGGGACACGGATCGAGACGTCCCGGCAGCCCTACGAGGTCTCCGAAGAGCTGAAGCTGGTGTCCGCACATCTGCAGAAAATGCAGGACGTCCCCGACGACGCCGAAAAGATCTACAACGACTATTCCGGGAACATCGAGGAGCTGAAATCAAAGTTGGCCCAACTTCAGGACAACAAAAAGGCTCTCCTCACGGAGCTCGGACACAGAAAGGGGGTGTGGAGGGACGCGATGAACAACCTCGTCGATTCGGTGGACCCTGCATACCAAGGGGTCCTCGCGGCGGCCGATGCAACGGGGTTCATCAAGTTCGAGGAGGGCGGGGACATTGATGAATCCGGAATCGCCCTCTATGTTGGTTTCAAAGGCGGCGCTCCCACCACCCTCGACCCCTTCACCCAGAGCGGTGGGGAGAGGTCGGTGGCTCTAATGGCTTTCATATTGTCCCTGCAGGGCCGGATAGTGTCACCCCTGAGGGCGATGGACGAGTTTGACATCCATATGGACCCCAGGAATCGCGAGGCGATGTTCAAGATGATACTCTCTCAGATGAAGCAGAGGGAGGCGTCCCAGTATATCGTGATCACCCCCTCTATCCTGACGGTCTTCGATAGGAGCGCCCATGTCATAACTGTCCAATCTGTCCACGGCCCCTCCGAAATCAAGGAGCTCAAGTAGCGTGGACCCGAAAAAGCTCGAAGAAATCCTGCGGGTCATCGAACTCTGTCGGAGCGTCGAAAGGTCAAGCGCGAATCCGTTCGACGTGGACATCAAGGAGAAGATAATGGTCCTCAGGAGGCGACTCCCCGAGTGGAAGTTCCTCGACGAGCTGCTGGTTGATTCCGAAGCCATGCTCGAGTTGGCGCAGATCGTCAAACTCCAGGATGAATGGCTGAAGCACAGGGCGTCATCCCTCTACATCGACCCGCTGCTGATCCAGCTGAAGGTGAAGCTCCTGTCCAAAGAAGCCCTCATCGAATCGTTCGTCAAGAGCTGGCATCCGGTTGTCCAAGTCGACCAGCTGTCTCCCAAGGGACTAGAGAGGGCATTCGTGTACTGGCGTGACCTCGAACCGATGTCGGAGAGGTTCAAGGACGAGTTCGGGTCGTACGGGACCAGGCCAGGAACGATCGACTATGCCGAGCTCATAGACCTTGGGGTCTTCACCCAGGACGAGTTCGAGAAGAAACTCAAGGACATCATGCTCGAGCTGGTCGAAGCTTCAGGGGGAGAGTGGATCGATTACTCGGATTTCATCAAGCGGGAATCGTTCGAGGAGAAGGTCCTCAGGGCATACCTGCTCGCCTTCATCATCAGCGAAGGGATGGCATCGGTGCGGACCGACCCCCTCTCCGGAAAGATCTGGACCACCGCCCTCAGCAAGAAGGCCGGAGGGATTCCGAAGTCCGTGGCGATTTCAATAACAGGCGAAGCCTAGTGGAGACTCAAGACAGGGCGCTTCTGGAGAGGAAAGTCAGGAAGGCCTTCCAGGTACTGGTCCTCCAGCGAGGGAGGAACCCCGGGGTGAAAGGATGGGATATGAAGAGGCACCTGGGACGGGACTACCGCAAGATCGTCGAGGTCCTCTCGGAAGATATCGCCCCCCTCGGCCTCGAAGTCTTCGAGGTGAAGGGTCCCGACGGTGCAGAGGACACCTCGAGGTTCCTGCTTCGGTTCAGGGAGGCCCCGACCATCACCGAAGCCGAGACATCAGGCATCAGGATAGACGACCTTGCCGTCCTCGCCGCGACAATAGCATTCGTCAACGCGAAGCAGGGTCGCGCCGCCAGGAGGGAGACCGAGCAGTTCCTGAGGGAGAAATTCCCAAAGTGGAGGGTCGAGTACTCCCTCGACCGCTACGTGAAAAAGGGATACCTCGAGCAGGACGAAAGGGCTCTGTTGCACGTGGGCTGGCGGACCAGGGCCGAGGTCGACGAAAAGACACTGATGACCATGATTCTCTCAAGAGGAAGCAACGAAGTAGCGCCGCCGAAGTGAGTCTCTCTCTCCCTCGATGATCAATTCGAGCAGGTCCTTCCCCTCCTTCCTCTGCCTTGCTGCTAGGCCGGCTGCGTCCGACAGCCTGATCCCCCTCCCTGCCAACAGCATATCGAACGCATGGCCGTACTCCTTCCTCAGCTCCGCCGATTTCGTTATCGCTTCAACCTGCTTCTCTCTCTTGCCCCGGAGGTTCGTCCTGCTCCTCGCCTTCATTGCCATGGAAAAGACATTCTCATAGGAGTCCGTCGAGAGACCAAGCGCGTCCCGTTCACACACGGCGCACTTCTTCAGACCCTCCATGTCCCCCACTCGCTTGAGCTCAAGGTAGCTCCAACAGTTCGTGCAGACCACCACGAGGAACGTGTCGATGATCCGCCCCAATGTCGACTGCCGAAGGAGCGCCCTCAAACGTTCCGGCGATACTATCTCCCCCCTCCGACTGATCTCCTCGATCCCGATCCGCGCGATGGGGGAGAGCCCTTCGTAGTCGATCTGTCTCACTTCGATCTCGCCCTTGCTGATGAGCTGGAGCATCTGTGCCGCACCGGCCACGTCCAGGTCGTCGTGGAAGATCATGTTCATCGCTTCGTCGTAGACAGGAGTATCTCGCATCGCCTCGATCAGCCCCGATAGCGAAACGCTGGCGTAGTCAGCACCCTTGGAGATCGCCCCGCACTTCTTCCCCGCATGGATTATCCTCCTCTTGAATATCCCTGACCTTTCGACTGCCTTCTCCGTCGCCGCCCTCAGGTCCTGACTTACGAGGTCCTCCATCAGACCGATGACCGTCGCGGCGGAGACGTCGGCCTCGATCACTATCCTGTAGGGGTCCTGGTGCACCGCCACGGACATGCCAAGCCTCTCCGATATCTGATGGCCGAGAACCCTGGCGAGCAGCCTGTTGACCTTGTGGCCAAAGGCAGCCTGGATTATCAGATACCTGTCCCACCTCTCGACCGTCACGAGGTTCTCCGAAGGGATTGGGAGCCCGGCCAAGTGCTGCTCGGCCACCTCCCTTAGGGCCTCCGAGAGAACTTCCTTCGAAGCAGGATACGTGACGCACATCTCGTCTAGATACTGCTCGCCTCTTCCTTTCTCAAGTTCCTCCGCATATCGTCGCCGGAGCATCCCGACCTCCGACGCGACCTCCATTGGCACAGGAATCTCGTCCCCGACCCAATTGGGTACGGCTCCAGTGGGGTCGTCCTCCGCCTTCACGTACACCTTGTTGCCGTAGATCTGCTCTATCTTCCAGCAGCGCCCGGCTTCGACGAACTTCACCCCCACCTCGCCATACTCGGACACGAACGCCTCGTCGAGGGATCCGACGAAGTTGTCCCCTTCCATTACGAGATATTGCTTTTCATCGGGAATCATTGAAAGGTTGTCGAAATAGTACTGGAACAGGGGTTTCACGTCTCTTGCCCTGTACACCCTTCCATCCGACTCGCTATAGTAGGCCAGGCGTGGGTACCTCTCCCTCATGTAGGTGAGGACCCTCTGCAGTTTCTGGGGGGCCATCTCTGCATACGAATAGCTCCTCTTGAACAATGCCACGAGGTCGTCAAAGTTCCAACTGCTCTGCTCTATCAGCAGCCCCGCGACCTGATGTATCGCGACGTCGTACGGAGCCATGACAGGCTCGAGGGGCTCGAGCTCTCCGAGCATCGACTTCCTGCACAATACGGCGGCCTCCAATGTGTCGTCCGAGTCCTGTGTAATCACCATCCCGTTCGACACTTCCCCGACGCGGTGTCCGCTTCTGCCGACCCTTTGGATCAGCCTCGTCACCTGCCTTGGGGAATTGTACTGGATGACCCGGTCCAGGAACCCGATGTCGATCCCGAGTTCGAGGCTGCTCGTGCATATCACCCCTCTGAGCCTGCCGTCTTTCAGCCCCCTCTCAACTGCCTCTCTAGTCGCCTTCGAGAGCGAACTGTGGTGAATCCCGATGGGGAACTCCGGGTCCCAAACCCTGAACCTGCTCGCAAGCGCTTCGGCTTCGGTCCTGGTATTGGTGAAGATCAACACAGAGCGGAACTTCTCGACGGATTCCCTTATGACCCTGAGGCGGGCGGCAACCTCAGGGAAGGAGTAGATCGCTTCAGCAAACTCCTTGTCGTCGGGCCCTGCCTTCGGGGAGACCACCGCCAGGGACAGGGTCTTCTCAACGGGGACCCTCACCACTTCGCATTTCCTTCCGTTGCCGACCAGGAACTGAGCAATCCTCTCCGGAGATCCGACTGTCGCGGACAACCCGACGGTCTGGAACTCCTTCAGGGCCACGTCCCTCAGCCTTTCCATGGCCACGCTCAGCTGGCTTCCTCTCTTGTCCTCCGAGAGCTCGTGTACTTCGTCTACGATGACCCATCTTAACGTCGTGAGCGCTTGCCTTATCCTCCTCCCGACCAGCATTATCTGAAGAGTTTCGGGGGTTGTAATGAGGATGTCTGGAGGTGCGAAACTCATGTTCGTCCTCTCTGCCTGGGAACTGTCCCCGTGCCTGACGCCCAGCCTGATGTCGAACCTTTTGCACCACCATTGCATCCGCTCAAGCATGTCCCGGTTGAGCGCCCGCAGTGGAGTGATGTAGAGAAGCTTGGTCCCCTTTTCCCTGGCCGTTCCTTCCCTCACCATCGTGTCCAGAATGGGAAGGAAGGCGGCCTCCGTCTTACCTGTCCCAGTAGGGGACATCAGGAGTGCGTTCTTCCCAGCGATCACGAGTGGGACGAGTTTCATCTGAGGGTCGGTCGGTGCGAGGAATCCCCTATCCTTCAGGGCCAAAATGAGGGGTTCCGAAAATCTCTGGAAAACGTTCAGTTCTTCCATGCTCCACTCAACCTACTCTTCTTGCGGTTTCTTCTCACAAAAATACTCAGTCCTAAATGCGGAACTGCTTCGTTAGTTTCTTCCGCTATAAGTTTGCAGGTCAAGCATTTCGTTTCCGCTTAGGCCGGGACGATGTACCAAGAAGTCGACCCCGTTCCCGTGAGGGAGATAGCTCTTGACGGCCAAGTCCACAATAACAAAATGGAGCGAATGAACGGGGAGGTCAGAGACCGTGAAAAGACCATGCGAGGCCTAAAGCGGATGGACTCGCCCATCTTGAAGGGGCTTCAGATTTACCATAACTTCGTAAGACCGCATGAGGGCTTGAACGGGGACACCCCAGCCGACCGCGCGGGAATCAAGGTTGAGGGTCGGAACAAATGGCTTACACTCATCCAAAACGCCAGTCATGTCCAGCCAGTTAACAGGGAGACGAACCAAGATGGTTGATGTCCACTCAAGTTACCAGAACCCATCGACTAGCCTTAAATAATCGATTATAACATAAGTAATAAAGTCATGATCAACCCGTACGAAATCGTCTCACGGTCAGCCCTTCCCGCCCTGCGGGCCCTGGTCGCCAAGCGGCTGTTGTCGAGCTACCATCTGACGCAGCAGCAGGCCGCCTCCCGGCTCGGGGTAACCCAGGCCTCGATCAGCAACTACAACCGGAAGACAAGGGGAGTAATGATCAACCTGGAGACCGACCCGACGGTCGCAAGGGCCGCCGACAGGATTGCGCGGACGCTTTCCGCGAGCGACCCCGACCAGAGGGACGCGCTCAGGGCGATGACCGATGTCTGCGACTACATCCGCATGAGCCACATGATGTGCACCCTGCACGGGGAACTTGAGCCCGGATTTCCGGTTGAAGGATGTTACGCCTGCGACGGAGCGTTCTCAAGCAAAGACTTTGATAGGCTGAAAGTCCTAGCCGGCAGCTGAATTGCAGGTCGAATCTAAACCGGAGTGGCTGACAGTCCTCCCCTCTGCAGGCGATGACTACCATAGGTTGAAGGGCCTGTTCCGAAACCTGAACCTTCATACAGTCTGTGAGGAGGCTCACTGCCCCAACGTCGGCGAGTGCTGGGGTGGTGGCACCGCCACCCTGATGCTGATGGGGGACGTTTGTTCGAGGGGATGCAGGTTCTGCATGGTGACCCCCGGGAGGCCCCAGGGTGCCCTCGACGAACTCGAGCCTGAGAACGTCGCGTTCGCTCTTTCACAGATGGGGTTGAAGTATGTCGTCCTCACATCAGTCGACCGAGACGACCTCCCAGACGGAGGCGCGGGGCACTTCGCCAAGACCATAGCTCTCGTGAAGGAACGGATACCAGACCTCCTCGTCGAGGTTCTCATCCCGGACTTCCAGAACGATCTGGACTCTCTCAAGGCCGTTGTCGATTCGGGCCCCGATGTCATCGCCCACAACATAGAGACCACCATGACCCTGACCTCTTCGGTCCGCGACCCGCGAGCAGGATACTGGCAGTCTCTTTCCGTTCTGAGGAGTCTCAAGAAATTGGACAGGAAAATGTACACGAAATCCTCCATCATGGTCGGGCTCGGGGAGACCGAGGAGGAGGTGCAGCAGGCGATGGTCCACCTTCGGACCGCAGGGGTCGACTTCCTCACTGTCGGCCAGTACCTCAGGCCGTCGAATCGGCATCTGCAAGTCCATGAATTCGTGAAGCCCTCGCAATTCGAGAGCTACAGAAGAATCGGGGAGGAACTCGGCTTCCGCTACGTAGCTTCAGGACCGCTCGTTAGGAGCAGTTACCGGGCGGGGGAATTTTTCATCAGGTCAGCCCTCGAAAGCGACCGACGCTGAACAGCAGTCTTATATGACTCAGGAGCCCGCGCAGCCCAAATGACCGAATCGGAGTTTCTTACCGGCTCCGCGGAGGTGCGCCCCAGGGTATTCAGCGAGTCGGATTTGAAATTCTCGAAGCCTGACGAAGTCCTCTATCAGAGGATAACGCCGGAAGGGGCGATCAGGGGCAAGGACCCCGACCTGAGTCCTCAGGTTCTCCGCCACATGTACGAGCAGCTGGTCTTCGGCAGGGTCTTCGACGAAAAAGCCACCAACATGTCGACGATAAGGGAGATCGGCACCTACGCCCCGTGCAAGGGTCAGGAAGGCTCTCAGATTGCGGTAGTCAACACCCTCGAAAAGGGGGATTGGTACGTCCCGATGTACAGGGACAGCGCAGGGATGCTCGCCTACGGCTTCCCTGCAGGACTCCTCCTATCCTACTGGGGAGGGGACGAGAACGGCATGCGGATCCCCGACGAACTGAACATGCTTCCCCTCGCCGTCCCGGTCGCGACCCAGCTTCCGCACGCAGTTGGAATCGCCCTGGCAAAGCGGCTGCAGGGGGAAAAGTCCGTGACATTCGTCTGCACAGGTGACGGGGGGACCTCAAAGGCGGACTTCCATGAGTCGCTCAACTTCGCCGGGGTCTACGACCTGCCCGTGGTCTTCGCGGTCGAGAACAACCAGTGGGCGATCTCCGTCCGCAGGGACAGGCAGACCGCGGCCAAGACAATCGCGCAGAAGGCAATCGCATACGGTTTCGAAGGGATGCTCGTGGACGGCAATGACGTGATCGCGTCCTACGAGGCGGCGAAGTACGCAGTGGACAAGGCGAGGAGGGGCGGGGGACCGACCCTGATTGAATTCAACACCTATCGGATGGGCCCGCACACGACCGCTGAACTAGTATCGAACAAGCTGAAAGCCTCCGACGAAATCACAGAATGGGAGAAGCGCGACCCGATAATCCGCTTCGAAAGGTATCTCAGGTCGAGGGGGCTCCTCGACGACCAGTACAGGGATTCCGTGAGGCAGGCCGCCGAAAAGAAGATGGAGGAAGCGGTCAAGGGATACCGGGCCTCCCCTCCCCCCGACCCGCGGGGGATATTCGAGAACATGTATGAATCCCAGACCCCCGCCCTCGCCGAAGAAGAAAGCGAGGCGCTCGGGATCAAGATTGAGCAAAGGCCCTCCTCACCCGAGCCATCCGTTTCCGGAGGGACCCCAGGAATCAACATCAGGAACGCTCTGAACATGGCACTAAGGCAGGAGATGCAAAGAGACAACAGAATCGTGGTCTTCGGGGAGGACGTCGGGAAGAACGGCGGGGTCTTCCAGATTACAAGGGGGCTTCAGGACGAGTTCGGACCCGACCGGGTATTCGACACTCCCCTGGCGGAGCTGAGCATAGCGGGTATTTTCGTGGGGCTCTCGATTGGTGGGATGGTCCCGATAGCCGAGTTCCAATTCGATGGCTTCAGCGTCCCCGCGTTCGACCAGATATTCGGGCACGTCGCAAGAATGAGGAACAGGACCAGAGGCAGATACGCTCCAAGAGGAGTACTTCGCTTCCCCTACGGTGCCGGCATCAGGGCCCCCGAGCACCATTCGGAATCCCCGGAAACCTACTACGCCCACACTCCAGGATTGAAGGTCGTAATCCCGTCAAACGCATTTGATGCGAAGGGGCTCCTCGCATCCGCGATCAGGTCCCCTGACCCGGTCATCTTCATGGAGCCCAAGAAGCTCTACACCACCCCGAAGATGGAGGTTCCGGAAGAAGAATATGTGATTCCCATAGGCAAAGCAAAGTTGGTGAGAGAAGGTAGCGACCTGACGCTCATCTCCTACGGCGCAATGATGATCCCGACACTGGAAGCCGCAGACCTCCTGCAATCGGAACGCTCCCTCTCTTCGGACGTCGTCGACCTCAGGACCGTATCCCCCCTCGACTTCGACACCGTACTCACTTCGGTTAAGAAGACCGGCCGGCTTCTGATAGTCCACGAAGCCCCCAAGAACCTGGGGCTAGGAGCCGAGATTGCCGCGACAGTCGCCGAAAAGGCCCTGGACTATCTCAAAGCCCCCATCAGGAGGGTGACCGGGTTCGATACGGTGGTCCCCCTTGCGAAGTTGGAAGACACCTACATTCCCAGCAAGGAAAGGATAATGAAAGTGGCGATTGAACTCGCGAGCTACTGATTCGCCCGGAAAACACTAATAGACTGTGGGCCTCGCGGGTCTGAGACGATTACATGACCTACGAGTTCGGTCTGCCTGATATCGGAGAAGGAGTTTCCGAAGGTGAGATCCTGAAGTGGATGGTCAAGGAAGGCGACCGGATTAAAGAGGACCAGCCCCTTGTCGAAGTAATGACAGACAAGGTGAACGTGCAGATCCCGTCGCCCCGGTCTGGGACGGTCTCCAAGATCGCGGTCAAGGAAGGAGAGATCGCAAAGGTCGGCCAGACAATAGTGATCATTTCAGAGGATGGGTCTCCAACTTCCCCTGCATCCACGACTCCTGCGGCTCCGGTTCCCGCACGGCCGCAGCCTACAACCACACAGCAGATGGGACCATCCAAAATGGCGCCTCAGCCTATGGGCTCACCGGCAGCCCCGGCAACTAGGAAACTTGCCAGGGACATGGGAGTCGAACTATCCTACGTCCGCGGCACGGGCCCCCAGGGAAGGATCACCGACGACGATGTGAGGAAGGCTTCCATCGCACCAAGGGCGGTTCTGATGTCAACCGCCGTCCAGGCCCCTCTGCCTCAAAAGGCGGGGCTGAACGAGCAACGAGTCCCGCTACGCGGAATAAGAAAGACCATAGCCGAAAGGATGCTGAAGTCGCAAGCCACGACAGCGTCCGTCACCCATGTCGACGAGGCCGACATGACAGAACTCGTCCAGCTCCGCGAGGCCTTCAAGGGGAGCGCGGAAAAGAGAGGAGTGAAGCTCACCTATCTTCCGTTCATAATCAAGGCGCTGGTCCCCGCCCTGAGGGAATTTCCCTACGTCAACGCCTCCCTCGACGAACAGGGTGGGAACATCGTACTGAAGAGGTACTACAACATCGGCATCGCGACCGACACAGAGCAGGGGCTGGTTGTACCCGTGATCAAGGATGTCGACAGGAAAGACATCTTCGAGCTCGCGGAGGAGATAGAAAGGCTCGCGGACAAAGCCCGCAAGGGGCAGCTCGCCCTCGACGACGTCCGCGGCTCCACCTTCACGATAACCAACGTGGGCGCAATCGGAGGATTGTTCGCGACCCCAATCATCAATCTTCCCGAGGTCGCTATACTTGGATTGCACAAGATCGCCAAGCGCCCTGTGGTCCGCGAAGGCAAGGTCGAAATACGCGACACCACCTACCTCTCTTTGACCTTCGACCACAGAGTCCTCGATGGGGCTTACGCCGCGAGATTCACCAACAGGCTAATAGAGACTGTCCAAGACACCAGAAAGCTCCTCGCCGAAGTAGTTTAGGCTCCTCCTGGCTCAGCAACGTTTAAGCGACAAAGCCCTTCGTTGCTCGAATGAGAAGCGATGGAAGCAGATGTCACGATAATAGGGGCGGGTCCAGGAGGATACGTCTGCGCGATACGGGCAGCACAACTCGGCCTCAAGACTGTCATCATCGAAGAGGACGTGCTCGGCGGGGAGTGCCTGAATTATGGCTGCATACCATCCAAATCCCTCATCACGGTCTCCAAGCTCTACGACAGGGTGAAGGAGGCGGAGAAGTTCGGGCTGAAATTCACAGGGCTTTCAGTGGACTTTGCCCAGATGCAGAAGTGGAAAGGGGAGGTGGTGGCGAAACTCGTCGGCGGGATTGAGTCCCTCCTGAAGGGGAACCGGGTGACCATTTTGATGGGCCGGGCGGAGATTTCAGATAGAAACAAAGTGAAGGTCTCGGGCCCGAACGGCCAGCAGGAAATAGCCACGAAACAGATAGTGATAGCGACCGGGACGAAGTCTGCCCAGCTCCCCGGACTGGAGTTCGATGGTGAATTCGTGATAGGCTCCAAGGAAGCGTTGACCCTAATGAGCGCACCAAAGCGGCTGCTGATCGTGGGGGGAGGGGCAATCGGCCTAGAATTCGCATCTCTGTACCAAAAGCTTGGAAGCGAAGTGACGATCGTCGAGATAATGGACCAGCTCCTTCCCGGGAACGATCCCGAGGTGGTGAGAGTGGTCCAGAGGAAGCTGGAAGGACAGGGCGCCAAGGTCCACCTGAAATCCAAAGTGGCCTCGATGTCCAAAGGCAAGGGGACAGTTCAGGTCAGTATCCAGACCACGGATGGGGTTGTCACCGAAGAGGTCGACAAGGTCCTCGTAAGCGTGGGAAGAAAGTCGAACACCACCGGGTTGAACCTGGCGGCAATCGGGGTGAAAACGGATGACAGGGGCTTCATTGTGACGGACAACAAGATGGAAACCAACGTCCCCGGGGTCTACGCGATTGGGGACGTAAGGGGGCCTCCCATGCTGGCCCACAAGGCCTCGAAGGAGGGAATCGTCGCCGCTGAGCGTGCTGCAGGGATGCCGAGCGCGGCCGACTGGACGGTCATCCCAGACGCCGTGTTCTGCGACCCGGAGATTGCCAGCGCGGGCCTCACAGAAGCCAAGGCCGCTGAGGCAGGGTACACAGTGAAAAAGAGCCGATTCCAGTTTGCTGCTCTCGGAAGAGCCCTGTCGACCGGCGAGCCCGAAGGCTTCGTGAAAATCGTCTCCAACGCGGCGGACGGGAGGGTCCTGGGGGCCCAGATCGTTGGGCCCGAGGCTTCAAACCTCATCAGCGAAGTCGCCCTTGCCATTGAAATGGGGGCGACCGTGGAAGACATCGCGCTGACCGTCCATCCTCACCCTACTCTTTCTGAAGCAATAATGGAAGCCTCCGAATCCGCCGCGGGCAAACCGATTCACCAACTCAAGGCATGAACGGCAGTCTTCTCGACCTGGGACGGAAGGATTACCGCGGGACCCTTGAACTGCAGCGAGAACTCGCCGGAAGGAGGGCCAGAAGAGAGATTCCAGACACGCTTATCCTGGTCGAGCACGACCACGTGATTACCCTAGGTAGGAAGACCACGCCAGCGAACTTCAGGCCCCAGCAGGTGGATGTGCTCGAGGTCGAAAGGGGAGGGGACGCGACTTATCACGGCCCCGGCCAGCTGGTCGGCTACCCCGTAACACTCTTGCAGGAACACGACGTCCGCAGACACGTCAGGACCATCGAGAACGCGCTCATCAGGGCGGTCAAACGTTTCGGGGTTGAAGGCGAAAGGGTTGAGGGGCACCCGGGGGTCTGGGTGGGAGGGAGAAAACTCGCGTCCATAGGCGTGGCTGTCACGAACTGGGTCGCATTCCATGGCTTCGCGCTCAACGTGAACACCGACATGTCATACTTCGACCTGATTAGGCCCTGCGGCCTCGACCCGGACAAGATGACATCCATGCAGCAAGTCCTCGGGGCACCCCAGGACTTCGACGCCGTCAAGATGGCCGTCCTCGAAGAGTACTCCCTCGCAGCCGCGACGAAATTCGAAGTCGGGCCGCATCCTCTTGAAGAGCCGACAAACATTAAGTAGAACAAGAGGCGCGCGAAGATTCTTGGCGGGAAAGCCTCCACAGAAGATCACCTACACAACGCTTTTCGCCGACGAAAGCCTGCACCCGAAGTTCGAGGAGGCCCTCAGGGCGTTCAAACCGAAGCTCGGGAGGCGCTATCCGATGTACATCGGTGCCGAGAAGGTCTGGTCCAAATCGGGTGAGTTCGAGCACCGGAGCCCCATTGACAGCTCGATCTTGGTGGGGAAATTCCAAGTGGGGACTCGTGCCCACGCCAGAGACGCGATCAAGGCTGCCGGGAAAGGCTTCACCGTATGGAGCTCGAAGTCATGGAAGGAGCGGGTGAGGGTGATGGAGAAGGCGGCGAAACTCATCGACAAAAGGAAGTTCGAAATCGCTGTCGCGATAACCTACGAAGTCGGGAAGAACAGGCTGGAAGCCCTTGCGGAAGCCTGGGAGGCAATCGACGCCATCGATTATTATGTCAGAATCATGCGAGACCAGGACGGTTATTCGACCAAGATGGGCTCAGGAGGGCCCGGCGAGAAGACACTCGTTGTCTCGAAACCCTTTGGGGTATGGCCGGTCATATCACCGTTCAACTTCCCCTTCATGCTCGCGAACGGGATGGCCCTGGGGGCGCTCATGACCGGAAACTCGGTCGTCCTGAAGCCTACTAGTGAAGCGCCCCTGACTGGCCTGATGCTCTACGAAGTCTTCAGGGACGCGGGAGTCCCCGCAGGAGCGGTCAACTTCGTGACCGGTCCCGGGGCAAACTTCGAGGAGGAGTTCGTGTCGAACCCGGGCGTCTCCGGAATAGCCTTCACCGGGTCGAGGGAGGTGGGGATGCGGCTGTACAGGGGCTTCATATCGAAACAACACTACCCGAAGCCGATACTACTTGAGATGGGGAGCAAGAACCCCACCATTGTCTCCAACAAGGCAGACATCGCAAAGGCAATCGAAGGGACAGTCAGGGCCGCGTATGGCTACGGAGGGCAGAAGTGCAGCGCCACGTCCCGGATCTACGTCCAGCGCGGAATCTCTGAAAGGTTCCTGAAGGCTCTGAAGGCGAGAGTCGACAAGGTCACGGTCGGGGACCCGAGGGAGAAGGGAGTCTTCATGGGCCCGGTGATCAACGGCGCCGCCGTGGCCAGGTTCCAGGCGGCTGTCGCCGAAGCGAAGCAGTCGGGCGGGATTTTCGTTGCAGGGGGGAAGTCGGTCAAGGGCAAGGGGATGGGGAGGGGCTACTATGTCGAGCCGACCATCATCACAGGCCTCCCACAAGACCACAGGCTCTTCACCGACGAGCTGTTCCTTCCCTTGGTCGTCGTGGGGAGATTCGACAGGATCGAGGGGGCGATCGAGAAGGCCAACAAGACGGAATACGGACTCACTGCTGGGATATTCTCCCAGGACAATGAGGAAGTCAAGAAATTCTTCCAGGGAATACGTTTCGGGGTCACCTATGCCAACAGAAGCGGCGGCTCCACCACGGGAGCCTGGCCGGGTGCCCAATCCTTCACTGGCTGGAATGCAAGCGGTGCGACCGGGAGAGGAATCGGCAGCCCACACTACCTGCTGAACTTCGTAAGAGACCAGTCACAGACAACAGTGAGCTAGACCGGGACCAGGTACAGAGCCAGCGCTATCAGAAAACCCAGGGGCCACCACACGGGAATCACGAATCTTCCCAGCTTGAAGCTCCCGAACAGGGTTGTCGTCCACTCACCCGCGATGACCGACCTGCCTCTCCACCCGAAATATGCGATGTCCTCCACCACCGCCATGAGGAAAGTGTTGGCCGCCCACGCGGTAATCGGGAGTGTGAAAGCGACGGCGATGAAGAGAGGGAGCAGCAGGAACGCGTGATAGGGGGATATGACCCAAAAGGCGGGCTTTTCGTAAAATCCTACGACATCCCTGGTCCA
This sequence comes from uncultured Nitrosopumilales archaeon, assembly GCA_964568185.1. Lineage (GTDB taxonomy): Archaea > Thermoproteota > Nitrososphaeria > Nitrososphaerales > Gagatemarchaeaceae > UBA183. Next base: position 258,156 of record CAZMON010000001.1, on the reverse strand, counting down.
TTTTTCCTCCTTCCTGTTGACGTAGCGGTATTCTATCCCAGCATACAGAATCGCGAAGGCCAGAGACCTGAGTAACGACGCGGCTTCGAACAATTCACTTCAGCGGGACATACAGGCTCGAGCGGCTCGAGCCTATTCCGGGGGTGCCGTGTACCACCTTCTTGTTGGTGATCACGAATTCTCCCAGGTACCTGCCCAGCATCTCCGGCTTCACTTCAAGAGGGACGAATTCCCTTCCGTTGTGGACCCCGATCGTAAGGCCCACCATCGTGGGGAGAATCAGCATGTCCCTGGCGTGAGTCTTGATCCCTCCCTGCACCCTCCCTTCCTTTATTGCCCTGGCGTCTTCGAGCAACTTCCTCTTCTCTTCCGAGACCCCCCGGTTAAGCGTCCGCCTCGCCCTTGAAGTGAACAGCGAGAGCATGGCCTCCGTCGACATTGAGTTCAGCTCCTCCATCGTGCGGCCCCTGTACCTGAATTCCTTCGGCATCTAGGCGGAAACCCCCGCGTTTGTTCTCGGCAACCTTCCTCTTCCTGTCTTCCTTGGAGCTATTAATCCTACCTTCCTCCCTGGGGGTGCATTCCTCGAAGTACTGGTGGACTTGCCCGGATGCTGATGCCTGCCTCCCCCGAACGGGTGGTACACCACTGCCATGGCGATGCCCCTCATCCTAGGATACACCCTGCCAGATGCCCTCATCGCGTGATGTCGGGCTCCTGCTCTGAGAAACGGCTTCTCCTTCCTTCCGCCTCCCGCAATCTCTCCCACGCTGGCCCTGCACCGATCGTCTATCATGATGTTCTTTCCAGAAGGAAGCTTGAGGATCGCCCTACCATTCGCCTTTGAAAACAAGACAGCCGACCCCCCCGATGCCCTGACCAGCTTTCCTCCGTCCCCCGGTCTCAGCTCAACGTTGCAAACCCTCGTCCCCTCTGGGATGCTTGATAGCGGGAGGATGTTCCCGACTTCGGGCGCGGCTCCAGGTCCCACCGAGATCTCCCTCCCCAGGGTCATTCCGGCTATAGCAGGAAGATACGTGAAATTGTTTCCGCCATACCGGATGTGTGCCAGAGGGGCGCTCCTACCCCGCTCGTCGAGTATCGCAGTGACGATCGCCTTCTGGTCCTGTCCGGCCTGCATGGGGTAACGGACCGGGGCGACCTTCCCCTTCTTGGGCGCCCTGAACTGTATCCCGGCCTTCCCTCGCCTTCGCTGAAGAATCCTCTTGCCCAATCTTATACCAGCCCCAGCTTGGTGGCCAGCTCGGCGGCCTTGTTTTCATGAAGAAGTCGGACGAACGCCTTCTTCCCCCTGATCGTTCTGGCCGTATTCACTGCTCTTACCTTCACTTCATAGAGCGCCTCCACGGCGCTCGCAATCTGGCTCTTCGAAACCTTGTCGTCAACGATAAAGCAGAGCTTGTTGTCCTTCTCAATCTGTTCGAAGGTCCTTTCTGTGACATAGGGCCTCCTCAGGATCTTCTGCGCGTCCTCAAGGCGCATCTTAAGCTTCGTCCTCCGATTTCGTCCCGCCCAGTGAACCCAGAGCGGACTCTGTCCAGAGCGTGAGCCTTCCGGGGACCCCGCCCGGGGCAAGATCAAGTACGTTGAGATTCTCGACTCTGGCTACGTCCAAGCCGGGAATCCCTCCGGCTGCCTTTCCTACACCCCGGTCGTTGGTGACCACTATGAGAGGACCCACGCGGGTTCTGTAGACGCGGCCCCTGAGCCTTGACTTGCCCGTGTTCCTCTTGGACCCGTTCTGTACCCTGGCTAGCTCAGCATTGAGGTCCACCTTCCCCATGAACTTGACAAGGTCCGCGGTCTTTTCCATAGTCTCGATCTCGTCGCTTACGATGATAGGGAGCGCCATCTTCTTGACCCTGTGACCCCGTGCTTTCACGGCCTGAAGGTCGGCGGTGTAGGCGATGGCCGACTCAGTGGCTAACCGCCTCTCCTTTTTGTTTGCCTTCAGATAAATGACCTTCTCAGACCTCGGCGGATGCGCGAGCCGTCCCTTCACTACGCTCGCAACGCCTCCGGCCATCCCGCCCCTCGGGTACCTTTCTCCCTTCACCCTCGGGATTCTCGAGCGTCCAGTCCCCGTCGGAGGGTTGTGAGTCTCTGCTGATGTCCTTTCTCCAGCCATCGGGTCGCGTCCCTTGGGCTGGAAGCCGTGTGAGCCCACAAGCCAGAACATTCGCTTAATCAGGTCGGGTCTGAGCTGGGTGCCGAACACGACCGGGACCTCGACCTTCCCTGCGGCCTTCCCATCCAGTCCTACAACATCTGCTTTCACTGTTCACTCACCTTGCGATTGGACTAAGCTCGACTACCTGCGGCGGCGCCTGCGACTTCGATTCCCCACGCGCCCTGTATCTGACTACGAGGAACCTGTTTGCCGGCCCAGGAACGGACCCTCTCAACACAGCGTAGTCCCCTCTTACCTGTCCAAAGTGCAAGAACCCTCCGGCCGGTGTTATCGGCTTCTCCTGGGCGTTCCCGAGCATCAGTATCCTCTTTCCCGTTTCTGTCCTCTGATGGAAACCCATCTGCCCTGCCCTCGGGACTGTATACATGACGGCCGCAGGATGCCAGGGGCCGATCACTCCCACCGCCCTGACGCTCTTCCTCGACTTGTGTTGTTTCCTTTTTACACCGAACCTCGTCACCGGTCCTTCGAATCCCTTGCCCTTCGTTATTCCCAACACGTCCACGTACATGCCGGCCTTGAACACGTCTGCGAACTTCATCTTCTTGCCCAGCAACCCGAACACATATTCCGCTTGAGTCTTCAGGTCGGCCCCAGAGACACCCACTTCCATGACGATGGGTTTCTTCTGGGAAAGGCCAGCTTCATCTGGCGTAACAGAAACCATGGCCGTGACCCTTGAGGTCTTTCCTATGGGAAGGCTGTCGAGAGCGACCTTCGAGGGGGACCAGACTTCGCCGATCGGAAAGTCCTGTCCGTTCTCGTGAGAGTAAAACCTCATCCCCTTGATTTCAGCCTCGGGTAGCGATAAAACGCTCGAAACATTGAAGAGCAGTTTCCCGAAGTTGGGGGTCTTCGCCCTGTCGTCTACTGTAATCGCGTGAATGGTGCCTGCCTTGAACGCGGGGAAAGCTAGGACGGTCGGTTTGTCTGACTTGAGCCTGGGCCAGGTCCGCACCCGGGGGAGCATGCTCTTTGCACGTCCTCTCGGTCTGTAGGCAAGACTACCCCTACGTGGCGCGGAATGCTTCCTATGACCCAATTCACATTGACCCCTTTCTCGAACCCCGTTTCAGGTTCCGCACTTAAACCTTCTCAGGCTGAGAGCGTGTTTACCAAATTCAGGCCCGCAAAAATCGCCTCTTCGGTCCTGACTGTTTCAACGTGCTGATCCGCGAACAGATTGATTACGTAGTTCGCCTGCGTCGAGAGCTCGGGCCCCGCCAGGTCGAACAACCCCCTGGATGGCGATCCGAAGATCAGCTTGACCCCACCCGACTTCCGGACAGATTCTGTGAGCTCGGGAAGCTGCGACCGAAGGGCGTTCCCGTATCTCGAGGTCGCTACCTTCAGGTCGAACCTTCGGTCGGAGAAGACCTCCTGCAGGCTCTTACTCTCGACCACATACCCCCAGTACTCGTTCACGCTCTCCCTCGGGACGACGCTCGCCTCAAGAGGGTTCGTGGACACCAATCGCACGGTTACTCTCCTGTTCTGCCCGACCCTCTCCCGGAGCCTCGGGTTTTTCTCAAGGCCGATGTCCACCGTCCCGTCCCCGTTTGCCACGCCTTCCCTGAATTCACCAACAGTCAGCTTCTCGATCGGGACTCGTGGCTTGTGAGAAGGAATTCTCAGTGGTGGGAGGATCCCCGCATACTTGAGAACCTCGTCCAAGGCATACATCCTCTTGCGCAGATACTGGGGGGTCTCAAGGTACTCGAGGACCTTTCTGATTAGGGTCGGTTCTCCGCGTTTTCTGTCGTCCTTGAACAGCTCGATGACATCGACTCCGTATATCGAGCACGCCCTCGCAATCTGACCCAGCTTCACAGTCTTGTCCCTGAGAGAGTCGCGCTCCTCCAGAACAGTGTCCGTAAATGCCACAGCAAGCCTCCTACCCAGCGACCCCACGTCTCAGCAGGACTCCCGCGATAATTCAGCCTTCCTACTCATTCATACCCCACGAATAGTTCTCTTCAGAGCCACCGCCAATGGTGGCCCAGCGCCTGAGCGCCGACTCTGGATTTGGTGCGGTCGCAGGGAATATGGCCCTTCGGGTTCAGATCTCACTCGGAATCCTAGATTTTGGGAATTCAGTGCAACCTAGATGACGCCTGAATCTTGTCCCGGTCTCCGCTATTCTCTTGTGATCTCCTCCTTCAGGTCCGCGTACGCCCTCCTTACCTCGTCGACTGAGGCTTCGTCTTCGAGTGTGCTTACGTCCCCGACCTCAACCCCAGATACGACGGACCGAACAACCCTTCGCATTATCTTTCCACTTCTGGTCTTCGGGAGCTTGGAAACAACGAAAACGTCACGCATGGTCGCCACCGGGCCCACCTTTTCCCTCACGAGCTGCGCTAGCTCCCGTTTCAACTCGTCACTGGAGACCGCGTCGTTCCTTAGGATCACGAATCCCACTGGGACTTCTCCCCTGACCTCGTCGGGGACTCCAACGACTGCGGCTTCCGCCACAGATGAGTGTTGGACCAGGGCTGATTCCAGTTCGTAGGTACCCAGCCGATGCCCGGCGACCTTGATTACCTCGTCCGCCCGGCCGAGGATCCAGAAGTATCCGTCGGAGTCGCGGACTGCATAATCCCCCGCATAGAAGAACCCGGAGAATCTTGACCAGTACACCTGCCTGTATCTTTCCGGGTCCCCATGGATTGTGAGCGGCATGCCAGGCCATGGACGCCTTATCACGAGTAGACCTCTGACGAAGGGGGGACTCGCCTCCCCTTTCTCGTCCACAACCTCGGCATCTATACCCGGGATTGGCATCCCGTTGCTTCCAGGCTTCATCGGAACCAGGTGTTCTCCTGGGAGGATCGAGATCATGATCCCCCCTGTTTCGGTCATCCACCACGTGCTGCCGAAGGGAACAGAGTTCCGTCCCACAACCCTGTGCATCCAATCGAAGGCCTCGGGGTTGATCGGCTCGCCGACCGAGTGCATCAGACGTACGGAGGAGGTGTCGTGTCTCCTGGCCCACTCTTCTCCACTCTTCATGAACGAGCGTATCGCGGTCGGGGAAGTGTAGAGTACAGACACCTTGTGCCTCTCGATTATCGATGCCCATCTGTCTGGTTCGGGGAACTCGAGGGCGCCCTCGTACATCAACACAGTCGAACCTTCTAGCAGGGGACCGAATACGACGTAGGAGTGCCCAGTTATCCACCCAATGTCTGCTGTGCACCAGTAGACGTCCGAGTCCTTTATGTCGAACACCCATTTCATCGTGGCGTGAAGGAGGGTAAGATAGCCGCCCGTGTCGTGCACCTGTCCCTTCGGCCTTCCGGTCGTCCCAGATGTGTGGAGGATGAACAGAGGGTCCTCGGACTTCATCCTCACAGGTTCGACAAATGTTGCCTTCAAGACCTCCCCCATGGCCGTATCATAGTATTCGTCCCTCCCCTCCTTCATCTCGACCTCCGACCCAACATGACGAAGGACGACCACGGTCCTGACCGAGGTCGCCTTCTCCAGGGCAGCGTCGGCGATCTCCTTGAGTCTGACAATTGACCCCTTCCTCCATCCTCCGTCGGCGGTGAACAGGACCTTCGCACCCGCGTCGGTGAGCCTCTCAGCCAGGGAATCCGAGCTGAAACCCGAAAAGACTACCGTGAACTTTGCCCCCAGTCTCGCGACCGCCAACATCAACACCGCGAACTCTGGGACCATCGGAAGGTAGAAGCCGACGGCATCCCCAGGGCCGATTCCGCAGCGGTCCCGTAGCATGGCAGCAACCCTGTTGACCTCGACGCACAACTCTTCGTAAGTCATGGTTCGCACCCTCGGTCTTCCTTCCAGCAGCGGCTCCCCCTCCCAAATGATGGCAGGCTTCTGTGCCCTCGGTCCTCTTGCATGCCTGTCAACGCACAGGTATGACGGGTTCAGTTGGCCTCCAACGAACCATCTGAAGAACGGCGGATCGGATGAATCCAGAGCCACGTCCCACTTCCTGTACCAGTCGAGCTCCGAAGCCACTCTCTCCCAGAATGAGGGTCCCTGTTCGAGGGTCCCCCTGTGGAGTTCCAAGTACCTCGCAGGGTCGACCTTTTCCAGGGCAGAAGCGGCCTCTATCTTCCTCTCGAACGGCAGAGACCAGTTAACAGACAAGTCTGAGCGAAGCCATGCGCAAGTTTTGGTTATTGAACGTTGTTTCGGAAAAGGGCGAGATGCGGTCGCCGAGCATCGCACTTTAGGTTCAAATCGCGACCGAATACACAGAAACTCATTGATTTCAAACAAGGACGCGGGTCGGATTTGAGTCTACATAGGTTGGTTCAAATCCCGTGAATTAAGATGATTTGACATTATTAGCCGGATCTGACCTAGGCAGTTTTGATGGGGTTGGACGATCTCAAGACAGGAACCCTGGTTCGAGTCCCGCCGACCGCACGGTTCATCAATCCTCATGGATTACCGAGTTTTTTGACTTAACTAGAAGTTCAGCTGGCCTTCCATCCGTCAGGCAAGATGCCAACAAACGCTTGGTACCCTACTTGGACTATGGTTGTCAGACATGTTGATTGCAGGCCGATTATGAACGTCCCCATCACCTGTCCTGACTGAAGGGTGTAGTTTTCGACTACTGTGTGGGTATCAACGTACGTCCTGTTCGTCAGGCTGAGAGAAATTCCCACTGCGCCTGACGCTCCGCCCGTCGGTTCGTTGTATGCCCATACCGGTGTTGGTGTTGACCCGACAATGGGTCCGGGAATCGCGGAAGTGAGGTCATTGTCAGAGGAGTAGTACATTACAGAGAGATGAGCGACAGTATTCGGTCCCATGACGAACTCCGTGGTCCTAGAATCCGGTTTGAGTATCGCAGAAAACCCTGTGCTCCCGGGGAATGTCACGTCAGCGTATATCACTGGGCAGAACACTCTTCTTACCGGTCCAACTTCAAAAGGCGGGACAGCTGGGAAGATAATAGCCGCCCCTATGACCACCGCCAAGGCAAGCCCTCCCGCAAATCCCGTGAGGAACTTTCCCTTGGCCTTCATCGACCTTGTTATGGAAACACCAGTAGATATTTCTATAGTGTTCAAATCAAACTAAATCAGTTTGAATAGGCTAGAAATGCAAGAGGGAGGGTGTTCGTTCAGTCGATGCTCAGTTTGGTCTGCCCTTCCAAGTCCTAATGCTCTCGTACCAAAGTGCCAAGCAGGCTCCAATACTGATAACAAGCCCGTATGGGTTGATGGAAGTCCAGCTGCTGGCCAAGTAGAATCCTGTCAGCCCAGTGAATAGACCAGCGTAAAATCCCAGTCTGGGGAGAACCATGTGATTAAAATTCACGAATGGTCTGAGTACACCTATGTCGACCTCTCTTCTTAGAGAAAACCCTCCCTCCGAGTTTCGCTCCACTATCCCCATCCCAATTAGCTTGTCGATGTGATGCAACACAAGAGACGGGCTTGAGAAGCCCAAGTCTCTCTGGATTTGGCTTGGTCCTGTGACCCTCTCGTGTTTCAGCAGGTATACATAAACGCGAAGGGTCTTTCCTCGAAGTTGTTCTTCAATCATTCCAAGTTCGTCTTTTGGGTATGTTGTTGTGATTCATTGGTTTGGAGAATTGTTCCTCATAGGAAGCGTGTGGTGGTCAAGGCACTTCGCTAATAATCTGAAGCTCATGGCCGCGACTCGCATGAATGACATTGTACCTAGGGGTAATCAAGGTCGCCGCGCTTCGAAGATCGTCATGCTTGTGCTTCCCGGGTTTCAGGCTCCCGCCACTCGCTCCCAATCTATCGCTCGCCTAACCTCAGGTTCCACCACTCGAGGACCAAGGCAGTGAGAAGACTGACGAACTTGAAACTGTACTTGGCGCAATGTTCGTGATTCCCTGATTCTGCATGATGACTTTCACGTAGTGACTGCCGCTGTATAGTGTGTAAATCCCATGAGGTGTCCCGGTGCTGTCCGAGTAACTAGCAGTGATGCTCACCGTCGAGTACTTTCCGAGCCTAAGGCCGCAACAACGTTCACCAATGAAGTTTGCGTAGTAGGGCGTGGTGAAGCCGTTTGATCCTTGAGGCCAGGTCTGGTTCGTCACCGAGCACGCAGTATTGGTCGTCGTGTCCATCATCGTCATGTCATAGTGGGCTCCGTCCCCCCCATCAATGGCAGTGTTGACTACATCCTGAATGATTGAGTCACCGTGAGTTGTGGCGAATTGGGAGAAGGTGTTGCAGTTAACAGCTGGCGCAGGGTAGAATTGAACGTAGCCCGCATAGCTGGTGCTGGCGGAGACGGAGGCATCCAGTATGATCTGAGCAATTCCCGTTGATCCATCCCACTTCCCAGTTAGGCCCGTCCAGATGGCGAAGTCGCAACCATACGGGCATCCATTTGCGGGAGCGGTAACAGTGGGTACCGTGAATGAACTGTAGGCTTCATACATTGGTTGAAGACCGGCGGGCGGGATGGGACCGACAACGTAGCCTGCCGAATTGAACGAATAGTAAACGCCACTGAAATACCGGTTAGGAACCCTCGCGGACCCAGCTACCTGGAGGGTTAGAGGACTGACCCCAGTTGCGATGCTGAATGTTGAATCTGAAGAGGAGTACCATACGGTCACGGATGTGAGCGTCACGTTGCCCAAGGAATCGAATGACCATCCGTACACTAGTGCATTGAGAACCATGTATTGGCTTCCGGCCAGCGTGGTGAAGCTCTTGTCCGTTGCGGCGACTCCAACAATTGAGTTAATGTCAATTGTTGCCACCACCGCTCTCATGTTGGCTTCCACCGTGCGAACGAAGGGACTGGGGCCAACCTGCGGTTCCCCAGCGATGGCAAGGGGCGCAACCTGGCCCAGAAGCAGTATCCCGACCACGATAATACAAAGCCCGGACGATTTCAGTTTCGTCTCCGCCCCGACTCCTCAGTAGCGTCCAGCAAATAAGGATATGCCCCACCTTCAAACATCTGGGACTCTTCTGCGGGCATCGATGACGACTCGAAGTGACCAGTGGGGAGATTCTTAGACGATGTAGGGTCGGCGCCCCTCCCGACCGTTTCACGAAGGTGAGATGTGGGGTGTGAACACAAACCTACATCGGGCAAGCGAAAGGGGTGGACATCGAGCTTCAAAAGGAGGTGGCAGCAACTCATGTGGTCAACCTCGACCCTACTTCTTCTTGCCTTTCTCATCTTCCGCCAGTGTACGCAAGGCGCTGACACGGACCCAGCTAGGATTTGAACTCAAGTGGATCTGCGAACCGGCGACCGCAGACTTCTCTTATGGGGAGAAGCCCACATGTTCAGAGGAAACCCTTAGATGGCGCTGAGTCATGATCATTTCAAATGGACGCAGAGTCCGTTGTTAGACGTAATCTGGAACTTATGAAGACATTGGACGAAGCCTGGAATGCCGGACCTGGAAGTTCCCTCTGGGAGACCTTCAGGAAGCGTCATACCGAAAACGTCGCTGTCTACTGGCCTGGCGGGGCTCCGCCTACAACGGGACGACATAACCACGACCTGGAAGCCGTCGAATTCTTCAAGACCTTTCCGGACAACCACCTGATTAACAACCCGTACAAGATCTTCTTCGGACAAGGCGATTACACCTGCACAGTCGCTGACTTCTCTGGGACCATGAAGGGTCCGATGAAGACGGCTGATGGCAAGATGATACCTCCGACTAACAAGAGCTTCCATATCGAATTCTGTACGATTGCCCACTGGAATGATGAGGGGGAGATTCTCGAGGAGAGGCTCTTCTATGATCTAGTCGGATTAATGAAACAAATCGGCTTGTCCTAGCTCGTAGGCTTCTTCAGTATTGAACCGTTTGCGACATGCGAATTTCCTACCAATTTTCTGGTCGGAAGTCCCGCGATCGCAGAGAGTCAAAAGAGTGCCGCGAGCCGGACACTCCTCAACAATAAGGTCGGACTTGACTCTACCTAGGAAGGTTCAAATCGACCATGCATCAAAAAGAGCAAGACAGGGGGAAGGCCATTCGAACAAATCCTCGGCCTCTTCAAAAAGGCAGGGGGGAATTTTGGTGCAGCCACCGCGCGTTCAACTTCAGGTTCAAATCCAACGAAGTCTCGTTTCTTGATTCATTTCATGTGAATAGGATGCGGTCGCCGGTTCGCATACCTAATTGGGTTCAAATTCACCCAACAATACAACTATGCCCAGACAGAAAGGCCAAGGGTTCGAGTCGGAAGAGGCTCGTCAAGTATCCTTGACGGAAATTCAGGCCCAAACCTGTAGGCGGCTCTGGTTTCGGGCCGGGTTAGATTCGAACTCTTGGTCGCGGACCATACGTGTTCTGGCGTTGGACGGACTCGATACAATTCTGCATCGAGGGAAGCAAGAATCAGGCGAAGCATTCGGGCCCGACGGGACCCGGAGCGTTTTTGGTGCTAGATTTGGTTACGTCACAACGGGTTCGTTCCTGGGAGGATTCGAACTCGTTGGCTCAGGAGAGACTCGAATTCCATGAGGTACACGATGTCCGAGTTCTGCCTTTAGGCGCAAAATGATCTTTTGTTGAGCCAAGAGAAGTGTCATGAAGAGGGGATCTACCGTAAGTGATTTTCCCGAGTGCTCAATCGCATCGGTGCAAGACTCCCTCACCTCTCGAATCATTTCATCCCAGAGCTCTCTGTCTTCACGTCTCAGAGCCCAAGGAAATCCCTTCCAGGAATCTATCTCTTCTTCCAATTCGCTTATTTCGGAGTCCATTGGGTCGAGATTACCGCCCAGAGTATTAATCTGAACTCGATCATCCTTCACCAACTACGGAGACTTGGTAACATGAAAGTGTTCGAGTCCATGAGAACCCCAGAAGAGGAGACTCACATATAGAACTTGAACCGATCGGCGAGTTTGGTATCTCTAGAAGGGAGGGAACCCGTGGGCCAGGGTAGACACCGAGGTAAGGTATGTACCCGAAGGTGTACAACAGGATGCTTCTATCTGGTAGCCTGACCATAGTGCCCCTTACTGGCGGGTGCTGACCCCACCTAACCAATTTGATATTCCTGGAACCAAAGGCGACCAGATCTACTCTTTGAATACCGGTGGCCCCATTCTTGAATCCGCGTACTTCAGTCTCTGGGTTCTGGTAACTTGATTGGTGCTTAGGCGTTGTCGGTTTCCTCCATGTTAACTTGGTGGGGCTGAATAGTCTCAACTGAGTCAGTCGCGAGCCCTTGGTCGGTGACATAGACGAATTGGACCACATCTCCCGACATACTTGTCGTCTGAGGACTATAGTCAAGCCTGACGGGAGGGGGCAAATTCTCGTTTCCGAGCGCTCGGTCGAAATTCTCTTGTAGAGTCGCACTTGTGGCCAGATTCGCCTTGTATCTGAAATAAGCCTTCTTCAGTTCATCAAAGTAATTCTCACAGAAGAAATAGGTGCGAGGGGCTTGCTCAAAGATACCGCGTCGCTCAGGACTCGAAATGGCGACCATGTTATCTTGCTTGATGAAATACTGATGGACTAAGCCAGACCTGACTTTGGTGTAGTAGTCACCCGCTTGGGCGAGAGAATATCCCATCTCTGTAAGGAATGCGACGTAGTTGGCCCTTTCTGCTCCTCGGTCGAGATTGCCTCTGAATAGGCCACCCAAGAACTCAGTATAGACGCTTAGGACCAAGGGTCCTGCAAAGTTCGCTCGCCCGTCTATGCAAGCCTGAATGTCATGGAACATGAATCCCTCCACATATGTCTCAAGCCAGTCATTCCTTGTCGGCATTACTTCACCTCCTCCTCGTGCTTCGCGTTCTGAATCAGTGTAAGCCACTTGTTGGGGCCCTCAATTTTGATTCCCGCTCTCTCGGCTGGCGTCGCTCCCCTGAGGGCTTGGTGCGGTCGGATGAAGTTATGGTAAATCTGCATCCCTTTGAGTATGGGCGTGTCCATACGTTTTAGACCCCTCATAGTCTTCTCTCGGTCTCTGAGTTCCCCGTTCATGCGTTCCATCTTGTTGTTGTGAACCTTCCCCGCTATGGCAATCTCTCTGACATGAACTGGCGTCTTGGTCGGCGTGGTCTTCCATCCATAGACCTTCTTGAAAGCGTAATGGTATGAAGGGAGGCCGTCCGTAATCAGAATCGCGGGAGCCACGCCATTCGTCATGTTAAGCCCTTGGTTGAACAGCCCTCTTGGGTTGTGTCGCTCCTTTGAATCGGCAACCTCTTGAGCAATCCAGAACCTTGTTTCGTCATCCATGAGGGCGAATAGGTATTTCATGTCGCCCTTGACCTTGACCCACAACTCGTCTGCCCTCCAAGTCTCTCCGACGTTTGGTCTCATCTGGCTAAGATATCCTTCCATCAGCCCGACGTATTTTCGAATCCACTTGAAGATGGCAACGTGGGAGACGTTGACCCCTTGGAGTCTGAGAGCCTTTTGCACGTTCCGAAGGCTCGCCCCTCCGAAGTAGATTTGCATGGCGAGCGTGATTGCCTCTGGGCTTGACCGCATCCGCTCAAAGCCGAGGTTGTTTGTGAACCGCTTACCGCATGAAAGGCACTCGAAACGCTGGATATCTCCTCCCTTGTTGTGGAGAAGCCCGTCTCTCTTTATCCTCTCAGAACCGCAAGAGAGACACGACTGATAGTCGAGAGGCACGACCCGCCTCGCGTTCTCTATTCGTCGCCTAATCTGTAACGAGAGTTCAACCGCGATTGCGTGTTTGCACTTGAGGGCTCGAAACTGGAAGTCGGGACAAGAGCAATTCCAACCAAGTTCTGTCCTAAGGACGACATACTCCCAGTTCCCCGACTGAGACCTTACGCGGTATTCGTTCTGGTCTATCCTTCGGACGTTGGATTCGACCTTGGCGATTGCCTCGCCCCTTGCCAAGCGATAATCAAAAACGGGAGCGGACATCTCTAATCCTGCTCCCTCTTGCTCTGTCTGTATTCCGTCCACGCCGCGAAGTCGTCCGAGTCCATTTCGAGTCGGGCTTGTTCGGTGGTCATTGGTATCCATTGGTATAGTGGGGAAGGTATATATGGGTTCCCATTGGTAGGTATTGGTAATGATGAACAAAGTCATGGTGTCCATGACGGACGCGATGCTGAAGGCCTTGGAGGATGAGCGGAAGGCGAGGAAACTCGATACCGTTCCTGAGACCGTTAGGTCGGTTCTTGGAGAATACTTCAAGGCGAAGACTTAGCCTTCCTTTCATCTTCGGATTCGTAATGTGCGGAAGGGAGAGCTACAGGGGCAAGACGGGATTTCGAGGGTTCAAGGCTTATTCCTAATGAATTCAAACGCGACTCCAATTGCCTGTCGGTCAGGTCGGCTTCTTCAATTGTAGCCTTAGTGAAATCGCAGGTCTGAAAATCACCCACGGTCGGAACGGTGAGCGTTAGCAAGCTCCTCTTAGATTCATAATTTCCGAAGGTTGTCTTACCTCTTATCCAAATAAGGAACGCGATATGAAGGTCTTTGGTGGGCTCGGAATGGTTCTTCGAGAGCGAGAAGGTCAAGGATTGTAAAGCTAAGATATGAGGGATTTCTGGATTCAAGAATCCGATGGCTATACCACTTCCTTCCCTGTACATCCCCCCCCAGAGGCAAGAATAGCGCATCTGGGGGAAAAGGATAGAGGTCTTCTTCCCAATCCGCATGAGCCTCATCCTCTCGCAATTCGTTCCATTTCAGTTGCTTCACCTCTGCATCGCCATCCAAGATATGCGCTAACTTGCCTTCGACGACAAGTCTTGGAGCATAAACAACGACCTTGTTGGCAGTATCGAGGAGCGGTGTCTTTCCAAGGTTTCTCACAATTGCCATTATTACCAATCCATTCTCGTCGCCGCTCACACTTGGAGCAATCACAATTTTCGGCTTGTCTCTTCGTTTGCGATACCCATTAAGTAACATATCAGCAACCACTATCGAAACCACGGCGAGCAGGAATCCGACGAAGAGTTGCCAATAGTCGAATAGAGGCTGGAAGTTCGAAGAAGTCGAATTGCTTACCGCGAGTGCGAAGAGCACGAGGCTCACCAGTCGAGCCCGTCTTATTTGAAGCATGGACTGTTAACTGACTGGTGCCGAAGATGTCGGGGAGGTGTAAGTTAACAGAACCAGTCTCTGTGAATCGGGAGGTCTTGTGAATGACAACACGCCGGGGTGGAACGCCATTGTTCCTTGCGTAAACCTCGATTGCGTGCCGCGTGAGGCGTGTCGCTTCAGCCTCCGACACATGTGGAGCGTTGTTTTCATCGACGAGGGCTTTTTCACCTTTGAAGACATAGCCTTCCGAAACAATAGAGAATACCTGGGCCAACGCGGTCTTTACTTGCGAAGTGTTTTCTCTGTCTCTGAAGAAGGATATTCCCATGTAGCAAGTGTTTTTCATCAATCCACGAACTCGCCATGGGAGTTTGTTTGCTTTGTAGAAAAGCGCGACAACGAGATTCCAGAACGTTTTCGCGTCATCCTCCCGGCTCGGCCTCTCTGGATTGTAAGGCCGTGGGTGCGGAATCGCACCTACGGCGACTTTCTTCAAGTACTGGAAGGAGCTGGAGAAATCCGGAGGCGTGAAGGCGACCAGGCAGATTGGAAGAGCTACGATGTTCAGGCTGGACCGGGAGAACGAAGTGATGAAGCAGCTGATCAGGTTCGACATGGCCCTGACAAGGAAGACGATGGAGGAGGCGGTCGAGGAGTACCAGAAAAAATAAGGACCCAACGCCGAATAGTTCAGTTGGTAATACTCTTCAAAGAGTCATATGCGGACTGAGCGAATGTGGCGAGAAGGAGTCCCATTACGAGAGAGAACTCGTCTATGACAGGCCTGCGTCCTGGATTGTCGCTAACCATCTGGCTTTTCCCCGAACTTGACTTCGTTTCGGTCTATGTGAGTGTCCCCGTTTAATCCTTCGTGCGGCCTGATGAAATTGTTAAAGATTTGGACTCCGTTCAGGATAGGGGTGTCCGTCCTCTTCAGACTCCGCATCATCCTCTCCCTGTCCCTGACCTCTTCGTTGATCCTCTCCATCTTGTTGTCGATCCTTCTACAGAGCTTGATGTCCCTCATCCTCTGGAGGATTCCCATATGGAAATGTCCCTGCCAGTAGTCGCGAGATCCTACCTTCGACGCTGTAGACCTGTCTATTTGCCGCAAGTAATCTTGTCAATCTCTCAGGGATTCCAGGATGGTCGAGCCCTGGACGATCCGGATTTGTGAAATAGGTGTGGTAGAGGCACCTGAGATTCTGACTTAGTCTGTCAGCCGGATAGCTAAGCCAATGTCCCCGAAATCCTTCGGAGTACTACCCGGCCAGCTGTAATAGAAGGACTTGGTCTGTATCGTGGAGATGACCTGGATCTCGACGCACTGTTCATACCCTGACCCTGCCATTGGGCAAGTCGTGGTGATGGATGTGAAACCCTCTCCCTCGGTTGGATTTGTGGTTATGGAAGTTGATGCTCCGATAGTTCCAATCAGGATGTCCCTAGCATGACTTGTGGTTACAGTACAACCATATGGGCCATTATCGCCGGAACCCCTAAGGGCCTCTGTGCACATCGTGTCGAAGATATTTGAAGTGTCCACTTTACTCAAGCCAAATGCTAGGCAAATCGCGTTCTGACTGCTCGTCTGTTTGCATGTAATCGTTTTACTCCCCGAACTAGACCATGTGGCGAACGAAACGCATTCATGATTCGTGGAAGTCTGGTATGGATACTTCAGATCTTGCTTGATTGTGTAGGGAAAACCATGGCTATCCTGAGGCTTGACACATGCAGATCCTCCGGTTTGTGCCACTAGAATCAAGTCGTTGGCTACATCGGTATTTAGGGTAATCTGGCAGGAAAGTGCCATGATCATTGAACAGGAACCAATTCCGTCAACATAGGTCCAGTACGGAATGACGGTACTGAACCCCCCACCTTGATACGAAGTAGTCACCCGGAGAGCGCCGCATTCATCCAGCACGTATGGTTCTACGTAGGTCCACCATCCGGGGGTCCCTCCCGTGATCTTGAGGCTGGAGAACGTCGTACTTCCGCTAGCTGGGAAGTCACTGCATGAATTGACATACCACGATTCAAGCGCAACACGCGCATTGAACATCTCGTTTGCCTGAACGGTCAAAGTCGTGGTGCAGGTAGAAGGACATACCGTATCCACTGTTTTTATTCTCCAGTTGCCCCCGACCATCTTGGTAATGCGTCCAAAGATGGGGTCGCCAGTGTTTACGCTGACGAACGTCGAGTGAGTACATATGCCTCCCGTAACAAAGTAACTTGCAATGCTCCAGTAGTTGCCCCCAAGATTGCAGCTAGGTCCCCATTGCAAGACTGGCTGCAGTATCTGAGTTTCCCAATAGTCTATCTCACCAATAAACAAGTAAATTGTCTGAGAGGCGGTATTCACTGGTGGCCGTGGGACCGTCCAGTTTCCCATGAAATCGCTCAGTTCGGTGCACCAAAATAGGAAACAATTCGAGTACCCGGCATATTCGGCCCATCCGGTGAAAGTTGGAGATGGACTGCCTGAACTTGAAGCGTAGCCAGGGGGGTTCATGGTCGGCAGTGTGTATGTTTGAATTGAGCCATTCGAGTACTTCAGGGTCTTCGAGACTACTGGAGTGCCTTGCATGCAGGAAGAAGGAATTTGAATCCTAGTATCGTTGTCAAAGACAATTACCTGATCCTTGATGACTACTTCCTTGACTGATCCGAAAGAACAATTCCTGGGAACGCAGCCTGCAGGAGATACCACAAGATCGCCAGGTGGGCAGGAGACGACAACTTCAGTTAGCGTCAAAGAGCCATCCTGCGGACTAGTCGTGGAGGCATCAGGCTCGGGCGACAACGCGCTTGACGTAGCTGGCATGAACATCGTCAACGTCAGAAGGATCACTGTTCCGATTTTATTGGCCGTCCTCAGAATCCGTTTCCTATTCACTATGTAAGACGCAGCAAGTGCGAACGAGAAGCATAGTGTCACCCAGACAGCGTAGTCGAGAACCACTATCGATGCATCGATGTAGAACCCACAATGGCCGGATGGATTGGGCTCATCGCATGGAAGGTTTGGTAGGCTTATTGACCAAGGAAATCCTTGAAGCGCACCGTAGGGAGTCCGGAACAACAGGACGTTCAAACCAAGCAATACGGCACCTGCCAATGCTCCGACGATGAGGCTTCGGATGAATTTCGTCGATTTCAGACCCAGAAGTTTCGAGCTACTCAACGACATTTCGGGAACATCGAGGATTTTCTCAAGCCTGATTGGCGAAATTTATCATATAAACCCATCGACCAAGGTTAGGTAGGTTACCGGCAAACTGCCGAGTTGGCTCGTGTCGTGTCAGACCAATGAAGATAGAATGCATAGGATGGGTTCCGTTCCGTCCCTGCGCGTTCCCATCTCTGCCCGAGCAGCAAACGGTGGCTCATAGTCGGCTTTTCTTGGTTACCTTTCTTTTGCGCGATGTACAGGGGAACGTCCGATGCTAGACCAAAGAATCTGATTGCTGTGAGAATCTTGGTCTGGACGTCAGATGGATTCTTCATCATGAGAATCGAATTTAGGGCAGCAAAGCCATTACGTCTCATGAATTTTTGCCGGTCTGCATCTACAACATACGAATCAATAGAGCCTACCGGAGCTCAGGTGCCTAGAACGCGACTAAGGCCTAGGGGCTCTAGGGTTAAGATTAACATGAACCAACGGCGTCATGGACCTGGCAGCGCATTGAGAACACAATCAGTCGTTGGGGTCATTGTCGTCGCGGTAATCCTCGCCGGAACAGCGCGCGCGCCCCACTCTCTCTCGACTGGGTCTGGCTTTGGCGGTCCTTGCCGAATACTAGGTCGCCTTGCGGCGGCGATAGTACGCGAGACCGAGTACGACAACTACCATGATGCTTAGGACCAGAAGCGCATATGTTGTATCTTGCGCTCCGGAAGTTGGTCGACTCACCGCGGGTATCTGTCCTGAGCCAAATCCTCCCAAAGCGCCTGGGGCTACCGCATACGCCTGAAACACTTGGGGGTGCGTCACCGGCGCGATTGTGTATTGGAACAGGGAAGCATTCACCCGATTCATCTGGATGATAGTGGAGTTCAGAAAGAGGTACGCATCGGATACCCGAGCCCTGGTACCGTTGCTCCAGATTGGCACAGCGCTGACAAGGAAGTTCACACCACTTCCTACGACCGAGATCAAAAGGCGTAGATACGGTTGCTGGATGAGACCGCCGTCAGGAGAAACTCTCGAATTTATCGAGACATTAGTCCCGGTAGGTAGAAGACCAGAATATACAGAGGCAACCGCAGAGCGATTAGGCCCTTGGACGTAACTCACGTATGGGACCAGTCCTTCTGGACTTCCGACAGCTAGAAGCTTCTCAGTGACATTCTCTCCCGTGTATGCGTAGTACGTGTCGTTCACGGCGATGAGGAACCCATCCCTACTTGCCCAGATGAATTCACTCTCCTCGCTGTCATATCCCAGTACTAGACTGCCATTTGCACTGAAGTAGGCTGGATATATGGTCAAGCCAGGGGGATCGACTATGTTCGTCGCCCAACTGACGCCATTCTTAATGACCTGAAACAAGGGGTTAGACCCCAAGTCGAGGAGGTTGAAGTGTCCAATGGCCTGAACGGCGAAATTGATAGCAGATACAACCACCTGGGCAATTGTTATTGGAGCCACGAGGCAGGTAACGGCTGTGGCTAGACATAAGACGACATCAAGTGCAAGCTTACTCAATTTGTAAGCCAGAAGAAACCCGCTGGTATAGAAGGTCCCTGGGTCTAGCACGGAACCAATGGCGCTGGCGAATTGAACGAAGTCGAAGAACACTTGGCTTTGGAGTCGGCCTGGCTGGGTTAATTGGGAGGAAACCACGCTTATTGTCAAGTCCCCAATATTGCTGAGACCACCGAATGCCTGTATGGCGTAGAGTACGCCTTGGGCTAATTGCGAGGGTTTGAGTTTGACTGCCCCTCCAATGATTGCAAAAATCGCCTTCACAATTTTTGCACCTTCCACTGCGGTCTCTGCGGCGGTGACTTCAGTATTGGAGCTCAGCGTGACCAAGAGGTTGACGTCGCCGCTGTTCGTGAATTCGATGAACGGCGTGATTCCTGCGACCGTCTGATCAAACCCGAATTGCCACGATACCCCTCCATTGTTTGGTGGCACCGTCATGCAACTCCCTAGAATGCAGATTCCACTAAGAATCGAAGTCATCGGTAGGTGTAGAAGAAAGCCTTCAACTGGAAAATATCCGTCGCTGACCACGTTGGTTCCAAAGAAAGAGAAGAGTGCCTGGCGGTACTTGTTCATGTCTCCGGATGGTTTGATAGCGTAGACTAGTATGGGAAAATTGTCAAGGTAGGGGTTGCTCAGGGGATTACCCGGGAGAAAAAATGCTAGATCACTCGCAAGTTGTGGTATCGTCGAGCTCGCGAGCGATACGTCGAAGTAGTTGCATGAACTCCAAACCAAGCCGGCGCAAGAATCACTTGATGAACCGTTCTGGGTCGAAGTTATTTTGACCTGGCCAGTGCCCGTGCTGGACCACGCGTATGACGGCGAGGATTCGGCCAGGACGGAGAGGACGATTAGAATGATAGCTAGGATTGCTAGATATGACTTGTTTGTTGGCCTAGCGAACGACCGCAAGCTCTACTTTCAACCTATGTTTGCACTGGGGGCAAGCCGCTCACTCTGAAGCTAATGGTGTATACCCCCCCAGCGGCGCCAGAGGGTACGGCTATCGATAGGGTGAACGTCCTTACAGTCCCTCCAGGTATTGTCATAGGCAGTCCAGAAGGAGTTACTGTGCATGGGCAACCCCCGTTATTCACAACGCTGAAAGTATCGACTGTCATACTTCCACCGGATGGGTTACTATTCGTAATGCCTATGCTGACCTGTTGGCTCTGGCCAGGGGCTATGGATACTGCAAATTGAGGAGGCGCCCCCATATTATAAGCGAATGTGACGATTTCAGAGGTAACGTAGACGTATTCATTCTGTTGATCCAGTGTTCCCGATGTTGGTGACCAGGCGCCTCCCGATGCTACAGTCTTCCAGTGGAAGTAGAAGTTTCCTGCGACGTTAGGCGTGACACGCACCTTCATCGACACACCTGATTGGCCTGTACTCATTGGAGCTTGCGCCCCTTCTACAACAAGGTAGGTAGAGGTGATTGTCCCTGAGCCATAGCCGGCATTAAAAATTGAGCCTGTCGGGTATACTATACAGGGGCCGCTCATGCTGCAAGAGAGTATCTGCACGCAAGGTGTTGCAACAAGGATTGTACACGCACCGGTGGTGCAGGCGGATACCGAGCTACAGGAAATTGAAGGGAAGGCAACGTGGGCAGTCTGCCAGTTGGCCGTGCCGCCAGTGTTTGTTATGGCGAGCGTAATTTCAAAAGTGTTTCCCCACCCTACGCTTAATTGAGAAACGGAAAACACGATTTGTGGATTGGGAAGTGTTGTGCCAGTTACGGTCACCTGGCCTGTGCCAGTTGTCGTATATGCAGAAACTGGAAGGAGAATAAGTGAATAAGAAAAAAGAGCGGCAAGGGCGAGACCCACAACTAGGGCTACCGCAAATAGTCGATTGAGATTTTCGGATCGGGTCAGAGACCAGGCAATGCTCTCCAGAAACTTCATCGCCAGTGCGAACACCGTGGCCTGATATGCAAAGCCCGAAGTCGTTGTTTCCTGTCGGCGGCCTATAAATCTTGTTTGAGGGGGTTCTGTTCTGCTCCGTTAATAGGGGGACGAGAACTGGCGTTTCGTTTGGGGGGATAATCAGTAGCCTCTGATGGCTCTTCTGACCGTGCAGACCCAAAGAGCAAACACCGCAACACTTCCAAGTTGGAGCCAGAAGATGATTTTGAGAATCCAGAAAAGTGGATTCGATTGAATGAGACTGTCAAAGTCGGGCGACCATGCTGATTCGAACATGATTGCAAGAGGCAAAAGGATGAGTAACAAGACGATGGATTCAATCAACACCGCTATCCATTTGTTCAGACTTATTCTCCAGAGCCTTTTGAATCAGGCCCAACCATTTATTCCTTGATTCGATTCCCACGCCTCTCGTGCGCTGCTGATTAGACAGGCCCTGGGCACATATACGAAGAACTTGTCGTATTCTCTGCTCTGATGGAGTTACGAAGAATCTAGATGACGCTGACATTTTGAAAGCTACCACTCAAATCACTGGAGTGGAGAATCTATGTAGGAACCTGGTCACAGGCCCGTCTTCGAGGGGGGGACGACGACATCTCCTTGGCGATTCTCCAACTGGGGGCTTGACCTGCGCGGCAGCACTATGACTCCTATTCGCGCGGGCTAGCTTTCATCGTCCATCAGACACCGGGATGCCTCTGAGTAGCGTTGTACTTCGAGCATTCGTAGTTTGAGCTGCATCTATCCCAGTGTAGAAGTAAACAGCAGGTGTGCATCCGAGTCGGAGCGAATCATCACACTGCCCTCTCCAACCGTATATTCTCCTCCCCGCTGGAGAGGAACGCTCGCAAGAAACTCGCCTTGTCGGAACAATGCGAGGTTGACATCGCCATTGGCGCTGAGGACTCCAATGTTCAGTTGCCTCCCTTCCGGCACCGAGATTGACAGTGAAGTGGTGCTCAGAACACTCTTGTCATAGGGCTCGAGAACCCTATCATTCGAGACCAAGCAGGACATGAATCGGCTGCGTGTACTGGGATGGAGGCCCCTTACCAAATCGAAGGCCTCAGAGAAACCATTCGCCCTGCAGAACTCTAGCAGACGATCCTTGCGCGCCTGAGTCCACGTCTCTCCGCAGTCTTCGAATTGTTTCCTTCCGAAGTTCGTCTTGACATATGACGGCATTCCAGAATCTTCATGTGAGCTTCAGTCTCTTAATCTTATCCCTTCTCAGACCAGCTTTCGTTCAACAATGCTGGATCTGCGCTCCCTGAAAGACCTCGCGCGGTCGAACTTCAGCGCCTCCCACCCGCTTCGACAGGTCCTGCAACTGGAAGACGATTGGGTGACCACGGGGGAATTTCTTATGAAGTTGAGACTGTGGCTTCGACTCGTCGACGCGGGGCTTCACAGCGGGTAATGATGAAGAAGATGACAGGCAAGGGCAACGACAAGTACGAGCTCCCCCGCGAGCTGGTTCAGGCGATCATCAGGGTCCAGGCAGAAAGAAACCTTGATTGGGAGGACGCCTGCAAGGCGCTAGCACTGGTCGCGGATCCGCAGAGGGAGGAATACAAGAAGGCGGTCAGAAAGGAGGCGCTGGCCCTCGGGAGGAGCGAAATGATGACTTCGCTGAACAAGGCAAGGGATACCATCTACTCCCAAGCCTACAACAATGGAGTCCAATCTACCAGGGAGCACGAGACGAATTTCTCCACCCCGTGCGCTGGGTGCGGAGTGCCCATGCGGTTCTCGAGCAGAGACACCGATTGGCCGCAGGTGCACGCGATCCTGAACAAAGCGTTCGCCGATTGGCGCCACGTCGGGCACTAGCCGGAGGGAACTCTTACTCGTGAGGCCAATCGGTAGTAGTGATGTTACCCCCCGACCCTCCGCTTGAATTCTGCCCGAGATTATAGGGGTAACCGGATAAAAGGGTCATGCTCAACGACCCGTATACACCAAAAGGGGGAGATGGGGCGTGTTTACGGAGCCCTCTCGGTGACTCCACGGGGAGTCGTACGGGGAGTCACTCGAGGCCCATACAGAGACTCACTCGGAGACCCCGCGCAGATGTCACGGTGATTCCACGGCAAAGGGAGTCTAGAAGGGTATCCTCAGTATGGCCCTATCACCGGGCAGGGTGGCCACGAACTCCCACCCCTGGGAGAGGTGACCCTCTACCTCCCCCACAGCGATGACCTTCTGCTTCGAACCGTTGTTCGCCATGACACCGAGCAACCTCTGCCTGATAATGCTCTGGAACTGTTCTTCGTCCATGCTCTCGAAATCCATCTTTTCTACTTCCGCCTTCTTGAAGCCGGCTACCAGGAGAAGCTGCTCCTTGAATGCGCGCTTGATCTTCTCCTCGTCGATTCCCTCAGACACGGAAGTCTGCAACAAGGATTCGCATTTCTTGTAGGCCCCCCTCATCTCCTCGACCATGTCTGGCGGCAGCCGCGCCTTGTTCGTTGAGTACCTGGCCTCGATGTCTCCCTTGTGACCCATGAAGAACTGTCTCCAGGGATGGGAGAGCCAGCCCCTGCTCTCTGCGATGTCAAAGGCGGTAGCGCAGTACGACCTGAGAACGTAAGGTCTCCACGAGAAGCCGGCCTTCTTCATGGCTAGCTTGACCTCCCAGGAGAGCTTTGTCGTGCGCATGAAGTCAAGCTTGCCCGGCCTGATATGTCCAACTATGGGACTCTCGGCTTCGAGCTTCTCTCCCGCTCTGATTCTCGCATCCAGATATTCCTTGAGATACTTGCAACCTTCCTCGCCTAGGAAAGTGAAGTATTGATGCCTGGCCTTGCTCAGGGTCTTCCTGACGCGTACTTGAGTCGGGACCTTCTCGATCGCGACCTGGTCCCCATCAATTCGCAGTTCGGGTAGGTCTTTGAGCCTCAAACCATCGTTCCCCAGGTAGTTCCCCATGCTCCCTGGCCTCAGCGCCGAGTAAGCTGTCAGGGAGGCGATTACCCTTGCCCGCGAGTCACAGTTTCTCAGTATCGAGGCCAGTTCCTCCTTGCTCGGAACCACTTCGTCAATGTAGTCTATTGCCGGCAGTTTGATCCTTGATTCAACCTTCAAACCGAAATGAGCTAGCCATGATTTGACCGTGACGAGATTGTTCTTCACCTGCGTTGGCTTGTCTCCTCTCGCGAAGGATTGGTCGACGAAATCCATGATGAACTTCTCGAAACCCTCCGAGTCTGTTCGCTTACTCTCCACAAGGGTTCGGGGCGTAAGGCCCGCCTGATTGCAGAATCGTCCGAGTCTCCGTAACCGTTCTTCGGCCGTGATTATGCTGCCTCTTGCAAGGTTGTTGAACCAGCGTTGTATATCGGGGTCCTTCAGGAGCTGCTTGTGCTTCGCTTTTCCCATTCTGACGGTCGCAACGGACATATCAGAGTAGGTATTTATACTTAGATAAGTATGCGGTCGCCGGGATTTGAACCCGGGTCCATTCTCCTCAGAGTTAAGACCATAGTGACTCGTTCTAATCCTCTCTAGCCAGGTGGGGTTCATTCTGAGCTATTCTATTGTGGACCGGGGGGGACTCGAACCCCCGACCTCCCCCAGTCTGGATCCTCTTTGCCAAGGGGCTGGACGACATCCTCTGTATCCTACCAGACTAGACTACCGGCCCGCGTTCTCGCGACTTCGGTTTCGAGTCTTTAAGCCTTATTTGGCAACGGGGTCGCAATTGGAGGGTTTGACAATCTCCATTGATGAATTCGGCAAGGTCGACATGAGGGTAGGCCGCATCGCGGCGGTGGAGGACATTTCCGCGGCGCGCAACCCGATGTACAAAGTCACCGTCGACTTCGGCGAGGGAGGCACCAAACAATGCGTCGCAGGAATCAAGAACTTCTATGCGAAGGAGCAGCTGTTGGGGAAGCTTGTGGTAGCTGTCGTGAACCTTCAACCAAAGTCGGTCGCCGCGGTGGTGTCCGAGTGTATGCTCCTGGCCGCTTTCGATGAGACCGACGTCTCACTACTCTCCCCCGACAAAGACCTTCCTCTGGGGTCCAGAGTAGGTTAAAATATCGCGCCACTCCCCAGGGAGTCCGGCAGAGTCCCGGTCAAGTTAGGCCTGAAAATCGCGGAACGCACGTGAGCGGGTGCACCAGTGCCGTTATGGAGAGACTTGCTGGTGCCCCCGCCGCTCCGTGGCTTGAAAGATGGGTTAGTGTCACTCCGCGCATCCAATAGCGATGTCGGAGCTAATTAGCATTGTTACCATCTCTTTGACTGAAAAGCATTGTTACCAACCGTCGAGGCACTAAAACAAGGAGTCCGGGTTGCCATCTAAGACTCTCAGTCCTGCACGTGTTTGGGCCCCGCAACCATTTCCAAGATATGACTTTACGACCCGTTCTGTTCTTCGCGAAAGCAGCGCCGCGTCCTCAGACTCGGCCAATTGGCGTAGCAAGATGCGGTGGCCGGGATTTGAATTCTCGGACCCGCTAGGGGTCTCCCGAGTTAGTAGCTTGGCAAGCTACTGTCCTGGACCAGGCTAGACGACCACCGCACCGAGGTCGCCTGATTCAGGGGGCAGATATACGTTACAACCTTGCCTTTCCTTTCATCATGAATCCTGAAATCAGGCTGACCAAGCACGAAGCTGCGACGACTTGGGACCTTCCGGTGGGGTCTAGCACGGGCGCCAGTTCGACAATGTCGGCGCATCTGGTTTTCTCTCTGCTTGCAAGATATTGAGCGAGCTCCAGCAGCTCGGAGGACGAAATCCCGCCCACGCTCGGCGCGCTGACCCCTGAGACAGACCCTATGTCGACAGAGTCCAAATCAATGCTGAGGTAAACCGCCTTCGCTCCTTCCTCAGCGATTTCGTAGGCCTCCCTGGCAACCCGGAGCGCCCCCAGCTTCCGTACTGTCTTTGACGTGAAGCACTTTACCCCGAGCCTGTCTGCTTTGTCTGCATAATACCTCGAGTTCAGGAATCCGTGAATGCCAATTTCGACCATTCTCTCGGGCTCGATTCCATCTATGGATTCGACGGCGAGCCCGTAGGATGAACCGCTTGTCGGCTTTCCCCCGATCTTTCCCCTCATGTCAAGGTGCGAGTCGATCGCCACCAGGCCCACCTTTCCGAAGCGACTGGAAAGTGCCCTAAGCGACGGGAGTGAAATGCTGTTGTCCCCCCCGAGGACGACCAGAAGTGAACTTGCCGCCAGTTCTCGCTCGACGACTGCCTCGATGCTCGAATGCACTGAAACGACATCGTCTGACTCTGGGACTTCGTCGCCCAGGTCGAAGATTCTCGCGTCAAGCAGGTCAACATTCGAATCTGGGTCATAGTTCGAGAAGGATGCGAGCGACTGTCTGATAGCGGCCGGCCCGCCTGCAGACCCCTTCCTTCCCAGGACCGCACCATCGAAGGGAACTCCCAGGATGTTCACCGCATCGCGACGGTTGGACCTCGCTCGCTTTATGATCTGGACGAGCCTCTTGTCCTTCGGGTCGCTATATCGGGGCGGAGGGTATGACGCGGGTCGTCTCAACCTTGCAAACCTCACCCGCATTCGAGTTAAACCTATGCGAGGGTATTAATCCGCGGACTTCAAGGTGCATACGCTTGTCGGTCATTCTTGACGGGAAGTCCCTCACCCTCGAGTCTGTCGCCGAGGTCGTCGGAGGAACGAAAGTCGAACTCGACACCGCCAGTCTCAGAAGAATGCGGAAATTCAGGCTACTGCTCGAGAAGAAGCTCGCCCGGGGAGACGTTGTCTATGGGGTCAATACCGGGTTCGGGTCTCTCGCAGACAAGGCGGTGAGTCTTGGCAAGATCAAGGAACTCCAGCTGAACCTCGTCCGGAGCCACGCCGCAGGGGTCGGAGGACACATGCCTCTGGACGTCGTGAAGACGGCCATGGTGATAAGAATGAACAGCCTTCTGAACGGGAACAGCGCCGTCAGGCCCGATGTTGTGCATCAGATGGCCTCAATGCTCAACAGGGGCGTCATACCCCACGTCCCGAAGTTTGGCTCCCTGGGTGCGAGCGGGGACCTGATTCCATCCGCCCACATGGCCCTTGCCATGATCGGGGAGGGTAGCGCCGAATATGGCGGCAAGTGTCTGGAATCCGCCTCCGCGCTTTCCAGGGCGAAACTCAGCCCCATCGAGCTGAAGTCGAAGGAAGGTCTTTCGCTCATCAACGGCACTTGTTTCACGGCCGGTTTGGCATGCACGGTCGTGAATGCTGGAATCCACCTCCTTGCCGTTGGGAATTCCTGCGTAGCTCTCACCGCAGAAGCTGTCGCCGCATGTTCCCAGTCCTTCGACCCGAGACTCGTCAGGATGAAGAAGGACCCGGGCCAGGTGTACGTTGCGAGGGAGATCCGTCAGATGCTGAAGGGGAGCCGAAGGATGAGGGCATCCCCGGTTCCGCAGGACCCGTATTCGATTAGGTGTACCCCTCAGGTCCACGGCGCCCTGAAGGATGCGCTCGACTTCGCGGAGAATCTGACCGTGGCCGAAATCAATTCTGTCTCGGACAATCCCGTCCTGCTCGAGAATGGTACCGTCCTCCATGGTGGGAACTTTCACGCCCAACCAGTGGCAATGGCCTTGGACCTGCTCACTATTGCCCTCGCGTATCTAGGCGTAATCTCACTGTCCAGGATCGGGGTGCTGCTTTCAAAGCCGCCGGCGGGGAAGAAGTTCATGGCCGGCAATCCGGGATTGGAATCCGGGCTGATGATCCTTCAGTACACTGCTACTGCCTTGACGGCGGAGAACGCCAAGGAGACCTACCCGCTCTCCACCTACCCGGCAAACGTCTCAGGTGGAATCGAGGATCACGCAAGCCATGGGGTGAGCGCCGGCCTGAAGGCGCTAAAGGTGGCTCAGAACGTTTCGGAAATCTTCGCGATTGAAATGATCTGCGCCTCGAACCTCCTCGGTCTGGGGTCTGCGGGCCTTTCCAATCATTCACGAATCATGTGCACAAAGATCAGGAGAGCATCCCCACTTCTGAAAGGCGATCGTTCGCTGGGGGACGAGATAGAGACCCTCGCGTCAAGCCTGGCGTCCGAAAAGGCCGCCTAGCCTTTCGCCGAAGAATCGATTCGTCTGCCTCCCTTGTACACCCCACTGATGTATCGACCTCCTACCCTGTACGGCAGGAACTTGTGGCTCGGGAAAGAAAATACCACGAAATCCGCGGAACACCCGACCTGGAGTCTGCCGATGTCCGTCCTTCCGATGGCTCTCGCAGCGTTGACGGTGAAACCCCTTAAAGCCTCCTGAGGTGAAAGTTTGTTTCCCATGCATGCCGCACTCATGACCATCTGGGGCGACTCGACCCAGGAGTTCGGACTCAGGTCGGTCCCGAGGGCGACAGAACACCCTACGTCTGCTATCCCCCGCCCGTCGGCGTAGCCAATCCCTGAATACTGGGAAGTCATCGGGAGGAGAACGGCGGTGACCTTCTTCCTCGACATCATCTTCAGTCCGTTTCGGTTGCTTTGCCCGAGGTGGTCCGCCGATGTGCAGTTCATTTCCGCGGCAAGAGACGCGCCGTCCGAATCACCGAACTCATCTGCATGAATCTTGCACGCCATCCCGAGTTCCGCGGACGCTCTCAGGTACCTCGAGCATTGTTCCCTGCTGAATGCCCCTTCTTCGCAGAAGCAGTCAGAGAACGCCGGCCTCCTCCTCAACCCTGCGACTCGTGGGAGCGCCTCGCGGACGACAAAGTCGACATATTCTCCGCTCGTCTTGAAACCTGGTGGAGTGGCGTGAAGCCCCAGGTACGTCGGCACAACCTCCACCCCTTCGGTCAGTCTCAAGGTCTCGATAGCGTCGAGCAACTTGAGTTCCTCCCTGAGGTTCCCCCCATAGCCCGTCTTTACCTCCACCGTGGTGACGCCGTTGGAAACCAGTTGGCGGATCCTTTCCCGGGACTCTTCGACGATTCTGCGAACGGAGGCTCTGCCCGTTTCTATGATGGTCCTGACTATTCCTCCACCAGCGGCCAGTATTCTGGTGTAACTCTCTCCCCTAGTCTTCATCTCGAGCTCGTCTTCCCTGCTTCCCGCGAAAGCGAGATGCGTGTGGGGGTCCACTAAGCCGGGGGTCACCAGGCCTCCCTCGGCGTCGACGGTGCGCGACGGTCTCCCTGTTGTCATTCTCTTGTATTCCCTCGTGGTCCCGACCCAGGCCACTCTCCCGTCGACGGCAATCAGGGCGCCATCTTCAATAATCCCGAGAGATGCGACGCCCTCAGCGTGGTCAGGCCCCGAACATGTGACCAGCTCCCCGGCGTTGACTACGACGAGCCTCGACGGATTCAATCCTCATGGCCAATGCCGCTGCACCGATGATAAGGATTCTCCAAACAGAGATTCCCTTCTGAACTCTTATATCACGAGAAGGAGAAAAAACCACGTGCAAAGTAACGCCATCCGGGCACCGCGAGGAAATGACCTTTCCTGCAAGGGCTGGCATCAGGAAGCAGCCCTCAGGATGTTGATGAACAACCTCGACCCCGACGTCGCGAAGGACCCCGAGCACCTGATAGTCTACGGAGGGACCGGGAGGGCGGCGCGCTCCTGGCCCGCCTACGAGGCGATCGTAAAGTCCCTCAGGGCGCTTGAAAACGACGAGACCCTCATCATACAATCGGGAAAACCAGTCGGAATCTTCAGGACGAACGAAGCAGCTCCGCGGGTCCTGATCTCAAACGCGATGATCGTGCCGAAATGGGCAGACTGGGAGTACTTCAGGGAACTTGAGGAGAGGGGCCTCACAATGTACGGCCAGATGACAGCAGGGAGTTGGATGTACATAGGCACGCAGGGAATCCTCCAGGGGACCTACGAAACCTTGGCCGCCCTCGCCGCCAGGCACTTCGGTGGTTCGCTCAAGGGCAGGGTCGTTCTTACATCCGGCCTCGGCGAGATGGGAGGGGCTCAACCCCTTGCGGTCACCATGAACGAGGGGGTTGCCCTCGTGGTAGAAGTAGACAGAAGGGCGATTCAGAGGCGTCTCGACAAGGGCTACTGCGACATGGTCATCGAGGACACCCAAGAAGCCGTCCGGGAGGCGCTGTCGACTGCCAAGCAGGGCAAGGCTCTCTCCGTGGCGCTCCTCGGAAATTCCGCCCAAGTGCTCCCTGAACTCGCGGAATCCGGCTTCATCCCCGACGTCGTCACCGATCAGACCGCCGCCCATGACCCGTTGTCGGGCTACATTCCAAAGGGCCTTAGCATCGAGGAGGCGACCGCCCTTAGAGCTTCAGACCCGAAGGGATATGTCAAGAGGTCCATGTCCTCCATCGCCGATCATGTCAAGGCATTGCTCCGATTCCAGAAAGCCGGTAGCATAGCCTTCGAATACGGGAACAACATCAGGAAGATAGCAAAGGACGCCGGGGTCGAGGACTCCTTCAGCATACCAGGCTTCGTACCCGAATACATCAGGCCTCTTTTCTGCGAGGGAAGAGGCCCCTTCCGTTGGGTAGCGCTCTCAGGGAAGAAGGAGGACATTTACGCTACGGACGAGGTGATACTGAAGGAATTTGCCGATAACAAGTCACTCGTGAGATGGATTACAAAGGCGCATGAGCTGGTCCAGTTCCAGGGTCTTCCCGCCAGGGTCTGCTGGTTGGGATATGGGGAGCGCGCGAAGTTCGGGAAGATAATCAATGAGATGGTCCGCAAAGGTACGATATCGGCCCCGGTTATTATCGGAAGAGACCACCTTGACTCCGGTTCTGTGGCATCCCCCTACCGCGAGACCGAACGTATGAAGGACGGTTCCGATGCAATCGCAGACTGGCCCATACTCAACGCCCTTCTGAACGCCGTGTCTGGGGCATCATGGGTATCAGTCCATCATGGGGGCGGTGTTGGCATCGGGTATTCGATTCATGCCGGCTTGGCGGTGCTCGCCGACGGCTCAACGGAAGCAGACGCCAGAATTGCAACGGCTTTGACGAACGACCCAGGGATGGGGGTGGCCAGGCACGCCGATGCTGGCTACGAGGAAGCGGTCAAGACGGCCAGGAGCAAGGGGATCAAGGTCCCTATGCTCCCGGACTGACCTTTAGATTTCTCAACGATCTAAGCCACGAAAAAGAGTAGTAGACAAGGTAAGCAACAGCCACAATTCCGGCCGCCAGGGCGAAACCATCCGCGACTAGATTCGCCCCAGGCCCTAGGCAGACACTGTCAAAGAACTTACCCGCGGAGAACCCTGCGTAAAGAAGGACCGCGTTCCATATCGTGCATCCCACCAAGGTCATCGCCACAAAAGGCCTGAGCCCCATCCGAAACAGTCCAGCCGGGAACGATATCAGCGCCCTGACGAGCGGCACGAACCTCGCCGCGAAGACCGTCCATTGCCCGGACTTCACGAACCATCCCTCTGCCCGGTCCAGGTCGCGCTTATCCAGCCTGAAAAGGCGCAACAGCTTCAGCACGAAAGACCTTCCGAGGAAGAAAGCGAGATAGTAATCTGCCATTGCGCCCGTGAGCGCTGCGGCGGTGCTCACAACCAATGCCAGCGGGAGGCTTATCACGCCCTTTGCCGCGAGGGCACCTGCAATCGGCAGGATCACCTCACTTGGGATAGGGGCCGATGCACCTTCCAGGGCCATCAACAGGAACAGACTTTCGTAGCCATAGGTGTCGATGAATCCTGAGAGGCTCCCTGACGAGAGCAGAGAACCGGCCGAGGCGCAGAGCAAATCCGTGAAAGGAAGTGGAAAGAGGCGAGTGAGTTGGATGATGCTCGTAGCGAGGACCAGTGCACTGATTGCTCCCAGATACTTGTTCACGGGAACGAAACGCCTTACGGCCGTAAAGGAACCTTCCAACATTACATGGCGTCCGCAAACCGCGTAAAAGAGTTCCCGAGACTCGCCTAGGCGTTGTTCTGGAGCTCGGCCAAGATTTCCTTCGCCCTGTCCATCCTGATCTTCCTCTCCACGACCATCTTCTCCGCCACCAGGTCGACCCACTTCCCCGTGGCGCCGGCGGCAACGGCGATGTTACGGCTATGGAGCCGCATATGCCCCTTCTGTATTCCTTCACTGCTAAGGGCCCTGAGGGCAGCGAAGTTCTGAGCGAGTCCGACCGCCCCCATTATTCCTGCCAGCTCCACCGCGGTCCTGACACCGAGAATCTTGATCGCAGCCTTCGCAGCCGGGTGCGTTTTGGACGCGCCTCCCACGAGCCCCACGGCCATGGGCATCTCCAGCCTCCCAACGAGGTCCCCGTCTTCGTTTTTCTCCCAGGTCGTCAGGGGCTTGTACTTCCCGTTTCTCGACGCATAGCTGTGGGCCCCCGCTTCCAGAGCCCTGATGTCCTGACCGCAAGCGATGGCCACGGCGACCACCCCG
The DNA here is from genome assembly GCA_964568185.1 of uncultured Nitrosopumilales archaeon. Taxonomy (GTDB): domain Archaea; phylum Thermoproteota; class Nitrososphaeria; order Nitrososphaerales; family Gagatemarchaeaceae; genus UBA183. The sequence goes on along the minus strand of CAZMON010000001.1, from coordinate 225,905 downwards.
TTCATGATTCCCTTGTTGTGGGTTGCGCACCTGTAGGGGTCGGCGTCGGCAAACGCGTAGGCGAGCACGATACTATCAACGACATCCTCCCCGCCGACGGCTTCCTTCTCGAAGACCGCCGAAGCCCGGACGAGCCTCCGGTCTGCGAGGTTCGAAATTATTCGAAGCAGGGCCCGCGCCCTGGTGATTTCCTCCAGCATCGGTGCCACCGCTTCTGCCATCGTATTGACGGCGTTGGCTCCCATCGCGTCCCCGGTGTTTACGATGAGTTCGGCAATCACCATCGGCCCTTTGATGGTCTGGAGCACCTTGACGTTAAGGTCCTTCGCTCCACCACCAAGTGATACGAGCAGGGGGTCCTGTTCGTTTGCCTTCTTCAGTATCTCCTCCCTGTGTGCCAGCAATGCGGATTTCGCCGCCTCCGGTCCCGGAACGTTCACCAGCTGAATCTGACCGATCATCACCGGTCCCGTATTGGTAACAGTGAACCCTCCCTTGACCCGGGCCATTTTCGCGGCATTGCTCGCGGCTGCGACGACAGACGGCTCCTCGAGCGCCATGGGCACGAGGTAGTCTTTCTCGTTGATCCGGAAGTTGACGGCGATGCCCATCGGAATAGTAAGGCCCCCGACCACATTCTCGATCATCCTGTCGGCGACTTCGTGGGGCAGCCCGCCGGTCTCCGAGATTGCTCTCGCTTCGTCATCCGTCAGGCCGGTTATGCGCTTGATCAAGGTCATTCTTTCCTCCATCGTCAGCTTGTAGAACCCCGTTATCTCGGAACTCCCTTCCAACTTTCTCGAAGCCGATTCGAGAGGTTGGCTATTTAATCGAAGCGACACCCGCAGCGTATGGTTCGACAGACGGGTAGTGCCATGGGGTCGATCCTCTTCCCGTATCTGGAAGCTTCTAAACCAATAAAGGGGTTCCAAGAGCCCCCCATTTGGTGGGCCGGTCGTCTAGCCTGGTTAGGACGTCAGGTGTTCCCGTCAAGCTCTGACACCAGCTGGCAGAAGACGGCGAAACGCGCGTGCGCGTCAAGGTCGGCGGTCCAATTCCGCCCCGGCCCACCTAATCCTTAATACGCCGAGAGAGGCACAATTCCACCGATCACTCTGAACAGGGGCCTTCTTGGAGTTTCAATCGTCCTAATCATCTTGGGGGCACTTGACGGATTCTACCAGGTTTCAGTGGTCGGATTCATCCTGCTTTTCCCAGCAGTACTCGCTCCGTCGTCTCACGCCGGGGGCAAGAAGGTGCCTCCCCTCGCCCAGCAACAGAGGAGGGTGGCGCCCCGCCCCCCCATGGAGTTCAGTACTTCTCCGACTCCCGCGAAGTCGGCAGCTGTCGAGGCACCGCCTGCCGCCTCTCCTTTCCAACAAAAGGTCAACTACACGAGCGCCCTATTTCCTACTACTCTCTTTCCCACATTATCCCAATCTCAACCGGTCCCGATTCAGCCCCAGTCCGCTGACCAACAAACCAAAGGAGAGAAGGACGAACTTCTTGAAATTGGCGCTATACTCGCAGTCCTGAAACTGGCTTTCCGCTAAGGAACGTACAGGTTCATTTCTCGAGCGACCTTCTTTAGGCGTTCTACCCTGTGAGGGAGGGAAGGATGGGTCGAGAAAAGCTCAATCAGCGACCCTCCCCTGAAGGGATTGACTATCCAGAGAGATGCGGACGCCGGAGAGGGCCCTCTGCTTCCACCTCCCGAGAAGGACCTGGTCTGGGCCTTTACCGAAATCTTCTGCAGGGCGTTGATAAGCCCCACCGGGTTGCGGGTCAACTTCGCTCCATATTCGTCCGCGCTGTACTCGTCCCCTCTACTGATCCCTAGTTGGATGAATGACGCTCCCAGCGGGACCAGAAGTATCGCCGCCAGGAAGAGGAGCGGGTTGCCACCGCCACCCCTGTTGCGGTTGTTGCCCCCTCCGAACCAGAGGGACCACATCGCCATGTTTCCTATCGCCGAAATTGCCCCTGCCATTGTGGCGGCCACGCTTGATATCAGGACGTCTCTGTGCACGACATGCCCTATTTCATGACTGATTACTGCCTCTAGCTCGTCGGGCGTAAGGGTCTGAAGTATGCTCGATGTCGCGCAGACGACCGACCTGCTCGGGCCCTTCCCCGTTGCGAACGCGTTGGGCTGGGGGGAGTCGACGACTGCGACCCTGGGCATGGGAATCCCCGCCTTCACGGCTACGTTCTTCACCGCCCTGAAAAGGGCCGGACTGTCGCTTTCCTGGATGATCTTCGCGCCTGTCATCCTGATGACCAGCGAATCGCTATACGAATATGAGATGAAGTTGAAGAACGCGGCGAATCCGAGGGCCAGAAGTGTGAATGTGACGGGGTCCCCGAGGTACAAACCCACAACATAGCCCACTGCCAGCAGCAAGGCTGTCAACACTGCGAAAAGCATCGTAATCTTGACGTACACTGCAGAACCCATTCTGTCTCAGCTCTCGCGGTTCGGCCTCCTGTAAATACTTTGCTTCAAGGTTATGACCGAAAGCATAAAATTCATCCAGTGAGTCCAATACTTCCAGCGAATAGACTTGGAAGATGAAAACGAAGGCGATGACTGGTCCACGAGACGGCGCAGGGGATTTCCGTTCGGTCCATGGTCGTTCCCGAACATCGACGAAATGATGAAAGAGATGGAGAAGACGTTCTCCGAGCAGTTCAAGGAGCTGGAGAAAGGGCTTCCGAAGAGCCTCATCAGGGAAAGCAAGTCTCCAGACGGTAGCGTTAGGAAGGAAATCGGTCCGATAGTCTACGGCTATTCGGTGACGATCGGTCCCGACGGAAAGCCCGTGGTCAGGGAATTTGGGAACGTCCGAAAGGGGGAGGGGACTCCATGGAAGGGAATCCAGGACAAACGGGAACCGCTGGTGGATGTCGTAAGCTCCGACAAGGAGGTCAGGGTGATAGCCGAGATGCCTGGAGTCAGCAAGGAAGACATAGAACTAACGATCAGCGAGAAATCGATGATCATCTCCGTTGACAGGGAAGAAAGGAAGTACTACAAGGAGCTCGAATTGCCCGGGATCGTCGACCCGAAGAGGGCGAAGTCAAACTACAACAATGGAATCTTGGAAATTACAGTCCCATTGATGTCTCCCGGCACCTCCGGGGTCCGCCTAAAGGTCGACTGATTACTGGTAGGGGCCTGCTTCGGCTCCTTCCTTGTACCTGGCCATGGCATTGAACGTCGGCTCCTCGTAGTGGTGCTTCTTCGCCAGGCTTCGCGCGATGTCGCCGGTTGTGATAATGCCCGCCAGGGAGCCTGTCGCATCGAGGACCACCAGGCGCCTCACCCTGTACTCCACCATCAGGGCGCTCGCGGCCGCCAGCGTCGCCCCGGGTCCGATTGTAATGAGAGGGGTCGACATTATGTCCTGGACCAGGACCTTGCTAGGGTCCAGCGCATCGGCAAGCACCTTCGAGACCAAATCCCTCTCGGTGATTATCCCCGTCGCCTGACCTGACTGGACAATCACCGCACTGCTTACCCCTCTCTTGGCCATCATCTTGGCGCAGTCCCGGACAGTCGCGTCCAGTTCAACCGTCGCAACCTTCGATGACATTACGTCGGCCACCTTGTGCTCCGGCTCGCTCATCGATTTCCACGAAAGACTAGGCTAATATATGAACTGATGGGGCTGCCGAAATTGGATGACCGGCCCCGTAGTCCAGGTCGATGGGCTCTCGAAGAAATACGGGGAGGCCACAGCCGTCGCAAGCGTTTCCTTTGAGGTACAGGCCGGAGAAATCTTCGCCATCGTGGGTCCGAACGGAGCTGGCAAGACGACAACCGTAGAGGTGCTGGAGGGAGTCCGGCCACCGACCTCCGGAAGGGTCAGCGTATTCGGGGCTGATGTGAATGATGTCAAGGCGACGAAAAAGATCAGGGCGAGGGTGGGTGTACTTCCGCAGGAGTTCAACGCCCTGGGGAGGCTCACGGTCAAGGAAAATCTGGAGTTTTTTGCAGGGATGTACGACAATCCTGTATCGGTCAAGGACTTGCTCGACCTTCTCGACCTCAACAGCTCGGCAGGGGAGAGGTTCGACCGCCTTTCTGGCGGACTCCGTCAGAGGGTCGGAGTTGCGGCTGCCCTTGTCAACGACCCTGACCTTGTCTTCCTAGACGAACCGACGACCGGGCTGGACCCAGAAATCAGGCGGGCGACCTGGGGGGTAATCAAAGAAATGAAAGGGAAGCAAAAGACAGTTATTCTTACTACGCATTACATGGAGGAGGCTCAACAGCTTGCTGACAGGATAGCAGTACTGGTCAAGGGGACCATTGCAGCACTCGACACCCCCGAGGGGCTCCTCGCGAAGTTCGGTGGCGGAAAGGCGATGGTCTTCAGGCAGGGCGGGGACGCGGTCTTCGGGACGCTCAGGCGCTTCTTCGATGCAGTTGCCATGGAGGGGAACGATGTGGTCCTGCCGTTCGAGAGGCTCCGGGACCTCGAAGTCGCCCTTACCGCCCTGATAGACAGAGGGCTCGAGGTCGAAGTGTCGCTCCGCACCCCATCGATCGAGGAGGTCTTCCTCAAGCTGGTAGACTCAAACTCATCGGACCTGGGTGAGACGAATTGAGGGTCTATGTGGTCTTCAAGGCAGTCACCCGGAACTGGCTCAGGAGCAGGAGCGGACTCTTCTTCAGCTTCCTCTTTCCTGTCGTCCTTCTCTTCTTGCTCGGTAGCATCTCCCAGGGCCCGGGGGGTCAACAAGTGGGAGGACAGGACGCCCCTGGCTATTACCTTGCAAGCCTGACCGCCGCTTTCATAATGACCAACGGGGTGATCGGCCTGACAAACGTCGCCTCAGAGCTCAAGAGGAACGGGGTAATCAGGAGACTCTCGGCCACCCCTCTCACGAAGCTCGAATGGCTCGTAGGGAATGTCCTGAGCCAGACGGTACTTGCGCTCGCCCTTGCCACAGTCATGCTCGTCCTCGGCGTCGGATTGTATCATGCCACGATACTTGTGAACCTCTACTCTGTCGGCGTGTTGGTCCTGGGCGCAATTCTCTTCTCAGGAGTCGGCATGTCCCTCGCGGGAATGGTCAAGGATCCGGAGGCCGCCTCGGGGCTTGGCAATGTGATCGCCTTCCCGATGATGTTGCTTTCCGGGACCTTCTGGCCCGTCAGCATCATGCCAACGTATCTGCAGTCGGTCTCGCGGTTCCTCCCATTGACATATTTCTCCGACGGCCTCAGGGATGCCATGGTTACCGGTGATTTCCCAGGGGCTCTGTTTGACTTCGCGATCATGGGCGCCTTCGCTGTGGCTCTGTTGTTTCTGGGCGCCACCGTAACCAGATGGAAAGAGCAGTAAGATCCGCAGCCCAAGCACAGATTAATACGACAAGGAGTCCCAGCCGGCCTGTCAAATGGACAGGGTAGGCATTCTCATAGTCTCGAAATGTCTGAGCGCCTCGGCGATCGCGGACACCCTCCTCCGGAGCGAGAAGTACGTCCCGGAACTTTTCGTCATTGAAAAGCAGCTGAACCCGTTCAATTCCGAAAGGGCGGAGGTACACAAGGTGGTCCCTGACCTGAACCTCAGAGACGTGGTCCGGGCCGCAAGCAGGGTGAAAGGGAGGGTCTCGTTTGCCTTGACGGACACCGAGGATTTCATCATCGCCGGGGGACGGGACGCCCTGGAAAAGGAGACTGGCATCCAGACCATTTGCGTCACGAAAAAGTACGCCCTAGAACGCTCAAAGGCCGACCAACGACTTCTCTTCGACCGCACCTTCAGAGAGGCGAATCCGAAGTTCAGGATCTTCGACCCCAGACGATCTGATGTGCAGTCAGCCCTGGCCGAATTCAAGAAGACAGTCGCAGAAATCGGCCCGCCAGTGATCAAGCCGGACCGCCCTACCAGAGGGGCGGGGGTAGGGGTGTGGGGGAGCGACTTTGGCACCCAGAGAGAGGCTGCAGATTTCTTCCTGAAGGTGTTCGCCACCGGGAGGGTGATAGTTGAGGAAAAGGTCGAAGGGGAGGAGTCAAGCTTCCACGCATTCAGCGATGGGAAACACTTCATACCCGCCCCCCTCTGCAGGGACTACAAGCGGGCCCTCGATGACGACCGAGGGCCTCTGACCGGCGGGATGGGAAGTTACCGCGGGCCCCGCCACAATCTGTCATTCGTGAGCGAATCGGAGTGGGAAAGTCTGTCGGCCGCAGAGGAAAGGGCGTTCAGGCGTTGGAAAGGCAGAGGCTCGAATCCAGGACTAAGGGGGGTGGTCCTCTATGACGCCATCATGCACACCGGGAGGGGCTTCAAGGTCCTCGAACGTAACAGCCGGGGCGGGAATACGGAATTCATCAACCTGCTCACGACCCTCACTGACGACTTCATCGACGTCTGCTTCAGGATTCTTGAAGGCTCGCTGAGGGGAATGAAATTCGGGCGGAAAGCCTCTGTCGTCACCTGCGCTGTCCCCCTGACCTACGGCACCAAAGACCCCCCCACACAAGGCGCCTCGGTCGACCTCGCGGCCGCCTACAAACTGAGCCGAAGAACCGATGGGGCCGTGAGAGTGTTTCCGATGGACCTCCGTCTGGAGAGGGGAAAGCCCAGAGCGGGAACTTCGCGCACCGTCGCGGTCGTGGGAGTCGGGGACGTAATCGAGGAGGCTCGCCGGCTTTCGATGAAAGCCTGTGCGTCTCTGGTTGGTCCCCTAAGATGGAGAAGAGACATCGCAAGCAGTTCGAGCATCATGAAAAGCCGAGACCACCTATCGCGGCTGCGCCGCTGAGTCTCTATTCCCTAGTGCTTGAAGGCCCTGGTGTGGGTGAGCACCATGGCGATTCCGTGCTGGTCGGCAGCCTCCACCGATGCCCCATCATTGGTGGACCCTCCCGGATGAATGACCGCCGAGACCCCCGCCCCGGCGAGTAGGTCGACGCTGTCACGGAATGGAAAGAAGCCATCAGAAGCGCACACAGACCCCTTCGCCCTGCTCCCCGCGTTGTCCAGGGCTGTCTTGACAGCCCCGTTCCTCTTGCGAAAACTTGCGACTCCGAGGGTCCAGAACTTTTCAAGCCGGTTGCCGACGACGCTTCCGTCGCCTATCACGATGCCGTTTGACTGGACCTTTCTCACAACCTCCCAGGCTGCCAGGAGTTTCAAGAGCTGAGCCGCGTCCGGTTTCGTCGCGGTGGGAACCGTTACCCTGTCAACTGGAAGCTTAATCCGATAATCGAGGCTCTCCTGCGCCAGTATCGCCCCTTCGACGAACTTCAGGTCGTAGGGATAGTCAGGTCTCGCGGCCGCCTGTATGATCCTGATTTTTCTTCTTTGCTTCTTCTCCAGGATAGACAGGGCCTCGGCCGTGAATCTTGGGGCGATGACAATCTCGGTGTAGACCGAGCCGTCCTTCGCGCCCTCGTTCCGCCCGATGAGCCGAGCGGCTTCTCCGTCGACCTCCCTGTTTGTCACCACCGTACCGCCGAAATCGGCTTCGGAGTCGCAGGCGTGCGCCAGTCCGTATGCTTCCGGAACACTGGGCGCCAGGGCGAACCCGCTAATCTGGCCATGTTTGACGGTCGCTACTGCTGCCACGTCATCGTATCCTTCCACGATGTCGTAGGCGCTCCCGGCATCAAGAAAGTTGTTGAACGAAAGAGCCTCCCCGGCAAGGCGTTTCCAGTCGGCCATGGTGGTCCAACCATCCATCGAGTACATGACCGCCTTCCGGTCCGGGTTCTCTCCGTACTTCGCGTCCACGACCTTGCTGGCCGAAAGCACGAGTCGAGGAGGCAAGGTACCGGGGGGCTCGCGCCTGAGACCGTCGAAGACCATCGCATCGTAAGACGCTGTAATCGAGAAGGCCTCCACCGCCATCCTTCTCCTGAACTCCCTGGTCGTCGCTCCTTCGTTCCCGAGCATCTCCTCCAGAACCCGTCCGTATAGCGACGGCGAGGGAACCACGACGACCCTATCGAAATTTTTCGAGGCGGCCCTGACCATGGTCGGCCCACCTATGTCGATGCTTTCGACTAGCCTTTCGTCGGTGGCGCCTGCCCCCCGCATTACCTCCCTGAAAGGATAGAAGTTACACACGACCATGTCGACCGGGGCGACCCCCATCACCTCCAACTCTGCCATGTCTTCGCTTGTCTGCCTCGCGAGTATCGCAGCATGCAGCGGAGCGTGTAATGTCTTGACTCTGCCGGATATCGCGGTGGGAAGCTTCATGTCGTCCTGGAGGCTCTTGACTCGAAGGCCTGCTTCATTCAGGGCGCTGTAGGTCCCACCCGTCGCAAGGATCTCCACGCCGAAATCCACGAGGTTCCCGGCGAAGTCGGCGAGTCCGCTCTTGTCTGAAACGCTCATCACCGCCGTCCTCACCTTTACGATTCCCTCGCTCATCCGAGCCGGCCGTTGGCAAACTGGTAAATAACAAGAGTTTGTCCTTCCATAGTGAATTTAACACGCTTGGCCAAAGACGCATTAAAATAGCCATGACAATCCGGTGGAAATTGTGCCCAGCCCAAGGTTGTTCTCGGTGCGCGTGGTGATCTCGAACAAGGAGGGAGCAAGCGACCCGGAGGGGGAGACCATATTCAGGGACCTCGTTTCGAAATCAGGCTTTAGACAAGTGAAGGGAATCCGTAGCGGCAAGTTTCTTCGTGTATCCGTCGAAGCTCCGGACGCCGCGGGGGCGCGTGAGCTGGTGTCAAGGATGTGCAATGAACTGAGAATCTACAACCCGGCTGCACATTCGGTATTGGTGGAGGTGTGACCGGTATTCGCACGAAGGTGGCTGTCGTCAGGTTTCCCGGGAGCAATTGCGACCTCGACGCCCTGCAGGCTCTGCGGACCTTCCGGAACATAAAGGCCGACCTCGTCTGGCACGAAGAAAGGTCCATAGCCGACTACGACGCCATCGTCCTTCCCGGTGGCTTCTCCTTCGGAGATTATCTGAGGGGCGGTGCGATTGCGTCAAAGAGCCCCGCTCTGGAAAGGATCAGAAATATCGCCGAGCAGGGCCTTCCCGTACTCGGCATCTGCAACGGGTTCCAGATCCTGATCGAAGCAGGACTCCTCCCAGGAGCACTTCTCAGGAACACTTCTCTGAGGTTCGTCTGCCGATGGGTGACGGTTCGGGTGGAGAACAATTCGACCAACTTTACCCGAAAAATGAAGAAGGGACAAATCCTGCGGCTTCCCATCGCCCACAACGAAGGCAGGTTCTACGCTTCTTCCTCCGATTTGCGCGAGATAGTCGATGGACGGCAGGCTGTATTCCGCTATTGCGACGGTCGAGGAAGAGTGACCGGCTCGGCGAATCCGACGGGGACCATCGACAACATCGCCGGAGTCTGCAATCGGGCCGGGAATGTCATGGGTCTCATGCCGCACCCTGAGAGGGCCACCGAAAGCATCCTCAGCCCTTCCGGTTCGACAGACGGTGCGCTCATCCTGGGTTCGATGGTAGGAGGCTCGTGAGATGCTCACGACCGGACCCCTCCTCGGCCTGAGCCGACAAGAAGTCGAAACTGTCAGACGGCTCCTCGGTCGCGAGCCCAACGAGACCGAATGGGCGATAATAGACGCCGAGTGGTCCGAGCACAGCTCCTACAAGTCGTCGAAGGCCCTCCTCAGACTGTTCCCGACCACAGGAAAGCGGGTGGTGCTCGGCCCGGGCTACGATGCCGGGGTCGTGGACGTCGGGAATGGATACGTTGTGACCCTGCACATCGAAAGCCATAACCACCCCTCCGCCGTGGACCCCTACGGAGGGGCCTCGACAGGGATCGGAGGCGTATTGAGAGACATAATCTCCGTGGGCTCCAGGCCAATTGCCCTTGTCGATGTCTTGAGATTCGGAAACCCACAGGAAAGCGGGCATTCGAAGTGGTTGTTCAGGAACGTGGTCAGGGGAATAGCAGACTACGGCAACTGTGTGGGGGTCCCCACGGTGTCCGGCGACATCGAGTTCGACCAGAGCTTCGAGAACAACTGCCTGGTGGACGTCGCCTGCGTCGGAGTGGCGAAGAAGGGGTCGATAATCCTCGGGGAAGCGAAGCATCCAGGGGACGTCATAGTCCTGATCGGAGGGAGCACCGGGAGAGACGGGGTCGGAGGTGCCGCGTTCGCTTCCAAGAACCTCGCCAAGGGCGCCGAGTCAGACAGGACATCAGTTCAGGTTCCGGATCCGTTCATGAAGAAGCTCATGTTGGACGCGCTCCTCGAGACGTCCGAGACGGGGAAGATCTGTGGCATGAAGGACCTCGGCGGGGGCGGACTCTCCACCGCGCTTTCGGAGATCGCGTCAAAGGGAGGGACCGGCGTCGACGTTGAGCTTACCAGAGTCAGGGTCAGAGAGCCCGGAATGACTCCGACCGAAATAATGACATCCGAATCTCAGGAGCGGATGGTCCTGGTCCTCGAACCGACGGGGACTGAAAAGGTCATCCAGATCCTCGACAAGTACGAGGTCCCCCACACTGTCATCGGGAAGGTTACTGCCGACGGGGCCCTCAGACTGAGATGGAAAGGAAAAGTGATCGCAGACTTGCCTGCAAGGGTCGTCGCGGAGGCGCCCCTCGTCCCGCGCAGCGCGCGAAGACCGGCTTACCTTGGCCATCTGCCGTCCAGTACCCGCAAAGCACCGAACCTGGCCGAGTCGGTGCTTTCCCTGCTGTCCTCCCCTAACATATGCAGCAGAAGGTGGGTGTACGAGCAGTTCGACCATGAGGTCGGTCTCAGGACAGTACTGAAGCCGGGCGACGCCGACGCCTCCCTCCTGAGGCTCCCCAACGGGTCGATGCTCGCGGTCAAGGCCGACGGCAACAGCAGACACGCCTTCCTCGACCCAAGGAGAGGGGCAGCCGGGTGCGTGGCCGAAGCCTGCAGAAATCTGGTGGCCGTAGGCGCAGAGCCGATAGCCATGGTCGACCACCTGCAGTTCGGTGACCCTTCCGACGAAGAAGTCTACTGGACGTTCAAGGAATCGGTGGAAGGGATGGCCGAATACTGCAGGACCCTCCCGATCCCAGTGGTAGGAGGAAAGGTCAGTTTCTACAATGAGGACGCTTCGACAAAGCGGGCGATCAAGCCTTCTCCAATCGCAATGGCTGTGGGCCTGCTGCCGGCGGGGTCACCACGGGTCTCATCGTCGTTCGTCTCCCCTGGCGAATCTGTCTTCGTCGTTGGAACCACCGAATCGGAGCTCGGAGGCTCGGAGTATCACGAAAGCATCCTCGGGACTCAGGCCGGGAGAGTCCCTACACCAGACGCAGGCAATGACGCGAAGACGTTCGGAGCTGTCCGCAAACTTATCCTCTCCGGACTGGCGAAGGGGGTTCACGATTGTTCGAAGGGTGGACTTGCGGTCGCCGCCGCCGAGATGTGTCTCTCTCGCAGGGTCGGGGCGACGATCGACCTTGGACAGATTCCGGGGGAACCTCTGTCCCGCGCAGAAGTACTCTTCTCGGAGACCCACGGCCGATTCATTATTTCGACTGACGGGATGTCTCGTGTCGAAACCCTCCTCGGCTCCTACGGGGTTCCATTCAACAAGGTGGGCAAGACCGGAGGAACCAAGTTGAAGTTCTTGGCCGGGAGGGAGACCCTGGCCAATCTGGATGTCGATGCTATGAGGGTCGCTTGGGAAGGTCCGCTGTTGAGGTTGATGGACTAATGGACAAGAAGGAAAAGTGCGGAATAGTCGGGGCGCACTCGGCGAAGGGGGTCGACGTTGTACCCAAGGTCCTTCAGGGACTGGAGGCCCTGCAGCACAGGGGCCAGGAATCGTGGGGACTCGCAGTCGAAGGCAAGCCGACCTTCACGAGGATGGGGTTGGTCACCAACTGGCACCTCGATGCGAGAGAACTCGTTTCATACCGGGGGAGGTCCGGCATCGGCCACGTTAGGTACTCCACAAAGGGAAGGTCTGTGCTTCAGAACGCCCAACCAATTCAGATCGAATCCGAGTTCTCGATAGCGCACAACGGGACCATAGTGAACGCCGACCAGCTCGCGGCCCCCGTCGTTGCTGAGTTCGGCATGTCCTGCGAATCGGACACCCTGGCGGCGGGGTACCGGCTCCTCCATTTCTTGAGGGAGACGAACGGCATGTTCGAAGCGTTCCAGCGATTGGCCACGGAAGTCTACGGGGCCTATTGCTTCGTCATCTTGGACAAAGACGGACGGATCTTCGCGGCCCGTGACCCAAGAGGATACAGGCCCCTGTCCCTAGGATGGCACGAGGCCTCAAAGACCTTCATCGTAGCATCAGAGTCCTGCGCCCTCGAGGCGATTGGTGCGGACTTTGTCAGGGACATCGAACCGGGGGAGATCGTAATGGTCGGAGCCCCCGATGGCGAGCTCGAGTCGTACAGATTTTCTCCGAAAGTGGAGCCCGCCCATTGCTCCTTCGAATACACCTACTTCGCCCACCCGTCGTCCCGGCTGAACGGGGTGAGCGTATACGAAGCAAGGAAGAACGTCGGTAAGATATTGGCAAGACGGTTCAAGACCCAGGCCAACGTAGTAATTCCTGTCCCCGACTCCGCCAGACCAGCAGCGCTCGGATACGCCCTTGAGAGCGGCATTCCGATGGACGAAGGGCTCATGAAAGACCGCTACCGGCGCAAAGGAAGCATCCGCAGCTTCATCGAGCCGGAACAGGGGAACCGGGAGGAGGTCGTGAAGAGGATAATCCCAATCCGAGCCGCCATTCAGGGGAAGGACATCGTGGTCATCGACGACAGCCTTGTGAGGGGGACCAGCTCAAAGATAATTGTAAAGTCACTCCGGAAGGCTGGGGCCAAAAGCGTCAAGATGGCGGTCACCTTCCCCGCAATCAGGCATCCTTGCTTCATGGGCATCGACTTCCCCAGCAAGGAAGAGCTCCTGGCACACCGGGTAGCGGAGGGGGAAGCAGACCAGGCCAAGACGGCCAAGAAGGTGGCACGGGCCATAGGGGTCGACGAATTCTACTACAACGACATCAAGGGATTGAGCGAGGCAATCGGGTTGCCCGAAGGAAACCTTTGCTTCTCATGCGTAACAGGGGACTACTCCAAACTGGGTATCCACCCGCCACTGCAGTCCGAGGAAGAGGTGAAGGTCTGACTTGCTCAACATAGGCGTCCTTGTCTCGGGGCGCGGGTCGAACCTCGAAGCGATTCTCCGCTCCATCAAGAACGGAACGATCAAAGGGGCCGCCATCACAGTCGTTGTCAGCAACGACCCGGCCGCGAAGGCTCTCCGCGTCGCCAGGCGATACGGGGTCGAGGCCTTCGGGTTGGAGGACCTAGGGGGTCCAAAGGAGGCATACGACGCAAGAATCGCTGCCCTCTTGAAGAAACACGGCGTACTCCCTGGAAAGGGCCTCGTCATCCTGGCCGGCTACATGAGAATCCTCTCGAAATCCTTCGTCGGACTGTACAGCGGAAGGATCATCAACATACATCCGTCCCTACTCCCGGCGTTCCCCGGGGTCAGGGCCCAGGAGCAGGCGCTGTCATACGGCGTCAAGACGACTGGGTGCACGGTCCATTTTGTCGTCCCCGAGGTAGACGCCGGCCCAATCATCGTCCAGAAAGCAGTCCCAGTCGAGGAGGGGGACGACGAAGAATCCCTTTCGGCAAGGATCTTGCGGCAGGAACATCAGCTGTTTCCACAGGCAGTAAGGCTCTTCGCGGAGGGCCGCCTTCAGATTGAAGGGAGGAGGGTGACCATACTGCAATGACCGCGATTTCCATGGACGGGAGGGCGCTCGCTGGGAGCATTGCCACGCGACTAAAGGTCGAAACAGAAAGGATGACTGCATCGGGGTTCCAACCCACCCTGGCAACGATATTGGTAGGGGACGATCCCCCTTCCAGGGTCTATGTCGCCAGCAAGCACAAGGCGGCCGAACGCGTTGGAATCGCCTCCAGGAGCTTCACCCTGGGAGAGAGCGCCACTGAAAGGGAACTCTTATCGCTGATTCAGAGCCTCAACTCTGACCGAAGCGTTAACGGAATCCTCCTCCAGCTTCCGCTTCCACCCAAAATGAATGTGATGAAGATTCTTGAGAAGATCGACCCCGAGAAGGACGTCGACGGGCTCACGACCACAAACGCCGGCCGGCTAGTCTACGGACAGACAGACCTCGTGCCTTGCACGCCAAACGGCGTGATGGAGTTGCTGCATCATTATGAGATTCCAATAAGGTCCTCGAGAGCTGTAATCATAAACAGGAGCACCCTTGTAGGCAAACCGCTGCACCATCTACTCCTGGCTGAGGACGCCACGGTCACCGTCTGCCATTCGAAGTCCAAGGAGTTGGCGTCGATAACGTGCAAAGCTGACATCCTCGTGACAGCCGTCGGCAGAAGGCCCGAGTTCGTGGTGACGGCAGATATGGTCAAAGAGGGGGCGGTTGTCATCGACGTCGCGATGAACAGGGTCGATGGGAAACTCACGGGGGACGTCGACTTCGACGAAGTCTCCAAGAAGGCTTCTTACATCACGCCTGTCCCGGGCGGGGTCGGTCCCATGACCGTAATCATGCTGATGCAGAACACTTTGGTCGCGGCAGAAAGACAGAACCATCCGCTCGTTTCGTCGGTGAAACAATGATGGACAAGCGAAAAATCCGGACGGAGGCCCTCAGGGAGAGGCGTTCCCTGGACTCGGGACAGGTAGAACTGCTTAGCACCGGGGTGCAGGCGAATGTGGAACGCCTGCCGGAATATGCTGGTTCGAAGATGATTGCGAGCTATGTCGCCAAACCAGACGAAGTTCAGACCAGGGGAATTATCGGACGCGCGCTCTCCGCAGGCAAGAAAATCTTGGTCCCCCGGAGCGACCCTTCGAATGTCAGCTTAACCTTCCACGAGATTCATTCCCTCGACGAGCTCTCTCCGGGGACCTTCGGGGTCTCGGAACCGCCGGCCGATTCCAAGATCGTGCCTCTGAAAGAGGCTGACCTCGTCCTGGTCCCAGTGGTCGCCTGGGATGACTACGGCCAGAGGGTCGGGTACGGCAGAGGCTATTTCGACAGGGAGTTGAGGTCGGTAGGACTCACGGTGTCCGCAGGCCTCGCATTCGAATCGCAGCGACGCGATCAGCTTCCATCGACGGCGTCGGACCTCCCCCTGGACATGGTCGTGACCGAACGGAGCGTACACCGATTCAGGAGGGTTTCTCCTGGCTGACGCTCCCTTAGTCGCTGTAATCGCCGGTAGCAAGAGCGACCAAGCTGTTACAGACGAGGCTTCGAAGGTGCTAGCTGAGCTCGGGGTCCCCTTCGAGGTGCAGTTCATCTCTGCCCACAGAAACCCAGAGAAGCTGAAGCGTTACATCTCTAAATCTCCTGCAAAGGTCTTCATCGCCATAGCTGGCCTTTCAGCGCACCTTCCTGGCGTTATCGCCTCGATGACCCTGAAGCCCGTAATCGGCGTCCCTGTCTCGGTGAAGCTCAACGGGCTCGATTCCCTGCTATCAATCGTCCAGATGCCCCCTGGGGTTCCAGTCGGCTCCGTCGGGATTGACAACGCGCGCAACGCTGGGATTCTGGCGGCTGAAATCCTAGCAATCACCGACCCGACCATCGCGACCAGCCTGGCTAAGATGAGAGAGTCCTGGCGATGACTCCCCCAGGGAAATTCGTCCGTTCAGGGAAGGTGAAGGACATCTACGAGCTCGATGACGGACATCTGCTCTTCCACTTCACCGACAGGGTCTCGGCCTTCGACGTCATCCTGCCGACCACCATCCCTCGGAAGGGGGAAGTTCTTTGCAAACTGGGTGCGCACTTATTCGAAGCACTCGGGGTCCCCAACCACTTGGTCAGATTAGAGGGGGAAGACATGATGGTCGTCAAGAAGATGAACATGATCATGGTCGAGTGCGTAGTCCGCGGCTACCTTTACGGCAGCCTGATGGACAGGGTGGCGAAGGGCGAAATTTCATTGCCCGTTGACAAGGTCCTAGCTGCCAAACTTCCCGTGCCTTACTTCGACCCTACCACGAAATCGGAAGTCAAAGACGAGCCCATCGCCGAAGATGGGATAATCAGGGAAGGACGGATGACCGGCATCGAACTTGGCCAGGTGAAACAGTCTTCTTTGAACATCTACGAATTGCTAAGAGCCCGGGCATCCCAGGCCGGTCTCATCCTCGCCGATATCAAACTGGAATTCGGCAAGGTCCAGGGCCAGATCCTGTTGGGGGATTCAATCGGCCCGGACGAGTTCAGAATGTGGCCCGCCTCCAAGTATTCCCCTGGGAAGACCCAGGAGAGCTATGACAAGCAGCCCATCAGAGACTGGCTGTCTTCCGAGGGGTACAAGGCGAAGCTGGATCAGGCAAGAAAGAGCGGGACGAGCGCCCCTCCTCCTCCAAAACTTCCGGATTGGCTTGTAGAGGAGACGGGCAAGAGGTACCTCGCCGTCTACGAGGGCCTGTCAGGGAGGAAGCTGTAAGGGGTTTCATTCTCTGTCTCCAGAATCGTATGCCAAAGCAGGGGTCGACCTGAAGAGGGTCCGGAGCATGCACGAATCCCTGGCCGCTCAGCTCGGGGCCACTTTCGCATTCAGGGCCGGAAAGCCAGGCGCTCCGCTATTGCCCATTGGACACTACGGAGGGTTGATCGACATCGGAAATGGGAACGCCCTCACACTCCATACAGATAATGTCGGGAGCAAGGTCCTGGTGGCCCAGGAGATGAAGAAGTTCGACACCATCGGCATCGACTGCGTAGCGATGACCGTCAACGACCTCGTATGCCTGGGGTCTGAACCAGTCGCCCTCCTGGACTACATCGCTCTGGAAAGACAGGATGAATCTATGGTCGAAGAACTCGGAAAGGGGCTCGCCGAGGGAGCAAGACGCGCCTCGGTGGCAATCGTAGGCGGGGAGACGGCGGTCCTGGGTGATGTCATCAAGGGGAAGGACGGCCGGGGGTTCGACCTCGTCTCAATGGGGGTGGGGCTCGTAAAGACCAAAGAGGTCATCGACGGGTCCGCCATCCAAGAGGGTGACACGGTCCTCGGAGTGGCGAGTTCAGGGCTCCACTCCAACGGCTACACGCTGGCAAGAAAGGTGTTCAAGCAAATGTCTCTGAAGGAGCGGGTCGACCGACTGGGGACAACGCTCGGCGAGGCCCTCCTGACCCCGACCTCAATCTACGTCAAACCGGTCCTTGAGACGATTAGGAAATCCGAGGTCCACGGGATTGCCCACGTCACCGGGGGGTCCTTCTCAAAGCTCACTAGGCTCGTGGGAGACAGGCGGCTTATGTTCGATATCGTGCTCCCTCCGCCTCCGGAGATATTCACCATGTTGATGGAGGGGGGCGTCCAAGAGAAAGAAATGTACCGAACATTCAACATGGGCGTCGGTCTTTGCCTTTGCCTTCCGGGAGGAGAGACGGCGAAGGTCTCCCGGGCCTTCAGGTCCAGCGGGTTCCAGACTCAAGTGCTTGGGTCGGTGAGCAAGGGGACGGGAGTCCGCGTGAACGGCCTGAAGATATCCTAGGTCAGAACCGGGCGCCTGAATCCTTTCTCTTTCCTTTCCGCTTGTATTTCTTCAGCATCGGGTCGATCTGACCACGGGCGAACGACTCGCACCTCTCCGCGGCGTCCCCCACGTGCCTGGCCGGTTCCAGAAGCCTGTGTATTTCCCCGGCCGTAAGACCCGAAGCAAGTGACTTGTCAGCTGCCAGAAGCTTCTCCAGGGGGTTCGCTTTCCCCTTCATCACCTGGGCCCAGGCCGCAAAAGACTTGACCCTGATCTTCTCGTGTATCTTCTGCCTGTCCCCTCCCCGCGCAACTAGTTTCATCATGAGCGCTTCGGTCCCGGCGAAGGGGCCATACATCTCGAGATTCCTCCTTATCATCTCAGGAAACACTTGGAGCCCATCGAGCAGCCTCTCATAGATCGCCAGGCATTCGTCAACCGCCAGGAACGCCTCCGGGATCACAATTCGCCTCGAGGCGGAATCGTCGAGGGTCCTCTCCAGAATGCTGTTGGCTGCGTTGTTGAAAGCAACCATCGGAAGGACAGACACGAACCGTGCCAAGGAACACATCCTCTCTGCGGACACCGGGTTCCGCTTGAATGGCATGGCGCTTGACCCGACTTGTTTCTCCACGATCGGCTCCGAGAGTTCACCAAACCCGGGTGATTGCATCACTCTGAGGTCGAGCCCGAACTTGTGACTGCTCTCTGCGATCGAGGCCAGCGCTACGAGGATCAAGAAATCAGCCTTCCTGGGATAGGTCTGGGTGGCGACCTCGAATGGCTCCATGCCGATCTTCTTCATCACGTCACCTTCCAGCTTCCTGACCTTGTCGCTGCTCCCGACAAGCGCCATGAAACTAGCCGACGTCCCCACAGCTCCCTTCACCCCCTTCCCCTTGAGGAACCTCGTTCTCACGGTTTCCAAGAATTCGAGGTCCATCACCAGGTCCTGGGCGTAGCTTGCGAGTCTGTAGCCCAGGGTCGTGGGCTCTGCAGGCTGCAGGTGGGTCCATCCCATGCAGACCGTCCCCTTGTGTCTGACTATCTTCGCGCGAAACGCCTGAAGGCAGTCGGCGATTCGTGACATTAGTATCTCGGTTGCCTCGGCGAAAATCATCATGTCCGCATTGTCCTCGATGTCCATGGAGGTAGCGCCGAGATGCAGCTTCCCGCCTCCAGGGCCCGCCTGGGCGGCGAATGTCCTCAGCTCGGCCATCAGGTCGTGGCGTATGCTCTTCTCGAGGACGTGGGCCTTCTTGATGTCAACATGTTCGCGCCCGGCATGAGCACGGATCCCATCGAGTTCCTTCTTGGAAACCAGCCCTAGGTCGGACTCTGCCTCAGCAAGGGCGAGCCATACCCTTCTCCATGTCGCCCTTCTCCCCTTCTCGGAGAAAAGACGGCGCATCTGCGGGCTGCCATACCTCCAAGTGAATGGGGAGAGGAAATCATCGTAGCCGAATACTCCGTCTTTCAACTTGGCCCCACTAGCAGGGCTGTCTGATGTCCTTTTGGCCGTTTCGAAACGCTTGGTCCAATGCCCATTGGACCTACTGTCTCGCTTCTCGCCAGCCGTAGGTGCCGTTCAGGTGTCTGAGCCTTTCATCAGGGTTGAGAGCCTGGTCGATCGTATACGTCGATCCCGTGAATATGATAGTCTCCTTCCCGTTCCTCAGGTTCTTCGCCACTTTGAGAGTCGTCTGTGGTCTGGCCGCTAGATGTATCGGGAGCGAAGGGAACTTTTCTCTGAGTTCCAGATAGACCTTTTCGGGGTCCTGTCCCTTATATCCAGCCGCCGTGACAACAATCGCCCTCGCCTGCCTGACGAGCGGCCCGACAACTTCGACAGGATTCCTCGTGCCCGAGATTCCGACGACAAACACCTTCTTCTGGTTGGGAAAACGAATCTCAATCTCCTCAGAAAGGGCTTCAGTCTTGCTCGGGTTGTGGGCGACGTCCGCATACACCCCGTCTTCCACCTTCCAGAACCTCCCCACGAACCGGGTTGTGAGAAACATTCTGGCGACTCTCTTGGGGTCGGCAGTTTTGACCAGAGTCCTGATTACCTTGGACGCCACCGCAGCGTTTTGCAGCTGGTGGCGCGAACCAAGAACCATTTCCGAGCGCTCCTTTCGCCTCCGTCCTCTCATCAACCGTTCCAGTTCATTGATCTCTCTTTGAGATAGGATCTGAATCGGGGTCCCCACATCCTCGCACACTGCCGTGACCACTTCGACAGTGTTCCGGTCATCATCGCCGAGAATCAGGGGAATCCCCTCCCTGCAGATTCCGGACTTCTCGAGGGCGCGCTGCCAGTGCTCGCTTCCCAACACGTCCTCATGGTCCCTTCCAACGTTTGTGAGCACGGTCATTACGACGCCAAGCGTTGTCACGGGGTCGTAGCGGCCTCCGATCCCAGTTTCTATTGCGGCCCAGTCAAGCTCATGTTTCTCGAAGATTCGCAGAGCGATTAGAAGACTCGTTTCAGGGTGGTCAAGCTCCCACATCTGCCCCTTTAGCGCATTCTTGACGCAGTAAGGCCTCACTTCCTCGTTCCACACTCTCAAGATTTCCTCGTGCGCTACCTGCCTGTTCCCAACGATGAACCTCTCAGAGTAGTCGAACAAATGCGGTTTCACGTAGCATCCGGCCTTGCCATACGGAGCCAATCCTGATTGTAAATAATGACAGGTCGACCCCTTCCCACTGGTTCCCGCCACCTGAATCAGTTTCACAGGGTAGCCCTCAGGGTCTGGCCAGAAGTGGCGCACCGCCTCCCTGAAGACCTCGAGCCTGGCGAAGGTCGACGCCGTCCACTTCGCATGGTAGATCTCGTCCAACCCAGCGTAGTAGGACCAGTCCGAGAGCTTCGAAGCTCCCCCCGACTTCGATCTCATACTCCTAATGGCCACCCAACTCCGAGTCATCCTGACAATGCGAAATTGTCATAAGCTTTTCGAACCAGGCGGTTACAATTCAAATCAGATGTGGACCGGGGGGGAATTGAACCCCCGACCTTGGGACCATTTGATTCTCCCGCGTGCAAGGCGGGCGTTCGTACCGCTGAACTACCGGCCCACGAATTGAGGCAGGATTGAGTCGCTTCTTATCCTCTTCCACCTTGAAAAGGAATTATAGCCTAACTCAAGGCGTCAAAAGACGGGCTGGTAGCTCAGCTTGGCTAGAGCACCCGACTGATAATCGGGAGGTCAAGGGTTCGAATCCCTTCCGGCCCATACTTCGGCCCAAACCATCACTGGGTTCGAAACCGGGGGATGTTCGTCTGGCGGCATCCGGCGCACATGGATGTCACTCGATCAAATTGCGAAGTTGCGGTCGCCGGGACTTTGGCACACTAGCACACGGGGCAACAGGTAATAGTATGCCATGCAACCAGTCGCAATCGCGTACTAGTTACCGGCCGACAAACCGCGCATACCATTCCTTCTACCGCTCGACTGTGCCATTTAGGGCTGGGCGCCAGTGGAAGCGAATTTCGCCCTGGACGACCCATGGCTATTGGATGAATGGAAGCAATCCAGAGTGCAAATCTTCCTGTAGTAGACGTTAGAATCAAAGGGCGATGAGATAGTCACGTTCGCATTGGCATACTGTATACATTGTAAACAGTGTGAGGCCTTAGATTACATTCACAGGTCCTACTGCGCTTTCAAATCAGGCGAGAGAATCCATTAATATCCGTCGGTCGGTAGTCGTGCCTGAAAACCTATGAATTCTAAACGAAAGTCTCGAATTCTAATAGCACTCTCTTTCATCATACTGCTGGGAGTTCCTAGCTACCCGGTACGCGGCCTGACCGTTGGAAGCAATGTCAACGTCATCCAGACGGGATCGCTTAACACTGGGGACCAAAACAAACTGCAACAGAACGAACCTACAATAGCCATTGACCCTACGGATTCAAACATTCTGGTTAGCGGGGCCAATGATTACCGCCGCTCGCGCTTCGTCACTCCGGCCAGTGTGTGGATGGGCTACTACCGCTCCACGGACGCTGGCGCGTCGTGGACGAACAGCCTGATCCCCGGCTTCCCTGGAGACAGCAGCTCAGCAGGGCTGGCCTCTCCAGTGCACGGGCTGGGTGGTGCATCAGATCCGGTGGTCGCCTTCGACAGTTCCGGTAACGCATACTTCTCCATGATCGCCTTCAATTCCGCGGGCTTCCCTGACACGCCAGGACCTCTTCAGGAGAACGGGGTCTTTGTGGCAAAGTACACCAACGACGGTGCAACCTACTCCTTCACTTCGAAGGTCTCCTTCAACCCGGCTTCTCTGGGTATCTTTGACGACAAGGAGTGGATCGCGGTCGACACCGGATCCTCTTCATCGTTCCAGGGCAACGTATACACCTGCTGGACGAGATTCATCGGATTCTCCGTTCCCGCCCAGGGCCTCTTCGGAGGCAACAGAATCATGTTCTCCGCCTCCACAGATGGTGGAGTGACCTACTCCAATCCACAAATAGTAAGCGACAGGGGACGCGAAGGGAGCATTCTCAACCAAGACTGCCAGATCTCGGTGGCTCCAGATGGTAAAGTGTATGTCGCGTGGGTCACCTTCGGGAGCGGCAGCAACTGGCAACCCACCCCTGACGGCATTTCCATCGTGAAATCCACCGATGGTGGGGCGCACTTCTCCAAGCCCACGACAGCTGTTACCTACAGCCCTGTCCCCCGCAATAACGGCGCCAGCGACTGCTGTGGCGTCTTCGCCTGGCGAACCGCCAGAACGTTCGGTCTGGCGGTCGACACAAACGGGGTCATCTACATGGCCTACATGGGTGACAACGACCCAGCTGCAAACTTCGATTCCTCCGGAAACATTGTCCTGTCCAACATCGATTCTGATGTGTATGTCGGGAAGTCTACAAACGGAGGCTCTTCATTCACAGTAACAGACATCACTGCAAACAACGTCCAGTCGGGGTCTGACGGGAACGAAGTGTTCCCTTCAATCGCAACGGCTGGCACCAGGGTTGACATAGCGTACTACACGAACGTCAACGACCCCAACCCATCTGACGACAACCAACCCTCCCTCGCCACCAATGTAGGCGGGCCCGGACCAGAAGCAATCACCGACGTGTACTACAGCTACTCCACAGATGGCGGCAGTACCTGGTCATCAGTGAAGGTCACAGACTCTGTTGGCGACCAGAGAAACACGAGCTGGCCGATGTTCCGCTCAGGAACGTTAGCCTTCCATGGGGACTACCTTGGCATAGCATCGGTCGGAAACACTATCCACATCATATGGACCGACGACAGAGATGTATCCTTCATCGACCCCAACACTAGCACCCCGAGTGTCGAAGCTGACAGCTCTGGCAACAGAGATCAGAACATTTACACATCAACAGTAACGCTCTAGGAAACCCCCCCTTTCCTTTTATTAAATTCGAGTAGCGGGAGCTCTCTTGGGACTGCAGAATTCGGCGGATCTTGCAAGCACACAGGTGATGTGCATCTATGTTCCAGTCTCTGGTCGCAGACCTGCATGGGATCAGATTCCAAGCGACTCCTCCGGATTCACGCTCGCCGCATCATCAGTCTTGAGGAGAAGCCGTACTAAACCCGCACGAGTTCGATCCCTAGGGTTCGAATCCACTCAGCCGTCAATTCCGAATCTTAGAAGCAGGGGTATCAAGCGGAAAGGGTTCGCAGAGGTCAGGACCCACCAAAGGGACAGCATTCGAACCCTACCAGGGTCTGAACCCCTTCCGGCCAATTGAATCCCCTCGGATCCGAACCCGTGATTTCGAATCCGCTTCGAGCTATGAAATTGGTGTAAGCCCCTTCCGACCCATTTAACAAACATGCCAGAATTTGCTCCGCTAGGTCTGATTCATCAAATTTACTCGTAATGGAATCGCGAACCTCATAGGCTACTTTCTTCCCTCCCGCAAGATTCTTCAACGCAAGCCGAGGATGAAACTGATTCCCATGATTAGGAGAACTAGCCCGCTTACCTTGGGTACCAAATGCTCATACTTCTCGAGCTTTTGTTCGAACACCTTATACAGCCTTATGGCCGCCAGCGTCACTGCTATCAGACTCACCATCACGGCCGACGCGTAAGTCAACATAAGGAACAGCGGATCGATTCCTCCCACAGCTAAGGACAACAAGACAAACTCCTCTTCATGTGCGAAGCCCAACACAAAGGCAAAGACAGCTATGCCCGAGAGGGTAATGAAAGTCTTCCTCGTATGCCTGTGTTTGTGAGAATGTTTGACGCCATCGAAGTGTTGATGCTCATGTTCGTGTGTTCCGACAAAATCATCGTGGATGTGGTCGTGTTGATCCGCCAATTGACCCTCTGGCTTCTCAAGGAATAGTTTCACAGAAATGAGGATGAGCGCAAATCCTGCGATGTAGTTGACATACGGGAGAGTGAAGCCAACATAAGTCTTCAGCAGCACGAAGGGAACGATCACCGCCAACGAAGAGAGCAAGTGGAACATCGAGATTACCCAAGAACTGAGAAACCCCCTTAGAATTGGCTTGGTGGATCGAACGGCATAGAGCATCGCTATTGGCCATCCGTGTCCCGGCTCCAACCCATGCAACAAACCAACTAGGGCGACAGCTACATATGCAGCTTCGACCACACACCTCCAATTTCTGTAGGACACTATAAGCTATTCTTTGGAAGATGCTGACACCAAATTACCTGTGTAGGTTTTGTTCATTCTATCATCACCAGACTCGTTTTCATCCTAGAGAATGCAATCGTCCGTGACACCCTGACGCTCGACTTTCGACATCAAAGAGGAGATTTCGGATGACCGGGTGGGGAAGAGTCTAAGAAGGCATTGTCACGAGTTGGGCAAGGCGATAACTTGGCTGAGGTCTCAGAGGGCTATCTCCAAGGAGAGAGGCTAGCATATCTGTCTTCATGGACTCTGGCGATACTTGGAATCGTGGAGATTGCTGCTGGAGAGGTCACTGGCAGTATCGGCCTTACAGCTGATGGAATTGACTCGATGTCCGATACCCTGGTTTCGTTCTTAGTGTGGCTCGGCTTGAGGATATCCCGTAGAGCTCCCGACGAGAGGTTCCACTTTGGATACTACAAGATTGAGAGCTTTGTGGCGTTCGTGGGAGCTATCGCGTTGATGGGAATCGCAGCTGCCATTTTCTACCGGTCATATCTGGCTTTTCTCAATCCAGAACCTCTCGACCTTCCTGTCCTTGCGCTGGCAGTATTGCTGATGGCAGGCACTATCTCCCTGTACAGGGCGATTCAGATGAGGAGGATTGCGAGAAAACATAACATATTGTCTCTTAAGCTCGATGCGAATAACGCGATAAAGGATGGTTCAGCATCCTTCATAGTCTTCTTCACAGTCCTAGCCTCCTCTCTGGGATTCCACCAGATGGATGCGGTTGGCGGGATGATCGTTGCGGTTTTCATTCTTTTCATCTCTTACGTTGTAATCAAAGAATCGTCCCTCGTCTTACTGGACGCATATCACAACCCTGTGCTTGTTGAAGAAATCAGGAAAATCGCTGAAGGCCTAGGGACAAATGTGAAGGACATTCTGCTTAGGGCTTCGGGCCCTTACATACAGACTGAAATCCACATAGAGGTAGAAGGCTCAATGACCGTTGATCAGCTCGACAAGATCAAGACCGAAATCGAGAACAGAGTGAAGCAGAGTTTAGATGGAGTTCGAAGGGTCGTGGTCACCGCAAGAGCGCATAGGGACTGAGTTGACCGACGTCCAATCTGTCACTCATCGATGTTGCCCTGGGATTTCGTCGGTTTAGTTCGGGCACCTTCTCCAAAGGGGATGGTGAACGATTGAAGAGGATCCACAAATCGAACCATTATTGTAGTAACTCCCGCCGGACCAACTCCTGCTTGATTTGAGCTTCCTTCACCCGTCGAAGCTGCGAATCAAAGGTTCGAATCACCCATGGCACAAACTCTTGATTTCGGATCCGACTTGAGATACGAGATTGATGCGGACTCCCTCCGGCCCATAGACAACAAAGTGGGCCCAAGTTGTCCTGCAACAACGGTAGGAGCTAACTGTCGAGAAAAAAGGAAGGATGTCAGCTGCTTGTCGGCAGAACTATCAGCTGACCCGTCATTGTCGGTAGGTGATACCCGCAGAAGAACCGGAAGACTCCTGCTTGATTTGCTGTGAAGGTAATGTCCTGATGCTGACCCTGAGCTAGGTCTGTGTTGAGACCGTAGGCGGTCAGGATGAAGTTGTGATTCTCGGGTTCGTCCTCGGTGTTGTAGAAGTGGATGATGACCTTGTCGCCCTGGTTCACCACTATGGTGCTGGGTGAGAACTGGTCGTGGGGTATGCCCACTTCGGTGTCATTGAATTCAGCCACATTCGAGTAGAGTACGAACTCCTTGGTTTCCTGGGTAGGCTTGTAGTTTATTGAAGCGGGCATCCCGAGAAGGGAGGGGCCTGCCAATAGTCCGCCACCTAATCCTACCAGAAGTGCGACTACGACCACTGCTCCTACGAATGGTGCAATTCCTTTTCGACTTTCCCATTGCATGGCTTTGGGTGGCATTGGGCAGATGAAATGCGCACTCCCTAACTAGTTAGGGAGGCATCGTTACGTTGTTTGCAAGATAACGCCCCACCTGAACCCTGCTGGGCAGGTTGGGTTCTTGGCAAACAATCGGCATGGCTCCATAGAGGTGGAAATTCTTGAGGCTGCCGTCAAATCGTCCTTCTCATGACAACATTGTTCTTTCCGAGCGGGGCTACGATCTTGAACCCCTCTTTCAGGAACATGGAGACTGTTCCTCGGTAATCCGAGTATGCTCCCCACCGGATGATTGGATATGCCTCAACTTGACCCCCTCCCTCACTTGCTATTGCCGTCAGAGCTGCTTTGAGCGCAGTCCTGGCGACCCCGTCTCTTCGATACTTCTTGTTTACAACAAAGCAGGTTATCCTCCACAACTTTTCTTCCCGGTTCTGGGGCGGGAGCTTTCGATAACTTGGATTGTTTTCAATTCGAGGAAGTTCCTCCTCGGGGCCGTATTGGCACCATCCGACCGGACCTCCATCCGCGTAAACAAGCATCCCATGTGATTGCCCTTTCTTGACGAGTTCTTTCTTCTGCCTTTGATTCTCGGCGTTCTCTTTGGCTCTTGAATGGGGCTCCTTGCTCTGATTCGGGGGACGGGAGCGGTGATTGTACATGCACCAGCACGAATAGGCGCCGGGTGCTGGGTGCGTCTCGAGGAGCTTCTCAAAATCCGGCAAAGTGTCATCCCTCAGCTCCTTCGTAGATAGTCTGGAAGCACCTGGCTTCATGTTAACTGAGGCCATAACCGTGACTCATTATCTAAGATTTCGCTAGAAGGGCCGTTGATGGCGAGTGTGCAAGGCTTGATTTTCTTCAACCGAAGACCTGAAGAGGTTGGTCGGCGTGCCACGCGGTTGGTTCGAGAAGTGTCAGGCGGGGCCCTTGGCTAGCGAGGCCCCGCGATCCATGCCTTTTCTTCCTTGTTCGGTGTCAAGGGGTACCCCGAGAGCCAGAGGAAAATCCTCGACGAGGAAGGCCCCAGAAGATGGAACCTGTGCTGCAAGTCATCTTGTAGCTCTTCCTCTCCGGAGATCGATTTTAGATACTTTGCGAATCCGCCGAATTCCTTCTTGATCTCTAGGAATTGGCCAGCGTTATGAACCGTAGCCCTGATCTTCTTCTCGTTCCGAACAATCCCAGTGTCAGCGAGCAGAGTCCCGATTTTCTTCTCCCCGAGTCCAGCGACCTTCTCAATCTCAAACCCCGAAAAAGCCCTTTTGAAGCTGGGCCATTTATTCTCAATCATCTTCCAGTTGAGACCAGCTGAAAATAGCGCTCTAGTCATTCGTTCGAAGTACTCACTATCGTTCTTGGGTGGGGTGACTTTCCAGGTAGGAGGCATGAAGCGATTCTGAACCTGCTGCTATTTATGCCCGCCGAGGATCCTTCCCGGAGTTAGGTCCAAGAGCTCTATGCTTCCCTTAGCCAATAGAACCTAATTCGACAGTCAATTTAGCGCCGACGCCCCCTTGCTCATCAATGGAACACGTAATTCAGAAGGTATGGGCTCATGATCCTGGCATCGGGGAATCCATCAACTACACCGTGACGGGCGTACGACCGAAAGCTTGAGCCCTATGAATCGAACTAGGCCGCATTCAGCTGAACAATCTTTGTTGTGTTCTTCCCAGTAACCACTGTTATCCTGTCCCTCGTGGTCACCTTGACACCGCCCCTGCCAGACTCGACCCCGTAGAGCCTTGCGTTGGCAGGCCTCGTCAGCCACATTTCGATCTTGCTCCCCCAAGGGACTGCATATCTCAGAAGGCGTTCTTGTGATCCGGAGCGCTCCGCAAACGTAGGAGCAATGTGACATATCCCTATGTTGTCTTCCTCAAGCTTCGAGAAGGCATCCATGTCAAGCATACTGCCCTTCATCCTGTCCGGGTAGGAATAGTACCCTCTGGAGCCTGCCGAGGTGGTTACGACCACCCCGTCCCCGATGACCGACTCTTCAATTTCCTTGCCAGGGCCTGAAACCCTGACCCTGTACCGGAGGCTGTTGCTTTCGTCTCCTCTTTGCAAATAGACATCGGTAAAGACCTCTCCGAGACTCTTTCCATCCTTGAACACCTCCAGTCGGGAGCACTCCTTGACCGTGTAGGCTCCTTCTTTTAGCCGGGCCAGAGCGTTCGGGAGCTCGTCGAAGTAGGTCTCCGCCATGTAGGCCTTCGAACCTGTGGCCTTGTTGGACCTGACTCCGACGAAAAGCAAGGGCTCCGATTCGGACTTTCCAAACTTCGAGAAGATACCGTCCCCTCCGACCACGATCCCAATCTCTGCCTTCCGTCTGGTGACTTCGATTCCCGACTCCCTAACGACATTCTTCAGCTCCAAAGGGTCTACCTTCGGCCTCTCCTCGTCATAAAACATCTTTACCTTCAGATCCCGCCACCTCCGACATACTCCAGCATGCTCCCCTCCCCATCTGGCCTTCCTCCACTCTCCAGATATCGTGTGGCCTTCGCGCCTGCCTCATCCTGCACCCCCGAGGAAACGCCGAGCATCCCCATCATCTTCAAGGAGTTTTCAACTGCAAATCCCCTAAAGTGATTGTTGAAGTATCCGTAGGTCGTCTTTGTCCGAGCTGTCACTTCCTTGACCTTCGGCACCCAAGAAGCCAGCTCCTTGCCGGTGTATCGGTAGTTGTACCAAGGCTTAGTCCCCCGGCCATGCCACCTGATGAAGGCAAAATCCGCGGTCACAACCGGGTCGGGCGGCAGAAGGGGTTCGTCCACAATCACGTTCGCAACGTTCCTGTCCCTCAAGAGGGACCAGACCTCCTTTCTTAGCCAGGAAGGATGCCTGAACTCGACCGCAAACCTCACGTCGTCTGGCAACACATTGAGAAACGCCTTGAAATTCTCGTGGTCCTCAGGGTATGAAAAGCTGGGCGGGAGCTGCACCAGCAGGGGACCGAGCTTCCTGCTCGCCATCAGCGGCTTCATCAGGCTGAGGAACCTGATGAGGTCGGGCTCAACACCTTTGTTCAGGTCCAGCTTCTTGTCATGCGTGAGCAACCTGGGAAGCTTCGCAGAGAAAACGAAATCGTCGGGGGTGTGCTTTGCCCACCCCAAGACCAGTCCCTTCGAGGGATATGCGTAAAATGTGGAATCGATCTCTGCCGTCTTGTAGATCTTCGAATAGAAAGATAGCTTACTCGTGCTCGCGCTCGGATAAAAGACCCCATTCCATTCACTGTATGACCAGCCCGACGTGCCGATAATTAGGTCGGACATCCTTCGACGCTCGAAAGGCAGAGTCGATTTAAGCTGATGGGTCGTGAGTTGAACTCAGAAGGACGGGACCCATCCAGGCCTTGCGGACCAGGTGGCGATGGCGTCGTGGGCGTGAATCGACTCATAGCACTTCGCTCTTACGAACAACCCGTTGGGGAATCTCCTCACGCACTCTCTGACTAGGTCCTCAGCGAACTTCGGATTTTCCTGGGCGGTCAGTATCCTTTTCGCCTCCTCGAGCCTCTTCAATTGCTCCTTGGGGAGAGCCGAAAAACACTCTCCAATCCGCTCTATGACCTCACGCGAATCCATGGTCTTCGTTCCCTTCAATACCAGAGTTATCTCTGCTCGCTGCATGTGGCCGACCCCAATCATCTTCCTGCTGCACGGACAGGCCGTCATCCCGTCTACCCTGTATTGATACGTCGCAGCGCCTCGCTCGCTGGTTCTCAGAGTGACTTCGACGAACTGGTCGTCATAGGGAAGGTCGAACGAACATGTCGCCTCAGACCCAGGCTGGGTCTTGTTGACTTCCCGGCAGATGCCGCGGAGCCATTCTTCGATTCCTCCAGGCCTGCGGCCGTTAGCAGCCTTCACCAGCCGGCTCATGTGAACCCCCCTATGGAGGCCGGTCGAGGTCTCGATCGCGATTCTGACGGGCATGCTGAGCTTCCCGTCTGAATATAGGACCTTGAGATTTGCAATTCCTGCGTCCAGGATGAGGTCCGCAGGTTCCTGCTGAACATCGGTGGTGGCGTCTATGTATTCGAGGGGCTCACCGGGGCGCCTGCTTGTCGAAGCCAATCAAGCAGGCCGACCCCGATGACTCCTTATGAAATTTTCCCTCTTCTTCTGGGGGTTCTGAGTGGGTCCGTGATCCCCGCACCCTTGAAGGCTTCCATCCTCGAAATGCAGCCTTGGCATTCCCAACAATGCCCCTGCCGTCCTCTGTGACAGCTCCAGGTGAGTTCGAAAGGGACCCCCAGCCTTGACGCCAACCGAATTACCTGGGCTTTAGTCTTGGCCTTTAGCGGTCTTTTGATCCGGGTTCCTATCCTCCGCAGGATAACTGAGCTTCCCATGATCATGCCCTGCAACGCCGTGAAGAACTCCTCTTTCGTGTCTTCAAAGACCGCCAGGTCGTCCCTGTTGTGCCCCCCGACTATCACCCTCGCACGGACTTCCTCAGCATAGGAAGCGGCGAATGAATAGAATATGGCGTTCCTCATCGGTATGTACGTGGGTGGCATACGATAGAACCTCCCCCCCGGAATGTCCCCTGACTCTCTAAGGTCAGGTAGTCTTACGAAACGGTGTTCGACCAGTCCTGCGGATTCGCCTATGACCTTCGCGGAATTCAGCTCTGCCTTGGAGATGCCGCGATAGGAAAATGTAATGGCCCTCCGATCGTATTCCTTCCCCAATAGGTATAGGCAAGTCGCAGAGTCTATGCCTCCAGACAGGAGCACTACGGCTTCCTTCGTGCCCTTCTCTCCTCGTCCTGGTGAATCTGTGCAAGAAGATGGCTCCCCTTGTTGAGTCCCTCGTAGACGTAAACCCCCACTGCCGTCACGTTCGATGGCATTTTGGGGGAGACCCTCGAAAGAACCTCCTTAGCGAGATTCTCGACCGTCGCTTCTCCGTCGAGCATGACCGTGGTCCCCTTCGGCGCCTTGATTTCGAATTCCCCATGGACAGTCCTGAACTTCAGGGTCACCCTGTTACCAATAACCTCCGTTACATACCTCTTCGAAATGAACAACTTATGGTCCAGCCCTCTGATGGCATTTCTCACAACATCCTTCGCGATTCCAAAGTCTACTACCATCCCGTCGACGGGGCGGCCCACAATCTCGACCAGGACAGAAGATGTGTGGCCGTGCATGACCGAACATTTCTGGGTGGCCGGGAGTATGTGCGCATAGTCGAAATTGAAGGACGGGTCATCCAGGAAGATCGTCTGCCTCCTGGGGTCTTCCCCGAGGCCAATCAATCGTATGCCATGGTCCGACCCGTCGCTCCTGACGGACTCCCTGGTTATCAGAAGGCTAGGAACGGCCTGTTTGGCCAGCGCCCTCATCATCCGGGAATTCGGGTCCTTATCGACGAAGACAAAGGTTCCATTGACCAAGAAATCGGCTTGCAACCCGGGCACCCCTAGGACGCCGACTCCATCCCGGTGGCTGATCTTGAGGGTATCCAACAACTGACCGACGAGCTGATGAACGCTTGTCCGCCTTTCAATCCCGCCCTGTCGGTAGGCTTTGACATAGCCGCCCTTGGAGAGACGCCTGAGCTCCGGAGCTATCCTGACGACAAGATCCTTTTCCACGGTTGGCCTCAATCCAATGGTTTCGTTTATAGTATTTCCATTCGTGGGTAGGACGGCGCGGCCTTGATCCAGTGGTTAGGATAGTGGCTTCCCAATCTCAAAGAGGAATCAGCCACTTGCCCGGGTCCGAATCCCGGAGGCCGCACCAGAAATAAGCTCAGAATGAACTCTGTTCTGCCATAATCGCCCAATCCAAGGTATTAGGAGATACGATCTACGACTAGGTTCGAATCCCACCGGGCCCGCTACCATCTAGGTCCTTAAGTAGGATTCCATAAATAACGTGGGTGTGCAGGCTATCGAAGTCGAGCCGTTGACTGAGTTTTTCGACGCGATAAGGTCCCCGGTAACGCGAGAGAAGTACTCGAAGAGGCTTGACCAGTTCTTCAATCATCTCCAGATCAAGGGCGGCTCTTTGAAAGAGAGGGCTCGAACATTCGCGAGACATGCGAAGGAAGACAATCAGTGGGCCACCATCGCAATCAACGACTACATGAGATACCAGAAACAGCGTGCCGAAAAGGGGGAAATCTCAGAAGCCACAGTGCCCAACTTCTACAAACCGATCAAGCTCTTCTGCGAGATGAACGACATCATCCTGAACTGGAAGAAGATCTCCAAGCGGATACCGAGGGGTCGCAGCTTCGCCCAGGACAGGATACCGACTCTGGAAGAGATCAAGCTGATACTGGCCTACCCAGACAGAAGGACCAAGCTGGTAGCCCTCACCATGCTATCCTCTGGCGTTCGGTTGGGCGCCTTTGACTACCTGAACTGGGGCCATGTCGAGCCCATCAAGAAGGACAGTCGGCTACTTGCCGCTCGAATCAAGGTATATGCAGGCACGCCCGATGAATACCTCACCTTCCTCACTCCGGAGTGTTACCACGCCTTGGAGGAATACGTTAAGTTCCGGCAGGGACATGGAGAGAAGGTCAACAACGACTCCCCCTTGATCCGGGACCTCTTCTATCCGGACAAGCTCGGGAAAGGGGAGCCGCACATGCCGAAGCGGCTAAGGAGTGGCGGGGTGAAGCGGATGATAGAAGATGCCTTGAAGGGTACCGGCATCCGCAAGCCGCTGGAGCCCGGGAAGAAGCGGCACGAATTCCAGGCTGACCACGGCTTCCGCAAGTTCTTCAAGAGCGTGTGCGAGCGCCACATGAAGACGATGAACGTCGAGATGCTGATGGGCCACAACATCGGGCTGGCCGAGAGCTACTACAGGCCCACCGAGCACGACCTTCTGAGCGACTATGCCAAGGCCGTGCCAGAGCTGACCATCCTCGAGCGTGTCCCAGAGCCAAACATGGAGAAGCTGGAGGAGTTGGAGCGGGAAAGCCTGGCTTTGAGGAAGGAGGTAGCCAAGATCAAGGGCCAGGTGAAGCGTCTGGCCGCGATGATCAAGCGGAAGTAGGAAGCAACAGCCAGGGACAACCCAGCTTAGCCTGTCAAAGAAGAGACTCCCAAAGAAACAAGTCCTGTTCCCAAGTCGAAACCATGCGTGAAAAGAAGCTCAATTTAGGCTCCGATTGGGCTTTTATCTTATCATGACGAGTCATAACGAGTTTTAACTCGTCTTTAAGCTCGGTTAAAGGGCAGTTAAGGCAAGTTAAGAGCGATTAACAAGAGTTTATCTCGGTTTGAGGTCTCATAAGCCTCTCTAAGTGCAGGAACCTGCCACCTTAAGCGATTCCACCTAGCCATCCGGTTCTGCTTCACCTTCGGGTGATTCCTGACGGTGCCTCATTTCGGGAGGCGCGGTCTGACTCGACGGAATATTGCCCGCCGTGCAGGTCTGAACCAAAACCAATACCACGCAAGAATAAAGCCTCCCAGTGAGATGGGCGTCAGGACATACAAAATGAAGTTGA
Source organism: uncultured Nitrosopumilales archaeon (assembly GCA_964568185.1). Lineage (GTDB taxonomy): Archaea > Thermoproteota > Nitrososphaeria > Nitrososphaerales > Gagatemarchaeaceae > UBA183. The sequence continues at coordinate 192,380 of CAZMON010000001.1, read as the reverse complement.
ATGGTGTATTCGGGAAGAAATAGCTGTCGGCTATCAGAACAAGAGCAACGCCGCCTAAAATCCCGAATCCAGACAGCACCCCAGTCATGGCGTAGTGATTAATCACTCGCCAGTCTTCTTTGCGCTCCTCAGGAGTATCAGCCATTTGTTCTTCCCCTCGATTCCGACTCCCGCCACCTCTGCGGGAGTTTGGCCTTCTAAGGCTTGATGAGGCTTCACGAAATTGTGTTGAATCCTCTGGCCTTCCGCGAGATGCTAACTCTGGCGGAATAGAATAAGCTAAGGATGAGGAACTCATTCCACAGCCTTCGGATTTGGTTGACTATAGTTTCTCTTACCCTCGGGTTTGGACATCTCTGCGAGAAAGTCAGATAGATCAATTGCTTCCGCGATGGTATTTGAGTGTGAGATGGTCATCATGTCTCTCCTCTTCTCCCGTAGATAGGAAAGTCCGTAAGTTACTAGGAGCCTTGCGATGTCATGTCGCCCAGCAGGCGCCATGTGGAAGAGAGCCAATGCTACCGGCCGTAGAGTTTCCTCGTTAATCACCTGATTCTTGTCTTTCTCAGATGCTACAGACAGGAAGAGTTCTAGATCAGTTAGCCCAGACTTGACGCTGCTCCTCACGTCATACCAGAAATCGTATTTCAAGGTCCTCTCATCCTGCTTTGGCGTCCGACCTACGGGCAGGCCAAGCAGTCGCCTGCGCATCCTCTCCGTGAAGAGTCCTCCGTAGCTAGCGAGATGGGACTCGAAGTGTCTCACCGTGGCATCTCTTGCCTTCCGGACGTGCTCCGACCCCTTCGATTGAATATCGTCTTTTTCAGACGAGTTCATAGTCACTTCTCGTGTAATATTACCTATAAAGTTTTGCCCAACATGGTACCGCCATGGTCGGGAGACCTAAAGAACGGAAATACATCAATGTTGCACATGTCGAGAAGTCCAAGCTAGATATCCACAGGCGTGAAACAACGAGTTGAGAGATGAGGATTCTTTGATGAAAATCACTCCTGAGATTAGTCCTGATTCTTCGGGTCTGTCACACGAAAAAGAAGATGTGACAATGGAAAGCCTGGTAACCGATCTACTTGAAAGAGTTCAAAGACTAGACGTCCATATTATCGTCTATCAAGAAAGAGTCAAAAGAGTTTTAACGGAATTCGAAAAACCGCAATAATAGAAGTCTATGGTTGGTCCTCTTACGGTCGGAGGCCTGTTCACCCTGTTAGGATTGATGTCATATCTTTGGTGTTACCGCCGCTCGCGAAATAGTCGAGTGGAAAGACTATGGACCAGCTATGTCGACCGACTTCGACGTTTGTGCGATGACGATATGGAAAAAATTGCTGGAAGACCGAGCGTCACGGAAAGCTCCTTGATAACGATGGGTAGTCTATTGATTCCCATCTCATTTGGCATGCTACTCATTGCTGCCTCTGAGCAAACCTCATCCGGTTTAGCACCTGAAGTAAGGTTGGTCTTGGCAATTTCCTCTCCCTTGCTCTATGTATGGTGGCTCTTTGCGGTTCAGCTTTCCACTCGTGTGATGCACGATGTCGAAAATGAGATGATTGTAATCAAAGAGGGTAGACTGAACGCTCAGTCCAAAGTGGAGAACAATGATCATGATGGTCCATTTACCATTCTTAGGGAAATCTACGGCGAGAAGCACGGAAAGGGCGTGTTGCTAGTCATTAGGCGAAATCATTGGCTATTTTACCTCCCCATGGTTATCCTACCAGCCGTAGTCGTCGTGTTCCGGTTAGGAACGCCAGAAATTCCATGGCTAGAAAATATCATCAGAACACTTTCGACGATGTTTCCCTACTGGGATCTTCCATAGTTCTAGTAATTCCTCCCGCTCAACTTTAGCATGGCGGAGGGGAACCATAGGGAGCGAATGACAACCTTAATCCACTTTTCGAACACATTCGGGGGCGGATCCCTCCGGGCCCCGTCCTTGACTGGTTTGAGGCCTGCAAGTGAAATACGGGAGTGAGTGAGGATAAACGGAGCCTGTTGATCATAGGTTCAGCCTGTCTTACTTGGTCCCTCGAGTTGCTTCCATTTATTGACCGTTGGAAGCATCAAGTGCTTGCTCCATATCCTCTGCGTCTTACAAAAACGTAAACGCCAGTTCCCAATGCGGCCACCACGACGATGATTCCGAGTATGCTTACATAGTTGTAACCAAAAGTGGCAGTGAGCGTTGACGGAGAATTCACCGTCACGTCCCCATGCGCCGTCCCTCCCGACAGAGCTTCGGTCCACTGTTCGAAAGAATACAGGAAGGAATACGGGTTGGCGGTGACAGTTATTGTCGACCCTTTCGGAACGTAAATTGTGTAGATTGTCCCTGGTTGAACCGAACCAGTGGTGGTCGCACCGCTATACGAAACCGACCCGCTACCAACGGTTGTCACCTCAAGGCCCGGATAGAAGGTCGCTGTCTGATTGGCTGGTCCATCTCCAGCTAGAGTCTCTGTAGAGTTCGGGCCAGAATACGAGCCTGATCCATATCCCGTCCAGCCCTCGAATTGCCAACCGACCACTACAGCTACGCTCAGGCCCACTTTCATACCTGAGTCATACCAACCGCTCGAAGTCAAGACTTGTCCGCCTTCGGGCGGGACGGCTTGGAAGGCGAAGTAGTATTGATGCTGGTAGTTTGGCGAGATGGTCATCTGGTTCGATACCATTCCAGATGTTGCGCCACTAGCAATCCACTGTTCTCCCGCGGAGGATCCGTTCAGGATTGATGGTAAGGTGTAGGCGGTTGCTCGGTCCGACCATATGATTTGTTCTGAAGTAGCAAGTTGGATCGAAGACGTCACGCCAAACACGCTGAAGGTGAAAACAAGATTGGGGGGCGTGCCACCTCCAACGACGGAGAAGCTCACCGACAACGCGTACTGATGGAAATAGTTGGGCGCTATCGACAGAGCTCCGCTGATGGTACTAGATGCATCATTTTGGGTTGCCCAACGTTCGGAACTCGTGCTGCCCGGGAGCGGATTCGGGACTGACCAAGAGGAGGCTGAATCGGCCCATAATTCTTGGTTTGCTCTGGTCAGACTCGCCTGGAAATTGGAACCTCCACCGACGTAATGCAAAATGGGTGGAGAGGCACTCGCACTCTGTCCGACCAGACTGTATGACGCTGTGACTAAGAACTGATGGTAATAAGCGACGGGAATTCCATTCGCAGTCAGGACCAGCCCACCAGCCTCGGGCGACCACCATCTCTCAGAGAAGGTTGAACCCGGAAGGGGGTTCGTTAGCACGTAACTACCTCCAGAGTCAGCCCACCTAGTTCCACTTGCTGCGTAGGATAGACTATTTCCGAACACGGTTAGCTGGACCATCGGCCCCTGGTATCCTGTCCCATCGCCGACGACGGCGTATGCGAGTGGGATATTGTATTGGTGGTAGTAGATGAATGATACGCTAGTTCCGGTGTTGGCTATGCCTCTGTTTTGCTGGTTGCTCTGCCATCTTTCACTCGGCGTGCTTCCGCTAAGGGGATTCGTAACGCTCCACGCCGTTCCTGAATCCATGAAGTAGGTTGTTGGAGTGCCGGTAAGCGTTGCAGTTCGCGGCACTCCGTTGCTCACATAGCTCAGCGTGGGTGGAGAGAAACTGGACCCTCCGCCCCTGACAGCATAGGCCATAGTCACTAGGGCCTGATTGTATGTAGAAGTCTGCACGCTTGCGATATAGGTCCCCCAGCCAGTCGCCTTACCGTATTCACCGGCCACCCAAACCGTCCCAGGATCTGAGGGGTCGACAGCAGCTCCAAAATAATCACCATACCGACAATTGGATGTGTTGCAGGTGATGGGCCCCGTCCCTGCCTTAAGCAAAGTGGAATTCTCGATACTGTTCCTTGCGCCCGATATTTGGCCCGTAAGCATCAAACTGGGGTAATTTAACGACGAGGAGAAACCGGCTAAAATCACCAGGTTGCCTTTGTTATCGACGGTCAGGGCAGGGTAGAGATAGTATATCCCTTTGTCGCCGATCTCGATGTCTTGAACGACTGCTTGCGTTGTGGGGTTTAACTGCACCAAACGCATGCAGGAACGGAGAGTTGCGTCTCCCTGTGGGTAGCAGCCGTCGCTGAAAGCCAGCCATATCTTATCTTGGTCATACGCCGCGCCAAGCACGCGGTTGTCTCCCGTGTCTAGTGTTTTCTGGGAGCCAAATTGGGTCGCGTTTGGCGGCCTCGTCATCATCCCAACAGGCAGTGTGACCGTCTGGACCGTGGGGGTTTGCGGAGGAACCCCCGTAACTGTGAAGAGTTCAATCGAGTTGGGTGCACATGTGCTGCAGACCATATACTGGACGGTCGTAGACGCCAAAGATTCAACCGGATGAACCGAGAATTCCGAGGGCGAGTAAAAGGTGTGCCAGTTAACGGAGGCAAGAGCGACCAATTCGCTTTTGTTCAAGAGCATATATTCCGCCTCAATAAACTGTCCGCTGCATCCATTGAGATAGTTGTTCACGGAAATGGTGACGTGCACTGAGCTGTACCCTAGAATTGGTTGGTCAGGGCAGTAGCTGTTGTGGGCGGGGAAGCGGTAGAACCCCCAGTTTCCGGTGGGGTCACTTGATTGGGAAACAGCTAGTAGGACACTGCTGCTGTCCTCGTCCAGTAACGTCGCGAACCATCTGCCGCTTCCTGCGTCAAAGACGACTCGTGGGTCGGACAGACTGTCGCTCGAGTTGATTACAGCACCATAGAATGAACTCAACGAGAATGTGCTGAGCGACACACCTTGTTTAGTCCAAACTTCTCCTAGTAAGTTGACCATCTCTACCACGTAGTCGGAACTAACTCCGATTTGCACGTCGGGAGGTTCGTAATTGTCCATATGCACACCGTTGCTTCCAAATTGGAGGCCGTCGAAGCTCGTTGTCGGAAAAGTCGTCTTCGCTTCGAAAGAGTCGAGGGAGGAAATTACAGCCAATTCCCTCTTCCCCGCGCTCTCTGAACCTAGAGCAGCCTGACTATGTGCCGGGAGGGAGTGGCGAGCTGGATATTGAGTGGGCGTGGACAACTGTTTGACGATGACGGCTCCAGACGGCGAAGTAATACCCGAACCCATCCTAAGAATGGGGGCTGATCCCACGTTACTAGACCCACTCTCATGCAATGGGTTGACCCCAATCACCAACTGATTTCCTTTGTCTGGGAGAACCATCACAAGAACTAGCACAGAGAGCAGGAAGACTCCCGCCAACGTCACTCTGGCCAAATGAGGACTATCCGTATGCAGATCTGACCGTCTGATGTTTATAAGGGGAATCGGAGGAAACTGGGCCAGGCCGCTACAAGGATTCCTCGAAGGATGGAAGATTCCAGCCTGACTTGCTTCAATTACGGTATCGCCCCTCAAGAGCATCTGTGCTGGAATCCACTTTTCGAACCCACTTGGGGGTGGGCCCCACCGGGCCCACTCAGTCCAAGCTAGTCGTCGAAGGCTTCGATTTCGACTCTCTTCTTCACGAACCTCGTGAATTTGCCCCTGAATGTGGTGGCCCTGACATGGGCGTCGTCGATGAAGTGATACCCGGAGAAGGGTGGCAGCTTTCTGGGCTTGTTGAATATTATCTGGTGGTACCTGAGGCCATTACGCTTCAACCATTCCTCAGTTGGCTTTCTATGTTCATCAATCCTTGCCGTAAAGAAGCAGATATAGTGCCCTTCTTCATAGAGCTTGTTTACCGCCGTTATAGAATCCTCGAAGGGTCTAGCGGTTCTCATCCGTTCCGCACCTTCTTCGTTCCGGACGTGCTCGCACACTGTACCGTCTATGTCGATGATGAAGATCTTCCTATCCCTGGGTTCCACTAGCATTCATCTAGTCGGGCGGGTCAAAAACGTTTGGAACGATTCTGAGATAATCGGCGTAGGTCACTTTCAATGGTAAGGATGGCCTTGCAGCTTTCTTCCCCGTTGTTGAGGCGCCTACATTAGATGTAAGGGCCCGGCCAGGGCATACAACTCTCCCATAACGGCTTTATCATCCAGGTCTCTGCTTAACTCGAAGGAATCCTTGTCCCAGGGCATACGCAGACTCGCGGCGATAATGTACACCGATATCGAGGGCTATACTGCACTTACCCAGAGCGACGAACCCCTCGCGATGAAACTACTCGAAAAGCACAGGGAGTTGATTCGCCCAATCCTCCCGAAACATTCGGGGCGGGAAATCAAGACGATGGGGGACGCCTTCCTCCTGGAGTTTGACAGCGCCCTGCAAGCCACGGAATGTGCGGTCGAGATGCAGAGTGCTCTCAGCAACTACAACGAAACCGCGTCCAACAAGGTCTCAGTCAGGATTGGCATCCATGTAGGGGACGTCATACATAGGGAAAACGATGTCTTTGGCGACGCAGTCAACATAGCCTCAAGGATTGCGCCATTGGCCAATGGAGGTGAGATATGCATCTCAGAGCAAGTCTACGACCAGGTGCACAACAAGGTTCCGTACAGGTTATTGAAGCTCGGCCCCCGTGCCCTGAAGAACGTCTCCTTCCAGACCGATGCCTATAAGGTGGAGCTGCCCTGGAAGATACCCGGAATGAATGCGGGCATAGTGCAGGACAGAAACAGGGTCGCCATCCTCCCACTCGTCAACATGACCAACGACCCGAACGATGAGTTTTTCGCCGACGGCATGACGGAGGAGATGATATCTACCCTTTCGAACATAAGCGGCCTCACGGTCATCTCCCGCACGTCCTCGATGCAGTACAAGGGCGCCAAGAAGAACCTTGTCGACATAGGCAGAGAGCTTGGAGTAGGAACGCTTCTAGAGGGGAGTGTCAGGAAGGCGGGGAACCGTGTCAGGATAACGGTCCAACTGCTCGACGCCTTGGAGGACAAACACGTCTGGGCTCAGAGCTATGACAGGGAGCTCCAGGACATCTTTGCAGTGCAGTCGGACGTAGCGACCAACGTAGCGGAGGCTCTGAAGGTGAGGCTGCTCGACAGGGAGGCGACCCGGATCAACAAGAAACCCACTGAGAACACGGAGGCGTACATGCTCTACCTGAAAGGCCGGGAGTACTGGAACAAGAGGTCGAAGGATGCCGTTCACAGGGCAATGGAGTACTTCCAGCTCGCAATCGATGGCGACCCGAATTACGCGCTCGCTTTTGTCGGAATAGCCGACTGTTGGATTGTTCTCGGAAACTTTGGAGACATTTCGAGCGCCGAACTTGCCCCTAAGGTAAAGCAGGCTGTCCTAAAGGCTCTCAAGCTGGACAACACGCTGGCCGAGGCGCACACGTCGTATGCCTTTGCGCTAGCTCTGTTCGAGTGGAAATGGGAAGAGGCAGAACTCGAGTTCAAGAGGGCGATCGAACTTAACCCGAACTACGCGACTGCTCACCAGTGGTATGCGTTTTCTGTCCTCCGCTGGACTCGCAGGCTGGACGAGGAATTCAAGGAGGCGCAAAAGGCACTGGAGCTCGACCCGCTTGCCCCGCAGATGAGCGCGAACATGGGGCAGACGCTGTACATCAGTGAGCAGTACGACAAATCCATCGAGTATTTTGAGAAGGCTCTCGAAATCGACCCCAACTTTCCTTTCGCCTACGATGGGCAAATCGACTGCTATCTTGCAAGTTCTAGATTTGACAAAGGAGTAGAATTGGCCGAAATGTATGTGCCGAAGTTTGCTGCTTCTGAGATGAGGGCGAAGCTCCGGCTTGCTGGGGTCTATGGAATGGCGGGAAGGTTGGAAGACGCGAGGAGGCTCTTTGCGGAGGTAGAGCACGCGGGAGACAAGGAGCAAATTCCTCCTGTTGAGTTCGCACAGGCATACTCCGGTCTAGGCGAAGCCGACAGGATGTTCGAGTACTTGGACAGGGCTGCACTTCAGAAAGATGCATGGCTTTGTCTCGCATTAGTCGACCCTCTCAACAAACGCTACAGATTAGACCCTCGCTTCCTGGCTCTCAAGAGCAAGGTCGGCATCTAGGTTTCGCAATAGCCCTTGGTATGCCTTGAACGGCAACTTAACGAGCGAGTCGGACGCCTACATGGAACGATAAGGCCAAGCCAGGACGCTTCCCTCTGAACCAATCAGCATGGGAAGGGCAAGCTTCGCGCTCAAGTAGGAGAGAAGTAACATGGGCTCCCGGCCCCCAAGTGTATTCGTGGCCAGAATACGGCCCCACTTGGTAGCAAAGCGTAAGTAGGACCCGTGAGTATTCTACTTCGCGGTTGCCCAAGCCAAGACGCCCCATGGAAGACCGTGGAATCAGCTTCGAGAGAGCAGCCTACTTCGGTTTGTCACTCCCAAGCCATTCGGTAGCGCTTGTCAGGCATGCCGGTGGTCGCTCGGCACCTCTGCCAACGGCGTGCGATGTCTGCCAGAGGATCATAGGCGAATACCCCTACATTGCCAAACACAGTAACTATAGGAAATACCATATTGCGCGCCGTAGGAAATATCACCTCGATTGCGCATTGCGCATAGGGTTAGTGTCACTCACTCTGATGAAAGCCTGAGTGTTGCGTGTCCCGACGCACATCGCTTCGTGCGCAGTGGAAGTGTGAGAACGAGTGCGTAGCCAGACGCGGCCTTAGTCAGCAAACAAGCCCCAATCTAGCGCACAGTTCCTCGTGTTGAGGCGCCTACCTGGAATGAAAGCCCGGCCACGGGCCGACCACGTCCCATCGGTGTGCTTCCATGACGAATAGAAATGGGCACGGAAATCATCTCAATATGGCTGAGATGCAGCTCGAGACTACTTCTCTTGACTGGAAGCCAGCTTCTGTAATATTTGGTAGCTCTTGAGAGCGTCCTTTTCGCTTATGATTACGATGGCATGGGGAATACTTTCTAAGTATTCGAGGATATTTACCTTGTTCCGGGCAAGCTCACCAGATATCGTCGCGACGACCCCTGGAGTGAAGGTCATGTCTTCGGACAACGAGACAATTATCTCAGCGAAGTCACGATAAACTCCCAAGATATTCTTTTTTGGTACGAACTGGGCTAGTTTCCCCAGATTCCTCGAGTCGATCACGACCGTCACTGTTTCAATCACGGAAGTGATGTGAAGCGTCTCACCTCTGCCGTAGTCAACCTCCTCCGAGAATCTTGCGAGTGCCCTAGGGATCTCGGAATCGTTCATTATCTTTACAACAACTATCCGATCCTTCATCGCCAGTTTCAGGATGCCTTTCCCTATTGTCTGACGTTCTACAGCCTTGCCTCTGCCGGAATTTCTCTTGACTACGCTGACAGCGGGTATCCTAATCTCTTTCTGGGATTTTGTTCGCCTTTTCGTCCATGGCAGTTGCACCCTGTAGATGTCTATCGGGAATGTGATGTTCTTGAGGTCTAGGGATTCGAGCTTAACCAGCGAGAGAGGAGTCTTGTTCCTTACTTGATCGTAGACCTGTTCAGATATACAAATCTCGCCCCCCTCGGCGAGAGGTTCTATTCGCGATGCGATGTTTACGGCATCCCCGTACACGTCCCCTTTCCTATGAATCACGTCTCCGACGTGGATTCCGATTCTCATCAACACTTTTTCTGTGGCGCGTTCGTCAGATTGATGAAGGGTTTTCTGAACTTCCACTGCACACTCCAAAGCTTCAAGGGCACTTTCAAATTCGATGAGGAAGGCGTCCCCCATGGTCTTGACCTCCCGCCCCGAATGCTTCCGTAGGATGGGCCGAATCAACTCCCTGTGCTTTTCGAGTAGTTTCATCGCGAGGGGTTCGTTGCTCTGGGTAAGGGCAGTGTAGCCCACAATGTCGGTGAACATTATTGCTGCGAGACGGCGAGTTCCCTTGCTCACGATCCCTGCACTTCATCCCCTCCACACTGTTTTCCTTTCTTAACCCTATCGCAAAGGCATGGCCGAAAGACAGCCTGATGCCGACCTCTTGGGATCTACTTTTCGTACCCATTCGGCGGCGGACCCCACCCGGGACGTCAACTCTGGAATGCGCTCCTGCCCCCGGCCAACGAACCTCGACGAAAGGTCTTGACGGCGGGGGAGAAAACGTTTAACACGACCATGACCTCATGGCCAGTATTGGAATACGAAATTAGATACCGACCTTCCTTCTCAATTCTTGAGGTAAGGCTCGGAGCAGGAGAACAGATTACTGCGGAAGCTGGCGCCATGGTATACATGTCGGAAGGCGTTCAGGTGAAGACCAGGACCAGGAGTGGGGACCTGTTCCAGAAAGTCAAAGTCTCCGTGCTCGGTGGCGAATCATTCTTCGTGAACGATTTCATTGCCGACCGTCCAAGCAAGATTGGTCTGGCAGCCCCTCCCCTGGGAGACGTCGAACGGCTCGAAGTCAGGCCCGGGCTTGGGTTCGTCGTCCAGTCGAGCGGATACATCGCTTCCACCTCCGACGTGTTGCTGGACACTGAGTGGCAGGGCTTCGGGAAGGGGATTTTCGGCACGAGCTTGTTCATGCTGAAGGCGAACGGGACCGGTGACCTTTTTGTAAACGCTTTCGGCGCAATGGACAAGCACACGCTCGGGCCCGGCGAGAAGATCACTGTAGACAACTACCACTTAGTCGCGTTCACGGAAGGTTGCAGTTACTCAGTCCACAAATTCGGTTCCTTGAAGTCGACCATCCTAGGGGGCGAGGGTCTCGTGACCGAGGTCACCGGGCCTGGAGACGTATTCCTCCAGACCAAGAATGTCAGCGAATTCGTCCGCTGGTTGGCGCCCCACCTCCCTCGGGAGGAGTCAGAGGGACGGAGGCCCGGGATCAATGTCGGCGGGTTCCGAGTGGGAACCGGTTAGAGCGGCTGCTACAATCATGAACGAGAAACCAAAAACCCCGAGAGCTCAATCCAGACACTGGCTCGGGGCGTAATTCTAGCGAACGATTCGAACCCATAGAGGGTCTTGACCCCACCGGGCCCCCCTTCGACGTTCGGGCGCCTACATCAAAGCGCATTTCTTCGGCCAGGATGCTTCAAAGGTGAAGGGTCACGGAAATCAGCCTGGACAGCAATATGGCCGTGACTGACAGGATGACAGCAGCGAACCTTCCCAAGATGCCCGTGTCGAACGGCCACGTCTGCACTCTCGAAAGAATTTCTTTCTGCATTTGCAGGACCTGAAGATCGCGAATGCTCTGCAGAAGGTCTTCGGTCCTATGGTTTGCGCTGTAATCCGAACCCCTCGAGACCTGCGAGATCTTCTGAATCATCTTTTTCGTTTCGCTTTGCTTTTCCCCTAGCATCTTCTTGTGTATGCTGTTCAGGGGAAGGAAGAACATGAACCCACCGAGTAGTGCGAGGACGAGAACTAAGGAGAGTGACAGAGGGTCGGGGGAGACAAGAAGTCCGAGCGCTGTGAATCCTATTATTAGGATGTACGAAAAGAAGAGCGACAGCGAAATCGACCCGATTGGTCTGACCCCAAGCATGGAATCTTCGTCACGTGGCGTTAGCTTCAGCGGTTCCTTCCCGAACTTGTATAGACCCCATAGCGACCTGAAATAAACCCAGATGAAAGTCCCGAAGACCAGAGAGACGAAAACATTGCTGATAGTCAAGTAGAGCAAGGTAGCGGCCCCAGGAATCTGACTCGCCTGGAAGTAGATGTATGGTAGTGAAAATACCCCAATAACCGCAGACACAACGACGGCAGGACGCAGACGATAAATCCCGCCGAATGCCTTCTGTAGTGTCCCAGTACCTTCGGGAGAAATCGGGACCAGGTCCGCTTCGTAAGACTGGAGCTTCAGGCGCATGAAACGTGGCATGTATGGCATGACGAAGAGTGTCAGGGTCCAGATGGTCTGAACTGCTATCCCTTGCGCGGATGAGATTGCCACCGAGAAAGATGAAGAGAAACCGGTGTTGAAGGTCAGTGAGAACGCCTTGTCGAGGCTGCTTGTATCCACGAGAGCGCCTAGGAACTGCATGGGAGGACCCATCAGTACGGCGATTAGGAAGCACGACCCCCAATACGGGAGTGGCAACCAACTGATAGTCCTCTCGACGAGGGTAAAGTTATCCTTCCCGGTCACGGGCTGGGTCTCCAACAGACTGGTCCCGCCAGAGACGCTCCATTAATATCCCTGACGGCTCGGATTCGCTCCTGTCAGGGCCTCATGGTAGGGTGGATTCGAGAAATGCTCGGGTCGGGCGCCTCTGCAATGGCGCATATCTTCGGTGAGGGCGCCTCTTCCCCAGTCAGTGCCTCTAATACACCCATAGGACATGATGAGACAATGGACGAGTGTCACCTCCAGAATAGCGTTCTCGGTGATAGAATCAAATAGACAAAGCACCAAACATTGCAAGCTATGAAGAGGCCTGAGAGCTTCTTGCTCGGTATGTTATTGGCAACCAGCCTATTACTTGTTGCAGCTACCCCTCGCGTTGCTCAGGCATGCTCCTGCGTTGGAGGACTCACCCCAGAACAGTACCTGCAGGGCGCCGACGTCGTTTTCGTCGGGACGGTCACTGACATCGTCGAACCGAACGATCCTCACAGCAGCCTCGCCCCGAGGCTCGTCTCGCTCAATGTCTCAAGCGTGCTGAAGGGCAGTCCGGGGGAAGCTGCCGTAGTCAAAACGGCATTCAGCGGAGGTTCCTGTGGGTACGAATTCCAGGTCGGGGGGGAATACAAGGTGTACGCTTACCAGAGAAGCGGCCAATTGGAGACGTCGATATGCAGCGGGACAGAATTGGTCAATGCTCCATCGTCTCAGGCAGCGACTCCCACCTCACCCGCCGTTACATCGGCTTTCACGAGGAGCTCGATGATCTTGATTGTCCTGTTGTTTGCAATTACAGTTGCAGTATTCGCCGTATTCTATTCGAGTAGACGCCGGCGTTTGGGACCTCCTCCCTAACTTCGTCGAGAGGCCTCCCCGGAAGTTGCGAAGCGTCGCCTTTGGTGAGAACTGGGGTAACCCACTCAAGCTGGGGTAGAGCAGAGCCGACCGGAATGTCAGACGAAAGGCATCATGCAGAACTCGACTTCTGCAATCTCGGACGCTTTCAACTCTACAATTAGAGCTTCGGTCCCGGCGACCGCATCACCTGAAAGCCCTCGAGCGCATGAACCCTGCGGGGGGAAGAACCTACTTGGGGCTGACCCCACCGGGTCATTTCTTCATTCAGTCTCTCCAGACAACCGTTATTAGAGAGGGAGAATCCAGATTTCTCTCGTATGAGCGCACAAGGCTCTATGCAGCAGAGAAAATGGACCACTGGACAAAAACTCGCCATTGCAAACATTGTCCTTACCGTCATTGGGTTTGGAGTATTCCTCTCTGGAATAGTTCCTCTCAGTCACTTCCAAACGGCACCGAACCATCCGACGGTGTTCTACTCAGAACTTGGAGTCCTCTCCTTGATTCTGATTGTGAGTCTAGTGGCAATCTGGAAGAAGTAAGGTACCTTACTGACCTCACTTCTTCCAGTCCTCTTTTTTTGAGCGAAATGCAACCTCGGGCCTATCCAGGTGCGGACCCCACCGGGCCCGCTACAATTCTTCTCGTATTGATGTTGTTACTGTTCGGGAAAACTCAGGAAGCCTCTTTAACTCGACTCCCCTGACCGAAGAGTATTGGCTGAGGAAAGGACGGACTCTCATTCCGGAATAGCTTGCGACACGACCGGTCTTATCACCTCGTACGGAATCGGCGCAAGCAAGCTCTTCGGATGGACGGCCGAGGAAGTCGTCGGAAAGGAAAGAGTAGTGCTTTTCCACGAGCCAGAGGCCGTGCAATCTTTGGTCCCGAGACTTCTGAAGACTGCGGCCGAAGAGGGGAAGTTCGAGGAGGAAGTAACTCTCGTAAGGAAGGACGGATCAAAATTCAGAGCGATCTTGACGGTCCGTCCCCTGAAGCATGGTAACGAAATAACTGGGTACATGGGCTTAACCAAACCGCTTAGAAACCTCTAGAGGAAGCACTAACCAGACATTGCCAAACGTTTGGGTCAAAGAGTTCAGGGCACCCTTTCTGCTGTTGCCAGCGATCTTCGTCCCGGTGGGAGTTGCCATTGCTTGGAATCATGGCGCCTTCGACCCATTGGTGGCCCTGCTGACCCTAATTGGCGTACTCTGCTTACACGTCAGCGTGAACGTATTGAACGACTACTTCGACTTTCGAAGCGGGTTGGACCTGGCGACAACTCCGACTCCCTTCAGCGGTGGAAGCAGGGTGCTTCCTGCGAAGGAATTGAGGCCGGAGAGCGTTCTCTACGCTGGCATTCTGTTCCTTGGAATCGGGCTGACGATTGGATCATACTTCGTCTTTAGATTCGCTTTCAACCCAATACTTGCCGGAATAGTGGTCATCGCGGCTGTCTCTGTCGTGGCCTACTCGGCGGTTCTCTCGAAGGTTGGGATCGGAGAGCTCATAGCGGGGTTGAACTTCGGCCCCCTCCTCATCATTGGCACGTACTATCTGCAGACCGGGAGGATCGACTTTGAGCCGGTTCTTGTCGGTATTTCACTAGGCATCCTGGTTTCGGCTATCCTCTACATCAATGAATTTCCCGACGCCGTGGCAGACGAAGGTGTGGGTCGTCGTCATCTGATCGTGAGATGGGGGAAAGTAAAGGCCGCGACCCGATTCAAGCTTCTTATCGCGAGCGCATATTTGGTCATCATCGCGGGCGTCATCTTTGGCATAGTCACACCTCTTGCACTGCTGTCCCTGGTCGCACTTCCAAAGGCTAGGGCAGCGGTAAGCATTCTTGGTCGGAATTACGACAAAACAATGGAATTGATACCCGGAATGGCTTCAATGGTCCTTACAACTGTTTGGACTGGGATCCTTTTGCTCGTGGGATATTTAGTCCTGGGTTTCATCTTCTGAGATTGTTTGATGCATCACCTAGAATACGAGGCCCCTTTCAAATGCAAAAAGGAATCCGAATTTCGAACCCGTTCAGGTGCGGACCCCACCGAGTTCGCTACCAAACGGTGAAGAACCTATTAAGAAGAGCTCTATCGTAGAAATGAGGTGGCTCCCACCGGGAAAAACGGATCGGTGAGTCCCGGCCAGTCACCTGTCCTACGAAGACCACTCCTATGGAGCCAACTTCGTTTTGCGGGCGCGGCTACCCTGGCAGGGTTGATCTCGGGCCTGATTACCGGAGGAGCCGCGCGAGTCGTAATGAGAATAATCGCAATGGTAGCTGGTCAGTCCGCAATCGGGCAGGTCACACAGAATGGCAACACCGTCGGCCAAATAACCCTTGGGGGAACGGGTTTCCTCGTGCTTCCTCTCGCTTTCTTGGGCATTCCCGGAGCTGTGTTCTATGTGTTGGTAAGGCGCTGGGTACCAGGCTCTGGGCCAATGAAGGGTGTCGTCTTCGGGACACTTTTGCTTCTGATTCTAGGCAGCACCTTCACTGGCATAGATAGCACGAATCCCGACTTTCTCAGGTTTGGATCGAGGCTTCTAAATGTGACACTCTTCGCCGCTCTGCCCGTCGTCTTTGGTCTGTTGGTGGTACTTCTCCTAACTCCGCTCGAGAGAGCCCTCCCAGATCCTCGGAACGCTAGGCTATTGGTCCCCTACATTATGCTTTTCGGCTTCTTGAGTTTTGGATTCGTAGGCACATTTCTAGTTCTGTCCGCCAACCACCCGATCACACTGGTTCTAGTTTTCGCGCCGATGGCATACGGAACACTAGTTTCTCCTTTAGGACGCCATTCCAGAATGTTCACAGACCGTTACTCAACAAAGGGAGGATACGTCATTCTGGCGATTTGCAGCGTTGTGGGTGGCACAGAGCTGTCGCTGGTGATTTACCGAATTCTCTCG
Organism: uncultured Nitrosopumilales archaeon; assembly: GCA_964568185.1. Taxonomy (GTDB): domain Archaea; phylum Thermoproteota; class Nitrososphaeria; order Nitrososphaerales; family Gagatemarchaeaceae; genus UBA183. The sequence continues at coordinate 176,578 of CAZMON010000001.1, read as the reverse complement.
ACTAGCTTCTGAAGGCGCGAATTGCTGAATTCTAGGGACCGCTACCGAGCAACTGTGATTGCATGCGTTCGGTAGGCTTGATTACAATGTAACTCGAACAATTTTGCATAGGTCCCACCGGGCCTACACCCGCATGTCAGCCAACGTCCGGAGGCCTGGATTCCACCAACAGTTCAGAACATGCTCTTCCGCTTCGAACCTTTGGCCTTGTGAGTCGAGTCCTGTTTTGGACCGAATCCGATGCGAGTCCGAATCCTCAGAGGTGCGAACCTTCTATTTCGAATCCACTTCTAGCGGCACTAACGCTTCGCATCCCAGAGGCCGCGCCATTCCACGTCCTTCGATTCATGTCCTCCTCTATCACCTTCACGAGCGCTTCCCCCATCCTTTGGTACCCTTCGGGCAGGGGATGAAGTCCGTCTGGCGTGTCTAGCAGCCGGTTCGGGTCGGAGGGGTCCGCCACAGCCTTGTTGGTGTCGCAAAAGGGAACGGAGCGCTCCAGACTCACCGAAACTATCCAACCATTGAGTTCTTTGATCGTCCTAGATCCCGACGGAGTCATCGTGTCGCAGGGTAGGATTGACGAAGTGACCAAACCGACCCCGTCCTTCATTATCGCATCATAGAGCTGTCTCAGATTGCGTTTGGTGAACTCTTGTGGATAACCCTGGTAGACGTCATTCACCCCGGCCAGGGCTCTCACATAGTTGGGTTTCTCTTTGTTTGCTGTTCCTCGCCACCTCCTAAGGATCTGGTCTGACCTTTCACCGTTGACACCGCGGTTCAGGACTTCCCATTCAGGATGGGCCTGCATCATCCAGTGGGCGTACTGACTCTTCTCGTTCCCAAATCCGATTGGAGGATATTCCACGGGAGATAGAAACCCTGGGGTCCCTGCCGTTGTTGAGTCACCAAGTCCGACCACCACAAGGCGTTTTCCGGGTTCGACAGAATGCGTTTTTGTCGACCTGTTCATAGTTCCCGAAACCATTCCTCGCCGAACGCAAATCCTCAGTTTTCCAGTGACCTCAAAGCTTCCATGGCCTCAGAGACGTGCCTCCGCGGGTGAGTCTGAGACGAGAATACTTTCCTGACTACGCCCGCTCTGTCGATGATGAAAGTGACCCTCCCTGGAAGGATGCCAAGCGTCGAATGCACACCGTACATGTCCCTGACCCTGCCGCCGCCGTCGCTGAGCAAGAGGAACTTCGTATTGCATTCGTTTGCGAAGGACATGTGGCTGTCAGTGCTATCGGAGCTCACTCCCAATACCTCTGCCCCCAAGCCCCGGAACCGGTCGTAGTTGGCGCCGAACGTCCTTGCCTCCGCCGTGCAACCCACAGTGAAATCCTTGGGATAGAAGTAAAGGACGACGCTCTTCTGTCCTCTGAAGTCGTGCAGTGACACTTCTCGGCCGTCCTGGGCCTGGAGGGTGAAATCGGGGGCCATATCCCCTTCTTTGACCTTAGCGCGCATGAATGTTTCGAGCGGCCGCGGAGTTTTAGGCTTTACGTGCCTTCTGTGATCTTTTTCAGCTGGAGCGCCCCGTTTCGTATTTCCAGCTCATAGATCTCGTTCACGTCCAGCCTCATGCCGAGCATGTCGTATTCCGTCTCGGTCAGGATCATGGTCACTTTGGCGAACCCCATGTCCCTGAGCTGGGGCATGAGCCCCATCGACTGGAGCTGAGACACCATCCCCTGGATCACCCTCCCCTCGTCACTTGGAGGGAATGCTTCAGGCCTCCGGGAATCCCTTACCTCCACCAGCTCGATCTGTTTGGCCGGAAGTCCCGTGAGAGGGTCGGTCACACTGCTGATTCGGTTGACCTTTACCTTAGCCAATCTGCAGGTCCCTCGACCCGAGCGGTATAAACGGATTCTGAGTTTCCATGTGTTTCAAAATTCGGAGACACGAACTTATTCTTGGGGAGCGTCAGTCGGGGCCTCACCCCTAGGCTCTTCCGACTGCATGCCTTCAGGCTCCTGTTCCATACCTCCCTCCTGCTGACTTGCCATGATCGCTTCAACGTCGTCGGGCGAGAGGACCCGCGCCATTGAAAGATTGACCAGGCTGTTGGCGGAGGCCTCCCCGCTGAGCCTGCCGAACTGGCCTCTCTGCTCGCGCCACTTCAATTTGGTATTCCCGCTCTTCGAAGTGTAGATTATCCCCAGAATATCTCTGGCATTGACGAACGTGATATCACGAATTTTCTTCAGATCGACCTTGTCCACAGCTTCTACGTAGATCGAGCCCTGGTCCCCCTGCTTCTCAGGGAACACCTCAGGGTCGCGGAAATAGGATTCGGGCACGAAGCTTCTACATGTGCTGTTGATGAGGAACCTCCGGAATCCTTCGAGGTTGCACGTAAGGTCGAGCTGGACCATATCTCGCCTTTGCCACGAGGAACGAAGTCAGGTTATAAACAAATTCCCCGGTCAGTCAGGACGACGTCTCCGAATTCTCATTGGGGGATGGTGTAGGCAGCAAGTCCGAAAGGCCTGGGCTCTCCCCTTTTTCCGGTTGCGCCCCATCTGCGGCTCACTTGACCAATCATACATTCAGACGGGGAAAGTCACAGTTCCAAAACGACCAGAACGGAGCTGATTGAGGGTTGACCGTTGCACCGCTCGGCACTTCGATTCCGACATGACCTATGAAGTCACCACACTGGAAGAATGCGAACGATAGTGAAACCCAAGCCGTAAACTCCGGTCCTCCACCGAAGTTCGTTGTGTACATCGGGATAATGGGGGCGAAGAAGAAACCAACTCCGACTGCAAGAACGATTCCCATGATGCGCAGCCTTCTCCTCATCGGTCAGATTTTGACGAACAGGAGCTAATAACCTGTTCTCAGGCTCAAGACTTTAACGAAAGCCTCTGACGACCCACTACGGTGGGTGATGACCTGATAAGCCCGATTGACCCCATGAGAAAGATCTTGAGTAGGGAACCCACCAACTCAGATGCGAAAACGCCCAACTCAAGAGCAACTAATCAACGGCTAAACTGCCAACAGAGAAAATCAAAGCCCTGAAGCTTAAAGGGTTGCCACTCCTTCGTTTCCTTCGGCATTGCGGTTCCTAATCAGAATCCTCCCGGCTTCGGGCGGCGGGCCCGCTTTCCTTGCGACTGTGAAGTCTTTGGCATCATCGGTCGGGGTGCAGGCAAAGAACCCGAAATGGACATCCTACGGGGCCCTCGAGGTGGACATCTTCGCTCCCTCGGCCGGGGACTTCGACCTTTTCCGGTCGCTTGCGGAGCCCTTGGGGAAGGTGGAATTCCACCGGGACCTGAACATCGCCCAGCCGCACAGGTCAGACGAAGATCATTTCGCAGAGGCCCGCCGACTCTTCAACTCCGAGAGATACTGGGAGGCCCACGAAGTCCTGGAGGAGAAGTGGCGGAACCTGCAGGGCGAAGAGAAGTCCTTCGTCCAGGGCTTGATCCTCGTCTGCGCGGCCTTCGTCCACCATCAGAAAGGGGAAGAGGATGTCGCCTATGGCGTAATGGCCCGGGCGGTGAAGCAGCTCTCCCTCCCCAGGGAAGACTACCACGGCATAGACGTAGCCCTGTTGGAAAGAAACTCACAGGAGATCTTGACTAGCCGAAAGTTCGTGAACTTCCCTATCTAACCGAAAACAGGGAGGTTCATCGGATGCGATTGTTCCGACACGGCGGTCTTGATCCTAGCGGACAATAGGCTCAGGACGAAGGTCGCCCCCGCAAGTCCAAGCGTCAACCATAGTATTGTGGGGTCCCCTGCTCCAGACTCGAGGGTCACAAGAGAGCCAAGCAGGATTGAAATCATCGCGGAGCCGTAGAACACGCTTCTCGGACCGACAATACATACCACGGAAACAAGGATCAAGAGGACACTTAGGGCAGCGACGATCGTACCCGCAAAAGGAATCGTTGACCCCGCGCATCCTACCGACGGACAATTGAATCGCACACCGTCAAAGAACCCGGCCACGAGCGTCCAGACCCCCGTCAGGATTCCGACGGCGGCCGACAGAGTGCCAATCCTTACCACTTCACTTCACCATGGTCATCTTGTAGTACCCGGCCTCTATGTTCTTGTTCATGAAGTCCTTGACCAGATAGACCCTGTGTATCGGAAGGACGACATGGGGGGTCAATTCATAACCCTCTCCCACGACGAATTCGTGCGTCTCGCCGCTCTTACATGCGTGGGTGATCTTCTTTCCAGGCTTCACCCCCAGGCTGTTCATGAACACCTCCCTGGGTGTGGTGCATGTCAAGACCCCCCATTCTTCGTCGTCCGGGATGGATTCGAACCCGACGCTCGGCTTCAACCCCTCGCCGTACCTCTTGTCGTCGCAGAAAAGGGTCTTGCACTTCCTGCATCGCCAGACGTCTACGGTCCCCTGCAGATAGTTGTCTCTGTTGACATTCACCATGCCGTTGAATACAATCTCGTGATCACAGTCTACCAAAGGATACTACCTGCCCTCTCCGCCCGTCCTTTTCTCCGTTGCGGCCTCGTAGAGCGGGATTAGCTCCAGTATCAGCCGGTCGACGCGCATCCGTCTGTCGTTGATCTCCCTCACCATTCTCTCCCGCCATGTCCTGTAGCTGTTCGCGATGGCTAGGCGTGGATGAACGGGGATGTACCGTTTTCCGTCTCCGGCAAGAATCAGCATCCCCAGGTCTTCTAGCCTTTCGATTCCGGGGTTCTTCGATGAATCTCGAGTCGAACCCTCCTTCAGGATGGTCAGGTACGATGACGCATCGTCCTTCGAGAGTCCTGTCTCATCGGATAGCCTCCTCACGACGTCGGCTTCGTCCCTGAGGGGAACACTGACCGGTTCCTTCTTGGCCGGTCTCAAACCTTGGAGGTCCCCGGTGAGTCCCAGAGGAACTCGAAGTAATCTCTCGCAAAGCTAGCAAGTCCATGGTGAGAAGCCCATATTGCAAGGGGCATGGTGCCCTGTTCACCGCCACCGAGGAGCAGTATGACCTCCCTGGAATCAGAGATGAGCCCGCCCCCGTACATCGTCTTCCTTGTCCGAAGCTCGGCAAACCTGGAAAGCTGCTCCACCCCCTCCCTCGGGACTTCCGGAGACGTCAGTATCATGCTCTTCACCCCCTTCTCCTTCAAGACAGCCAGAAGAGGTTCGATTCGCTCGCTGAAGGTCGCGAGCTGCGGTGGAAGGGCGACAAGAAGCTCTGTCCTGCAGTTGAGCAGGAGGTTCTTCACCCTGGAAAGGATCTCGTTCGTCCCGCGCATGATCCAGATGTCGGGCTTCTCCTGCTCTCCCCGGCTCACGTAGATTCCCATCAGTTCGTCCAGCGCCAATCGTTCTTTCTCCCTCCTGTCAATCTCCTGCCTCGACTTGAATTCTTCGAGCGCTGTGTCCGGAGGCTTGGCTGTGAAAAATATCGGCCGGCTCTTCTGTTCTTCGACCCATCCCTTCTTGTGCAGCGATTCTAGCGCGTCGTACACCTTGGAATAAGGTATCCTGGCCTCTCTGCTGACATCGCTCGCGGTCATCGTCCCCCCCTTCAAGAGCGCGACGTAGGCCTTGACCTCGCTCCCCGTCAGACCGAGTTCTTTGAGTGCGTTACCGGCCCTCTCGCTCACGCTCAACACTCCCACCCGGCCCCAAAACTGATTTAACCTTTCACCCTCTGTAAAGTTAAAATGCTTATATTCTCAATTCGCACAGGCCTCCAATAATCGGTTCATCATGGCCCAAATCGCTGACATTAGTCTAGAACTCAAGAAGCAGGCGGCGAAGGGGAACTTCATCAGACAGACGCAGTCGATTTGTCCGGACTGCAACAAGATCCTCCCCGCCATCGTCTTCGAGAGAGACAACAAGGTATGGATGACGAAGACCTGTCCCGAGCACGGCGAGGTCGAGGAGCTTTACTTCGGATCGTACGAAATGTACACAAAGTTTTCACGCTATTGGAAGGACGGCAAGGGTACCCACGCAGCCAACGTCCCGATGGACGTCTGCTCGTGTCCTGCGAACTGCGGTCTCTGCTCCAACCACCTTTCCCACACTGGTCTCTCCAATATCATAGTAACAAACAGGTGCGACCTGACGTGCTGGTACTGCTTCTTCTACGTCAAGAAGGGACTCGAAGGGGCCTACGTCTACGAGCCTACGCTGGACCAGATACGCGAAATGGGACGGACGCTGAAGGCTGAAAGGCCGATCGCCGGAAACTCAGTCCAGATCACGGGCGGAGAGCCGACCATCAGGGAGGACCTCCCCACCATCATCAGGATCCTGAAGGAAGAAGGAGTCGACCACATCCAGCTCAACACCAACGGGATCAATCTTGCGCTCAATCCGGGACTCGCAAAGAGGCTCAAGGACGCAGGAGTCTCCAACCTCTACATGAGCTTCGACGGAACGACTCCGAAGACCAATCCGAAGAACCACTGGGAGGCCCCGTACGCCATCGAGGCGTGCCGGAGGCAGGGAATAGGAATAGTCCTCGTGCCAACAGTGATTAAGTCGATTAACGACCACGAGCTTGGCGACATCATTCGCTTTGGCCAGAACAACATTCACACAGTCCACGCAGTGAACTTCCAACCTGTGTCCCTCACTGGAAGGCTTACGAAGACCGAGAGGGCAAAGTACAGGATTACGATACCAGACTGCATCGAGAGGATAGAGGAACAGACGAACGGTGAGATATCAAAAGACGGCTGGTTCCCAGTCCCCTCGTGCTCTCCGGTTACCGGTTTCATCGAGGCCTTCACTAAGAGGGAACAGTACGAGCTTTCAATACACTTCGCCTGCGGCGCCGGGACCTACGTGTTCAACGACCCAGACAAGAACAGACTCGTCCCGCTCCCCGAATTCGTCGACATCCCGGGCATGATCGAATACCTGGAAGAGAAGTCAGAGGAGATATACTCCGGGACCAACAGGTACATCGTAGCGGCCAAGGTCCTCACCAAAATGTCATCATTTGTCAACAGGGAGAAGCAGCCCAAGAGCCTGAGCTTTGCGAAGCTAATGACCGACGCCCTGGTGAAGCACGATTACTCATCGATTGGCCAATTCCATCTGAAGAGCATGTTCCTAGGAATGATGCACTTCCAGGACAAGTACAATCAAGACGAAGAGAGGCTCCAGCGCTGCGACATACACTACCTGACGCCGGACCTGAGGATCATACCCTTCTGCAGCTTCAACGTCATCCCAGAATGGTACAGAGACAGGATCCAGCAAAAGTACGGTATGCCGATCGAGGCATGGGAAGCCAAGACTGGAAGGAAGCTCGAGGATGGTCTCTACAGAGGGACCCTGAGACGCGGCGGCCACGTCCAAGGATGCGGCTGTGCAGCAGGGGAACACGGAGAGCCTTTGCCTATCCAACCGATTACCGGTACCTAAGCGACCTGCGCCTTCTCTCCCGAGACTGGATTGCTATTCGATGGCAACCAACATTTGTAATTACCTTCCCGCAGTGAATCCTCAGCTCGAGGGCTTTCCGCTACGAGTCAACAAGTAGAGCCCTCCTGCCACTGAAGCAGCTCCCATCAGGCCAAGAGACGCGAACCCGACGACAATCCAAAGGAGGTAGCCACAAATGGGATATGGTTCTGGAACCGAACAGAAATGGACGCCCCACTCCGAGTAGTTCACGAAAGTGCCGAGCAAGGAAATGATCACGACTAACAAGCCCACGGTCGACATCATCCAACCGATTATCATCCTACTGGTTTCCATTATGACATCTTCCACCTCGGCATGATCGACCGTTGCCTCGTAGCCAAGGAAAGGGCGAACCCTGCCGAGCCGGCGAGCGCGAGGACTACCAGGACTTCCCCCAGTCGAACTTTCCCCTTGACGGATTGGTCAATGACTTATCTCAGGTCGTCGAGCCTCGACGAGGAACGCATCAGCGAGAGCATCCTGTCGAAGTAGAGCTCGATGGAACTGCTGAACTCCTCTTCGCTCCAATCTGGTCTCGACCTCTCGAGGAATGATTCGATCCACTCGAACTCCTTCTCCGCTTGGGGCCCGAAGGCGGAAAGGAACCCCTGGTTGCGATAATACATGTCGTTGTCATGGGAGAAAAGGGCCCTCCTCTTCAGAGAGGCGATGGCAAAGGCGTTCCTCGACAACAGGGCCGTGTCCAGCACGGGGTCCCCCGAGGGCCGGTCTGAGACCCATTCCGCGAAGAACCGCTTGGTCATTTCCAGCTCTTTGTCGTCCATGACGGCAAAAACCACGTCATCTACCAGGATGTTCTGAAGGTGATTGAACCCGTCGATGAGGTATTCCGTCTCCTTGGCTCGTAGCCCGTCCCTTTCCTTCAATCTCTGGAGTATTGCCTCTAGACTCTCCCCATCGTGAGAATGAGCCCCCCTCTCAGTGAAGTAAATGTGTGCAAGCTCGTGAAGAACCAGACCACCGAGCATCTCTGAATCTAGCGCCCATTCGGAGATAACAATACGGTGGGCTGAACCCTCCTTTTTCGCATATCCCATGATGGCGAGTTTGGAGTCTACGGATAGACAGACCTCAGACTTGATCGTGTAGCCCTTTGCCTCCATCCTGTCTAGTGCCCATTCCAGGGTGCCCTGAAGGGATTTGTCGGTCCTCGCAGGATGCATTATGTGCAGACAATGCGAGGGCGCACACGGATAAACCTATCCCGAGCTGATGTGTCTTTACATTAAAGCCAAGTCGCCGCTGTGGAGTATGGCTTTCTTGCTGGCCAGGAGGTGAAGGTTTCTGGTGGTGCTCTGGCCGGGACTTATCATCCTAGGTAGGCGCCCGAACAGGGCTCTAGCAAGCACCTTGATTGGAGACTCTTCCCGAGTTCCTAAAGGTTCCGAAACCCACTATCTGCCCATTGGTCCATACGTAACAATTTTCGATTGTGCCGGTGCCTGTGTTGTCGAATGTTCCGAAATTCACGATTGTACCACCATTGGTGATGTAGCCTGAATTGCTCAAGTATCCTCCTAGGAAATTGACAACAATTCCGAGGTTCTGTCCTGGAACAATTTCAGTACTTGCTCCAAGGTTGATGGTGCCAAAGTTGTTAATCACGCCATAGACGACAGTGTAAGAAGAACTAGATTGGAAGGTATTGATTGTTCCATAGTTGTCGACAACACCTCTGATAAACAGTGACGGATAGTTGAGGTCTAGTGTTACACCCGTGCCGACAATAAGTCTGAATGAGGTCGGGACAAGCGTCCAAGCGGGGTCCTCTATCCATCTACCTTCCACCGCGCATGTGTGTGTCTCTGCGTTCCATGTCACGTTACCGATTCCGCCAAGTTCGTGGATGCAAACATCCGAACCATTTGCGGTGGTTAGATTGAGCACGTTGGCCTTCGTAGCGGCAAGAGAGGAGAAGTATCTCGTCCTGTCGAGGACCTTGAAAACTCCTCCGATGCTGTCGTTGGCAAATTCAAAACGCAGACTTTGATTCCCCAATCTCCACTGAGATAGCTGCAGGGAGTGCCTAAGTTGGCTCAGCGTCTGCGAATCAAGCAGATTTTGTGCTCGGGACTGGTTAAGTTCGTCCTGGAGAGACCGTACCTGTGCTTGAGACTGGCCGAGTCCGTCCTGGAGAGACTGTATCTGTTTGTTGTAGGAATGAAACTGAACCCCGCTCAGTGTAATGATTACGATTGCTATGACAACTGCCAGCTTCGCCCCCCTTTCCAATCCCATAATCGCGGATCGCAGGTTGCTTGCTTCCTAAAAGGTGTTGTATGCGGATCGTGTCAATGGAGGATTTTCGCCACGGGGGCAAGAAACATGGCGCCCTGGCCGGGACTTTACAGTTCAGGTAGGCGCCTCGACATGCGGGCATTGAATCAAGTTAGCGCGCCCGTTCGCTTAAAGGAGGGCCACGTCATTTGCGGGCGATGGGTTCATTGACACACACCAAGCATAAGAAGACAGGCAGGCATCAGAAAAGTGGCTAGCTCCGTGACCCGATCCAAAGAAAGTTGCAGGAGCATGTTCGCTGATTAGTCCTCGACGGTATCCGAAGGATGACCGAGAGGTCTTACCAATGGCATCCCGAAACCATCCCATTTCATGTCCCCGCTTCTCGCCCGAGGGTCCAGGACCCCCCTTACAATCTCAGCCGCAAAGAACGCGATCAAGACCATGACCGACATCGTGAAGAAGAGTGCCTGTTCGAGCGGGAGGTCGCCTGTGGCCAGCCCGAGGAACATCATGTAGCCCAAACCAGGCCATGCGAAAATTACCTCTGGAACAACATCCCATGAAATGATGGCGCAGACGACAACCCCGAACATCGTTGCTGAAGGCAGGATAGAGTTCTTCAGACTCTGAGGGTAAAGGACAGTACTCTTTGTCAGTCCGTTTGATGAGGCCACCTCAGTGAAATCCGCCTTGCGAGAATCGACTACTTCCTTTCTGCCAATCAGAAGCAGGCTTCCGAGCCCCGTCAGCGTCAGAGTGAAGGACGGAAGGAGGAGGGCCTTGAGAGTGACCAGGTAAGAGCTCCACCCGCTTGTGCCTATCAATGCCGTACCCAAAGGCTGGTACCACATCCCTGTCAGTCTCAAGTATGCCACTTGGACGAAGACTCCAATAACGAATGATGGGATCAGGCTTAGGAGGACTATCACGCCTAGCGGGGAACGACGGAGATTGCCTCTTCTGGCTGGCGAGACAACTCCGAGGATGGCTCCGACCGCAAGGGTAGAGAATACTGATGAACCGACGAGCAGGGCTGTTAAGGGAAGACTCCGACTGATGGTGGCAAGGACTGGCCCGCCCAAGACATTCCCCGTGTTGTATCCGAAGTTGGATGTCAGCATCAAGCGGTAGTAGTCGAGAAACCGGATCCACAAGGGTTCTCCGAAACCGTACCCGTGGGCTATTTGCGTCCTTATGACATTCGTCCACTCGGTCGCATTCACCCCCCTGGGAGGCTGAACCGGAGCATAGAGGCACGCGGGGCAATTGAAGTACTCGGACTTCGGATCTTGTAAGCCGTTTGGGAGTATCTGAAATAGCACGAATTCGAAGGCGATAATCATCAGGAGCACGACGACAGCGTAGAGGGCTTTGCGGGCGACGTATTCGAGCATCGCCATTGAGCGCCGTGAGGGACAGACTATGAATTATGGATATCTACCAGGTGTGGTCTTGAAGCGGTATGACCACCTCGCGATCTACTTTCTACAGGGTAATGTGTCCACATCTTAACCTGTTTGGACAGAATGGCATTCCGGATAGCGTTCCATCTGGCTGACCAGAGAAGCAGAGTGGTCTACAGACGTAGCTAGCTCCGGTTCGGTCGCCCACGAGGCGCTGGAAAAGCCGAGGTTTAGGTTAAGCACGCTCAGATTGAGCCGTATTGGGGCGACCAGAGAGAATGAAGCTTTCATTCTGAGCTTCTTTTTCTGTGGGCCCGACGAGTCTGCCGGGAGAGGATCAAAGGCAGATGCACTTGCCAAGAGATGGGGGTTCGGCCCTGAACTGGAGGCCCTCGACGAAGAGGCCGAAACGGTTCTTTCACCGTGAAGTGACGTTACTTGTAGATGGTGCTGTCTCCCGCCTGCCTCGGCTCGGCGGAGATCTTTGTTTCCGCTTTCAGGTCGTCAAGGGAGATTTCGAAGCCCGCCATCGCAGAAAGGACCCCTAGGAGAACAGCCACAGACCTGGTGTGCGGGCTCGGTTCGCCGTGGTCGACGGACAGCTTGTATCCTCTAATCCCGTGTTCGCTTGCCATGGCCACTATCATCGACGCGAAAAAAGGAGCCGGCTCGTCAGTTGTAATCTTCACTCCCTGCTTCTTGAGCCTGGAGACTCCGAGCCTGTCCGTTGCGAATCCTCTTGGTTCGGGACTCTGCTCGGGGGGGAGCGGGTTCTCGGCCCACCTGGCGCCGACCGAGTACAGTTCCTTCACCCCTGACTCCTGCGCGTATTCCATGAGTTTCTCGGCGAATTCGTGCTGATTGTCCATCGGACTCGTATCTCCGGTGAAGAGGAGCAGATCCCTCTTGCCCCTGCTAAGATAGAAATGACATGCAGGCAGGGTCGATGCCCCGTCCTCCCTCACCAGAACTTCGGGGGGAAAGGCCGAAGAGTGGACGGTGGCGATCCTTTCAAATTCCATCTTCTTCAACATGTATTGACCGAGCTCCCTTGCCTGCGAATACAGTGCTCTGTACTGCGGCATTGAGGTAGACACCGCAACAATCAGGCTCGGGTTTCTGAGCTTGACGTTTCTCGTCCTATCGAATTTCAGCCACAAATAGGAAACACGACGAACGACGTTTCGACGTATTTTAACCATCTTCCCCGAAGGGTCTTTTGATCGGGCTCTCGGGCTATCTTAAATACGACAGGACAGGAATCGAACTCAACCGGTTCATGAAAGCCTACTGGAGCACGCTGTCTCACAACGGCGTCAATTTTCCTGACCTCTACATCCCGAAGGGGCTCAGAGTGCGGGTCAGGGGACGCGTAGCCGAGCTTTCCCCCCTCGCGGATGAGATGGCCTACCATCTCGCGAAGAAGAAGGATACTCCCTACATCAAAGACCCGACCTTTACCTCCAACTTCATGGGAGATTTCACGGACCACCTGCCGGACTGGGCCAGGGGAGCCCGGTTCGAGGATATCGACTTCTCCGACCTCTTTCGCAGGGCCGACGAAGAAAAAGCGGCCAAGGAGGCAAAGAGCAAAGAGGAGAAGAAGTCGTTGGCAGCATCGAGAAAGGAGCGACGAGACGCCCTCAAGGCCGAGTTCGGGAGAGCGACCCTGGACGGGAGGGAGGTAGAAATCGCCAACTGGATGGTCGAGCCCCCCGGACTGTTCATGGGAAGAGGTCAGCACCCCATGAGAGGGAAGTGGAAACCGAGAGTCGACCGTTCCGACGTGATTCTCAACCTGGGCGAATCCTCACATGCCCCCGATGGAAAATGGAAGGAGGTGGTCCACGACCACCACTCCATGTGGATGGCGAAGTGGATCGACAAGCTCACGGGGAAGGAGAAGTACGTCTGGCTGCACGAAAGTTCCCCGCTTCAACAGTCAAGGAGCAAGGCCAAGTACGACAAGGCGATGAAGGTGGGCGTTAACCTGCAGAAGATACAACTGCGGATTCAGAAGGGACTTGATTCGAAGGATGAACGTCAGCGGCAGGTGGCGACCGTGTGCTATCTGATCGACCGCCTCGGAATGAGGGTGGGGGACGAGAAGGACGAGGACGAGGCCGACACTGTCGGGGCGTCCACCCTCCGGGTGGAGCACGTGAAGGTCAACGGCTCAAACGTAGAGTTCGACTTCCTCGGCAAGGACAGCGTCCAGTGGCAAAAGAGGGATTCGCCAGCCCCGGCAGTAATCAGAAATCTCTCCGGATTCATGAAGGGGAAGAAACCGCAGGAGGAAATCTTCCACAACGTGAGCTCGGGAATGGTGAACGGTTTCCTCTCATCGATTGTCGCGGGAATGAGCGCCAAGGTCTTCAGGACATATCACGCGACTGCTAGAACCGCAGACGCGCTTCGGTCCAAGGACATGCGGGAAACCGACGAGGTGGACAAGGTTCACCATGCGAAGGAAGCCAATCTGAAGGCCGCAGAGTTCTGCAACCATCAGAGGACTCCTCCGAAAACCTGGGAGCAGACCCTCGAGAAAAAAAGACAGAAGCTGGAGATGGCGAAGCAGGGACCCAAAGGCACTGAAAGGGCCAAGAAGCTGGAAATGGAACTCGATTTCTTCGTCAGGACGAAGAATTACAACTTGAACACTTCACTGAAGAACTACATCGACCCCCGGATCTACAAGGCCTGGTGCGAATACGTGGGGCTCGACTGGGCCAGGGTCTACAGCAAGTCGATGCAAAAGAAGTTCTCGTGGGTTGAGGAGAGCGCAGTAGAGTGGGAACAGGATTCCCGTTCCGGCTCCGCCGTCGCCCTACAAAGCGCCCCTTCCAAGGGCCTTCCATAATTCGTCTTCGGGCGCGGCGCTGATTCTGGACGACGAGCCGTCGCGCAGGATAAGGACCCTCTCCCTTCCCGTGAAGCTGCCTATCGTGGTCAACCTACAGATGGTCGCCAGGGCCCGCTTCACCTTATCCTCCTTCCCCTTCTTCACCGAAAGAAGTAGCGAGCCAGATCCAATCAGCCTCAGAGGGTCCAGGGAGAGCTCTCGACAAATCGCCTTCGTCTCCGGCGCCACAGGGACCGAAGATTCCTTGACCTTGAATCCGACCCCCGAAGCCAGCGACATTTCGTAGACTGCCCCCAGCACACCTCCCTCGGTGCAGTCGTGCATCGCATTTACCTCTCCCGTCTTGAAGGCGGCGACGGCTTCGTCAATGATGCTGAGCTTCCCTACAAAGGTCCGCGCGGTCTTCAGAACACTGACAGGGACATTTCCCCCACGGGCACTCCATCCCCCGGCGATGGCCGCTGTCCCCTCCAGTCCTGCGGTCTTGGTCATCATTATCGTGTCCCCACTCTGGGCATCCTGTGATGACACGTATTTCTTCGCGAAACCAAACGCTGTAACTGCCACTATGGGTCTGTTGATCCCCTCGGTCACCTCCGTGTGTCCGCCGACCACAGTAATGCCTAGTCTCCTGCAGGTTCGGTCGATCTGCCCCGCTATCCTCTTCACGTCTCCGGGTCCTGACCCCTTCGGGAGCATGATTACAGTCTCGGCGTACCTGGGTCGGCTGCCGCTCGTTGCGACATCGTTGGCGCTCACGTTCACTGCATAGGTCCCAATGTCATCCGTAACGCCGGTGACAGGGTCGGCCGACACTATCAGGAACTCTCCGCCTTCGGCGATGGCGGCAAAGTCGAGGCCGGCCTTCGGAGGCGTCGCGACCCTCTTCGACGGTGCCCCGGTCAGTCTAAGGACGGTGGCTGAAAGGAGGTCAATAGGAATCTTTCCGAGAGGGAGCCTTCCCAAACCCGCCTCGCGACCTCTAGGTGCGAGCCGGGACCTTGCCAGGTTCAAGTGCCCGGTTCCAACCTGACGCCCTCATGACGCTCCTCGTCAAGGGTATGGCTACAAGCAGCCCGATCAGGACCTGGGCGATGTTGAACGGAATCTCCGCGACGGGGAAGATAGTTGCAATCACCGACGATGGAGCAAGGTACCGAAGGACCACCGTTTCATAGAGAAAGTAGCCCACGACCAACTCGGTTCCACCAATCAACACCGACAATATCGTCGAACCAAGTCTGGGTTCCACCCGGGTCCCGAAGAAGACGACCAATGCGAAAACGGCGACTGATAATCCTACCCAAAACACCTGAGGAACGACGATATCCGCGCTGAACTGAGGTCCAAGGGCCCAGGGCCCAATCGTCCAAGGACCAATGGTGGCGTTGGAGGGGTTCGAGAGCCCAGCAGAGACTTGCTGTTCTCCCGAAAGGAATGCAGTTCCAACATAACCAATGACCAGGGCGAGGACTAGTCCGATTCCGACCGTCGTCATCCTCCAGCGAACCACGGACGTGCTAGCGAATACTCTCTTTGACAGGTAGCCCACGATGAACCCTTCGACGCCCTTTATCACGAGCGTACCCGGCGAGAAGTACCAATAGCCCAGCGCCAGGTCGGCTATTGCAGACCCGACGCCCCCCGCGAACGCACCAACAAGCGGTCCCATCAGCAGGGCTGTTGTGTAGACCATTACCTCGCCGACATTGAAGTAACCGGTGGTGGCCGGGATGAATACGGAAAAGAAGGAAGTTGCCGCAGCCACAAAGGCGGTGAAAACAGCGGCGTTGGCTATGAGTCTGGCGTTAGCGCGGCTCGGGAGAGCATTTCTAGCCGGTTCGGGCACGCCTAACACCCGCTCTTGAAAGACCCGAAGGCCGTCAATGGTCTGGCTTCAAAGTGCGAGAATATATAAGTCCCAACCTATATATTAGCAAAGGAAAATCTCGTATCCCTGATGCCGCTGCTGAGGTGCGTCAATTGTTCACTGGAGATGGACAGCCATTCGTTGGGACCCTCATGCGTTCGGTGTGGCTCGGCGGTCCTTCTCGTCGAACGTGCAATACCGCACTTGAAGCGAGGGGATCTAGAGAGGACTCCGCCGGGTGTCTGGAGATACAGGACCCTCATCCCCGCTCCACGGAGTGAGAATCTCGTCACTTTGGGCGAGGGAGGGACCCCTCTCCTTCGCGCACCTGGCTTGGGGGAGGAACTCTCTTTCAAGAATCTCCTGATCAAGGATGAGACAAGGAATCCCACCGGGTCTTTCATAGACCGCGGGTCTACCGTCCTTGCCAGTCTAGCCAAGGAAGCGGGGGTAAGGACTTGTTCCTGCATCACTACGGGGAACCTGGGGGCGTCCCTGGCGGCCTATTGCGCCAAGGGAGGTATCGCGACCAAGATCAGAATCCATTCGAACACAGACCGCGAGAAGCTCTATCAGATGATCGCCTATGGTGCGGAGGTCGAGGCCATCTCAAAGCCAGTGATTGACCAGCCAGGCGACGACCACTCGCTCTCGGTGACAGCCGGGAACCCTTACCTCCTGGAGGGAGAGAAAACAACTTGCTTCGAGATAGTTCAAGAATTGGGTTGGGTCGTGCCCGATGTCATTGTCATCCCTGTAGGGACTGGTGGTCATCTGAGCATGGTCTGGCGCGCGATTCTTCAATTGAGGGCATCTGGGCTGATTGATGAATCGGAGTGCAGGCTGATGGGGGTCCAGTTTGCGGGCTCGGCACCGATGGTTGGGAGGTCCCGACCAGGACGGGGCAGAAGCTCGACAGAGGCGCATTTCACAGAACTTGAAGAATCGGAGCCTTTTTTCAAAAACGAGGCCGCCAGGGCGATGAGGAAGTCAGGGGGAACCAGTCTAGAGACGACCACGACAGAAACAATTAGGGCGACAGGCCTGCTTGCAAGAACCGAAGGAATCTTTGCCGAGCCAGCTGCCGCTTCAGTGATTGCCTCCCTGAAAACCGCAAGGTCAGATGGCTTCATCGATTCTGACGAGACAGTCGTCTGTATAATCACCGGGGCCGGTCTGAAGGACACAAAGGCGATTTCGAGAATTGCGAAGGCGACAAGGCAGGTTGTTGTTTCCCAAGACTACTCGGCTGCACGCCTGCAACTCGGAGGGACGAAACTCTCACTCCTGCGTTCGCTTGCTGCGCGACCTCATTTCGGCTATGAGCTGTGGAAGGGCCTTTCCGCCCAAAGAGAGATAACCACTGCCAGTGTTTACCAGCACCTTGGCGAGCTCGAAACCCTCGGGCTGGCCAGGAAATCCAGGGTCTCGACCGTGCGTGGAAGAGAGAGGGTCTTCTATGAGCTGACAAGAAGAGGTTCAGAGTTCGTGAGAATGGCTGGAAGAATGGATCTTGGTAAGCAGCAATCGGCGGCAAGGCGTTGAGGCAGTGGTAGAGCATCGGAGTTTAGACTAGGAATTACCCTTTAACACAAAAGGAGCCCTACTCCTTTCACCAGACGCAATAGTGAGAGGAACAGGGACGCGAACCTCCTTTCATCGAGCAACCCTCAGAATGATGAGATGAACCCTCCCACCAAATAGAGGAGGATTGCCGCAAAGACTCCGACAGCCGCCGACTCGGCCCCCACCCTGGGGCTGAATGTCTTGAGAGTGAACGCCTTAGACCCGAGCACAAAGAGGGCGATAGCCGATAGACCGATTGAAACCCCCAGCGCTGGGACGTTTCCAATCCCGACCGCGTAGGGCAACAGTGCCAACACCGACAGCAAGAAGAAGGAGATTCCAGCGGATGCAGATCGTGTCACTGGGTTTGTCTCAAGGTCCTCTATGTGCAAGCGGAGTTCGTACTTCAGCTGCGCCCTCAGCCACATCTCCTTATCCCTAACCAACCTTCCCATGATGACGTCGACCTCCTTCTGGCCGTAGCCCTCCTTCTTCAGTAGCTCCTCGAGTTCGGCCCTCTCTTCTTCGGGCTCGGTCTCTATCTCCATCTTTTCGCGTTTTATGTCGAGACGGAGCGAATCAAGGTCGGACCTCTTCGAAAGATAGTTGCTGAAGAACATCGACAGCCCCCCGGCGACTGCAAAGGCAAGTCCTGCAATCAGTATGGTGGGATGCTCGATGGAAGCTCCGTTCAGGGCCGCGGTCATGGCGACTCCTTCTATCACGCCATCGCTCCCCCCGAGGACTATCCTGTCTAGGACTTGTCTGGCGGGTATGTGAGGGTGCTTTTCCTTCAGGCTTTCGGGCAGATGCCGTCGTGGTCATGCGTGCGTATTCGTATTTAGGGGTTAGTTCCCGCAACTCTGGTGCGTCTTAGGGAGATTCGCCTCTTTTCTGTTCTTCTGGTGCATGTCGGGAGATGGCAAGTTTGATTAGCTCCTTCCACTTGATTCCGTCCAATCCCAAGTCCAAGCCCGCCACTTGAGCAGGAGTCTTCCCATTCAAGCCCATGTGCGGGCGAATGAAATTGTAATTGACTCGGATTCCGTCGGCCATAGTCTGCGCCGACTTGTCGGTGTCCATGCCTCTGAAGGTCTTCTCTCTGTCTCTTACTGTGTTGTTCACCCGTTCCACCATCTGGTTCAGTCCCTTATCATGCGATGAACCCACCGACCGCACATTCTCAATTCTCGGGCCGTAGTTTGTGTAGAACTCTCGGTTGAACGCTTGGCTGTAAGCGGGAAGGCCATCATGCACCATTGCAAGAGGTCGCTTCGCCATCAACTTCTTTGCGTCTTGGAATACGGCTCTCGCCTCTGCCAAGTCCCGCCTCTTGGACACTCGGCTTGCCAAGAGGAATCGGGTGTCATGGTCTGCGAGGTTCCAAAGCCACGAGTAATTCCCTTCCGTTTGCTTCGTTCCCATCTTGATTGGCTGGGTCTTTCGCACGTGAACCATCATCTCGTCAACATGGTAGATTCCCGACAGTTCGGGCTTGAGGTCGTCCACGAACTCCTTTGCAATCTTCACGTATTTCTGGAGCCATCGGATTATTGTCGAGTGTTCCACGTCCAAGCCGTAGAACTGGCTTAGGGTGTCGGCAATTTTGCGGAAGCTGTTCCCCTTGAAATACAAATCGAGAGCGAGGCACACAATCTTGCCGTCGTTCTTCATCTTGAGAAAGCCTTCATCCACCACAAACCGATAGCCGCACACCTTGCAGATGAACCGTTGCGCCTTCCCCACCTTGTTCGCTCTGATGCCGTCCTTCACCGTTTCGATAGAGCCGCACTTCTTACAGATTAACGACGACTGAGGTAGCTCCACTCGGGGAGAGAAATTCTGTGATGTAGCTTTGTCTCTCAGAGTAATAGAGCAAGCGACGGCGTAGCAGTGCTTGCATACGACGCCTCTGTTCGCGTAGTCGGGACACTCGCATCTCCACTCACCATCTTCCTTTGAAACCTGATACCAGCCGTTGCCGCTTTGACTCTTCACTCGGTAGGTCTTCGCGTCGATGCGCTCTAT
This sequence comes from uncultured Nitrosopumilales archaeon, assembly GCA_964568185.1. Lineage (GTDB taxonomy): Archaea > Thermoproteota > Nitrososphaeria > Nitrososphaerales > Gagatemarchaeaceae > UBA183. The sequence continues at coordinate 157,154 of CAZMON010000001.1, read as the reverse complement.
GGTTCCCGCTTGGGCCACGATTGCCAAGCCCCTGAGTCTGCGGCCGTTGTCTGTGTTCATGGTGTGTAATCCAGTGTGTAATCTTGTGTGTATATAAGAGTTTACACACTGACTTACACACTACGGTGTATAACCTTAAATAACGTGTGGACTGCGGTGTGCAACGTCGTATACAACTTGGCGAAGAAAAGTGAGACGAAGATAACGAAGGGAACGGGGCCAAGGCGCACCATCTACCTCAAGAAGGAACTCTGGGAAGACAGCAGTTTCCCTTTCAAAGTGAATGAACCTTTGTCAGTCGAGATTGTCGGAGAAAAGTTAGTGATTGAACGGGCTAAGAAGTAAGACTTACACACGCGAGTATGCAATCGAGTGTGTAAGTTTAAGTAATGCTCAGAGAACAGGTAGCGTAAGGATGGGGGAGTTGGGAATCGAACCCAAGGCGACCGGATGTCTACCCCGAAGCCGCCACCGCGACCTCCCCCACCGAGCGTGATGCGTGGAGCCTGACGGTTGGGACACGCTCCTGATGCCACGGCCGTGGCGTCATGGGAGCATGGGGCCGTCAGGTTTCTCCCATCTTGTCCTTCCTTAGTCGGATTCCTCCTTGGAGGGTTTGCCGACGTGCAGAATGTATATGGTGGTGATATTGCCTTCCCTTCTCCGCATGACCTTGTAGGTGTCGGGCAAGACCCCCTCTCTGATGTATCTCCGAAGGGTAGATGAGACGGACTTGGCTGCTACGCCAAGCTGTTTCGGTGTCGTTACTATCGCCCTCCCTTCGGGTATCTGCTCGAACAGGCGCAACCATTCTTGCTTCTTTCGCGTGGTCTTTGTTGGAATCTGGTTTATGTCTATTACCTCGAATGCCGACTTGTCTGGCGCTCTTATGACCTTCGACACGAACCCTCGCTTACCTTGCGGCCCGTATAGGGTATAAGCGTTTCCTCTGTTGCCTTTATGCTGTCTTTGCTGCCGCCTTTAGTGTGGACACAACATGCGGCTCAGGGAGCCATCTCCCGAGTCGCACCACCATGCGCCATCTCCCGCAGACGCACCAGAACTGTTCCCGCGGCTGTGGTGCGTCTTAGGGAGACCGCACAGGGTGGTGCATCTCGGGGCATGAATTGTCCTCATCAGTCCTATCAACTACCGCGAAGTCGAGTTGATTTTCAAGACCTGAGCGACCAGCAGATTCTTCACGGTGGTGAAGTTCGCAGCCGTAGAAGGAATCTTATCCGACCCTGCTCCATCTCCAGTCACGAGGACTCTGACCACATACAAGGAGGAAACTGCGATCCCGCCCAAGAGGTAGCAACCCGGTGGCAGATTGCCCGTCACGCCTCTACACCTCCATCCGTAGATTGTGTAGTTCTCCGAGGGAGAGAGCAGGCCCACTGTGGCATTTAGAAAAGTCATTGGAATATTGAACCCAAGGGGGTCGAGTTGGAAGTTCTGATATGCGAACTGCGAGTATAGAGAAGAGTTGAACCCGTTCACCGTCACACTGACTTGGAAGAAAGGCCGTGATGTTGTCCTTAGGAGAATCTCAGTCTCCATGAAACCAGTCGGGTTCGAGATGTAGTATGGGGGTCTAGAGTTGGTCCAATCGCCAACTACAATCGTCGAGAGGTCTTGCGGTGTGAGTAATGAGACGAAGTGGGGACTGCTCAGATGGCTCTGAGGCTTGGTGATCGATTGCAGAAACAGATCGGCGGTCGTAGCTGACAAGATGATTACGAGCAGGGCAAGAGCTAGGATGACCGTTTTCAGATTCCGACTGGCTTTCGTGCTTTCAGGGACACTCCCCGCGTTTGTCACGCCCAATTCGGTCTGTTGGAGAGAATCGCGGGGAGTCTTTTACGGTTTTGCTTTATTTGGGACCTTGAGCTGTCTTCGTGGTCGCGAGCCTGATTAGCTCCCTCCACCTAATTCCGTCGAGCCCCAAGTCCAAACCCCCGTTTGTGCGGGTGTTCTTCCGTTGAGGCCCAAGCATCATGACCTAGGCAGGGGTTTGTGTTTTTCCCGCTCTCGTCTTTCAGTTGATCTGGTTTGATACCGTACGACCGCACCAGCAAGTAATCTCCCGAGTCGCACCACCCCAACCCCGAAGGACCAATCTCCCTAAAGCGCATCAGAACCGTTCCCGCATCAAAGGGTCCGTTGGACCCTGAAATTGAACTCAAATCTGCTCTCATTAGATTTCGCTTGATGATTGGGGGCCGGGGAACTTCCTAGGCTAATGCCTAGGTTGTCCCCTCACTTATTTTCATTATCAGGTTCTCGAACCGCTTGATGAGGCTCGTCTCTTCTAACGTCCAGCTCTTGCGGGACGCGTCGAAACGGCTCGACGGTATCGTGAACCTGCCTGCGTCGGTCTGGTCGATGGTGTAGATCTCTACCTTCTCCTTAATCTCGGACACCGCGTCCGTAAGATGCTGTAGGCCGTCGACAACACAATCTACTGGAAAAGTAATCTGGGCAGCATAGTTACTCCCGACGGCCTCCGCCCACAGGAACGGGATGCTGTTCAACGACTTCCTAAGTGCGATTACCTCGAAATCGGTCAGGTCCTTGGCGACCAGCTCATACCCGATGTACCTATGCTGCCTGTGCAGCGCTTTCTCGGTCCCGAAGTCGTACCTGGTCCCCATCCAGTTAACAGAATACCCGCGGATGAGATGCCTCGCGAGGACATGAGACGTGTAGTGCCATGCGAGCTTCTTGTAGTTGACCTTCAGCTGGTCTGAGATCTCCTTGAGCGACTTGTTCGCGTCTATCTGCAACTGCTCCAGTATCTGCAGGTCCATCTGATCGAACCTTTCCTGCTCGGAGGGCGCATACCTGGCCGAGCCGAACTCGTGAGATGCCTGACCGGCCCAGTCGAAATCCCACCTGCCTGTATCGAAGTCGTAGAACTCGGGCCTCATCGGGGCGACGCGCATCCAATCGAAGTAGAGTATCTCCATCCTCCTGAACATCTCTTTCTCCTTCATCGCTTCGAAAAACCGCTTCACACCTGGAACGAACTCCCGTGGCACGCTGAAGTGTGCGATGTAATACCCTCCCGGCATTGTCTTCGCGAAGCTCACAAGGTAACAGAGCTCGTTCATGGCGATCAGAATCGATTGCGCGAACTTCCTGTACTCGTCTGCGAAATCCAGGATGACTACCATCCTTTGGAGCCCAAGTTTCTCGTGGTCGATAATCGCCTGTACCGCAAATCCCTTGCTAAGGATTTTCTCTTTGTACCTGTACCTGACCGACTCCTTGAACTGCCCCAACCGGCGTGAAATCTCGGGAACGTCCGGCCCTACTTCGGTGAGAAGTTCCACTAGTTGGACAGTCCTAACATTCACATTGTTAGTCTCGGGTTGAACTATTGTCATCCCTCCCTCCTGCTCCCCGCGACGATATACGCGAAGTTCGTCTTAAGTTGTTCTGATTCCGACCTTTGAACAGCCGTCTTTCCGACAATTCCGACCATGTCCACTGTCATGCAAAAGGGGTCCAGAATCCTCACTTAGATTCTGCCTCGACCTTCAGCCCTAGTAACCATGCAATATCCGAAAGACATCGACAAGAGGATGCGATTATGACTCTCCATGTGAGGTCATCTGAGAGAAGTCAACCCGGACCCCGCCAAGGTGCTGTCAAGTTGACAGAGCCTCTATTCTGGTCTCTTTACGGAAGCAATCCTCCCAATGTGGTAAGCACTGCCCCCACAACTCCCGTTGCATAACTCCATTTGGTCATTCTACCGTTCGCCCAACAATAGTAGAGTCTGCCGCGAATTGTTGGCCTTTTCTCGTCGCCTCTTGCATCAAACGCCTTTCTATACCAGACCCAGAACCAAGTTTCGCGGCTCAGACCCGCCAATGCGATTACTACTACTCCTACTACAATCAACCAGAGCATTCTTGTTGGCTCGTAAGTTATCCGTGTATTAGTAGATGTGCCCTGACATTATCCAACGAGAGCCGTATCCCACCCATGTCAGTCCAGTTAACACCCTCCTCTCTGTCAGCCTAAGTTAACAGAGCCCCCGCCAATCAAGCTTTTAACCATCAGACAGACGCGCCCTCTTTGACATGCCGCTGAAGGACAGAAGGGGAGAGTACTCCTGGGGGAAGACGAGAGTCGGCGGATTGAAGCTCATGACCGACAAGAAATCTTACGGGATGAAAGAGGAGGTCACAGCAAACCTCGAATTCAGGGTGGTAGGTGGCCTCAGAGAGGCCTTCCACCCAGACGTCTGGACAGTCGCCTGGGAGGACTTCGACAAGATACTCAGGCTCACCATGAAGATGTCGCTCGGAGTCAAGCGGGGGCTCATCACGAGAAAAGTCGCCGAGATCAAGAAGGAAGTTAGGAAGGCGAGCTTCTACTGGAGCCGGGACCCAGACCTTCCCTACAGGATCTGGGCGATGGTTATCCCTGAAGACGGCGGGCCCCCCAAGATTCCCGGGAGCGTGGAGGATGCGAAAGCGAAGATGCTTGACATAAACAAGACCTTCACCTTTCCAGCGTCCTCCATTGGAGCGGGAAAGCACAAGATCGTCGGGTCTGTCCACGCGCGCTGGGGGCGCAGAAGCTTCATAGAGAAGGGGGAAGTATCGTCGAGGTCGAGACCGATGGTGGTTGAAATTGAGTAAACCAGAATGGCTCGCCCAGGTCTCCTGGGTGGAGGACAACGTATTCATGGGAACGGACACCGCGGGTCACACTGTCGTATACGATTCCACTGAAGGGACTGCCAGAGGCATCGGGCCGATGAGAAACCTGCTCACCGCCCTCGGGGCTTGCAGCGGGATGGACATCGTCGCAATAATGAAGAAACGAAAACAAAAACTGACCTCGCTGAAGATCCAGTTGAACGGCGGACGCCCGGAACACGGCCTCCCCAAGCCTTGGACGACCATTCACATCCGATACGTGCTGGCAGGCAAGGCGCTCGAACGGAAATATGTGGAGGAAGCCATCAATGACAGCACGGAAAAGTTCTGCAGCGTCGGTGCCACCCTCGCCCCGACTGCGAAGATAACGCACTCCTACGAGATAGTGTCCTAGACCTTCAGGACTATCTTCCCGAAATGCATGCTGCTCTCCATCCTTTGCTGAGCCTCGGCAGCCCTCTGGAGAGGGAACTCCGAGTCGACGACTGGCCTCAACTTCCCGGCCTGGAATAGCTCAACCACCTTGAGCAGCTCCCCCTTGCTGGCCATGAAACTTCCGTAGATCGTCAGTTCCCGGTTGTAGACATATCTCAGGTCGGTCGAGACGTCAGCACCCGTAGTGGCGCCGCACAGCACAAGCCTTCCCCCCTTGGCAAGTGCCTTCACGCTGCTCGACCAGGTCGCTTTACCGACGTGCTCCACAACCACATCAACCCCGCGCTTCGAGGTCAGCCTCCTGGCCTCTTCCAAGACGTCCTGCTTGTAGTGGTCAATCACGTCGTCCGCTCCGAGCTCTTTCGCCTTCGCCATCTTCGAAGGTTCTCCTGCCGTGGCTATCACCCTGGCTCCGTGCAGTTTCGCCACCTGTATGGCGGCGGACCCCACCCCTGAATTGGCCCCCAGCACGAGGACCACATCTCCCGCCCCCACCCCTGCCTTGGTCACGAGCATGTGGTAGGCTGTGAGAAACACGAGAGGAAACGACGAGGCCTCGACGAATGTCATCCCGGGCGGCTTCACGACGAGGTTCCTTCTTGGTACCTTCACCAGTTCAGCGTAGCCTCCGTCGCTTTGGTATCCTATGATCGAGTAGAACCTGCACTGGTTATCCTTCCCCATCAGACACTTCTGGCATCTCCCGCACCCGAGTCCGGGGTTCACAATCACTTCGTCCCCTACCTTTACCTCCCCTTCTTCTGGAGGGAGCCACTCGACCACTCCGGAGATGTCGCTCCCTGAAACGTGGGGGAGGGGGATCTCTACATTGGGGAGCCCGTTTCTTGCCCAGATGTCCAGATGGTTCAGGGCGCACGCCTTCACCCTTACGAGCGCTTCGTCCGCGTTCGGCCTGGGGTCGGGAGACTCTTCGTACTGCAGGACCTCCGGTCCCCCGTGCCTGTGGAACCTTACAGCCTTCATCGATTAGTCGCGCTTCCGCTGCTCCTTTTTACCCTTCTGCAGACACTTTCAATGAACCCTCTATCCGTAGTTCCATGCAACACAAAAGGTGCTGTTAAGTTGACGGTTGGCCGAGGGGTTGGCCGGGGTCTTCAACTTCAGCGGCCAGACCAGCTCTTCAATACGAGTGCAAGGCCCACACTCTCCATCGCGAATGCTCTGCAGGAGGTCTTCGGCCCTGTGGTTTGCGCTGTTCTCCGAACCCCGCGAGACCTGTTGACGCGGCCCTCAGTCTTAGCCGGTGAGACTAAATTTAGCGTCGGCCCACGACCCAGGGTGATCCGTCCGGCGCCGTTACGGACTCTAATCGGAGATCGTGTCTCCTGAGGCGGTCCATTGTCGGGCGTATTGTGTTGCTCCCGTCGGCGAGAAAATGCATTTCCGCGATCACGGTATGGACTCCACGAGCGCTCAGGAGTCGCTCGGCACCGTCCAAGGCGGCGACCTCAGAGCCCTCGCAATCGAAGACCAGGCAGGTCGGATCTAGGAGATAGTTCAGGTCATCGAGTCGGACGATCTTCACTTCGATCTGAGAGATGTAACTGCCTCCCTCAACCACATACCTCGAACCGAAGGTATCTGCCCCCGGATGCGGCAGGTTGAAGCGAACGGTCTCCTCCTTCGCCCCTGCCCCGAGGTTATGGACCTCGACGTTTCTTCTCCCTGCGATGTGTTTCTTCAACTGCTCGAAGACCAAAGGATTAGGTTCGAATGCGTAAACGAATCTCGCAATTTCAGACAGGACAAGGGTGCTCCCACCTCTGTTCGCCCCCACCTCCACGACGACATCGGTCTTCACGACATATCTTGGGAACATCGAGTAGGCTATCTCCTCCGCCCGAGGAAGAGCCGGAGGACCTCCAGGGGTGTCCTGTTTGCCTCCTGACGGTTCGCGCTTCGCGAAGTCTTCTGGGGCTCCAGCGCCGCTTCCCTCGGAAACCAAATGCCTGAAGTCTCGACCAGCCACCCTGTTTAACGGTTTGGTCAAATCATCAGATGGCCATTATTCTACTCAGCAGATTCGCCAAATCGGAAGAAGGTTTGACACCATAGTCCTGACCTGCCTGGAGGTCAGAGGCAAAACGAATACTTTCACTGACCTCCCTAATGTGGACATTCGCGTCAGCGTAATCAAGGTTATAAGGTGAAAATCCGTGAATCATCGCTCCTAATGGTTATTCAGCGTTCCGTGTTCAGGGACGAGAGCCTCCTATTCCCCGAACATCTTCCGCATTCCATTCCACATCGCGACGCCCAGCTCAAGGCGCTCGAACTCTACTTCCAGAGCGTGGTGCAGAATTCTTCCAGGGCCAGCCAGAACGTGATGCTGTCGGGCGCGGTCGGTTCAGGCAAGACCATGATGGCAAAGAAGCTCGGGGAATCGCTCCCCAAGAAGGCCGCCCTGTACGGCAACCTTGTCAAGATGCTGCACGTCAACTGCAGGATCGACAGGACCCTGCAGGCGGTGATGCTGAGGGCGCTCGGGTCCCTCGGCCAGAACTATCCGTCCCGGGGCTACGGCTTCGAGGAGCTCCTCTCTGTCCTTATCGAGGAGCTGAGAAGCGCCCGAGTGCACCTGGTCATCGCCTTCGACGAGGTCGACTCCCTGGTGCTGTCCGACCCGTCTGCGCTTTACACGATAACGCGCCTGAGGGAGACCGCGCAGGGGAGCCAGGTGTTCTCCTCCCTGCTGATCTCGAAGACGCTCGACTACATGAAGTCCGTGGACCTGAGCACCCTCAGCTCCGTCCAGTGGAGCACCGTCGCCCTCGAACCCTACTCTGGGCCCCAGCTCTTGGACATCATAGCATCCAGGAACGAGGCGTTCACCGACGGAGCCCTCGGCGAAAGCTCGATGCAGCTGGCCGCAGACATAGCGGGGGTCTTCGGCGACGCCCGCTACGCCCTCGAACTGGTATACAACGCCGGGAAGCTGGCCGACATATCAGAATCGCAGCGGATCCTCCCTGAACACATCCGTTCGGCAAAAGCTTCGCTTCCTCCGCAGTTCAGGAAGGAGGAGCTGAGCTACCTGTCAAGGCACCAGAAGCTCATACTGCGGGCCGTCTCCGCGCTTTTGAAGAAGGGAGATTCGACCTATGTCACGATAGGCGAGGTCGAAAAGAGCTACAGCGCCATATGCGAAAGCATGGGCGTTGGTCCCAACCACCATACGCAGGTCTGGAGCGACGTCAACGAGCTCTCCAGGAAGGGGATCATAGAGACCCAGCTCTCGGGGAAGGGAATGAGAGGGCGAACCACGCTCATCGGGCTCTCCATCGTGTCCGCGAAGGAGCTGATAGGCGAGCTGGAAAAGGGGATGGTCGCCGACGTTAGAAGTTGAAAGGCTCTTCTCGTCCTACGGGAGGACGAAGATCCTGACAGTGATGCTGGAGAGCGGGGAGCTCAACATATCAGAGATAACCCGGAGGTCGGGACTCTCACACACCTCCGCCGCCAGGCACCTGGAATTCCTGGCGAAATCCGGGATACTGTCCGAGAAACGGTTCAACCGAATAAGGATCTTCAGGGTCGAACGGGCGAGCCGGCTCGTAGGAGCACTGTCGAGGTTCCTCTCGGAGTGGAAGGAAGCGGACGACCCCCTGTTCCAAAAGCCCTACAACTGAGCGAAGGGAAAAACCCGGGATCAGCCGGAAGGATACGGCCTCACCGATTCCTTGGCGACGAACGCCACATAGTTCTCTTCCAGGGCAAGGTCTTCCGCCAGTCCTTCCCTGAAACCTTCCTCCCTGCACAGAAGCAGTATGTACGGCAAGTCCCCGACCAGGGACCCCTTCTGGCTGATCCCGAGCCTCTTTCCCGTCGCCGAGGCGATGTCCTTGAGCTTCCTGGAATCGTTCCAGATGCGCACCTGGAGGGGCCACGGTACAGCGTCGCTCGCGTACCTCGCCCCGCCGTCTCCCACCGAGTTCCACAGCTCCGTTGCGAGCATCTGGTCGAGATACCTGAGGAGCCTCCAGTCCTGCCCGCGAAAGATCCTCCCCATCAGGACGTCCGCGCGCGAGATCACTTCAAGCGCCGCGGCCTTCCGCTCCATCAGAATCTTGGCCCTGGAGACCGAGACGAAAAGGTCTCTCACCTTGTCCCTGGGCTGCCCGGGATAGGACCTCAGGAACTGCAGGGCGACCTTCTCGCTGTGCGCCCCGAAGAACCCGTCGATCGATTGGAGGCTCGTGAGCTCTTCGTCCTTGGCCTGCGGGAGGCCGCTCTGCAGTGAGTTTATCGCTGCCCTCAGGTCTCCGTTTGCGGCCTCCGCCACCTCAGTCAGCTCCTTGTCCGTGGCAGGCAAACTCTCGGAGTCAGCGATTCTCCGCAACTGGCCCACGACGTCGAGGATCGAAGGTTTTACGAACTCTATTTTGATTGTCACGCTCGAAAGCTTCCTCACCTCGTCTGCCTCCGGGTTGTTTGCCGCCATCACGACCGGGTTCTCGGTCTTCCTGACCGCTTCCTTGATGTAATCGATGGCCCCGTAGTCAGACCTTCCCGCAAGCCCGTCTACCTCGTCGAGGAAAATTAGGGTCCTGCCTCCGAACAGATTCTCGCTCGAAATGATCTCTCCGATCTTCCTTGAAAGCTTCTCTTTCGTCCTTGTGTCGCTCGCGTTCAATTCTACCAGGTTCAGCCCCAACTTCTCGGCAATCAAGTGGACCGTAGTGGTCTTCCCGGTCCCCGGTGGTCCTACGAGCAGGGCCGCCTTCCCCCCCGACTTCCATTTTCCAATCCACGAAACGAGCTTCTTCCGTGCGTCCTCGTTCCCGACCATCTCCCCGAGTTCTCTCGGCCTGTATCTCTCCGACCACAATCCTAGACTCCCCCGACGAAAACTATCAGACCAGCAAGCATTCCAGCGAGCGCGATTTTCTTGACCCTGTAGGCGTTTTCCGGCCCGGCCCCTCTCAGGATTGAGGCTGCCAGATATACGAACATCACATCCGGGACGAGTACCCCGTAGGTGTAGTACTGGTTGGCAAGCTTCAGGACCACGGGTATCAGGCTGGTGAGGACTGCGAGCAGGAAGAATCCAGCACCAACACCCGAGGCCACCTTCAGGCCCTGACTCCTTGCTACTGAATTGATTCCTCTCTTCGCGTCCCCGTCGGTGTCCGCCATCGCCTTCACGACCTCCCTTCCCACACCCGCGAGGAAGGAGGTCAAGGCCATCATGAGAAGGAGCGAGCTTCCGACTGTCCCGCCGGATATCACCCCGCCATAGATGAACGGAATAGCCAGAGATGACGCAACGATCATGTTTCCCCAGATGCCCGCCCTCTTGGCCCTGCTGTTGTACAACCAGGACAGGGCAGCATAGACCAGGGCGATTACTACTGCCCCCGGAATCAGACTCAGGGCCGCACATGCGGTGCCGGCGAGGAGGACGGCAATCGAAAGTCTGTTCGCGTTTTGAATCGAGATGCGTCCGCTGGGGATTGGTCTTTCCGGTCGGTTGACCCTGTCGACCTCAACGTCGTAGACATCGTTGACAGCCATCGAATAGGCGCAGATGAAGAACCCAGTCAGGAATCCGAGGATGCTCTGAAGGGGAAGTATCGCCACAGGTCTGGACACGAATTCTCCGACCAGGACCGCGAGTCCGATCATGGAGCAGTTGACGGGACGGACCAGCTCGAGGCCTGACCTGAAGTTCATGCCGCGGGTCAGAACCTGGCCTTGCTGACCTTGTAGTAGATGACTTCGCCCCTTCTCTCTATGACTGCGATGATGGCCTCCTTCCCCATCTTCGCCATCTCCTTGACCGACTTCTGAAGGTCGCCCATCGCCTTCTCAATCCCCTCGTCCAGCCCGAACACAACGTACTTCGCGGGCTTCTTTGGATAGTCCCCCCTCTCATACACCCTGAGGTCCGTCCCGAACCCGAAACCTTCCCTGACCACGTACCCTCGGCTTCTGAGGTCTCTGTAAATCATGAACTTTGTCCAAGAATCCCTCGCGGCGCGCTGAGCCATCTCGGCGAGGGCTTCGAACGTCACCGCCTTCCCCGACCCTTCCGTGAGCAGGAGCTTCTTCGCGTATAAGAGGTAGAGTGACTCGTAGTCACGCAGGACCAGTCCTTTCCCTTCTCTGGTCCCGTACCCGGATTGCTCGAGTTCCACGAACCTTTCTCTGTCAGTGATTACGCATGATCCGTCCGCAAGGACTGCCTGGTATGGAGGAGTCTGTTCCTCGGGGGTGAGGATTTCCGACAATGAAGCTTCGTCTTGCATCGGCCGGCGACCGTATTTGAAGGTTAGACATTTCCGGGCAGGCGGAGGGGTGGCGCCATGGCGAGTTAGACCGACTCTCCGCCATTTCGTTGGTTGGAAACGCTTTTCTGCCGTCGGGGCAGGCAGAAGTCCAATGGCCGACTTCTTCACGATGAGGACGGTCACATGGGCTGACGGTTCGGTCAGGATGATCGACCAGACCGCGCTCCCAAACAGACTTCGCTACGTGACCTACTCTCGACCCGAAGAGATCGCCCGCGCAATCAAGACGATGGTCATCAGAGGGGCCCCAGCGATAGGGGTGGCCGCCGCCATGGGTGTGGCCCTAGCCGCCTCCAGGTCGAAGGCGAGCTCGAAACCAGATCTGTTGAAAGACTTGGAATCGAGCGCAGCGCTCCTGCGCGCGACCCGACCGACCGCGATCAACCTGTTCTGGGGGATCGATCGGGTCATCAGATCGGCCCGTTCTTCGTCTTCGGCGGAAGATGCCAGGGCATCGGTGGTCGAAGAGGTGAAGGCGATGGAAGAAGAGGACGTTGCGACCAACAAGAAGCTGGGCAAAGTCGGAGCCGAGCTTCTCGACGACGGCGATACGGTCCTGACCCAGTGCAACGCGGGGGCCCTCGCCACAGTCGGGTACGGAACTGCCCTTGGCGTTGTGAGAGCTGCGATAGAGCAGGGAAAATTCATCCGGGTCCTTGTCCCGGAGACAAGGCCGGCGCTCCAGGGCTCGCGGCTCACGGCTTTTGAGTTGGAGAGGGACGGGATTCCTTGCACGATCATCCCAGATACTGCGGTGGGCTACATGCTTTCGAAGGGTCGGGCCGACAAGGTGATTGTGGGGGCAGACCGGATAACCAAGGATGGCCATGTCTTCAACAAGATAGGCACCTACCAGGAGGCGGTATTGGCACAGAGACACGGTATCCCGTTCTATCCTGCGGCGCCCAGATCGACGTTCGATTTGAGCCATTCCCATGACCAAGTGCAGATTGAGGAGAGGGGGTTCGAAGAAGTGGTGAAAGTCAGGGGCAGGAGGATCGCCCCGAAGGGAGTCCCGGTCGCCAACCCGGCGTTCGACATCACTCCTCCCGAGCTCGTGACGAGCATCGTGACCGACAGGGGTCTGATTGTGCAGCCACTCGGTAAGACGATTCCCAAGGTCATATCTTCATGAGATTCCTATAAGGGTAGGTAAATCGGTCCTGATCGAAAGAAATCCTTCTAGGATCGGTCCCATGTCGACACTCGCATGTCATGGCTAGCCCGGCCTGGATTAGAGGCACCTGATTCGATTGTCCCATTGGGAAAATCGAGGGTTGGTCTCAGAAGCCATGCTTAGGCGGGCTCGGTCGGACTTGAACCCATGAAAAAGTATGGTGATGGACAAGGAAAGGAACCTTCCCAACTGGATTCCGAGTCCCCTGCCGAGCGCCTCTTCCCTCCAGAAGGCACCTGGAAACTCCAACTCACGGGCTGGTTGGTCTGGGGGAGAAGACCTCCTTGTCCTCCGCTCCTGCAGCGGCGCAAACAGTTTGGCCAACAGAAGAGCAGTTGTCCTGAACCATATTCTTGAAACAGACCGAAATGGAGTGGCCCCGGCACCCACAAGACTGAGCGTGGCTACCGGTTGAACGACGCCGTGAGGTTCAGGTTCTGCAAGTGAGTGTAGCTGCTGTCCGTGGACCAGATCAGAGTGAGGCTGATTTCCACACTCCCTCCGCCCTTGATTACATAGGTAGTCCCGTGTGCAAGACCGGGAAAGTGCGAACTGGTCCGATTTCCAGGGTTCAACGCCACATATCCCCCGGCGCGAGTGCAGCCCCCATAGGGAACCAGCTTCACATCGGCGGTGGTTGTCGGCATGAGTTGCCCCATCGTGTTTTCATCTCCGCACGCATTGTCGTAGTAGACGGGGTGTGGAGAAATATTTTTCCACACCACCAATACTATGAAATGGTATTCCCACCTCGTTGCATTTAGCAACACATCATTGACTGTCCCCGGCTCAATCTTGTAGAAGTACGCATACACCTTGAGTATCTGGACTTCCGAACTCCCCGCATTGATTGTGAAGGTCGCATCTTTGGTGAACGTTGTTTCAGCGGTCGTGCTGGATGTCGTCGTCCCGGACGGGTGTCCAATCCACCCATACTGGTACGGAATCCCGAACGCGGCACCGACCAGGATTATCACCACAATTCCGGCCATCCTGGTCCTAGAGATTTTCATCATGGAGCCGGCAACCGGGCAATCCTTGTGGACCAGGTATTCTGTTGGTTCGCATACTCCCCAACAACCCATACATTGTAGCCGTTGGGGTAGAGGCCGGCGCCATAGTCACGGGAGGGCAGAAGCACTGCATCTCTAGCTGACATTGAAAGTCCCTGTCGACGGGAATGCATGAAGGTCGGAAACCAAGAGAGGGTCCGTCCACCAGTATAGAGTGAACTGTACGTCGACAGTCAGTCCCCCCCTAGGCCCACTAGAGACGACATAGATGTAGTAGTCTCCTCTCGGGGCTATGGAAGTGACTTCGTCTCCGGGCTTCATCTCCCCGGTGATCGGGGCCGTAGTGCACAATAGCGTCCTGACAACCTCAACCTTCGCTGTCGAAGTTGGCTGGATCAGGACCTCGAGTGCGGTCCCGCACCCGTATGTGTAGTAGAGTGTGGAGTTTGAAGTGTTCCTCCAGGTGACGGCAAGCGTAAGGGTGTAGTTGTTGGCGCCTTCGAACCTGGGGGTCAGAATCGCATTCGCTGATGTTATCTCAATGTCAGTCGTCGGAGGGTATCCGGGTGCCGGGCCGTATCTCAGGGTCTTGACCATAGTCGTTGTGGTGGTCGAGGTCATGGTTCCGTCAGCGGGCTGGCGGTCCGCCCATAGATAGGCTACGACGAGGCCTATCACGGCAATCGTGATGATGCCGACGGTGACGGTCCTCTTTCTAGTTCTCACGATGAACATCTTTGTTCCTTGAGTGGATGTATTCCTGCGTCGTACGATGAGCCCAATGACACGCCGCAAACTCAACCGGTCGAATCCTGCATTTGAACATGCCTGAAACGACTGCAGGGGAGGATAGCTCGGCAGATTGTGGCATCATCACACACCGATTCCCGTCGACCATCTCGCCACCACGAATGATAGTCTCCAAAAAGTCGTCAGCGCGACGGCTCGACTGAGCGTTCAGCGGCTAGTTCGACGTCGCAACTGCGAGCTTGTCTGTCCGTTTTATCTCGGCGAATGCGTGCCCATAGAACTCAAGAAGATTGCCCGAAGGGGGCACTATCGAAGGGTCGTGGCCGAGCAGACGCCACAGGCCCACCGCGCAGTCTTTCATTATCCCCAGTCTGATGCTCAACTCCTCACCTAGGGAGTGGATGCTATTGGCGTTTCGCGCTTCGCAGGCGGCATGCCAGCGCTTGTCCAGCGCTTCCGCTAGGAGCTTCTGTTCATGGTACATCTGTCGGAAGACTCGCTCCTTTTCTGCGTTCGTCACAGTGGTCATGGTTCTACGACCTCAATCTCGGCCCTAGATTCTCTCAGACGCTTTATTTCTTCGTTCAGGTGCCTCAGCGTTTCATCGATGGCCTCTGTCTCTATGTCGGGCGCTGAGGCCTCGAGTCTGCCTTGCGCCAGTAGCATGTGCCAGTATATCGACTCGTAGCCTTTCAGTAGCGTGCCTACCCGTTTGATATCGACCGTGTTGCCTGCCCGGAGCTTCTCTTGGAACAGCGCACGGAGGGCGGTGATGTCGGCCAGCAGCGCTTTCCGCCTCTCAAGTAGCTCGGCCGTCAGTTCTTGGCTACTCAAGAAATAACATCCTTTTTTTCTTTGTTGAGGGCATAAGTGTGGGTCAAATCGCGTTCCGCAAAGCTTATAAGGGATGTGTTCATAGCCTTCTGTCGAACATCACCTCGTCGATTCACTAACAGATTACCTCGTCGGCTCACCCTCTCTAAGGTGAGATTCGAGACGGGCGCCGGGGGCACGGGCGCAAATCAAACTGCCTTTTCACAGTAGGACTAAGTAAAGCCAAGAGTCACCAACTGAGGGCATGAATCCGCGCAGAAAGGCGGTTTCTCTGGGCTTGTCGGCGCTTGTCGCCGTCCTACTCATCGGTGCCCCTTCCTTAGTTCATGCGTCCCCCGCTCAATCCCAATCGTGTTACGGCGGTGGGTCATTAGACCAATTCAAGAGGGCGGAAGTGGTCTTCGTCGGCAACGTCACATCCTCTGTGAATGGCTCCCCCCCGGTAATTACCTTCAACGTCTCCATAGTCCTGAAGGGTTCTATCGGGGGTGAAATCCAGTCGGTACTCAATTTTTACCCACACTATTTCCTCCAAGTCGGAAAGGTATACGAAGTCTATGCTAGATTCGTGAACACTCCATCACACAATCAATTATACACCGATGCATGTATCCAAACTCTCATCAACAGCCCCAGTGACGTATTCGTTCCCCCGACGTGGCTTCTTCTCCTGTCAGACGCTCCAGGACTCGTTGTTTTTCTGGCCGCGTTAGTCCCGGTCGCCATCATGTTCGTGATGTTCGGCAGAAGGCTCAAATCCGCCAAAGGTTTAACCGACTACCCAAGAACCTACTACAAGTTGAAGGCTGCTTCAATGATGGCCATCGGCGCCTCCCTTCTGATTTTCGGGATACTCTGGATTGGGCTTTCCAATCAAGTTGTCAATGAGGTATACCATGAGGTATACGGTTACTACAATACTTCTTCTATCACGCTATTGGGGATGCAACTACTAGGACTAATACTCGCCACCCTAGGCGCTGGTCTGTCGACCTACGGCTACGCCACGAGACACGAGAGTGTCCAGAAGCCGTCAGTCGCATGAGAAATCTGTCAATCCCGCCTCAGAGACAAGCGTAGGTCTGGTAAGGGGAATCCCACGTCCATCCAAGGCCGGTCATGCGTCCAACGCCATCAAAACTGCCTAGGTCAGATCCGGCCGACTCCACCAATAGTCAAGCGGCTTCAGGCCTACCAGTGGCCTTCCTGTCGATGTTCTAAATAGTCCCTCTATGAACGTAATGCTGGGCCCGTAGCCTAGTCACATTCGTGTGGGGAAGTGTGTTTGTGCAGAGCACGCACACTCCAAGCACGGATTAAGGCGTCAGCCTTCGGAGCTGAAGTCCTGGCATCAGAGACCATGGGTTCGAATCCCACCGGGCCCGCTTACCTAGAAAAGATGCGGCATAATCTTCTGCTGGGCTACATTGGCTTTGTCGAGCCTTTCCGCAAAGCCAAGAAGCTCGTAATGACCATTGTGATAACGAGCAGTACAAAGCCCAGCATGACATGCCCTGTAGGAGGTTCGTGGGGTAGACCGAAAGCGATTCCTGATGCCAAATGGATAGCGTGCTCGAATGAAAGATAGAAGTTTGCAAAGTTGAAGAGGAGCAATATGATGACGAGCTGAGCGACGAAGCGTGTACCGGTTCCACCGCGACGCATAGCAATGGCGAAGGTAAGACCCCAACCCAACATCAGCAAAGTTACTGTAGGCAGAATGAGAGCAAAGAACGCTTGCGTAGGAGGGGGAGCGATAGACGGAGCTACGAAAAACAGAATAGCGCCGATAACAAAGAGTATGATGCCCGATATGGCGACCTTTCGATCGTCTACCACGGTACAGTATCTCTAATCTTAGTATTTATACTCATGCAGGTGAGACGCGATGATTCACATGGGCAGATGGAAATGTATGCTGTTCGGACCACTATCAATCTGTGAGGCTACCTAAAGCAGATTGACTTCTGATGTTATTCAGAATCCACTTTTTGGAACCCATTCGAGAGCGGACCCCACCGGGACCGTTTGCTTCGCAGTGCTGTTGTGAAAACAAAGCCACCTTGAGTCTCGAGTCGGAAAAAAAGGATTCTGCACCCCTCCTAATCGGGTGTGAGGTTATTCCGAAACGGTTGGCGAACGTTGCTTCAGGAGCCTCAATTCTCAGATTTGACACTGCATAGAAATATATCGGAGCGACATGCAAGAGTTCGTCAGAATGTGCGAGAGTTGCGATTGGTCAACTCTGGACTTGGTTCCATGCACGTGCAAATGTGAACTGGCAAATGCCTACCCCGCCGACGAGGGCTCGAGAAAGTGTCACCACTGCAGTCACAAGCTGAAACTGACCTAACTGACTGTCGCCTGTCAACGAGTTCAAGGTGAGACCATATCCGATTGTCATGTGGTGCGATAATCCTTATAAAATGAACAGACAAAATCGACAGTTGAGGTCTTGAGCAACCCAGTTCTTCCCAGCCTTGGCAGTCTGACTTTGACGGACGTGCTTGTGACCATTATCGGCTTGGTTATTCTGTGGATAGTCATCTCAATACCGGCGTGGTTGGCGGGCAAGGCAATAACTGGGGGAAAATCCACGTTTGGCGACGCCATGGTCGCCACCCTGGTTGGCCCAATAGTGTACTTTGTAATCTTGATCGCGGTGGATTTCGTTCTAGGAACGCTGATTGACTCAGGGGCATTCATCATTGCCTTGACCTTGGCCTTCATAGCCTGGATATGGGTCTACAAATCAAGCTTCGGAACGGGCTGGCTGGGCGGCCTCGGGATAGCCATACTCGCGGTAATCATCTTTGCCGTCATGGGCGTGATTCTCGGAGCCCTCTTCGGCATAGTGGTTCCCGCATCATTCTTCCCTCACCTCTAGGCAACTGTTCACTGAAGACGATAAATAGCCGATTGAGCTGAATGAGAGCGGCGAGACTTGAAGATGGATTTATTCTGGACAGTGACCATAGTCCTGGCGGTTCTATGGCTATTCGGGTTCATCGGCGGGATCGGCGGGGAGTTGATCCATCTGTTACTGATCATCGCCGTCATCGTGATAGCCTACCGATTCCTAACTGGGAGAAATGTAGTCACAGGTAAATGACGCAAGAAGCTTCACAGGCACCAATCAGCGGTGTCGACGCAGTAATGAAGGAGGGCAGCGCCCAGATCTATTGGGTTAGGCGTGTCGTCGCCTATGTGGTTGACGCTCTCATAGTCTACTTTGTGGTGGGGCTTTTGGTGGTCCTGGCAGCCATACCTTTCCTTGTCTTCTCGGGTCCCGGGGTCTTCGGTGCAATCCTGGGGGGTACATTCACCTTCCTTGCCGGAGTAATCCTGGTCCTGTATTTCGTCGCTTTCGAGGTCATGGCCGGTGCTTCGATTGGGAAACGGATGATGGGGCTCAAGGTGGTTGCATCGGGAGGCAGGGCCCCTAATGTGGCCGAGGCTCTGGCGAGAAACGCCAGCAAGCTCTACTGGTTGCTTCTCCTCTTGGACATCATAGTCGGCTTGGCTGTGTCGAAGGGATACACCCAGAAGTACACAGACAGGCTGATGGGCACTTCAGTCGCAGACGCCTAAGCGATCGGCGGCGTGAGAGTTGGGCAGATTCCCCCCCATGTCCCCTACCTCGAACTACGAATCGTCCAACCATTCGTATGTAGGGGCGCCTACTTGGAATGACGAGACTCAGTGAGGACGCCTCCTGCAAAAGAGAGTGGCCCGTCCTTACATTACCGCGCCAAGTTGGGAGTACCTAGATTCCCAGCGCTTCTCTGAGGCCCTTGTACCTGTTCCTAATCGTAACTTCGGTCACACCGGCGGCCTCTGCCACGTCCTTCTGGGTCTTCTCTTCCCCCTCAAGTGTGCAGGCGACGTAGAGCGCCGATGCGGCGAGCCCCATGGGATCCTTCCCCGCCGAAATCCCCATCTGTTTCGCCCTTAGCAGTATCTCGCGCGCCCTTCTCTGAGTACGCTCGGACATCGCGGCCCTCGAAGCTATCCCAGAAACACACCTTGTCGCTTCGGCCACGGGCATCTTGAAATCCATCTCGCGGTGGAGGAGCCTGTATGATCTTGCGAGGTCCTTCTTCTTGACATTGCTCACCGCGGCTATGTCCTTCAGGGTCCTCGGTATTTCGCCATCCCTGCAGGCTGCGTACAGCGATGCGGCAATGATCGACGTGATGGACCTTCCTCTGACTAGGTTCCTCTCGAGTGCCTTCCGGTAGAAGTACGCGGCCTTCTCCGTGACCGCCTCCGACACCGAGAGCTTGTCAGAGAACCTTCGCAGCTCGCTGAAAGCCTGGCGCAGGTTCCTGTCCGCCGATTCGTGAACCTGGCTCCTGCGGTCCCAGGTCCTCATCCTCTCGACCGAGGTCTTCATGGACCCGGAAAGCGACTTCCCAGCCGCGTCCTTGTTGGCGTATCCGATCACCGTTGCGAGTCCCATGTCATGGATTGCTATCGAAGTAGGAATTCCTGTCCTGCTCCTGTCCCCCTTCTCTTCATTCGAGAAGGACCTCCATTCAGGGCCGGAGTCGACGATTTTCTCCTTGACGACGAGTCCGCAGTCCTGGCAGTAAAGTTCTGCTCCTGTGCCGTCGATTACCATCCGGTTCTTCCCGCACCTTGGACACTTGCCGGAGCTCCTGTCAAGCTTCAGGTGCCGCGAAAGGTTAGTACTGTGGGATATTTTTCAATCACGAGCCAGAAATACTTTAGTATTCCAGACCACCAGCCAGCGGCCCTGTATATAAATCGGGCTCTCCCCGGGACAATCAAGACAGGAATGAGGCATTTCCTTATGCCCTCGTCTTGCCTTCTTTCTCCTAAATGAAGATAGAATGGGTTCCTTCAGGGCTACAAGTCTGCATTCTCACCCTGACATCAATAAAAGCCTGTCTTTGCCTTCAGGACCCAAATCCCCAATCTCCTTGAAGTGAATCCTAGCGGAGGCGCTGGAGAGTCAAGCCGACGCAGAACGAATGGCGTTCTGCAACATTCTCCGTTCGGCGCTACGAAGTATCTCGCTCAACGTCGACGGTTTGACCCCGACGCGCTCACTCAGACCGGTCAAACTGATCTTCCGCGGGAACTCGAAGTAGCCTTCGGCCATGGCCACTGCCATGATCTCCTTCTGCCTGCTTGTAAGAAACGCCTTCCGGTCCAACACGGATGCATCCTCGATTCTGGCTTGAACCCCTTCCTTGCCCAGTTTGGAAAGTATCTGCCTGAGGTCGCTCGTGCTCCTGGCGATGAACCTCCACGATGCGCGTTCCTCTGTGGAGTTCAGAGGACACTGCAGACAGATAATCGCAGTATCACTCGAAGCCTCGCATACGCTCGGACGGTCCAGGACCACCAGAACCGGATAGGTGCCCCCCCTCCCCTCACCCTCATGGCATTGCCTGACCCCGCCAATGTTCCCTATTTCTTTCATTACGGACTTAACTTGGTCTTTAGGCCCCACAAGTTCGAGCAGCATAGTCATTCCTTTCGTGTTGAATGGCCTGCAGTCTACGATGGTGAGCTTCACTCCATGTGCCTTAGCAGCATCCTGGAACCCGTTCTCGGCCGTCACTTCAAGCGAAATCTGTCTAAGCATTCTCCCGAGTGCGTTAGGGAGTATTCGATATTTAACGGGGGGACGCAATTCCCAATGTTGAGAAACGTGCCGCGAAGGCATCATCCCTAACGCCTTAGGGGGCAACCTTTTCGTTCTCCGGTTCGTATCACAGACCATGGCAACAAGGGCCGTGGAAAGCAACGGCAGGGAAGATTCCTTCTGGCGCGAGTTCCCGGCGATGGCAGGCTACTTCGGCCCTGGGATTACACCACTACTGAAGTATCTAGGTCTCAGCTCAAAGCAGGTCCTTCACGAGTTTGGCGAACGCGTCGGCAGGGACGTCGCGGCGAAGCTGGCGAACCAGTCCCTTGACGAGATGCTCGGCGAATTAGCTCGGATCTGGGATGAGTACAAGATAGGCAAGCTCACTCTGGAAACCAGGGACCCATTCGTCATTCAGATTTCCAATTGCACGGTATGCGGTCAGCTCCAGGGGACCGGGGGGATGTTCGAGTGCGCATTCCACGAAGGTTTCTTCCAGGGCGCGATGAGCGCGAGGCTTGGAAAGGAGATCGTGTTCCATCAGGAGACCAACCACGAAGGGGAAGCTGGAACCTGGTGCAGACGCCTGGTCGGAGACTTCTCAGTCTAGGAATTGCTCAAGGAGGTGGGCGAACCTCAGGGACGAGCGGATTCTCTGCGAGAGCGCCATCTGCCCTTGCCTCGTAGATTGCGAGCTCTTCGTAGAAAAGGTGCTTGGTGGCGACCTGCCTGAGGGCAAAACCCGAATCCAGACACCTGGTTTCGAAAAGGTCAATCGGGGCGTCTTGGTTCAGTAGCATGAGCACAACGCCTTCCCTCCTCACGACTCGCAGAGCCTCTCGCAGGAACGCCAGCGGAACCTCCATCACTCTCCCTCCGTCGGTCGCAGTATCTTCCACGGCTTCCGTGGCCAGATAGGGTGGATTGAACGCGACCAGGTCGAATGTCCCCGGGCGGAAAGGAGATGCGAGATCTGTCAACAGTAGATTCGCACCCGCTCTACTCCACCCGGACGGTCCGGGTCTGATGATGTCGGTCCCGACCACCAAGGAAAATCTTTCGGCGAGCCTCGGCAACGCTCCTCCGTTTCCCGTCCCAATTTCAAGGCAGGTGGAACCCGAGTAGGAAGAAAGCACTTCGGTCAGGAAGGCTGAGTCTTCTGCCGCTGCGTACGGCTCCGCCTTCATTCAGATATGTCTGTGCCCTTCAGGGACTTGTACTCGTCCGGGGAAAGCACCTGGGTGATGTTTTGCGTCTGATAGAAGTACGCGGGCGTGCCATCCGGGGAGAATGCTGGGCTGTTGTCCGGATTCTGCAGCCTGTACACCTTGACCACCGAGGCCTTTATGCCGAGGACGGTCCCGTCATCAAGTGCATAATAGTTGAACCTCTCCTCCAGAGGCTTGAACCCGACGAGCTTCCCTTTCGGCTGGGGAGATGGAATCATGGTTCACCTGCCACCCAGCCCATTATAAAGAATCGACTATCCGACGAGCTTCTGCATCCCGGAGCTGTACTGGGCCGCCTTCTTCGGAGCATCAGCCAGTTCCCTCGGGACGCCGAGTCGAACCGCCGCCTCTCTCAATACGGCCTTGTTTTGCCTTCCACTCAGCTTGTATACAAGGGGCATCCCAAGCCCCAGATTCATCACCTTGGCGTCAGAAAACGGGAATAGCGGTTCTATCCACCTGGAGCACGCCGATTCGTCCCTAATGAACCCCCTCGTCCCGCACGCGGAGACGTCTTCGCGCATCATGGCCTCGGCCCGGGCGGGCCCCTGTTCGAGATCCGTCCGCCTGTATTTCGCGTACCCTCCGAAAAGTTCGTCCGCGAGCTGGCCTAGTAGGATCACATCCGCCCCCGACTGGGCGGCGACCCTCGACGCCATGGAATAAATGCACCAGAGACTTCTGTCCATCCTGGTGGGAGTGAATGGAAGGTCAAGGTTGCCGAGCTCGGCCTTTGCCTGCGCCCCAGAGACCTCTACTTCGAAAAGTTCGATTCCGAGTGCCTCGGCCGCGTTTCGGGCGCCTGAGCTGTCTCTGGACCCCGCAACATAAACGGTGCAACCCATCGTTTTCCCGTGTTTCCTGGCGCAGGCCGCAAGTATCGAGCTGTCGAGTCCGCCGGAGAACGCGATTGCCACTTTGCTGATGCCTTTCATCCTCTCCTCGACAGCCGCTTCGACTCCTTGAGCCAGCGCGGAGACGGCCTCTTCGAAAGACCCGGCGAAAGGCCGAGGTCCCATCTTCTGCCCGATCACCCTTGTCGATGGGAATTCACAGGTCGCTCCAGCCGGGATGAGTCTGAACCCCTCTCGCAACACGAACCTCCAGTCGCTCGCGAGCCATTTTCCAGACTCTGAAATGAAGAGCGGTCTCGTCCCTGCAGGGTCGCGCGAAGCCTCGACCCCAGTCTCACTCGGGTCCAGCGCAGAGAACTCCCCTGACCCTTCCCCATTCCGCCAGCCATGGACAAGGGGAAGACCCTCTCCCTCCGATGTCGGCAGAGCTACGAGTCTCCCGGTGACCCCTTCGCCCAGTCCGATGTCTTGCTCATAGGGGGGCCTGGTGCGGTGTCTGTCGATGGTTCCCGCGTTCGCAAAGGCCTCTCTTGCTACTTTCTCGTCCAATGAAAGGCAGAAGGCGCTGCAACTGTTCAAAATTTGGATACCTGCTCCTTGATCTTCCTCGCCACCGAAGTCCCGACCCTGTCAACTTGAGCCAGTCTGTCTGCCGGGGCTTCTTTCAAGTCCTCCAGGGTCCTGAATCCTGCCGAGTATAGTGCGCGCCCCCTTACTCTTCCTATCCCCTGGAGAACCGTAAGCTCCACCAGCTCCTCGCTGACCCCGTTCGCGACCCTTCGGCGCAGCAAGTTCGCCTGCCTGACCATCTCCGGCCGCTTGAACAGCCTTGCAAGCTCCTCCAGGCCCCCCAGCAGCCAATCTGCGTTGCCAACGGCCCTGTGCATGTCTCCAGGCTCGACCCCGAGCTTCGTCAGGAGCTCTTCTTCCCGCCATTCGTCTATCCATCCGTTGAGTGCCATTACCGTCCGTGTCTCCTGCAGCACTTCATCGTATTCAGCGAACGACTTCGGGGTGACCCTTGCCAGGAGTTCGTCGGAATGCTCTTCCATGAACGCCAGCGCCATGTCGTAGTCTTTGCTCCTCAGGGGGAACTTCGGCTCAAAATCTGGAGTCTTGGAAATGAGCTGGAGTATCCCCACATTGTACATCTTCCCTGCTTCTGCCCTCCGGATGGCCTCCCTGAACTGGACCCCGGTCACTGGGTCGATGTACAACATGGACACCCGCCTCCCAAAGTCTGTGGCGAAGAATAGGCTCCCGCTGGACTCGACGAGCCTCTCTGCGAGCAGGTACCCCAGGGCCTTTTCGATCAGCTTGCCCACCCTGTCGCCTCCGGCCTGCATGGCCAGCAGGGTCTTCTGGAATAGCCCGTCGATGTCCGCCTTCGATAGCCCGCCCCCGGTGGAAATCGTCGCCAGAGTATGAATCCGCATCGCCCCCTCGTCAGCCAGCCGGGAACGTATCGGTTCAGGAGGGGAGTTGGCGTAATGTTCCAGGGTCGGTAAGGCGGGCTGCGAGGGCGAGGGTATGATGACTGTCTCCCCGTAATCGTCGTACTGCGGCCTCCCAGCCCTCCCGGCCATCTGCCGATAGTCCAAGACCGAGATATCGGCGTTCCCTCCGCTCCCCGCGTCGTACCTGGTCATATCCGCGATTACGACTCTCCTAGCGGGGAGGTTCACTCCAGCGGCCAAAGTCGGAGTCGCCGACAACACCTTGATAGCCCTCGCCCTGTAATACTCCTCTACGATCCGACGGTGCTCGGCCTCCAGCCCGGCATGGTGAAAGGCGGACCCTTTCCCGACCAGCTCAGCCAGAAGCCTGCTTAGGCTCGTCTCTTCGCCCGAAGAGAGTATCCTTCGAGCAGCTTCCGCAGCCGCCTTTTTTTCAGGCTCGCTCATGAATCTCGGAGTCAGTTCCGCTGCCTTCGTTCCGAGACTGACCGCCCGCCTTCTTGTCCCAGCGAAAATCAACGCCTGTCCGCCCTCCTTCAGGGTATCCATTGCCACGTCGATAGGGATCCCGTAGGTCGACCGCGGTATCGTCTTTTCGACCCCGTCCGTGAAGACCACCCTTCCGTAGTCGTACACCCCCTGCCTGAGTGGGACCGGTCTCCAGTCCAGTTCGACGGACCCGGAGCCGAGCCACTCCGCCATTTCCTTCGAGTTGCTTATCGTAGCCGAGAGGGAAAGGATCTGTGCCCCCGCTCCCAGATGCCTGATTCTAGTCAGAATCATTTCGAGCGTGGGGCCCCTCGAATCACTTCCTGCCAGGTGAACTTCGTCGGCAATGTACAGACCCACCGAGCTCAGCCAGTTTGACTTGTGCCTCATGATCGAATCGTAGCGTTCGTTGGTCAGCACTACGATGTTCGCCCTCCCAAGTTTCTCCCCGCTCGAATCGTAGTCCCCGGTCGAAATTGCGGTCTTGATCCCGAACTCAGCGAGCTCGGAAAACTCGTTGAACTTCTCCGATGCAAGGGCGCGCAGGGGGGCCAGATAGACAACCATTCGTCCGGACCTGACCGTCTCGAAGGCCGCCATCAATGCGATGAGGGTCTTGCCGGAAGCCGTCGGACTCGACACGACGAGGCTCTTCCCCTTCAAAACCCCGGCCTTGACCGCCTCTTCCTGGGGCGGGTACAGTTCGGAAATCCCCTTCCTGATTATGAACGAACGCAGCTCCGAGGGGAGCTGAAGCTCCTCAATTCTCATGCCGCGGCCTCCTCAACCTAGCCGCCGAGTCTTCTGATGAAACCGGGCTTCGACTCGTAAACGATGCCTTCCCTGAACATCGTCCTGATCATCTTCTCGGCGTCCTCGTCACCGAATTTCGACCTCATCAACTCCTCCTTGAAGGCCCTCCTCTCTACCGGCTTCTTCTCGGCCCCCTCCAGAGTCTTGAAGATCTCCATCGCAGCCCGGAGGTTCCTCGTTTCTCCGACCGGCTTGCCCAGCTGGATGCCGAAATCAGTCTTCTTCGTAGTCGCATCGGTCAGGACATCCTCGACCATCCTGTTCATCAGGGCAACTGCGGCGAGCGCGTCTTCTTCCGTCACCTTGTCCTTGAGGAGGACCCTCGCCCTTGCGATAGATATGCGGATGAGCGACTCCAGGGTCCTCGGGGTCGGGGGTATCTGGCCCTCGTCTCCGCCCGTCCTCCTGAGTTCGAGGTAGTAGTCCTTCAGCCTGTCCGTGGCCTCCTTGGTGAGGGTCGGCGAGGTCTTCTTGACGTAGGAGATGAATTTCTTCAGAAGGCTGAATTCTATCGGCGGCGCGGTCGCGTAAGCCTTCCTCGTATGCACAGAAAGAATGTGGCTGGCCAACCTTTCGTCTTCCGCAGGAGCGGGCTGGTCTTTGATCACGAAGATGAGGTCGAACCTTGTCAGCAGCGGGATGGGGAGGGTCTCGATGTTTTCAGTCAGGTTCTGGAACGGATTATACTTTCCCAGGACGGGGTTGCAGGCAGCCAGTATTGCTGTCCGCGCGTTCAGCGAGGCGTAAATCCCTCCCTTGGCTATGGTAATCGTTTGTTGTTCCATCTGCTCGTGTAGTGCGGTCCTATCGGTCGCGTTCATCTTGTCAAATTCATCGATACAAGCTATCCCCTGATCGGCCAATACAACAACTCCAGCTTCCAGCATGAACACGTTCTTCTCCCTGATAACCGCCGCTGAAAGTCCAGCAGCCGTAGTCCCTCGTCCTGAACAGAATATCCCCCTCGGCGCCACCTGTGCCGCGAACTTCAACATCTCCGACTTCGCAGTCCCGGGGTCACCCACGAAAAGGCAGTTTATGTCTCCCCTGAGCTTCGTTCCGTCCGGGAGAGACGTAGTCGGCGAGCCAACGAGCAGAAGAAGAATCGCCTCCTTCTCCGCTCGGTGCCCCATTATCGCAGGGGCTATCGAACTTATCAGCTTCTCATAGGCATCGGGGGACGCCGCTATCCCCTTGATTAGCGCCTCGTCTTCCTTGGTCACGTGCACCAGTTCTGGCTCCTTTCCTTTCACCTCGATGTAGTTGCAGTCGATTTGCGACCTGAAAAGCCGAGTCCTGACCTGGCCGACGGAGTAGTCCGGGACCGCCCTCAGGACCCCCGTCAGTATCAGCCTGTCCCCCGGCCTCGCTGTGTTCACTATGTCACCTTCGACATTGACATCAAAGAATTGGGGGAGCTGACCGGGAGGGAGCTCTTCCGGCAGCTCCTGGATCCTCAGAATCTGGAAGTCGATGAACTTGCTCTGCTTCTTGTCGAGTTCGAAATTTCTCAGCTCTCCGCAAAGTTCGCATCTGGGGGGACGCTTCAGTATCAGATCGTCCTGTTCTTGATAGGTCAGGTGGCCGCTCTGACAGATCCAGGCGGCCTCCGTCATCATCGGCCTCAGCTCGGACGTCCTCACCACCATCCCTGAGATGGAAAGCATCCTGTCCAGATACGAAGTGTCAACTCTCCGGAGGGCGACCTGGTCGGAGATGGCCCGGATCCTGACAACCAGCTCCCTCTTCACCCTATCCGCGTACAGCGCGTTCTCGCTCCTCATCGTTTCGAAGGCAGCGGTCTTGAACGCCGACAGCGAGGAATCGGGTTCGAGGAGGACCCTGTTGGCGAGGTCCCCGTTGTACTTTAGCAGGTCTCCGAAATCAACGGTAAGGGACTTGCCTCCAACTGAGATAAGCTGCGAGATCTTGGCCCTGTACACCTGTTCCCCGGCTCTGTCGGTAACACTCTTCAGGAAGTCTTCGAACATCTCCGAAAGCTTGCCGCTAGCCAGGGTGGCCAAACTACTTCCCTGCCCCCAGAAGAGCTGCCTTCCACTCCTTCGAGAGGGACTGCGATGTCGTAAAGAACGCGACCTCTTCCGGTGTGGCCTTGTCGGTCAATGCAGACGCGGTGGTCGAAGAGCTTGAAAGAGAGAGAAGCTTGTTCAGCCTCATTCCCACCAGGTCGTAGCTGGCGATCTTGACTCTGGCGAAGTCTTCCTTCCGGGCTTTTCCCTCTTCGGCGGCCCTCTCGAGGCTGGCCACTCTCCGCTGCATCCTAACATAGAAGTCCTGGGGGATGACCGACAGCTGCAGCGGTCCCATCATCTTCTCCCTGCTGAGCGCCCTCGAAATCTCCACTTCGAAGGGCTCCTCCGAACCTTCCGCCAGATTCAGGTCCACCAATTCCTCTGCGACCCACCTGGGAACTTCGACGCTTTCCCCTTCCGCAGCTTTCTGAACCCCGTAATCCCCTGCCACTATGTTCTCGACTGATGTGCGCATCTTGATCTTGATCTCCGACATTACGAAATCTTGGTCCTTCTTCTCCAACATGGCCCTGATTTCCTGGGATTTCTCGGCCAATTCGGGGCTTCGGGTCGTCTGCACGATAATAAGGTTTCGAGCTATTCGCGTCGCCCATCGTGTCCCGAAGCGGGAGCGGGGTCCAGTGACATCACTAGGAATTTCTGGGCCTTCAACCCACTGCCGAGTCCTTCCTGTCGTCATTCTTTGTAACAAGACGGGCGAGCCTACGCTTGGACATGGTGAATGTCGACTTCTCTGGGAGGATCCCATCGGGCCTGATCATCAGGACAATAATCAGGACCAAGCCGACGACGAGGAACTCGACCCTGTTGATATCCACGGGCATGAACTGAATTCCGTATTTTCCAGCGTTGTTGACAATTCCAACTGGCAATTGTAAGTCTCCCACGACGAGCTTCGCCTGCCCAATCACCCTGATTATCACAGCAAAGGAGATCGTACCCACTGCTGTCCCCAGGTTGTTTCCAGCACCGCCCAAGATCACCATCACCCAGGGAACGAGAGTCCAATCGAAACGATTCCAGAGAGAGAAGATATTCGCCCCCAAGTACATGACATAGAGGGCTCCCGCCATCCCGGCGAGAGCCGAACTTATGACGAGTATCTTGGTGCGAAAAGCCACATTGTCTTTGCCGACTGCATCAGAGGCCACTTCGTTGTCTCGGATTGCCCTTAGGGCCCTCCCCAGGGGTGACCGTGCCACACGCTCCGAATAGATATAGACCAGGGCGGCGACTCCCAAAAGCATCCCGAGAGCAACTACGCCCCGTACCCCCCTCCCTGTTCCTGCCCACTGGAACGGGTCAGGGGAACCCATCCCAGCCGTCGCCCCAATGAGGGGGTCGTAGGCAGTTAGGAATATTGCGAAAAATTGTGCCGAAGCCAGGAGCAACATCCCCAGGTAGTCCTCTCGGAGCCGAATCGCGGGGTACGATGAAATGTATCCGAAGAAAGCTCCGATTGCCCCGGCTATCACGAGAGACAGGACAAACAATGCAATGGAGTAGGAAGGATTCGCCGCAAGGACCTTGTTGACCTGCCCCACTATCCTGATGCTGTTGATGAGGTAGTCCGACCCCGTGCCTATGTTCAGAAGGTAGGCGGCTAGCCTCCCGGAAACCGAAGTTGCGACCGCGGCCCCTCCTGCAACAAATAGGAGTTTTCCGAAGTTAGGAATGCCTGCATAGCCCATTTCTAGATTCAAAGAAAGGGTGATGACAAGATACACAGCAAAGAAGATCCCCATGGCCACCGTGAAGCTGATTATGTCGATGCCGAATACCTGGACGACGGGTATGTCAAGCCTAATCAATTATTTCCAAATCCTCCTCTTGAGACTCTGCCAGTTGACCGAAACTATTCCCTTGGGGAGGAAGAGGAGCGTAACGATCATTATGACTAGTGGAATCGCTTTCTGGTAGGAAAAGAACCACGACCCAAGTACCTGTCCTCCCAGAACTGTAAGTAGGATTTCGCTTCCTCCTACGAGTAGCCCACCAATCATCGCCCCGTAAATGCTTGAAAGCCCACCAAGGACGCTCGCCGCGAAGATCCCCACTATGAGGACTGACCCCACGTCTGTGCTTCCTCCCAGGTCAATGCCATAAATCGGTCCCGACATTCCGGCAAGACCGCCAGCGATGAACCATGAAATCAGGTAGACCCTTTCAACGTTTATCCCGACCGTTTTGGCAAGACTCGGGTTCTCGACCGAAGCTCTTGTCGCGATCCCGAACCTTGTCCTTGTCAAAAGAATGTACAACCCGACGGTAACTAGGGCCAAAGTGATGGGTGCTACATAGAAGAGCCCTGGCTCTCCTAACAGATTGAAGTCACCCCGAAGGGCAACAAATTGCCTGTCGTCGATTAGCTGGTAGCGGAATGTCAGGTAGTCCGCATAAATGTTGATAATTCCGACGAATACGGTATCCACGGCCAGGGTCGCTATCATCAGGATCACCAGCGAAGCCCCCCTCCTGGACAGGGGTCTCAAGACAAGGAGGTAAATCAGAACTGCCGCAATTCCCCCTGTCAGGAAGGCGAACGGCATAGAGAGATACGGGTTCAACTTCATCACCCGTGTTACCGTGAAAGCCGTGTATATCCCAACGGTCACGAGGGATCCATAGGCAAAGTTGGGCACCCTTGTGGTGAGATAGGTCATTGTCAACCCCATACTCATCAGGCCAAAAATTGACGCGTAGATGACTGCCGCGACCCAGGTTGGATCTAGCAATTCGGATACACGTTTGCTCTCAATTTCCTACCAATGGTTAAATACTTTCTGAAGCTTGCGCAGCCTCACGAATGATGAAAAGAAACGGAGTTTCTACATCTGCAACAATCGGTGTATTGATAGTGGGACTTCTGATCGGCGTCGGCGCCATGTATGGGGCCGGCCCGTCAGTTTTCCCCGGAACCACAGTTACAGGCGGGGCTACTACTTTCACTAAGACTACAACTACAACTTTCAACACAGGAGGTTCGAGCTTGTGCGACGGCGGCGTTGTAAAGATAGGCGAACTGACTGACCTTACGGGCGGGCTGAAGGCCCAAGGAATTGGGATGAAAGGCGCCGTTGACATGGCCATTTCAGACATCAACGCGTGGCTGCAAAAGGGGGGCTGCGACTTGACCTTCCAAGCAGTTGTCTCGGACTACCAGCTCAAGGCCACTGTAGCACTTCAAGCTATGCAAGCTTTTGACGCTGCCGGCGTGAGCGTCGTGGTCGGACCGCTAAACAGTGATGCAATCGTAGCAATCTACAACTATCTCCAATCCAACCACATAGTGGTTATCAGCCCTTCTTCAACTGCAGCTTCGCTATCAATCAACGATGACTATCTCTTCAGAACCGTACCGACCGATCTTTACCAGGGACAGGCTGACGCTAGGGAAATGATAAACCTGAGCGTGAACTGCGTAATCGTAGTCAACGCCATCGGAACATACTCTGGCGGGCTTGCCAACGCGACAGCCACTTGGTTCGCAAGCGACGGCGGTACAGTCATCGACAAAATCCCATATGACTCCAGCGCAACCGACTTCTCTGCCGTCATCAGCAAGATGAACACTGACTGGCAGACAGCGGTCGGAATGCAAAGCTGCGGTGGAGCCGACCACATCGCCTTCTACGCGGTTAGCTTCGAGGAGTTCGGCCAGTTGCTCGTCCAAGCACAGCAGAGCTTCCCTGCCCTTCTCAACACAACCCAGCCTTGGTTCGGATCAGACGGACAGGCGCAAGACACAGTCCTGACCAACTCTACCTACGGCGCACTCATGGCGCAGATCAGGCTACCCTCGACCGTCTACAACGCCCCCTCGAATTTGAAGGGCGCAAACTTCTCAGCCAGATTCACCGCCCTCTATCACCAATCAGCGACAATCTACCAGACCGGCTCCTACGATGATACTTGGATAGCCGCACTTTCAGTGATCGCCGCAGGCAAGAACGACGGGGCAGCAATACAAGCAGTCCTCACAACAGTTGCAAACAACTACTATGGAGTGACAGGCTGGTTGAACCTCGGACCCTCCGGCGACGCATCGCCATCCCCTGGGTACCAAATCTACAAGGTAGTCATGCAGAACGGAAACGCCATCTGGGTCCTAGCCGGAACGTGGGACACTGCAACGGACGTAGTCACGTGGACTAGTCCACCGTAAGTCCCACCCCTTTCTTTTTCCCCGTGGGTCTGATGGATCAAATCCTTCGCGTCAAGAATCTCACGAAAACATTCGGCATGCTAAGGGCGCTGGATCGAATCTCGCTTGATGTGGACGAAAGAACTCTGACAATCCTCATCGGGCCAAATGGATCCGGCAAGACGACGCTGATAAACGCTATAATGGGCGCCTTCAAGACAGATTCGGGCGAGGTGGTATTCGAAGGGAAGTCGATAACGGGATGGCCCTCCCACAAGATATACAGACTAGGGCTAGCCAGGACCTTCCAGATTCCCGCCCTCTTCTGGAAGCTCACTGTCCTTGAGAACCTAATGGTGGCTGAAAGGAATAATCCCGGCGAGTCGTTCCTAAGTTCGGTCTTCAAGCGGAGCTGGGCTAAGGCGGAGACCAGAACGACCGAGAAGGCTGCCAGGATTCTAGAACTCCTTGGATTGTCCAAGGTCTGGGCCAACGAGGCTTCCAAGCTGAGCGGGGGGCAGATGAAGCTGGTCGAGATTGGGAGAGCTCTCATGAGCGACGCCAAGATGCTGCTCCTTGACGAACCGGTATCTGGGGTCAATCCGACGCTAGCACATGAAATCTTCTCCAAGTTGGTGACGCTGAGGGATGAGCTGGGAGTCACATTCCTCATCGTCGAGCACAGGTTAGACATCGCTTTGGACTACGTAGACTACGTTCAGGCAATGGCCTACGGCAAGATGATAGCGAGCGGGCCTCCCGAAAAGGTCATGGCGGATTCTGAGGTCACCGAGGCCTACCTCGGAGGCTGAAGATGCTCAAGGTGAACGGCGTTTCCGCCGGCTACGGGAACCTCCAGATCCTGAGCGATGTATCAATCCAAGCCGGACCCGGAGAAGTCACAGTCATTGTGGGTCCCAACGGCTCTGGGAAGAGCACCCTCCTCAAGACCATTGCAGGTCTGACCAAGATCTACGAAGGCACCGTATCCCTTGACGGGAATGTGATTTCAGGAATGGCGCCGCACGAAATAGCGAGACAGGGACTCGCGTACCTTCCTCAGACAGAAAGTACGTTCACCCAACTGACAGTCACTGAGAACTTTCGAATGGCTGCATACACCGTCGATCCGAAGGAGTATCTTTCAAGACTAGACGAGTCCATGAAACACTTTCCCAGGCTTTCCCAATATCTGAAATCCAAGGTCCACGACCTCAGCGGAGGAGAGAGACAAATGGTTGCAATGACCATGGCCCTGATCAGGAAGCCTACTGTCGTAATGTTCGACGAACCAACCGCTAACCTTGCTCCGAAAGTCGCGACTCAGGTCCTCGACACCATCGCAGTTCTTGCTCGCGAGAACAAATTGTCTGTCGTCCTAGTCGAGCAAAATGCAAGGCGGGCCCTGCAAGTGGGGGACAGAGCCTATCTCCTGGTCAGCGGAAAGACGGCGTTCGAGGGCAACTCGAAGGAACTGTTGGCTCATAAGGAATTGGCAAAGCTCTACTTGGGCCTAAAGGTGACGTAAATCATCGTCCGGTCGTTTCTCCGGGATTCTTGGAACGGATAAATAATCAGGGCGGTGAACGCAGGAAGAACCCGAACCGAACTCGGAACTTGGGTAGCATATTGGTTTGTCACTAAAACAGTTGATGTGGGTAGAAAAGTACAGGCCGGAGAGGCTCGACGACCTGGTCGACCAGGAATCGGTCAAGAAGAGGCTAAAGCAAATGCTGACCAAGGAGGGGGAGCTCCCTCACCTGCTCTTCGCCGGGCCACCGGGATGTGGAAAAACGACGACGGCCCAGATAATCTCCAAACAGATCCTGGGGGAACACTGGAGCGACTACACGCTTTCACTGAATGCGAGTGACGAAAGGGGGATAGACATCGTCCGTGAGAGGGTCAAGAAGTTCGCGCGGTTCGTCGACAGGCGGGAAGGTGTGCCGTTCCGCATCGTGATTCTGGACGAATGTGACGAGATGACCCGCGACGCGCAGACAGCTTTGAGGAGGATCATGGAAGAGACGGCGGCCTACACTAGGTTCCTGCTCGTATGCAACTACTCTTCCGGGATTATCGAACCTCTCCAGAGCAGGTGCGCGATATTCAGGTTCCAGAGGCTCGAGGCGTCGACCGTAGTGGCACACCTGAAGTCGATAGCGAAAAAGGAGAAGTTGGCGGTCGGAGCAGACGACGCGTTCGGGGGGATCTTCGAAGCCACGCAAGGAGATCTCCGACAGGCCATCAACCTCATGCAGGCTGCTTCCGCCTCGGGTGAGCTGACCCTGGAGTCGGTGAAGTCAGTCACCGGGGCGACCGTGAAGGCCCGGTCCGGAGAGATAATCAGGCTCGCCATGGACGGGAACTTCGAAGGTGCCAGAACCAAGATGGTAGAGCTCACACGTGTCTACGGCATCCCAGAAAGAGACTTCCTGAGGTTCGCGAACGAAGCGCTCGGGTCCATGAACATCACCGAAATGGGGAGAGCTGTAGCCATCATCGCGGAATACGATTTCAGGCTGGTCCAGGGGGCGCAACCGGAGCTACAGTTGACCGCGATGCTCGCGCAGCTGGCCCAACTAAAGGGGAAAGGGGACTAGGATGGACCTCTCCCTCCCGCGCGGGATAAGGGACATCGAGCCAGAGGAGTACGCCTTGCACGCGAGGGTCAGAGGAGCGTTCGAGTCGGTGGCCCGCGCTTACAACTTCAGGGTGATGGAACCTGCGTCCCTGGAGCATCTTTCGACACTCCGCGCGAAGAGCGGTGAGGATATCGACAAAGAAATCTATTCTTTCAGGGACAAAGGAGGGCGGGACATCGGCCTCCGCTTCGACCTCACGGTGGGGATGACCAGATACGTCTGCTCCAGGAAAGACCTCAAATTGCCTGCGAAGCTCGGTTCCTTCGGAGGAATGTGGCGATACGACGAACCGCAGTACGCGAGGTACAGATGGGCACACCAATGGGACTTAGAGATCTTCGGCCCGCCGTCGGTCGATTCTGACGCGGAGGTGATTGACGCAAGCGCCGCCATCCTGAACCGACTCGGGCTCGAATCTTGCAAGGTCAGAGTTGGAGACCGGCGAGTCGTGGAGGAGTTTGTTAGGACCAAACTGGGATATTCGGACCAGGCCCAGGTGGCAGACCTGATGCGGGCCCTCGACAAGGTTGGCAAGAAAACAAAACCCGAACTCGAATCCGAGTACCTGGCGAAGGGGTTCGCGAAGGACCACTTCAGGGCGTTGATGGAGCTGGGGGACCTCTCCGGCAGCCCGGAGGAGGTACTTCAGAGGGCCTCAGAGCTCCGCCTCACTTCGACAGAAGACCTGACCAGGCTCCTTGACTCTCTGAAATCGAGGGGGGTGAGGAACATCGAATACAACCTCAGCGTAGTCAGGGGCATCGACTACTACACGGGGATCGTGTTCGAAGGAGTGGACGGGGCGCATCCTAACCTGGGGTCCCTGTTCGGGGGCGGAAGGTATGACTCGCTCCCCCGCACGTTCGGGCGCCCCGACCTTTCGGCGACCGGGGCCGCTGGGGGGGTCGAAAGGGAATCGATGTCGATGGGCAAATCCGAATCAGCGTTGTCGCTGAATGCCTACGTCGCCTCTGCCACCGATGACCTATACGGGGAGGCCCTGAGGGTTCTCTCGGAGCTAAGGGCAGCGGGGATCGCATCTGACATGGCTCAAAGGGGGAAGAGCCTGGCCAAGCAGCTCGAGGAAGCGAACCGTTCGGGCGCGCGGTGGGTGATCATAATTGGAAAGAGAGAGATGAGCAGGGGGAAGGTCACCGTGAGGAACCTCTCGGAGAGGGCCGAAGAGGAGCTGTCCCTCGAGGACGCGATGAAGAAGGTAGTCTGACCAGGTCTAGGTCCCCCTCAGTCTGCGGTTCTGTTCCTTCACGAGGCCGATCAAGGCATCGAATGCCTCTCTCACATCTTCTTCCTCACCACCGTTTTGGCGTCTGTATGGCGGCTCGCACCATGTCGGCCCAGCTCGGCGGGAGAATTCTGTATTGGCTCCCGACTCTTCGAGATAATCTTTAATCTGACCGAATTGTGAATCAAGGGCAGCAATGGAAAGGGCAATCGTCCTCGTCAACCTCCGTCCCGGGGCGGAGGAACAGAGCATATCCT
The DNA here is from genome assembly GCA_964568185.1 of uncultured Nitrosopumilales archaeon. Classification (GTDB taxonomy): domain Archaea; phylum Thermoproteota; class Nitrososphaeria; order Nitrososphaerales; family Gagatemarchaeaceae; genus UBA183. The sequence goes on along the minus strand of CAZMON010000001.1, from coordinate 121,153 downwards.
CGCTGAAGAGCACACCCGGTATCCTCGCCATCTATCAGCTCTACGGGCTTTACGACCTTCTTGTGATGGTCGAAGGTGCCGACGACCAAGCCGTGAAATCAGTTATCGCAGATGCCCTCCGGTCGAAGCCCGGGGTGGTCTCCACGATTACAATGAAGGTCCTGTCGTAGTCCCGCCAACGTTTATCTGCGCAAAAGTTTCGGGCAGGGAACAGGTTGAGCCCAAAGGTCCTCGTCACCGGAGCTGCGGGCCAGATCGGGGCGGAGCTCGTCCCACTCCTCAGGTCAAAGTACGGAAGGGACCAGGTGGTGGCAGCCCTACACAAGGCGCCCGGTTCCGTCTCCGTCCGGGACGGTCCGTTCGAATCGTTAAATGTTGCTGACTCATCAGCGGTGTCCAGGGTTGTCCGCCAGTACGGGATTGACACGATCTACCATCTTGCCGCGGTCCTCTCTGCCACGGGCGAGAGCAATCCTGATCTCGCGTGGGAAGTGAACATGCAAGGTCTGAAGAACGTGCTAGACGTCGCAAGACAATCGAAGGTGAAGAGGGTCTTCTGGCCAAGTTCCATCGCCGTTTTCGGGCCCGACGCGCCTCGGATTAGCGCCCCTCAGAACGCCGCCCTGAACCCGACGACGATGTACGGAGTGTCCAAAGTCGCAGGTGAACTTCTGTGCAACTACTACTTCTTGAAATACGGGATGGACATCCGATGCCTCCGCTATCCCGGTCTCATCAGCAGCGAGTCGCTCCCCGGAGGTGGGACAACCGACTACGCCGTCGAGATCTTCTATTCAGCTCTCCGCAAGGGGAGCTATACCTGCTTCCTGAGAGAAGACACGGTTCTTCCCATGATGTACATGCCCGACGCCCTCAACGCTACTCTCACTATCATGGAGGCCGACGCTTCGAAGGTCAAGATGCACTCCGGGTACAACCTCGCAGCGATCAGCTTCTCGGCAGGGGAGCTCGCGGCCGAAATAAGGAAGCATCTCCCACCCTTCAAGGCCACCTACTACCCTGACTCTAGGCAGAAGATCGCAGACTCCTGGCCCAAGTCCATCGACGATTCCGAGGCGCGGAGGGACTGGGGATGGTCCCACGAATTCACCCTTGGCAGGATGACCGGGGAAATGCTTGCCAAGCTCGGACCCAGGCTGTCCTCTGAACGGAAAGACGTTTAGACCCCCGGCAATCGCCCCAGGTCGGCCCTTTTGCGAAACCCGACATCGTTTCTGAAGCAGGAGTATGACGACCTCGTCAGGCAGGAGCTTGACTGGAAGCTGCGGATCCTCGGAGGGCCGAGCACCCCCTGGTGCATCGTGGATGGAAAGAAGGTCCTGATGTTTTGCTCTAACAACTACCTCGGGCTCAGCAACCATCCGAAGCTGAAGGCAGCCGCCATCGAGGCCGTCGAGACGCACGGCGCCGGTTCCGGCTCGGTCAGGCCCATCGCCGGGAACATGGACCTCCACGCCGACCTGGAAAGGCGCCTTGCGACCTTCAAAGGGGCAGAGGCCTCACTCGTCTACCAGACAGGCTTCGCAGCAAACGCAGGACTCATTCCCCAGCTGGCCGGGAAGGGGGACCTGATTGTCAGTGACGAGCTGAACCACGGCAGCATCATAGACGGCGTCAGGCTGTCACACGCGGAGCGGGGGGTCTACAAGCACGCCGACCCCGAAGACCTGGCGCGGGTCCTCGACGAAGCCGAGAAAACAAACCCTGCTTACAGGAGGATGCTGGTGATCACCGACGGAGTCTTCTCGATGGACGGGGACATTGCTCCGCTCGACAAAGTGGCGGGAGTGGCGAAGGAGCACGGGGCGATGGTCTATGTCGACGACGCCCACGGGGAGGGTGTATTGGGCCCGGGAGGAAGAGGCATCGTGTCGCACTTCAATCTGTCCAGGGACATGGTCCACGTCGAGATGGGAACCTTCTCAAAGGCCTTTGGGGTCGTCGGGGGCCACATTTCCGGATCAAGAGACCTCATCAACTTCGCGTACAACAAGTCCAGGACCTGGCTCCTCAGCGGCTCGCACCCCCCGGCCGTGGTCGCGGCGTGTCGCGCGGCCATAGATGTCCTCGAACGCGAACCTCAGCATGTCCAGAGGCTCTGGGATAACACGAAATTCTTCAAGAACGCAATGAAGGACCTCGGTTTCGACCTCGGAAAAAGCGAGACCCCCATCATCCCGGTGATGGTCGGTGAGAGCGGCAAGGCGAAGCAGCTCAGTGCCCGGCTCTTCGAGCTCGGGGTCTTCGCCCTTCCAATCATCTACCCCATGGTCGCCCAGGGGAGGGCGAGGATCAGGACGATAATGAACGCCACACTGACCGAGGAGGACCTCAACTTCGCGGTCGGGGCCTTCGAGAAGGCTGGGAAAGAGCTGGGAATAGTTCGCTGACGTGAACTGTTGGCCGCGGCATTAATCGTGCCCTATCATTGACTGGAGATAATCGATGCTGAAAGGATCTCCAAGATTCCATTCCCGCCTCCCGTACCTTTCTTCAAAGAAGCGCGAGGTCATCACTTCCTCTTCCTTGCTGAGGTTCCCCGGCTCAAGTGGAACTTCAGCTGCTCTCGCCAGATGCCTGACGAACTCCGAGCGCTCGACCCCGCAGTTCGACGTCCTCGCGTGGAGGCTCCTCGGGTATCTTCTCGGTCGGTCTGATGGTGCCGGAGTCGTGAGCCTCTCAAGCTCTTCAAGGTCTGCGCCGATAAGGAGGGTCCCGTGACAAATCGAAACTCTGTTCGAAACGTAGGCCGCCATGCCCGAGACCTTTACTCCACCGGCGTCAACGATTCTGTTGGGGGGCTCGAACCTTGCCTTGACCGAGCAGGCCGCCAGTGCCTCCACTACGAGTCCCGCTGACATACTGAATATCTTTTTCGCGTCGTCAGAATACGCAAACCTTGAAACTCCGAAATCCCGCGGAGCAATGAACGTCCAGTTGGTGTTCCCCGGACCGTTGTAAACGGTCCCCCCGGCAGTAAATCTCCTCACAACCGGGATCCCCTCTCTCCTGCAGTAATCGAGGTCCGTCTCCGCCTCCGCCAGCTGCGCCCTGCCCAATATCACCGACCTCTGATTGTCCCATACCCTTACGACCGGGACCTTCGCGACCCTGAAGAGCGCCTCCTCGAGGGCCATGTTTCTGAAGGGGTCGCCGAGGGTAAGGTCGAGGAAACGCGAATTCAATTGAACAATGGGCTCCCGCATAGATTAAGAATGTTGAATCCGACCCGGATTCTGATCGTCCTTGCCGTACAAACTTCTTCCCGATGTTGCCCTGGCGGACATTGCGTTCGAAGCGAGCTCGTCCTCAGTCAATGGCCTGTTCGAGTCCTGCGGAAGGGCACTTACCGACATCATGGTTGAAAGAAAGGGGGTGAGGCGGAAGGTCTCCAGAACGATCGAACTCTCAGGGGACGACCTCGACAGGCTCCTGTACGACTTCTTGACCGAGCTCATTGTGATCAAGGACGTCGATTCCCTCCTTTTCCGGGAATTCAAGGTCGGGGTGACCGGGGGGTCTAAGCTCTCCGCTACCGTCAGGGGGGAAGCCATTGACAGGGAACGGCATGTCCTGAAGAACGATGTGAAGGCAGTTACCATGCACATGTTCGCGGTTAGACGAGGGACCTCGGGCTGGAATGCGACCGTAGTCCTGGACATCTGACCCCCACAGCCTCCCAATTAGCTAAACGCTTATAGACGGAAATCGGAAGCGGCGAAAGAGAACCAGGTAGCCAAGATTGCCAGTCCCCGAGTCCGCAAGACAAGTCTCCGATGTCTGCTGGGAGATTCCCGCATCCTACAAACCGGGGATGCTCGTCCCGGCCAGGATCTACGCGACCAAAAAGCTCCTGGGGGCAATGGACAGCGGGGTCATCGAGCAGGTCACGAACGTGGCGTGCCTGCCCGGAATCCAAAGATATTCGTACGCCATGGCAGACGCCCACTGGGGGTATGGCTTCCCGATAGGCGGCGTCGCGGCATTCGACCCGGAAAGCGGGGTCATTTCCCCAGGGGGGATAGGTTTCGACATAAATTGCGGAATGAGACTGATATCAACTTCCCTTCGCTATCCAGAGGTCGCTCCGAAGGTGAAGGAGTTGGTAGACCTAATCTTCAACCTCGTTCCCGCCGGGGTGGGCGTAAAGGGCTCTCTGAGGGTCACGGAATCACAGTTTGACGAGATAATGATGTACGGGGTGAAGTGGTGCGCTGAGAACGGTCTCGCCTGGAAGGACGATCCCTCCCACGTCGAGGAGGGGGGGTTCATCAAGGGGGCCGACCCCTCCAAAGTAAGCCGCCAGGCCAGGAGCAGGGGAATAGAACAGCTCGGAACCCTCGGCTCAGGCAACCACTATCTGGAGATACAGGTCGTCGACCCTGCCCGCCACTTCGACCGAGACCTTGCGAAGCACTTCGGGGTCGTTCACGAGGATCAGGTGATGGTGATGGTGCACTGCGGTAGCAGGGGATTCGGGCATCAGATCGGGAGCGACTACCTCAGGATCTTTGACGGGGCGATGAAAAAATATGGCATAGCTGTCCGTGACAGGGAGCTCGCCTGCGCCCCGTTCTCTTCGAAGGAGGGGAAGGACTACTACGGGGCCATGGTCTGCGCCGCAAACATGGCCTTCACCAACCGCCAGGTCATCGTGCAGCGTGTCAGGGATGCGTTCTCCAAGGTCTTCCACAGGGACGCCGAATCCCTTGGGATGAACATGGTATACGACGTTTGCCACAACGTCGCCAAGGTCGAAAGGCATTCCTACGGCGGCAAGACCAGGGACTTCCTTGTCCACCGGAAGGGCGCGACGCGCAGCTTCGGGCCCGGACATCCCGACATCCCCGCTCCCTACAGGAGCATCGGCCAGCCAGTGATCATCGGTGGGTCGATGGAGACCGGCTCTTACCTGCTGGTGGGGACCTCGAAGGCGATGGAGGAGACCTTCGGCTCGACAGCCCACGGGTCGGGGAGGACCATGTCGAGGACCGCGGCGAAGCGGATGGTCAGAGGCGCGGAGCTTCAGAAGAAGATGCAAGACAGAGGGATTTACGTGAAGGCGGCGACCATGGACGGGCTGGCGGAAGAGGCGGGGATGGCATACAAGGACATCTCCGAGGTGGTCGAAACCATGGACCTGGCCGGTATCTCCAAGAAGGTCGTGGCCCTCCGACCCGTCGGCAACATCAAGGGCTAATGTCATCAGAAATGAACAAGATAGCTTCCACATCCTCGAGAAGTTGCTCAGGTACTTGGACTGACTTCCCGACAGAAGCCGTTTGTGACTGTGGATGTTGACCTCGACGAGGCGGAGCGGGCGAAGAAGACCTACCCGAGAGATGCCCTGGAACCCGACTGAAAGCGGAAGTTCGCTTCAGCAAGGGGCAAACGCGTATCCGAGCTCTTTCTCGAGATGATCAGGATCCGAGGCAATCAATCTGCAGCAAGCATGGACAGACCCTTCCGGCCCAGCATCAGGAAGCAGAGCAGCGCCTTGCTCGTATGCAGCCTGTTCTCGGCTTCGTCAAACACAACTGATTGAGGCCCGTCGATTACGGCTGAGGTGACTTCTTCTCCCCTGTGCGCTGGCAGGCAGTGCTGGAAGATGGCGTCATTCTTGGCCATCGACATCAAGCGGCCGCTGACCTGGAACCTTGGAAGGAAGGCCCTCCTCCTCTTCCGCCTTTCCTGCTCCAGCCCCATGGATACGAATGTGTCGGTCATGACGCAGTCGGCTCCCTTGACGGCGACTTTCGGCTCGTTGACCACCTCCACCCTTGCCCCGGTCGAGGTGGAAATCTGCTCGGCAGTCTTGATGGCGTCGTAGGAAGGTTCGTACCCTTTGGGCGTCGCGGCCACGAATTCGATGCCCGTCAGGGCGGCTCCGATCGCCCAGGAGTTGCAGACGTTGTCACCGTCTCCGACCCACGCCACCTTAAGTCGCTTGAGCCTGCCTTTGTGTTCACGGAGCGTCAATAGGTCTGCCAAGACCTGCACTGGATGGTAGAGGTCGGAAAGGCCGTTTATCACAGGCACTTGCGAGGTCGATGCGAGTCGCTCCAGGTCTTCATGCTTGTTGACCCTGGCCATTATCGCGTGGACGTATCTCGATAGGACGCTTGCTGTGTCTTCGATTGTCTCGCCCCGGCCCAACTGGAGCTCCTGTGAGGCCAAAACGAGTGCGTGCCCGCCCAGCTCGTTGATGGCAACCTGAAAACTGACTCGCGTCCTGATGCTGGGCTTTTCGAAAATCAGAGCTACGCTCTTGCGCTCGAGGGCCCCACTGCCGAGTCCGGCTGCCCGATTGCGCTTCAGCCTGGTGGCCAGGCTGAGAACCGATTCGAGGTCGGAAGGTGTCAATTCGGAGAGGGTCAGAAAGTCCTTGTCTTTCATTGACGGTGTGGCCATGGAAGGGTCGTTTAAGTTTGGCTAGGAGTTCAAGCTCCCGAGTTGCCTGATCGCTTCCTTCAGGACCTCTATGCTTTTCAGATAATCGTCGATTGAAACGGCCTCTCTTTCAGTGTGGCTAGTGCCCGTCACCCCTGGGCCGTATGTGACGCACTCCGCGCCGGAAGGCTGAGCGAAGGTGTTCATATCGCCGGTCCCGGTCTTCCTGACCAATCTTGGTCTGGCCTTGAGACGGAGCAGTATCGCCCGTTGGAACGCCCGGACGACCTTCGAATTGGGTTTGGCTTCGTAGGGTTCGGTGGCCTCATCGGGACTCACCTCGATGCTTGACCCGTCGCCCGAACTCTCTGCCAGGGCGCGGATGTCGCTCAAGACGTCTGAAGTGCGCATCGTCGGAGGTACGCGCAGGTCCAGGGTTGCCTCGCAGAGGTTCGGGACAACGTTGTGATACGTACCCGCCCGAACAAGGGTAGGCGATACTGAAATCGACCTGTAATGGTCGCCAGGCTTGGCCCTGGCGGATTCGTATTCTTTCAATCGAGCAAGCAGGGACAGGAACTCGTCGAGGGCGCTCTTGTGAGCCCAGGGGGAGCTCGCGTGGCCTCCCTGAGTCTTCACGACGACGTGTATGGCTACCCTCCCCCGATAGCCAATGGTGACCTTGGACGCGCCTCCCGGCTCGCCGAAGACGGCATAATCGAATTTTGTTCCGCTCCGGATGATCTGTTTTATCCCCCGGCTGTCGCTTTCTTCACCAGTGACTCCTGCGAAAGTGACGCGGACCCCAAAATCCGAGGCCAAGGAGCCCGCGACGAGGAGAGCGCAGAGGGGGGACTTCGCGTCTGCAGCCCCCCTGCCGTACACAGCGTCCTTCGTCTTCCTAACGGGAAGCTCGCCCGGGACAGTGTCCATATGCCCGCACAGCAAGAGCCTGGTCTTGCCGCGGTCCGTCTCTCCTATCGCGTTCCCTGCCCTGTCGATGCGCACGCGAACGTAACCCATCCCCTTCATCTTGCCGCACAGGAAGCTTGCGAACTCGGATTCATCTGAAGACGGGGAATAGATTCTCAAAGAATCGACGAGCAGCCTGACAGGGTCCGTGTCCACGCCGCTCACCTTTTCCCGACCGACACTAAATAATCAACTATCAGGCCTGGGACGTCGACCCCGGTCGCAGGCACGGTGTTCTTGAACTCCGTGGTGCTGTTCACTTCGTGAACGACTAGCCCGTCGGTCGTCTCCATCAAGTCGACACCCACAACTTCTCCGCCGACCGCTTCCGCGGCTCTCACGGAAAGCTCGTCGAGCTCTTTGCTTACCTTGCACTTCTCGGCCTTGCCTCCGCGGGCGGTGTTGGTCCTCCATTCGCCTTCCCCCGAAATCCTGTAGATTGCGGCGACGGTCGCTCCTCCGACAACGAAGGAGCGGACGTCTCTGGGTGGACGTTTCACAAATTCCTGGAGATAGTACACCTGGTACAGGGGGAACATGTGCTCCCTGTCTTCAATCACCGCCCTCGCCGCGTCAGAGTCCTTTAGCAGGGCAGAGAGCCTGCCCCAGCTCCCGACGACCGGCTTGAGGACGACTGGGTAACCCATCTCCTCGACCGAGCGGAGGGCCGAGCCCTCGGAAAGCGCAAGCCGGGTACTTGGCGTAGGAACCCCGTGCTTGATCAGCTCAAGAGTTCCGAAGAGCTTGTTTCCGCAGACCGAGGCGCACGCGAGGGAGTTGACAACGCTGTGGCCCGCGAACTCGAGCGCGGCTGTCGAGTGGACGTTCCTGAAGTAGCTGACGCAGCGCTGCAGGACGACCTGGTCGGCGACGGCAGACTTCCTTGAATTTAGGTCGATTGTCAAATCCTTCGAATCGACGAGGTTTGTTCTTACCCCGCGCTTCTCCGCTGCGGCGACGATAGCCTTCTCTTCCCATCTGACTGTGTCGTAAAGAAGCGAGAACGAGGGCGTGCCTACTCGCCCCAGTCCTCTTCCTCCAGCTCAGCGGGTCGGAGAGAGAACAGGCCCCCGCCTTGTTCCTTGACCAGTTCGAAGGACGTCCCACAGTCCTTGCAAGTGACTATCTCGCCCTGGATGGCGTCAGAGGGAACTCCCAGTTGAGCATCACAATCAAGGCAATTCAACATCTCCGTCTCTCCTTGGGAGAGTTCGGGGCGCATTCGATATAACGATATTCGTTCGAAATCAGCGAATTGTGCGCATCACCATGGTGGTATTCGTGTTTACGACGCCTTCTATGCGGCGAATTCCCTCCACTGTGCGGTTCACCTCGACGATATCCGCACCCTTCACCAGCGCTGCGACGTCGAACTGGCCGGCTGTCTCGTAGACGGCTTCCACCCCTTTGACGCCTCTGACCCTCTGGCTGACCTGGCTGGTGGGGACGGCGGGGTTGACAGAGACCCACGTCAGCGCGCTGGCAAGTTCCCTGTCGTCGACCTCCACGGTGAATCTAAGGATCCTCCCGTTTGAAAGCAGGTTCGCGATCCGCCGCCTGACTGCTGATTCGGAGAGGTTCAGCTTTTGGGCTATCCCGGTGTTAGGCGTCCTGGAATCTCCACGCAAGATGCCCAAGATCAGGTCGTCAGTCTTGTCGGAATCGCCTTGCTTCCTCTTCACCGATCACGCCCCCTAGTACTCCTATGCCACTCGATATTTGACTCTCGTCCATCACCAGCGGTGGTAGGAAACGGAAGGTGTCTCTTCCTGAGTATGCGAAGATGGCACCCCGCTGGAGCGAGGCGAGGAGGAGCTCGTGGATGTCTACCCGAGTCTGCATCGCCAGCATCAGCCCCAGCCCGCGAACTTCTTTGACCAGCTTATGCTCGGAAGCGATCCGTGACAGGCCAGCCTTCATGGTCTCACCTAACTGACGCGCGCGAGATGGCAGGTCGTTTCGGGTGATGAAGTCGAGTGTGGCCGAAGCCGCTGCGCATGAAAGGGGATTGCCCGCGAACGTGCTTGTGTGTTCGCCCCTCTTCAGGCTAGACGCCACTTCCTCCCTGGCTACCGCTGCGCCTATCGGGAGGCCCCCTCCGAGGCCCTTCGATACCGTCATGATGTCTGGGATGACACCCCAGTGTTCTGAGGCCCACATCCTTCCCGTCCGCCCCAGTCCGGTCTGTATCTCATCAAGAATCAACAGGGCGCCCTCCCTGTCGCAGACCTCCCTGACCTGCCTGAAGTAATCGGGTGGGGGCACCAGTATGCCGCTTTCGCCCTGGATCGGTTCTGCGATTACGGCAGCAGTATCCTTGTCGACCAGTCTGGCAAGCGAAGGGGTGTCCCCGTATTCGGCGAAGTCGAAGCCCTCGAGAAGAGGTCCGAATGGCTCCCGATATTTCTTGTTCCAAGTGGCAGAGAGAGAGCCATAGGTCTTCCCATGGAAGCCGCCTTTCATCGAGACAATCTTTCGCCTGCCGGTGCTTCGCCGGGCCAGCTTGATGGCGGCCTCGACGGACTCCGTGCCGCTGTTGGTCAGGATGGACTTGCTGAGGCCTTTCGGCGCCGCTCTTGCGAGTCTTTCGAGGAAGCCTGCCCGTGCGTCGTTGTAGAAGGAGCCGTGGCATGTGATCAGCTTCTCGGCCTGCTCTTTGACAGCCTCTACCACGGATTCGTTCGCGTGGCCGATGAGCGCCACTCCGTAGCCAGTCATGAAGTCCAGGTACTCCTTGCCGGCGTCGTCCCAAACGACCGAGCCCTTTCCCCTGAGGACGGACAGCGGGAACTTCTGGAATGCCTGGGTCCCGAATGCGTCCTCGAGTTCCTGGTATCTGGTCATTGCCGACTAATCACCGTGCATGTATCATGCGCGAGGGCCCTCGTTAAAGGCGCGTCCCTCAGTCCGGAGCAGATGATCGCTTCCTTCACGCCCGAATTTACGGCTTCGGCGGCAGCCATAACCTTCTTCTGCATCCCGAACCCAATCCGGGGAAGATTCGAGGACGCTTCCTCAGGGGTAAGGTGACTGACGAGCTTCTCGTCGAGCGAAAGGCCTTCGACGTTCGTGGTGAACATGATGGTGTCCGCGCCTATCCCGGCGGCGAGCGAGGAGGCCGCCCTGTCCCCGTCTATGTTGAGCGGCTCCGCTTCCTCCCCGACTGCGACCGGAGAGACCACCGGGACGTACCCGCCCGAGAGCAGGAGTTCGATCATAGAAGAATTGACGGCTTTTACCCTTCCGGTATACCCCCCTTCTATGGCCACCTTTCTGCCCCGGTCGTCGATGATGACAAGCTTCTTCTTCCGCTTGCCTTGCAGTAGCGAGCCGTCGACACCGGAGATGGAGACGGCCTTGATTCCGGCCTTTTCGAGGGCAAGGACGAGCCTTTTGCTGACGAGGCCGCTCATGACCATCTGATATATCTCTGCGGTCTCCCTGTCGGTGTACCTGCTCCTGATCCCCTCGGGGGAGACGACGAACCGCTGCTCCTTTCCCAGCCTGGTCGCGATTTCGGTCACCGCCTCGGCCCCGCCGTGGACCAATGTGACCGCGTTCGATGGCCAGAGGGTCGCGAGGTCGCGGACAAGAGCCTCCGGCGGGCCGTCCTTCATCAGACTCCCTCCGACCTTGACTACAAGCTTCATCGATTCTACACCGGATGGAGGGGCGCCATGCCGAGTCCTGTCTTTTCTTCGAACCCGAGCATGAGGTTCATGGACTGGACGGCGTTCCCGGCCGCTCCCTTTACGAGGTTGTCGGTCGCCGAAAGGGCGACGACCCTGCTCGTCCTTTCTTCTATCTCGAATCCGATGTCGCAGAAGTTCGAGCCAATCACCAGCTTGGGGTCGGGGAGCCTGAAGGGGCCCTGCTTGTCCCTGACAAGGCGTATGAAGAAGCTGTCGGCGTACATGTTCCTGTAGGCCTTCCATAGGTCGATTGGTTTCACTGGGGAGACTGTGAAGAGATGAGAAGTGCTCAAGATCCCCCTCACCATGTTCACAGCATGGGCCGACATCGAGACCTTGACGTCCTCGCCCGCGAGGGAAACAAGCACCTGTTCGATCTCCGCCGCGTGCCTGTGACCGGCTGGCTTGTACGGCCGGACCACGTTGAACCTCTCGGAGAAGTGGGTTGAAAGAGATGGTTTGCCTCCGGCGCCGGAAGAGCCGATCTTTGTGTCGACTACTATGTGCTGCCTGTCTATCCCCAGTGACTTTTCTTTGAGCAACGGCGCGAGGGCGAGGATGGTGGTAATGGCCATGCACCCGGGAGATGAGACGAGCCGGGCCCCTCTTACCTGCTCTCTGTTTATCTCTGGTATGGCGAAGACGAACTTCTTCAGGAGTTCTGGGTGTGGATGCTCGTAACCGTACCAGGCGGGATACATCGCCTCGTCTCTCAGGCGGAAATCTGCGCTCAGGTCGACGATTTTCATTCCCGTTTCTGCGAGCTCGGGGATGTACTTGACGGACTCGCCGTGCGGGAGGGCCGAGAACACGATGTCGGCCACGCCAGCTACCTTCGACTGGTCGTACTCGGAGAACTTGAGGTCGGATATTCCTCTGAGGTTTGGATGCACCCTGAAGACGTACTCCTCCGCGTACTTCCGCGAAGTCGCAACCGTCAGGTCTACCTGGGGGTGCTGGAGCAGCAGGCGGAGGAGCTCCCCGCCGATGTAGCCGGACGCTCCGACGACGCCCACCCGAACCATGCTATCTCTTCACCGACTCCGCCACGTACCGCATGATCCGTTCGGCTATGCTCGAGCCGACGGCCGACTGCGCCCCCTTGAACTCGACCGTGTTGTTCACCTCGTGGACGAGGTAGCCTGAGGGCGACTCCATCGCATCGACCCCGAGGACCCCGCCGCCGACGGCCGCGCTGGCCCTGAGCATGATCTCCTCGAGGCTTGGTTCCGGCGTGAATGCCTTCGAGACCCCTCCCCGCGCGACGTTGGTCCTCCACTCCCCCTCGGGGGCATACCGGTATACGCACACTACGAGTTGGCCGCCCGTGACGATGGCCCTGATGTCCCTTGGGGGCCTCTCGACATACTCCTGCAGGTAGTACATGTGCTCGAGGGGGTTTGAGAGCTCTTCCTTGTATTCCACCAATGATTGCAGCGTCGCCCTGTCCCTGACGACTGTGACCATCCGGCCCCAGCTCCCTGTGAACGGCTTCAGGACGACAGGGAAGCCCAGCTTTTCCGCGGCTTCGACGGCCGTCTCTGACGATAGGGCGAGGAGGGTCCTGGGCGTGGGAACCCCTGCCTTCGAGAGCGCGATGGTAGTGGCAAGTTTGTTTCCACAGACTTCGGCGACCGCGTAACGGTTGACGACCTGCACGCCCGCCGCTTCAAGCGTCCGGGAGAGCAGGAGGGACCTGTAGTGGCTGATGCAGCGCTGAAGCACAGCGTCGCCGAGTAGGTCGTTCCTCTTCGGGACCTCGAAGACGAGCCGCTTCGCGTCAACAAGGGATGATTCCAGGCCGACGGCACCGGCCGCGTCCATCAGCGCCTTCTCCTCCCACCTGAGCCTGTCGAAGGCTATGCTGACCTTCAACTACTCACCCCAGTCCTCCCCGACCTGCTCGGCTGCCTTCAGGAGCACTCCGCCGTTCGATATCTCGGCTACTTCGTACTCGGACCCGCAGTCCTTGCAGGAGACGATTTCTCCAACTATCGCGTCGGCGGGCACGGGGACTCCGGTTCCGCACTCGGCACATTCTGCGTTCAGCGCGTCTTCACCTCCTTGGACAGCTCCATCGCCGTTGCAAGCAGCCTCTTCTGAGAGGCCTTCAGCGAAGAATCGAGTTTGGAGAGCCAGGCCCTGTTCCGGGACAGCTCCCTTGCCCGTGCGTTCAGCCCCTCACCGATGAACGCGGGATTGCTCCCCCCTTCGGTCACCACATTTCTGAGGAATCTCTCCGGGTCCAGAACCCGCTTGGCTGTCTCTTCGTCGATCGTGATTTTCTTTGCAAGCCTTGCGGATACCTGGCCCAGATAGGAGGCGGAGGCCTCTTCAAGCGTGATCCCCTTGTCGATCGAAAGTCTGACTAGCTCTCCAACGACCGAATGTGCTTGCCTGAAGGAAATGCGGCCCTCCTCGACCAGGTAGTTGGCCAGCGCGGTGGCGGTCGAGAGGTCGTTGGCCAAGGACTTTCGGAGTGCCTTGTCGTTGATTGTCATCGTGGCGACGGACCCGCTCAGCAACCTGATCGATGCGGAAGCGTCGTCCAGGGAGCGCCAGAGGTGCGGGGTAATCTCCTGCAGGTCGAGGTTGTAGGCGTAGGGGAGCGCCTTGAGAATCGTGCAGACCGCGACCAGGCCGCCGACGACTGATCCCGCCTTGGCCCGGACGGTCTCCGCTACCACGGCGTTCTTCTTCTGCGGCATCATGCTACTCGACGCCGAGAAGGCGTCGTCAAGCTCCACGAATCCGAACTCCTTCGAACTCCAGAGGATCTGCTCTTCGGCCATCCTGCTGGCGTCGAGCATGGCCAGCGTTGCGAATGACAGGGCCTCGACGGCGAGGTCTCTGGAAGAGACGGCGTCCATCGCGTTTCGCGTCGTCCCTGCGAAGCCCAGGTAATCTGCGACGAGCCTCCTGTCGACCTTCACGCTGGTCCCGCCGAGTGCGGCCGAACCCATCGGGGATATGTTGGCCCTGGAGTACAGCTGTGCGAGCCGCTCGATGTCGCGCTGGAATGCGTCGAAATAGGCGAAGAAGTGGTGGGCGAGGGTGACAGGCTGAGCCCTCTGAAGGTGGGTGTATCCGGGGAGGAGCGCGGTACCGTGCCTCCTGACGAGGTCGAGGATGGCCCCCTGGAGCCCAGCGATCGAGGCCCCGAGGCCCAGCACGCGCTGTCTCAGCTCCATCCTGATCGTCGTGGCGACCTGGTCGTTCCGGCTCTTGCCGTAGTTGAGGTATCCCGCGACTTCGGCCCCCAGTGCGTCGAGAGCGTCCTGTTCCAGCTGCTGGTGGAAGTCCTCGGCCTTGGCTGTGGGTGATATCTCAGAAGAGGCGTCGAGAAGGAACCGAATGCACGCAGCCCCTGTCGGTCTGGGGACCTCACGGCTCTGGACGAGGGAGGCCATGTGCGCCATGTTCACCATGATGACGTGGCGGGCTATCGGCCCGTCGGACGCCATCGAAGAGGTGAAGGCGAGGGCCTCGCTACTCGGCTTCCTTAATCTTCGCCCTCGGGCGTCCATTTCCTTGCTTTTCCTCAATTTGGGAATCCAGGCCTGCGGCGACCCTCGACTGGAGGCCCCAGAGCTCGATGAAACCCACTGCGCTCCTCTGGTCGAAGGTCGAATTGCGGTTGTAAGTGGAAAGGCCCAGGTTGTAAATCGAGTAGTCGGAAGACCTTCCGACGACTCGGGCGGCGCCCTTGAAGAGCTTCATCCTGACCATGCCAGTGACCCTGTGTTGGGTCGCGCCGATGAATCGGTCCAGCGCCACGCGCAGCGGCTCCAGCCAGAGCCCCGAATAGACGAGCCAGGCCCATTCCCTTTCGACCTGCGCCTTGAAGTCGAGCTCGTGGCGCGTCAGCACTAGCTTCTCGAGGTCCCTATGGGCCTCGATGATGACTGTGGCCGCAGGGCACTCGTAGACCTCCCGCGACTTGATTCCGACGAGCCTGTCCTCGATGTGGTCGATGACGCCTATGCCGTGTGCGCCGGCGAGTTCGTTCAAGTATCCGATCAACTTGACAGGCTCCATGGACCTCCCGTTGACCTTCTCTGGCGCTCCTTCCTGGAAGCCGATTTCGAGGTACGCCGGAGTGTCGGGAGCGTCCTCTGGATTGGCCGTCCATTCGAAGACGTCCGCCGGAGGCTCTTGGTCGGGGTTTTCCAGCGGTCCGCTCTCGATCGACCGGCCCCACAGGTTCTGATCGACGCTGTAGATCGACCTTGAAGGCTTGATAGGGAGATGGTGCTTCTGAGCATATACGATCTCCTCGTCGCGGGTCATGTTCCACTCCCTGACGGGAGCGATCACCTTGAGAGACGGGTTGATTGCCCTCACCGTGACGTCGATCCTGACCTGGTCGTTTCCCTTGCCGGTGCACCCGTGGGCAACCGCGAAAGCTCCCTCTCTTTCGGCTACCTCGACGAGCTTCTTTCCGATCAGGGGCCTACCCAAGGCGGTGCTGAGCGGATACTTCCCTTCGTAGAGGGCGTTGGCCATGACGGCCGGGAAGACGTAGTCGCTGACGAACTCCGCCTTGGCGTCGATGGTGTAGTGGTTCTTCGCACCGGTCAGGTACGCGCGCTTCTCCACCTCTTCGAGGTCCTCATGCTGTCCGAGGTCGAGTGTAAGCGTGACAACGTCGGCGTCGTACTTTTGTTGGAGCCATTTGACGCAGACAGATGTGTCTAGGCCTCCTGAATAAGCGAGAACGACCGTCCTACCCAAATTTCATGGAACGACGGCCGGCAAACCCTTTTATAGATTTTGGCCATGTTTGACCCAATATTGGCCCGACATGACCCGAAACGGGTCAACGGTCCTTCGGTGTCCGGCGCCGTAAGGGACGAGGTGAACTTCGACTTCTCGGTTCAGGACGCAATAGCGAGGGACTACGTCAACCTCAGTGCCCTTGCGAGAATATTGGCGCCGAAGATTGCCGCGAGGACTGGGAAGAAGGTCGGACAGCAGAGCGTCATCACGGCACTGAAGAGGCTAAGAGGGACTTACTCACCAGGCTCGCACCAGATTGGGAAGGTCATAGCCGGAAGCGTAGTCAACGTGAGGACGCACGTTTCGAAGCTGTCTTTCGAGAAGACGAGGAGGACGCTCCAGGCAGTCACCTCGATGCTTTCGAGCCACCAGGAAGACTTCATCCAGGTCTCAGAATCACTCTCCTCGATAACCCTGATCTTCGACCAGAGGCTCCACAAGATCGTCACCCGGACGATGTCCGGCACTGAACTGCTCGAAGAAGGAGAAGAGTGCGCCGCCATCACGGTTCAGAGCCCCAAGGAAATCATCGCGACCCCGGGCTGCATCAGCGCCTTCTACGATCAGCTCTCCAGAAGGCACGTCAACGTGGAGGACACGGTAAGCTGTTACACCGATACGATCATGGTGGTGAAAATGAAGGATGTCGGACGGGCCTTCGAAGCGCTGACGGAGCTTATCGGTGAAGAAAGGAGAAAGTTGAGCGCTGAGTAGCTGTCTGGGTCAGTTTCATTCACTATTCGTACGTTGTGCACGGAAGACAAAGTTCTCGGGAGTAGTCCTTGCTGATAGACAAGAAAAGGGCTAGCCGATGTACCCGGGTCTGGTCTCGCGCCTCAGGGCAGGCGTGGTCTCGTTGGCCTGGTCCGACATTCCCTTCAGCTGGCTGATGACTTTCTCGGTCTCCTCTGCCTTCTCCTTCAGCTTCGAGGTGTCAATCGGGATCCCTACCAACCCGGAGAGGAGCTCGAGGACCGATTTCGATGCCCCCGCGTCCACCATGTAGCCGGACGTCTCCCCGAGCAGGCAGGCCCCCTGCATCCCGTTGAGCGCCGCCATCCCGATCAGCAGTCCGTTCATCCCGCTTATCCCCCCATCCTTCATCAGCGTCACTCCCTTGCCCGCTAGCTCGTCGAGCATCGTTCTGGAGGTCGCCGCCCCGTAGACCTTCGGAGAGGCCGTGAACGACCCCGTTATGTACGCCGCCAGAGTGTAGACGCTCTTCACCCCCCGCCCCTTCGCGAACCTTACCACCGCTTCCGCCAGCTCGTACTCCCCTTCGGAACTCGTCGGCTGGGCGTCTGCCGTGAAGACGAATATCCCCTTCCCCTTCGTCCTCTGCGAGAAGTACAGCTCCCCCTTCGGAGCCAGTGCGACCCCATCGGGTCCAACGTTTACCTGGGGTGGGAACTCCCCGCTCCGGTATTCCGCGACCTTCTTCAGCCTGAACAAAGCTATCAGATGGTCGGCCGCGAGCTTGCCGACGTACCCGCTCCCAGGCAGGCCGCATACGAGTATCGGGTTCGTGGCCTTCGGCCTGGCCAGCACCCTCTCCTGAATGACGTTCCCTCGACCGTCCTCCCTTTCAGTCAATCTCCGTCCCTCCCGAGCGCAAGCTTTTCGCTTAGCTCGACCAGCTTCCCCCGGTCCTGGACCCTGATCGAGGTCTTCAGCCGGAACCGCAGCCCGACCTGCCTGAATATGGAATACAGCTCCCCGCCGGAAACCTTCTCCTTCAGCCTCCCGTCGCGGACCATCCCCGCGAGCTCCTTCACGAGCCGCTCCGTCTGCGCCGGATAAAACGAATAGGCAGCGTCGAGGACCTCACTCCCTCTGTCGAACAGCATCGATTCGAACAATTCCCTGTCGCTCTTCTCAGCCTTCGGAGGGGCCGTCGTGGTCTTGAGCCTCCTCTTCATGGCCTCCATCTTCCTGCGCTCAATGAGCCTCAGCTCCGTGTCCTCTTCCAAGCCTCTCGGGTCCCGCTCCTGCTCCGTTGATAAAACGGTTGCTGATTAATGGCCCGACCTTGTCGCGAGCGCCACTGCGACCAGCAGCATCGCTCCACCCGCCACCACCGGCAGGGTCACCTGCTCGCCCAGAATCAGGGCTCCCCCAATCACGCTCACCAGGGGGACGAGATACAGCTGGACGACGAGCTTCGAGACCACTTGCCGGCTGACCAGGGTGTAGAAGATCAGGTTGGCGACGACCGTGCTGAGTATCGAGAGATACAGGACGGCTTCCCACCCCTCCATCGACAAAGTCGCGGCCTGTGCGAACAGCCCCGGTGACAAAAGCGGTGTCAGGATCGCAGTCCCGAGCAGGGCGGTCCAGATGGCGACGGGGAAGGGCCCGTATTTCCCCACCAGGGGTTTGGAACTCACCGTGAACACCGCCGAAGCGAACGCCGAGAGAACCACCAGGAGCGGACCCAGAAGGGTCCCATTCCCGAAGTCGATGTCAGGACGCGAAATCACCGCCGCTCCTGCAATCGCCAGAATGAGGGCCACCCTCACCTTGACACCGATCTTCTCTCGCAGCACCAGCGCCGAGAGGATCACCGAGAACAGCGGGGCGAACGAGATCAGCAGCCCCGCGAGGGAGGCGCTGACGGTCTGCTCGGAGAAGTTTAGCGAAAGGTGGTAGATGGCGACGCTAGTAAGCGCGACGACAAGCAGCCTGGGGAAGTCCCTCCTCTCAAATTTGACCTTGGACTTGCCAATCAGAGGGTAGAGGGGGAGGAACGCGGCGCTGACGATCAGCCACCTGAGTAGAGTGAGATTGACGGGGGAGAGCTCGCCCGGGGCGACGGCGACCCTTATCGCGACGAACGCGTTCCCCCAGATAACCGAGAGGACTATCAGCAGGGCGTATCCCCGCAGGTTGATCAACTATCGTCCCCCGGTTCTTTTGGGCTTTAAGCGAGTCGTCCCTGCAAGCGAGTCGTCAAGTCAAGGAATTCGTTGAATTGGCCGAAAGTGAGTTCCTCCGGAAACATAAAAAAAAGTCAGAAGAGTTGTGAACTCATTCGGGTAGTTCTAGGGTTGAGTGATCTTGATACTCTGGGTTGGGCAAGAAGTCTCACACGCCATACAGAAGATGCAGTCGTTCTCCCTTACTGGGTCCGACTTGTCGGTCCTGTACTGGTCCCATTCGGGAGTCCCCTGCTCGACGATCTTGTCCTTCCCGGTCCCTGCCTGACCTGGGTTGAGCTGCCACTCGAATACGAAGACCGGGCAGACGTCCATGCAGACACCGTCAGACACGCATGATTCCCAGTCCACCGCGACCGCGGTCCCGTGCAGCCCGTGCGTGGTCGGATACGGCTTTCCGTCGCCGTCCATCCTCGACGCGCCTGCGGCTCTCACCTTGTGCGCGTTGTGCTCGCCGGTCACCGGGAACTGGTCGGGCTTCGACAGAAAGCTGGGATCGATAGGGGCAGACTTGTAACCTGCGTCTCTTGTCAAACGAATGCCGAACCTCGTCCCCGACGGGAGGTTATAAATCTAATCGCGTCACTTCAAGGCGTCGAAGGTTCCGTCGTCGTTCAGCCTGTACACTGTGAGTGGCTTGAAGGAAAATATCCCGACCTCTGCCACCCCGGGGATGAGTTTGATCTTTGCTTCCAGCTGGGCCGGTTCGTCGATCGGTTCGAACATCGTATCGAGGATCATGTTCCCGTTTTCGGTAAAGTAGGGATACCCCTTTGGGAGCATCCTTTCTTCTGGGAGTCCGCCGAGAGTGGACAGCCTCACCTTTGCGCTCTCCCGGGCCATGGGGAACACCTCCACGGGTAGCCTGACCCCCTTTTCGCAGAGGCGCTTCACGAACTTGTTCTCGGTCGCGACGATTGCTATCTTCTTCGCGCCCCCCATGACCACCTTCTCCCTCAGAAGCGCCCCGCCTCCCCCCTTGATGAGGTTGAGGTTCTCGTCGACCTGGTCGGCGCCATCTATCGCGAGGTCCACCATCCCGGAGAAAGGGACAAGCCGGAAGCCGTTCCGGGTCGCGACCATCTCGATCTGGGTGGATGTCGGCACGCCGTTGATCACCTTGGACTTTGCGATGACCAGGAGACCGAGCTCCTCAAGCAGTCCTGCCACTGTCGCGCCGCTCCCTAGTCCGAGCGTCGACCCCGAGCTGATGCCCTTCGTAAGTTCCTGGGCGACCCGTCTGAGCGCGGGCCTGTGTTTGTCCATCAGGCGTCCTGCTGGTTCTTGTCTATGTCGATCTGTTCGAGCCTCGTGAGGGCTTCCATGACCTCCTCCCTGATCTCCTTCACCCTCTTCTCGGACTCGCTCATCTCGGGCTTCGACCGCCTCTCGACCGCCCTCTCCAGGTCGGTGGTCCTATCGGCCCGGGGAGCCATTTCCTTCTTCATGGCTTCGGGGGCGACGGCCCCGAGCCTCTCCCTTGCGGCGTCTAGCCGTGTCTCTATGTTCTGGATCTTCTGTTCGAAGAGGGTCACGAGCTCGTTCCTCAGGCTCTCCAGCTGCCCCACTTCCACCACCAGCTCGACGTCCTTCAATTTGGACTGAAGTTCCTTTATCTGCTCGGAGTAGCGCTTCGAGATCATCTCGCGTTCGTCCTTGGTGATCCTGCCTTCGCTCTCGGCTTCGTACAGTTTCATGAGCGCCGAAGACAGGAGATCCCTTTCCACGATTATCGTCCTCATTTCCCTTCTGGACTTGTCGAGTTCGGGCCCCGCAACCGACCCTTCCCTCTTCACTCCGGGAGCCTGCCTGACAATGACCTCAGGTTTGGCACGCCTGGGCCTCGAATAGAATACGTAGAAGACCGCGACCCCGCCCAGGCCCAGCCCGATGGCTCCGGCCAGCAGGGCGGTTGTGACATCGACCATGACGATTCCTGACAGGTGGACGGGAGGGTTCGGTATTAAAAGTAGACAGGGGTTGAAGTCATCAGGGAGACAATGATTTTCGTCTGGTCAGAACGCCTGGTCGGAATTTGTTTCGGAAGTTGGTTGCTTGTTCGTTCTAGGACGGAGGTGGAGAGATCATGATGATGTTGTCTCCCCTGACGATCAAGGTCCCCAGAGAATCAGATTTCCCGTCGTCCGTCACCTCCTCGGCGTTTTCCAAGGAGAGGTTCATGTGTTGGTCGAAGCCCTGCAGATTCCCGCGGATGACCTTGCCCCCCTTGAGCTTGATCAGTACGATCTTTCCGACGCTTTCGTCGAGCACCTTGACTGCCATATCTACGGACATGAATGAATCCTTCAGGCCGCCTCCTCGAATGGATTTATTTAAGCAATCATATCCCCATGGCTGAATGAAAAAGTGGGTCCAGTCGAGGCGCGAGTCCCTGGATACCATCGAAGCCATCGAGGCCGGCCTCGGGATCAAGCTCAACCTGCAGAAATCTTCTCAGGCAAGCTGCGATGAGCCCGAAGAAGGAGTGGTCTTCGTCCATCTTGAAGGCCTGGTCTTCGTGCATTCAAAGGGGGTATACACGCCGTTCCTCGGCTCCCCGGAGGTGCTTGCTCTGTTCCCGTCAGCTACCGTTGACGAGGGGGCGATCAGGTTCCTCCTCAACGGCGCCGACGTCATGCGACCAGGGATAAGGAAGCTCGAGCCATGGGGAGAAGAGGGAAAGATCGTGGTGGTGAAGGAAGAGAAGAAGGGGAGGGCGATCGCGATAGGGAAATCAACGGTCCAGAGCTCCGATGCGGAATCGATGACCAAGGGGGTCTGCCTGAAGAACCTCCACCATGTCGGAGACAAGTACTGGACGCTGTTCAAACAGGTCTGAGGGCCGAGACTGGGCATTACTTTCGGAACACCCTCCCTTTATATTCTGAGAACGAATTTTCCGATTTCTGAACAATACATCACAATATGGTCTAACTATGTTATGGCGGAGTTAAAATGTAAGGCGCGGCTCATGCTTAATAATGCCTATCGGGCAAACGGAGAACTAGATTCCAATGTCTGGAACGGTCCAGGAAAGGCGGGTAGAGGGGAAGACCAAGGAGATCCTCTTGAAGGCGCTCGCGCTCAGGAGCATCGAAGACCTGCCAAAGATCCAGGAAGACGTCACTAACAAGACGATCGTCATCCTGAAAGTGACCCCGCTCGCCCAGAAGAGCCTTGAGGAGCTGAAGTCCTCAGTCGAACAGCTCTACGAGTTTGCGACATCAGTTGGCGGAGACATCGCCAGGCTCGGGGACGAGAGGGTCGTAATCACGCCTCCGGGCGTCAAGATCTGGCGCGGACTGCAGTAGCCTGACTCATTACCTTTCTTCACTGTCAGCAAAGTATCAGAGCTTTCCATAGTCGAGTTCCCAAATCCCAGGCGAGCCCTCGTTAAGCCCCCTGGTTCAGTAGACTCGAATCGCTTCCTGCACCGCGGGATGCAGGGTAGGGACCCTGTAGATCCTCTGAATTGCATACGCCAGATTCTCCGTCTTCCTCTTATCCCCGTGCCCGACTAGCACCAACTGGAGCTTCGGCCTTACCTTCCCGATGAACCTGATTATCTGGTTATAGTCGCTGTGGCCGCTGAAGCCCTCGATCTTCTGGACCCCGCACTTGACATCTACGATCTTGATCTTGCTGCCCTGGTCCATGAGAATCGCCTGGCCGCTCCCGTCCAGGACCCTCCTGCCCAGGGTCCCCTGGACCTGGTAGGACACGAAGATAATCTTGTTCTTCTCCGAGGGCGCAATGTGCTCGAAGTAGTCCAGCACAGGTCCCCCTTCCAGCATGCCCGAGGTGGCCATGATTATCGCAGGCCCCTCGCGATAGGCCTCCTCCCTGTTGGAGGGATGCTCGACCTCGGTGAAGTATTCGGATTTGAACGGGTTCACTCCTTCCTCCAGAATCTTCGTCCTCAATTCCCTCGACAGGTATTCGGCGTAGGAGACGTGGATGGCCGTCGCCTCCGAGATCATCCCTTCGGTGAACACAGGCGCCTCCACCAGGACCTTGTTCCTCATGTACTGGTCGATGACAAGGAGGATTTCCTGGGCCCTTCCCACAGCCGGAGTCGGAATGAGGACCTTCCCACCAGCTTTCAGGGTCCCGTTTATCGCGTTGACGAAGTTCATTTCCACTTCCTCCCTTATCGGCATGATGTCCTCCTTGTTGCCGTAGGTGCTCTCGGTGATTAGCGTCTCGACTCTCGGGTAGTTCCAGGTGGCAGAGTCGAAGAGCTGGGTCCTCCCGTACTTGTAGTCCCCCGTGTAGACTATGTTGTGCGCTCCGTCTCCAATGTGAAGGTGGACCGTCGCCGAACCCAGGATGTGGCCGGCGTTGTTGAACACGAGCTTGATGTCCGGCGAGACGTCGGTCACCATGCCGTAGGGAAGGGTTATGGCGTGCTGTATCACGTCCCTGATGTCCTTCTGGTCGTAGATCAGTCTCCCTCCTTCGATCTGGGCGATCTTGACAAAGTCGTTCTGAAGCAGGGTCATCAGCGGGAGGGTCGGCTCGGTGCAATAGACCGGCCCGTCGTAGCCGTACTTGTACATGGCAGGAAGGAACCCCATGTGGTCAAGATGGGAGTGGCTGATCATGATGGCGTCGAGGTCCCTGGGGGAGATGTCCGCCCAATCCAGCCTCGGGTACGCGTCCCAGGCGTTCCTGGAGCCCGGGTGGATTCCGCAGTCGAGCAGGACCTTGCTCTCCGCTGTCTCGACTAGGAGGCATGACCGCCCGACCTCCTGAAACGCCCCTAGGGTCTTGATGGTGACGTGCTCCGCCGTCGTCATCCTAGGTCTGAAAATCGACTCCCCTAGTTCCTTGTAGAACTTCTCTCTGAGGTCGCTCCCCGCCTTCAGGGCGTAGTAGACGTTCTGAATCGCTGAAGACTTGATGTGGGGGGCCTTCCTCACCTTGACCTTCCAGCCGGTCTTCTCCATGGCGCCTCCTAGGTCGAAACCCGCTTCCTGGGAGAGGACCTTCGGGCTCGCCGCCTCGACCGTGATTTCACCGAGTGCGTCGTCGAAGAAGTAGTTTGACGCTCCAGCTTCAGCGGGGATCATCTTCTCGAGGATCTGCCTTGCCTCGCTCTCGGGCTTGCGGATCGACTTCTCCGTCCTGGTGACGACCCTCTTCTTCAGGCTGTTCACGATTTCAGATATCACGAAGTTGTTCTTGTGGAGAAATGCGGGGTTCTTGGTGTAGAGCGCGATCCTCGGGCCTTCATACTCGATCCTGGTGATCTGAGCTTCCGCTGGAATATTGGTCAGTATCGCGCTCATCAGACTGATACCGTTTGTCTTCTGTTCCAAACCTAACTGTCAGACTTGAACTGGGTCAGGAGCTTGTCCTTCTCCTGTTCAGGGATTTCCCGGAAACCGCTCTTGTCCAGGACTGCGATGTCGAAGTGGTCCCCGGTCGCCACATTCCGCCTCATGGCCGCTATTATCGCCTTCGCCGCCAGCGGGTAGGTCTTTGCGGTCGTCATCCCTTCCTTGAATTCAGCCTCTAAGACTCCATAGGCGACAGGTGAGCCGCTCCCCGTGGCCATGACGTTCTCCTTGTTTATCGACCCGAAGAAGTCCACGTTGTAGATAGAACCTCCCGACTTGTCCACCCCTCCGACCAGGACGTCCGCGATGAACGGGTAAAGCCTCGAGGAGAAGAGCACGTTGGAGACCATCTGGGCCGCAGTCTTCACCGGCATAGGTCTCCCCCTTTCCATCCTGTATATGCTGACGTAGTACTTGAGAGTGTCGACCACGTTCTGGGCGTCGGCGACCCCTCCCGAAATCGTCATCGCGATATTGTCGTCGATTCTCAGAAGCTTCTTCCCGCGCTTGTGGGCAATGAAACCCCCCGCGGTAACCCGGGTATCGGTGGCGAGGACCACTCCGTCGGCGCAGACGAGCCCAACGGTGGTCGTTCCGTGGTACACGGCCGAACCCAGCGGCTTTCCTGACATCGGATTTGATTCTCTTGACAATTGGATAACAAACCTTCCTTAACGGACAATTCGATGCTTTCTTGGTTCCTTTTTTAATCTTTCTGGGGTATGAGCGTTGCAAAACGACGTCCCGATCTGGGATCCCGCCCCGGCGGACAGGGGGGCGCAGTGAGCTTAAATCGCCTCACCGGGCCTCGGCCATCATGGATTCCGGGTCTCATCTGATGGTCCTCCCTACCAGGGTACTGATTGGTTCCAGGGTCCTCCCGAAACTCGGGGAATTCATCGAGGAATCGGCCGGAGACCGTCGGATTGTGGTCGCGTCGGGCCCCACAGTCACCGCCAAGGTGAAGGACGCCATCGATTCGTCACTCGAGGGTAGGGGAGCCTGGCTGGAAGTGACTGCAGCCGACGTGAAGAACGTCGAAAGGGTAGAGTCGGCCGCAGCCGAGGCTGGTTGCATTATCGGCGTCGGTGGAGGAAAGAGCGTCGACGTCGGGAAGCTGGCCGCCTACAGGAAGAGGCTCCCGTTTTATTCCGTGCCCACGAGCGCTTCGCACGACGGGATCGCCAGCCCATTCGCTTCGTTGAAGGGACTTGACAAGCCCTACTCTTTGATGGCCAGGCCTCCCGTGGGGATACTCGCGGACATCGACGTCATTGCTTCGGCACCCAGGCGGCTGCTTTCGTCCGGGTGCGGCGACCTCGTTTCCAAGCTGACCGCGGTAAAGGATTGGCAGCTTGCCCGCAGGGTCAAGGGGGAGTACTACGGCAGCTACGCGGCGAGCCTCGCGCTGATGAGCGCCAACGTCGTACTTGAGGGCTCAGGGAAGATCAGTCGTTTTGGAAGGGAAAGCGTCAGGGATGTGGTCGAGGCGCTGATCAGCGCGGGCGTTGCCGCAGGAATCGCGGGGAGTTCCAGGCCCTGCAGCGGTTCCGAACACCTCTTCAGCCACTACCTCGACATCCTCGCCCCGGAAAGAGGGCTCCACGGCGAGAAGTGCGGTCTGGGGACGATACTCATGGCGAAGCTGCACGGCATCGACTGGCGGGGGATAAGGACGGCCCTCGCGAAGGTGAAGGCTCCGGTCTCGGCCTCCGAGATAGGGGTAGGAGACTCCGAAGTGGTCGAATCGCTTGTGAAGGCAAGTTCGATAAGGCCCGACAGGTACACCATCCTTACGGCGAAGAAGTTGGGGCTGAAGTCTGCCAGGGACCTGGCGAAATCTACCGGCGTGATCTAGGGCTTCGCGGCTACCGGCTTTTTCCTCTTCCTTGGCTTCGGGGGCTCCACCGTCGGCGCCTCCAGTTCCTCCGCCTTTGGCTCTGGCTTCTTTTCCTGCGGATTCTTGTTGACGAACTTCTCCACGAAGACCAGATCCGAGACGGCGGGAATGAACTTGAACACGTCCCCGGAGATTCCCCGTTTGATGATCTGGAGCCCGTCGGTAAGGAATAGTTCCTCCGGAACGGTGACCTCAAGGCGGCCACCGACAAGGCTCGATGTGACCTTTTCACCCTCTTCTCCGAACCTCCGTCCGATAAGCGCCTTCACCTTCTCGTCGTCACCCTCCACTTTGTTTACAACTTCAAAGTCGTACAAGATTGACTTCCCGGCCAGTCTGTGGTTGAAATCCACCTGGGCCCGGCCTGAACCGATGAACCTTATGATCCCCACCCGGTTGTCGACTTCGACACTGTCCCCGACTTCGAGCTCGTGTTCTCTCTCCCCGAATTTGCGCATCGGCATCATCCTTGTCTGAGTCGGGTCCCTCTTGCCGTATGCCTTTTCGGGGGAGAGCTCCACCTCCCTCCGCTCTCCGACCTTCATATTCTTGATCTCGTCATCAAGTCCGGCGATGAGCCATCCCTCCCCGACTGCCACCAGCCTGGGCGAATACTTTCTGGCGGCGTCGTAGATGTTCATCTTCTTGGCGTCTTCCTCTCTCGTAGTGTCCACCGCCTCCCCAGTATCCTTTACCCTGGAAGTGTAATTGGCGAAAATGAGAGAGCCCTTCTCGAGCGGCATTGACTTTAGCAGCCCGGCCCCGTCGGTTTATAGACTTTCACGGGTTTCGAAATTTCTTCATCGTCTCATCTACGGCCTTTAGCGTCCGCGAGACGTATTCCTGATTTATCTGCCCCATGCATCCTATCCTGAATACCTTCCCTGAAAAAGGGCCGAAGCCTCCGGCGATCACGATGCCATGGTCCTGGGACAGCGCCTTCCTGAACGCGCTGTCGTCCATCCCCTCAGGATAGAATGTCGCGATGACCGTCTTCGACCTCACCGCCGGGCTGGCCACAGTTTTCAACCCGAGCGCCGCGACCCCGTCGTAGATCAATGCCGACATGGCGTCATGGCGCCCGACCCGACCTGCAAGCCCCTCCTCCAGGAGTTCCTTGAGGGCCTCGTCCAGGGCATAGTACAGCGGCAGAGCGGGGGTGAACGGGGTCTCCCCGCGGGTCCCGTATTCGAGGTATCTCGCGATGTCGAAGTACCTGGACTTTGGCGGCGACCGTTTGAGGTACTCGGATACTCCTTTGCTGACAGAAAGTAGCGCAAGCCCGGGAGGGGCAGCCACGCACTTCTGGCTCCCAACAATGCAAACGTCAACCCCCCATTCGTCCACTGGGATCGCATATCCTCCGAGGCTGGAGATGGCGTCAATCACTGCGAAGGCCCCGTGCTCGCGTGCGAGCCTGGAAGCCTCCCTCAGGTACGGAACGGCAGCCCCGGTACTTGTCTCGTTGTGCACGAGGAAGAGCGCTTTGAAGTTCCCGGCATGGTCCATGGCTTCCTTCACTTGTTCGATCGTAGGGACTGACCCGTACTCCGCTGAAACCCTTACGGCCTTCCCTCCGGCCATCTCGACCGCCTCCGCAAGCCTGGCGCTGAATTCGCCGAAGACCGGGACGACCGCGACGTCTCCCGGACGAATGAGGTTCCACACCGCGGCTTCCACACCTCCGGTCCCCGAGGACGAGAAGACGACGACGTCCCCCTCCGTCTGGAAAAGGTGACGGGTCTTGTCGAGGACCCCTCCGTACAGTTCTCTGAACGCGTCTCCCCGGTGATTGATCACCGGCTGGAGCATCGCCCGCATCACCCTGTCAGAAACATTGGTCGGGCCAGGGAGCATTATCAGCTTCTGACCGGCGCTCAACCGATACCACCCGCAAGGTCCTTCCTTTTCAGCGCTCGGACCCTTTCCACCCCGCCGAAGTGCTTGACCAGCCTTGCAACTTCAGGAGGAACGAGGTCGGCCCAGTCCTTCCTTTCGAGTATCCTGTCCCTGACGTTCGTCGCCGAATACTTTCCCCTTTCGAGATAGGGGACGGCCTTGACCTCGATGCCCCCTTCTTTGAATAGAGCGAACGTCAGCGAGTCGTTGGTGAAGACGATGTCGAACTTTGGCACCATTGACTCGACCGAGGAGACCCAGAGAGAATGGGAGTCTGCGTCCACGATCGGGATTGCCATCCACTTTGCCGGGTCGACCCCGTTCCCGTCGAGCGCTTCCTTGATCATTGCTATCCTCTCCCCTGCGGTGAAAGGGTCTTCCCGTTCATGGCTCCTCTGGGCGCTCCCCACGATAATGTAGAGGTAGTGCACACGCTTCAGTGCGAACCTTACGGCCTCAAGGTGTCCAAGATGAAACGGCTGGAAGCGGCCGACCAGTAGACCGACCTTCAAACCACTTTCATTCGGCTGGCCTTCTCACCGTATTTAAGAGAATTCACAGCATTTCTTAACCACATCCATTTCCAGCCCCTGTCGTGGAATCTCTGGAGGTCGACGGCTCCCTGGGGGAGGGCGGCGGACAGATCCTAAGGACGGCCGTAGCATTCTCCGCGATCCAGAAGAGGCCGATAAGAGTCGTCAGAATCAGGTCGGGACGCCGCGAGCCCGGGCTCAAGAAGCAGCATGCGGCTGCGCTCCGGATCATGGGCGAAATCTTCGACGCACAGCTGCAGGGGGCCGAAGAGGGTTCCCAGGAGATCACTTTCTCCCCTGGCCTGCCCAGGGCGAAGACATTGAGCGTGGACATGAAGACCGCGGCGAGCATAACCCTGGTCCTGCAGGCGGTGATCCCGGCTGTCGCGCTCAGCAGGTCGGGCCTTTCCCTCGAGCTGTTCGGCGGGACAGACGTCCCCTGGAGCCCGACATTCGATTATCTTGTCGAGGTCGCGAGGAAAGCATACGAACTGATCGGCATCACGTTTTCTGCCTCCAGTCAGAAGAGGGGTTACTATCCGAACGGGGGTGGGAAAGCTGTGGCCACCATCGAGCCTTGCGACGACCTAAAGCAGCTCGAAATGGTGACAACGAACATTCCCCTAGGTGCGAACGTCATCAGCAGGTGTGGCCGCCTTCCAAGGCACGTGGCTGACAGGCAGCTGGAGTCCGCGTGCTCGCTGTTGAAAGAAAGGTCGATCGAAATCGAATCTGCGGTCGCCTATGTCGAGGATGCTGATTCTCCGGGCTCGTCGGTACTGGTCTACGCGAAGACCCAGGACCGAGTGTTCGGTTCAGACGCCATCGGGGCCCGCGGCAAGCCTGCCGAGGCGGTCGGGAAAGGGGCCGCAGAGGCCTTCATTGGGGGGGCTGCCACCGGGGCCTGCGTCGACGTCAACCTGGTCGACATGATCGCCCCGCTGCTGTCTCTGGGGAGGGGGGTCTCCAGGCTCACCGTGCCCGAGATAACGTCTCACCTGAAGACGAGCATGCAACTTGCCCGCCAGTTCACGGGATGCGAATATTCATTCGATGAACGAGGGCCGGTCTCCCTCGTGACCATATCGCCGAAATGAATCTCGCGAATGAAACTTTTCGCGACACAATGCCTAAAAAGGTGGAACTTTGCGGAGGGAAATCGGAATCCATAATGTCGTATGAAGCCTATCTCCCGGGGGCAACGGCCGTAGGCATCGCCCACAAGGACGGGGTTGTGCTAGGCGCCGAGAGGAGGATCACCCTTGGGAATTTCATCAGGAGCAAGTCGGGGAGGAAGGTGTTCAAGGTCACGGAGACCGTGGGTGCAGTATGCGCTGGGATGGTCGCAGACATGCAGAACCTAGTCAAGGAGGTGTCGGTATATTCGAAGCTGAAGGAGCTGGAGTCGAAGAGGCCGCTGAAACCGAACTCAGTCGCAAAGCTGATGTCCACGCTCATGTTCCAAAACAGGTACGCGCCCCTCCTGACCCAGGTCATTCTGGGCGGGGTCGGTGCGAAACCAGTTGTCTATGTCCTCGACCCGCTGGGGAGCGTGATCTCCGACGAGTACGCGACGGTCGGGACTGGTGAAGAGACCGCCATCGGAGTGATCGAGGCTGGGTTCGCTCCGGCCATGACGCAAAAGGACGCCCGGGACCTGCTCGTCTCTTCGATAAAGGCCGCAATCGCCAGGGACGCGCTGAGCGGCAACGGAATCGACATCCTCAACGTCGACCGCACGGGCATCAAGGAAGAATCCGTAAGCCTGTAGGTGCAGCAAGGCTTGTGGACCTACAAAGGCGTTGAAGTCCACTGGCTCGGGCACGACTCGTTCGTTCTGAGGGGCACTCGCACCATAGTCATCGACCCGTTCAAGGCCAAAGGGGACTACAAGGCCGATGTGCTGCTGATTTCACATGAGCACTCGGACCATCTCTCTGAAGACGACATAACTCGCTTCTCGACGGACTCCACGGTCATCGTCGCCCCCAAGGTCTGCGAGGGTCCTCTGCTCAAGTTCTCCATGGAAAAGAGGTGGGTGGACCCCAACTCAACGCTTGAGCTGAAGGGGGTTACGGTCCAGACGATACCTGCGTACAACCTGAACAAGTTCCGAGAGCCGGGCAAGGTCTTCCACCCGAGGGCGGATAATAGGGTCGGCTACATCATCACCCTCGACGGCGTTCGCTTCTACCACGCAGGGGACAGCGACGCCACTCCGGAGATGAAAGCCCTCGACGTAGACGTAGCCTTCCTGCCGGTGTCAGGGACCTACGTCATGACTGCCGAAGAGGCGGCAGAGGCTGCCAAAGCGATGAAGGCCAAGGTCGTGGCTCCGATGCACTACGGGAAAATCGTCGGGAGCCTAGTGGACGCCGAGAGGTTCCGCGACCTGTTAGGCACGGACCTCACTGTTGAAATCTTCCAGCAGGAGTAGCTCTCTACTCTGGAATGCTGTCAGCCCTGAGCTTCCCGTTGTCGAGTTTCACGAAAAGGAACCTGTTGTCAGCGAAGACAAGGGTAAGCTCGTTTTCCTTCTCTTCCACGGTGAGGAGCGCTTTTCCGACAATGCCATCGAACTTTGCCATGATTCTGTGCTGGGGGTTTCAGGGAATCGTATTTCTGTCTTGCCACTGCGGTGTGAGTGATTGACTCGGTATCGTCGCGAGTTCATCATCTGCCCGTGGAGCTAACCAGGGCTATGACTGGGACGGCGTTCACCTCATCGTCGGTGGTCCGAGCCGGTGCCCCGATTTAGACTTTATTTGGGGCGTGAGAACCGGTGGGCGTGGGATTCCTCGACGGGCTGAAGGTGGTCGACGCGACCCGCCTGCTTCCTGGCGGTTATTGCACGATGATCCTGTCCGACATGGGGGCGCAAGTCATCAAGGTCGAGCAACCTGGGATTGGGGATTACATGAGGGCCACGCCGCCAATGAAAGACGGTATGAGCCCGGCCCACACAAGCGTGAACAGAAACAAGCTCAGCATAGGCATTGACCTGAAGAAGCCGGACGGAAAGCGCGTGATGCGGGAGCTCCTGAATGACGCAGATGTATTCATCGAAGGGTTCCGCCCGGGAGCAATCGACAGGCTGGGATTCTCATTTGAAGCCGTACGCCGGATGAATCCCCATATCGTCTACTGCTCGATCTCGGCATACGGGAAGCTCAGCCGATTTAGCTCGATGCCCGGGCACGACATCAACTTTCAGGCGATGGCAGGGACCCTTGCGTATCACAAGAGACCCGGTGTCCCTCAGCTGCAGCTGGGAGACATGGTCTCCGGGATGTTCGCGGTGATCACGATTCTGGGAGCCAGGGCGAAGCGGAGAGGAGCCGTCTTCATTGACATCCCGATAGTACAGTCTCTCCTGTCCTGGATGGTCATCCCTGTGTCGGCCTACCTTGCGACAGGGGAAGCGCCAAAAGAAGGACACAGCCTGATTTTCGGGTCGACCCTCTACTACAACATCTATCGAACCTCGGACGACAAGTACATGGCGGTCGCCGCCATCGAGGAAGTGTTCTGGAGGAACCTCCTCAAGGAGCTTGGGGTCCCCGAGATTGAACAGAAGCGCTTCGGGAGCCAGAGGGAGAGGGCAGAGGTCACGAGGACCCTGCGGAGGGTCTTCGCGACCCAGTCGAGGGATCACTGGGCGGGACGACTGATGTTCAAGGATACGTGCGCGACCCCGGTGCTCGGGATCGACGAAGCTCTGCGGAGCGACTGGGCCAGGGCCGCCTCAATGCTGGTCGATGTTGGAGCCTGGGGGACGGTCCTCAACACTCCCTTTGGCGCCACCGGGGCACGGTCGAAACGACCGACCCCCGCACCTTCACTTGGGGAACATACCCTCCGGATAATGGGATCTCTCGGATACTCGAAGTCTGAAGTCACCCGATTGAAAAAACTTGGCGCAATCGAGTAGAGCGCCAAATCATTTAACACCACCGCAGGGAACAACAGAATCACTTGAAGAAGGAAGACGTGCGTCACGTCAAGCCAGAGTACGCAGACATCCGCAAGTGGGCTCGCGAGTTCGCCACGAGAGAGATTCTGCCTGTCGCGGAGAGGATTGACAGGACGGACGAATACCCCGCCGACTTGCAGAAGAAGATGGGTGAGTATGGCCTCCTCGGTATTTCGATTCCCCAGGAGTTCGGGGGCCTTGGTCTGGAACTCATGGGTTCCGTTATAGTTGGGGAGGAGATCGCGAAGGCAAGTCTTTCAGCAAGTTTCATCATGGGCGTTCAGAACGGCCTGGCCGGAAATGCGATTGCAAAGTTCGGGACCCAGGAACAGAAAGCGAAATACCTGCCGCGCCTCGCAAAGGGCGATATCATCGGTGCTTATGCACTAACGGAACCGGGCGCCGGGTCGGACGCAGCCGCCATCGCCACCAAGGCCTCGAAGGACGGAGACTCTTACGTGATCAACGGTTCGAAAACTTTCATTACTCAGGGCCTTGTGGCTGACCTGGTCGTCTTCTTCGCACGGACCGGGAGCCCATCCGAGGGGGCCGCCGGAATTACTGCGTTCGTGGTGGAAAGGGGGACTCCGGGGTTCAGGGTGGGCCAGAAGCTCGAGATGATGGGAGCCAGGGGGACCGGGACAGCCGAGCTGGTCTTCGAGAACTGCAGAATCCTGTCGTCCAACGTCCTTGGGCGTGAGGGGGACGGCTACCTGATAGCACTGGCAATACTCAGCGAGTCGAGGATAGGCGCCGCGGCGGCCGCGGTGGGGATCGCCGAAGCTGCTCTCGAGCAGGCGGTCGGATATGTGAAGAAGCGCATCATCTTCGACAGACCTCTTTCCAAGTTCGAAGCGATCAGGTTCACCATCGCCGACATGGCTACCAGGACTAAGGCCGCTCGCCTCCTGACATACCATGCTGCGACCGTCCACGACAGCGGCGCCGATTTCATGAAGGAGGCTGCCATGGCGAAATATTACTCGAGCGAAACCGCCGTCTGGGTCGCTGAAAGGGCCATCCAGATTCATGGAGGATACGGCGTCAGCAAGCTGCTCCCTGTCGAAAGATACCTCCGGGACGCCAAGATACTTGATATAGTTGAGGGGACATCTGAAGTTCAGAGATGGATACTCTCAAGGGAACTCCTCGACGGCCAGTGAGGCTGTCAGAGTGAACAGGGTCGCAGTAGTAGGCGTAGGCCACTCAAAGTTCGGCAAGAGGACGGACGTGAACGTCGCGGAGCTGGCGTTCGAATCAATCAAGCAGGCCATCGACGACGCCGGTGTGGACAGGAAGGACATCAAGAACGTCATTGTCGGAAGCGCCGGCGGCTGGTACGAAGAATCCCTTCCGGCGGTGGTAGTCAACGAGTATGCGGGGTTGAGCTCGGCTGGGACGATGCGAGTCGAAGCTGCATGCGCCAGCGGGAGCGCAGCCGTGAAGGTCGCCCACGACAGCATCGCAACGGGCGGGGCGGACCTGGCCATGGCGGTCGGAGTTGAGAAGATGACGGAAGTAGACACCCTTACCTCAATTGAGCTCATCGGACGGGCAGGCTCCTACATGTGGGAATTCGAGAACTTCGGGATGACGTTCCCCGCATACTACGCCCTCTATGCGGTCGCGCACATGTCGAAGTTCGGGACAACTGAGGAGGACATGTCCAGGGTAGCAGTCAAGGCACACCACTACGGTGCGATGAACCCCCTTGCCCAGTTCCAGAAAGAGATTACCCTGGAGAAGGCCATGGGGTCACAGGTAGTCTCCTGGCCGTTGAAACTCTACGACGCGTGTCCGCTGACCGACGGGTCCGCCGCAGTAGTGCTGGCGTCCGAGGACCTCGCAAGGACGCTCACCGACACCCCCGTCTGGATCAAGGGAATAGGCTACTCTTCCGATTCTGCGAACCTGAGCAGGAGGAGTAACTTCGTCGGCCTCGACGCCACCGTGACCGCATCGAAGAGAGCATACGAGGCAGCGAAGATTACCCCAGACATGGTCGACGTTGCGACCGCCCACGACTGTTTCACCATCGCCGAGTTGATGGCCTACGAGGACCTGGGTTTCTGCAAGAAAGGAGAGGGGGCCAAGATGATCAGAGAGGGGCAAACCGAGCTCGGGGGAAAGATTCCGGTGAACCTGGACGGGGGGCTGAAGGCCAAAGGACATCCGATCGGGGCAACCGGGGTGTCGATGACGGTCGAGATAACCAAGCAGCTGAGACAGGAGGCGGGAAGGCATCAGGCGCCGATAAAGAACGGGGTCGGGCTCGTCCACAACATCGGTGGGACCGGGCACTATGCCTACGTTACCGTACTTTCGAGGAACTAGCGCATGCAGGAATTCCCTACGCTTCATTCCAGGCGGACCCTGAACCTGAGGTTCGACATCCCAGTAGCGCGCACCCACGAGTTCTGGGACGCCCTGAAGGAAGGGCGCTTCATTACTACCAAGTGTTCGAAGTGCGGCAGAATCAACTTCCCCCCGCAGGCCGACTGCTCCGAGTGCATGGGGAGCGATTTCACCTGGGTGGACCTCGGCCGAGACGCGACCCTCGTCACCTTCACCTACGTCCAGATCACCCCCGCCAGCTTCGCCGAGAACGACCCCTACATAATCGCCATTGGGGAGCTGGCCAACGGCCTGAAGGTCCTGTCTTGGCTAGAGGGGGTCAGGCAGGAGGACGCGAAGCCAGGGCTCAAGATGAGGCTCGAGTCCCGGTCGAGCAAGGAAGGAAACCCCTACTACGTTTTCGTCGCGGCTTAGAATTCCTTCGGAACTTCGCGCAAGACTTCCGCGATCCTGGTGAACCTCTCACGATAAACCAAGATTTTGGTTATCGAGCCCCTGAATCGCAGGAGCCCCTTAAGGACCGCCGACTGCATGTCGACTTCACCCCTCACCAGCTTCGACCACGTCTCGTAGGTGCCGTCGAAGGAGAATTCTGCGCTAGTCCCGGGAGGGACCTTCTGGACTGTTGTCGCCCCGTTCTCCACAGAGAGGACATAGTTCTGCCCGGTGTCGGTCACCCCGAACGCGATGCTGGTCTTCACCGTCTTAGTAGTTTCCAACCACTTTTGGTCCTGCGCGAGGACGGCCTGGAACTGGGCGAAGTATTCGTCGCTGAGGAACTTTGCCAAACCTATCTGGTCCCGCTCTCCGCCGCTCTCTTTTTGAGCTTACCTATCGAGCCGGACATCAAGACTGTCCTGAGGGTCTTCCCGCCAGGGCCAACCATCTTCTCCTCTTCTTTCAGCCTCGCTGCATTGATGTTGTTGGTCTTGATTATGACGAATCTCTCATTCCCCTTCAGTTCGATCAGGGGGGTCTTACCGAACCGTTCCTCCAGCAACCGCCCGAACCCTTTCCTGTCGTCGGCTGAGAGGTCGAACCCTGCCTCGAACAAGACGTATCGCTTGGCCAGGCCCGCTATCCCCCGACCTTGGTGCGGTAGAATTCAATCGCACCACTCTTGAGCGCGAAGAGCCTCAGCTTGACCTTCACCCTCACTGCGTCGGTCTCCGAAAGGGAGAGGAGACCACCTATGATCTCCTGCTTGTCGAGTCTCAAATACAGAGCCGAGTGCTCGTCCAGGAAGTTCTCCAACCCACGGCTCACATCCTTCCTGGCAGAAGGCTCGAGACCGGCGACCAGTTTCTCGAACACATTCTGGGCGTCCTCCCCAGTGACGTGGAACCTTACTCGTGAAATCCTGTTCCCGAAGTGTCCCTCCATAGCTTCCTCCGTCGGCGGAGCGCCAATGCCGAGAACGGAGGAAACTGAATCCGCAACCTTCGCAACGTCCTCTGTTGCATGGACCAGGTAAGTCACCTCCACGGACTGGACGACGCCCTTCAAGGGAAGACTCGCGTCCGCAATCGATAACTATTAGCGCTTTTCCTGCGGGACCGATGCCGAAGAAGCTTACAATAGAAGACATACTTTCTGACGAACTGAAACGCGAAATGAACATGGACACCAAGACCTACATGGTCCTCGACGACTGGGATTCTGTGATGCACAGCGTCTATCAAATGCCCATCGAGTACGCAGGCTATACGAGCAAGGTGAGTGAAATGAAGATCCTGAAGGAGATGATCGACACCCTCGCCGCCGCCGACTTCGACAACGTCAAGAGGAGCGAGAGCCGAAAGAAACAGCTGGAACAGTTCACGAAGACCCTAAGCATGTACTACAACGTGGTCTTCACGAAGGGAAGGAAAAAGTCAGGCTTCGGGGCGCTGATCCACTTTCCGAAGCTGAAGCAGAACCCGGAGAGGAGCTCGGGTATCGTCCTGGCAGCTAAGATAGTCGTCGAGGGAGGTAAGCACTCGTCGACCTACGAACGGGGGAAGTTTGACGACTTCCTCGTCGAGGTGAAGCCCTACATCAACCTCCTCGGGGACCTCTACAGACAGACGAGAAAGATGTAACCCTTCATGAAGCTGCACGTCCTCGGGATAGAGAGCACAGCCCACACCTTCTCCGCCTCGGTCGTCTCCTCCGAAGGAAAGATCCTTTCGAATACCAAGAACGTCTATGCCGCTCCGAAAGGGAGCGGCATTCACCCCCTGGAGGCTTCGAGGTCCCACGCCCTGGCTGCCAGCAGGGTCGTGAGAGAGGCGTTGACCCTTTCTCGAGTTGAACGGGAGGAAAAAATAGGGGCCGTGAGCTATTCAATGGGGCCTGGGCTCGGACCGTGCCTGCGCGTCGGCGCGGTGGTCGCTCGCACCATGGCGTCGGCCCTCGGGACGCCGCTGGTCCCGGTCAACCACGCCGTAGGACACATCGAGCTAGGCTGCCTCCTCACCCGCTCAAAGGACCCGGTGGTCCTCCTCGTCTCCGGGGGCCACACAATGGTAATCTCCCACTCGGGGGGTAGGTGGAGGGTCCTCGGGGAGACACTGGACCTAACCCTAGGCCAGCTCCTGGACCAATTCGGTCGTCATGCGGGTCTCTCCTCTCCCTGCGGAATGACCGTCGAGGCTGCCGCGTCAAGGTCATCTAGATTTCTGAAGCTCCCCTATGTGGTCAAGGGCAACGACGTCTCGTTCTCTGGTTTGCTCACCTCAGCGAAGACGATGTATGACGAAGGGGTCGCCTTCGAGGACCTGGCGTTCTCCCTGCAGGAGACCGCGTTTGCCATGATCGTCGAAGTCACCGAGAGGGTCCTCGCGTTCACGGGCAAGTCTGAGGTCCTGGTGGTGGGAGGGGTCGCGGCCAATAGGAGGCTCTCAAGGATGATGGCGACAATGGCGGGGCGGCATTCGGCGTCGGCCAGAGGGGTCCCCGTTCGGTACAGCGGGGATTGCGGCGCCCAGATCGCCTGGACCGGCGTGCTCGCGAACCAGTGCGGAATCCGTGTCCCCGTCGAGGAATCTTCCGTCCGACAGTCATGGAGGCTGGACGACGTCGAAACACCGTGGAGGAACTGAAACATGAGAGGCGAACTCCTCTATCGGGGAGCGGAGGCCGACGTGGTGAGGGGCAAATGGAGGGGGATTGACGCTGTCTACAAAGTCAGAACCCCGCTCCGATATCGACACCCCCTGCTCGACCTCTCGGTGAGGCGCCAGCGAACCCTCCGCGAGGCCGACATGACCCACTCGGCAAAGAAGGCAGGTGTCTACGCGCCCCACATCTACGATGTCGACCTTCAGAAATTCACCATCGTCATGGAGTATGTCAGGGGCTGGCGGCTGAAAGAGTTGGCATCATCCGACATCTCCCGCGCCTTGGACCTATTCGAACAGCTCGGGAGGGACGCCGCCCGCCTTCATTCCGCAGGGATCATGCACGGCGACCTGACCACTGCGAACGTCATCGGCCGCGACGGGAAACTGGTCTTCCTGGATTTCGGACTTTCCCTTCATTCGCGGCGAATCGAGGACCATGCCGTCGACCTGAGGCTCGCCAAGGAGACCATAACTGGAGCGCACGCGTCGATCGCGGCGACCGCCCTCGAGAGGCTCCTCGGCGGCTACGTAGGCGAGGCCGGAGAGTCGCAGGGTCGCAGGGTACTGAAGCAACTGCAGGGCATAGAACGGAGGGGGAGATATGCGAGGGTCGTCTGAAATCTGGTTCGCGACCTCCAACGACCACAAGTTCGAGGAGGCGAAACTCATCCTGCGTCGATTCGAAATCTCCCCGAGGCGCATTCATTCAAAGGGCCCCGAAGTCCAGTCGGACGACCCCGGGGAGATAGCAGCGCATGCGGCAAAGGAGAGCTACCTCCGTCACCGGAAACCTCTCTTCACCGAGGACACGAGTCTCCGCATAGAATCGCTGCGAGGGTTCCCGGGGACCAACGCATCCTATGCCTACAGGACCTTGGGGGTCAGGTCACTCTTGACGCTCATCCCTGATGGAAAGGGGGGCGCGGAGTTCATTTCGGCGGTTGCATACTGCGACGGCCCCGGAGAGGCTCGGCTCTTCACGGGGAGGCTGAAAGGGAAAATGGCCCTGGTCCCGCGGGGTGAAGGCGGATTCGGTTTCGACCCGATCTTCGTCCCGGAGGGTAAGGAGAAGACCCTGGCCGAGATGTCCATGATAGAGAAATGCAGGTTTTCCCACCGCGCGAAAGCGCTGGGGGCATTCGCAGAGTGGCTGACGACCCGTCAGGACGGATAACGTTTATCAGCCAATCGCCAGGGAGTGGAAAAAGTCGAAATCGCCATGGCAAGGATACATTCGCACAGGCACGGGAAATCGCATCAGACGAGGCCCACGAGCAAGAGCGCACCCGCCTGGGTCGTGACGACCCCCGACGAAGTGAAATCCACCATCCTCAAGCTCGCGAAGGAAGGAATGTCGCCGAGCAAGATCGGCATCAGCCTTAGGGACGACTACGGAGTCCCCCTTACGAGACCCGTGGTCGGCATGTCCGTGCTGGAAGTGCTCACCGAAGGAAAGTCTGCCCCCAAGCTTCCCCAGGACATCCAGGACTTGATAGACAGGGCGTTGCGAGTGCAGAATCATCTTCAGGTTCATAAGAGCGACAGGAAGAATGTTCACTCCCTTGAACTTGTGGAGGCCAAGATTTACCGGCTCTCGAAATACTACAAAAGGATCGGGGTTCTGCCGAGGGAGTTCAAGTACACCGCTATCGTAGCCCAGCTGGCGTAACCTGTGGCTGACGTCTTCCCATGACAGGCCTTGAAGCCCTCACGGCAAAGTTCGATTCTCTGACCCGGGGGTTGGGCAAGCTCGCCATTGACGCGCGCAGAATCCTGATTATCACCCACATCGATGCAGATGGCCTCGCCAGCGGGTCAATCGTGTTCGCTTCTCTTATGCGAAAGGGGGCGAACGTGACTCTCAGGTCCGTATCCGACCTCGACGCAAAGCTGATTGGCGAAATCGAGGCACAGAAGTACGACTTCTACATATTCACCGACCTCGCATCCACCCTGATCACCGAGCTCGAAGCCGCCCTGGACGGGAGGTTCCTCGCAATCGACCACCACCAGATCGCCCCGGAGGACGCGGGCAAGCCCTCCGTGGTCAACGCATGGAACTTCGGGTTCGACGGAGGGACCGAGGCCTGCGCATCGACGATGGCATACTTCCTTGCGTCATCGCTCGATTCAGCCAACAGGGACCTTTCCCCGCTCGCGGTTGTGGGGGCCGTGGCGGACAGGCAGGACGGTGGCCCGGGACGCTCGTTGACTGGACTGAACAGGATAGCGATGGAAGACGCCCGGGCATCAGGCCTTCTTGTCGTGTCCAAGGACCTCCTCTTCACGGGCAGAGAGACCCGCCCCGTCCACGAGGCCATTGCTCTGACTTCGACCCCATACCTGAAGGGGGTCACGGGGAGCAAGGACGCCGTGCTTGCGGCCCTTCACCAGTCGGGGATGGCACTGAAAGACGGCGCGAGCTGGAGGACGATCTCCAGCCTGAGCGGGGAAGAGAAAATGAAACTCACCGAAGTAATCGCCGGCATGGTGGCGGGCGCGGGAGACGCGACCGAGGCCATTTCTCACCTGGTCGGAGAGGTGTACACGTTCGAGTTCGAAGACTCCTTCACACCGCTGAGGGACGCGAGGGAGTTCGCGACCTTGCTGAACGCCTGCGGGAGAATGGGGGCTACCGGGACAGGGGCCTCGGTCTGCCTCGGTGACAGGACTGAATCTCTAAAAGCGGCAATGGCCACCCTGTCTGAGTACAGGTCCGGGTTAAACAAGGCGCTCAGAGCCCTGGGCGATGATCCTTCCAGGACCAGCGACCTCGGAAGACTAGTCATAGTAAGGGGAGAGGGTCTCGTCGATGAACGACTGCTCGGCCCAGTCATCTCAATCCTGACCTCCTCCCCCAGATACACCGACAAGGTGGTTGTCGGGATGGCCGATTCCAGAGACGCGACCTTGAAGGTGTCATCGCGGGTCGGAGATGGATACCCACGGGAGGTCAACATGGGACTGATAATGAGGGAGGTTGCCGAATCTGTGAAGGGGGTCGGAGGAGGTCATAGCATGGCCGCGGGAGCGCGCATTCCCCTATCCGAAGTCGATGCGTTCTCGAAGCTGGTGGCCGAGAAGATTCAGGCTTGAAAACCGAGATCCAGCTCAGGATCGAGTGCAAAGACGTCGATACGGCGTCTAGGCTCGCGTTGGTTCTCACACCGGACAACGAGGGAATCCCCAGGGGCCTACGCTTCCGGATGACGAGGCAGAGGACCAACGTCTTGTTTGAGGTGGGATCGGAAAAGCCCTCCACCGCCTTTTCGACGATTGCAGCCGTCCTTAACGACGTGACCCTGTTCCAAGAGATATCACTTTTATCGCCAAGGCGCGATACTGCGGCATAGGGGCCCTGGTAAAAAAATTGATGGACGTCAAGCTGATCCGGGATGAACCAAATACCGTCGTGCGCAGCCTCGAAAGGCGAGGCGCGGCCGCCAAGATTCCCTTGGTCGAGGAAGCAGGCGTAGCTGACGCCGAATGGAGGAAGCTCAAGACAGAAGTTGACAAGCTCAGGCATAGGCAGAACGAGGCGACGGCCGAAATCGCGGCAATGAAGAAGAGCGGGGCCCCCATCGAAGAGCGGCTCAGGGAGGTCAAGGGGATCCCGCAGGAAATCAGGTCACTCGAAACGAGGACTGGTGAGAGGTACGCCCGTCTGAACAAGATCCTGATGAGTCTCCCGAACATATTGCACGAATCCGTTCCGGAGGGCAGAGATGAGAGCAGGAATGTGACGGTAAGGTCCTGGGGTCGGCAACCGAAGTTTGATTTCGAACCGAAGCAACACATCGACATCCTGGAACCGCTCGGGATGGTAGACATGGAGCGGGCGGCCAAGGTCGCCGGGGCGAGGTTCTTCTTTCTGAAGGGGGATGCTGTGAAGCTCGAACACGCGATAATGCAATATGCTCTGGACTTCCTGAAGACCAGAGGATTCACGGCAATCGAGCCTCCGTTCATGCTCAACAGGGCCTCCTACGAAGGGGTCGTCAACATCGACGACTTCGGGCCGGTCATCTACAAGGTGGAAGGGGAGGACCTCAACCTGATCGCCACCTCCGAGCATCCTCTGGTCGCGATGCACAGCAATGAGATCCTCGACTCGTCGGTTCTGCCCTTGAAGTATTGCGGCTTCAGCCCCTGCTTCCGAGTAGAGGCAGGAGCCCACGGGAAGGACACGAAGGGGATTTTCAGGGTCCATCAATTCTACAAAGTAGAGCAAGTGGTGTTTTGCGACCCGAAAGACAGCTGGACACTTCAAGAGGAGCTCGTTTCCAACGTCGAGAAGATCTATCACGCGCTCGAAATCCCGTATAGGGTGAGTTCTCTGTGCGGTGGAGACACAGGGTTCATGTCCGCAAAGACTTTCGACATCGAGGCCTGGCTCCCGGGGCAGGCCAACTACAGGGAGATGGCGTCGGCGAGCAACATCACCGACTTCCAGTCGCGCAGACTCTTGATACGATACAGAGACAAGCCCAGCTCCCCCACAGCACTCGTCCACACCCTCAACTCGACAGCTGTGGTGACCAGGACACTGGTGGCACTCGTAGAGAACTTCCAGCAGAAGGATGGCTCGGTCAACATCCCAAAGGCCCTTCACCCCTACATGGGGGGAGTGAAGACCCTCTCACGGCAATGAGGTTATAAGCCAGAAAAAGGCGGGGCGGCCAAGTTTGCCGAAGAAAGCCGCGAAGGTGAGAGACAAATGGAAGCTGAAATCATGGGTCACTGTTCTCGCGTCTCCATCATTCGGCAACGCCCCCATCGCCAGGGTCCCGCTCACCGACATCGAGAAGCCGGGAGGGAGGGTCATCGAGACCACTCTTTACGACATCCTGAAGCAGGACCC
Source organism: uncultured Nitrosopumilales archaeon (assembly GCA_964568185.1). Classification (GTDB taxonomy): domain Archaea; phylum Thermoproteota; class Nitrososphaeria; order Nitrososphaerales; family Gagatemarchaeaceae; genus UBA183. The sequence continues at coordinate 78,396 of CAZMON010000001.1, read as the reverse complement.
GCAGCACTACAGCTACAAGCTGTACTTCCAGATCGAGAAGGTCGAGGGGGACACGGCCCATACGGTGTTCAAGGGGCATGAATACTCCAGGGAGTTCCTGAGGAGCCTGATAAGGCGCGGTTCTTCCATGTCTGATTTGATAAAGGACTACCGGACCAAGGACGGATTCCTCGTCCGAGTCTACTGCACCGCTCTGGCGGCCGGCAAGATGAACAGTTCGAAGAAGCACGACCTGCGGATCATAATGGACAGGGTAATCGGAGAGCGAGCGGTAGGCTTGACCTACGACGGGTTCGCGCAGGAGCTCGTGCTGCAGAAGGTGGCCTCAGACGTCTACAACGAGGCCAAGAAGGTGACCCATCTCAGACACGTCGGGGTACGCAAGTGCAAGCTGATTTCAAGACCGGAACCGAAGGCTGAACCGCTAGCCCCGCTTGCTGCTTGATACAATCTTCACAATGTCTCTATTCTTGAGCTTGTAGTCTGCGCCCAGCCTCATCTTGGTCCTCGCGTCCATAGCGTAGATGAAGTTCTCCGCGAGTTCTGAGTGCACGGTCCTTGCGAGGTCGAGGGCGGTCGAGCCGCCTCTCATGACGAAGGCGTCCGGAAGAACGACCCCGTCCTTGTCGGATAGTTTCGTCTCATCCTCGACCGGAAAGACGACGACCGAGCTGAGGAGTGTGAAGTAGGCCTTGTTGATTGCTTCCTGTACTCCGGTCCCCCCGTAAGCGTTCATGACCTTATCCCCGACCATCTTGAGGGCGCTTGCCTGGGCGGGGGTCAGCCTCTCTGCGGCGGGAACGGAGTACGACCGGTCGCCGGGGGCATAGCTGACCAGGCCATGTTCGGCGGCCCGGCGAAGGAGCAGCTCGGCTTCAGACGCGCACGGGATTACGATTCTACCAGTCAGGCGGAGTCGCTCCAGGTTCGACGCCGACGAAGGTAGGTCGGCCTTGTTGCCCGCTATCAAGGAGGGTTTGGTCAGCTTCCTGATTTCGACAACGAAGCTCATGAGCTGGTAGCTGGTCCAGGAGCTCGGTTTCTCCGTCTTCATGTGCAAGTGCAGGATTGCCTGCTCGACGTCGGCTAGCGTCACCGAAAGGCCAGAGAGCCTCTCGGCCAGGTGTTCTACCGTCTTGCCTTCTGCCTGTCCTGAGGAGCGCGAGACCTTCTCCCAGTCCTTCTTCAGCAAGCTGAAGACCCACAGGTCGAACTCATGCTCGACCATTTCTATGTCCTTCACTGGGTCGTGGGAACCGGCTGGCACTTTTCTCCCCTCCGAGTCCGTCGAGCCAGAAGCGTCTACTACGTGGATGAGGGCGTCGGCCTGCCGCAGCTCATCCAGGAACTGGTTGCCGAGCCCGCGCCCCTGTGATGCCCCCTCCACGAGCCCTGCGACATCCACCAGTCTCACAGGGATAAGCCTCGTCCCGTCTACACAGACCGAGTTCCTGGGTTTGTCTGTCACCCCCATCTCCTTGCAGACGCATTGAGTCCTCAGGTGTGCGATTCCGACGTTCGGCTGGATCGTGGTGAACGGATAGTCCGCTATTGGAACGTCCTTCAGTGTCGCAGCAGCGAAGAATGTCGACTTGCCCACATTAGGTTTTCCGACGACTCCCACAAGCATGCACGATGCCGGGTCTCGGCCCGTTATAACCGTCAAACCCCGACGTCAACCCGATAGTGCGAGTCTGCGTAGTTGGGGGTGCCCGCCTCGGCCACCCTGCCCGAGGCCTTCGAGGAGATTCCTGGTTCAACCGATATATCTCTCGTCGCGGAGACCGCAAGGGAGGGACTCAAACGGAGCAGATGAAATCATGGTGAAGATCCTGATATGCGACCAAGTGGAGACGGACAAGCTCGCCCTCGGGGGGGGAATAACAGTAGACTACCGCCCCTCCATCAGCAGGGAGGAGCTGCTTCAGGTCGTGGGGGATTATGAAGCGCTGATCATCCGCAGCAGGACCAAAGTCGACAGGGAACTCCTCGAGAGGGCTTCAAGGCTCAAGCTGGTCGCGCGGCCAGGGACCGGGCTTGACAACGTCGACGTCGACTATGCGACGTCCAGGGGAATACAGGTGGTAAACAGCCCGGAATCACTCGTCGAGGCGGTCGCAGAGCACGTCACCCTGCTCATGCTCGCCCTCAGCCGGAGGCTTGTGGCCGCGGATGAAACGACAAGGGAGGGAAAGTGGGAGAAGAACGTCCTGCTGGGAAAAGAGCTCAGGGGAAAGGTCCTGGGGATAGTCGGGTTGGGCAGGATAGGGCGCAGGATCGCCGAAGTATCGAGGACGCTCGGCATGTCTGTACTCGTCTACGACTTGATAACGATACCACCAGACGTCGTCGAGAAACTTCAGTGCCGAATTGTCTCACTCGACGAAATCTTCGGGTCATCCGACTACATAACCCTGCACGTCCCGATGACCGAAGAGACCAGGCACATGGTGGGCCCCGCCAGGCTTTCCCAGATGAAAAGAGGCGCCTTTCTGATAAACTCGTCTCGAGGGGGAGTCGTTGACGAAGAAGCTTTGGCCGCGGCCCTTACCGAGGGCCGGCTCGGAGGCGCTGCGCTGGACGTCTTTGAGAAGGAGCCTCCTTCGGGGTCGATTCTGAAGGCACCTAACACGATTCTGACTCCTCACATCGGCGGTCAGACGGAGGAGGCCCAAGCCGAAGCCATAACGGTTATCGGCGAAAAAGTGAGGTCATTCTTCGGTCTTTCCTAATACTCGCCTCAGAACGTTTATTTGCCGACCGAAGGCGAGCCGCCCCGAGGCCCATGTACAGCCAGATTTCCAAGACGTGGCAGGGTATCTTTCACGAAAAAGCGGGGGACATACGGGTCCGGGCCATCGAGCTTAGGAAGGAGCCGGCCATGATGAGGGTCGAGCGTCCGTGGCGGCTCGACAGGGCTCGGTCCTTCGGCTACAAGGCGAAGGAGGGAGTGGTAGTGATCCGCGCGCGAGTGTCAAGGGGAGGGATGAGGAAGAAGAGACCCACCTCCGGTCGGAGACCGAAGCACATGGGGGTCCTCAAGATAAAGTCAGACGTGTCCATGCAGACTGTCGCTGAGCACAGGGTTTCACAGCGCTTCGTCAACATGAAACTCCTCGGCTCGTATCTCGTATGGAAGGACGGCAAGCATGCCTGGTACGAATGCGTACTGATCGACCCTCAGCATCCGGCGATCTTGAAGGACTACAACTTCCGCCGAGCGCTCGGCGAAGTCTAGGCTACCTTTTCATCTCGCTGCTGTGCCCTGGGAAGATTTTGGACTTGGGGTCTACGTAGGCCTTCGCAACGTTCACTGCCACTGCCGCTTGGGCAAAACCCGTCGCTATCAGATTCAGCTTGACCCCGTCGGCGGGTCCTGCGATGTCCCCTGCGACGAACACGCCCTGTACGCTTGTCTCCATCCTACCGTTGACCCTTATCTCTCTCCCGTCGATTTCCAACCCCCAGTTCTTGATGGGCCCAAGGTCGGCCCTAAATCCGATGTTTACCAGTATCGCGTCGATGTCGATCGTAGACTCGGTATTGTTCCTGTTGTCGAAAATCACCGCCTGGGTCAGGTTGCGGCCATTTCCTATTACCTTGCGCACCTCGTAGAACAGCTTCACATCGACGGAAGATTTCATCAACTCCTCGACGCTCATCTCGTGGGCCCTGAAGACGTCCCTTCTGTGGACCAGGGTGATCTTCGCGGCACTGTCTTTCATGTTCAGCGCCCAATCGACTGCCGAGTCGCCTCCCCCGACAATCAGCAGCCTCTTTTCGTCGAAAACTGATTTGTCCTTCACAAAATAATGAACTCCCCTTCCTTCATATTCTGGAACTCCAGGGGCCTCGAGCCTATTCGGCGAGAAAGCTCCCACTCCTGCGGAGACGAGAACCGACTTGCTGTAGTGTTTTGTCCCCTTGTCGGTACCTATCTCGAAGATCCCGTCGTTCTTCTGAAGGGTGGTGACCCTCTCGCCCAGAACCACGGCAGGTTTGTATTGAAAGGCCTGGTCGACGAGACACTTGACTAGGTCTTTGGCAAGAATCTTCGTGTAACCAGGGACGTCGAAGATGTACTTCTCAGGATAGAGGACGGCGACCTGCCCCCCCGGCTCCTCCAGCGCGTCCACGAGCTTCGTCTTCATTTGTCTGAGTCCCGCGTAGAAGGTGGCGAAGAGTCCTGTTGGGCCCGCGCCCACTATCGTGATGTCGTACACGTCCTGTGACATCGGGTTCGAAGTTGCCCTCCTCGAACGATGTATAAGCGTTCTCGCGTCCTAGGCAAAACCTGCGGCAACTGGGTCTGCTGGCTTTACTATTTCGCGAACCAAGACGGTCGCGTAGCTTCCTCTCCCCAGTGTGAAACCCAGAGAAGTATTGTCACCCTCGCGCGCTGATTCAGGGTCCGCGATTGACAAGGCAGGTCGCCTGAACCCACCTTCTACGCTCACCTCCTCCATTTCCTTGATGTAGAAGTCTCTCGCTGAAACCCCTTCCTCCTCCATGATCTGCCCAGCGCAGCGGTCAAACCTCGACCCGTAGTCCCTGTAGGCGTAGCCCGCGAGTTGGACCAGCGGCACAGCCCCGGGCCCCATCGCCTCCCTTGCACCGTGAGCCTTGGACAGCGTGAGCCCGCGGTCGCCCAATTCCCCCCAGTTGTCCCCTGCCTCAGGGCCGGAGATGTCCAAAGCTGCCACCAGGGCGGCACTGAGGGTCCTGTTGAAGAGGTATGACTGGAATGCCTGTGTGTACAGTTTGCGGACCTTTATCGGGACTGCCCTCAAAGCTCCGACGGAGTCCCCCGGCTTCAGGGCAAGCCTTCGCGCCACCCCCTTCTCCAGGTCCTGTCCCGGAGGAAGGGTCCTCGCCCCGGTTTCAAAGTCCCCCTGCCCCATCGCCACCCTGGCGTCAGCCGAATCGGGGCCATCGGAGCTCCTTGGCTCGACCAAGAGAAGGCGGACGGCTTCGTCGAACTTCTTCAGTACCATCGACTTCCCGACCCTGTGAGTGAGGAGACCCCTCCCCCCGAATCTCTGTAGCCCGAAGAAATTAGGCAGCAGTGACCTACCCGCGAGCGCGTAGCACTCATTGACCCGGTCCAAAATATCCGGGCAACAGTCACGGAGGACGACCTTGAACCTGTTTCCGATAATGGATCCCCGCGAAAGAGGCCGTGGGACGAATCCGACCAGCCTCGCGCTGAAGTTGTCCTTCAGCACTGACTCGGGGGCATCGGACCTGGAGCTGGTGGGGGTCGCATACTGGACAGCGACCGCGACCTTGTCCTTCATTCCTGCCGTTCTGACGCGGCTCCGGAGGACTTCTCCCAGTTCTCTCTCCATGTGGATAGTGTCTATCCCCCTCTTCTCAATCCTGTACAGAGGGACGTAGCCCGAGCCCCGAGATTGCGAGACATCCAGACCTGCCAGGGCCTCTTCGACCACGAAGTCCTCTGGGGTCGACTTCAGCTTGGCACCGCAGGGAGGAGACGAGCTTCCATAGCACTCCATCCCGACCGCCAGGTCTGCATCGGGCGGCCGGGTCAAAGGAGCTTTAGCGTCCCTGTGATTGAATCCACCGATTCGTCCGGCGCGGGGCCGATCGCCAGGCAGGTGACCGTCCCGGGCTCAACCTGGGTGAGTCCCCGGTCCTCGACCAGGGCCGCCGGGAGCTTTGCGGCCCTTGCTTTCTTGTAGAGTTCCCTGAGCTCGTCCTCCGAACCCGCCTTCAATACGATCTTCGCCTGGCCTTCTGACTTCCAAGACGCGAACCATCCTTCTCGCCTGGTCATGGCCTCCTCGGCAGATGCAAGCGATGCATGGGCCACCTGCGCTGCGACCTTCCCCTTTCCCATCTTGACGTCCGACCTGACCACAACTGCCTGCTTCATCGGAATTCTGTTTCCCAAGGTTAATACGAGTGCGATTAAGGCTTACGCAGCCGGGCGCCGTTTCTTGGGGTCGAAGTACGATGTGGTAGTGGCGGGCGGAAGCATAGCCGGTCTCACCTTCGCGGCGGAGGCCGCGAAAAGGGGAATCAAGGTCCTCGTGGCCGAGGAGCACATGGAAATCGGTGAGCCTGAAAAATGCGACGGCCTGGTCAGCCTGAGAGGGCTCAGGAGATATGGCTACGCTCCGGACAAGGGGGTCGTTCAGAACCGGATCGCCTCAGGGGTGGTGCACTTCCCGTCGGGTATCGAAGTCGCGGTAAACGCCACGGCTCTGGAGGTCGTCGTCCTTGACAGAAGCGAATATGACAAACAGGTGGCGCAGAAGGCGGAGTCCTGGGGAGCGTCGCTGAAGTTGGGGTCGAGGGCGGGTGAAATCAGGGAGTCTGCCGGAGGAGTGAGCGTGAAGGTGGGAGGAGAAGCCGTGGAGGCCAGCTACTACATCGATGCCACCGGACCCGCTTCGAGTCCCCGTTCAGGAATCATCCCGGCCGCAAAATATGAAATCGAAGCGGATTGGATCAGGGAGAGGTCCGCGGAGGTCTTCCTCGACTCGGAGAAGTACCCCGGATTCTTCGCCTGGGTGATCCCATGCGGTAGTCGCCTTGCCAAGGTTGGGGCGGCCGGCCGGGGGATAAACGCCTTCGCCGTTCTCGACGCGCTTTTGGCTGACAAGCCTCACCGCGTATTGAGGAAGGTAGCCGCACCCATCTATGTGGGCGGGCCTTCCAGGACTTTTGCGAAGGGGAGGAGGATATTCGTGGGGGAGTCCTCGGGGCAGGTCAAGGCAACGACCGCAGGCGGAATCATGACGTCGATTGCAGGGGCGGTAATTGCGGCGCGGTGGGTGAGCGACGCGGTCCAACTAGGTGACCCATCGCTCGTTTCAAGATACCAGACTGACTGGGAGTCGCGCTTCTTGAAGGAAATGAAGAAGATGCTCAGACTCAGGAGGGTTTTCGAGAACCTGACGAACCGGGACTTGGATTCGCTCGTTTCAGCCATCTCCGCCCCGAAGCTCCTTTCGAGACTCTCCAAGTCGGATTTTGACTTCCACGCCTCGGGGCTTCTTGGGGCCCTGGGTGTGTCTGGTCTAATCAGGGTCGCCAGGGTGGTGGCATCTGCGGAGGCTAGGACGCTTCTTGCCGGTGGATAGGCAGCCAGGACTCGGGCGGGTCCCAGTTTGGTCAGCAATCTATATTTGCCAGTGACGAAGGGGATGCCAGAGAAATGTCGCAGACAACCGTCACCCTCCCGCTCTGTTCCTCGTGCAACAGGCCGGTGAAACCGGCCGAGCGGGCGACGAAGTTCAACTGCCCCGACTGCCATGAGACCCTCATCTGGAGGTGCGAGAAGTGCAGGAAGTTCTCAAGGCATTACAAGTGCGTCAACTGCGGCTTCGAAGGACCGTAGCAAGGTCATGGGTTCATACGTAATCAGGCTCAAAGTGCTGCCGCAGGACACCACCACCGATCACCAGAAGATCGCGGAGTCGATTTCATCATCGCTCCCCCCCGAGGCTTCCGTCAGAAGTCAGAAGATAGAGCCGATCGCATTCGGGCTGTCTGCTCTCATCCTCGACGTAGTCGCACCCGAAGAGGAAGGGATGGTAGACAAGATTGAACAGGCAGTCACAGGCGCCCCCCTGGTCGGCCAGTGTGAACTTGTCGGAGTCAGCAGGATGTCCAGCAGGCTCCCGCCGCAATAGACAACTCTGCGACAGACTTATTACTCCTCACAGAAGCGAGGGAACAGACGTTTCTACTGAGACGTGAAAACAATGAGGTATCCTCTAAAATTCGCTGCCTTCGAATGGATAAAGGAAAAGAAGAGTACCACTGACGGAGACCTACTGGAAGCCCTGAACAAGAACGGGAGCAAGTGTTCTCCAGACGAACTCGACAAGCTCATGATGCAGCTTGAGATTCTCGGCCTCATCACCATCAGGTGGGTCAGCAAGGACAAGCGCAGGATAGAGGTGGTCGAGAAACCGACGGAAGAGGCTCGGATTCCGCGCGCGAACGAATAAATCGGCGTCGAACGACGAGCCAAGTCGTGGGCATCGACTTCGGCGACGCAATCCCCAGGGAGAAGATCCGGCTCGAAGACATCGCAAACTGGCGCCTCGCCGTCGATGGATACAACACACTGTACCAGTTTCTGGCGATAATCAGGGGAATGGACGGAGGTCACCTAAAGGACTCCAGGGGGCGCGTTACTTCGCACATTTCCGGCCTGTTCTACCGAAACATCAACCTCATGGAGCTCGGGATGGAGCTCGTCTACGTTTTCGACGGAAAGCCCCCCGAGCTGAAGAACGAAGAGATCGAGAGACGATCCGCGCAGCGCAGGGAGGCGAAGGACCAGTACCTGAAGGCCCTCCAGGCCGGGGAAATGGCCCAGGCGAGAAAGTATGCAGAAGCCTCGACCGTCCTCAGGAGGGACATGGTCGCGGATGCGAAGGAGCTTCTTGATGCCATGGGGATACCCTGGGTCGACGCACCATCCGAAGGCGAAGCCCAGGCGTCCGTGATGGCAGCGGAGGGGACGGTGAAGGCGGTCGCTTCCCAGGACCACGACTCCCTCGTGTTCGGGGCCCCTGTCCTCGTCAGGAACGTGACGATCTCAGGCAAGAGGAGGCTGCCCAGCAAAGGGATAACGATCAATGTCCAGCCCGAGCGAATCACTCTTTCCTCGTTGCTGGGGTCCACGGGGCTCACGAGAGAACAGTTGGTGGACTTTGCAATTCTCCTGGGGACCGATTTCAATCCCGACGGCTTCGAAGGGGTCGGACCCGTGACCGCCCTGAAGTATCTGAAGAAGTATGGGCGACTCGAGGAGATAACCGAGCTGAAGCCGAGGCTCGAAGGGGTGAGATACACGGAGATCAGGGACCTTTACATGAATGCGCCTTCGGTCCCAGGAGTAAGGCCCGAGTGGAAGGAGCCAGACAGGAGTCGGCTTCGCTCTTTCCTCGTCGACGAACACTCTTTCTCGAGGGACAGGGTTGAGTCCGCCCTTTCGAGGATCACGGGCAAGGAGGCGACGAAGTCAGAGACCCTCGAGAAGTGGTTCGGCTGAGCGCCCAACTTCCAACTCTGAAAGATATCGAGCTGGCTGAAGGGCGAATACGAAGGTACGTCCAGCCGACCCCCCTGGAGCTATCCCCTCGCCTGTCGTCAGACCTCGGTCGCGAGGTCTTCCTAAAACTCGAATCTTTCAACCCCATCAGGGTCTTCAAGATACGCGGGGCCCTGAACAAGATGCAGTGCCTCCAGGATGCCGCCCTCAGAAAAGGTGTAATCACCGCTTCGTCCGGAAACCACGGGCTCGCAATCGCCTACGCGTCGCGCCTCTTCGGGGTCAGGGCGACCATCTGCGTCCCCGAGAACGTGAACCCCCAGAAACTCGGCGCGATACAGGAGCAGGGTGCAGAGATCATACGCGCGGGAAATGGCTACGACGAGACCTACCTGAACGCCAGGGAAACAGCAGAAAAGAGAGGCCTGACTTTCATCCACGCGTTCAACGACCCCGACATCATCGCAGGGCAAGGGACGTGCGGACTGGAGATGGCGCGCCAGGTTGGGGACATCGATTCGGCGGTGGTGGCCATCGGCGGAGGCGGCCTGATTTCCGGAATCGCCATCGCCCTGAAGGAGTCCCTCGACCGCGTAAGGGTCTACGGGGCAGAGACAGAAGCCATACCTTCGATGTACGAGTCCCTGAACGCTGGCCGAATGGTACAGGTCCGGCCCGGACCGACAATCGCCGACGGCATGCAAGCGTCAATCCCCGGGGAGCTGACGTTTCAAGCCTGCAGGAAATACGTCGACAAGATCGGGCTGGTCAACGACGCCCAGATCGAGGATGCGATTTACCAGCTCCTGCTGAAGGCCCGGGTCCTCGCCGAACCCGCAGGAGCATCTCCTCTGGCGGCGCTCGCGGGCCCCCTCAAAGATGTGCATGGAGAAAAGATGGTCCTCGTGGTAAGCGGAGGAAACATTTCCCATCAGCTGCTGTCTTCAATTCTCACGAAAAGAGCGACTGAAAGCCCCTGAAGTCCTTCGCCATCAGGAATGCGTTGGCCTTGGCTTCCTCTCCAAGGGTCCTGAAGGAAACGTCCCCGTAGTCGTGCCCCGGGTAGACTACAGTCGAGCTAGGAAGCCTGGGGAGTACTTCATACAGGCTGCGGTACATTGATTCAGAAGCTGACTTTTCGAAGCGTCCAATCGTCCCGATGAAGAGGGTGTCCCCCGTGAAGACGTTCCTTCCGTCGTAGAGACAGATGCTATCCTCTGTGTGCCCCGGCGTGTGTATCACCTTGACCTTGTTGTTTCCGAGCTTGAGCTCCGACCCATCTGAGACGCGGACGTCGCATTCCAGTGGGGAGTCTTCATGGGCAACCACCTTCGCACCCGTGTTTTCCCCAAGTTCCTGGAGGGTGGATGTGTGGTCGAAATGTCCGTGGGTAGCAACGGCGAACTTCAACGTGGCCCCCGTCTGGGCGGCCGCGTCCACCATGGGGTCGATCTCCCAACCCGAATCCACAGCCAGAGCCTCCCTGCTTTTCTCGTCCATCACGAGATAGACGAAGTTCGCCATGGGTCCGACCGACATCTGTTTGACCAGCATACCCGTTTCGCCGCCTCCTCTTCGAGGCATAGGGTGTCATCTTTATGAACCTCAGACTAGCTTTTCACCGCAGTCATGCCGCGGGTCCCCGCGAAGAAGGTCTCTGAATCTGCCCTCACCACTGTGAGGCTAATGATGCCCACGGACGCGAACGTCCTCGGCAACGTCTTCGGGGGCGCGATTATGCGGTACATGGACGAGGTAGCGGCGATCGTAGCCTGGAGGCACGCCGGAAGGAATTGCGTCACGGCCTCGATTGACCGCATGAACTTCTACGCTCCGGTGTACGTGGGGAACATACTCACCCTAAAGGGCAATGTGAACTACGTCGGGATCACCTCCATGGAGATCGGAGTTAGGATTGAGGCCTCGGACCCCACTTCGAGAAAAAGCACCCACACCGGGTCGTGCTACCTCACCTATGTCGCCCTTGATCAGAAAGGCAGACCCACTCCGATTCCGAAGGTGCTCCCTGTGACAGCCGACGAGAAGCGCCGCTACAAGGAGGCCTTCGCCAGGCGAAAGCTGAGGAAGGCGGAGGAATCAGTCACCAGAGACGACTAGCCCGTCTTCAATTCATCTTCGGCTCAAATAATGTAGAGTCAGGGCCTATTACGTTCTCCATCGCACTTTGGGATAGATGACGGATTTCTCTGATTCTTTCAGGCTCGAGAAGATGAGGAGCGGAAACCCCCTAGTCTACCTGCTAAGGGAACAGTTCGAGACCTTCGCATCGTCCCCGCAGCGTGTCGAGACCTGCGAGTCGATCGCCCGCTGCTTTTACCAGCTGGAGCAGTTCGATGACGCCGCGAACTGGTACGAGACCGCGGGCCGCCTCATCCTTTCCGAACCCGCTTCTCCCACACCCCTGAAGGCACTCTCTGCACTGGGGGCGTATGAAAGAGCCCTGGACTGTCACAGCAAGAACGATAACGACGAAAAGTTCACAGAGTGTTCGACAATGATCCGAGATCTGAAGCGCCTCTGCGCGTCAGCCTGATTGGCCTTCGCTATTCGAAGATTCGGCTTTCCTTCGGTTCTCGGTCTTGGAATGGCATTCTTCGCAGACAGGCTCGTCCTTGGGGCCCACCTTGAAGCTGTGGACCACGACCTGAAGCTCGATGTCGCAGAAGTAGCATTTCGGTTTCAATTCGATACTCTCTTCGAGGCGTAGACCCTCCTCCTTTCTACCTCTCCCTTGCCCTTGAAGTGCCATACCATTGCGTCTCCGCTGCCGCTCTTCCCCCATAGAACCAGCTGCTCGAGTTCTTCCTTCTTCACGCGGGCCCTACCACTCTTCACTTGGATGAAGAGCATCTTGCCTCCCCGGGCAGCAAAGATGTCAACGGCGCCGTGGGAAGCCGCGCTCCTCGAAACCAGCCAGCCGTCCTTCCTCAGAATCGCCATTGTGGCATACTCCCGACTTCGGCCCCTTTCATATCTCGTTTGCCCCAAGGGTTACGATCCCCGCACTCGCTCGACGCCCGTAGTTCCGACGGATAAGCTCTTGCTGCGCACTTCAATGCCGGAGACTAGCAGAATTGAAACCAACACCACCGCCGCCCCGACCCAGGCCACCAGAGTCATCCGTTCTCCCAGGAACGCGCCCGAAATCATCAGCGCCACTACGATCTCCAGGGTCAGCAGGACCGCCGAAGTCCCAGCGGTAATGAACTTCAATCCCCTCTGATAAAGGACGAACGGAATCGCAGTGTTCAGGACGGCCGTGTACGCTATCGCTTCCCAGGAAATCTGGCTCGGGGCGGAGTACCCCGCCGTGAGGGCCAATGGGAGGACGAAGACCACGGTCGCGACTACAATGCCGGTCGCCAGGGCAAGCGGGTCCCACCCGATCTCGTCCGTCTTCTTCTTCGCATATACTATGTATGCTCCCCATGAAATCACAGATATCAGATAGAATAGATCCCCTTGGGCATGACCTCCGCCGAGTGCAGACAAGTCCCCGTTTGTGGCGATCAGGAAGGCTCCAAAGAAAGCGAGGCCTATTCCTGCCGCCTTGAGACTCCCCATCCTCTCCCCCAGGAAAGCAACCGCCCCCGCCGCGGCGAGCACGACCGAGAGGTTGACAAGAATGGCGGCCACCGATGCGCTTGTGTCCTGCTGGCCCTCGAATTGACTCAGGAACCCGACGGCATTGAGGAACCCAAGGATCCAGACCGCCCTGTTCCTTAACAACAGGAGCACGTCTTTGTGCAGCGCAAACGCAACCGCCAACATGAGCGGTGCAGCAAGCGCGAACCGCAGGAACACGAAGGTCCTCGGGTCTATCCCTCCCTGCAACCCGATCAAGACAATCGGAAACGAGGTCCCCCACAACGCAGCCGCGGCCGCCGTGCCAAGCAGGGCGGTCTCAGACTCGCCTCTCAAACCTTCGGGAGGCGGCTTCCTGCGCTGTTAAGCCTATCCAGGAGTAAGCTTATGACGACCTCGGTAAGGTGCCGGATGACGTAACTTGGGTGACATGAAAAAGTCTCTGAAGGAGGTCGAAGGCCTGCTTTCGGACCAGCTTGGAAGGCGGGAGAGGCTGTTGAAGGAGAGCAGGGACGTGATCGCATCATGCTCAAGGGCAATCATAGGCGTCCACAGCGGGAAGCTCAAGGAGGCTGAGAAGGAGCTCGGGAGAGCCAGGACCCTTCTAGTTGACCTGAAGAAAGCCGGAGAAGGCCCTACAGCAAGATACCTGATCCCGCCGGAAACTGAGCTTGTCGAGGCCAGCGCCGTCTTGGCCCTCGCAAGAGGGAAGCCGATTCCCGAGAGAGCTGCCATCGGGGCTTCACCCGAAGCATACCTCCTCGGACTACTTGACACGGTCGGGGAGCTGAAGAGGCTCGTCCTCGATTCCATCATGTCGGGAGACCTTCGCAAGGCGCAAAGGCATTTCGAATCGATGCAGGAATTGTATTCCACTTGCTCTCCCCTTGCAGTCTATGACCACGTGGTAAACGGAGCCCGCCGAAAAATCGATGTCGCTAGGATGCTAGTAGAGGACACTCGCGGACTCATGACCGAAGAAATGAGACGAGAGCTCCTAATCTCTTCGATGGGCCGGCTTCAGAAGAAGCTGAAAGACAAGTAAGTTCAGGTCTCCTTCAGGATCCTGCTCGTCTTTACCCCCGGGTACGGAGTGTCCAGTCTTACCACATCAAGTTCGATGCCCCGCCTCTTGGCTTCTTTCGCGATGTCGGACTCCAGGTGGTACTGGTCATACCCCAGCGCAACCACGTCTGGTCTCACTCTCTCGAGGGTCTCGTAGATGTCTCCTCTCGCGCCCAGAATCGCAACGTCCACTTGCCTGAGGGCCGAAAGCAACCGGACCCTTCCTGCTTCGCTCGTCGCGGGTTCCCGTCCCTTGCGCTTCCTGATCGTGCTGTCCCTCGCTACGACTGCAACCAAAACATCGCCGAGGTTCTTGGCCTGTTCTATGGTGTGAAGATGGCCCCGATGGATTATCTCGAACCCGCCTCCAATGAACACCACCCTGATCCGCCCGCGGCCCTTTTGGGTCAGGAGGACTTCGCCTCCTTTCTCCTGTACCAATCCTCTTTTCGATAGGGAATCAACCTCACGCTTCGCATCGCTCAGGCTTGTGCCCGTAGCCTCCGCCACCCTTACCAGAGTTGTCTTCCCTTTGAGCCTCAGAGCGAAGGCCGCTCCAAGAAATCGCTTTTCGGTCAAGTTTCACCAGTCAATCTTTGCGACCCCCGCGAACGTCAGGGAATCTAAAAGCCCTTCCGCGTACCCGATGCTAAGCATCGCCAGCTCGTCCTCTCCGTTGGCGAGGAACTTTTCGGCGTCGCGCATGTAGAGTTCCGCGTTCTCGATCACCGAGGCGTATTGAGGCCCGACCTTGCCCCTCACCGACTCGAGGGCTTTCTGGGTCTTAGCGACATATTTCGGTACGAGGGTCTGGGCGGGCCGCAGTACGCCCTCGGAGTTGCCTATCACCCGGCTCTCTTCGATCCTGCAGGTCGCCGAAATGGCTTCCACTTCCGTGAAATGGAGCGCGCCAGGAATCACTATGCTGTGTGGCGGTTCGCCGAAATCTCGTCCAATCAATTCGTCAACCCTCCCGGCAGACAGTCCGGCACCGGGCCGTCCGATTCTGGAAGCCACAAGTACAAATGTAGTTCCAGAAACAACACCGCGTTTGAAATTGTCCTCGGCCCTCAGGAGTCCGGCGAGGGCTTCGGGGGGCTGGACCCCGGTTCCACTTTCGCTGTCGTATTCCAGCAGGATCAGCGTATGGGCCCCCTCAAGGAGGTTCTCGTGCAGGACCTGGTAGACCTGAGTGAGCCTGTTCACCGCTTCTCGCGTCACCGTCACCGTCCTCGAGAACTTGTAGTAATGTAGCCCCGACGCGCTCGCCACGGCCGTCGAAATGGTCGTGGCATGCACCAGCTTCGTTTCAATCCCCCGTTTGGTTGCTCGTACTCGGAGCTCTTCGTGAGTGGTAGCGATCATGGGGTCTCCCGGTACCGCAAGGGCGATCTTCTTCATTCCGGCTTCGTCTAGAATCTTGTTGCCGTCCTCCACGAACGCTCGGTCGACAACAATGATGGTCTTTCCCGATGCCTCTTCAAGGACCTTCAAGAGGCTGGGCTCGTGAGGGGTCGTATAGTATTCAAGATAGACCATGTCTGCCTGCTTCAGCTCGTCTATCCCTTCGAGGCTGATGCCCTTCGACCCTAGACCGAGCCCTACGAAGCTAAGTCTCCCCAATCCGTCGAGGTCTTGGACTCTCCTGTATATCAACGAGGAGTAGTTTCGCTTTCTTCCCTGGCGAAACGTTGTTGAGTTCAATGGGGAATAAATCCCTCTGTTAACGAATCAGAAATCGGAAGTGAGTTCAATGGATAGAATCCTTTTAATTCCGCCTGACTCGGCGCGTGGTCGACGGGCCCGTGGCTCAGAGCGGAGAATCTCTGCGAGAAGCCAGGTTAGAGAGTACGACCTAAAACGGCTGGCTCTTAACCAGAGGAGCAGCACTCCGGTGAACATGTCGTGGGTTCGAATCCCACCGGGCCCGCTTTTCTTTCCGGACGAGTCCTTCTCCCAGTTAGATTCCCTCGTTGCACAACATTGGAAGTGGAATGAAGATGGGAAGGCTAAGTCTGGAGAGGTCGCCGTATTAGCGGTTCCTACTGGAAGAAGATTAATCCAAGAGAGTTCAGGCCGACGATGAGCGCCAAGACTATTGCCCCCATCGTCAAGCCCCTTGAGGCGAGTCTTCGTTCCTCTGGCAATTGTGGTCGTCTTCGTGCGATGGTTCCGGACACTATGGCCAAGAGCGCCGAAAGTAACGCGCCTACTTCCCCGAAAATGGGGATGATGATGGGAGTTTGGAGTCCGAAAAACCCAAATGGTATCCAGGCGAAGGAAAGAACCCAGAGAGGAATTGAGAAAATAGCTGAGACATAGGATAACTTGGAGAGACGGACCATTCCCTCAGGACACCTCTTTGATCTCTTTTCTGGAATAGATTAGCCAAGCAAGCCCGAGCGAAATCAGAAGATAAGCCGCCATGATGGCTGCCGCCTCCCAAACGAAGGGGGTGAAGAGAGCAACTGGGACTAGCGGGGATGGGTTGCCGGGGAGGGGCTGAAAGTGTGGGGGGTAGCTAGAAGCCGCAAGTGCGCCGACAACGGAGCCGGCGTATGTTATCAGTGGCCACGGCTCTACCCCCAGAAGCTCGAGTATCCCCGAGGCGATTGGCATCAGTAGTAGCACCACCACCACCGACACGATGAGCGATACCATCGGGCTCCTGAATATAGAACTGAACAGGACCACGAAGGAGGTTGCCGAGGCAACGAAGAGCACAAGGAGCATAACTATCGCGGGGGTGTTGGGGAGTACCGTCCCGTACAAAGCATACGCCCCGCTCATCCCCCCTCCAAGCCAGACAAGCATCGTCAACAGCGAAATCGCGAAGGCAGAGAGAAACCGGGCCGCCATGATTTCGGACCGCCGGACTGGTTGTGTTAAAGTGAAGTAACCCTGCCTGCTGAAGTCCTGCGAGATTGCATCTCCGGCCATCAACGAGGCGGGGAGCATTGCGGTGAAGGCGAAGTTGCTCATCGCGATGTTGGCGTAATCGTAAATGTTGGCTGGCCTTGGGAGCACGTTCGTCAAGCTGAGAAGAGGGACCAAGATATCGGCGATCAGGTAGAGTGCGAATATCGCCTGGAATCTCCGGGTGTGCAGATAGAAGCTTGCGTATGTCCTAAGAAGAGTGAAAAAGGCCGAAGCGCTCATCTACTTCATCAACTCCATGTACGCCTGCTCGAGGCCCAACTTAGCGTCGCTGATGCTCCTCACTCCCAGAGGGTACAGCCGATCCACCAGCTGCTTCCTAGTCTGTTCGCTTCCGTCGAACTTCAGCAGGCAGCCTTTTTCCCCTTCTTGTTCGAAATTGGTTATCAGTTCCTCAGTCCGCATCTGTTCGAAGACCTGGGCATCGACCTGCTGGTTGAATACGACCTTGAGCGCTCCCGAGGCGTATCTCTTTGTCAAATCTTGGATGCTCCCTTTATCAACAATCTTCCCCCTGTTCAGGAACATTACGCTGTCGCAAACCTGTGTCACTTCGAATAGGAGGTGCGACGACAGGAGTATGAGGTTCTCCTTTTTCATCTCCAATATCAGGTTCCTGAAGATCAAAGACTCTGCGGGGTCGAGACCGGCTGTTGGTTCGTCGAGCAGGAACGTTTCGGAGCCTTGGACCAGGAGTGCGGCAAGGAAGACCCTTCTCTTCTGACCCTTCGAGAGTCTCGCACACCTGGAGTCCAAGGGTGGGAGGTCGAGCCTTTCGCTGATTCGTTTGATTTCGGACTTTTCGGAGGGTCTGTCCCTGATACGCGCAGCGAACACCAGGAAGTCCTGTACATTCATGAATGAATATGGCTCGGGTTCTTCCACGAGGGACCCCACCTCTTTCAGGGCGACAGAAGGACTGGTGGAGACGTCCACTCCATTTATCGTTGCTCTTCCCCGAGTCGGCCTGAGGAGCGAAGTGAACAACTTTATCGTTGTGGTCTTTCCAGCTCCATTCGGCCCAAGGTAACCATAGCATCCTGTGCCGCTGAGCGTGAACGACACGCCACCCAGGGCCGTGGCGTTTCCGAACCTCTTCACTAGAGCTTCAGCTTGGAGTTCCAAAGCGCGAATCCACGCTCGATGCTTGGGTAGACTCTTAAGCTGCGTCCTATGATGGCGCCGAAAATCGGACATGTTTAATTAATTGCTGCAATCCTTGCATCCCACGTTCAACCCTGACGAGCTCGACATCGGAATCCTGAGAGAACTACACAGTCCAAATTCCCGCTGGAACTTTAAGGAATCCTACCCAAGAATGGCCAAGACCCTTCATGTGGACGTGGAGACAGTCAGGAGAAGGGTCTCTAGGATGGAGCGTCTCGGTGCAATCGAAGGTTGGGCCATCATGCCGAACCCTCACCTGCTTGAGAAGGAATGCATGGTACTTTACTTCGAAACCTCAGATGACTCCAAGAAGAGAGACCTGACTGGGATTCTTGGACACACCGAGGGGATAACTTCGGTTCACTCCTTCCATGGTGGTTCTTTGCTCGTCTTACTTGAATATCCAAAAGAGATACCAGCAGAGACGCAAATCGCCCAGATGGAGACCCTCTGCGGTACCCAAGCGACGATGGCCTGGACTATGAGGTTTCCTCCGTTTGGGCTGACGATGACACCCACTGACTGGTTGATTCTGCATTCATTGCGGAAGGAACCTCGGCGACGGCTGAGCGAGATTGCTCAAGAGGTCGGAATAAGCCTGAGGACGCTCAATCGGAGGATGGAACGTCTGGTCGAAGGGGACGCGTTCTTCCTTGAAACTCTTGTCAATTTTCAGAGAATCGGTCGATTCAGCTTCACATTACTGGTCAGCTACGCAATGCAGGAGAAGAAGAGGTCACTGGATGACCTTGTGCTGAGGAAACTTTGGCGCTTCTGCGAAGGGAGCGATACGAGCTCGAGCCTCAGGCATTCGGTCTTCTCCCTCTTCTCCGACAACCTCACCGAAGCCAAACAGACCTACGAGTGGGTGAAAGGCCTAGAGGGGGTCTCAGATGCGAGAATGGGCATTCACGAAGGTCGTAGGTTGTTGAGCTCTTGGATTGACAACGAGACAGAGGCAAGGAATCCGGAATCTGGTTCTGTTGCACCGAGGTTGAAGGTCAGAGCAAGCCGGCCAGAACATTCCTATCGGATTCCCAAACGAACGCCGAAGGGCAGTGAGATGGAAGATTCGTGGTGGAGTGGAAGTTTTGTCGAGGGGAGGCGTGTCAAGGTCATGCTAGACAGGGACATTTGCATGGGCTCAGCAAGCTGCGTTGAGATTGCCCCAAAGATGTTCCAGCTTGATCGGGAGAAGAAGAAGTCTGTCTTCGACCCCGCACCACTGAGGATTCTGAAAGACAGATCTACGAATCTGGATACCGTCTTCTTGGCCGCGCAATCCTGTCCCTACAGGGTCATCAAGCTCGAAGATGTAGACACAGGTGAACAACTTTTTCCTTGAAAAAGGGGATTGTTATTGGTCTGCTTTCTTCTGTTCTTTCTTTTCCTCGTCTTCTTCTCTTCGTTATCTTTTCTCCCTTCAATGGTTGCAAGGGTACTCGCTTTACTGAAGCGCAAAGTCACTTGTTCCGTTGAGCAGGATTTCGTTTTCTGATTAGCCAATCATGTGAATCTAATGTCCAGGTTGGGGTGCCTACCTGAAATAACAAGGCCCGGCCATGGTGCTTCCTCGTCCAATCATCTTTAGCCGTAGGAAAGAACCTATGTAGACGCTAACCCACCGGGCCCGCAATCATCTGCTGCTGGACTCACTCTTTTTGGAATCACCTCGGGATGTTGAACTTGTCATGCCTTGAGGAAAAATCCCAAACCAACATGAACGCACCGATACTCCCGTTGGGATCCCCTAGACAAGGAGAACAGCGGCCAGGTTTGCGAAAAGGAGAGCGGAAGCGTTTAATCAACGGGGGAGCAAGTTGGGCTTAGTTCGGCCATTGAAGATGCGAGCCATCGTTCAGAGTATCCATTCACAGGTCCCTGGCACCATTACGAGTCTGGGCCGACGGTTCGACATGATCATCAGCATGGATTCGCATCTTGACGTCTCCCTTGGAGGAGACGACCAGTTTTATCCCAAGGAGTTGCGAGCCATTGCAGCACGGACGGGCGCCCACGCGGCTATCCGAAACATGACGGGGGGCCTTGAGAGTCTGAGGAAAAGGAGGCCCGGGGACCACTTCCTCTCTAGGTTCATAGTGGTGATCCCTCACCTGATGCTTGCCAAGCACGCCGCCGACGTAGATTCAAGACTCCCTGCTTCATTGAGACTTCACGACGAAGAGAAATCGATCGCATCTGTAGTTGAATTCCTGACGGGAACGATGGGGGTCGAGATCTATGAAAGCCCTCCAAGACCCCTGTCCAATCTCGCTCGCCTTGCCAGAGGGAACAGATCGTGGATTCTCGACTTGGATGTCGACTACATATATGAGATGCAGAAGGAATGCTACACCCAAATCAGAGGGACGGAGCCCGGCGTTTTACAATCGATGTCCAACGTTGTCCAGTATATCCAAGAATCAAGACCGGAGACAATAATCCTCTCCGAAGCAAGAGTCTCGGCCATCCGCGACAGTAAGAGCAATTTCTCAAGGCTCATCGCGAACCTGAACGCCGTCGGGTATGAGATAGAAGAGAGAGGGGTTTTCGAGAGCGATGCCGAGGTTCTTAGGGGCATATCGGTCTGCAAAGAGTTCTATCGGACGATATCCCGGGACCTGATGGTCCAGCAGATGCCTGCTATGATGCGAGGGGATCTGAAGGGGTTCAAGGAAAAGGAAGAGGCTGCGGCGCGGAAGTTCTTCAGAAGCAAAGGCTACGCCGTCTAGGCTTGGGTCCAGGCCTCGTCGGGTCATTCCCCACCGGGCGGTGGCGTGTGCCCTGGGCCGAAATCCGATCCTCCTAGTCCATCCCACCACCGACTTTATCACGAACTGTGCTGAGGGGTCTCAAGCTCCTCTTGCCGGCCCCAGTAGCGGACAACGTCCTAGGTCTGATCGGGAACACCCCTCTCGTCCGCCTGAACCGAGTGACCAAAGGGATCAAAGCACGGGTCTATGCGAAGCTGGAATACGCGAACCCAGGCGGGAGCATCAAGGACAGAATCGGGCTCTCGATGGTCCTCGAGGCTGAAAGAAATGGCCTCCTGAAGCCAGGGTACACCATCGTCGAGCCCACCTCGGGCAACACTGGCATGGGCCTGGCCCTTGTCGCTGTCCTCCGCGGGTACAAAATCATATTCACCGTGCCCGACAAGATGAGCAAGGACAAGGTGGACCTGCTCAGGGCTGTCGGCGCGGAAGTAAGGGTCACCCCTTCCAGGGTCCCCCCAGACCACCCCCAGAGCTACGTCGAAGTTGCAAAGAAGATTGCAAGGAACACCCCTCATTCCTTCATGCCTAACCAGTACGAGAACCTGGCCAACCCCAGGGCACACTACCAAACAACCGGACCTGAAATCTGGGAACAGACAGAAGGGAAGGTGAATGTCCTCGTTGCCGGTGTCGGGACGGGAGGGACGATCACCGGGACAGGGCGGTACCTGAAGGAGCAGAACCCGGCAATACGAGTCGTCGGGGCTGACCCGGTCGGGTCCATACTCAAGGGGGCACACAAGGGAATGAGGACGGCGGCAAGCCCGTACAGGATCGAAGGCATCGGGGAGGACTTTTTACCAAAGACGCTCGACCTGAGCGTAATAGACGAGTTCGTTGCGGTGACCGACAAGCAGGCCTTCGACACTGCTAGGAGACTCGCCAAAGAAGAGGGGCTGCTTGCAGGGGGATCTTCGGGGGCAGCCGCATTCGCCGCCGTCAAGATTGCGAGAAGCCTGGGCCCGGGCGAGACCGTCGTCGTGATACTGCCGGACACGGGAAGGAGCTACATCAACAAGGTCTACAACGACGACTGGATGGCGGAACACGGATACCTCAAGAGGGAAGGGCGCAGAATTCCTGTTGATGCCATATTGAGGTCGAAGTCCCCACGGCGGACGGTAATACGACCAGGAGACCGCGTCGCAAAGGCAATTCTGGCCATGACCCAACTCTCAACCCCGTCTATTCCCGTCGAAGAGCAGGGAGTGCAAGTGGGGAGCGTCAGCGGGACTTCCCTAATCGGCAGCCTCCTGAGAGGAAAAGTGTCTCCGTCATCGAAGGTCGAGTCAGTCATGGACGCCCCGCTCCCCACCGTCGAGAAGGGGTCGATGATCATGGACCCGGGGAGTCTCCTGAGGGAAAGGGGGACCTTCGTGGTCGCCAGAGGCTCGAAAGTGGTGGGCCTGATCACCACCACAGACGTGATAAACTACCTTGCGAGAGGATAGGTCGTTGCGCTTCGGAACGGAATCCGTCCATTCAGGAGAGGAACCAGATCTCGATTCCACCGGAGACATTGTGGTCCCGATCCACATGTCTTCAACATTCGTCAGGAGAGACGTCGATAAGCCGACAAGAGGCCTGGAATACTCCCGGACGGGGAACCCGACCAGGGCGGCGCTCGAGAAGAAGCTCGCGACCCTTGAGAATGCAAGATACGCTCTGGCCTTTTCATCCGGCATGGCCGCCGAGGCGACCCTGCTCCTTACTGTGCTCAAGAAAGGAGACCACGTGGTCGCAGGGGATGATCTGTATGGAGGGACAAGGCGATTGTTCGAGACAACTTTCCGGAAGTTCGGGGTCGACATCAGCTACGTCGACACCAGGTCTCCGGAGAAGGTAGGGCGTGCGTTCAACCCCAAGACCGCCTTGGTGTGGCTTGAGAGCCCGTCCAACCCCCTGATGCGGCTCTGCGACATCGGGGCGATTTCCAAGATCGCGAAGAAGGGACGCGCCATCACTGTGGTGGACAACACCTTTGCCAGTCCCTACCTCCAGAACCCCATCGACCTCGGTGCTACTGTAGCCGTCCACAGCACGACGAAGTACATCGCAGGGCACTGCGACGTGGTGGGGGGCGCGCTCATGCTGTCCGACAGACGCCTCTACGAAGAATTGAAGTTCAACCAGAACGCCATCGGGGCAGTCCCCTCTCCCTTCGACTGCTTCCTCGTGATGAGGGGTTCCAAGACCCTTCATCTCAGGATGGAAAGGCACAGCGCCAACGCGCAGATAGTGGCGGAATACCTACAGAGACACCCGAAGGTATCCGCGGTCCATTATCCGGGGCTGAAGTCTCATCCGCAGCGCTCCCTCGCAAAGCGCCAGATGAGGGGCTCAGGGGGGATGCTATCTGTCGAGCTCAGGGGCGGGATGACCGAGGTGAAGTCATTTCTGCGAAAGCTGAAAGTCTTCTCACTTGCCGAGAGCCTCGGCGGGGTAGAGTCCCTCGTCGACCATCCGGCCACGATGACGCACGCAAGCGTTCCGGAGAAGGAAAGGAAGAAGGTGGGAGTAACCGACGGGCTCATCCGTCTCTCAGTGGGGATTGAGGACCCTGAGGACCTGCTGGCTGACCTGAAGTCCGCACTGGCGTGAACTCTTCGCTCAGTTTATAGAATGAGCGCCGAGGGACACGGTCGTGTTGTACACGAGCACGATCGTCGACGACGAGGCACATTGCATGGAAATAATGAAGGGGATGGAGGAAGCCTTTTCGAAGAAAGACGAATCGTACTTCATCAAAGTCCTCACCGAAGAGCCGAGCCTGGTGCTGAGGGTGCACGCGGTCACCATCTTGGCCGAGGTGGGAGGTGAGCTGTGCATACCGACCCTGGCAGACGTGCTGTTCCACGACCCCGACCCGCTGGTCAGGCACGAAGCGGCCTTCTCCATGGGTCAGATGGGGATTCCTGCGGCAAACGAAGCCCTCGAAAAGGCCGTCATGTCGGACCCCGACCCGATCGTTAGGCACGAGTCGGCGGCCGCACTCGGCTCGATAGGGAGTGCTTCGGCGGAAGCGGTCCTCACAAAGGCCCTGTCGGACAAAGCCGACATAGTAAGCAACTCCGCAAAGGCGTCCCTATTCAACATCGAGTTCCTCAAGCGATATTCGGTCGGGGCAACGGCGAGGGAAAGGGCCCCGCGTCCCTGATCCCTTGAACCCTTAAGACGGCCGAGGGACAATGAGGCCTAGATGCGGCTCTCAGGAAAGCGTGCCCTTGTAACAGGCTCTTCGCAGGGGATCGGCGCCGAGATAGCCAGTCTTTTTGCAAAGGAGGGGGCCGACGTTGTAGTGACTCATCGGCCGACTTCGGCACATTCAGACCCTGTGGTACGGTCGATAACCAATAAAGGAGGAAAAGCTTTCGCGGTCCACGGTGATGTGTCGAACCCCTCCAAGGTCACCCGGATGTTCGCCGAGATCGAGAGGAGGGTCGGGGGACTGGACATCCTCGTCAACGCCGCAGGACTGTCGGACGCTAGGATTTGGAATGCAGGGATAGAAGAGACGACTTTGGAGATGTGGAAGAGGGTCTTCGCCGTCGACGCCTTCGGGACGTTCCTGTGCACAAAGGCGGCGCTGAAGTCGATGAAGACCGGCTCCATTGTGAACGTCGCCTCCACACCCGCGATCGCAGGAGACCCCGACGGCCTTGTCTATGCCGCGGCGAAAGGGTCCGTCCTGTCGATGACCAGGGTCCTCGCCCGGAGGCTCGCCCCGAAGATCCGAGTCAATTGCATGGTCTTCGGCTCCATAGAGACAGGATGGGTAGACTGGCTGGACAAGAGTCAGATCAAATCGTATCAGGATGCGATCCCCCTCGGGAGATTCGGAAGACCGTCGGAGGCCGCGAACCTCGCCCTCTTCCTCGCTGGCCCGGAGTCCAGCTACATAACAGGACAGGCCATAGTGATTGACGGTGGCGAGGTCATGAGATGAGGCTTACCCTTCCGCGGCCTTGTATAGCCCCCCAATCCCTTCGACCTTAGCGAGGGCCACTTCCAGGTCGTCAGCTTCCGACACCACTCCGTTGCCGATGGCCTTCTTCCACAGCTCGACATACATCTCGAGGCCTTCCCTTACCTGGTCTGGCTTCTTCGATTTGTTCTTCTCAAGTTCCTCGAGGTACTCCTTCACGTTCCTTGCCTTTCCCGTCAACTTCTTCAAAACTCCTTGCCGGAGCTATTAACACTTGGCAAGTCTCAGAGAATCTGTGCCGGTCCCCCGACCCCGGAGGAGTATGCGCGGTAGCCCATCCTCCTGACCGCCTTCAGCACCCGCTCCATGTGCCTCTCGGAGGTGTTGATGAAGACAGATGGCCCCGTCTGCATGGAGAAGTAGGCTTCCAGACCCTCCGACCTGAGCTCCCTCACTTTCCCTACTATCCTGACCGAGTCTTCGCTCATGATGAGCATTCGATTATCCCCGGTCATGGTGAGGGCGTGGAGCTCTAGCGTGTCCCTTTCGGCAAGAATCCCGAGCTTGTCGAGGTCTCCCTTCAGTATCGCACTTTCCATCTCGTCGCAGCGTTTCTGGGCCGATTTCACGCGGGCCGCGAAGAACGGAGAGGTCATCACCTCCCTGTGGGCATCCTCGGTCCTTACCTTGGAACTGAGGGGGACTATGACCATCCTAAGATCCAGGTCACCTGAGTCGGCGAACCTTTCCGCGTAGGTTGTTGCGTCGTCTGACCCGGCGTAGAGCCTCGAGAAGCCCCCTACCAGCGACCTCGACGCCGATGCGGCAAACAATCTGGCAGTCCTTGACAGGTCCTTCAGATCTGGCTCGCCCCCTTCCAACTTCGCATGACAGAGCAGCGTAAGCGCCGCACCGGCCGAGGAGGAATATCCAATGCCTTTCGCGTCTCCGCTGGGCAGGTTCCTGCTGTCTATCCTGAGCCCTCTTACCCTTGCCCGGCGGTCCAGTCGTGAGACAACGGCCTGGAGCCGGGAGTTCGCGGACGCGTTTGTCTTTCCATCGATGAACACCCCTCCCTTCTTGCTGTCGTCGAGGGAGGCCTCTGTCCTCATGCTCGTGGTGTTGACGGAAATGCTATCGTGGTAGGGAAGCCTGAGCTTCCAGTCTTTCAGGCCGTGATACTTCACGAGCGCCTGCATCGTGTACGCTACAGCTTTGTATTTGGTCACGGCGAATCGACCTCTATCTCGAGAAATCCCTTCGCCAGAGGATCCTTCAGGATTTCGACTATCTCCCTCGGGAGGTCCTTCGCAGCTGCGCTTGCCCCAACCGCCAGGGTCCTGTCGCTCACAAAGTCGCTCTTCCTGATCACCATGTCGTGAGGGTGGGTCAGCTCCAGCCTCGAGTCACCGTGCGCTTCCATGTCGAACACCAAGTCCCCGGCGAGTATCTTGAAATGAACGTTAGCCCCCTCTTGCCTGAGCGCCGACTTCAGCCGACCGTCAAGGTCCGCGCAACCAAATTCCGCGCCTACGCCTATGATGCAATCCCCCCTTTCGGTCAGGTGCTCCTCTGTCGTTATCTCGATGGTAGTTTCATGCAGCGACTTGACCATGGGGTGGCCATGAAACCCGACCCGAAGTTTGACTGTCCGGTCCTGCTGTGGCACCTGGCCGAGGACGTCCACTCTCTCACGCCTTGGGCTGCAGGCCGTTGCAGTGTTGACATCTTTCCGACGACAGAAGCACCGAGGTAGAACAAAAGACGCAGAATCGGTATCCTTCAGGGGGCTGGACCGGCCCCGGGCTGGGGGGCAGGAAGAAGCTCACCAGGGACATCACTCCTCCGGCGATTACGAACGGGATCGACCAGGCGAAGGAAATGGGCAGAACGACGACATAGAAAGCCGCCCCCATGAGCGCGATAAGAATCCCTGCGGTGAACAGTTGGGGACGCATATCAACCGTTTCCCGATAACGCCTTTATAGATTAGACAGACCGAAGGCCGCGACGTTAATTTGGCCACCGAATACGAGCAACTGCTTGCCGGGATGGCTCAGGAGAAGAAGGCCAAAGTAGCCGAGCTCACGGGGAAAAAGGGAAAGGCAAAGGAGCTCGCAGCTGTGATGTCTGACATACGTTTCTTGGAGGTCGAACTGCAGAGATACCAGCAGGGGATGGCCCTTTTCAGGACCAAGAACATCCCCAAGGTCGGCAGATGGGGCAAGCCTGTGACCGAAGAACACAAGGAAGAGACTTAGACCCGATTGACGCTGCTCCTCTCTGAGAGGGACGTTACGAGCCTGCTCGAGATGAAAGACGCCGTGGTAGCCGTCGAAGAAGCATTCCGTCAGCAGGCGGCCGGAATGGCAGTCAACTCCCCGCGGACACGCTCCGCCGCGATGGGATCGAGCCTGAACGTGATGCACGGGTCTCTCCCATACCTCGGACGAGCCGGAGCCAAGTGCTATCTCACCTCGAAGGTCGGGACACAGTTCGTCTTCCTGCTCTTCGACTCGGAGAGGGGTTCGCTGCTCTCGGTCATGGGTGCGAACACATTGGGGAGAAACCGGACAGGAGCCGCTTCGGCAGTGGCCACGAAGTACCTGTGCGGGAGGAGGGACGTCGTCCTCGGCATTTGTGGTTCAGGCTGGCAGGCCCTCACCCAGGTCCTCGCACTGAAGGAGGTCGCATCCCTGAGCGAGGTCAGGGTCTGGAGTCCCACAGTCAAGCACAGGAACGACTTTGCGGACGAGCTGGGCCGCCTCGGAATCATGTCGCGGGCCACTGCTTCCCCCTCCGAGGCCCTCCGCGGAGCGGACGTGGGCACGACGATAACATCCTCCAGGGACGGTTTCATCGATGAAGAAGCGGTGGGCGACGTAGTGCATCTGAACGCCGCCGGGTCAAATTCGCCGGGTAGGGCCGAGGTCCTCCCATCAGCCGTGGCCCAATTCAAGACCGTTGCGGTGGACGACCTCGCCCAGGCGCGATACGAGGCCGGGGATCTGATTCTCGCCGAAAAAGCAGGAAAGTTCGCCTGGGAAAGCGCGGTGGAGCTGAAGGACGTCGTCTCAGGCAGGGTAAAACCAGCGGGGAAGACCTTCTTCAAGTCACACGGCGCAGCCATAGAAGACGTTGCCGTGGCGAGCCTCGTCTATGACAAGGCCAAGAAGTCCGGGGAGTACTCAGAAGCTGAACTTACGGGAAGACTCTGATCCCTTTCAGCCCATCGGGGGCATTCCACCCATCCCGCCCATTCCTCCGCCGGGCGGGCCGGATGGACCCTTCATCTTGCTCGCCGCGATGACGTCGTCGATCCTGATGACCATCGACGCCACTTCGGTTGCCGACCTGAGAATCTGCAGCTTGACTGCGAGAGGCTCGACCACGGACTTTGCATACATGTCTGCCACTTTGCCGCCCATTGCGTCGACCCCGTACCACTTCCCCTCCTTTCCGTGCCTGGCCCTCAGCTCGACCTGGGTGTCTATGGGGTCCATCCCTGCGTTCTCGGCTAGCGTGAGCGGTATCGACTCCATCGCGTCCGCAAACTTCAGGGCCGCGAGTTGCTCTCTTCCCGACAGCTTCTGCGCCCAGCTTCGGATTTGGACTGAGACCTCTTCCTCGGGGGCTCCGCCTCCGGCCACTATCGCCGGGAGCTGAACAACGTCCTTTGTCACCATCAACGCGTCGTGAAGGGCCCTTTCCGCTTCATCGACTATCCTCTGGGTCCCGCCTCTCACAAGGATTGTTACTGCTTTCGGGTTCTTGCACCCCTCGATGAAGACCCACTTGTCATCTTCCATCTTCCTTTCCTCCATTACCTTCGCGTATCCAAGGTCCTTCGAGGTCAGGTCGTCAAGGTTGGTGACCATCCTCGCTCCTGTGGCTTTTGCGAGTTTCGACATGTCGCTCTCCTTTACCCTTCTCACTGTGAGGATCCCTGCCTTTGCGAGGAAGTGCTGGGCGAGGTCGTCGATGCCTTTCTGACAGATCAGCACGTTGGCCCCGGCATCCTTCACCTTATCGACCATCCCTTTCAGCATGTTGGTCTCTTCGTCCATGAACTGTTGCATTTGGGCGGGGTCGTTGATCCTGATCTCCGCCGAGAACTCGGTCTTCTCGATCTCCAGCGCCGAATTGATGAGGGCGATCTTGGCCTCATCCACCCGCTTCGGCATCCCCGAATGGACTACTTCCTTGTCCAGCACCATTCCCCTGATCAAAGCCGTATCCGTTATCGAGCCGCCTGCCTTCTTCTCTACCTTCACGTTGTCGATGTCGGCCTTCATCCCCTTCTCCACCTTTTCGGAGACCATCAGGATGGCGTCGACCACGACTCCCGCCAGGTGCGGCGAATCTTCGCTGACCAGCTTCGTCATCATGCTAGTGTTCGCGATCTTCAGTAGGTCTGCCCTGCTCGTCGGGTCCACCTTTTCAGCTATCTCCTCAAGAACCTTCTGCGCCTTCTCGACTGCCTTCGAATATCCGTCTACGATGACGACCGGGTGCACGTCCTTCTCGATAAGCTCCTCTGCCCTCTCCAGCAGTGCGCCTGCCAACACAACCGCCGATGTGGTGCCGTCCCCAACTTCGTTGTCCGTCGCCTTGCTGATCTCTACCATCATCTTGGCAGCCGGGTGCTGGATGTCAAGCTCCTTCAGCATCGTGGCCCCGTCGTTGGTGATCGTAACGTCTCCCATGGAATCGACCAGCATCTTGTCCATCCCTCGCGGTCCGAGAGAAGTCCTGACCAGTTCCGCAATCAGCTTCGCGGCCGCGATATTGTTCCTCTGGGCTTCCCTTCCCCTGGACTCACCAGAACCCTCCTTCAGAATTATTACCTGTTGGCCTTGTGACATGTTAGATATTCGGTACACAACCACCTATTGTATATAAGAATTCTTGTGATTCATGGGGTTCTGTCCCGTCGCTTCCGTAGGTCAAGTCGCTGTCCCACTCCGCGTGGTCTCGCGCCAAACAAGTGGTAGCGCAACGGCGAATCCCAACACTGAAAGGAGAATCAACAGACAACCAACAAAGAATGGGGATTCAGCAAGAGAATGTGAGGGAGTTGGGCAAGTGGCAGAGACGCAACTGCCGATACCGCCTTGGACTACATATAGAAATGACAGGACAACAAGAATGATTCCAAAAACGAGCATCAGTTCGGAGACAAGACAGACCCAGAACGCCTTACGCTTCAATTCGCCCGCCCCTCTCTCCTGATTGCCCCGCGTAATAGGGTGAGCCACTTGTTTTCATCCTGAATCCCCACGCCCGCCACTTCTGCGGGAGTCTGCCCTTCCAAAGCCTTGTCAAGGCCCCACCGCCCTTCCAGTCAAGGCATCGGCGAACACCACCCACCAAGTATCGAGACCCTGATGGTGAAGACTTGACTCGTCACGCCCCCCACTCGGTGGACACCGAGGGGCTTCCTCGTCTGCACCTGCGCCGCGGGCTTACTTGTTCGAAAAGGGTTTCTTTCCTCGAAAGTCTTAAGTGAGTTCCGGGGCCTCCCCAATCGATTATCATCTGTCTTCCGGACTTCCACGGAAGCTGGCCGCCGAATTCGTCGGCACTTTCATCTTCGTAGTCGTCGGCGCAGGGTCAGCGGTAGGGGCCCAGGCGTCTGGGGCAACACCCGCGCTTTCTCTGATCATCGCCGCTCTGGCAAACGGCCTAGGCCTGGCGGCAGGGGTGACGGCCACCATGGGAATATCGGGCGGAGTCCTCAATCCAGCGGTCTCATTCGCCCTTTTCATCGGCCGGAAGCTACCGGGGCGCGATGTACTGCCCTACATCCTGGTGGAACTCGCCGGAGCGTTCTCGGCTGGGATCGCCCTTGTCCTCTCCATCCCGGCGGTAATCGGGGGTCAGGTTAACTGGGGGGCTCCAACACTCCTCCCCGCCCTGAATGTGGGCCAGGGGATTTCGGTCGAGGCCCTTCTTACATTCGTGCTCGTCATCGCCGTCTACGGGACAGCGGTGGACCCCAGGGCGCCCAAGATCGGAGGTCTCGGAATCGGGCTAGCGGTGCTCGCGGATGTCCTCCTCGGGGGCCCGCTCACGGGGGCAGCGATGAACCCTGCCAGGGCCATGGGCCCGATGTTGGCAGGCTCTTTCATCCCGTACTACTGGTACATCTACTGGATTGGTCCTTTCATAGGGGCGACCCTGGCGGGGCTGGTCTACAGATACGTTCTCGAAGGACGTTCCGAGTCGAAAATAAATACCTGAAGCGGACGGAGCAGTGAACAATTGAGAGCATCCGCAGCCAGACTCAGCAGGGAACATGCAAGGGAGCTCTTGGCTACTGTGGATCAGGCGTTCGGCTCTGCTACCGGCAAGGCGGCTAGGGACCAGGCCGTCAAGTTCCTGAATGCGTCGGTCCCCACCTACACCTGGGTCGGGATCTACGCCGTCCAAGGCAAGGACCTCGTCCTGGACTCTTGGTCGGGCCCCGCCGCGACAGAGCACACCAGGATCCCGATCGGCAAGGGCGTTTGTGGTTTCGCGGCAAAGGCTGGCAGGACGGAAATCGTGTCCGACGTCACCAAAGACCCCAGGTATCTTCAATGCTTCCTCTCCACCAAGGCGGAGATCGTGGTGCCTATCTTCAAGTCAGGGTCAGTGGTAGGAGAAATCGACATCGACGGCGACATGTTGGACGCCTTCTCGACCTTGGACAAGGAATTTCTAGAAGCAGTCGCGAGAAAGCTCGGTCTATTGTGGTAGGATGCCT
The DNA here is from genome assembly GCA_964568185.1 of uncultured Nitrosopumilales archaeon. Lineage (GTDB taxonomy): Archaea > Thermoproteota > Nitrososphaeria > Nitrososphaerales > Gagatemarchaeaceae > UBA183. The sequence goes on along the minus strand of CAZMON010000001.1, from coordinate 47,137 downwards.
GCTGCAGTATAACCTATGTTATAGACTTAAATATATTCTGCGGCGGAAGTGAAAAACCGATGAAGTTAGAGATCATCGGTCTTCATGCCTCTGTGGATGGCAAGGAAATCCTGAAGGGGGTCGACCTGACCGTCCAGCAGGGGGAGACCCACGCCCTCATGGGGCCCAACGGTTCAGGTAAGAGCACCTTGGCGTACACTCTGATGGGGCATCCGAAATACCAGGTCACCGGAGGGCAGGCGCTGATCGACGGGGAGAGCATCATCGGGCTTACCCCGGACAAGCGGGTGAAGAAGGGGCTCTTCCTGGCCTTCCAGTACCCGGTCAGCGTCCAGGGGGTGAGCATGTTCTCATTCTTGCGGGCCGCCTATAACGCCGCCCACACCACCGACCCGAAGGAGCCTCCCACGATCTTCGAGTTCAGAGAGGTGGTCGCGGAGAAGCTCAAGATGTTGGGGATGGACAGCGCCTTCCTGACCAGGTACCTCAACGAGGGATTCTCAGGGGGAGAGAAGAAGAGGGGGGAAATCCTCCAGATGGCCCTGATGAGTCCGAAGTTTGCTGTCCTCGACGAGACCGATTCGGGGCTTGACATCGATGCGCTCAGGATCGTTGCCGAGGGCATCAACAAGGTCGCCGGACCATCCACCGGTACCCTCCTCATCACGCACTATCAGAGAATCCTCAGGTATGTCAAACCGCAGTTCGTGCACGTAATGTACCAGGGGAGGATCATCGAGTCCGGTGGAGAGGACCTTTCCAGGCTCCTGGAGGAGAAGGGTTACACTTGGATCAAGGGGTACGGCGGGGAAGAAGAAATCGCCCCTCAGGCATCATAACCCTTTTATCGAGGATAATAACCTATGTTATATTAGCGAGTGTGAGAGAGAATTGGCTTCTAAAACAGACGTCGTAACCGACGATTACAAGGAAAAATACGGCTTCAGCGATCCCGTAGATTCCTACGCCGTCCAGGGGACGAAGGGCTTGAGCGAACGCGTCGTCCAGGAGATAGTCAGGCTGCACGACGAACCTGCCTGGATGGAACAGATCAGAATGAAGGCTCTGAAACACTTCCTAGAGAAGGGACCCCCAGCCTGGGCGCCCGAGCTCGGCGAGATCGACTACCAGGACTTCTACTATTACGCCAGCCCCACGAAGAAGGCCGCGGGTTCGTGGGATGAGCTGCCCGAGTACATCAAGAAGACCTACGACAAGCTCGGGATTTCAGATGCTGAAAAGAAATTCCTGGCAGGGGTGGGAGCGATATACGAGAGCGAGGCGGTATACCACAGCCTGCAGGGAGAGCTCACGAAGCAGGGAGTAATCTTCACCGACACGGTGACCGCTCTCAAGGAGTACCCCGATATCATGAAGAAGTATTTCGGAACCGTGGTCCCTTACCAGGACAACTACATCGCAGCGCTACAGACCGCGGTCTGGAGCGCAGGAAGCTTCGTCTACGTCCCCGAAGGGGTCAAGGTCAGCATGCCTCTTCAGGCCTATTTCAGGATCAACGAGCGGAACATGGGCCAGTTCGAGAGGACCCTGATCGTCGGCGAGCCGTACAGCGAAATCACCTACATGGAGGGCTGCTCCGCCCCGGTCTATTCTTCGCAGTCGTTGCACTCGGCAATAGTGGAGATCATCGCGAACAAGGGGTCGTTGATCAAGTACACTACTCTGCAGAACTGGTCCAGAGACGTCCTCAACCTCGTCACCAAGCGGGCCCATGCCTACGAAGATGCGACGGTTTCCTGGGTCGACTTCAACGGAGGCTCGAAGCTGACGAGGAAATATCCGTCGGTCTACCTCCTCGGACCGAGGGCCAAGGCCGACATAATCTCGGTGGCATACGCCGGAGCAGGGCAAGTGCAGGACACCGGAGGAAAGGCGGTCCACCTCGCTAGAGACACGACGTCCAAGATAATCTCCAGGTCCGTGTCGAAGGACGGGGGCCACACGGCGTACAGGGGCCTCCTTCACATCGCAAAGGGGGCCAAGAACGTGAAATCGACGGTCCGCTGCGACGCCCTCCTGATCGACGGAAAGAGCACCACGGCCACCTATCCCTACATGGAGATCTACGAGGACGACGCGACCGTCACCCACGAAGCCAGCGTCGGGAAGGTCGGGGAGGAACAGCTCTTCTACCTGATGGCGCGCGGAATCTCCGAAGGGGACGCGCTCAGCATGGTCGTCAACGGGTTTCTGGAACCTTTCGCCAAGGAACTCCCGATGACATACGCCGTGGAGTTCAACAGGATAATGTCGCTGGAAATGACCAACGCGGTCGGATGAGCCCCAGGGCATCTCCGTGAGCATGCTTGTCCCAGTCAACGGTGGGTTCGTTCAGCGAAGAAATAGCCAGGGGTCTCTCAGAGGCATTCCAAGAACCCAGGTGGCTCCTCGATGCCCGTCTGACGGCGTTCCGGGAATTCGTCTCCCTCCCTCCTGAGACAAACCGGCTCTACACAAAGTATGCGGGCATATCGAGTTTTGACCTGTCGGCTTTCCAAGTCACGGCAGAAAGGCCAAAGGTGGACTTCCGCGAATTCTTCAGCGGGTATCTGACCGGCAAGGAGACCAACATCCTACTGCAGGGAAACCAGACGGAGGTACATTCAGAGCTCGAAGGACCCATCGCGGAAAAGGGAGTGGAACTCCTTCCCCTTCATGCGGCGATTGCGAAACACGAAGGTCTTGTCAGGGGCCTCATCGAACATCCCCTAATCAGTACCGAGAAGGACAGGTTCGCCGCCTTCGTCAACGCATTCTTCAACTCGGGGACGTTCGTCTTCGTACCGAAGGAGACCGTACTTGACCGACCCCTCCGGCGAATGCTGCTTACCGACTCCCCCCAGGGTGCCGTCATAGAGCGAAACTTGATCCATGTCGAGGAGGAGTCGAAACTGGTCTTCCTCGAAGAGCTCTATTCAAAAGGAGCCCCGCGGCCATCCCTCGTGGCGACGAACCTCGAAGTCCACGCTCGGCCGAGTTCGCACGTCGACGTTTCATCGATTCAGATGCTTGACAGCGAATCGGTCTACCTCTCCAACCGCGCCATCGAGACAGCCAATGACGCCAGAACCTCATTCAGTTCTCTCTCCCTGGGGTCCGCCATTTCCCGCTCCAGGATGAACCTCCTTTTGAACGGGAGGGGATCGCTTGCCGAGGGCTTCGAGATGTTCTTCACGGATTCGAAGCAGAGGTTCGACTTCGAGTCCAACCTCATGCACAACTCCCCGGATTCCACCGGGTCCACCCAGGCAAGAGGGGTCCTGAAGGGCGAGTCGCAGTCGATATTCAAAGGGATGATCAAGATAGTCCAGGCAGCGAAGAACTCCCGGTCCTACCTCGCGCATCATGCGATGATCCTGGAGCGGGGCGCGAAATCCGACGCGATCCCGGGGCTCGAGATCGACAACAACGAAGTGAAGGCGACGCACTCGGCCTCGGTGGCACAGGTCGACGACGAACAACTCTTCTATCTCATGGCGAGGGGGCTGGACCTCAATGAAGCAAAGAAGATGGTGGTCCTCGGATTCTTCGAGCCCGTCCTTTCGAGGGTCCCGATCGAACAGACGAGGGAGGGAGCCAGGTTCATGATCGAAGGTAAGTGGTACGGGGAGAAGCGCAGGCTCATGGACAGGGAAGCCATCCTCGCCCGGTCTGGAGGGACGGCGCCCGAGGTGAAACAGTCTGAAGACATCTTCGAGCGGCACTACAAGTACAGGTAGACCTGCATGGCCGAGTTCCTGCCCGCAATGAAGGCAACCGACCTCCTTGAGGGGTCCATGGTCGCGGCCGACGTGGGCGGGATGCACTTGATCCTCGCCAGGATCGGAGGGGAGGTTTCGGCGGTGGGCGGGACATGCACGCACGAGGACACCGACTTGGCCTTGGGCTTCATGATGGAAGACCGGGTGGTGTGCCCCCTCCATCTCTCCCAGTTCGACCTGAAGACCGGAGAGGTCCTCAACCCCCCGGCTACCGTGCCATTGAAGCGCTTCAATCTTAAAATAGAAGGCGAGACGATTTTGGTCGAGGTCTAGGAAGGGAGCAGTTGATATGCTGAAGACAGAGCCACTCGACGTTCAGAAGATCCGTTCCGACTTTCCGATCAGCTCCAGGAAGGTGAACGGCGAGAGGCTAGTCTATCTCGACAACGCGGCGACAACCCAGAAGCCGGCACAGGTGATCAACGCCCTCGTCGATTACTATTCACGATACAACGCCAACGTCCACCGGTCGGTCCACAGGCTGGGAGAGGAGGCGACCGAAGCGTATGAGGGTGCGAGGAAGAAGGTCGCACAATTCGTACATACTTCCCCCCAGTCCCTGGTGTTCACGAGGGGCACGACAGAGTCCACGAACCTCGTCAGGTTCGCCTGGGGCGAGAAGTTCGTGAAGAAGGGGGACACGCTCGTAACCACCCTCATGGAACATCACAGCAACATCGTGCCGTGGCAGCTCCTCGCGAAGAAGCAGGGGGCCAATCTAAAGTTCGTCGGGCTCAATCCCGACGGGACCCTGGATATGGGGAGCCTCGAGGAGCTTCTGAAGGAGTCCCCTTCGCTGGTGGCGGTTACGCACTGCTCGAACGTCCTCGGGACCATCAACGACGTCGCAAAGATCTGCTCGCTGGCAAAGAGCGCCGGAGCGAAGACCATCGTGGACGGGGCACAGTCGGTCCCGCACATGCCGGTGGACATTCCAAACATCGGGTGCGACTTCTACGCCTTCTCCGGACACAAGATGTTGGGGCCTACAGGGATAGGTGTCCTGGCGTCCCAAAAGGAGCTGCTTGAGGAGATGGACCCGTTTCACGGGGGAGGAGAGATGATCAAGGAGGTGTTCCTCGACCATGCAACCTGGAACGATGTCCCCTACAAGTTCGAAGCCGGGACGGTCAACATCGCCGACGCCATCGGGCTCGGGGCTGCCACCGACTACCTGACCGGCCTCGGAATGGACAAGGTCAGGGGGCACGAAGAAGCCCTCCTGAAGTACTCATTCGAGACCCTGGAGAAGGTGAAGGGATTCCGAGCCTATGGTCCGCAGAAGGTCGAGAGCCGCAGCGGGGTGATCTCCTTCAACCTAGCCGACATTCATTCCCACGACCTGGCCACGATCCTCGACGAGGAGGGGATAGCAATCCGGTCGGGGCACCATTGTGCCCAGCCCCTCATGCGGTGGCTCGACGTTTCGGCCACCAGCAGAGCCAGCTTCTCCGTCTACAACTCCTACGACGACATCGACGCCCTGGCAGCCGGCCTCGAGAAGGCAAGGAGCGTCTTCAAGCTTTGAGCAGCGCAGACATCTACAGGGAGCTGATCCTGGACTACTATAGGAACCCTCGGAACTTTGGCAAGCTCGAGCACTTCGACATAAGCTCGCACGACACCAACCCGCTCTGCGGGGACGAAATCGACATGCAGATCAAGGTCGGGGAGGGGAGCAAGATAGAGGAGATCAAGTTCTCAGGGAAAGGTTGCGCAATCAGCGTCGCCTCCGCCTCCATGCTCACGGAGCTGGCAAAGGGAAAGACACTGGAGTGGGTGAAGGGGGTTTCGAAGGAGGACGTTGTCAATATGCTAGGCAATCCGGAGCTTGGGCCATCAAGAATCAAGTGCGCGCTTCTGGGAATGAAGGTTCTGAAAACGGGCGTTTACGGTTTCATGGGCGCGCACTACGACGATGTTGCTGGCACCGACCCCATGGCCTGAGGCTCCATCCAGAAGGACTTTTAGCCATACGAGATTCCTCCCTCGGCAGGGACGACCTTGTCTTGAAACTTGACTGGAAGCTGCTCTTCCCGTACGAGTTGATCGAGCCGAACTGGAGGCTCTGGTCCTTCGTGGGAATCCTGTCACTCGGGTTCTGGGCCCTACTTGCCTTCCCCGTCTCAGAATTTGCGGGCTATATCGACCCTTTCTATAGCCCCACGATACTGATTGTCCCGCTCCCGGGCGCTTTCCGGCTGACCTGTTACGCTTACCGCAAGGACTACCACAGGCACATATTCAACCATCCTCTCGGCTGCTCCAACGCTGACAGAGGCGAGTCGTCCGCGCGGCGCTACACTGGCGAACGAAGCGCAGTCTTCCAACTTGAAAACTTCCACAGGTATTTCTTGTATGCCGGCATTGCGATCCTGCCTTTCTTCTACTACGACTTCTTCCACTCCATGGTCTATTCCGGGGCCTTTGCGCTGAGGTTGGGGAGCATCATACTCCTCTTCAACGCACTGACCTTGACGGGCTGGACCCTGTCCTGCCACGCATTCCGGCACGTCATAGGGGGCAACACTGACTGTTTCAGCTGCGTGGCGGCTGGCGGACTCAGGAAGGAGCTCTACGAGAAGCAGAGCTGGCTGAACAGCCATCACGAAGCCCTCGCATGGATCAGTCTTCTCACAATATTCTTCGCCGATCTCTATCTCCGGGGAGTCGCTGCCGGACTCCCGCTCGACCCGACACTTTTGAGGCTATAGCGGAATGATAGGGACCCGACAGCGAATGCCAAAGAGTGCCCGATACCCACTCTTCCTTCTTGGGCTCGTGGTGATTCTGGTAGGAAGCATCGAAGCAAACTCGTTGGGAGCTGGAATCTCTGCGCTGGTAGCCATTGTCGCAACCGGCTTCGCCCTCCTTGTACTTTCGGTCGCCATAAGATGAAGTGCCTGGGCCACATTCTGCTAGCCGAACAAGGCTCGCGCTAGGTAATATGCAGGGACCAGGATCACGGGCGCAAGAATTGCCACCCAGAAGGCTGCCTTCAGTATCTTCTTGAGGTCAGCTTCTAGCTGCAGTTGGTTCCTTGGGAAGTTCCTGTAGACCCACAGGATCGGGTCGTAGTGGCGGTCAACGACTCTTTCCTTTTCAGGTATGATGGCGTCGTCTGTTATGACTATGTGCTCGGGGCAAATCTCCTGGCAGCACTTCGTGATATTGCAGTATCCGAGGCCGCCCGCATCCTTCATGAACTTCGACCGGTTGAGTGCGTCCATTGGGTGCATGTCGAGCGAGGCCGCTTTGACTACCCACCTCGGCCCGATGTACTCAGCCTCGTGTTCCCGGATAACGTGGCAGACGTCCTGACACAGGAAGCATTCGATGCACCTCCTGAACTCCCTGGACCGATCGACGTCCTGCTGGCGGAATCTCCATTCCTTCGCGGAGGATGTCTTCGGCGAGAAGGCAGGGATCATTGCAGCCACCTTCCAGTTCTCGCTCACGTCAGTGACAAGGTCTCGGAGCAGTGGGAAGGCTTTCATCGGTTCAACGGTTATCTCGCCCTCGATGGAATCAACGCGCGTCTTGCACATCAGCCTCGGCCTTCCGTTTATCTCCGCAGAACACGACCCGCACCTTCCCGCCTTGCAATTCCAGCGGGCAGAGAGTGAGGGGTCCAGGTGCGACTGGATGTAATGAATCGCGTTCAGGACGACCATCCCGTCTTCGCGGGGAACTTCGAATGAATCGTACTTGACGGTAGAGAGGTCTTCCCCCAGGCCCCTGAGGACCCTCAACTTGACTGTCTTCGGATCCGACGCGGCGATTGTCTCCTTGCTCAACTACGCCTACTCCTCTATGAGTGCCTGAAGCTCCGGCGGTGGTTTCGTGACTGGTATCATATCGTGTGCCATCCTTCCGTCCCGCTCCACCGTTATTACGTTTACCAGCCATTTGTCGTCCTTCCCGGGGTAGTCGGACCTGGTGTGTGCCCCCCTGCTTTCCTTGCGTTCCAAGGCCGATGAGATGATTGCCTCGCACCCGAGGAGCATATCCCACACCTGGAGGGTGTCCAGCCACGACTGGTTGTAAGCCCTTCCCCCAGTCGCTCTCGCCTTGGCTCCATGCTGCGCAAGCCCATCCAGCTCGTTGAGTCCGGCTCTTAGGTCCTGCTCGTTCCTGACTATGCCGACATGCTTCCACATGTTCTTCGCGATCTCCTCCTTGAGGAAGAACGGGTTCAACCCCGGAGCGTCCGAAAAGGGGGACAAGATCCTGTCTATCTCCTTCTCTACGTCTCCCTTGTCGACATCAGGCATTTCCATCCCAGTGCATGCCTCCGAGGCTGCCGCCCCCGCCCTTCTGCCGAAGACCAGAATGTCGGAGAGTGAGTTGCCACCAAGTCTGTTGGCGCCGTGCAGCCCGCAAGCGACCTCACCCGCGGCGTATAGCCCCTTCACTGTGCTTTCTCCTGACTCCGGGTCGACCCTAACCCCTCCCATCTGGTAATGGACGGTCGGGGCGACCTCCATCTTCTGCTTGGTGATATCGACTCCTGCGAATTCTAGGAACTGGTCATACATGCTAGGAAGTTTCTTCTTGATGTAGGCGGCTTCCCTGTGGGAGATGTCCAGGTAGACTGCCCCGTTCTTCGTCCCCCTCCCTTCTGTAATCTCCGCGTTGATTGCCCTCGCGACGACGTCCCTTGCCGACAGCTCCATCCTCTTCGAGTCGTACTTTGACATGAACCGCTCCCCTTGCGCGTTCGTGAGGACCCCACCCTCGCCCCTCACAGCCTCAGTGACGAGGAGACCCCGGACTCCGACAGGATAGATCATGCCTGTCGGGTGAAACTGGATCATTTCCATGTCCATCAATTCCGCCCCGGCTTTGTACGCCATCGCTATCCCATCTCCAGTGCTTTCGTAGGAATTCGACGTCACCTCGTAGACCTTGCCGCATCCGCCCGTAGCAAGTATGACCACCTTGGACCTGAACAGCAGCAGCCTGCCGCTCTTGATGTCGATCCCCATCGCCCCGGCAGCCCGTCCCGAGTTCCGGTCCCTGAAGACCCTCGTGACAGCGACCTCGTCCATGAACGGTATCGAGCGTTTGATGACCTGATCCTGAAGCGTCCGTATTAGCTCGAGGCCCGTTCTGTCTCCTATGTGGCAGAGGCGCCGGTAGGTGTGGGCTCCGAAGGCTCTTTGGCTTATCCTCCCATCTTCAGTTCTGTCAAAGAGGGCGCCGTACTGCTCCAGCTCGTAGACCCTCTCTATCGCTTCCTTCGCGAATATCTCCGCCATGCGCCAGTTGCTCAGACCCTTTCCTTCGACCATCGTGTCTGAGAAATGGACTGCCCAGCTGTCCTTTGTGTCGACGTCCCCCAGCGCGGCGGCGATGCCTCCCTCCGCCATGACCGTGTGGGCCTTGCCCAGCAGAGACTTGCAAACGATTAGCGCTTTCGAACCCTTTTCCTGGGCCTCGATCGCGGCTCTTAGACCCGTCCCCCCCGCGCCAATGATCAGTACGTCGCAGATTTTCTCCGCATACGTCCTGTCGGCCCTATCGACCTGTTCCGTTCCAGATTTAGACGACCACAAGATTGGAGCCTGACGAGAGGCGAACCCCATTTCCGGTGATTATAAGCCTGATGCGTTTTGGACTAGCCTGACCGCCTCCGCGCGGATTGGAAAGCAATTGGCCCTAGGGCTGCGTCGGTTTTTGGTCCGTCGTTTCACAAAGCTTTTAACGCCACTATGAAGCGCAAAAGTCCACGAGAGGGGTAAAGTGCCTCAGTTTGGTTACAGTTTCGAGGGTTTCGACCCAGCGGTACATGTCAGGTCTAGCGGGAGAGAGGTAAACGTTTCTCCGAAGGCAGCACGCGAAGTAGCGGGAACAATTAGAGGCATGACGATATCAAAAGCCATCGAGCATCTCGAGCTCGTGAGAGAGAAGAAGATGTCGATCGCATTCAGGCGGCACAAGCTCAAGGTCGGTCACAGGAGCGAACTGCAGGGGTTCCCAACGGGCTCATACCCGGTGAAGACCGCCCGAGCGTATATCGATGTCCTGAAGAACTTGCAAGGAAACTCCGAGTTCAAAGGCCTCGATCCTGAAAGAGTCAAGCTAATCCACGTAGCTGCATACGCCGGGAGGACGATAAAGGACTACATCCCCAGGGCCTTTGGTCGGAGCTCCCCCAATTTTCACCAGCTGGTCCACATCGAAGTGGTGGGCAAGGAAGTCTAAGACATGTCAGTAAAGCAAAGAACATCTGTGAAATCGATATTGATGACGAACAGGTCTTACGCCGACTTGGACGAGTTCTTCGAAAAGGAACTGAGGGACGCAGGCTATGGAGGCCTGGAAGTGCAGAAATCCCCCGTCGGGATAACTCTCAAGGTGTACGTCGCCCGGCCGGGACTCGCAATCGGGAGAAGGGGGACAGGGATCAAGGACCTGACCGAAAAGGTTGGCACAAAGTTCGGGCTTTCGAACCCTCAGATAGCGGTCACAGAAGTCGCCAACCCAGAGCTAAACGCCAGGATAATGGCGGCGAGGGTTGCACAGATAGTCTCGCGTGGAACTGCCTTTCGACGGGCAGCCCAGTGGTCGGTCAACAACGTTATGAACGCGGGCGCCGCCGGGGTAGAGATCTCCGTCGCCGGCAAGCTTCGCAGCGACAGGTCTCACGGAGAGAAGTACCGCGCCGGGATAGTCCCGAAGAGTGGGGACACGGCGGAAAGGTCCGTGAGTCAGGCGACGACCGACGTGCTAATGAAGCTCGGCCTCTACGGAATCCAGGTCAAGATCGCGCTTAAAGACGCGCTTCCCCCCGACTTCATGTTCAAGGAAGACGTCAAAGAAGAGGAGAAAACAGAGGATGGCACAACTCAAACCGAAGGAACTGAGGAAGCAGGACGCTGAGAAGCTCAGGCAGATGCTCTTCGACCTCAGGTCGGAGCTCTCCAAGCTGAAGGGCGGTGCGGAACGTGGCGTGGTCAAGAAGGAAGTCGGGAAGATCCGGAGAGTAAGGAGGGACGTCGCCAGGGTGTTGACGGTCATGCACGAAGCCGGGGTCCAGGAATGAGTCTGATAGGAATGGAAGTAACAGTGGCCTCTTCGACAGATCCCACAAAAGTGGGAAGGAAGGGGGTGGTCTTGACGGAGACCTCCAAGACCCTGTCGCTCGGCTCGGGCGGACGTGCCATCAGAGTCGAAAAGCGGGGCGGGGCATTCGTGGTCTCGGGGTCGGAGGAGGTAATTCTCGGGGACGACATTTCAGGGAGGCCCGAGGAAAGGCTAGGGGGCAGGAAGAGATGACCAATGCAGGGCTCGACGTCGCCGCACCCAAGAAGAAATGCCAGGACGAAAGGTGCCCGTACCACGGTAGGATCAAGGTCAGAGGAAGGCTTCTGTCCGGGAGAGCGGTTTCCACCGAGGGCAAGGGGTTCGTAGTGATCCAGATGGAATATCTCCACATGGTCGGGAAGTTCAACAGAGGGGAGAGAAGACGGAGCAGGATAAGCGCGCACCTTCCCCCGTGCATCGAGGTCGGGGACGGAGACCAGGTCACCATCGGTGAGTGCAGACCCCTGTCGAAGACGGTCTCCTTCGTCGTTGTAGAGTCGAGGAGGAGCGCCTAGTGTCAACGAAGTCTCGTGCCGTTTCTGCAAAGGGAGTTGAGGAGTTCAAGAACTACATCACTCGGGCAATCCCAACAAATGCGGTCATCGTATGTGCCGACAACACCGGGGCGAAGACTCTGAGGGTCGTGATGGTGACAAAGGCGAAGACGAGGCTGGCCAGGTATCCGGCTGCATCGGTCGGGGACAGCATAATCTGCGTCGTCAAGAGAGGACCCCCAGACCTGAGGAAGCAGGTCTTCGGGGCGGTGATCATTCGGCAGAAGTACCCGGTCAGGAGAGTCAGCGGCCAGAGAGTGGTCTTCGAAGACAACGCCGCGGTGATAGTGACCCCCGAGGGAGACCTGAAGGGGACGGACATCAAGGGACCGGTGGCGAGCGAGGCAGCAGAAAAGTGGCCCAGGATAGCAAACCTTGCTTCCATCATAATATAGGGTGCTTGCAATGAAATTTGGATCAGCGCTTTCCGAAGGCCTGCGGGAGAAATACAAGAGAAGGTCATTCAGACCCCGAATCGGGGATACGGTCAGAATCGCCAGGGGAGAGTTCAAAGGAATCGAAGGGAAGGTGACGACGGTCATTCCCGCCAAAGGGAAGCTGAACGTCGAAGGAGTGACCCGCGAGAAGATCAAAGGTGGATCGTCCCCGGTCCCGATCCACACCTCCAAGGTGATAATCACCGACATGCTCCTCGATGATAAGATGCGAAAGGACAAACTGGGGGTCGATGCCTAGATGGGGAAGAAGGGCGGAAAAAACAGGCTAAAGCGGCTCGCGGCTCCACGCTCCTGGGACATCTCAAGGAAGGGAGACCGCTTCGTCTACAAGCCACTTCCGGGAACCCATCCCATAGCTTCATCGTACCCGGTCGGGGTGGTGATACGGGACCTGGCCGGAATGGTAGAAACAGGGAAGGAGCTGAAGCAGGTCATGAGGGCAGGCAAGGTCCTCATAGACGGAAGGGCCAGGGAATCGCCGAGCTTTCCAGTCGGTCTGTTCAACATCGTCAGCGTACCGGTCGAAGGCGTCTCCTTCCGGCTGGTCCCGTCTCCCAAAGGGCTGGTCCTGGCGAAGGTGGGGTCGGGGGAGAGAGACAAGAAGCTCTGCAGCATCCACACCAAGACCAAGATTAGAGGGGGGCACATTCAGTACGGGCTCCACGACGGGCGCTCGATCCTCGACGACGCTCTGAACTTGTCACCGGGGGACGCAATCCTCCTTGAGGTCCCTTCCCAGAAGGTAATCGGACAGGTCAAGCTCGCGAAGGGCTCCCTAGGGTTAGTTCTTTCCGGGGACAGGGCCGGACAGCTCGGCAAGATCAAGGACGTGAAGAAGGGAACGATCTCCAGGGAAAGAATGGTTAAGATATCCCTGATGAGCGGGGACGCAGAAATCCCGTCTCGTCTCGTGTTCCCAGTGGGGACCGAGCAGCCGGTGATCACTGTCGGAGAGGTCAAGCAATGAGTCAGAAAATTGTTCAGGAGAACCCGATGCGGGCAATCAAGGTGGGAAAGGTAGTTGTGAACATGGGAGTGGGAAAGTCCGGGGAGGCGATAGAAAGGGCGAAGCGGGTCCTCGAAGAGATTACCGCGCAGAAACCGAGCCAGAGGCGCGCCAAAAAGTCGATCAGAGACTTCGGGACCCATAAGGGAGAGCCCATCGGCGTGATCGTGACGGTCAGGGGGAAGCAGGCGACTGAACTGGTCGAAAAGCTCCTGAAGGCCCGCGAGAAGAAGATAGCCGAATCCTGTTTTGACCCGAAGGGGTCCGTTTCCTTCGGAATAAAGGAGCACATCGAAATCCCCGGAACAAGGTACGACCCGGCCCTGGGGATCATGGGGATGAACGTCTCGGTCCTCCTCGTGAGACCGGGATACAGCGTCGCCAGGAGAGCTCGGCGGACCTCGCGCGTCGGCAAGTCGCATGTCGTCACGAAGGAGGAATCGATGAAGTACTTCAGAGACGTCTTCGGGGTAACAATATCATGAAGGAGAGGCACACCAAGGTGAGGAAGTACGGGAAATCAACTCATTACTGCCGAAGATGCGGCCAGTACGGGGCCGTGATCCGGACCTACGACCTCGTTCTATGCAGGCAGTGCTTCAGAGAAGTGGCCGAGAAGCTCGGCTTCAGGAAGTACGACTAGGTGATAATGGTGGCGGCAACCAACGTCATGTCCAACCTTTTCGCGAGCCTGCAGAACGCCGAGATGAGGAACAAGAAGGAGTGCATGGTCATCCCGGCATCCAACCTCGCCAGCGAAGTCCTGAAGGTCCTTCAGAAGAGACGCTACGTGGGGGAATTCGAACAGATCGACGACGGGGTCGGCGGCAAGCTGAGGGTACAACTGCTCGGAAGGATAAACAAATGCGGGGTCATATCTCCGCGCTTCCCGGTGAAGTCTTCCAAGCTCGTCGACTGGGAACACAGGTACCTCCCAGCGGTCGGAGTCGGGACCCTGATAGTATCCACGCCCCAGGGAGTAATGCCGCACGTAGAGGCCCAGGAGAAGGGGATAGGAGGGAGGCTAATCGGCTATGTCTACTGAGCAGATCCAACAGCGTCAAGTCGAGTTCCCTGAGGGAGTGACAGCGAGCATGGAATCAAGAAGCCTCACGGTCAAGGGGAAGCTGGGCACGGCACGGAAGAACTTCGAGAAGGTCAACATAAACCTGGAGATGGCAGGGAACAAGGTCATGCTGTCTCCGTTCTCCAAGAAGAAGAAGGACAACGTCATAGTGAACACGGTGGCCAGCATAATCAACAACATGATCACAGGGGTCACCCAGGGTTACACCTACAGACTCAAGGTGGTCTACGCCCACTTCCCAATCTCGGTGAAGACTAAGGGTGATGAGATACACGTCGAGAACTTCGTAGGTGAACGTTCCCCCAGGGTCGCCAAGATCGTGGGTGCCTGCAAGGTGAGCATCGAAGGAGACGACATACTGGTGAAGGGGGTCTCGGTCGAAGATGTCAGTCAGACGGCGGCGAACGTGGAGCTGGCCACAAAGATCAAGCGGAAGGATCAGAGGATATTCCTGGACGGCGTATACATATACGCGAAGGAGAAGGGCTGGTAAAATTGCCGAAGACGAAGGTCTCGGAGGAAAACAGGCTGAAGGCTCTGGTTGCCAAGAGGAAGGAACTAGCGGCGCACAGGCCGAAGTTCGTCCGCCAGGAAAGCTGGCGCTACGTCAGGATTCATCCCGAATGGCGGAAGCCGAAGGGGGTCGACAACAAGGTCCGCCGCCAGGACAAGGGATGGCCTGCCCTCGTCCGGGTCGGCTACAGGGGGCCGGTCGCGGCGAGGGGAATCCATCCAAGCGGTCATCTCGAGGTCATGGTCCACAGGGTCGCCGACCTTGAAGGGATAGTCCCAGGAAGGGATGTGGCCCGGATAGGCGGTACGGTGGGGGCGAAGAAAAGAGAACAGATTCTGAAGAGGTCCAACGAACTCGGGATAAGGGTGCTGAACCCGACGGGGTTGAGGATTATTGAATCTAAGGAGTAAGCGGAGGCTGGCGGCTTCGGTCCTCGGCGTGGGGGTCGACAGGGTCATCTTCGACGAAGAATATTCAGACCTGATACAGGACGCCATCACGCGCAGCACCGTCAGGGGCCTCATCGGTTTCGGGGCGATCAAGGCCCGCCCGGAGAAGGGGGTGTCGAGGGGCCGTTTCCGCGAGCGCTCGCGGAAGTTGAACCGGGGCAGGGGCTCCGGCTCGACCGAAGGGAGCAAGGGGTCGAGGAATCCGCGGAAGACGCGATGGGTCACCAAGGTGAGGGCGCTCCGGTGGAGGCTCAAGGTCGCCGAGGAACGGGGCGAGATAAACAAGGTCTCCTACAAGAGGCTCTACAAGCAGGTCAAAGGCGGGGAAGTAAGAGGAGTCAAGCACCTGTTCGAACTCATGAAGGAGGAGAAGAAGTGAAATCTACCTACGTCCCGATCCGCAGGAGGAGACGGGAAGGGGTAACCGATTACAGGTCCCGCAGGAAGGCGATTTCGTCGCAGTCTCCGCTCCTGGTCGTTCGCGTTTCGAACAAGAACGTCACGGCCCAGTTCGTCCAGCCGAAGGTCAAGGGCGACTCGGTCCTCGCTTCGGCCCACTCCGCCCAGCTAAGAAAGCACGGGTGGAAGGGATCCCTGAAGTCGACCCCCGCCTGCTACCTTCTGGGGATGGTGGCCGGAAAGGCCGCCCTGGCCAAGGGAGTCAAAGAAGCTGTCCTCTACAACGGCCTCGCTCCTTTCATCGCCGGTTCCCGCATCTCCGCTTTTGTAAAGGGTGTAATCGACTCCGGAGTCAGCGTCCCGATGGGGGAGAAGGGCCTGCCTTCTGATGACAGGGTGTCTGGAAAGTTCATCGCGGATTATGCGACAAAGTTGGCGGCCGAGGACAAGGAAGCCTACAACAGAAGCTTCTCCGCACTCGTGAAAAGCGGTTTCAAGCCAGAGGATTACCCTGCGGAATTTGAGAAGGTAAAGGTCGCGATCTCGGGAGGGAAGAAATAGTGTCAATGATGGCGAGGCGTGAAAGACAGGAGGAGCAGAAAGTGTGGGTTCCCAGAACGAAGCTGGGAAAGCTCGTCGACGAAGGCAAGGTCACTTCCCTCGCGGACATATTCAGAGGCGGCCAGAGGATCAGGGAAGCTGAAATAGTGAAGAAGCTCCTACCGGAGCTCAGAAACGAAGTGGTCGGCGTGAGCATAGTCCAGAAGCAGACAGACGCCGGTGAGCTTACCCGATTCTCCGCAGTGGTCGCCGTCGGTAACGGCGCTGGGTGGTTCGGAGTGGGGAAGGCGAAGGCAATGCAGACCAGGGAAGCCATCGAGAAGGCCACGACCCAAGCCCTGCTCAACATAATCCCAATCAAACTAGGCTGCGGCAGCTGGGAATGCAGGTGCGGGAGGACTCACTCGGTACCGTACAGGATCAAGGGCAAGGCCGGGAGCGTCACCGTCGAGATAATTCCGGGTCCCAGGGCTCTGGGGCTAGTGGCTGGACCCGCGCTGAAGAACTTGCTCCAGCTCGCAGGGGTCAAGGACGCCTGGATCAGGACTTTCGGCTCTACCAATACGATGTCTTCTCTCGCCAACGCAGTGTACGACGCCTTCAAGATGTCGCATGGGCTGAACGTGTGAGGTAATCAAGAATGAAACTAATACTCATCCTGAACATTCACGGCGCGATAAACACCTCTTCAGGAGTGAGGAAGACGCTCACGGAACTGAACGTCATAAGGAAGTTCACGGCATCGGTGGTGACCGACGACGTCAACACAATGGGGATGCTGAAGCTGTGCAAGAATCACCTGGCCTGGACCCAGGCCGACTCGGAGCTACTGACCATGCTGCTGAAGAAGCGCGGGATGGTCAGCGAGAGCAGGAGCCTCGACGCCGTCGCCCTGAAGTCCATGGGTTACAAGGACCACGCCGACCTTGCCGACAAGATGTTGAAGGGAGGGATCAGGCTGTCTGCGGTGGCCGGAATCAGGCCCTTCTTCAGGCTCGCCCCGCCCAGGGGCGGTTTCAAGTCCACGCTAAGGAGGCAGTCAAGCGACCGAGGGACCCTCGGAGGGAACCCCAAGCTCGGGGATATCGTGAGGAGGATGGTCTAGTTGCCGACCCGGGCGAGGAAGGCAAGAAGGTACAGGGGCATGCGGACCCACGGATACGGCCAGATCGGTCAGCACCGGCACTCGGGGTCCAGGGGAGGGCATGGCAACGCGGGCCTTCACAAGCACAAATGGAGCTGGACGGTGAAGTACGACCCAGACCATTTCGGGAGGGACCCGTTCAGGCCTCCAAGCTATTACGGCAAGGCGGAGACCTGGGCCAACGTGGGGGACCTCGATTCCCTGGCGAACGGTTCCAAGGAACTCGACCTCGTTGCCCTGGGGGTGGAGAAGCTCCTCGGGTCCGGGGACGTTAGCGGGTCCTACCAGGTAAAGGTCGGAGCATTCACCAAGAGAGCTCAGGCCAAAATAGAAGCTGCTGGCGGAAAGATAGTGGTCCAGGAGTAGGTCGTTACCCAATGGGATCAATGAAGAATTTCGTCAAGAACGTAGCCGCAGTCCTCCCTGAGATACCGAAGCCTGAGCGAAAACCAAGCCTGAACGAGCGGTTCCTCTGGACGGGTTTTGCCCTGATAGCCTACCTCGTCATGGCCACGACCCCTCTCTTTGGGCTCGGAGGCCCGGGACATCAGAGCGACCAGCTCGCCTTCCTGCGGGTGGTGTTCGCCTCGACCCAGGGGACTCTCATGGAGCTCGGCATAGGCCCAATCGTCACCTCGGGGCTGATCCTTCAGCTACTCAAGGGTAGTGAGATAATAAAACTCGATATGAGCGACCCGGATGACAGGTCGATCTTCGGCTCCGCGACGAAGTTCCTGACGGTGATCGTCATCGTCGGAGAATCTATCGCGTACATACTGGGAGGGGCGCTCGGCCCACCTTGCGGCGGCAGCATAACGTCCGGGTGCCTTGTCCCGACCCAGGAGGCCATCATGTTCATCCAGCTTTTCGTTGCCAGCCTCATGGTCCTCCTTCTGGACGAGATGATACAGAAGGGATGGGGGATAGGGAGCGGGGTAAGCCTGTTCATCCTTGCCGGTGTCTGCCAGACGGTCCTGTGGTACACTTTCTCCCCACTTTCCATCCAGGTCACGGCGACCACCAGCGAAATCTTCGGGTTCATCCCTGCGCTCATCAGCTCGTTCTTCACCGGTTCTCTCCAGGACATCGTCGTCCGGGGCTTCAAGTATCCGAGCCTCCTGACCTTCGTTCTCACAGTGATGATGCTGCTGGTCCTCGTCTACATTGAAGGAATAAGGGTCGAGCTCCCGATCACCTCGATAAAATACAGAGGCTTCCAGGGAGTCTATCCAATCAAGCTCCTCTACGTCTCCAACATCCCGGTCATCCTGGTCTCCGCCCTCGGGGCGAACGTCACCTTCTTCACGAAGATCCTGTCCAACTTCAATTCGGGGACGAACACAGGGTGGCTTTCCATCATCGGCCAATGGGCCAATGTGAACTCCTCCTACCCTACCGGGGGAATAGTCTACTACATGACTGCCCCCCAGGGAGTCGACGCGACCGTCGGGGACCCGATCCATGCAGTGATCTATCTTGCCTACCTGATCGGCATGGCAGTCCTCTTCGCCCGTCTCTGGGTCGAAATAGGCGGACTGAACCCGAGGGCGGTGGCGAAGAACCTGATGGACGCCGACGTCCAGGTCCCAGGCTTCAGGCGGACGGGCCTTTCCATCGAACAGGTGCTCAACAGGTACATCCCCACCTTGACAATAATCGGCGGCATAATGATCGGACTCATCGCCGGGGTGTCAGACCTATTCGGAGTCTTCGGGTCCGGAATCGGGATGCTGCTGATGTGCGACATCATACTCCAATACTACCAAATGCTCCTCAAGGAGCAGGTCGAGGACGTCTCGCCAGCCCTGGCGGGACTGATAGGAGCTGGCTAGGCTGTCACGTTTGAGGGTCGTTATCGTGGGGATCCCTGGGGTCGGGAAGACCACGATCGTCGACCTGCTCGCCAGCCTCATAAGAGAGTCGAAACTGGTTACATTCGGAAGCATGATGCTCGAGCAGGGCCTAAAGCTGAAGTGGATCAAGGACCGGGACCAGCTGCGGAAGCTCCCGGTGGAAAAGCAAAGGCGGCTGCAGACTGCCGCGGCAGTCGGAATCTCCAAGATGAAAGAGAAGACGGTCATCATCGACACCCACCTATTCATCAGGACCAAGGAGGGCTACTGGCCAGGGCTCCCGTTCGAAGTGGTCAGGGCGCTAAGGCCGACTCATCTTGTACTCGTAGAAGCAAGCCAGGAGGAGATCACGGCCCGACGCGCGTCGGACCGGAGCAGGTATCGCGACTCGGTATCTCACGAGGGGCTTCTTCAAGAGATCACACTCGCCCGCGAGTTCCTTTCGGTCTCTTCCGCATTGACGGGGGCCCCAATGCTGATCGTAGACAACAAGGAAGGGAAATCCAAGGAGGTCGCTGCGGGGATCGCCAAGATGATCAGGGAGGCCGCATCTTGACCTTCGGCATCCCTGAATCAACCTTACTTCTCCCCTTGGTGGCAATCGCCTTCGTGTCTATCTCGAACCTTCTGACCAGGCGACTCGTGGATTTAGACGCGGAACGAAGGATCAAGGCGGAGATCAATGCATACACTCGGTCCCTGAGGGCGGCGATGAAGGCCGGAGACAAGGCTGCCCAGGAGAAGATCAAGAGAAAGGAACAGTCCATCAATCAGATGAAAACCAAAATGTCCGGGGCCAGGAGCAAAATCGCAATCTACACACTCATACCCTTCATAGGCGGGTACTACCTAGTGATTTACCTTGTTGTCGGGGGGCCTGAAACTATCGCCGCTTACTCTCCATTCCCAATCTCCATATTCTCAATCTTCAATGTTACGGAGTTGGTGCAAGGCGTGCACGGATACGGTGTGTATTCCTGGTCGTTGTACTTCCTGTCGTCGGCGACCTTCAGTGGCCTAATCTCCCGTCTAATGAAGACCCAGACTTAGGTGTGCAGTTGCGCGCCATCATAGTCTCAGGGATGCCGGCGGTTGGCAAGACTACGGTTTCCAGGATAATCGCGAAGAGCCTCAAGGCCCCTGTCGTAGGAGGCGGGGATGTGTTGAAGGAGATGGCCGTGGAAGAAGGTTATACACCCGGAGGTGAAGACTGGTGGGACAATACGGAAGGGATGAAGTTCCTTCAGGAGAGGAAGCGTTCTTCGGGGTTCGACAAGGAGGTGGATGAGCGCCTGCTCTCAAAGGCCAAGAAGGGTGACGTGGTGATCACCAGCTATCCGCTCCCGTGGCTGACGGAAGACGGACTGAAGTTTTGGCTGTCCGGAAGCGTGGCAAGCAGGGCAAGGAGGATGTCGAGGCGCGACCATACATCGACGGCGAAATGCACCGGTATCTTGAAGGTAAGGGACCTGGAGAACTACAGGCTTTACAAGAAGATATATGGGATAGAATTCGGGAAGGACCTCGACCCCTTCGACCTGGTGGTTGAAACTGATTCGATAGGCGAGTCCGACGTCGCGAAGATAGTCCTACACTACGTCAAGAACCGAAGGGATTGACTTGCAGGCCCCAATACAGGTGATTCTGGACGAAGAGCCTACAGACCCGGAATACGGGTCGATCCCTTCAGCACGTCCCATCCCGTCGCTCCTAGAATACGGTCTCATCGCCCTCGACAAGCCCCGGGGGCCGACCAGCCATGAGGTGGTGGCCTGGGTCAGAAAGATGCTCGGGGCGGAAAAGGCCGGGCACAGCGGTACCCTGGACCCTCCGGTCTCCGGGGTTCTGCCCATAGGTCTGGGCCACGCAACGAAGGCGTTGAGCGTGCTCCTCACCTTCCGGAAGGAGTACGCAGGGGTGATGAGGCTACATTCCTCGGTGCCCCGGGGCCAGGTGGACACGGTTGTCCGCGAATTCACTGGTGAGATATTCCAAAGACCGCCTCAACGCTCCTCGGTCAAGCGCGAGGTCCGGAGCAGGACGATCTACGAGATGGAGATCACCGAGGCCGAGGGGAACCTGTACCTGATTCGCTGTTTGTGCGAATCTGGGACTTACATCAGGAAGCTGATGTACGACATCGGGGAGGTCCTCGGCGTCGGGGGGACGATGATAGAGCTGCGCAGGTCCAAGGTTGGGCCGCTGACGGAACAGGGGGGGCTGGTCACATTGCATCAGCTCAGTGACGCCATGTACCGGCTCAAAGAGGGAGACGAGTCCAAGCTCCGAGCGGCGATCCTGCCCGTCGAAGCGTGTCTCGGGTCGCTGAAGAGGATCGTGGTCAGGGATTCGACGGTCGACGCCATCTGCCACGGGGCAAGGCTCGCGATCCCGGGCATTCTCTCAGCCTCTGAGGGGATCAACAAAGGTGAGACCCTCGCCCTGCTGTCCGGAAAAGGGGAATTCGTGGCCCTGGGGGTCGCGCTGATCTCAACCGCCGAGATGCAGTCTGCCCAGAAGGGGCTGGCTTCAACGACGGAGCGAGTCATCATGAAGGCCGGGACGTACCCGAAGCTGTGGAAGACCAAGCACTCGAACAAGGCCGGCGTCTGAGTAGAGTCCCACATCAGGATGCTCGCCCAGAGCGGAGGGTTCTCGACTTCGCCCTCGGTGGCCTTGACATTCATTCGGCGCGAATCCGAGTCAATCGCATTCCCCGTTCTAATCTTTTAAGGGGACAGGCCCGGGCGCGATTCGCCGGGGTTGCCTAGCCTGGCAAGGCGCAGACGGCGATCGGCGCAAGCCTGGAATCATCCAGCTGGCTAGCCTGTCTTGCGAAAGCGAGTCGTGGGTTCAAATCCCACTCCCGGCGTCTGTTCTTCAGCCCCACAGGCAACCGACACCCAATCCGGAATGCTCCTGTGCGACTTTCGGGAGGCCGCGTATGGCCTTGGATGGGCAGACCCCCGCACAGGTCGCGGGGATAGGAATCGATTCAAAGAACAAATGGATGGAACTGCTTAAGATGTCAATCGAGTGATTGAAGGCGGTCTATGGGGAAACACACAGGGGATTTCGAACTGGCTTATCCGATGCGTGAAGTCTTTAACGCTACCGCTAACGCAATTCATAGCTTGCATTGGAAACTCGTCGAATCAGACGAGACTACAGGAACGATTGAAGCCAAGGCCGCTTTGTATTACGGCACGTCTTGGGACAAAGCTTCTTGGGGAACAACTATCACGGTAACAATGAACGAAGCGCAAAGGGGGCAGACTTCATTGCACATCCAATCGAAGACGAGATTCCAATTCAGCATAATAGAAGGAAGAACCAAGAAGGACGTGGAAGTTCTGCATGAGAAAGTCTCCAAACTGCTCTCAGGGAATAGTTTACCGCCAAACTAAGAGAATTCAAGTCAAATCACCCAGAGAAGAACAAGGCGCGAAATCACCCGTCAATGGGACAGAACCCCAAATGCGCTCCACAAACACTATAAAGCCGGAGAGAGACCCGAAGTTAAGTGAAGGATTCCGTCCCCAGGGTCGGCCTCACTTTCGATGACGTCCTACTGGTTCCCAAGTCCTCGGACCTAAGGTCACGCAAGGACGCTGACACGAGAGGTCGGTTCTCGAGGAGGATAGAGCTCGGCATCCCCATCGTCAGCGCCAACATGGACACCGTGACAGAATCGGGGATGGCAATCGCTATGGCCCGGCTGGGCGGCCTGGGAGTAATTCACCGGTTTCTGCCGATCAGCCAGCAGGTCTCTGAAGTGACAAAGGTCAAGAGGTCGGAGGGGGTCATAATAGAGGACCCTATCACACTGGGACCCGACAGCACCGTGCGAGAAGCAAGGAACGTCATTGGGGAACGTGAAATCGGAGGGATCGTGATAGTAGACAGTTCGCGCCGGGTACTCGGGCTGGTGACAAGGCGCGACATTACTCTCGAGGACGATTCTCGAAGGAAACTGAGCGCAGTAATGACCCCCCGCGCGAAGCTCATCACAGTTAGGAACGGCGTCTCCCTTGAAAAGGCCAGAAGGCTCCTTCGGGACAACAAGGTCGAGAAGCTGCCCCTTCTTGACGGAAAAGGCAGACTGACCGGCCTTATCACCTCGAAAGACATACTCAAGCGTAGACAATTTCCGAATGCTACGAAGGACTCGAAGGGGAGGCTTAGGACAGCTGCCGCCATCGGTGTGAAGGAGGATTACCTGGAACGGGCCAGGGCACTTATCGAGGCCGACGCCGACGCACTGGTCGTGGACATAGCCCACGGTCATTCTTCCTATGCAGTGGACGCAGTCAAGAAAATTAAGAGAGAGCTGGGGGACGTAGAAGTCGTCGCCGGCAACGTGGCTACCGGGGCCGGAGCACGCGACCTCATCAAGGCTGGCGCGGACGCGGTCAAGGTAGGGGTCGGGTCTGGAAGCATATGTGTGACCAGGGTGGTGACCGGGTTCGGAGTCCCGCAGCTCACTGCAATAGTGGACAGCTACGCGGGGGCGATGGACTCGGGGATTCCCATCATCGGGGACGGCGGCGTCCGCAACCCGGGGGACGTCACCAAGGCGCTGGCGGCCGGCGCGTCGACTGTGATGATTGGCTCGCTCTTTGCGGGTACGGAGGAGAGCCCCGGTCCGACCATTCTCAGGGAAGGGTCCAGATTCAAGCTCACGAGGGGGATGGCTTCTCTGGGCGCAACAATCGACAGGAGGGTCAGGGAAAGGGGCACCGGGACCGGCGACGCCGCCCTCGTAGAAGAGGTCGTTGAGGATTCTGTCCCTGAAGGGGTCGAAGGCCTAATCCCGTACAAGGGCCACGTAGCCGAGGTCGTCCGGCAGCTGGTCGGGGGGCTGAGGTCGGGAATGAGCTACTGCGGAGCCCACAACCTGAATGAGCTCAGGAGAAACGCCGAGTTCCTGCAGATCACCGCAGCAGGCTACGCAGAGAGCCTCCCCCACGACATCAGGAAGGTCGTGTGAGTCGACCAACCTCTCGGTGGTCGGCCTCCAGTGGGGGGACGAAGGGAAAGGGAAACTTGTCGACTACTTGGCAGACGGGTTCGATTCCGTGGCGCGGTTCAACGGGGGGAGCAACGCCGGGCACACCGTGGTCCTGGGTGAGGCCAAGCACACTTTCCACCTCATCCCTTCGGGGGCGCTGAAGGGGAAGGAACTTCTCATCGGTGCAGGCGTCGCCGTAGACCCGCTCGTCTTGAGCGAGGAACTCTCCATGCTCCCTGCGGAAGCCTCCGGGAGGCTCGTCGTGGACGGGAGGGCCACGCTGGTGTCCCCCCTGGAGAGAGACTTCGACGAACTCCTGGAAAAGCTCAGAGGGTCGCAGGTCATAGGCACCACGAAGCGAGGGATAGGGCCCGCTTACGCGATGAGGGCGTTCCGTTTGACCCCGCGGGTGTCCGACCTGCTCGCAGGGTTCGACTTCTCGTCCATGATAGCATTCTACCGGATGTTCGGCGTTGATACCTCGGGTCTCTCGGGCTGGGCCGACCAATCAAAAAAGGTCCTCGCAGGCCTGGTCGGAGATGTCAGCGCCCGCATAACGGAGAGGGTCGAGAAGGGAGGGTCGATCCTGTTCGAGGCTTCACAGGGGACGCTCCTCGACCTTCTCCACGGTTCCTACCCGTTTGTCACCAGCTCCCACACAACCTCCAGCTACATCCCATCGAGCCTTGGCATCCCGCCGGGAATGGCCGGGGAGCCGTTTGGGGTGATGAAATGCTACACGACGCGGGTCGGTGGCGGGCCCTTCCCCACGGAAGTGGAGGGAAAGCTCGGAGAAAGCATCAGGTCGCTGGGCAACGAGTATGGGGCAACCACCGGTCGGCCCAGGAGGGTCGGGTGGCTTGACCTTGTCGCGCTGAAGTACGCTGTAAAACTGAATGGGGCGAAGAGGGTCGGGATTTCGAAGGTCGACGTCCTTGCCGGGGTCAGGGAGTTCGAGGTCTGCGTTGCGTACAAGCATCTGGGGACCGAGACCACCGACTTCCAGAGGTCGATCCAGCACCTCGGTGAAGTCGAACCCGTCCTCGAGGCTCCTTTCTCGCTCTATGGTTCTAAGTTCGACTCCGGGATTCCCTCCCAGGGGAGGAAACTGATCGACTATGTGGAGAAGGAACTCCAAGTCGAGGTCAGCATGGTCTCGCACGGGGAAGAGAGGTCGGAGACGATTGAACTCTGACGATGAGCGCATCCCTCTGGCCCCCACCCCCGGGAACCCAACGCCAGCTGACTAGTTCCTGAATACCCAGGACAGGTCGGGGGGCGCCGTCCTCTTCGAGACACTCTCGTTGAGCGCGTGCGTGACTAGGGGGAGAGCCAATGTGATGTCGGAATACAAGGTCGCCTTCTTGGCGTTCGACGAGATCTTCCCCCAGCTTATCGCTTCTTCCAGGGTGCAGCCGGACAGACCGCCCCACTGGGGGCTGTCTGCGGTGATCTGGATGGCGTATTCATGGGGAGTCTCGTCCTTGCCTCCCTTGGAGAGCGACTTTATGATGGTCGCCAGCTGGATGGTGTCCTTCGGGACCCCGCCCCCAAGGTAGACGACACCGGTCCGTTTTGCCTTCTCGGCGATCTGCGCGAGCTCCTCCATGTCCTTCGTCTGGTCCAGCCGGATCAACTTGCCCTTATGCCTCCTCAGGAGGCTCAGGGCCACCCCGTATCCGCTGTCGATCAGTCCAGGTGAGTATATGGGGACCTTGTTCTCGTAGGCCGCGGCGACTATGCCGTCGATCCCCCTCTTCGACATGTATTCGCCGAAGAGGTAGAGGAATTCCCTGGTTGAATACACCACCTTGTCGTCGAGAGTGTTCGCAAACTTGAAGATCGTGTTTTCCAGCTTGCGATACTGCATCTCGTCGGCATAGACGTCGTAGAACCGGTCTATTTTCATCTTCAGAAGCCCTTCGTCGTCGGCCAGCCATGTTCCTTGATAGTAGTGGTATCCCAGGGCCTCAAGTATGTCCTCCGAGATGTTCGCACCTGTGCTTACAAGCACGTCAACATAGCGCTTCTCGATCAACCATCTGATTATCTTCCACTGACCGGTCGTGCTCAAAGAACCAGTCAGTCCAAGAAAGATGGTCAGGTTCTTCTGCCCGGCCATCTCGCTCCAGATCTGTGCAACCTCCCCGAGCTTCTTACCCTGGAAGCCGGTCTGCGACATCTCCTTCAACAAGCCGGAGATGCTCTTCCTTCCTACCTCAATCGTGCTGACTGGCTTCGACAGTATTTCCTTCTTGGATACCACGCCCCTGCGTCCAAACAAATCCGCTTAATTGTTTTCCCTACTTCACGGTGACCGACTTTGCCAGATTCCTGGGGTAGTCAGGGTCATTCTTTCGCACAAGGGCCGCGTAGTAGGCGAGGAGCTGTAGCGGGACGACTTCAACTATCGGCATGAACTTGGGCTGGATCCGGGGGATCCTGATCAGATGTTTGTAGACCTCGTCCTCCTGGTCCGAGACTCCTATCACGTCGGCTCCGCGTGCCTTCAGCTCCTCCGCACTTGAGAGGGAATCTGCGTGCGACTCCCCGGACGGGTTGATGACTATCACAGGCGTCCCTTTCTCGATAAGCGCAAGGGTCCCGTGCTTGAGCTCGCTCGCCGCCATGCCTTCCGCGTGAATGTAGGAGAGCTCCTTGAGCTTGAGGGCTCCCTCCAGGGCCACAGGACTTTGGTATCCTCTGGCGACAAAATAGAAGTCGGACCTGTTCGCGTAGAGCGTCGCGATCTCCTTCACCTTCTCCTCCACCCCGATGGCCAGTCTTACCGCTTCCGAGAGGTCATGCATCCCGTTCACCCGGCTACGCCCCTGGACCGCGTCCGCGACAAGGTTCGCCACCACCACCTGCGCAGTGAAGCTTTTCGTGGCGGCAACCCCTACCTCGGGACCGCAGTTGAGGAGCAGGACCACGTCGGACTCCCGCGCAAGGGTCGACCCAGCGGCGTTCACAATCGAAAGGACCTTTGCGCCTCTCTTCCTGGCAATCTTCACGGCTTCGAGGACGTCGGCAGTTTCCCCGCTCTGTGAGAAGACCACAATGGCAGACCCGCGCCCGAGGAATCCGTCATGCTCCCTGAGCTCCCCTGAGATTATCGCGTCGCACCTCATTCCTGATTCCCTGTTTAGCCTGAACTTTAGAAGCAGCCCCGCGTGATAGCTGCTCCCCGAAGCGGTGATGAAAAGGGTCTTTGCCTTCTTGATCGCCTCCGCAAACTCCTTCACCTTCTTCCTATCCTGAACGGACGCGCTGACCACGGTCTGAGGCTGTTCGTGGATTTCCTTCAGTGTGTAGTGGGCGTAATCCATCTTGGAGACGTCTGAGAGTTCCCACGCCACCTGCGTGGGCCTCCTCCTGACCGCCCGCCCGTTAGGACCCACTATGGCGTACCCGTCCTTGGAAATCTGAACCACTTCGCCGTTGTCGAGAAAGACCGTCCTGTCGGTGTGCTCGATGAAAGCGAGGACGTCGCTCGCCAGGAACATCCTGCCATCGCCCACGCCCAGGATCAGGGGCGCATCCTTCCTTGCTCCGACAATTACGTCTGGCCTGTCCTGAAACATGACTGCGATCGCGTACTGACCCTTCAGCCTCTTGGTGGCTGCGATGGTCGCCTTCAAAGGGTCGTGCAACTTCGAATATTCTGACTCTATCAGGTGTGAAATCACCTCGGTGTCCGTTTCGCTCTTGAACCTGTGGCCCTTGGATGCCAGGGACTTCTTGAGCTGAAGATAGTTCTCTATTATCCCGTTGTGGATTACGGCGACCGTTTCGCGACACGACGTGTGGGGATGTGCGTTCCTGTCGGTTACCCCGCCATGGGTAGCCCATCTCGTGTGAGCCATACCGATGTTCCCCTTCATCCCCGAAAGTAGGTGCTTTTCCTCGATTTGCGCAATCCTTCCGGCTCCTTTCCTCACTCTCAGCTTGCCTCCATTGATGGTCGCCATTCCAGCGGAGTCGTATCCCCTGTATTCCACGCGCCTGAGCCCGTCGAGTAGGGTTTCCGCCACCGGTTCTCCGGAGACGCATCCGATTATGCCGCACATGCTGCCACATCCCCTCTCGGGCAGTAATAAGCTCCGCAGGGTGTTTTCCTGTACCCTGCAGAATCGGACCTGCATGCTCCCCCCGTGAAGTCTCAGCGCTTTCCCACCTACCATGCAAAATGATTTAGTAATGGTCGTACCGATGACCGTCGATGGTCAAGGAGAAGCTCCTCTTCGACCCAAAATCGGCGAGAATGAACGCGAAGCGGGTCCTCGTTTCAGATAGCCCTGAAGAGTTTGTCCCCGCCACCAGCCGGGTCGGTCGCCGGATTCTGTCTGCCCTTGCGGCAGGCCCAAAGTACCCTGCTGAGATAGCGAGGGAGATCGGGGCAGACCACCAGGCCGTCTACTATCACATCGGGCGCCTTGAAAAGGCGGGCCTGATAGTGAAGCTGAGGACGGAGAGGATCCGAGGGGGCGAAGCCAGCGTCTTCTCTCTGACGTCTGACGGATATGCTGTGGAGTTCCCGGTCAAGGGTGAGCCTCTTCCGACGCTTCAATCCTCCACACGCCCGAAGGCGCTGGGACGGTTCTTCAACGAATTCGTCCAGGCCAGCGAATTCGACGGTTGCATCGTGGTGGGTTCCCCGCTACCGCACGGCGCCAGCGCCACCCAGGCCCGCGACGGGCACTATGCGGTTCAGCTGGGTTTCGCACTCGGCCAGTACGTGACCCTACCAACCACGTTCCCGGTCAAGCTTGACGTCGACCTGAAGGCCGAAAGGCTTCAGGGGTCCAACCTGATCGTAATCGGAGGCCCGCGAACCAATGTCATTTCCGATGAACTGAACCGTTACCTTCCCGTGCGTTTCAAGGAAGGAGGCTTCTGGGGGTCCATAGTAGACCGGGACGGAAGGTCGTACAACTCAGAGGTGGATTCGGTTGTCGTCAAGGTGAAGAACCCCTGGAACCGTGAAAAGACCTGCATACTTGCCGCTGGGCTCACCGGAGCAGGAACAAAGGCGGCAATAATCGGCATCTGCAACTTCGCCGACGTCCTCTTCCGCCGCTATGTCTCAGGGGAGTTCTCTTCTGTCCTACGAGGGTTAGACAAGGACGGGGACGGCAAGGTAGATTCTGTAGAAATCTTGGGATAATAAGAAACTTAAGCTCTTCTGCCCCGTCGTCCGCCTTTCTTCCTGGTCGTGTCGTGCGGAATCGGGGTCACGTCTTCAATCCGTCCGATCCTGAACCCTGCTCTCGCGATCGCCCTGATCGCAGCCTGGGCACCCGGCCCGGGTGTTCTGGGCCCAGTCCCTCCGACAGCCCTGACCTTGATGTGTACTGCGCTGATACCCTTCCCCTTCGCAACGTCAGAGGCTGCGGAGGCGCTTCGCATCGCAGCGTACGGGGAGGATTCGAACCTGTCCGCTTTGACGTGCCTTCCTCCAGAAGAGAAGGAAATTGTCTCAGACCCGGTAAGGTCCGTGATGTGAACTATCGTATTGTTATAGGAACTGTAAATGTGCACGACCCCCCAACGGTCACGCAGAGCTTCTTCTTCGATCGTCAACAACACATCACTTCGCAGCCGGCGGCTCCGCCTGAACTTCCGGGGTATCCGCTGGGGCCCCCTCCTTTACGGGTTCGATGGCCTTCTCTCCTTCCTCGCTTCTCTTCCCCACAAGCTCGACGCTTCCCTCTTCATCTCGGCTAACGCCATACCCTGGGATGGTGATCAATCTCTCCCCTATGCGGACATGCCCGTGCACTATCAGCTGCCTCGAATGGAGGGGGGACAAAGCCATTCCCTTCTTGAAAACTAGCGTCTGAAGCCTGCGTGTAAGAACATCCTCGACAGTTAGGCTCAAGATGTCGTCGAGTGTGGCGCCCTCGGTCACGAGGCCCTTCCTCCGAAGGCTGTCGAGAAGCTTCTTCTCGTCTCTGAGCCTGACCTGTTCTGTGGCCGCCAGGAGCGTTCTCGCTTGCTTCCTGATCGAACTCAAAGCGGTCTGCGCCTTCCAGAGCTCTCTCTTGTTTCTCAGCCCGAACGTTCCCAGCAGATAGAGCTCCTGAGCAAGCTGATCGGCGCGCCAGGGGCTTCGCGGCCTGTTGAAGGTCTTCCGAGCCCTCTTGGGATCTCCCAAAACTACTTCTTCTCTTCCTTTGCCGCGCTCTCTTTCGCAGCGGCAATCAGAGTTGCCTTCCTGACTCCGACGGTCGCTCCCTTCCTACCAGTAGTCCTCGTCCTCTGACCCCTGACCTTGAGACCCAGACCATGCCTTATTCCCTTCCAACTCTGCACGTTCCTCTCTGCTTCCACGTCGTTCTTCACGGCGAAATCCAAGTCGGACCCCAGGAGCTGCTTCGTGTCCCCGGTGTAGGGGTCTCTCCTTCGGTTGTAATACCACTGAGGCAAAGAGGATGTAGCGACCTGCTGCAGCGCCTTCTCCACTTCACGGACCTTCTCTTCTGAGAGCGTCCCCAGCCTGATTCTCGGGTCCAGACCCATTCGCATTATAGTTACGCTTGCAAAATTGTGACCGACTCCCCTCAGGTCAGCCAAGGCGATGATTAGCTTCTTGCTCCCCTCGAGGTCTCTGCCGGCAATCCTAACGAGGTATCTGAAATCCTGAGTCGTCGACATTTATCGAGAACAGCCCGACCGCCTCGGGTTATAAGTTTTGGCGGGTCATGAGATATTCTGTTGTATCTTCGGGTGATTTGTGTGGGTGTTGCGTGTCGGGTGATGCCAGAGTACGGGTGTTTATTCCGAACCAACCTGACCCGTCATTTCCCCAGAACTCTTCCCCCTTGAAGAACCATTGAATCCCTTTGGTCTTGCATTGATGCGTCTCTGATTCTTCCTCGATGAGGTTGGCTTCGCAGTCTGGACACTTGACAATGTTATCATCCAATCTCATACGTTAGTCCCCTCATAACTTGCGGAGCCCTTCTTCGGTTGCTCTTCCTTTTCCTCTTTCGGTTGTTCACCACGCTTCTCATGGATGAATTTTGCAAGTGTAAGGTAGGCTGAGGCGAGGTCGCTAATCTGCTTGTCCTTCTGTTCTATGGTCTGGTCTGCTTTGTTCAATCGGCCTTCCAGTTTGGTGTTCTCGGTCTTCAATATGCTTAGTTCGACCGACAAACTCTTGACGCGTTCGTCTTTCTTCTGGGCTTCAAACGCCTCCGATGGCTTGAGAAGAACAGGGATGTTAAGGGGGCAGATTGGGCGTTCAGAGAGGCCGTCACCAACGCCCACGAGAGCAGACCAGAGACAATCTACACGGATGCTCTTGGTTCCTATGGCATGGCAATCGACCTCTGGCCTCACGGACAGAGACCCAAGCACGTTGCGAGGGCGGGGGTCGGCAAGCCCCACGCCAATAACAATCGCATAGAAAGGCTCAACGGGACTCTGCGCGAGAGGGTGAAGGTTCAGAGGGGTTGGAAATCATTCGACACGAAGATTGCCGAAGGCCAGAGAATCCATTGCAACTTCGTGAAGCCTCATCAGGCCTTGAGTGGACAGACGCCCGCACAAGTTGCGGGAATCGGGTTGGAAGCAAAAGACAAGTGGATGGAACTCTTAAGACAAGCCGTCTCAGCGAAGTAGTTCGCGACTGCCCCATTGGGAGAGAACAGAGTGGCGTGGTATAATCGACCACTAAGCAGACGGCGACAGTTCGTTATCGGCATCATCATCGGCATGATTTGTCAGGTAGGCTTGATAAGCGTCAGTCGGAGTTCTGGACTCCTCTCCTTCCTAATCGCCGTGGTTGCCGTTGGATTCTACGCCGTCCAGACCAGAGGCCATGTCTTCTGGGGTGAGAAACCACTCCCTTTTGCTTTCTTCCTTGCTTCCATGTTGGTCGGGATGGCTTGGATAGCCTATCTCTTTCTCACTCGTTATCTAAGCTGAAACAAGAGCCTTCAACACCCGCGACGCAACAGGGAGCGAGAATCACCCAAAGATTCAACAGAACCTCATGAGACGGTTCTAATGCGTCTGCTGTGCATTGGCTTTAAGATTCGTCCCTGTTGCGTCTTGGATGCATGGCTTCGGGGATGCTGCTACCCGCACAACCATAGTGCCCCAGCATGGTCGACCATGACCTGTCCATTCTCCTTAAACACGGTAGCGATATTGTAGATCATTCCGCAATTCAATAGGTCGTATGAAGGTGAAACTTCTGCGGTGTAGTAAGCATCGCCCACGATGGGAGTAGTCCAAGTGAGTATGGGCGCAAGGAGGAAGACGAGAAACCCCGCAAGGATAATGATTCCGGCGACATAGACTCGTCTTCTCACGCCCTGTAGGCGAAGGACTCATTCTAATCTGGGTTTGGCCTAACTTGTTCGGGTCTCGGCTTTGCGGCTCGCTGGATCAAAGCCATCCACTTGTTTCCCTCCAGTTTCAGGTCTATTCCTGTCGCCTGTGCAGGGATCTGCTCCTCAAGGTCGCATGAGACAGATCATCTGCAACCCCGGGAGGCTATGCGACCCGACAAGCGGGACAAGCTTTTTAACCCCAAAACATTTGCGAGGCGTGAAACGGGGCGTTTCGTAACGGCGCACGGTTATCATTTAGTGGGTGGTAGGCTTGACTAAGGTGAAAGTGCTAGAGGACTCTGGGAACTCGGTGACCCTGCAGCTGGAAGGGGTAGACCGAAGCTATGCCAACGCGGTTAGGAGGTTCTGTCTCTCCGAGGTCCCTTCTATGGCGATAGATGACGTGGTAATCCTGGAGAACTCTTCCGTCCTGTACGACGAAATCCTGGCGCACAGGCTCGGCATGGTCCCGATCAAGACCGATCTCGAAAGATACATCCTCCCCGAGAAGTGCGACTGCGGAAGCCCCCTCGGGTGTCACAAATGCAGGGTCCTGTTCGTACTTGACGCGAAAGGGAAAGACAAGGTCTCGACCGTCTATTCTGGCGACCTCGTTTCGGAGGACCGTGACATCAGGCCCATAAGCGAAACTATCCCTCTTGTAAAACTCGCAGCCAGTCAGACGGTAAAGCTCGAGGCCTACGCTCGCCTGGGACGGGGTAAGGAACACGCAAAGTGGCAGCCGTCAGTAGTCTCAGTACTTACCGACGGCAAAGCGGAGGGAATCTTCAACCTGACGGTCGAATCCGCCGGGGGGATGCCTGCCCGGAAGATAGTCCTGAAAGCCATAGAGCTGATTGAAGAGAAACTAAAGGAGATCCAGGTATCGGTCGGGGCGGCGACGTCATGACCTCGTCCAACCCGGTACTCAGAAGGACCGCCGTAATGCTCGAGCGAGCTGCTAAGGAACAGGAGGTCGCCATCTGGGCGGACGCCTTCGAACTGCTTTCCAGACCGGGGCTCACCAAGGTAGAGGTGAACGTCGGCAGGATTTCAAGGATTGCCGGGTCGAACCAGGCCGTATTCGTCCCCGGGAAGGTCCTCGGCACAGGAATGATTGACAAGAAGGTCGTCGTAGGCGCCTTCTCATTTTCGGGCGCTGCCAGGACGAAGATCTCTTCGGCCGGAGGGTCTGCCTTGTCCGTTGAACAGTTCATGAAGAAATATCCGAAGGGGAGCGGAGTGAAACTTGTCGGGTGAAGGCACGGTGTACGTGGACGCGACGAACCAGATTGCCGGAAGGCTGGCATCGCGAGTCGCCAAGTTGATTCTCACCGGTCAGAGGGTGGTCGTGATCAACGCGGAGAAATCCCTGATTTCGGGTTCGAGGACCTCTGTCCTCAAGGAATGGCAGGAGAAGCTCGAAATAAGCAGCAAAGTCAACCCTATCTACGGTCCGTTCCACCCGAGAAGGCCGGACAACATACTGAAAAGGATGGTCCGCGGAATGGTCCCCAGGAAAAAGTCCAAGGGTCTGACGGCCATGAAGCGCCTCAGAATCTACGTTGGGGCGCCGGCGACGGTGAAGACCGGGAAATTGACCCAGTTCGAGGACACCTCGGCCACGAGGCCGATTCCCGTCTATGTTACCATGAAGGAGCTTTCGAAGAACCTGGGATGGAATGAGTAGAATGGTAAACCCCCAGAAGCAATCGGCAAAGAAGGCTCCCAAGCTCTATTCAGGGGCCAGGAAGACAGCGAGGGCGACCGCCGCCATCACCCCCGGAGCTGGAAGGATCAGGGTAAACGGGACCCCAGTCGAGATCTGGGAGCCGGAGACCGCAAGACTTCACCTCCTTGGGCCGATAACCATCGTCGGGGAGCTTAGAGAAAAGTTCGATGTCGATGTCAGCGTAAACGGCGGGGGAGTCATGGGACAGGCAGATGCCGCGGCTATGGCGATCGCGCGGGCATACGTCGACCAGGTAAGGGGGGGGGAAGTAAGAGACAAGATGAATGCATTCAATAAGTACTTGCTGTCAGGGGACCCGAGACAAGCTGAACCGAAGAAGTTCGGAGGGCCAGGCGCGAGACGGAAGCGCCAGAAGAGTTACAGGTAATCTGCCATGATGATTCCAATCCGCTGTTTCACCTGTGGTACGCTCATCGGAGACAAGTTCGCGTCCTTCCAGTCGAGGGTCAAAGCAGGGGAAGACCCTGGAAAGGTTCTTGACGACCTGGGTCTCAAGAGGTACTGCTGCAGAAGAATGCTCATCTCATCCGTCGACGTCATCGACCAGGTGCTCCCGTTTTACAGCAGAAAGGCAGACCTAGCCTAGACTGGGGGATGAAATGAGCCTGTCACAATTCGAGGACGATGAAGCTGGTTCGCCTGACAAGATGGTCGCTCCTGAGCTCAGCGAAAAGGCCCTTCTGGCTACCGGGATAAGGATCGGGACACCCGTCCGGACCAAGACAATGGAACAGTTCACTGCGAGGCCACGTCCAGACGGCCTTCACATGATAGACTACGCAAAGACGCTGAAAAGGATCGATGTTGCCGGGAAGTTCATTGCCACCACCGGACCTCAAAACACAGTTGTATACACGAGCCGGGACCACGGAGCTATGGCGGTCGAGAAGTTCTGCGAAGCCACCGGGGCGCTTCCCCGGATAGGCAGGTTCATGCCGGGAACATTCACCAATCCGCTCTACCCTGGACACCTTGACGCGGAGCTGGTCCTCGTTGCCGACCCCATGTCAGACACCCAGGCGATCGTAGAGGCAGGGAAACTAGGGGTCCCGGTGATCGCAGTCTGCGACACGGACAACGTGACGGACGACATCGACCTTGTGATACCGGGCAACAACAGAGGGAGAAAATCATTTGCCGCAATATTCTGGCTTCTCGCCAGGTCCACACTCCTCCATGCAGGCCTCCTGACCGAGGAACAGCCCATGAAGTACACGATCGAGGACTTCGAGACGAAGGCCGAGGAAGAGCCGCTGGACGAAGAAGAAGAGTAACCTATATCACATTCCCGACCCCAAAGTCTCGACCTTGACCCTCAGGAATCCAGCGGTAGCCGGATCGTTCTATCCGGGGGACCGTGAAGACCTTTCCGGACTTATCCGCAACTGCTATTCGCATCCGATCGGGCCGGAAAGATTCCCGCCTGAAAAGGAAAGAGAAGCGAAATATCTGGCCTGCGTCTCTCCTCACGCAGGGTTCGAATACTCGGGCCCCGTCGCTGCTCACACCTACCTTCACGTCTCCTCCTTCGGACGCCCTGACCTCATCGTCATCGTGGGGCCCAACCACCACGGGGTCGGTGGCGGGGTGTCAACGTTCAAGGAGGGGGCGTGGGAGACCCCACTCGGAAAGATGAATATCGACTCGACGGCTGCCTCAGAACTGGTGAAAGTTTCAGGGATCGTCGACTTCAACGAAGAGTCACACCGAAGGGAGCATTCCATCGAAGTCCAGCTCCCTTTCTTACAGAGCCTGTACGGCGATTCCGTCCCCTTTCTCCCGATTTCCCTCCTGTTCCAGGACATGGAAACTGCGACGACTCTGGGACGTTCGATAGCGCAGATAGCCAGCGGGAGGCGAGCGATTCTCGTCGCATCCTCTGACTTGACCCACTACGAGCCATACGAGGCCGCGAGGAAGAAGGACGCGGCGCTTCTTGAGCAGGTCGCCAAGATGGACGTCCCCGGATTCTACCGCACGCTGGAGGGAGATAATGTCACCGCCTGCGGCTACGGCGCAATCGCCACGGTGATTACGGCCGCCGGGCTGCTTGGCCTTGGGAAGGGAGAACTGCTGAAGTACGCGAGCAGCGGGGACACGGGAGGGGACAAGACGCAGGTCGTAGGCTACGGTTCGCTGAGATTCGTGTAAGAAATGAAGGCAATCGCAGAGGCCCCCGCCAAGGTCATAATCACAGGAGAACATTTCGTAGTCCATGGTGCCTGGGCACTGGCCGCGGCAGTCAACAGACGCGTAAGGGTGGAGGTCTCTGACTCGGATGACTTCTCCGTCTATTCTGACCAATTCCGCGAGAGGGACACAAGGGTCGTCGGGCCCGTGAAGTCTGTTGTGAGCAAACTCGCACTCGAGTATTCATTCAAGCCTGCGGTGCATGTTTCGATACGCTCAGGAATCCCGCATGGAGCGGGCCTCGGGTCTTCTGCGTCCACCATGGTCGCACTCGTGTCAGCGCTATCAAAGCTGCGTTCTCTCAAGCTCACCACTGACCTGATCATCGCCCTCTCCATGGTCGGAGAAAACCAAATCCATGGCCGGCCATCGGGAATAGACTCTACAATCTGCGCGACGGGCGGGGTCATCCTCTTCAAACCAGGGAATCGGCCCCGTCATTTGCGTTTCAAGGGGAAAAGGTCCCTCATTGTGGCATACTCAGGGAAAAGCAGGAGCACAAAGCGCCAGATAGCGAGGGTCTCGGGAGTCAAAGAGACCTTCCCGAGCCTCTTTGAAGGACTGACGGAGGCCGCGAGCGAACTGAGCCTGATGGCAGCCGACCGCCTTTCGAAGGGGGACATGAGGGGGGTAGGGAGGCTCCTCAGTTTCAACCACGCAGTCTTGTCCACCCTCGGCGTCTCGAACCGCCCCCTCGACAGGCTAGTGGACCTCTTCCTCTCGCTCGGAAGCTACGGCGCAAAACTCACGGGTGCGGGGGGCGGGGGGAGCGTCATAGCGGTCGCTCCCGAGGGAAAGGAGAAAAGCATAATCTCTGAGGTGGAGGCGCGGGGTTTTGTGACCTTCAAAGCTAAGATTCCCGTAGAGGGAGTGAAAAGTTGGCTCGGACGGTAGTGACCAAGCTGGGCGGCTCGGTAATCACCGACAAGACGAAACCGTTCTCCTACAGGTCCGACGTGGTTTCTGCACTCGCCGAGGAGATAGCATCATCAGACGAAAACGTGGTGGTCGTACACGGCGGTGGCTCCTTCGGACACTCTGTCGCAAAGCAACATGGTCTTTCTTCTTCATCAGACTCCCCATCGAGCGCCGGCGTGGCCCAGACCAGGACGGCGATGTACGAGCTCAACGCGCTCGTCTGCAGGACCATGTCCGAGTCCAAGCTGAGCCCATACCCCTTCTCCCCCTTCGACGCGGTTGCTCGGGCCGGGGGGATCACGGTCGCATCCTGGTTGAAAGGTCTGTTGAAGGCTGGCGTCACCCCCGTTACCTTCGGAGATGTGGTCCTCCATTCCGGCGGCTTCCGCATAATCTCCGGGGACACGATAGTCATGGAACTTGCAAAGATCCTGAAGCCCGAGAGATGCGTGTTCGCCCTCGACGTAGACGGAGTGTACGAGGAGAGCACCCGAGTAATCGTCCCCGAGCTCTCGCCGGCCAAGGTGAGGAAGATGCGCCTTCCTAAGGGCGACGACGCGACCGGCGGAATCGGTCTGAAGCTGGACGTGGCAGGTAGGGTCGCCGCTTCGGGTACGGAAGTCTGCTTCGTCTCAGGGTACAGGCGGAACGAGTTCTCGAAAGCCCTAAGAGGGCTGGACTTCTACGGAACCACAGTCAGGTCGTCCCTGGACAAGTAATAGTTGATCGCGTTGGACGACCTGCAGTCTGAAATGAAGCGGGTGAAGTCGAAGGTTGACGGGCTGATTCTGGACGAAATCCTCCCCAAAGCGAGCCCCGTAGGCGAAGTGGACTTGCTCTACAAGATGATGAGGGACTACCCCTCGAGACAGGCGAAGGGGATGAGGCCCTTCCTGTGCGTCACAACTTGCAGGGCAGCCGGTGGGAAGGAGGGTGACGCAACCCTGACCGCTGCATGCGTAGAGATGTTCCAGAACTGGATCCTGATCCACGACGACATCGAAGATGGTTCGGAGCTGAGGCGGGGGGAGCCCTCCCTCCACAGGAAGTATTCGGAGGCCCTGGCTCTGAACGCCGGCGATGCGCTGCATGCGCGGATGTGGGGGGCCCTCCTCGCCAACTCGGAAATCCTCGGCCCCGAGAGGACCCTGAGGATCCTCGCGGAGTTCTCCAGGATGGTGAATGAAACCACCGAAGGGCAACAGATGGAGCTCGCCTGGGTCCTGAACAGGCGCTGGGACCTGGATGAAGACGATTACTTCCTCATGTGCACAAAGAAGACCTCCTGGTACACCG
The DNA here is from genome assembly GCA_964568185.1 of uncultured Nitrosopumilales archaeon. Taxonomy (GTDB): domain Archaea; phylum Thermoproteota; class Nitrososphaeria; order Nitrososphaerales; family Gagatemarchaeaceae; genus UBA183. Next base: position 8,731 of record CAZMON010000001.1, on the reverse strand, counting down.
TCGCTAGCCCGTGCAGACTGGGAGCCATCGTTGCCGGCGCAGAAAGGCGCCTCGTCGACAGCCTCGAATCCTTCGGGACCAAACTCGGAATCGCGTTTCAGATACAAGATGACGCCCTCAATCTCGTTGGAGATGAAAAGAAGTACGGGAAGACGAAGTCCGATGACATCCTAGAGGGAAAGCGGACGCTCATCCTTCTACATCTGATTAGGGTCGCGGAGGGGGCCGAAAGGATTCGCCTGATGCAGATCATGAACAAGGGAAGGCCCGAGAAGACCGAAGGGGACCTCTCCTACGTCCTCGGCCTTGTGGACAAGTACGACGCGGTGGGGTATGCACGGAAGCGCGCCTCCGAGCTCCTCAAAGAAGCCCTCTCCATCCTCAAAGGGATCGATTGGAAGGGAGACAGAGACTCCGTGGCCCTGCTCGAATCGTTCGCGAAGTTCGCAGTAGAACGGGAATGGTAGCCAAGGAACCCCTTCCTCCGGAGGTCAAGGAGGCGATAGAGAGAATCACCCTCCTCAACGCCGTCCGCCACGGGGGGAAGGCGGAGGTAGGTGCGGTGATGGGGAGGATTCTGGGCGACTTTCCCAATCTGAGGACTGCACCAGGTCAGGCCGGTGACGAGGTCAAGTCGGCCGTCAGGCGGGTCAACGAAATGCCGCAGAAGGAACAGGAGGAGCTACTCCAAGCCAGAGCCCCAGGCATGGAGAAACCAGCAGAGAAGGAAGGAAGGGTAGGTCTTCCACAGCTTCCCAACGCGATTACGGGTAAGACTGCGTTCAGACTCCCCCCGGAGCCCTCCGGTTTCATGCACATCGGGCACGCCATGGCCTTCAACATCAACTATCTCTACAAGGAAATGTACGACGGACAGCTGTGGCTCAGATTCGAGGACACGAACCCGAAGAAGGCTGAAAGACAATATTATGACAATTTCCGGCGCGGGATAGCTTGGCTCGGAATCAAATTCGACCACGAAAAGAACGTCTCTGACGACATGGAACTGATGTATGAGCACGGCAGGAAACTGATCAAGGACGGCTCGGCCTACGCCTGTTCCTGTGACCAGGACCGTGTCAAGAAGCTCAGATTTGACGGGGAGGAGTGCGAGCACAGGAGTCTTACCACAGAAGAGAGCCTCCGGATTTGGGATGAGATGCTGGCCCGAAAACACCGGGAAGGATCATACGTGGTGAGGCTGAAAGGGGACATGAAAAACCTCGACTACTCGCTTCGGGACCCCAACATGTTCAGGGTGATCGAGCACCCACATCCCCTGACGGGGGACAAGTACATTCTCTGGCCGACCTACAACCTCGCCAATGCCATCGAAGACGAGCTCTGCGGGATCACCCACGTACTGAGGAGCTCGGAGTTCCACACTGCCCTCCAGGACCTGATTCGCAAGAAGCTGGGGCTCCGCCATGTCGAAGTTGTCCAATTCTCGAGATTCAACTTCAAGGGGACCCCGGTGCAGAAACGACTATTGCGGCCGTTGGTGGAGCAGGGCCTGGTCTCGGGCTGGGACGACCCCCGCATGCCTACGGTCGAAGGCGTGAGGCGTAGGGGGATCCTCCCAGAGGCCCTGCGCCAGTTCACCCTGCAGGTCGGCTACACCAAGACAGAGCACGAATACGACTGGAGCCTCCTGTACGCCGTGAACAGAAGGCTCCTCGACCCCATTTCAAAGCGCCTTTACTTCGTCCCTGACCCGGTGGGCATCGAAGTCAAGGGGGCTCCCGCGAGGTCGGTAACGATGCTCTTCCATCCGGAGAAGGACCTGGGAGATAGGACGGTACAGACGGGCGACAGGTTCTTCGTCCCTCGCAAGGACTTGGAACTCATCAAGAAAGGGGAAAGCTTCAGGCTCATGGAGCTCTTCAACGCAGAGTTGAAGGGATCGGGAGACAGACCCACGGCGGTGTATACGGGGGACGAATTGATTCCAGGGATTAGGAAGGTTCAGTGGGTGACGGAGGACCACATCGATGTCAGGGTCATGGTGACGGGACCCCTATTTGACGAGAAAGGGGAGTTCGACAAAGCCAGCGTTCAGGGTGTCAAGGGATTAGCTGAGCCTGCGTTCTCCGAACTGAAGGAAGGGGAGATCGTCCAGTTCCCGCGGTTCGGGTTTTGCAGGTTGGATGCGCCTGGGATCATGATCATGGCGCACAAGTGAGAAACGTCGGTCTGGTCTGAGATTTTCAGTTTTCAGCCACAACCGTTTATATGCTGGCTCCGAAGGGCTGAGTCGGGCGATTAATTGCAAGATGACCCCAAGTCCATATTACGTCAAGGTCGAGACTCCGAAAGAAGTTTCTGAAGCGGCCTACGAGGTCCTCAGGCAGGCTTCTCGCACTGGAAAGGTAAGAAAGGGAACGAATGAAACAACGAAGGCCATAGAGAGAGGGCTGGCCAAGCTTGTAGTGATTGCGGAAGATGTTACGCCCCCAGAAGTGGTGGCCCACCTCCCGATTCTTTGCGAAGAAAGGAAGATTCCTTACGTGTTCGTGCCTTCGAAGGACCAGATCGGGCCCGCTATCGGAATCGATGTTCCAACGGCCTCAGCGGCAGTCCTCGACGCAGGTGAAGGATCACAAATCCTAGACCAGGTCACCCAAGAGCTCGCGAGGCTGAAGAAGCCCGCATGAGCAAGCGCGAAGTAGAGACACTAACCCCTGCCGAGATAGTTCAGATTGTTGGCAGGACGGGGGTAGCCGGAGAGATAACGCAGGTAAGAGTGAAGATACTAGAAGGAAAGGAAAAGGGACGAATACTGACCAGGAACGTGAAGGGCCCGATAAAGCTGGGGGACGTGCTCGTGCTAAGGGAGACTGAACGCGAAGCGAGGAAGCTCAAGGGCATTTCGCTGCTGGCCCTGGTCTTGGGCATGCTCGCATCCATCACTCTGGTGTCGGGCCAATGGGTGACTTTCTGAGATGTACGTTCCAAAACATTGCGCTTTCTGCGGCAAAGAGGTCCGCCTCGGACTAGGGGTCCTCCTCGTGAAAAATGACGGGTCGACCCGGTCCTTTTGTTCCTCGAAGTGCAAGGTCAACGCCGTGAAGCTGGGCCGTGACCCTCGCAAGTTCAAGTGGGCGCGAAGGAACAAGAGCCAATGAGCGCCGAACAGGAAGAAACCCTCGTCGTCGTGAAGCCCGATGGAGTAAGACGTGGACTGGTCGGAGAGATTCTTGGCAGGTTCGAGACGAAGGGGTTCACAATCAGACGCATCCAGATGACCACGATGTCGAAGGCTCAGGCCGAGGAGTTTTACAGCGTCCATAGCGACAAACCCTTCTTCGGGGAGCTGGTCTCCTTCATCTCCTCGGGACCCGTGGTGGGTGCCGTGCTCTCGGGAAGGGACGCGATCGCCACCGTGAGGCGGATGGTAGGCGCGACCAAGAGCTGGGAGGCCGCAGCGGGAACGATCAGAGGGGACTTCGGGCTTGGGCTAACCGACAACACCATCCATGCTTCGGATTCGAAGGAGAGCTTTACTAAGGAGCAGAGGGCGTTCTTCGGAAAGTGATTGGGTGAGGGCGCAATAAGGGGCTGCATGAACCATGTCGGATTCCAAAGCCCGGCTCCGTCAGCCGGTAGTAGTCGTTCTCGGTCACGTTGACAGTGGAAAGACCAGCCTGCTTGATACCCTGAGAGGGACTGCGGTCCAGGCCCGCGAAGTAGGGGGAATCACCCAGGAGATTGGCGCGAGCTTCTTCCCGATGGAGACCCTCGAGACCATCTGCGGCCCTCTCCTTGTGCGAGCAGGCGGGGAGCTGGAGATTCCGGGCCTCCTGATGATTGACACCCCCGGGCACGCCGTCTTCTCAAACCTCAGGCTCCGCGGTGGGTCTGCGGCAGACATCGCAATCGTCCTGGTCGACGTCCTCAAGGGGCTCGAGGATCAGACTCTCGAAAGCATAGACATCCTCAAGCAACGCCGGGTCCCGTTCCTCATAGCTCTGAACAAAGTGGACATGATCAAGGGCTGGAAGAAAGGAAGTCAGGGACCGCTCATGCAGGTCATGAAGACACAATTCCCTGAATGGAACGACGAGCTCGAGGAGAGGCTCTACAACGTCGTCGGGGGGCTATCTCGCCTTGGGTTCGAGTCCGACGCCTATTACAGAGTAAAGGACTTCAGAAAGCAGGTCTCAATCGTTCCCGTGTCGGCCCGAGCCCGGGCAGGCATTCCCGAGCTCCTCGCAGTCCTGATCGGCCTTGCGCAACACTTCCTCAAGGAGAAACTCCACTCGGTCGACGGAAGCACCAGCAGGGCCCGCGGAATAATCTTGGAGATGCAGGAGGAGGTGGGGATCGGGGAGACCGCGAATGTGATCCTTACCGAAGGTACGCTCAGTGTCGGGGACACCATAGCCCTCGTCAGGAGGGACGGCGCCTTCAAGTCGAAGGTGAAGGCCCTTTTCATGCCCAAGCCCCTCGACGAGATGAGGGACCCAAGGGACAAGTTCACCTCTGTGGATTCCGTGCACGCCGCCGCAGGAGTGAAGCTTGTTTCGGCAGACCTCGCGGGCGTCTTGGCGGGCACGTCCGTTGCCCATTTCACCACCGAGGCCCAGTTCCAGTCAATAAGGAAGGAGATGGAAGGAGAGCTCTCGACGGTCGTTGTAAGGACCAACAACATGGGGGTGATAGTAAAGGCCGCCAGCGTCGGCGGACTCGAAGCGGTCTTGCGTATGCTGGAGGAGCGTGGGGTCCCGGTCAGACAGGCAGACATCGGCGACATATCGAAGAACGACATCGTCGACGCTGAAGTGGTAGGCGAACACGACCCGTATCTCGGAGCCGTCCTCGGGTTCGACTCAAAGGTTCTCGCGGAGGCCAGGGAATTCGTTGGAAAGACCCCGATCTTCGTATCCGGGATCATCTATGAGGTCATCGACAACTACGTCAACTGGGCCGCCACACAGAAAGAGTCCGATGAGCGGGCGGCGCTCTCCAATCTCACCCGCCCCTGCAAGCTAAAGGCTCTGCCTGGGGCATTCTTCCGCAGGAACGACCCCGCCGTCTTCGGCGTCGAGATTCTTGGTGGGAGGCTGAGGGCCAAGGTCCGCTTGATGTCAGGTGAGGGGAAGGAACTGGGGATTGTCGAACAGATCCAGGATAAGGGGAAGTCTGTCCTCGAGGTAAAACAGGGGGATAAAGTCGCCATCTCCGTCGACGGACCAACTCTCGGGAGACAGGTCAAAGAGAACGACGTAATATTCACGCTCCCGAGGAGTCACGAGGCGAAGCTGCTGAGGACCAAGCTCCTCGGGTCGCTCTCCCAGGACGAACTCGACGCTCTGGAAGAGATAATCAGGATAAAATCCGAGACCGACTCGCTTTACGGGTTCTGAGAGCTTATATCCTCGCGATAGTAGGAGAGTCAGAAATGGTTCAGTTCAAGCTCGTGGTCTCTGACCCCAGGACGACGAAGTCCGAGGTGGTCGAAATCAAGGATGCCAACGCGCAGGTCCTGGTCGGGAGAAAAATAGGGGAGGTAGTTGAGGGGAGCACGATCGGGTTCAGCGGGAAGATAATGATAACGGGTGGGAGCGACAAGGCTGGGTTCCCCATGCGGGGCGATGTCCTCGGCGGAGGGAAGAATCGTGTCCTCCTCACCAGGGGTGTAGGCCTGACTTCCAAGGTGGAGGGGATGAAAAAGCGAAAGCTGGTCAGGGGGAACACCATAACCGAAGAGGTCTATCAGGTGAACGCGAAGAAGGTCGAAGAAGGGCCAAAACAGGGCTTAGATTCGCCTCCCACCATCGTCCGCAATCAAGGACGGAACCTACAAAAGTAGAAATAAGTGGCCTGCAATAATTGCACCCAGGGTCGCAGATTGGCTAGGTTAGACGACGTAGACATGAAAATATTGTCGGCATTGTACTCTGACGCCTCGGTCTCGGTCCCGAAACTCAGCTCGCAGTTGGGGCTCAACCTCTCTGTCACCTATAGCAGGATAAAGCGGCTTCAGAAGCGAGGAGTCATCGAAAAATTCACGGTCCAAGTGAACGAAGACAACCTTGGTCTCCGGGCGGGTGCGCTCGCCGGGCTGAACATCGACCCGAAGCAGCGGGAATCCATCCTGAAGGACATCGAGAAGATAGAAGGGGTTCGGCTAATCAGGGAAGTCACCGGCCGCTTCGACATGGTGATCAACCTAAAGGGTCAGTCCCTGGATGAACTGCACCGGGCCGTCTACGACGTCATCGGAAAACTACCGGGGGTGATGCATGCCGAAATATTCATGGAGGTCTCCCGCAGAATCCCTCCGGTCAACTTCAGGTTAGTCGACTAAAACTCTTAAGGGCGGTGGAGCGGTCGAGGAAACGTGGACCCATTGATCCTGCTCGACCAGGCGGTCGCGCAAGGGAAGGTGCCGAGGAAGCTGGCGACCAAGGTCCGGTCGAGGATGAAGTATCTAATCGGTGCGGTCCAGAGGGTGGAGAAGGCGAGCGGCCTCAACTACCCGCAGTATTACATCGAACCGATACTCCCTGTTGCCAAGGGGACGAGCGAATACGGCCAGATGGGGGTCCTCTACGCCCGAGTGATTCCGACGACTGCGACAGGCTCACTTGCGGTCTTCGTTCAGTTCACGGCTGCGTTGATGGCCTACGGAACCAAGGGGACCATCGAAGCTGTCGCCGCCCACGAATTTACCCACTACGTTGACCTGGTCAGGAGACTTAGCACGAAGAACGTCTCAAGTGACGAGAAGGAGGCCACCTTGTTCGGTTCTGCTTTCGCGGACCCAGGCAGAACAGTGCCGGCGAAGCTCGTCTTCACTGAAAGGGCGCTCGTCGCCCTCGTCAGCAGGAAGTTCAAAGTGAGCCTAGTCGACCCTTCCTTGAACAAGAGGGTAGAGAACGACTGGGTGGCGAAGAACCTCCCGATGAGATGGGTCGCCCCTGAAGAAAATTCGGTTAGGATCGGGATGGAGGTGGTCGCCGGTGCCAGATTCGACCCAGGACTACTCCGGAAGGTCGCCCAGATCGAAGAGAAGATGAAGCAATGACGCTCACCGACGAAGAACGGACCAGGCTCACCGACGTCGCTTCCTCGATGCTGGATCCTTCGTCTACAGTCGCAGTTTGTTTGTATGGCTCAAAAGCTGCGGGATATGCCAGGCAAGATTCCGACTACGACATCATCATCGTGGCCAAGAGGTTCAGGGAAGGGATACGCTATCGGTACGTGCAGGGCCCACTGGCGATGTCCGCGCTGATTGTCGACGAAGAGCTGTTGCGCAGGGACGCGCGGACCTCCTATCTGGGAGAGTTCGTGGTCGGGAGGCTTCTGAACATCTACGCCCCGCTCTCCAATCCTGACCTATTCAGGTCGGTCGAGCTCGACTACAAGAAGAGGATGGTCGTAGAAGCATTGTTGTCCCTATCTTCGGACTACGGGGAGTTCTGTGCCCACTTCCTCATACCCTACGAATTCTTCCTCTTCGACAAGCTGAAGAAGCGGGCGGAGGTCTATCCACCTGCCCTATACAGCTACATCATGACATACGGTGGTCCCAAAGGGAGCGAGAACAGGGCCGCATCCATCGAGGGGTTCAAGGCAGCGGCCCAGCAGCTCTCCGATCGCGGTTTCCTCAGAGCGGAACCAGAGGGAGTCCGCATGCTTCCCGAAAAGCTCAAGGGGGACGCATTCACGAAGGTCCAATCCCTGTTCTCGCTGACCACCCGGGGGGTGACCCAGTACGCCGTCCACGGCTACGCCGGGAGGGTTGGCCTGTCGGTCTTCAGGAGAGAGGCCAAATCCAAGCTCAAGAGGATGAGGGAGAACATCCCGCCTCCCTACGAACTCGCACGCCCGCGCTCCTTGCTCCGTCTTGAGGAAGGAAAGGTGCTTTCAGACGCCTCCAGGCTCGAAAAGGAGCTTGCGGAGATCCTTGGGTTCGCCCACTACAAATCAACAGAGGAAGACATAGGAGACCCCTACTCGACGACGAGGATTCTGACTTTCAGCGGAGGCGGTCGGGAAAGCTCCGTAGTAGTGAAAAATTTCTCAGACGTCCGATCGTTGAAGTGGGCCCTGCTCGGAGTGTGGGCCGCGGCGGCGAACAAGTTCAGCATGTCCCCGCTCGCGAGGCTCGAGAGGGAGTATGCCATGACTCTCCGGCTGCGATCGAGGGGGGTCCGGGTACCTTCCGTCATCGCCGTCGCGCCAAACGAGAGGATAATGGTCAAGGAATACGTTAAGGGCCCCACCCTTTCCAAAGTGATAGAACGCCTCCTACGAGGAGGAGGAGAAGGACTAGGGAACATCGCCCTGTATGCCGACCTCATCGCACGGATTCACCTTGCGGGGCTCGCCCTCGGCGATGCAAAAGCGAGCAACGTAGTAGTTTCTGAAGACGGGCTTTTCCTAACGGACCTCGAACAAGCTCTACCTCAGGGGGACAAAGCCTGGGACGTTGCAGAATTCCTCTACTACACGGCGAAGCTCTCCACCAAGGAGGATGCCATGCGGGTGATTGCGAAGACATTCCTACAAACCTACACTGACGTCGGGGGCAAGGACGCGGTCGTGAAAGCGTCCGGTTCGAGATATTTCAGACCGTTCCAGCCGTTCCTGACTCCAGGAATGGCGAAGATGCTACGAGAGGAGATCGGTGCTTATGCCTAACGCTTGTTGGTGTACGTAGTGTATCCGCAGTTGCCGCACGTCATCCTGTTCTCGTGCTGGGCCATGAAGTATCCTCGCC